>NZ_JBQFSM010000003.1:0-423199 GCF_056538005.1 Ruegeria sp. BI11 | reverse complement strand
TGGCGAAGACGGCAACACCGCCGTCGAAGCCAAGGTCAAGGCCGAGGTCGCAGACCTCTGCGCCAAGTTCCCTCTTTATCCGAACCTGTAATCAGGTTGCAAAGCAAAGACCCGAACGGCGTCCATTGGGCGCCGTTTTTTTTTGGACGCTGGTCAGATGAAACCCTGCCACCACAAGAACATAAGCAATAGAACTGTTAAAGCGATCAGGTTGAATGCCAGCCCACCCAAAACCCCAAGAATCCACCCTAGCCGCCGGTCAGCGCGGTTGATGCCGCTGAGATGTGCCTGAACCTCTTCTGATGCTTGCGCAAGTTTTGGATTATCCAGCACCAGACGCAGCTTGGGGTGGGCTGCCATCGGTTCGGCATTTGCCAACAACAAAGCCTGTTTGTAGATCTTCCGGGGCAGTTGCCTTTTGGCCTTGCGAATCGAGGCCGTCAGCGTTTTGTCCCGCACCCCCAGCTTTTTACGCAGTAACTGAACCGTCTGCGCAATCTGGCTTTGGATATCTGTGTTTTCCGACATAACGAGGCCTCCAAGCCCGTTAATTTAACCGCTCCTTGCGTAGGCGACAATGGGGCTGGTCGTTTCCATTCCCGGCAGGTATCACACCTTCATGCTGAACACGATCATACATGGTGAACCGACTGCAAGGCCCCCTTTGCTGATTGCGCATGGGCTGTATGGATCAGCCCGAAACTGGGGCGTGATTGCCCGGCGCCTGGCTGATGAGCGGCAGGTTGTGGCCGTCGATATGCGCAACCATGCCTATAGTATGTGGACCGATCAGCACAGGTATAGCGACCTTGCCAATGATCTTGCCGAAGTGATCGCTCATTTTGGCGGCAAGGCCGACGTGGTGGGCCATTCGATGGGCGGCAAAGCGGCGATGACACTGGCATTGCAGCACGGCGTACTGCTGCGCAAACTGGTGGTCGCCGACATCGCGCCTGTCACCTACTCTCACAGTCAGATACAGTTTATCGAGGCGATGCGCGCCGTGGACCTCTCCAAGGTCGAGCGGCGCTCGGACGCGTCCGAACAACTAGCCGAACTGGGTGTCGAAAAAGCGCTGCAAAGCTTTTTCACTCAGTCGCTGGACGTTCAGGGACAACGCTGGTTGCTGAACTTGGATGTCTTGGCCGCCGAGATGCCCAAGATCATGGGTTTTCCGCAGCTTGACGCAAGCTGGGATGGCCCGACGCTGTTCCTGTCAGGTGGCGAGTCTGACTATGTCCTGCCTGAACACCGTGAGGTGATCCGCGCCCTGTTCCCGGCAGCCAAGTTTGCCAAAATCCCCGGTGCTGGCCACTGGCTGCACGCCGAAAAACCGCGTGAGTTCGAGGCCGCTGTGCGGGCATTTTTGAACGCCTGACGCCCTAATTTGTAACATCACCCCCGCCATTGACCCAATCGGCCAGCCCACCAAGGTTGTAAACCCGCTCATACCCCATATCTTTCAGCAACTTACCAGCCAACGCGGCGCGACCACCGGCAGCACAATAGAGAACGATCGCGCGATCTTTGCGAAGCTCGGGATCATGAGATTGCAGCGTATCGTCGGCGCGAAATTCCAACATGCCGCGTGGTATGTGATGGGCACCATTGGCCCTGCCGCTTTGCTGCAATTCAACGGCATCTCGCACATCCAGCAGCAGACCGCCCTGCTGCATGACCTGTCGGGCAAAAGTGGTATCCACACGTTCGACGCCCGCATTTGCGGCCTCCATCATATCTTTAACGGTCAATGGCATCAGCAATCCTCCGGTGAAAGTCACCGGAGGTTAACATGCAAAAAATGGAAGGTGTAGACCGGCCTTTAAGCCGACCCTGTTATTGTTCGCGGAAGGCGCGCGACATGCTGTCTGTCACAGGCTTCGCGATATAGGCCGCAAAGGTCCGCTCTTCGGTTTGGATCATGATCTCGGCGGGCATACCCGGTGTTGGGATAAAGCCGCGTACGCGCTCAATCTCTTCGGGTTCCAGCGAGATACGGGCCAGATACACCTCTTGCGGTGAACCGGCGCCGTCTTCAACCACCGAGTCCGCCGACAGGTAGAACACTTGCCCGTTCAGTACCGGCGTCGTCCGCTGGTTCAGGGCAATCAAGCGCACGGTGGCGTCCTGCCCGGTCACGACGCTGTCGATCTCGGTGCGCGGAATCTGAGCTTCGATAATCAGGGGGGCATCTGCGGGCAGGATTTCGGCAATTGGCTCACCGGTTTCGATCACACCACCGGGTGTATGATAGTGCAGTCGCACTACCGTCCCGGATACCGGGGCCCGGACCACCGCACGGTCCAGAACGCTGCGGGCCTGACGGGCTTTTTCACGGACACTTTCCAGATCAGCCTCGATCACGCCTAACTCGTCCAGCGCGGCCTCGCGATAGGCGGCGCGGGTACGCTGAATCTGTTCATCATATTTCAACAACATCTGGCTGATTTCGGCCGCTTCGGCCTGTAGCCGTGCCTGCTGTCCTTCAGCCTCGGCCTGAACCCGGCGGATCGTGTTCAGCTCACCCTTACGCACAAGGCCTTTTTCAAACAGAGCCTGCTTGGTATCGAATTCCTCCTGCAGGATTTCAGAGCGCCGTACCATGCTGTCTAACTGTGCCTGAAAGCCGCTGGAGCGGATTCTCAGGGCCTCCATATTGCGTTCCAGCAGCGCGATATCGTTCAGCAGCGTCTTGCGAGACAGATCAAAAGTTATCTTCTGACCGTCAAGGATGGACATCACCTCGGTATCTTCTGAACTGGCGATCAGGTTGTGAGAAAACTCCAACCGTTGCTGTTCGTTGTACTCGGCATTCAGGCGCTCGGACATGGCCTGCAGGCGAATTTTGCGGATGAACAGCTCACGCTCATTGGCTTCGGCCGAAGTCTGATCCAGCGTCATCATTACCTGTCCGGCTTCGACGGCCTGACCTTCGACAACTTGGATTTCCTGAATAATTCCACCTTCCAGATGCTGTACAATCTTATTGCGGCCTGTGGCGACGAAACTGCCCTGCGCGATCACGGCAGCGGCCAGCGGAGCGCTGAACGACCATACGCCAAAGCCGCCGAAGCAGACAACCAGGAGAACCATCCCAATGACGACCAAACGATTGATCGAGCGCGGAACTTCGGCATACCAAACGTCCGGGTCCTTGGGGTCGTTGTTTACGGGTACCAGTTCATTCATATCGCACCCCCTTATTTCTTTTGAATGCCGGGCTGATTGTTACGCGGCCCGTTCAGTTGTTGCAGAACCTGTTCGCGGTGACCGAACAGAGCCACTCTGCCATCCGTCAACAGCATAATCTTATCGACCACGTTCAGCAGCGTTGGCTTCTGCGTGATCACCACGACCGTAATCTTGCTTTCCCGCGCCTGTTCGATGGCCCGCGCCAAGGCTTTGTCGCCCGCAACGTCGAGGTTCGAGTTCGGCTCGTCCAGAACCACCATACGAGGGTTGCCAAAGAACGCCCGCGCCAGCGCAATGCGCTGTTTCTGTCCGCCGGACAAGGGCGAGCCATCCGCGGCCACCACTGTTTCATAGCCTTGCGGCAACGTGGCGATCATGTTGTGCACATCGGCCAGAACGGCGGCATCGTGGATCTGTTCGTCGGTCGCATCGTCCCGCATCCGGCCAATATTGTCCTTGATCGTTCCGGGGAACAACTGCACGTCTTGTGGCAAATACCCGATACTTTCGCCAAACTGGCGTGGATCCCAGTTGCGGATATCCATCAGGTCCAGTCGCACACTGCCGGATGTGGGCAGGATTGACCCAACCAACGTTTTACCAAGCGTGGTTTTGCCAGCGCCTGAATTTCCGATGATGGCCAGCGTTTCACCCGGATTCAGCGAGAAACTGATCCCGTTCAGCACAACACGTTTGGTGCCGCCTGGTACATAGAGTAGGCGTTCCACGTCCAACCGTCCCTCGGGACGTGGCAAACGCAGTTTTTCGAACTGCAGCGCCGAGTTGGACAGCAATTGATTGATCCGAGCATAGGCCCCACGCGTCAGCAGGAAGCCGTTCCACCCTTCGATCGAGCCCTCAATCGGTGCAAAAGCACGACCCGCAATGATCGAAGCCGCGATGACCATGCCGCCGGTGATCTCACCCTGTAATGCCAGAAACGCGCCCCAACCTAAAATACCAATCTGAGTCAGCAAACGTACCGCCCGCGAAATGGCGGCGAAGATCACATTCCGATCTTGTGCACGAACCTGCCATGTCAGGGATTGCGCCGTGTCACGACCCCAAATGCGCACGGCCTCAGGAATCATCGCCAGCGCGTTGATGATTTGGCTGTTTCGCGACATCGAATCCAAATGCATATTAGCCATGGATTGCGCCTTGTTGGCCTCGGCAAAGGGCTTGGCCGTCATGCGCTGGTTGATGAATGCAATTGTCATCAACACCACCGCAGTGACGATCACGATCATCCCAAGTTGCGGATGGACCAGAAAGATCATCAGGATGAACAAAGGCGCGAATGGCACATCCAGGAAGGATATCAGTGTGCCCGAAACCAGGAAGCTCCGAACTTGCTGCAAGTCACCCAAGGTCTGATATTCCCGCCCGGTACCGTGCAGCGACGCATGCGCGGCGGCACTGAGGACAGGAGCACCCAGACGGGCCGCCACCTCGACCGCGGTGCGCATAAGCATAAAACGCCGCACCGCATCAAAGGCAGATTGGAAAATCACCGCCCCCGCCACAATGGCTGTCAGCATGATCAATGTGTCCAGCGACCGGCTGGTCAGAACGCGGTCGCTGATCTGGAACAGATAGATCGGGATCGCCAGGATCAGGACGTTCGTCGCGCAAGTCAGAACCAGCACAAACGCCAGATTGCGGTAAATAGCCCGCAACGACGTGCGCAACGTCTTTTGAAAATCTTCGGGTGGGGTCCGCTTGTGAAATGTTTGGGGTGGCCCTTTGCCATCGCCGCCGCCAGAATTACTGCGCAGCATCGGCTCGTTCACTTTGGCCTCGATAGTGGTGCCCATGCGATCACCGCCATTCGAGCGCGACGCGGGGGGTGTACGGTCGCTCGTCTTATCGACGGTTTCAGGATCGGGGCCCTCGACATCGGCCACCCCATCACCGCTGCCCTGTTGGTCACTATCTTCGGCAGGCTGCGGCTGCTTGCGCCGGGGGGAAGGTCCGGCGCGCAGTTTCGGTTCCTCTTTCACCTCGTGATATTCAGGATCTGCTTTCACGGTTTTGCCAGTGCTCGCATCGTTTTCTGCGACTGGCTCCCGTTCACCGTCTTGCGGTTTGCTAACGCGGAAATCTTCGCTTAGGCGCAATCCGGGGGTTTTCTGCCGTTTCAAATCAGAGGTGCTCGCACTTGGCGGCTTCGAAACGGCGCCACCGTTACGATCCAACGGGCTGGCGTATCGTCTCGGACGCGACGGAAATACAATCGACATGTCAAAACTTTCAAGTCACTCGTAACAAACAGGGTTACTACGCTAGCATAGATTGCAGGCCGTCGTCGATGGTGGCCGCTTCGGAAGACGTCAGCTTGTTGTGACCCGGGGCGTTTTCAGAGTTGCCCGGCCCAACGGTGTCGTCCATCAAGATCGCGATTGCTTCGTTAACAAGCTCGGTATTTTCCTCTTCCGGGCTGTCAATCAGGCTGGCCTGATGCAACATCACGTCCGAGTATTCTCCCCCTTGCGCCATCACGACAGAGTCGACGCCCATCTTGGTCACGCTGGCCGAGTTCAGCAAGGCATTACCAGCACCCAACGCGGAAACCTCTTGTCCTTTGGGGGTTTCGACGTAGATATCATCGCTGTCCTGCAGCATGGTGGTCTGGTTAATGGCATTGACCTGCAGCAAGTCACCTTCAATCTTAAGAACCCGTATCAACTCGGTTCCAGCATACATTGGGTCATTCAACAGCGCTGCTTCCAGCGCGTCGGTATCCACTTCTTGCATAGATGTCGTGCTGGCCAGGTTTTCGCTTATCGCTTCGTGGGTGTCTTGTCCCTCGGTCGTCAACGATACCTGATTCATCACCAGATTGTCTTCTGCTTCCGTCGGGCTTGCGCCATGAATCACATCATTGTCCATAAGAACGATGGTCTGGGTCACCACGTCGATCGAGACCATGTCGCCACCAATTATGACCATATCATAGTAACTGCCCAACTGAACGATGTTGGCCACGTTTGTCATGGTGTTGTCACCCAACGTGTAAGCCGTAGACGTGGCCGTAATATCCGTAGAGATGTGGTCGATATCCGTGGCGTCGATAAGTTGCTGAATAAAATTGGTCACCAGCAAATCGCCAGAAATCCAGTCAATCACGACTAATGGGTCCTGTCCTGGATTTTCGGCGACATTGTCTGCTACCCACAGGGCTTCGCTGGCCTCGGTCGCGATGTGCGAGGATTGAATCACATTCGTATCGCTTTGCGCACCGTCTGCACCTTGGTCGACATCACTGACGACGGCGACCTGACTAACGACCGTCAGGTTAATCGCTTGCCCGCCAACTACGATGTTGGGCGCGTCGACCCAGCCAACGGTCACTGCTACTTCGTTGACGGCAAGATTGCCGCCTGCAACTACGGAATGACCTTCGCCAAATTCGGGATCTTCGGATTGGTCCCATTCTGCGGGCAGCGCATCGGCATGATCGTCCTCGGAGTCTTCCTCTTCCAAGTCCTCCTTGTGATGCTCTGGCAGCAGATCCATAAAGTCCGGCGGCTCATCGACATACTCGCCATTCACGATCATGCCCGAGGCATCCTCGCCGTAGAATTGGTGTATCGTGGCACCTTCGATATCGAGGTTAATGGGCGATTGCATTTGTTCGATGAGTTGTTCAACAGCCTCACCGGATTGATAGTCTTGGATATGAATCGACGGGGCGGACACGGCATGCAAGGACATTGCAGTGCTTTGCAGCGCCTCGATTTGTTCCATCAAGACTTCGACATCGCGGAAGTCGCCCTCACCCACAACATCATTGTCGTTCAGGTAGATCTTCTGAATCGTGTAGGTGACCGCTGACCCAGCAAGCTCAGTGTCAAATTCAGGCTTCAGGATAATGTTGAAGTTCAACTGCGTAAAAGAACTGAAGCCCGCGTCTTCGGGCAGACTAATATCCGGACCGACCGCACTTTCCGACTGCACAACGGCATCATCAACCGGGTTAGGAATTGCAGCTGGTGGGGGGGCATCGGCCTGTGCAGGAGCAAACTTGTATGCAACCGGACCGTAATCACCCGGGTCCATTTTCAAATCTGCCTTGACCTGGATGCGACTTGGATCTTCCAGTTCCTCAAGCTCTGCCTTCCGGCGCAGAGCAACAAATTCTTCATAAAAATCACGCCAACGGGCCTGTTCGGTCGTAAGTTCAAAAGTACCAACAAAATGTGCAATTTGTTCCGTAATACTGTCGAGCGACATATCGGTTTCCTTTCCCCGCACCGGCCTGAAATTTCCGGCTTGGGTTCAGTTGGGCCGAGGCCGCAAAATGCGCCCTCGGCGATTTTTTAAAGAGATCAGAGCCCACCGGAGTGGGCTCTGTTTCCAGTTATACGTCGGTGTCGTCGCTGGAATAGCTCGACGACATGTTACCGCCGACCATGGTCGTATCGACATTGTTGCCAAGAACGTTGGCACCCATAACGATCGACTGGTTGAAGGCTGATGTATCAACTACTGCAGCAGCAGATGCATGCGATTCACCGTTCACGATGCCGTCGCCACCGTTGTTCGAACCCCAGTCACCTGCGTTACCGCCAGCGCCACCGGTGCCCGAGTTGGCACCCGATGCGTTGCCGCCTGACACTGCGCCACCCATGGTGCCACCGATATCGTTGTAACCAAGGGAATTGCCGCCTTGGCCACCGGTAGCTTGCGCGGCACCGCCGCCGCCACCGATACCCGACGTGGTCGTACCGTCCGAGGTAGCCAATCCGGTAGCCGTTGCGTCGTTATCGGAGCTGCCGGCGCCACCATAGCCCGAAATTGCATCGGCCATGCTGTCAGAGGTACCGTCAATATCCGAAGTCGCGAATATGTCGGAAGCTCCACCATTACCGCCATCGCTATCGGCGTCTACAGACCCGGTGCCGCTGCCATCGGAAGTCGCATCAAGATCGATTGCGCCACCGCCACCGCCGACACCGTCTGCCGTCGCTGTACCGGTTCCGGTACCGTCGGCCTCGCCGTCGGTAGTGTTGGTTCCACCAGCACCAGACATAGCATCCGCGTCTTGGTTGCCAACGCCCTGAGCATCCGAAGTCGCATCGGCGTCGGCGTCAAGATCGCCACCGTCGCCAGCACCACCGGTACCTACACCGCCGAGCCCGCCGGCACCGCCAGCACCGCCAGCACCGCCAGCACCGCCAGCACCGCCAGCACCGCCAGCACCGCCAGCACCGCCGTCGCCGCCGCCGCCTGCGAACTCTTCAAAGAACTCAAGACCTTCACCACCGGCACCACCTGCGCCGCCAGCTCCACCAGCGCCACCAGCACCGCCGGTTCCACCGGAACCACCGGAACCACCGGCACCACCTGCGCCGCCGGTTCCGTCACCGCCGTCACCGCTGGTGCTGTTACCGGCTACGCTGCCAGCAAGGCTACCTGCAAGGCCAAGGCCCAAGTTACCAGCACCACTGTCGCCGCCATTAGCGCCGTCAGCCGACGCATCGGTTGAACCCGAACCAGCACCCAATGCTTTGGCGTCTGTGTCATTGCTGCCGCCAGTCGAGTCGCCGTCATTCTTGGCGCCTGATAGGCCTACGCCCAGACCCAGACCATGCGAATTGGCACTACCGCCAGCACCACCGTCACTGTCTGCGCCTGACGAGTCCGAAGAAGCGTCATTGTTAGAAGTCGAGTTAGCATTTGCATCACCGCTGCTGCCACCGTCACCGGATCCGTCAGAGTCTGAGTATCCTTTACCGTAGTTCATACCCAAGGTAGTCGCATCACCCGAGCTGCCACCGCTTCCAGCGTCCGCGTCGGCGTCTGCGTCACCTCCTTCGCCTCCAGAGGCGTAGCCAGATGCGCCTTTAACGAACGACATGGCGCCGCCGCCTGAGGTTGAACCACCCGCACCAGAGTCCCCGCCGTCTGCGTGCGAGGCGATACCTTCAGCGGCATTGGCCTCACCACCCGTGGCATCACCCTTCTGTTCGAAGGTGCCCTCATTCGACACAGTGGCCGCTCCAAGGTGGTCATCGTCGTTCAGTTCGGCAACCTGGCTGTTAATTGCCAGCATGTCGTTACCTTGACCGTCCAACGAAATATCCAGGTTCATGTCGTCGCCCGGATCATAATCAAAGTTGTTTCCGACGGTGATAACGTCATTGACTGAACCACCCTCATACACATCAACATCGACATTATCCTTATCATCGGGACGGAGACCGTCTTCTCCAAAGTCGATATTTACAGAGTTCGAGTTGTCGTTGGTGTTGTCACCGTTGTACTGATGCTGGTCCTGATCCTGTTTCTGTTTCTGATCTTGGTCCTGATCTTGATCCGCGACCTGCTCCTGATCCTGCTTTTGCTTCTGATCCTGATCTTGGGTCTGATCCTGATCCGCAGTCTGTTCCTGATCCTGAGTCTGGTCTTGCTCATTCAAGTTTGCATCAATTTCTGCGTTCTCTACGTCCACGTCAGCATCGATATGAACATATGCCTCATCGACTTCTACTTCGCCGATGGCAGTAATATCATTGACGGGTTGTTGATGGTTACGTCTACTCATTTCAAAATTCCACTTTTTAAGCGCTCGACCGTCATTCATCTACAAAACGGCTACTGGCGCGGTTGAAACAAAAATAAAGCATCAGGCGCAAAACGCGCTTGAAGCGGTCTCGTTCAGTGAATTCGTCTGCCACCTTCCTTTCCCGGCTAAGCCGATGCGCTGTCCGCGATATTTGAGATTCGCGCAAATTCACGAATCGCGGACACGTCAGGAACCAAGCTTCCCAAATTGAAGCAAGGACATGGTTGCAGTAGGAAGGCCGCCTGAATAGCTGCCATAAAGCATTAGTTGATGTAACTATTTGTTTTTATTTTATAATTCCGAGATTAACTCAAAATTAACACGCAGAACCAAGAAAATGCGGCGGAAATCCGACCGATCCGTTAAATCTTTAATTTTTCTTCATTTTTATGAGGATCATCAGAATGAACCTAAACAAAAGTTCTAGTCCCAATCGGCAGGGCAATGCGGATCATTGATGAAAATTAGACTTTCAGGTATAGTAACTTGTGTGTAGCGGTTAATTTACCGTTAATTTGCGTTCCGATTGTTGTTTACGATTTCGCCACCGATTTTGTGGCGTGGGTTCATAGGGGGAAATAATGAGCAATCCGTTTCAGGATAATGTTGCCCAAATAAATGTATGCACCGAAGATTTTTCGATCAATTTCATCGGCAAGGAACTCTTCTTTTCCAACCAAACTCTACGAAGTGTTCAATCCGAATTCGGTGTGGCGTCTCACAGGTATGATGGCATCACCCAATTGAAAGCAGCCGATGAGTCAGCTTCGACAGCTGGAAAAGTGGTTGTTGTCGATCAGATCATGCTGGACGATTTGCTAACTCGCCCGCACGTCTATACCGAAGTAACCGGTTCGGGCTGTCTTGCTTTTGCATACCGCAAGGAAGACGCCGCCCGCTCTCTATTCGAAAACTGGGACCGGGGGAAATTTGGGGATATTGGATATCTTCCCATGAACGTCGCACCGGACGTCTGGCGCTCCATACTGCGCCTGCTGATGCATGAAGAACTGTATCTGCCCAGCTTTCTGGCCGATTGCGTGTCAAATCCGCAAAATCAGAACAAACCCTGCCTGGTGCCTAAAAGCCCGGCGAGACCCAAACAGAAACCGAAAGAACCTCACCCGGTTTATTCGCGGCTGACGCGGCGGGAAAAACAAGTTCTGCACCTAGTCTCAAAAGGTCAAAGCAACAAGATCATTGCCTCGAACCTCGGCATTACCGAGCACACGGTGAAACTGCACATGCACAATGTTGCGGGTAAAATCGGTGTCAGCAACAGGACCGCAGCGGCACAATTCTATTTCGAAGTGGCGCCCGACGAAGCGCACGGCCAGACCGTTGACTGAAACGCTGGAAACACGCTTTGATCGCCTGATCTTGCTGGTTGGCAAGCTGAACTACATGTGGACCAACACAGAAAGTCTGTTGATCCACCTAATCGCCGGACTGAGCGATACGAACAAGGATGTCGCGGTCATCATTTTTCTGACCCTCAACACGACACGCGCCCGAATTGATCTGGTTGAGCGTCTTGCCAAGATGGACGGTCGGCCTGCCGAAATCCGCGATCCGATTCTGGCGCACACTCAACGACTGGCCAAACTGTCCTCTATTCGAAACAGGTACAACCACTGTATTTATTCCTTCGATGCGGATAGCGGAAACCCCAAGACCATCCTGATGCGCATTGCAGACCGAAAAACAGATATAAAACTTGGGCGCGAAGACACCGTGGATGAACAGGCCATCCAGGAAATCGAGAACGTCGTTACGCAATTGTCAGCGGCAAACCGCAATATATGGCACCTGATCAAACAGCTTGGCTTTCCGGTCTGATCCCAAAATCACCCAATCTAAATTGAATACTCCGGCCATCAGGCCCGTTTCATACACCCGCGGTATCACGGATCAACCACCGTGTTGAGGCTCCTATTACGCAACAAACGCGGATAGCGGGGATCGAACCTGCAAGTTCTAAGACGGGGGATTACAAGCTTTCGAACTCCCGCGTGTGTAAAATGCGGCGGCATTCGAGCTTACACTCCAACTGCCCAAGTTGGGCCTTTCTGTTGAAACAACGCAGCACCCGACCGAATTCGGTTCCATCCATTCCGGCAGCTTCCCCGTTGCGGACAAATCATGACGAGCCAACTAGTCCCTGATTACTGCCCAATGTTACTGCGGCTTGGCGGAGAACCCATCAAAGATGTATTAGTGTTACACAGTACGTACAACTGGGCAGCATTGTGCTGAACTTTCATATTTTTGTTTTCCATAAATCGTGTGTTCTGCAAACAACCGCTCGCAATATTCTTTATAAAACATGTCTAGATATGATGAGTGTGCTGCTCGCGATTAGTTAATTCATATAGAAACAAGCGAACTCAAAAAAACTCTCGCAGTAATTGCCTTGCTCTCGGTTGTGGTGGTTCGATTAACGATGGTCTCAACAGGCTTCGACCCTGGATACGACCAATCCATGCTTCTGTCGAATTTTCCATTAGATCACCCCTCCGAAATCCTACGACCGCTACCTTATTTCGAGCAGGCGACGACGCTTGGACACGGAATTCTCATGGACACTTCGCCCCGGGTGTTCGGGCCCGAGGGAATGGGGCGCATCCACACGATGCGAACATTCTCAGTCCTGTGCTTCAGCGCCGCGCTTCTGTGGCAGTATTTTCTTTTGCGCCGTTGGCCTCTACCAATAGAGGCATTGCTTTCAGTTTCATTGATTGGATGTTCACCAACTGCACTGATATTCGCGGTGAACACTAAGCACTATTCATTTGAGTTTGCTGCCACCGTATTGCTATTGGGTGCAGCGCTTTACTACCTCAAACACCCCACTTTTGGGCGAGCGTCCATCGTAGCGGTCGCGGGCGTCGTAGTGTCCCTTTTTGCCTTTGTCGCACCTGTAATTTTCGCCGCCGTCGGTATTGCAACTATTGTTGCGCAAGTTGTCGAAACGAAAAGGAGTCAGAAACCTACGCCAAGACACTGGTTAAACTTTGGGATAACCATTGCTTTGGGTGTGATAATAGCGTCGATCGCAGCAGGATTTTACTTGGGTTATACTAACGTCGTCTCCGTTTTCGACAGGGAGGCATATGCGTACCGAGACGCAGAGAAATTTATTGAAATCAATGATCTGTTATCGCAACAGTCGCTTCGAAATATGCTGACTTACTTAATGTACGTTTTCAAACTAACCGAGGTTGGATTCTACGAGTACGAAACGAGACTGCGCTTGACCCGAATTCTACTGGGGACAAGCGCGCTAGTGTTTTTCTTTATCGGTGTTATTTCCCTTTGGAAACGCTCGCCTTTTTGGTAACCGCGTCATTGTCCGTATTTTTTATCACAATCACTCTAAATCTTGCTCTGATTTTCCCGTTTTCCGGCGTCCGTCAACACTTGTTTGCCGCGCCGCTGATTGTTCCGCTGATCGCCGTCGGAATTATACGGTTTGTTCGGCAGATTACTGTAATGCTTGCGATCCCATGGGCCACAAATGGTCTTATTTTTCTTCTTGTTTGCGCGATATTTGCTATGTCTACCGTTAGTGCGTTGAGTGCAAAAGGAAACGTTTCCCATATCGTAGATGAACTTGAGGCATCTGGAGCACCTGTTTGGGCGTATTATGGCGCAAAGCAAATAATTCGGACCCTAAGTAGAGAATGGGTCATCGAAAAGCCGGGGTTTGTCGAAGGGTTGCTTCCTAATAATTCCAGCAAAAAACGCTGGGTTGCTCAAGCACGCTATGACGATGATACAGGCATGCTGATGAACTATTATCGTGAAGCCGCCGAGAGCATCTCGCGCCACGACAGGTTATGGCTTGTGTTTTCTAATTTGTACTTTGACGTTGCCAGAACTGAAGCGCTTGAAGTTTTTTTGCACCATGCTCGTGGTCCACATCGTGATTGCGCGATTTGGATGAGCATAAGAAACGCAACGCTCGTTGCGTTTTGCGGACCGGAGGAGGACGTGGTTTCCATGCGTGATCAAGTACCCGGTGATGTAGGTGCGCATTGGCGTCAAAAGACACAGACTGGCGATTGGCTAAATCATGTGAAAGGCCAAACCGGGATTACGCTGCGTGAAGAAGATCAATCGATAAAAACAGTTACTGGTTTGTCCAGAGAAGAATAAGTAGAAGGCCTTATATTTTTGTTTTTTAAAACTTTCTTGGCGAACATGGGCAATTTCACGACAAAGCCGCCGTCACTGCTCGAGAACACACTTTTTTGAAACATGCCTATAAGTTCTAACGTCAGGCTTGTTGCGCATAGCCGACACCAGACTTTCAGCACAGTTGGGCACATCGCTCATGCCGCGGTCAGCAACAGCGGGAAGCGGCCATTCACAACCGACTTTCCATTTCCTGTGATGCCGACACTCTCGCTGTTCACTGACGGTCGCCAGACATCCGCTTTCCTATACAAAGGCCGGGCTACATTAAGCTTTGGAAAGTTGATGCAAAGCTGGATTGGCAATGGGTACTTCGTACCTCAAAGTGATCTTTTTTTCCGGCAGACAGACTACGATAACAAAATCCCACCAACGATCTTGTTCATCTTCGTTCCAAGAAGTGGAAGGGCTTTCGTCGGGGATGTCGACAGAGATTCTAATCCGGCCGCCACCCATCTCTTCCGTCTGACCTGTTAGTTTGTGATCCACGACTTTCTCAAAAGTGACTCCGTCACTTTCTTCTCGGCGTACGACTTTCAGGTGTTCCAACCATGCTTCGACTTGACCGGCGCGCTGAACACCAACCGCTTTCAACACCGTCGAGAACTTTGCACCAACCCATGCTGGGCGGGTCTCGGATGTCAGGGTGACGTACCGCTCAAAACTCCATGTTCTCCAAGCGAAATAGGTGCTGCGCGCGAAGTAGGCCGCGCCTGCAATGGGAAAGATGTTAAGTAATACCCAATAGTTTCCCTCGGACAGTCCTGATTGCAGGGCGACAATGCCGAAGAGAGAGAACACTCCCAAAATAGCAGTGACTAGAAAACTTCCCCAGAATTCCGTTTTGCTTCGAGACGTCATGTGGTCTGACCGCCAACTCTTGTCTCTCATCCAAGGTTCATCTGGGAAATCGCGTTCGGACGCGCGGTGAAACCTGTCTTCGCGCTGGTTCAGGAAACATAACCACAGAATTCCGGCAAAAATTGTAAGAAACAACAAACAGAAGGGGAAAACCCACCAAGAGAACTTTTGATATGCGATTGCGGCGACCATGATTGTCACCATGGCTACTATCCCAATTGCGATAACCCTATTGGTCGTAACACGCATTGAATGGTCTCCGAATACCCAAGCTCGGGATTATTACGCTCCTACGGCTTGCTACTGTGGCTTTGGGACAAAGGTAAGGCACATGTTGGAAAAGCCGGCATTCATCCCTTTCGCGACATTCCTCGTGTTGGGCTCCCATCATGTAGCGATGGTCAAAAGTGGAGCCATACAGGATTAGAACGGGCCTGCCGTCTCCAATAGTCACATGATGCAGCACCTTGGTTTCCCCCGCCGTAAATCCAACCAAACAACAACGGTTGATCTATCGCGGTGTTCGCATCTCCAAAATTGATAACCAGACCTTCGCCGTGGTCTAAACAAGGAATACTTTAGGTTCACTGCTGCCATTCTCTATGATGCAGTAGCCTCCCGCCATCGTTTCGCGCGTGTTCAACCGCCATGTGAATAGCGACCATTTGGCCAACAATCTTGGAGTCAAAAATTGGTCGTTCCGACGAAAAGCCCAGCGACATAATCATTCGATTTCTGATAATCTCCGTAGTACCGCCGTGACACTCGATCATCAGCGTGACCGGAAATTTTTCCCACGACTTTTACGGAGCGGACTGCTTCGGTTACCGAAACGGGAAGATCCCTCATCGGAACTTCTATGAGACCACTCAATTTCCTCGCTGGATAAGTTAGTCCAGATCTTGCATCTGAGTTTTTACTGAAACTCGAGACTCACTCCAGGGCGTTATTTCGGCAATAATTGCTTTCCTTGCGAGAGAACTGCTCGGGATTACCACCAACCTACCACCTGGAATGGTCCAGAGAACTTGGTTTGCAGCATTTCGCATTTGGGAACTCACCCATGCACGACTGGGGTCAACCAAGTCTAGTCGACAAGAATCAATATCCAACGAAGGCCGAGGTCCTTGGCTGGTTTTTGATCCAGAACGCGAAAGTGTGAGTTAGCAGCGTGAGCAAGGGAAAATCAAAAGTTGGCGGGTAAAAGAAATTCCCCCTAACCTTTTGTTTTTAAGAGTTGGTGCGGATGGCGGGGATCGAACCCGCAAGTCCTAAGACGAGGGATTTTAAGTCCCTTGCGTTTACCAGTTTCGCCACATCCGCGTGCCACCAAAGCTGTAACGCGGGTGACGCCTGAAACTCTTACTGCCAACCAAACTGATTGAAAAGCCGCTAAGTTGACTGCCGCCAAGAGAACTGCGCAAACATACTGGTGGCAACAGGTTCACTCGGCTGGCGCCTAGATAAATTTAAGCAGGCATTTAAGGAAAGCAAACGCACTGTTGCACCCTCCAGTGACCATTTGGATCGCTGAATGAACTCTACACAGGATTAGTCCTGACGTGGATTGGGTCTGGCTTTACCGAAACTCCCCCTGCTCCGTTCGATCAGGAGTACATGCAAGCGCCTTACGCGTACGGGTATAAAAAATTCAGTTCTGGAAAAGCTTGGAGCACCCTCCCGCCGCAACTGATGGCTAGGGAACAAGTCGAATGCGTCCAGTAAGTTGGTTCTTATCAGATCTACTGTGCTATTACGGCGTCTGCAGCACGAAAGGTTGGTGGGATTTAAGGGGGGCCTCTCCGGTTGCTTGCACAATTTTAACCCTTGGCCGTTACCTTGCCGAATGAGCGGTTGCAGAAGCAATATTCGAAAAACTCCTGGTCAGGTTCTGCGTCCAATAACTTGATAACCATTGCCTCGGTATCGAGTTTCAAACCTCTTAGTTTCTGACGTTCAACCATACCCATGTTGCTACATGTGCAGGTGAGACAAGAGACATGCAAAGCCATGCATATGTGGCAGGTAGACCGACGCGGCAAGAGAGCCCTATTTGTCTGCCTGATCAAAATGGTCTAAGGCGCTCCCCACCATCAATGTGAGGGAAGCCTGAGAGACAATTCACCTTACAGATTCTCAAGCCGAATGATCGCTGCGCAGGGGTTTTTTTAAGGCTGTAGGTTCAAACACTTCGTTGCAATCCAAAGTAGTTAGTAGCAAGCGTGTACACTCTACACTATTTGCCGTGGTCGAATTACAAACGAAGTTTTTGCGTTTAAGAGAATTTTGAGCGCGCTTCGCTGAAGCAGTTAGAGAGATAATATTACATGTCTGTAGTTTCCAGGCTGGCAGCATTGGAAGGTTAGCGCCTATGGCCTGATGGTGAGCACGGACTACGGTACTGTCGATCATCTGCAGTGCATGCGGCACCGCCCCGCTTCCGTTCAGAGCACCCATGACCTGCTCCCGAAGCTCGTCCAGCGTCCTGCAGCGGAATTGGCGAAATTCGCTTGACCATTTACTGGTAGATCGCGCCAAGGCACTCCGGTTCGGGAAATCCAGAATCCCCCACCTAGAACAAGGTGGTGATTGGAAGGTTTGCGCCCGTTCGGAGCGCGCACTGCCAGAATGAAGAGTTCAAAGGCCTATGTGAAACCCCTTTGTCAACACGACCTAAGTATGTATACGCTGAAATCGGGAACATCTACCAATAAGGCTCTTATGACGTGTATTCCAACCACGTGTCTACTTATTCCGTCAAACCCAGAAAACTAAATCTTGGAAAGGTTGAGGCTGCTGTAGTTTTCAAGCCAGGCGCATGGATAGCGCTAAGCTACATTGCGTATTTCGTTATACCGTCACTGGTAGCGATTCTGATTTCGCGCACAATTTTAGGCTACGGCGATATCGACCTATATGGGTTGCAGCAAGATGTATTGAACACCCTGGTCGTGATCACTTTTTTCATTGGTCTGACGTTAGTCACTCTATATGTCACACGGCGCTTGCTTCCAGCCAAGCAACGCAGTTTGCAATTCCTGCCGCCCAACCAAAAGGAGGTCTTGGTCGCCTGGGTTTCCTTTGTGCTTGGGTTGTTTTGTGCCTATCTTCTTGGGCAGGCCTTTTCTGGGGACACGCGCAGCGGCCTAGTGTCAACAGCTTATGGGCAGCTGATTTTTGCTGGCTCGTACGGAGCAATTCTCGGCTATCTTGCGCTTGCTCTACACATGCTAAACCGCGGGAAAATTCTCTGGTTTTGCGTTCTTACCCTGATTTTTGTCGGTGTTTTAGTGGTTCTCGGAGGACGCGGTCGCGTGGTTTGGCCACTTTTGTCTTTATTTGCGACCTGGAAGATCACACAGCATGGAACAATGCATCTCGGTAAGCTGATCGGTTTGGGTGTCGTCGTGTTCATTTCCGCATCAATGATAGACCCGCTATTGTCATATTATTACGGGTTTGGCACCGACGCCCTGCTACGGGTTAGTACCCCAGGATCTTTGTTGGAAAACGTATTCGTTGCGAAGCGTAACTTTGATGGCTTTCACAACTTTTTCCTGATCTACAATATTGACCCGTTCCCTCAGTCGTTCTCCTACATGCTAAACGGACCGCGTACCGCTTTCATGTCAGAGTTCTTTCCTGAGGTTCTTGCAAAGGGCGTTGGTTTTCCTGCGACTGTGCCCGGCACGTTCTGGATGGTTGGCGGATGGGCGGGCCTTATCTTTGGTGCCGTTGCTTTTGGCTCGCTTGCGGGCGTTATGACCACGCGGTTCAACAGAACCCGAAGCCAACTCTCAATCTGTTTTCAGATTTACCTATTTACTTGGCTCTTCAACGTTGGATTATCACTATTCGACAACGTGCCAAAAATCATTGTGGTACTCGCCTTAATGGCTCCATTTTATGCCGCCAGAAGATTCAAAATTTGAGTACTTACTGAAGCGGTCCATGAAAATCGAACAATCGAGATCGCGCCCGGCTGAGTAAAGGGTAAACTATGGTAAATTGAATTAGTCTCGATGTGACCTGAATAGGTCATGTTTACAAATGGCGGAGCCGAAGGCGGATCGAGACGGTGTTGATGAAGCCGAGGAAGCTACACGCCTGCATTTTTGCTTTGGTTTTTGCCTACGGGCTAACTCACAACGGTCTGCGCAACACTCTTTTCTGGGTGTTTCTTGCAATACTCGCTTATAGCGTCGAGCAGACCAGAGCCGCCTACAAAAATAGGGACAGGCAGGAGGTCCAAGAACCCCCTGCCAAGGTAGCCGTTTCTTGATCAGATCGGCTTATTCTCGATGTTGTCCAGCCAGTAGTCGCCGCGCCACAGAAAGTTATTGAAAAGCAGTATGTCGTCACCCGCGCGAGCGGTGAAAGTCGCTTCATAAGTGCCTGATTGCCCGGCTGCGGCACTGAGAACAGAGGGGGAGCCAGACGTGCTAACAACGCTGTTGACGTAAGTGCCGTTGGGATACTCATGAAGGTATTGCCGCGCTCCCCAGACAGGCTCACTGAAGAACTTGCTATAGTAAGTCCTGTCCAACTGACCAAACTGAAGTTCCAAGCGAAAAAACAAGACGAATGAGCGCATCCAAATCCTTTGAACTTTTTCACTGCAGACAAAATTTTTCGCCAACAAGGCTTGAACGAAAGTAGTAGTGACTTGCCGAATGCTTGTTGGATACAAACTGCCTTTACAAGCTGCCAATTAATAACTTGTCGAAGTGTGTTCGAATCGAGACAAAGTATACCCAGGATTGGTCCTTCGGCCCTCTATGATTTGATCCGCCAAAAGTAGTACTTTGTAAAACATTCTCGAGTGAGGGTTCTTTTCCAAAAGCTAAGTGGGCAGCGCCAGTGTTGTGACGAATAACGTCATTGGATCAAGGCAAGTGAAAGTCAGCTTTAGCCAGAAAAGATCAGGCATTATCACCACCCGTTTTGGAACGATGCATTATGCAGCAAAGCCAAAATTAAGGGGTCCAGAGCCAAGAGCTGTCACATAACCCTTGGCAGCGACGCGGTCACAGCCATCGCGCCGGAATACCGCATCTTTCAGCTGTCATGTAGGGTTTCCGGAAAATCAATTTTTCCACAAACTTTTCTACCCGACCCTTCATTTATGATTGAACAATAAGTTATCCGATCTTGTTTTTTTGCAGATGAGGGGTAACCCCAAAATGCGCGCGGTACACTCTCGCGAAATGGCCTGGATTCTCGAAACCGCAAGCAAATGCGACTTCTGTGACCGAGGCTTCTGTCTGCAACAGCAGCTTGCGCGCTCGGTCAAGGCGCATGTCCATAAAATACTTCTTGGGGGACGCATTCAGATACTTGCCAAATAAACGTTCCAGTTGACGCGTAGATATCCCGATTTCCGTTGCAATCTTGGACGGTGAAACTGGCGCTTCAATGGACTTTTCCATAATCTGGATCGCCTTGGCCAAATGGGCGTTGCGCATTCCGTTTCGGGACTGGATCGACACGCGTTGTTCCGCAGAAGCATTGCGAACGGCATTATAGACCATCTGGTCGGACACCGCGACGGTAAGATCATGACCGTGGTGCTGCTCAATGAGATGAAGCATGAGGTCCGCTGTGGCCGTTCCTCCGGATGCAGTTATGAATTTTCCATCAACCGAAAACACGCTGCGCACCAGATTGACCTCGGGAAAGGCCTCCATGAAACTGTCGTGATATTCCCAGTGGATTGCCGCGTCGGACCCGTCCAGAAACCCCGCTTCCGCTAGCAGCCAAGCACCAGAACACAGCGCTCCGATCTGAGTGCCACCGGCTCGTTCACGCCTGAGCGCAGCCAGCAGCGAACGCGATACGTGTGCTTGCATGTTAATGCCTGAAAGAACAAACAGGCGGTCACATTTGGGGATACTCGAAATACCGCCATCCACCACTGTTTTAATGCCATTGGAACAGGTGACGGTTTTCCCATCTTCCGACAGAATTGACCATCTGAATAGCTCTTCACCCTGTACAAGGTTTGCAATTCGAAGCGGCTCAATCGCGCAGGAAAACGCCAGATGAGAGAACTCTTCAATGAGCAGAAAGACAAAGTGCTGTGGGTTGGACATGGTGGCCTACGGTTCAAAAGCAAAACTGCGCGGGACGAACCGCGCAGTCTCAAATGCAGGGATATTCCCTTGAGGTTACTGCGCCGCGCTGCGAGCAGCGTCCAGCCAGCTATCATAGGCAGCCTGATTTGCGGCAATCCACTCATCGACATGTCGGTCGATGTCATCCGAGCTGTCTTCGCCGTCCGCGATCTTCTTGTTTTGTGCCGAAATGTCATTGATGTCAATTTTGGCGACTTCAAACAGTTTGGCAGCGGCCGGATTGGCACCCAGGAACTCATCCGTTGCGACAACCCGAATGCTGTCGACAGCAAAGCCCAAATCCTTGCCTTCAAAGGTGGTCTCGGCTGTGGCGCCATCTGGCAGCGACGAATAGGGAACAGCCAGGAATTCAACGTTCTCTCCCGGAACCAGAACACCAGATACCCAGTAAGGGGTCCAAGTATAATACAACACGTTCTCGCCGCCTTCACTGCGGGCGATAGTGTCAGCGATGATCGCGTTATATTCACCTTGGTTGTGATTTACCGTGTCGCGCAGACCGAACTCATCCAGTTGATGCTCGATCACACGCTCGCAACCCCAGCCGGGCACACAACCCGCGAGATCTGCTTTGCCGTCACCATCGGCATCAAACAATGCGGCCTTCTCGGGGTCTTTCAGATCGCCCAGATTCTGAACGCCTGCGTCATATGCAGCCTTGTTAATCAAATAGCCTTGCAGAGCTCCATCAATCAGCGTGCCGACTTTTTCCAGAACTTCATCGCCGCCCGATTCCTGAAAGAAGGTATCGTGCAGGCCGTTCCAATGAACCGCGGTGAAATCCGCATCTCCGGTGCCCAGTGCCAGATGTAGTGTCTGTGCCTGTACCTCTTCAGGCTCAGCCACGTCATAGCCCAGATCGTTCAGCGCCCGGAACAGGATGCGGTGTTGGAAAATCTCTTCTGCAATAGGCTGGATAACCGGGCGGACAGTAACGCCTTCACCAGGTTTGTCACTGGCAGCAAGGGCCGATGTGGCTAGGATCGTTGTGGCGGCAAACGCGGCCAGAGTTGATTTGACGAACATTGTGAATGGTCCTCCCAATAGATCAGTTCGCTTTTTGAGGTTCGGGTGTTTCTTCGGACTGAGGTTTTTTGATCAGGCGCAGAACAGCACCGACCGGCCCGCCCTCGTACCAATGACGATGTCCGCGTTCGCGACCGGACTGGCCCATGCCTTGCGTGATACGGTCCAGCACGATGGCCAGGATCACGATGCCAAGGCCGCCCACCAGCGCCTTGCCTGCGTCCAGACGGCCCATTGCGCGCAGCACCTCGTTACCAAGCCCTTTGACTGAGATCATCGAGGCGATCACAACCATCGACAGCGACAACATGATCGTCTGGTTAACCCCAGCCAGAATGGTGGGAGTTGCCAACGGCAGCTCGACCTTGAACAACACCTGCCGGGGATTGG
Organism: Ruegeria sp. BI11; assembly: GCF_056538005.1. Classification (NCBI taxonomy): domain Bacteria; kingdom Pseudomonadati; phylum Pseudomonadota; class Alphaproteobacteria; order Rhodobacterales; family Roseobacteraceae; genus Ruegeria; species Ruegeria sp. BI11. Next base: position 400,828 of record NZ_JBQFSM010000003.1, on the reverse strand, counting down.
CTCCAAAAGCACGGGCGGCCTCAACCACCGAAGGGTTCACCCCCCGGATGCCCAACGAGGTCAAGCGGATCAGCGGCGGCAGCGCGAAGATGATCGTAACAACAACACCCGAGACATTGCCGATGCCGATCAGCATGACCACCGGCACCAGATAAACGAAGGCTGGAATGGTCTGCATCGTGTCCAGGATCGGACGAATGGCGGCTTCGAACCGATCATTCTTGCCTGCTAGAATGCCCAGCGGCAGACCGATGAAGAAGGACAAGATCACTGCCGAGACAACGATGGCCAACGTGGTCATCGCCAGCCCCCAAGCGTTTGGCGACAAAAAGCCCAGAGCGGTCATCAAGATGCCGACCAGAATGGCAGTACGACGCCCTGCCGCCTGCCACGCGATCAAGATCAGAATGACCAGCATGATCAACGGCGGTACCGCGTTCAGTGCTGTGTCGATCCCAACGATCATTTCGTTGAAAAAATTCTTGATGGGTTGAATGATACCCCGGTTCGCGATGGCCCAACCCTTTACGCCATCAGCGCTTTCGGCGATGCCCAGATCCACCGACGAAAAGGGATCGAGAATGCTGAATTCAGTGTCCGCCATGATGCCCTCTCAGTGTTTCATTGAAGCGGGGTCATCGACCTCGCCTTGAATGCCGCGCAACAGCGCATTCTTGGTGACGATGCCGATTGACTTGCCATCGGCCTTAACCACAACGGGATGCTGAGTAGCGATCGAGAGATTTACCAAGTCGTCCAGCGAATGATCGGGGTGTGCCTCGGGCCATTGGTCGTGATCGACCGGGCCTTGGCGCTGCTCAAAGGCCTCGACCGGCTCCATGATTTTGCCAGCTGAGATCAGCTCTAGCTTGGAAATTCCCGCAACGAAGTCTGCAACGTAGTCATCAACTGGGTTGGTCACTATGTCTTCGGGCGTACCGACCTGAACAAGCGCACCGTCCTTCATAATGGCGATGCGGTCGCCTATGCGGATCGCCTCATCCAGATCGTGGGTAATGAACAGGGTGGTTTTCTTCATCTCGGCCGACAGCGACATGAACTTGTCCTGCAATTGGCGACGGATCAGTGGATCAAGGGCTGAAAACGGCTCGTCCATCAGCAGGATCGACGGATCCGCCGCAATCGCCCGGGCCAGACCGACACGCTGCTGCATACCGCCGGACAACTCGTCGGGGTACTTTTGATCCCAGCCATTCAAGTCCACCGCATCAATAGCGCGCATAGCGTTTTCATGACGCTCGTTCACGTCATGTCCGCGTACTTCCTGACTGAATGAGACATTGTCCAGCACGGTGCGATGAGGCATCAGAGCCATGTTCTGGAAAACCATGCCGATCTTCTCGGCCCGAACCTCACGCAGGTCGCGTGCGTTCAGTTTGTTGACGTCCTGACCTTCGATAAATAGCTGACCAGATGTCGGCTCGATCAGGCGGTTCACGTGACGAATCAGTGTGGATTTGCCCGAGCCGGACAAGCCCATGATGCAGAAGATTTCACCCCGCCCAACGGTAAACGTAGCGTCCTGAACACCTACGACGCAATCAAATCGATCACGCACTTCGAGCTTTCCAAGCCCTTGTTCTTGTACTGCTTTCATGGCTTCTGCGGAACGCCTTCCGAAGATCTTCCATAAATTTCGGCAATCGATGACGGCGTCATCTTGAAAGTCTTTCACCGGTTCCTCCCAACCCAAAAATTCTCGTTGCATACTGCACATTTTTTTATTGTGTACAATTTGTATTTTTTCATTATATGTCCAATCAGTGGATTCACAGCGGTGATTCAGTCATCTCTATGGCGCGAAAGATCCAACAGGAGATCAAACATGAAAGACGCGTCACGACGCAGAAAACAGCAACTCTATGAACACCTGAAGGTGGCGGTCATGACCCTTGAGTTGCGCCCAGGTGTCGATTTGGACGAGGCGACTCTGTCTGAAGAATTCGAATTGTCGCGCACGCCGTTGCGCGAAGTGTTCCGCCAGCTGGCAGGTGAGGGCTACCTTGATCTGCGGGAGAACCGTGGCGCCCGCGTGTCAGAGATGTCTTATACCACGCTGCGAGATTTCTTTTTGGCGGCGCCGATGATCTACGGCGCCATTCTTCAGTTGGCTGCCAAGAATTCCAAACCTGCACAGATTGCGCGCTTGAAAGAAGCGCAAGAGGCATTCAAAGCCGCGTTGCGATCGGGTTCGAGTGCCGATCGGGCGATGGCCAACAACCTTTTCCACGAAATTACCGGCGATATGGCCGATAACATCTATCTGCTGCCCTCCTTCAAACGGCTGCTGATCGACCATGCCCGAATTGGCATGACCTTCTATCGGCCCAAGGACCAAGTCATGGCCGACAATCTGTCCGTTGCCAGCGCTCAACACGACGCCATTATCGCCGCCATTGAAGCGGGTGATGAAGCGGCTTCAATGCAGCTGGCCATCGATCATTGGAACTTGTCCCGCGACCAGATCGAGCTGTTTGTCACGCCCGCTGGGCTTGACCTGCCGCTGGGAACTATGGCGCGAAAAACCCCAGCATGAGGACCTAAATGAACCCCCTGTTCAACTTTGATGGGATCTACACCCCGGTAGTGACCCCTTATCACGACGATGGCAGCGTCAATTTCGATGCCCTGTCGGATGTGATCGAATACCTGATCGAAAACGGTGTGCACGGGCTGATCTCGGGCGGCTCGACGGGCGAGAACTATGCCCAGACGGTGACTGAACGTCTGGAGCTGGCCAAATTCACCCACGAACGGTTGAAGGGGCGCCTGCCGTTGGTTGTCGGCACGGGCGCAATGATGACGCCGGATTCGATTGCGTTGGCCTCTGGCGCGCGTGAGATCGGGGCAGACTCAATTCTACTGGCCAGCCCGGCCTATTCGGTTCCCACCGACCGCGAAAACGCGCTAAACGCGCTGGCCATAGACAAGGCCGCTGATCTACCGGTGATGCTGTACAACTATCCGCACCGCACCGGCACCATGATGGGCGAAGAATTTTTGAGCCGCGTTGGCCGCAGTCGCAACTTCTGCGGCATCAAGGAAAGCTCGGGGGATATCAACCGTGTACATCTGCTGGCCCGCGATTATCCGCATATCCAGCTGGGCTGTGGCATGGACGACCAAGCGCTTGAATTCTTCGCCTGGGGTGCTCCGTTCTGGGTTTGTGGCGGATCGAACTTCCTGCCGGCCGAGCATGTAGCGCTGTACAACGCCTGCGTCGTCGAAGGCAATTTCAACAAGGGCCGCCGTATCATGTCGGCCATGTTGCCGCTGATGCATGTGCTGGAACAGGGCGGCAAGTTCATCCAGACCATCAAACACGGCGTCACCATGAACGGGATTGATGCGGGCATCATGCGGCCTCCGCTGAAGGGCCTGAACAAGGACGACAAACGCACGCTGGAACAGGTGACGCGCGTGCTGAAAACAACAATCGCAGATATTGTGGCGGAGGGTTAAGGCATGGAATTACTGACACAAGACGAATACCAATCCATCGCTGCGGGCCTGACCTTGCCGACCGGAGCCTTTATCGACGGGGCTTTCCGTCCAGCGATCTCGGGTAACACCTTCACCACCCTGAACCCTGCCACCGGTGAGACACTGACTGAGATCGCAGCCTGCGGCGGGGCCGACGTGGATTTTGCTGTTGAAAAGGCGCGTGAGGCCTTCGACGACGGGCGGTGGAGCAAAATGCATCCGTCCGAACGCAAGGATGTGCTGATCCGTTTGTGTAAGCTGATGACCCGAAACGCCCGCGAACTGGCGGTGATGGAGAGCATCGACAGCGGCAAGACCATCTATGACTGCGAAACCGTGGACGTGCCCGAAACCATCCACTGCCTGAAATGGCACGCCGAGGCGATTGATAAAATCTATGACCAGGTCTCGCCAGCCAGCGATGATCACATCGCCATGGTGGTGCGTGAACCCATCGGGGTTGTCGGGCTGGTTCTGCCTTGGAACTTCCCCCTACTGATGCTGGCATGGAAGATTGGGCCTGCTCTGGCGGCGGGCTGTTCCGTGGTCGTGAAACCGGCGGCTGAGACGACGTTAACCGCGTTGCGCCTGGCCGAGTTGGCTATGGATGCCGGCCTACCACGCGGGGTGCTGAACGTCGTGCCCGGTGGCGGCGCGGAAGTGGGTGAGCCGATTGGCCGTCACATGGATATCGACATGGTGTCCTTTACCGGCTCGACTGTCACCGGCAAACGGTTCCTGGCCTACTCAGCGGAAAGCAACGCCAAGGAAGTGGTGCTGGAGATGGGCGGAAAGAACCCCGCCATCGTAATGGACGATGCCGAAAACCTCGACCGTGTGGCTGCGCACGTGGTGAACGGAGCGTTCTGGAACATGGGCGAGAACTGCTCAGCCTCGTCCCGACTGATCGTGCATAAAGATGTGAAGGCAGAACTGCTGAAACGGGTCGCGCATCACAGCAAACAATGGAACATTGGCGATCCTCTGAATCCAGAAACCCGCATGGGCGCACTGGTCAGCGAAAGCCATTTCAAAAAAGTTAGCGGATATCTGGATCAGGCCGAAAATGTGGTGATAGGCGGCAAGGCCAAAAAAGGCTTTGTCGAGGCCACTGTCGTCGAAGTGCACGGCAACGACGCCACTTTGGCCCGGGAAGAAATCTTTGGTCCCGTCCTGTCGGTCATCGAGGTTTCGGGCTTTGACGAAGCAATCAAGATCGCCAATGAGACCGAGTACGGCCTCTGCGCCTCGATCTTCACCGCAAACGCCAAACGCGCAATTCGCGGTGCGCGGGCGATCCGAGCGGGCACGGTAACAGTGAACAGCTTTGGCGAGGGCGATATCACGACACCCTTCGGTGGTTACAAACAGTCCGGCTTCGGCGGGCGCGACAATTCGGTTCACGCCCATGATCAATACACCCAATTGAAAACCATCTGGATTGATCTGACCGATGACGCTGACGAGGCCGTCGATTGACGGCCTATACCGCAAAGCGCTTGCCGGCCCATCGCGGACCGGCCGCCTGGAGCGCCATTCTTGGCGCCCAGTCCCCGGCAGTTGTGCTAAACAATAAAACCACCGCGGACTTCGTAATCGTTGGCGCGGGCTTTGCTGGCTTATCGGCCGCGCGGCGTTTGAAACAGCTGCAGCCCGACGCAAAGGTGGTGGTGCTGGAGGCCGGGCGCGTCGCCGAAGGCGCAGCCGGTCGCAATTCGGGCTTCATGATAGACCTGCCCCATGAACTGGCCTCGGATGACTATGCGGGGTCCGGCGATGACCGAGTGATGATCAATCTGAACCGTCAGGCGATCGATTTTGCGCGATCCACTGTCGAAGAATTTGATATCGATCGCAACTTCTTTGATCCCGCGGGCAAAGTGAACGGTGCCGCCAGCACAACGGCGGAGGCTAATAACCATAGCTATGCAAAGCACTTGGCCTCGTTGGGTGAAGATAGTCAGGTGCTTGACCCGCAACAGATGTATGAACTGACGGGGTCGCGCCACTATATCTCGGGACTTTATACCCCCGGAACCGTCATGTTGCAGCCTGCCGGGTATATCCGCGGGATTGCTGCGGGGCTGTGGGCACAAGATGTTCCGGTTTACGAAGACAGCCCCGTAATCGGCTTTGAACGCGATGGTCTTGGCTGGACTGTGCGCACCGAAAAAGGATCTGTCAGTACCGGCACTGTGATCCTTACGGTCAACGGCCACTTGGAAAGCTTCGGGGTCGAGCGCGGCCGCCTGATGCAACTGTTCCTGTTTGCAACGATGACGCCGGAATTGGACGCCGGAGCATTGGCCAAACTGGGCGGCCAACCCCGTTGGGGGATTACTCCGTCCGATCCGATGGGTACCACCATGCGGCGGATAGATATCGATCAAGGCGGCAATCGCATCATCACCCGCACCTGCGCGGCGCTTCGCCCTGGCATGACTGCAACGGCCTGCGACCTAGCGCGAGCCTCTCGGGTGATGCAGCGCAAGTTCGATCAGCGTTTTCCGCAGTTAGCAGGGATGGAGATGCAGTATCATTGGGCGGGCCACCTGTGTCTGAGCCTTAATGGTGTCTCGGTGACGCGCGAGGTCGAACAAGGTGTTTATTCCGGCTGCGTTCAGAACGGTCTTGGTACCACGCGTGGAACATTGACTGGCATCGCAGCAGCAGAGCTGGCCTGTGGTCACAGTTCGGAAATCACTCGCCACTTCGAGGCGGAGGATCAACCAAAGCGTCTTCCACCACAACCCTTCCGCGAAATCGGCGCAAACACGGTCCTGCGTTGGAAAGAGTGGAAAGCATCTGAAGAATAAACCCGAATTCTTCGAACTCACCAATAAGAACAGCCAGAAAATGGCGAAGGACAGCGACACGGAGGTTAACTATGTCGATCAAAGAACCATTTACAGACTTAGAGATAGAAACGGCAGAAGCCGGTTTCTACGAGAACTACAGTGTGCCCATCGCGCTGATCAGCAAAGGTATCATGGTTGCCTTGGTGTTATGGGCTTTGGTCTTTCCGGCCAATGCCAACAGCACCCTCGGCAGCTGGAACTTCCTGCTTCTAGAAGTGTTCAACAGCTTCTACATCATTATTGTCGGCCTATTTTTCTATTTTCTAGCGGTTGTAGCTATCATTCCATCAACCGGTAGAAGAGTAATGGGAACACCGGGCGAAAAACCCGAGTTTTCGAACTTCTCGTGGTTTTCGATGATGTTTGGTGCCGGTCTGGGCGTGGGCCTAATGGTATTCGCCACCGCCGAGCCGCTTGGGTTGTGGGGATCCAACCCCGTTGTGGTGTCTGGCGAAGTCGAGGCTAATGCGCCCGAAGCAGTACAATCGGCGTATCGATACACCTATCTGCACTATGGCTTCCACGCCTGGGCAATCTATGTGGTTACAGGCCTTTCGCTGGCTTACTATGCCTATACTCGCAATATGCCTCTGACCATTCGTTCGGCACTGACGCCATTGTTTGGTAAACTGATGAACGGTTTTCTAGGTCATGTGGTTGACGTTCTGGGCGTAGTCGCAACGATTTTGGGTGTTTCCGTCACAATCGGCTACGGGATTAGTCAATTTATTGATGGTGTCTACGCAATCACCGGAGTTGAGTGGATAATGGATTTGGGTGGTGACGTCCCTGCGCCCAGTAAGGTAGGTCTGATAGCCGGATTGGTTGTAATCATGGGGCTGTCGATCATTTCCGCGGTGTCCGGCGTGGGACGGGGCGTAAAATACCTCTCCAACCTGAACCTTGTCCTGTCAATCATCCTGCTTGGAACATTTGTTGTGTTCGGGTCGTTCGTCTTCGCAATGACCACATACGGCTCAGCGATGATCGACTATATCTTGCACTATATCTCGCTTAGCTTTGTGTCCTTTGGCCCACTGTCTGTAGAAGCATTTGCCGCAGCTCTGCCAGCGGAAGCACAGGCCCATGCGGCTGACCTGATGGGTGGCGCAACCAACGCCTGGGGCAGCTTTGACGGCTTCAAGAGCGGGCTGGAAGGTGCAGCGGCCGAGCTGGACGAAGCAACCCTAGCTGCAGCCTATTCCGCGGGTGAACAAGGTCGACAGTTTGGATGGCAAGCTGGCTGGACCACCTTCTACTGGGCCTGGTGGATTGCGTTCTCACCATTTGTGGGCCTGTTTCTGGCGCGCATCTCAAAAGGCCGTACCGTTCGCGAATTCATCCTGGGCTGTGTTTTCGCTCCGGCGCTGGTCTGCTTTGCGTGGATGACCGTTCTGGGTGGTACCGCGATTGATCTCGAACTGGCAGGTACCGCCGAGGGCGCTATCATCGGCGCATCAAATACCAACAAGCTGTTCGTGACCCTGTCTTACATGATCGACGGTGGTCTGTTATCTATGCTGAACGTGATGTGCGTGATCTTGATCATGACCTTCCTGGTGACCTCTGCGGACTCGGGAATTCTGGTGATGAACACAATCATGTCGGGCGGCAGCCAGGAGACCGGCGTTAAGCATCGCATCATCTGGGGTGTGATCCTGACCGCTGTGATCGGCGCGTTGATCCTTGCGGCGGGTGAGAATAACCCGATGGACGCACTGCGCAACGCCATGATTATCGGTGCTCTGCCGTTCACCATGGTGATGGGCCTGATGTGTATTGCCCTTGGCAAAGCCCTTTTCCGGGATGGCTTGCGCGATAAGCATAGTGACACAAGCACGCAGGCCGCTGAATAATCAAACTTGCAAACTCAAAGAACCAAACGCCGCCCTTTTTGGGCGGCGTTTTCGTTTGACAGTTTATATTGAGGGCAAGCTTAGCTGAGCCATTCTTCCCCCATCAACCGTGTAGACCTGACCGGTGATGAAAGTGGCATCCCCTGAGGCTAGAAAAGCGACCAGAGAAGCCACTTCCTCGGGTCGACCTGTTCGTGCAACCGGATGAATCTTGGCGATGTCGCGGTGAAACGCGGTAGAATCTTCCATGCTTTCAATGAAATCCAGGTTTAGATCGGTATCGATCCAGCCGGGGGCTACTGCGTTGCAGCGTATCCCTTCGTGGCCATGGTCTACGGCCACCGCTCGAGTCAGGCCGTGCAAACCGGCTTTGGACGCACAATAGGCCGCGTGGCCGGGATTGCTGCCCAGACCTTCGATCGATCCGGTATTGACAATACTTCCCCCGGTCCGGCGCAGATGCGGCAAGGCGGCTTGGATTAACAAGAATGGTGCAGTCAGATTGACAGTCAGGTTGCGCTGCCAGTCTTCAAGGCTCATATCCTCGACTCTGGCTTCCTGCATCATCCCAGCGTTGTTTACTAGAACGTCCAGTTTTCCTGCCCGGTTTAAGACCGTTTCCACCACTTGTGCCGGGCTGGCAGGATCGGTGAAATCCGCCGCAACACCCTGAAACTCTGGGTCTTCACCGCGTTGCGCGGTAAAGACCTGCGCACCTTCCTCCCGCAACCGCCGGGCAATCGCCTGCCCAATTCCGCTGCGCCCGCCGGTAACCAGCGCGACCTTGCCGTCGAACCGCATCATGACACAGGCTTCCCACCGTTGACCTCAACAAGTGTCCCGCAGACGTAGCGCGACGCGTCCGAGATTAGGAACATGATTACATCGACAATATCCTCAGGCTCTGCAATGCGGCCCAGAGGAACGGTCTGACCCAACTCTTTAACGGCTGTGTCGGGGTCGAACCCGCGTTTGGCAAAACCTGAACGAAGCATAGGCGTGTTTACTTCGTTCGGGCAGACTGCGTTGATACGGATGCCCTGATGGGCGTGATCCATACCCATGCATTGCGTCAGCGATGCAATTGCCGCCTTGGTCATACAATAGAGCGCATGATTGGGACCCGGGCGCAGACCCCAGCACGAGGCAGTGTTTACGATGGCTCCGCCACCATTGTCGGCCATAATTGGGATCGCAGCGCGGCAGACCCGGAACGGAGCCTCAACATTGACGCCAAGTGAAAGGGACCAATCGTCATCCGAGGTCTCGGTTACTGCTCCACGAGTTATGACGCCCGCATTGTTGACAATGATATCCAACCCGCCCAGCTGATCAGCCACTGCCTTCGGTAATGCATCGGCATAGGCGGTATCACACAGATCACCGGCTAGATATGCTTCAGCCTCAAGGCCGCTGACATCACGATCAGCAACCGCGACGCGAATACCCGCTGCGCGCAGACGCGTCACAAGCGCTGCACCGATACCGCCCGCCGCTCCGGTGACCAGTGCAGTTTTTCCGTTTAGATTCATTATGTTCTCTCTTCACTTCAAAATGATCCAACCGGAGCGCCAAAGCGGTGTTCGTCGGGATTGATGCCCAATCCTGGACCAGTAGGGAGGTCGATATAGCCACCCTTGATCCGAATACCGTTCTCCGGGTCGTAGTTCCTTTCGATATACGGTGCGGCCAGCCAGACGCCTTCCAGCAGATCGGGTCGAACCGTTGCACCGATATGGGTACAGGCGGCTGCAATGATGTCGCCGCCCCAGCTGTCATCGCAGGTATGCGGCAGGTTTCGGGCCTCGCAAATGTCCCTGAAAGCGCGCATCGGATGCAAACCACCAATCCTGGTTACCTTCATCCCGAAACCATCCACCAGACCGGTGCCCGCTGCCGAAATGACGGTGTTCAAGCTGGTGCTGTTCTCATCCATGTAGATGCCATGACTGACCTGTGGTCGTATCTTCTGCAAATCCTCGATTGTGTTGCAGGGTTGTTCCATGATGAAAGGAACATCGGTGCATTCGCGGCTGACGCGCAGGGCATCGCGGGTTGTCCAACCCCGGTTGCCATCCACTGCCAAACGCATGCCTAATCCTTTGACGACCTCCCAGACCTTTCGGATGGTTTCGATGTCAATCTCAACCGGGCGGCCGCCAACCTTGATCTGCAAACGAGGATATCCCTCGGCCAGCTTCTCTCGGGCCAGACGAGCGATTTCGTCCGGCTCACCGACACCGGTAGCATAATAGGATGGTATCTTGTCAGTAGCGGCACCGCCCAGCAGGCTACAAACTGGAACACCCAGATGTTTGCCCAGCAGATCATGTACTGCAATATCGAAAGCGGCCTTCGCGTAATTATGACCGTTTAGCAGCCCCTCCATCCGACGATGCAATGGCAGCGGCAACGCCTCAGTCCCGATCAGACCCGGAGCCATCTGAGACAGTGCCGCACGAGCCCCTTCAGCATGAGACTCGGCATAAGTGGGGCCAACCGGGCAAGTTTCGCCCCACCCCACCAGGCCGTTATCAGCAACCAGCTTGACCAAAGTGCTGTCCAAGGCCCAGACCTGCGCATTGGCCATGGTATAGGGGCCATTCTTGACAGGCAGATCATGCTGATAGATGTGGATTTCGGTTATTTTCATCGGTTGCCCCATAAAGTTATCGGGAGTGAGTGAGCCGCAGAGTCATTCGATCCCGGCGGCCAATAGAACGCTGCGGCCGCTCCGCAGGGCGGATTGAGTAGCAGTTTTTTGTCCAAACAAACGCGCAGCTTCAGTCAGGCCTTCGTGCAGCAGCATCATCTCATCAGCCAACGCGCCTGCTTCGCAATCGGGGGCCACATGACGCAAACGCGCGATGAATTGAATTCGCAGATTCAGTTTGTGTTGCAGGACGGCTTCTTGGATTGCAGTGCTTTCCGGATAGGCCGACAGTGCATTCATGAAGAGGCACCCTGTGTTGGCCACTTGATTTAACCAGTCCCCCAGGCGGAGCAACGGGTAAAGCACATGGGCTGCGCCCTGTTCCGGACCTCCCTCAATCCACTCGGAATAAGCTTGATCACGGTGGTCGAGGGCTCCGACCACCATCGCTTCGCGACTTGGGAAATACTTGTACAGAGTACGCAACGAAACGTCGGCCCCTGCACGCAAGGCCTCAACTCCCTGCGTGGCAAACCCCATCTCGGCAAACTGTCTTTCCAGGCTTTCAGCTATGCGCTGTTGAATAGGTATCATGACAACAAAGTAGAGTGATCACTCTACCCACTTCATACACGACTCCGACCTCCGACTTGTCAGTTGGCGACAAAAAAGCCCGCCTGTACGGCGGGCCAGTCGGGGAGGGAAAAGGTGATTAGTAGGATTGGTTCAGCTCGTCCGCGGCCGGGATCTCACGTTCACGTCGGGCAATGTAATCCAGAAGCGCTTCGTTCTTGGCTTCGTCCAGCTTGGGCTCTTCGTATTCGGCCAGAAGCTTGCGCGCATGTTTCAGGGCTCGTTCCGTGATTTCTACACTTCCTTCGGCCTGCCATTGCTCGATCGAGTTGTTGTCGAAGAGTTCCGGCATAAAGAAGGCACTTTGGAAGTTTTCCTGAGTGTGCGGGTGGCCCAGATAGTGACCGCCCGGCCCAACATCGGGAACCGCAGCGATGGCTTGATCGAAATCGCCCCATTTTGGACCTTCGGCCATGCGATATGCCATGGCACATTGTTCTGCATCCACAATGAACTTGGCGACTGAGCAGTGCATGCCCGCCTCGTTCCAGCCAGCTGAGTGCCAAATATAATTTGCGCCCGCGTGCATAACCGCACTGAGTGTGGTCGCCGATTCATAGCCCGCCTGCGCGTCAAAGGTCTTGGCCCCTCCCAAAGTGTTCGAGGTGCGCCAAGGCACATCGTAGAACCGTGCCATTTGGCCGATCATGAAGTTCATCAAACTGATTTCGGGCGTACCTGCCATGGGTGCGCCGGACTTCATCGAAACGGTGGACAAGTAGTGCCCCCAAATCGCGGGCGCGCCCTTGCGGATGACCTGCGTGTAGGCAAGTGCAGACAGCGCCTCGGCGGTCAACTGCGCCACTGTGGCGGGCACTGACGCGGGCGTGTTTGCACCACCAAGAACGAAGGGTGAGCAAAGAACCGGTTGATTGCGACGGCAGAAGGCGCGCATTGCACCCAGCATGGTTTCATCCCAGACCAAAGGACTGTTTCCGTTACAGTTACCTGTCGTAACCGGGTGGTCGTCGATGAACCCTTTGCCAAACAGGATGTCACACATATCCATGACGTCTTCGGCGTTTTTGGGTGAGGTGGTCATACCCATGAACATCTTGTCAGAATATTTCATCGACGAATAGGTGATACGCAAATGGCGCTGGCTGATCGGGTGATCGTAGGGCTCGACAATGTGATGAGCCGAGCTGTGCAGCGCAGGCATCATGTGGCTCAGCTTGTGAAACATCGCCAGATCTTCCAAAAGCGGGTTCCTACGCACATCGTCCAAATCACGCAGAAACGGCGCGCCGGTCATCGGTACGAAGACCGAGTGCTTACCACCTAGCTTGAGGTTGTTGTTGGGGTTGCGCGCGTGATAAGTGAACTGAGACGGTATGGTCGAGATCAGTTCTCGCACCAAGTTGCGATCGAGGTAGACCAATTCTCCGTTCACCTTGGCACCGGCTTTCTTCCAGTCTTCCAGGGCGATCGGGTCGCGGAATTGGACGCCGACGTTCTCAAGAATGTCCATGGCTGCATTGTCGATGCGCTCAACCTGCGCGTGGTCCATCACTTCACATAAGGGAATGCCTCGTGTCAGGCCAGGCAACATTTCAAAGTTCGGGGCCGTGCGCTTGGCACGGCGCGCTGAGCGCCCACCTGAGCGCGAAGCAGTGCGAGTGTTCATCTGACGTGTCTCCTGTTTTATAGATATGAATGGAGGGTTCGATCAAAGGCCACGTCTCTGATTGCGAAACCTCCTTGCAGGAAACGACATCGTTCGAATTGGCTCGTCGCAAATTTTCCCGATCTGGTAGGTTATGTCTTTGGCTGCTTTCTGAAAACACCGGACCGCACGCCATCAGAATCGCGGCAGGAACGACGGTTGGGAATAAAGTTTGCGACAGAACCGCTGATCTTTGTTGCGCACTGCAATTGGCAATCCCGCCAGGCGTCAGTTCGAAACTCTCTCATAGTTGGCTTATCTGAACGTCCGGCTTCTGAAAGTCGACGATCCATTTGGCAACGGCAGCGAATGTCTGTTCCCCACCCGACGAGCAAAATGGTGCCGTCCGCTTTGGACTGTGACCGGTAGGCCGCGCCCTGGCCTGAAGGCCAAGGCCCGCGTGCCGCACCGTCGTAAGTCCAGTTTGAGCCAACCGGCAAATTCGTCAAAGCGCGGCGAATGACTTCTTCTTCCGTATCACTCTGTCTGTTAGCGTTCAGGTGAAAGCGAAAGGAAAGTGATAGTGGGCGCAGATTTTTCAAGTTTGCTTTTGGCTTTGGGCATTTTTTCGGTCGGCTTTGTCAGTATTGGCCCGAATATTCTTGCCATTATCGGCACCTCGATGGAGCGTGGACGGGAGGCCGGGGTAAAATTGGCCCTCGGCGTAGGGTCCGGCTCGGCGGTATGGGCCACATGCACCGTTGCGGGTTTGACTGCTCTGATCACAGCCTATGCGGGTGCAGTCACACTCCTGAAGATTTTCGGAGCAGCATACCTTTTATGGTTGGCATACAAATCGTTTCGCTCGGCGGCGACCCCCTCTCACTTGCACAAACCAAAGGCTGCTCGCGGAAAAAACCTCTATCTTCAAGGTATCGCAATTCAGCTTACAAACCCTAAGGCTGCGCTACAGTGGATCGCAATTGTTGGTATTGGCCTTGGCAATGAGGCACCTGCTTGGGTCGGCATTGCGCTAATCTTGATTGCTACAGCACTATCGTTGGCTGTTCACACTCTCTACGCGATTACGTTCTCTACAGAGCCAGTGGTGCTTGCCTATCAAAAGGCACGTCGATGGATCGAAGGATCGCTCGGCATCTTTTTCAGTTTCGCAGCCTACAAGATTGCGACCTATCGCCAGTGACCGGTTGCAGACATTGACCGAGCTGCAGCAAAGTCCGCAGTCCCGACCTCCAAACTGATTGCGATTTTGCGGTTGCAGTTAAAGTCCGGAATGCGGGCGGCGACCGGAGTATTTAAAGACTGCGCTCAACGTCGGCTCTGGGTCGTAGCTTGACTTTGCAAAGCCGCCCTTTGGGGCAATTCAGTGGTAACGACGACGATTTTATTTGTGCGAGCATGGGGGGAGGGTGAATTGGAGCCCTGCACCGTAAATCGGAATAAACTATTGTAATTATTCACCTTTTTTGGCTCGCGACTGAGAAACCTTCAGTACCCTCGTCTCACCTCTGTGTATTAAAGGTTCCCTCATTTGTGTCCTAATTTCCGGGCTGATAGCCCAATGAAATAAGAAAAAAGGCTCTGAGGTGATGATAGTGGTGCCCCCACACGGACTCGAACCGCGGACCTACTGATTACAAATCAGTTGCTCTACCAGCTGAGCTATAGGGGCACTTGTTGTCGATTACTTTTTCCTGTCGGGGACTGCAAGCATATATTTTCAACTTAACCTAGAGAATGACAGCTTTCGTGAATGCAAAAAGACACAACCGAGCGAGATGGCTCGGATTTGACTGTTTTGGTCGCAGACTGTAACCCGGAAAATGGAGTTCATAGCAAGGACAAGAACCGAAAATGCAGGTTGCTATCCACGCGGGCGCGGCTTTTACCGACGAAGGGCGCGTGCTGAACTCTTTGAAAAAAAACTCGGATACCCTGGAAAAAAACGGGGTCTATTTTTTTGGCACGCGACGCTACATGCGGACTTTCAAACCTGCCTTTGAACTACTGGAAAATGAGACTGTTGATATAGCCTCACTCCAATATATCAGGGACATTCTCCCAACCGACGCAGACATCGGGCGAGTAATTTATTCAAACGGCCGTTTCGCAGGTGAGCCTTCAGCGGCCCTGAAAGAAGGGCAGTTGTATCCTATGGTCGGACGAAGAATGGCGCTGCTGGAACAGATATTTCACGACCATCAGGTCGAACTGTTCATGGGCCTCAGAAACCCAGGCAGCTTTATTCCCAAGCTCCTGATGTCGTTGCCGGAAGGTGAACGTGAAGACATCGTTCGACACACCGACCTTAGCTGTCTTAGCTGGATCGGCATGGTTGAAGATATCCAGGACCTTGCACCCAATGTTCAGATTACATTGTGGAGCAATGAAGACACGCCTTTCATCTGGGGCGATATCATGCGCGCCCTGACAGGCTTGGACGAAAATACGGCCTTGGTGGACGAGTATGACTTGCTGACCACATTGTTGGATGAAACCGGTAAAGCCAAAATGCAGGCCCTGACCCAACAGGATGAACCACAGGACAGGGCAATCCTGCATGAAAGCTTGGCTCAAATCTTCGAAAAGTATGCGCAGCCAGAAAAGATCGAAGAAGAGCTGGACCTGCCCGGCTGGAGCACTGAGATTGTGGACGCGTTTTCTGAACTGTATGAGCAGGATCTCGAACGCCTCGGTGAGATACCCGGGGTACGCGTTCTAAAACCCTGAGCGCGCGAAGCAGAGTGCCCGTTTGACAAAAAAACGGGCGCAGCCCCGGTTCAGCTCATACCAAGAATTTCCTTGTTATCTACGATGCAAAACCGTTTCATAGTTGGTTTTACTGGAGTTTCGCTCGTTGTAACGGTGCTGTACCGAGACAACGAGGTAGCGAACGTTTCCTTGGATCGCCCTCGCATTTTGCAGCATTTGGATTTTCACATGTCTGACCGCCGAAAATGGCGGCTAATAACTGCCGCTGAAGCACCGTGCAGGAGATACCACCCGGCCAGATACTTGCCAGCGGGGCTAGAACTACGGACTGATTTAAGCCCAATCATCGAAGCCAATTGTGAGATTAGATATCTGACCAATCCTTCGTCTGAAGGAAAGCGAACAGGGTCGCCTTTCGCATATTCTACCGCCTCTAAATCCGATTTGGTAAGCTGCGCGCATTTCTCCGAAACCTGCCAAGGTCCGGCTCGGGCTGGCTTGTGGCTGGCTTGTGGCTGGGAGCGTTGCCGCCAACTTGTCAGCCGCAATCAAGAAGCTTGATTTTCTCGGTGCGTGCAGACACGTTCAGCGCAATCGGATGGCGATACAGCTAGGACGGAGAATAGTGATCGAACTACCAGAGATCATAGGTTTTATGGCGGCAATCCTCGGAACAATTTGCTGGATTCCCCAAACAATAAAGGCGTGGACTACCAAAGAGACCGGAGATCTTTCGGTATGGGCCAACATACTTGTTCTAACGACCATTGTACTATGGTTCATCTACGGCATTTTGATTGGTTCTACACCATTGATCTTAGGAAACTTTATTTCCATTTGTGCAGTCGGAGCAATTGTAGTAGCGATTTTTCGGTTCCGTGCCCGCTAAGTCAAAATTTGCCCCTAGGTAACCTGCCTGGAGAGCATTTCATCAATCTTTCGCAAGTATTCCATGGTTGGTAATTTGGGGCTGCCATCGGTCATTCGAAAGCACATTCCAAATGGCCCGGACGTTCATCGAAATCCAGGCAATGACAGGAACACGGAATACAGCTCCAATTCGCTGCCGAGTAGTTCCCCGGCCGCAGAATGAGAAAAACGCAGAAACCAGGCCTTGCAAATTCAAGGCCGTTTCCTGAAAGCAGACCTTCACTGCTTGAGGGAATTTGGTCAGCTGGGTGGTAAGAGCCCTTCGCTGCCGTTATCGTGCGATCTGGTCGCTGCGGGTGCATTCGGCAGGTCACCAACCGAAAGCAGACAATTCATATCCGCACGTCGGGGCGGAAGGACGAAGCCGCTCTGCGGCATTGGCGCATGTGGCCGCCGTTTCGCGTTGATATGATGGTCGTGCTTTTGTGATCGGCCAGCCAACATAATACTATATGTTGTGTAACACCATCAAATATTCCTTGCACGGAATGCTCTCGGAGCCTACAAACCTAGAAAAAAAGAGAGGCACCAAATGGGCAAGCTCACAGGAAAAATCGTCGAAGCTAAGGCACTTCCAAGTACACAAGGTGC
The DNA here is from genome assembly GCF_056538005.1 of Ruegeria sp. BI11. Taxonomy (NCBI): domain Bacteria; kingdom Pseudomonadati; phylum Pseudomonadota; class Alphaproteobacteria; order Rhodobacterales; family Roseobacteraceae; genus Ruegeria; species Ruegeria sp. BI11. The sequence continues at coordinate 383,464 of NZ_JBQFSM010000003.1, read as the reverse complement.
TGCGCTGGTCGGCCCTGAGTTGCGTCGGCTGCGCCTATTGGCTGGCTTGACCCAAGGACAAATTGCAGAGCGTTTGAACGTTCAGCAGGCCGCTATTTCGAAGATCGAGAAAGGCGGAGAAATCTACCTCAGCACCGTTCAGCGCTATGTTGAGGCTCTGGGTGCATCTTTGCGTCTGAACGCCCACTTTCCCGCCGATGCGCCATTCTCCGCACGCCTTGATGGTGCGTTTGACATAGAGCAAGGGCATGACGATCAATTGGTGCTGCCGCTGCTCGGGGATGAGCCCTTCAAACAACAGCGCGACGTTGTTCTTTCTATCAAGCCTGTTTACTCCGAGAAAATTCTATCTGGTCATAAAACAGTTGAATTGAGACGTCGCTTCCCTGTCTCCGCACCTAGTGGTGCAATGGCCTACATCTACTCGACCTCACCAGTCAAAGCCATGGTCGGTACAGCGTCAATTCGAGACGTTCTTAAGCTTCCAGTGGAGCAAATTTGGACGGAATTTGAGGCTACCGCCCATATCGAACGATCAAAGTTCGACAAGTATTTTGATGGGCTCGATCATGGGTTTGCACTGGTATTTGACAGTGTGAGAGCTTTTTCTCGCCCCCTACCGCTTAGCGAACTTCGTGAAAAGTTCGGTTTTGAGCCACCCCAATCCTTCCTTTATGCAAAACGTGATTTGAGAAAGGCCCTTCAAAATGAGCCAGCAATCGTATCTCATTGATACGAACATCCTAATAGGGCTTGAAGATAATCACACAGTTGAAGCAGCTTATTCGAAGTTCCATGCGCTGGCGTTGACCCATAAGGTCGACATCTACGTGCACGAAGCTGCCAAAGATGACATCGCCCGTGATAAAAACGCAGAGCGCCGACAAATTTCGCTCAGCAAGATTGAGAAGTACCGCCTGTTAAAGAAGCAACGCGGATTGTCTCAGGCTGATCTCGATGCAGACTTCGGTCCACTGAAAAAACCCAATGACGTTGTAGACGCGACCCTTCTACATACGATTGAGAATGGGGTAGCAGATTTCTTAGTCACACAGGACAAAGGCCTGCATCAGCGCGCGCAAAATCGATCACCTGATCTGGCGCGACGTGTTCTGTTTGTTAGTGACGCTACAGAACTGCTCATTCAGACCTATGAGCCAAAAGAGGTCCCGATCCGTCACGTGGGTGAAGTCGAAGCCCACGAAATTAATGGAAAGGACCAATTTTTCGATAGCCTTCGGGATGGCTATCCCGAGTTTGACGACTGGTGGCGGGAGAAGTGCGTCAAGCGACACCGGTCGTGCTGGGTCGTCTACGATAACGAGCAATTGGCGGGCCTGATTGTCCGCAAAGATGAAGACGCAGTAGACACTGATGCTGTTACGAAAGCCGAGAAAATCCTTAAAGTTTGTACCTTTAAGGTCGCGCCAGAAAGCCGCGGAGTTAAGTTGGGTGAACTGCTGTTGAAGCAGGTGTTATGGTATGCCCAGCACAACGGTTATGACCTTGCGTATCTTACGACCTACGAAGATCAGGCTGCATTGATGGAGCTCCTAGAATACTACGGTTTTCGGAACGCTGGTGAGAATGCCAACGGTGAATTTATTTACGAGCGTGATTTTTCCAACGATGCGCTTGTACGCCTCGATGATGAGACGGACTTCGAACAGGCGAGAAAAAACTACCCTCGGTTTGTGTTCGACGCAAAAACACTCGGCTTTGGTATCCCAATTCAAGAAGACTACCACGACACGCTTTATCCAGACCTCTGGAATCCCCGCCAACCCGACTTGTTCTCAGGTGCGTCGCGAGCTGAAGGCATAACTCGACCCGGCAACACGATCCGAAAAGTATATTTGTGTCAGGCACAATCAAATCTAGGCCCTCCAGGTTCGGTATTGTTCTTCTACAAGGGCGTTTCTAAAGACCCACCTTCGCAAGCCATTACGGCACTTGGTATACTGGAGAGCATGACTCTTGCAGGCTCCAAGAGGGAACTGATGCAATTAACTGGCGGTAGGTCAGTATATAGCGAAGAAGAGCTAGAGGCATGGGAGCAGAAGGCAAAAGACACAGGTAGACCAGTCAAGGTTATCAACTACCTGCTTGTTTCATACATTGAACCTGCAGTCTCGATTGACGAGTTGAAAACGATGGGTGTCGTCAAAGGGCACCCTCAGCAGTCGATTTACAAACTTTCTCACGACTTAATTGCCCGTCTCATCGAGCGGGCCGATTTGGAATTTGAAGTATGAGTCAGCGTGTCATTGCATTTACAGGTATTTCTGGCGTCGGGAAAACTACATTCCTGAGCAAATTGGCCGAATTGATAACGTTTCAGCACGTAACAGGCGGCAGCCTAATTGCCGCCGCCCGCGCTGTCGCTCCAGGCAGCCGCGATACGATGCGCCATGCGGATCTTGATGAAAACCAACGCCTGCTGATACGAGGTTTTTCTCTGGTACGTGACCCGGACGCAGGGCTGATCGTTATGGATGGTCACGTTGTCGTCGATACTGGAGAAGGCCTGACAAAAATCTCGAGTGACGTTTTCAAAGCGCTCGACGTGATGGCTATGGTGCATTTGGAGGCTGACCCATCTCGTATTGCTCAAAATCGATCAAGGGATACTTCCCGCTCTCGCCCTCAGCACGACATCGAGACACTCAAAATGCATCAGGAGATGTCGCGTGAACACGCCAACAGTATCGCGGAAAGTCTTCGTGTCAGTTTCCATGGTGTAATGCATGATGAGGTCGCTCGATTGGCCGAGTTGTTGGAAAGTGCTCATACTTTTATCAGGCAGTCTTAAATGGGCGAGGCCTCGTCAGTGTTGGATATTGATCCGATACGATTAGAACTAGAGCGGAGTGGGTTTTTCCACTCTCCGGCTTACTTTGCGGACAATCTGGGTGATTTGTCTGGCATGCTACTGACTTTATCAAATCAGCTGGGAACACCCGTCAAGGGACGCTTTGTGGAGCCAGTCGAGGTTTTAGTTCCGCAAAACGAGCACGAAGCACACCGAAACTCTTTGAGTAGCAAATATGGCAAGAATGAGCTGCCGTTTCATGTAGATATGGCCCATCGGCAAGTACCCAGTCGGTATCTTGCTTTTGCTTGCGCGCTCGCGGAAGGAACGGTTGCGCCCACCTTTCTGGTGGATTTTTCGGACTTGCAGCTAACGGCAGACGACTTAAGGGCATTTGAAACCGGTGTTTTCCTAATCAAAAACGGAAGACGATCCTTCTACGCCAATATTAAAGGACCCGGAGCACCATATTTACGTTGGGATCCTGGCTGTATGCATCCACAAGATCCAATCGCGACCGAGGTGGCAGAAAAACTGTTGTGCCTATCTGACCGCGCAACCATCAAAACGATCAATTGGTCTACCGGATCTTTGTTAGTGGTGGACAATTGGAGAATGTTACATGCTCGCGGAAAGGTCTCAGAGACTCACGGTGTGCGAACGATTTTGAGAGCGACAATTCAATGAAGAAACCTGTTACGAATGCCCTGAATAAAGATGCTTTGTATGCAAAATCCCAGATTTACATAAGAAGGGCTCTTTCCCGAAAAGCATCCGGAGAACTCGACGAGTACCAGCTTTGGGCGTCGCTATCTCTTGAACTTTTGGGCAAGTCGGCTTTGGCAAGTATCCACCCGTCACTAATTGCTGATCCGCAGCATTTTCAATCGCTATTTGCGGCGGCGGGGATCAATGCCTCAACAGATATCAAAACGATTACCGCAAAGACGCTTTTTGAGCGTTTGCAGCATCTTGTCGGACCCTTTGACAACAAGGTGAAGGAGTTTTGCAATCAGGTTGCCAATCGCCGCAATGCTGAATTGCATTCCGGCGATGTACCGTTTGCTGCAACTCAAACAACAAAATGGGAAGCAGAGTTCTGGTATTCGATGGATGTCATACTTGGGTACATGGGAAACACATTGGAAAGTTGGCTCGGGGCTGATGACGCTGCTACTCCCAAAGAAATTCTAGACAACGCGACGAGAGCCAAGAAGCAGTCGATAGAGATGCGAGTGGAACGTACTCGTGAGTCTTTCCAAGTTCTAAAAAAGGCAGACCGAGAAACTGCCCTCGAAAAGGCAAAGTCTTACGCAGCCCGCGACTATACTGGCCTGTTTAGCTATCATCGCGATCACATTTGGGAGTGCGAGTGTCCATCCTGTGGAGCAAGATCCTTCATGGGTGGAGAAATGGTTGAGGAGGAGATCATCGAAACCACCCCCGACGAATACTCCGTTTGGGAGACCGTCGAGCGCTATTTTGTGGGTGAGGAGTTTCATTGTCCAACCTGTAGCCTAGAATTAGACGGATATGATGAACTCAATTTCGCGGAACTTGATCCAGAGTACTCCGACACACATGAACGTGAGATGGAGTACGAGCCGGACTACGGAAACGACTAGATTGGCTGTGCAATAGATTAAACAGAGAACATGCGCCAAACTTCGGGCTGCTGATTGCCCAGAATATACGATGGGCACATTGTTCAGAATAACCAAATCTGGCGTTTTCATGCTCAACTGAACCCCATACTTTCGATAGTAAGCGACCTCAGCCGATATCCGGCTCGACCGGCTGCTAAACAGCATCAATGCGGTAGGCTAAACGACCGCATTATTGGGCCGCACGCCGAACTTTTTCAATGTCCGGTCTATGCAGGTCTCTGCCGTTCGTGATGCTTGGTGCTGCAAGCGCGGCGAACGGCAGCACAGTGGCCTTCCCGTTGGCACCGACTTGCACTTGGATGTCCGCTTTTCGCCAGCCTCAATAAAGGTTGTGAGCCCGCTTTGGGCTGTAGAGCCGACATTGCTGTAAGTTGCAGAGAACGTCGACACTGAGTCCAAACTACTCGATGCTGCGATATGAACGGATGCCGGCTTTAGGCGGATGGTATTGGAAAGGTCGAAAAGGCGTCGTCCTGCGGTGCGTACCCAAGCACTTTGCAAGTTTCGGTTAGATCAAACCGCTTAAATCGATTGTTAGAGATGCCGTGCGCGATAAAGCTCCCTTTGATTTCGGCTTGTATCGCCCGGTCAATCAGATGCGTCGCGTCTCGATGACTGAGCCACGCGCTGAGATCACCTAAGGTTTCAAGTGGCGGGCCGTCGGCAGGCTCAAACGCCCCTATTCTCAATGAGACGCAGGACATGCCGTGCCGCGTCGCATAAAGCGAACACAAGGCTTCCCCATAGCACTTGGAGACGCCGTACAGATTGGCCGGGGCAACAGCCATTCCCGGAACGATTTGCCGGTCTACGGGGTATCCTTCGATGGTTTGTGCACTGCTCGCGAAGACGAAGCGGCGGACGTTTGCCTGACAAGCAGCTTCGATCAAGTGGGTTGTCGCGAATATGTTGGCAGGCAGCACATCGTCAAATAGTGCGTTCGGGTCGGGTACGCCTGCGAGATGCACAACGGTATCCACGCCTTGGCACAAATCCGCTGCGGCATTTGCCTCTGAGAGATCAGATCGCACGAAATGATGCTGACCTGAAACAGAGTACGTGGGTTCATTCAAATCGGACAACACAAACTGATACCGCTCGTGATATGCGGCAAAAAATGCCCGCCCAATCCGACCCGAAGAACCAGTTACAAGCACCTTTTGCATGGTCTGTCCTCCCAACCTCTGCGACACGGTGGTTAAGCAATCAAAGTCAGCGATATCAGGAGCCCTACCTATCCAACTTTAGGCACCTTGATTTGACGAAAGGTCAAACTGATGCGTGGCTCGAGAACACGTTTCGACTTTGGAATGCTATGTAGCCAGTGATCTTGAGTCTCGCCCTTCATTGTCAGCAAGCTACCGTGTTGCAGATTGACCGACACCGTCTCCTTGTTCGACTTGTGCTTAAAGGAAAATTTGCGTTCCGCACCAAAACTGAGCGACGCAATTGTACCGTGCTTGACTAGATCTTTCTCTGCATCGCTATGCCAGGCCATACCTTCGCCACCGTCAGCATAGCGGTTGAGCAGACAAGAGTTGAATTCCTCGCAACATCGTTCTTCCACCAAGGCCTTCAAATCCAATAAAATGGATGGCCATGGCATCGCCGTTTTTGTCACCTTCGAGTATGTGTACGAGAAAGCGTGATCCGCATACCACGCGACCTTTCGCTTTGTTTGCACACGCTTGCCAAAAATTATCGCTTCGTCGTGCTTCCAATCCACGTGAGCCTCAAGTTCAGCAAAATAGTGGTCAGATACACCGCAATCAAAAACCCGACCGTAGAAGTACACCTCACCGTCTTTTGGAAGAAGATTTTTGGAGCTGCCGTCCAAGAATGAGAAAAGGTCGTCTTGCATGCGTTTCCAGATGTTTGAACTGCGGCGTGAACCAGAACGTACTCAAATTTGCTTGGCCATTGGGCGTCCATCAACGGCTCGCTCAGAAACGAGCCTTGGATCGCGCTTCTAACCTTTTGTTACGGAGTTGCCACCGTCAGCGGTCATTGCACTACCCGTCACGAACGAGGACTGATCTGAGATCAGGAACAGTGCGGCCTTCGCAATTTCCGCTGCCTCCGCCATGCGTTTGAGAGCATGAATGCTGGCGACCCACTCGTGCGCCTTGGGATCGTCGCCCGCCATCTCGGTTTTGGTTCCGCCCGGCAAGAGGGCATTTACACGAATGCTGTCCGCACCATGTTCTACAGCTAAAACTTGCGTCAGCCCAATAAGACCCGCTTTGGAGGCTGCGTAAGCCGCCATGCCTGGCAGACCGATAGTGTGCCCAACAAACGTTGAGGTGAACACGATTGAGCCACCACCCCGCTTGTTCATCGCCGGGATTTGGTGCTTGGCTGCATGAAAGCCACTGGTCAAGTTAGTTGCAATGACACTGTTCCAATTGGCGTTCGTCATGTTCGTAACCGGCCCCATGTCTCCCATAACGCCGGCATTATTGAAGGCTGCATCAAGCCCGCCGAATTCAGCTTCCGCCAATTCGACTAACTCTTCTGCGTAGGTCTCATCAGCGACATCTCCGGCCAAATAGACCGCTTTCCCACCGCTTTCGAGGATTCGGTTGCCCAGATTCGCCAAGCGGCTTTCCCGCCGTGCTCCAAGCACGACATTGGCGCCGTTTTCGGCAAAAAGTGTTGCTGCTGCCTCGCCAATTCCACTGCTCGCACCTGTGATGATCACGGTCTTGTTCTCAAGTAGCATAATCTCTCCAGTATTGAATTCTCGACTGGGAGATAAGCGTGAGTCACTGTCGGAACGACCCGTTTCTTGCGGATAGTATGCTTACTCGCACGATCAATCAGTAAACATATCTTTTGGTAGACCTCAGCAATTGTACGGTTTTGTTCACGCCATACCTTTAAGGATGAAGCTGCGCTCAACCTTTTAAACAGATCACGAGGCGATGCTATTTCACCTTGCGTCTAACGCCGTCTGCAAGCTCACGCAATATTTGGCTCGAGTGTTGAGCCGATATAGGTCCTCGCCAGCACCTTTGGTCGTGATAGCGTGCAAGGTTTCATCCAGCACGACATCGCATCCTTGAACCGCGAGATCGCTGGTTTGAGTGGCGTCGACTTCGCGAGGGTTCGCTGACGCATAGTGACTGTGCGCTCTCGCTACTGGCGGGTGGTTGTATGACCTCCCATCTTTGGCCTGAAAGGAGATAACCGATGCTCGATACATACGCCATTCGCCAAGACGACATGCCTCAGGAAATGCGGTTTCTCTTGGACCAATACCCTCGCGACAGTTGGGAAGCCCATCCAGGTTTCAAAGAAAAAACCAAGCATTGGCTCGGCACGCATGAGATGTTCCGCCGTGTTGCAGAACGTATTCGCCTGGATACAGAAGGGGTTTTGAGCAACGAGATGGGGTTGGACGACTACTTGGGGCGGCTATCCTACTATGGCGGCAACCTAGTTGGGAACCTGCATGGCCATCACGGCTGGGAAGATCGCAGCTATTTCCCTGAACTATCTGCTGCGGACCCTCGTTTTGATGCGGGGCTTGAGTTGCTGGAACAGGATCACTTCGATCTGGATAGGGTGCTGAGTGACTTCACCCGCACGGCGAACCGCGTGATCAAGCTATCCGCACTTGATGAGGCGCAAGCCTACGATGAAGCCGGACAGCTCCATGCAACGAGCAACACGATTGAAGCGTTCCTGAAACGGCATCTCAGCGATGAAGAAGAATTGGCCGTGCCAATCATCTTGCATCACCGGCTCAGAGGATGATGCTGAAGTCATGACCGACACGTCTACCGAAGAAGACCAAACTGATATCAACAAGCGCCGCGCACGGGGTGAATTCGTGCGCGGCGTTAGCGGCTTTCGCCACGCCATTGGCGATCCAGTGTTTCCGGCAGAACCTGATCGCTATCACCTGTTCGTAGCACTGAATTGCCCGTGGTGTCACAGAGTGACGCTGGCGCGAAATGTGTTGGGCCTTCAAAACAGCATCACGACGGACGTTGCATTTCCAAACCGCACCGGTGACGACGATCCAGAGGCGCCAAACCTATGGGAGTTTGCACCTGATCGGATTGCATCTCTCACAGGTGAAACTTTGCCAGAATGCACGAGCGAGACCGGCACCGGCAAAGGATTTCGCCTTACCAAAGAGATCTATCGTGCCGAAGGCTCTGAAGAGCAATCCCTTCCAATCCTTTATGACAAGATACAAGGACGCATTGTTAACAACGAAAGCGCTGAAATTGTCCGAATGCTGGACGCTGCGGCGGATTCACTTGGCAGCACAATCCCGGCAGTTGCACGCGTTAGGCTTTACCCAGACGAAGTGCCGCGTCACGAAATCCACGACCTGAACGAACGGATTTATACCGCGATTAACAATGGTGCCTACAAGGCCGGGTTTTCCTCTGATCAAACGATCTATGAAACAGCCTTTGACGCCTATTTTGAGACACTCGAATATTTGGAGGAGCATCTCTCAGATGGTAGGCCCTATTTGACGGGCAAACACTTTTCAGAAGTAGATCTTCGTCTGTTTCCAACTCTCTATCGCCACGATCCCGTCTACTATGTGAGAATGAAGCTTAATGGTGCGAGGATCCTGGATTACCCATACTTGTGGCGGTGGCTGTGCCGAGTATACGAGTTGCCCGGAATTGCCGAGGCAGGGTCTCTTGTACACTGCCGCCAGGGTTATTTCGGACGCAGTTGGAATAGCGTTGTGCCCAATGGGCCTTTCAAGCCTATGTCGTACCCAGAGGCCTATCGCCACCCTGACCTTGCAACACTTTAGGCCTAGTCAAGGTGTTTTGGGAGGCCTAACTTCGAAGCCAAACGTTTCCGTTTAGTACTACGAGAGCATTTTTTCTCCGCATTTCGTAACCTGCAAAGTTTAGTAGCAAATGTCCGGTTTGGATTGCGAGCGGTTTATCATGCTAATCTGAGAGGGTGGCAGCACTGACCCTAATTTACCGAATGCCACACTTTGCTTGAAAGTCTGTAAGACGAAATGTGCCAATATATTGACTCATAGCTTTTTAACTATTTATAGATTGTATATGTCTGATCGTCTCGAACAATCCAAAGCCCTCGCTAGCGAAGCTCGCTTGTCCATCCTCGAATGGCTATCGGAACCTGACTCGCATTTCTCGCACCAAGTGACGGGAAAGCCGTCCGAGATTGGTGTTTGCGTCACCTTGATCACCGAAAAACTAGACATGGCACAGCCAACCGTCAGTCGCCATTTGGAGCTGTTGCGCCGGGCGGGTTTTCTGAGTGTTAACAAGATAGGACGCTGGTCGTTCTTCCAGCGGGATGAAGCGGCCATCTCGGAGTTCAAGGGTTGGATCAATGACCATCTTTGATGAGGCCGATGCAAAGCTGCTTCCGCAATTCAAACGTCAGCCGGTTAAGATCGGTGGCAAGCAAATCATGACCTTGTGCGCGGGTAGCGGGCCGGCGCTTTTGATGTTGCATGGTGATCCCCAGACGCATCTTTGTTGGCACCATATCGCGCCAAGACTGTCAGAACGTTTTTCAGTTGTACTAACGGATATTCGTGGTCGAGGTGAGACGCACAAACCGGGCCGTGTTTCTCGGGAGAATGCCTATTCCAAACGCGCCATGGCGGATGAACAACTGGCCGTCATGCGAGCCTTAGGACACAACAATTTCGCAATAGTCTCACACGACCGTGGCGCACGAGTGGCAAGACGGCTGACGTTGGACCACCCTGAAATGGTGACGCAACTTGTGGTCATGGACATTATCCCGGCGCTGGATTTCTACGAAGAATTGAACGCCGATATCGCGCAAGACTACTTCTACTTTTCGTTCCTTACACAAGATCATCCGGTCCCAGAGCGCCTTATCGCCGGTGATCCGGAGGGTTTTCTGCGCCTCATCCTGGAAGGGCTTTCAGACAACCCAGTACATTACGATCAAATGGCGATGGCCGCTTACCTGAAAGCCAACGCAACGCCTGAAGCCATCACCGCGATGTGCGAGTGTTTCCGAGCTGGGATTCACATCGACAGACTGCACGATGCTGAAAACCGTCGAGCCGGTCGGCAGATCTCCTGCCCAACACTGATTATGTGGGGCGACAAGAGCGTAGTCGGAAAACACTTCGACGTGGAACGCATTTGGCGCGGTTGGTGTTCAGACGCCAGTTTTGCATCCATGCCCAGTGGGCATTTCATCCCCGAAGAAGTTCCCGGCCTGGCTTTAGCGGCTATCCAGAACTTTCTAAACTAACGAAGCACTAGATGCGCAGGACTTTCATCACCTGTGCGGTGACTGGAGCCGGAGGCGGTTTCAAACGCAACCCGAATATTCACATCATATCGGACGAGATTGCTGCTGCTGTACCTGCGGCGGCAGATGCCGGAGCAGCAATAGTCCATCTGCATGTGCGCGATCCAAAAAATATTGAACAGCAGAGGAGAGTCCAAAGCAATCGATTCCGCGCATTGCATTAATAGCCGCTTTATCGCTCGCATTCAGAGATCTACTCACAACGAAGGGCAATGGGTGGTTGATCTCCCTCAATCAGGCGTTTGTTCCCAAGTGAAACGATATGTTCGACGTGCTTTAGGTATTCAGTGGAACGGCCCGGTACGTTCGTTGGGATATTGGAGAAATCGAAGCCAGATCAACACCATACAAATGCAAATGGAATGTAGCACCGGGCCCAATTGAAACAGTACCGTGAATTTCATCGTGGTTCATGATGATGGAGTCTTTTGGTCCAATCGTCGTAACCCCGATTTGCTCCACCTCATTGCTAGTCATTGATCTGCGACTGTACCTTTGGTTCATTTCTCTACCTTCGATGCCAACAATCACCGCCCAGGTTTCATGTCGATGAGGTAGTGTAACAACACCATGACCATCCGATACTAAGTATAAAGAGGCACCGCCATCGTGGGCTATATCCAGCATATGTGTGACTTCCTCTCCCGGCGCCGCACGACGGTACTGACTGAAGTCTCCGTCAGATGCCAAAGACAGCAACTCCTTCTCGATTTTTCGAAGAGTGGATTTGGTAGGCCCTTTATTCGCCAGAAGCTGTCTAATGAGGTTCATCTTCTCCATTATCATTGAGGTAAATCCCTATTTACAGTTCGTGGCATTTGTCTGCCTCGTTTGACCCGCCCCGGTTATCAAGGTAGCGCCAGCCAAGCACACCAAGCAAATTCTGCCACCCCGCACGGTCTCAAGACAACGAAACGACCATTGTTGCAGCCTGAACCAGTATAACTGTTCTTTCACTTAGTCTTTACAGAGGATTGAGCTGTTTCTTATTGCTCTTTCTAAGCTTCTGGCAAGTGCACGAACTAATGGGTTTGCCTCTCTTCTGGACGGAAACTGAATAGACAACAATGAGCGAGGTCGGTTCTCCGAGTAGTGCAACTCGACTAGGTCTCCGGCTTCAATAGCTTCTTTAGCCAAATATAACGGAACTTGAGCAACGCCAGCTCCTGTCAGAGCCACTCTCAAGTTGAACAACATGCTGTTAGACATAATTGCCGCTTCATTTCTAGAAACTGTTGTTGGTTGTTGAAGATGAATTGAACGTTGCTCTGAAAACTCCACTGCGAACCCAATGTGCTCACTGACAGGAAGCGATGAGGCTTCCGAAACGTGTTGGTGTTTCGAAAGGAATGTTGGTGATGCGCAAAACGCAAACTCAATATCACCAAGTTTTTTCACTACCGTATCCTGGCTTGTGGGAGAACCGCCTCGAACCGCGATATCTACATCACCGTCCGCGAAATCAACGATCTCGTTTGACAATCGAAAATCGATCTGAACGTCCGGATGCTTTTGTGTAAATTCTCCGATTGCTTGCGCAATTGGCGTAAGTGGAATCTCCGAAGGAGCAACTACCCGTAAACGCCCTGCTAGGCCGCTGTGTATGTTTGCCAACCGCTGGTCATTGGAAAGCAGCATTTCAACAGATGGCTTGACTGCTTCAAGGTACTCCCTCCCCTCCCTCGTAAGGACCAGTTTTCGCGTAGTTCGCCTGAAAAGGAAAAAGCCTAGGCGTGCTTCAAGGGAGGCTATCTGAGAACTGACTGTGGATTTTGCCTTCCCAATGTCTCTTGCGCCAGAGCTAAGGCTTGGCGCGTGGGCGATTTGTACAAAGGTCACAATTGAGTTTACATCCATCGTCCGGAATATTGAACGAATCTGACGACGTTGTCCATCTTTTCGGAAACTCGATCAGCCTTTAGCTTGGTAACACAATCAATCATAGGAGCTGAGAAGATGAGTGCTTTCTTTTTGTTCGACAACATCGAAGTGACCGACCCAGAAAAACTGGGAACTTATGTAGAAACTGTTGGCCCGGTCGTCGAAAAGTTCGGTGGCAAGTATCGTGTCATCGGCGGCGGAACCGAAATCCTAGAAGGCGATTGGCAACCCACCTACCCCGTAGTGATAGAGTTCGAAAGCAAGGAAAAAGCCTTGGCATGGTACAACTCTGAGGAATACCAGCCCTTTAAAGCGCTGCGTCAGAGCGCCGTGAAGTGCAACGGCACTCTGTTTGAAGGCCTTTAATTTAGTCCGCGTGTCTGACGTTGCTCGGCCCGCGAACTAAACGGCCCTACCCTGGGCATTATGGGCAGTCCAACACGCTATCGTCTGGTCTGCCCAGTTCTCTCACTTAATGGGCGCATTTCACTCAATCAGTCTGGAATCGCCTGTGACTAGAGATCTTTAGTTTTTTGCTCGAGCCCAAGCAACGCCAGAAAACTCGTTGCTATGGAACTGAGCAGAGGAAGGATGGCTCTCAATGGAAAACCAACTCATCGCATTGATAAGTTTCGCCCTGGTGGCAACCGGTTCACCTGGGGGAGCAACCTCGTTGGCAACTGCCTCAGGCGCCAGGTTTGGCTATCGGCGTAGTTTGCCATTGATTTTCGGAATTGCCACTGCATTGGCCGCGCTGGTTTCATTTTCCGGAGGTGGTCTGTCTGCACTTATGTACGCATTCCCTTCCTTGGAACTGATCCTGAAGCTTCTCGGTTCCGCCTATCTGGTCACGCTGGCAATTATGATTGCTAGAGCGGGAAAACCGGAAGGAAACGGCGGTAAGAGGGACGTCCCTTTCGGCTTCGTTGCAGGAGCATTGCTCCTCATCATCAACCCAAAAGCGTGGGCAATGGCAGTTGGCGTCGCAGCCTCGTTCTCCTCGATTTCCGACAATGGCGCCGTAGTCGTCTCGCTGTTCGGGAGTGTGTTCTTCATTTGCGCGGCTCTTTCACTGACGCTCTGGGCACAACTCGGCAGCTTGCTAGGGAAACTGCTAAAGACCGACCTGCAATGGCGCGTGTTCAATGTTTTGATGGCCGTTCTGCTGATGGTTTCCATTCTGACCCTATGGCTCTGAGACTCTGGGTTCGGCACCGTTGCTACGCCACCAAACCTTCAAAACGACTTTCTTCACTCCACAACAACGAAATCTGCTGAGTAAGGAGCTGACATGAAAACTCTAGACCTCAAATCACTTGGACACTCACTACGCCAATTCTCAGCGATGGCCAGCGCGGGCGTTGAGATTAGGGATTTGCTCACCGAGAATGCCTTGAGCAGAGCACCCGCTGTGGACTTCAGCCACGTGCTGCGGGAAGTTTATCAAAAGCACGGGCTGGGTGATGTTTTTGGCGAGCCAGATGATCAAACCAATATGCCAAAGTTCGAGTTCTCCGAACAAGTGCAAGATTGCTTACTGTTGGCCCAAACGGAGCTCAAAATGGCGAGAGCTTATGCGAACGAAGAAATTGATAGTATCGGCGAACAGCCCGCTCGGCGGGCATTGCTCTTAGAAGCGATCCAGTGTGCCGAGACCTGCCTCAGTCTGATCGACCATCTAAACGACAAGCCAGACGCTGACGGCCAAACAACTGTGTAAGCGAGTTCTAAACACGCTCGTCACCAACCGCATGAATTCAATGTTCGACGGATCCGCGTCAGCAGTACCAAACAACTATTGCTCGAACTGGACCCATCGTTAACCGAGAAATTGGAGGAGAATATGTCTCTGGAAATTCGAGATTGCTATGAATTAGATAAACGTGAGCTTGAACAACTCCGTTCTCTGAGCGTTTCTCAGCAGCAAATGGAATTCGGCGGCACGTTTGAGAATTCCTTGGGTTCTGCGATCACTGAGCGCAGCTCTACTTTACGCGGATACTGCTTCTTCAAGCAAAGAAACGTTGTCGGCATTGTTATCCTCAAACGACCACCAACGTCACCGGAATGGGTTCCACCCGACGCAGTGTCACTACATGGCCTGAAAATAGACCAAAGGTATCAAGGCCAAGGCTTGGGTAAAGAAGCTTTGAAGCTAGCGAGTGATACGGCAGCCACTGTGTGGCCAGAGGCAAGTAGTTTGATTCTTGCAGTTGATGCAGACAACGCGAGCGCATTGGCACTTTATCGAGGATTTGGCATGGAAGACAGTGGGCCGATTTTTTCTGGTCGGATTGGAAAAGAGCACCGGCTAACGAAATCGTTTGATCGATGAACTCTTTGAATCAAGCAGGAATCCTCGAACAATGAAAAAGCGCTGCGTCAACGGTGACAAACCCTATCTATCTAGATTGCATAGAAGGATCGCGTCTAAATGGGTTTCTCGATTGTCGAGTTGGCTGTCCTGCTCTGTGTTTCATGGCCATTGAATTGGCGTTGCTCAGCTGACGTTTTCAGCACTGGTGAACGCGTTTTGAGGGCCTGGTGAGAACGGTTGCGATTGATCCGATCCAGCCAATGATTGATTACAATCGTTTTTCCTGATCTGTATGCCCTCCCTCCTAAAGACGTCCGAAAGTTTTGGATAAGAGAAGAGAGATACTGAGGCTGGAAGTCACCTTAAACGAAGCTACGACAACCAATACAAGGTCCGTTTGCGGGAGGTCGGATGACCGATACAGGACAACATTTGCCCACCTGCAAACGGACCAAGATTGCTGGTTGTTTCAAGCCCTCAAGTTCAATGATCAAGCACCAATCACAACTGGAGCGGATAGCCTACGCAGTGTTGAGATAACGCTAAGAGGGGTGATCTTACCCGTCTTCGGATTTTCCTCCGTTGGAATGTTCTCAATCTTTAACGTCAGGTCCGCACTGTCAGACTTAACGGTAATCGTATGAGTGTTGCGTACGACAGTCGGATCGGCCCAGATTTCAAGGTGGGTATTTTGGACACCAGAACCTGCTAACCCGAGAGCTACCGCCACATTAAGATTAGCAGGAAAACCAACAATCGCTTCTTCGGCGGTGCCGTCAAACACTTTTGTTGGTTCTTTGACAGCGGCCGGATCGAATCCCTGTTTCACCAGAGCAGGCGCGCCGTTTAGGCCAAGAGGAGGCTTTTGGGTCACCATATTGATTTCATGTATTTTCCCCTGCCCCACAGATTGAACTGCGTCCAAGCCTAGTAGCGCTCCTGATGGCACAAGGATGCGACCGCCGTTTTCGCGCGCTAATTGTTCGAGGTGCGGGTTCGACAATAGCGCGCCTGCGCTGATAACTACGACTGTTTTGCCCTGTTTCAACGCCGGCGATGCGACGTCCGAAAGAAATTTTGCGGGGCAACATTCAACGACAACGTCTGCCACATCTGCCAACTCCGCAAGAGCGAGAACGTCGTAGTGATGAGTGAAGTTTTCTGCAATGTATGCCTCAGCGTTGGCAACGTTGTTCGCTGACACCGCGGCCAACTCCAACCCATCGATGCCTTCGTCAAGAGCCTTCGCGACGAATTTACCTATGGCTCCGAACCCGCCGACGGCCACTTTGATTTTTTTGTTTTCTTTGGTCATTTTGATCACCATTTGGTTCGCCAAAGCGAAGTTTCCAAACATCCTGTTCGTTTCAGCTGACGCGCTCCTGTTTGCGAAAGCGCGAAAAGGCATTAGGCCAGGGCAGTAAACTCGACCCACCCTGGCCCAGCTTTAGTTCGTTGGGCGCCACCCTTTCGGTTGACGGATTTCGGTCAAATCAATCTCCGCAAGGTTTTCAGGAAAAACTGCCACTGGAGAAATCGTCCGTACCTCGCCCTGCTCGGCATTGCCTGCAATCAGTTTGTCGGCAAGTTCTACGGACTGTGAGCCAATTGTGACGGGCTTTTGTGCTACAACGTAGTCGACACAACCCTGCTCCATCAGGTCTTGAGCCGCTTCGCCGAGAACCGCAAAGAGTACTTTGATCTCACCACATTTTCCTGCCTGTTGAACCGCCCTCGCCGCGCCGATGCCATAGGTGTCATCAGCGGCGTAAAGCATATTAACGTCAGGGAACCGCTGAATGATATCATTGGCAGTCGTCAGGGCAATTGCCACGTCCTGATCAGTGGATTGAGAGGCAATAATCTCGATATCGGACTCTGCCACATTTTCCTTGAAACAGCGAAGCCGCTCTTCAGCCCAGAATGCACCGCCAGGACCGGCCAGAACACCAATTTCTCCCCCATCTGGCAGGATTTCGTTTGCACCAGCAGCCATCATTTCACCCAAAGTGCAATGACTAGAGGACACAGCTCCATCAGGCGGCACGTCGGTCGCTACAATTGGGCTAGAAACCCCTATCAATGGGACCCCGGCACCGCGGGCTTCGCGGGCCACGCCATTGAATGCACTTGGGTTAGCTGGGTCCACTAGGATCGCGTCGACCTGTTGCGTGATTAGGTTCTGCACCTGTGACAACTGACGGTCAACATTGGAATAGCCACCGGCATCCAATACAACGATTTCGTAGCCAAGTTCTTCTGCCTTTGTCTCGATCCCGTATAGGATAGCGGTATACCAGGGTCCCGCCAAAACAGGCATCGAAACACCTAATTTCTTCTCATCAGCGAGCGTCGCCGTTGCAGTCATGAGCAGTGCAGCGGCAGCCACACTTGTGCGCCTCAGAAAGGACTTCCTAATTTCCATCATAATCTTCCTCCTTGTTGTGTTTGACTTGTTGAATCGGAGGTCATGTCTTCGCGAGGATCACTTCGATCTCGACCAACCATGCTGAGCTCATCAACTGTACGACCTGCACACGGGTCCGAGCTGGAAGGGGTCCATCGATCTTGAAATATTCTCGGTAAGATTCACCGAACCCATCCAGATCGATTTCGCCACCTTTGTCCGGATCCGGGCAAAGGTAAGCGACCATCTTTACGATATCTCCCATCTCGTAACCTTTATCGGTCACGATCTGTTCGATAGTTTTGAGAACACCCGCAGTTTGAATTTTCGTGTCGCCGTATGCTGCCCTGTCTTCAGGATTAGCAGTCTCGTCGATAATCGGTGGAACTTGGCCACTCACGAACAAAAGCTTGGCGTTCGGTGGAACTTCCACGGCTTCAGCCCAGGGTGCCTTAGACTGATACGGCGTCAGCGCCGGGTCGTCATTTACAAATCGTTTGATGGTGTCAGACATGGATCATGACCTCTTGGTGGATTAAGGCTTCCAGTCGGCTGGCTGCCGAATGTCCGCAACGTTCACTTGGGAAGCAGTTTCAGAAGTGACCGGCAGGAAGGGAACTTGCACAACTTTCTCGTCGAGCGTTCCGCCCTTTATCAACTCGTCGGCTAAACGAACTGCTGTTCGACCGATCAAAACTGTTTGTTGGGCAACGATGTACTGTGCGCAGCCGGCCGACAGCATTTCTTCTGCAGCCTCGCCGTAACCTGCCATTAATACGTTAACGGTCCCGCATTGGTTGGCCTGCTGGACCGCGCGGCTCGCTCCTACACCTAGCGTGTCATCTGCGGCGTAAACCAAATCTGCGTCCGGGAAACGCTGCAGGAAGTCATTTGTTGTGGACAGGGCAGTTGCCGCGTCTCCGTCACTGTGGCGCTCACTAATAATCTCAATGTTTGTGCCTTCAATGCTCTCCTTGAAGCAGCGATAACGCTCGTTGGCCCAATAGGCACCGGGCGGGCCTGCAAGGCTGACAACGGAACCTCCATCCGGAAGAACTGAGCGAGCACCTTCTGCCATCATCTTACCAAGATCGCACTGACTAGACGTCGACGCGGCGTCCGCTTCGACATCAGTGGCGACCACCGGTGAACCCAGACCCACGACCGGAATACTGGCACCGCGCGCTTCGCGTACCGCACCATTCAGAGTCGCCGGGTCTATCGGGTCGGTCAAAATAGCGCCGACACCCTGAACCACTAGGTTGGAGATGTGGTCGATCTGGGTTTCAGGGTGGGTGAAACCGCCTGCATCCAGTACCACCACATCGTAGCCAAGCGCTTCGGCTTCATCCATCGCGCCATAAAGAACGGCCGAATAGAAGGCACCGGCATTGGTCGGCATGGCAATACCGATCTTTTCATCTGCGGCGACGGGCGCTGACAGAGAAAGTGCTGTCAATGTGCACGCTGCTAGGGTGCTCTTCCCCTTCAGCTTCGTGATGTGTTTACGAGATTCGGACATAGTACTTCCTCCGGCTGTTAGATGTTTGTTATTGGCTATTTCTGTTTGGACATTGCCTGGTCGACGGCTACCGCTGCGATCAGCGCGATACCGACGATCATCAGTTGGGTGTAGGAAGAAACGTTCAGCAAATTCAGTCCGTTGGACAAAATGGAGACAAAGGCGACGCCGATGCCTACTCCGATGATTGATCCCCTACCGCCAAAAAGCGAAACACCGCCGAGCACAACCGCCGCCACGGATTCAAGCGCTAGCGAAGACCCCAAAGTGGGCTGGCCGGAACCTACTCGCGCCGTAAGGATCAACGAGGCAACCGCAGCGCAAACGCCGGATATTACATAAGCCCAGGTCTGTGTCTTACGTACCGGAATGCCGGACAGGCGCGCTGCCGCTGAATTACCGCCAACTGCGTAGATGTTGCGACCTAGTCGCGTGTAGTGAAGAGTGATTGCGGCTGAAACAAACAGCACCAATGAGATTAGGAATGGTACTGGCACTCCCATGAGGCGTGCAAACGCGATATCAGCAAAGCTGCCGGGTACTCCCGTAATCGGAATGCCCTTGCTGATATTCAAAGCCACGCCCTGAGCAATAGACAGCATTGCCAATGTGGCAATAAAGGCCATCACGCGGAGTCTAGTCACCACTAATCCGTTGATCAAACCGACCAGCGCACCAGTCATTAAGCCGACAAAAATACCGACCGGAGCACCGTAGGCCGCCATTGCCATACTGGCGACGACACTAACTAGCGCAACGATGGACCCAACGGACAGATCCAGATCTGCATTTAGGACAACAAAGGTCTGTCCTATTGCCACTGCCGCGAGGGCTGCGGCTTGCAAGGCGACATTGCGCATGTTTGCGCCGGTCAAAAAAACGTCCGAACTTGCAGAAAAGTAGATAACGAGAAGGATGAGTGCCACCGGCATCCCAAATTCTCGAGCCCTATTCATGAGTGTGTCTTTGAGCTTTGTATTACTGGCTAGTCCGGTAGGCATAGTCGCTGTCTCTTGCGTCATTGTTCTGTTCCCTGTCTTTAAGGACGTCCTTAGGCTGTCATACCGCCGCCCCATGCCCGGTTGCGTGACCCGCAAAAGCGGCTTGCAGGATTTGGTTTTCGTCGAAATCCTCCCGCGAGAATTCCTTGATAATTTTGCCTGCCGACATCGTGACTATGCGATGGCAAACATTCAGGAGTTCTGGCAGTTCAGATGAAACAACGACAACCGCAGCGCCGTCTTCGGCGGCCTCATGGATCAGTTGGTAGATTTCAGCTTTTGCTCCGACATCAACACCTCTTGTCGGCTCATCCAGAATGAGAAGATCCGCCCCGGACAGGATCAACTTGCCAATAGCAATCTTCTGCTGGTTACCGCCTGAATACGTCGAAGTGTCATTGGACAATTGCCCACGAAAACGCATCCTGGTTGAAATTTCCTCTGCGATGGAGCGAACCTGTTTCCACTTGATGAATCCCGATGGGAAGATGCGGGGCATTGCCGACATCACGACATTTTCGTAACCGGACATGGACAACACCACGCCGGAACCTTTCCGGTCTTCGGACAGGTAGGATATGCCCGCTTCAATCGCATGCCTCGGATTGCGCGCCCTGAAATGCACGCCGTTTTTCACGATGCTGCCACTATCCAGAGGATCCGCGCCTATGATTGAGCGCATCACCTCAGTCCTGCCCGCTCCGACAAGACCGCTGAAACCAACAATTTCACCTGACCGCACTTCAAAGGAAACGTCGTCGAACACGCCTGCGCGGGTCAGACCTTCGGCCCGAAAATGAACGCTCCCAATATTGTCATTGACCTTTGGGAACAGTTTTTCCAGCACACCTCCAACCATCATGCTAACGAGTTCGTTGGTGTCGCGGACATCTTTGCGGTCGCGAACCTCAATCAATTCGCCATTGCGCAAAATGGTGATACGATCTGATACGTCCAAAACCTCATCCAGGCGGTGGGACACGAAGATCATGCTGTGGCCAGATTCACGCAACTGCTTCATGATGCCCAAAAGCTGTTCTGCTTCGACGTCGGACAGTGAAGCCGTCGGTTCATCTAAGATTAAAACCGGCGGGTCCAGAACCAAACCTCGAGCAATCTCAACCAATTGCATTTCACCTGTTGACAGCGTCTCGGCCCTTGCGTCTGGGTCTAAATCAATCCCCATACGTTCAAATATTCTCTGGGCCGTTTCCCGTGCCGTTTTGCGCGAATAAACCGAAGCCATTGGTCCAGTCATCGGCAAGTTCCCAAGTACGACGTTCTCCGCAACCGAAAGGCTCGGAATTACTGTAAGCTCTTGGAATACTGTTACGATACCAGCTTCTCTAGCATCCTGGGGGGAAGTGAAATTCACCGACGACCCGCCGACATTAATCTTACCGGCGCTGGCAAGTGTATCGCCCGACAAGATTTTGATCAGCGATGATTTCCCCGCTCCATTTTCTCCCACCAAAGCGTGTATTTCACCTTGGCGAAGATCAAAATCGACACCGGACAGCGCTACCGCACCTGGGTAGACCTTGCTTATACCCGTCAGCGAGATCAAAGTGTTCTTTGCGCTGGCACTCGCCATTATCCAACTCCCGATGGTGCAACTGTTCGCTCTAGTAGGTCGGTGGTCTGCTAAAATCACAACCGACTATTGATACCGAAATGATTTACTTTTTGTTATGCATGGTGCTGTCAAAGCTCCACCTTCATGGTTTTTAGGCACTCTTTCACGATGGCACCCTGGTCAAGGCTGCCCTGCTTTCTGGTGTTTCATTTAAAGAGAACGGCTTGGTCTGGTGGCCTGCCAAAAGTTAGAGCGTGCATACCGGCACCCATGACATTTAACCGAGCACTAAAGGAACAAAAAGTTATGTGAAGCCGTCAACTAGGCGATTTTTTGGGCTTAACTCCGGCAAAGCGACCAAAAGTCTATTGAAGGATCTCCCGCTATGTGGCGCCTTTCCCGCGAGATAACCCAATTCGGTCACGAAAGCTCAAGTTGGAGTAGCAATTATGAACCGCGAGTATCGCACAGAAAACGATAGCATCGGCACCGTGAAGATACCTGCCGATGCGCTCTATGGCATTCAATCTGCTCGTGCACGGGATAACTTCGCCCTGTCGGGCGTCAAACTGAGCGACTTTCCTGAAATCGTACGCTCGCTAGCCATGGTCAAAAAAGCGGCAGCACTCTCAAATTGCGAGTTAGGAACAATTTCCAAAAGAGCCACTGATGCAATTATTGCAGTGTGTGATGAAATAATCGACGGACAGCACCACCACGCCTTTGTAGTGGATGTCATTCAAGGCGGTGCAGGCACGTCCACAAACATGAATGCGAACGAAGTAATCGCTAATCTCGCGTCTTCGAAGCTTGGCTTAGTGCTAGGAGACTACAGCGAAATTCACCCTAACGACACCGTGAATTGCTCTCAATCCACCAATGACGTCTACCCCACCGCGATGCGGTTGGCTTTGATTAGCCAATGTGCACCGTTGGTTGCTGAACTCCAGAGCTTGCGTCACTCCTTTGATAGCAAGGCGACGGAGTTTGCCCACATTCAGAAAGTTGGGCGCACCCAGCTTCAGGATGCAGTCCCCATTTCTCTTGGCGAAGAATTTAAAGCCTTTTCCGATGCGATACGCAACGACATTGAACGTTTGCTGCAGCTTTCCGAAGTCCTGAAGGAGATCAACCTTGGCGGCACCGCAGTCGGAACCGGGGTGAATGCGCCCGATGGTTACCAAAACCGGGCTGTTTCGCATCTTTCTCAGATATTTGGAGAACCTCTCTCCGCCCATGAAAACCTGTTGGCTGCGTCGTACGACCAAAGCGCATTCGTCACTTACTCAGGAGTCCTAAAGCGCATCGCAGTGAAGCTTTCGAAAATCAGCAATGACCTACGACTGCTAAGCAGTGGCCCTCTAGCCGGAATTGGAGAAATCCATTTACCACCCGTTCAAGCGGGATCATCGATCATGCCAGGAAAAGTTAACCCAGTAATCCCTGAGGCCGTGAATCAAGTTGCCTACGAGATCATTGGACGAGACGTCACTGTGACTATGGCGGCAGAAGCAGGACAACTGCAGCTAAACGCTATGGAACCAATTATTTTTTACAGTATCCTCAACTCAACCCGCCTTCTGACCCGGGCAGCAAAAATGTTGAATGAAAAATGTGTAGCAGAAATTAAAGCTGACGAAGAACGATGCTCGGAGCTCCTGAAGAAAAGTGTGACACAAGCTGCATCTCTGGTGCCTGTGATCGGTTATGAAAAGGCAGCCTTCGCGGCAAAGGCTGCGCTGAGACAGGGATTGTCTTTAAGAGAGGTTGTATCCAGCGAGGGGCTTATGGATCCGGCTGAATTGGAGCGACTACTGCCGATCTAATCTATGCCCATTCGGGCATCAGTCCCTAAAGCAAATTTCATTCGTGACTTTCAACCTGGCGGCCTCCAGAAGATGCCCGCACCTCGTTAAGCAACCACTCTTTGAAAATCCTGACTTTACCTTGATCCCACGAGCGTTTTCGCCCGATCAGGAAGTAACGGCCGTCGCTGGAAATGCGGCGGTGCATTGCAGGCACAAGCAAGCCTGCGGCAATATCTCTTTGTGCTAGCACCTGCGGAACCAATGCAATTCCCCGCCCCTCAATCGCCGCCTGAATTGTCATGAAGAAATGGCCATAGGAGATTTCATGCTGCCGCATATCTACTTCCCAGCGTATAGCCTTGAAGAAATCGCTCCAAGCATTGGGTCTCGTCGCCATGTTAATCAGAGTCACGCTGCCAACCTGCGCCTCGTCAGTTATCTCACCATACCGTTCAACATAACCAGGAGAAGCAACTGCTATCAGTTCGTCGGGTAACAGAGGAGCAACCTGGAGCTGTGCCCAAGCCTTAGCCATCACCAGGTCAATTCGCGGCCTTCCTTCTGTGTTTAGTTCGGCCTCGACTGTCCCAACACGAATTGCAAGGTCAATTTCTTCTTTTTCAAAATCAACTGGTTTGATTGAGTTAACTAGGTGCACTTCAATGTCCGGGTGCTTCTCTGAGAAATCCAGCAAGCGTGGCATAAGCCATTTAACTGAAAACGTGGGAAGGACCGAGATAGTGAGTATTCCGCTGCCTTTGTTCCCCCAGATCCTGTTTGTAGCCCGTTCTATTTGATCAAGTGCATCCCGTAAGGGAGGAAACAGAAGAATTCCCTCTTCAGTCAATTCTACTGCTCGGGTCATACGTTTAAAAAGTTTGACCCCAAGATCATCTTCTAGGGCTCGTATTTGGCGTGACACAGCGGCCTGGGTCACATTTAGCTCATCTGAAGCTGCCGAGAAACTGAGATGCCGAGCGGCCGCCTCAAACGTCCGCAGGGCATTGAGCGAAGGAAACCGGCGCGCCATCACAACCTCAATGACAAATAACTTAAAGTAATGCATAATAGCATGAATTCTGCTTTGTACAAGCCGAGTAGATGATGGAAAATTTATGTACGTCGCGCAATTGGCGTTACCATGTCGCGTTAGAAAGCAGGTTTTATCCCCCCTCTCCCGCGTACATGGCTGAGACCACTACACAGAACTGAGAGCCACTTATGAAAATCGAGCCTAATAACAGATTTCCTTATAGCGCTATCATAGATCGCCCTGATTTTTCGTGGCCGGGCGGAAAGAGAATGGCGGTGTACACAGCCCTATGCGTTGAACACTTTTCTTATGGGACCGGTGGTGGGTTGCCCTATTCACCCGGCTTGGAGCACCCAAATTCCTACAACTGGGGTTGGCGTGAATACGGCAACCGCGTCGGTGGTTGGCGGCTCTTAGAGCTCTACAATGAATATCAACTGCCGATGAGCGTTCTGCTGAACTCCGGCTGTTACGAGCATTGCCCTGAGTTAATCCAGGCCTATGCCGCGCGAGGAGACGAAATCGTCGCGCATGGGCACACAAATTCGGAACACCCCAACCATCTTTCGCCTGCTGAAGAGCGCGAAATGATCAAACAAGTCACCGATATCATCAAAAAGCATAGCGGAGTTCAACCTCAGGGTTGGATGAGTCCCGGTGCCCATCCAAGCGCAGTAACAGAAGAACTGTTGGTTGAATTCGGTTACAAATACACGCTGGACTGGCCGATTGACGATCAGCCGACTTGGATGACGACAAAGAATGGTCCACTGCTAAGCGTTCCATACCCACATGAAGTTAACGATGTGCCGATGGTAGTACTCCATGACGGAACAGCAACGGCATTTGCGGACATGTGCATAGACAATGTTGCAGAGATGCTCGAACAATCCAAAAGTCAATCACTGGCGTGCGGTATCACCATACATTCTTTCATTGTGGGACAGCCCTTTCGCATCCGCCAGTTCCGTCGTGTACTTGATTTTCTCAACCAACATTCTGATGACATTTGGTTTGCAACAGCAGGCGAAATCGCAAATCACTATGCTGGGTTGTTCCCTGCAAACGACAAGTGACTGAAGCACTTGGCAGACGGAGGTTCATACAATGCAGAGCGATATCCTCAAAGAGGCACGCGCGCAGCTGGACCATAACCTTGATCAATTTGGGATCACGCTCAGCCATGCAGATAAAGAAGCAGCGGCCTCGGCCGTGGTGGCTCAATTTCAGAAGCTGAACCCGGATGCAAAATCCGCCACAGAAACTGAAAAGACCCAAAATGCTGGCTTTGCCAAAGAGGCCGTTCAGGATCTGCTTCTCAATGTGGCTGTAACGCCCGAAATCACGGTCGAGCAAGCGCAAAAGGAGACCGGGTGCTTTCGCTCGGTCTTCGATCCGCCAAAATCGCCGAATATGATGCATGTTGCGGTCAAGGACATTTTTAGATTTGGAGGTCACCACCCAACCGCCGGTTTGGCAAGCCCGCCAGAAGATCTGGACTTGCCAGAAACACCTCTGATTTCAAGGCTGCGTACCGCAGGAGCGCATATTGCAGCTACAACCAAACTGTCAGCTTGGTGCTACCTCCCAATTGAGCTGAATGAGCAGGTTCCGCCACCACGCAACCCCCTAGGCGACGGCCTCCTTGTTGGAGGTTCCTCCAGTGGTTCTGCAGTCGCAGTTGCATCCGGAGCGGTCCAAATTGGAGTTGGCAGTGACACTGGCGGATCGATCCGAATTCCAGCCGCATTGTGTGGTGTATATGGCTTCAAACCAAGTCGCGGTGCTATTCCAGTACAGGGTTCGGTGCCACTAGGAGAAACCCAAGACACCATCGGACTAATTGCAAAATCCCCAGTGAGCATCCAGTCAACCTTCGAGGTACTTACAACTCAACCCGAAAAGACCGCCACACCTCGAGAAAAACCAATTGCTGGGATACCAAACGAGCTTTTTGCGCAAGCCAGTCCGAATACGAAAATGGGCCTTAACGGTATAATAGTAGCCTTGCGTCAACTTGGACTAGAATGCGGTGAAGTCGCCGAACTGGACCTGGACCGAATGAACGCGACCGCAGGGCTCATAACAGGGTACGAAGCGGGAATCTTTCATGCACCGCGCATAGCCAAGTACCCAGAACAATACCCCACCTCCGTGCAAAAACGCCTGATGGTTGGCTTAGCTGTGCCAAACACAACTTATGAAATCGCGCAAGCCAACAGAGCAACTTGTGTTGAGCACGTCGACCGCAGCATCTTTGCTCATTGCGACTGGATACTTGCGCCAGTGATCAACCGCGACGGCCTTACAATCTCTGAATGGGGCGCCGACGGTGATCTGCAGGCCATCGGCAAACTGTCGCTTGAGCTTTTGTCACTGAACCGATGGGTCAACTTACTTGGTCTACCATCCATCAGCATCCCGGTTTCTGGAGATGACTTAGTTCCCGCTGCTGTTCAAGTTGTTGGGAAATTCGGTTCTGACTGCGAGTTGCTCAAGCTCGCATGCGAACTTGATGCGGTGCTTCGCGACAGCTTTAGCTAAGTTTTTTCTTAGTCAAGATGCCGACGTGGCATCATTGAGCCTCAACCGAATGTCAATTAGACCCTGCCCAACTAATCTATTTGGCGAGCGCTAGTCCGACTGTGTTTGAGTCTAAGGGCATTGTTTAACGGTCAGAGACGTTACACCGCCGGAACCGTGTAATAATCTGAATGTAAATAGATTATTTCTCTTCTCTAATTTGAAAAAAGGCCGACGCGTTTCGGCGCCGGCCAGGTACTGGGGGAGTGTTATTTGGGGGTCTATTTATCCTTGAACAAGACCAGCTTGTCGTACTCTGCGCTGCTTACCAGAGCTTCGATAATTACTGGGCCTTCCATCTTGAATCCCTCTTCCAGCTGCACTTGCAGTTCGGCTGGATCTTTTGCTTGCATCACAGGTACACCGAAGAGGTTGTCACCACCGATGTTTCCTTCACGACCGCGAACCGGCGTACCGAAAATCGGGTTGCCCTTGCGTTGCTGTTTGATACGGATGAGGGCAAGATCGTTGTCGGTCAAAATCACGATGACAATATTAAGGTTTTCCCGAACAGCTGTTGAAAGCTCTCCCGCGGTCATCAGAAACCCACCGTCACCCAGTACCGCGCAAACCGGAGTTTCGGGACGGCAGAGTTTAGCTGCAATCGCTGCCGGCAGCCCAAACCCCATAGCTGACCATCCATTTGTCATTAACTGGGTCATAGGCGCGCGGGTTTCCCATTTTTGGCCAATCAAATGGGTATGCGCCCCCACATCGCACGCCATAATGCCGTCATCTGGCAAAACTTCACGCAGGGTATCCAACACAGCGCATGGACCAAACTCCTCGTTTCCGGGGCGCATCTGAGCAAAAATTGCATCCATGCGACTACGAACGTCGTCCATGTCCCAATCGTTGTCTGTATTTTCAACTTTCGCCAAAGCGCGGAAATTGGACGCTATATCACCACCCACATGAAGGGTGTCCGTGTAAATCGACTTATCAATGTCCAGAGGCGCATCATCAATGTTGATCAGCGTCATCGGATGAAGCCAATTTTCATAGTTGAACTCGACAGGATCGTAGCCAATGGCAATCATCAAGTCTGCTTGAGCATGGATTTCGCCGACTTTGTCACTCAAGGCGTGGAACACCACGCCGGCATAGGACCGATGAGATTCAGGAATCATTCCCTTGGCCATTGGCGTTAAAACGACAGGGATGTTGTGTCTTTCTGCAAAGTTCAGGATATCTTCTTGAAGGCCCACGCGAACCGCGCCCAAGCCGAGAACCATTGCAGGTTTACGCGCTTTAGAAAAGGCCGACTTTGCTGCATTGATCACCTCGCTCGAAGCTTTCATGGGCACTAAAGCGGGCTTGGAACTGGCTTCAGTCAGCGTGGCGGGTTGAGCGGTTAGGTCGACCGGCATGCCAATATGAACTGCACCTGGGCGACCAGTGGTCGCGACTTCAAAGGCTTTGTCCAACGTTTCAGTTACATTGTCGGTGGTTAAACGAGTCGTCATTTTGGTAATCGGTTCCATCAACGCCTGATGGTCGATGTTCATCTGCACCACGCGATCACGGTTCGCCGCAGACATTTCGTCTGTGAGTGCAATAAGCGGTGAGCGATCTAATTGGGCGGAACCCACACCCGTCGCAAGGTTCGTGGCGCCAGGGCCGAATGTAGCAAAACAGACACCAGGTACACCCGTCAGGCGCCCTGCGACGTCAGCCATGAAACCCGCACCGCCTTCATGGGCCGTCAATACGAAATCAATCCCGTCGGTATTGCGGATCGCCTCCATGAAATCCACCCAGCCACCGCTTGGAACGCCGAAGACATGCTTGACCCCTCGATCACGCAGACCTTCAATTACAGTTTGAGCCACTTTCTTTGTCATTGGTTTTATTCCCGAGCTAGAAGTTTCAGGCTTGAATGCAGACATACTGCGGTTCAGTGAATTCAAGGACTCCCAGACGTGAGCCTTCCCGGCCATTGCCGGACTGTTTGACACCACCGAAAGGAATGGGTGCGCCGGTCAGCTTTGCAGTGTTCACAGCTACCATTCCGTACTCCAGCTTGGACGGTAGTGTTTGAACCCGCGTTACATCGTTGGTGTAAGCATATGCGACCAAGCCATATTCAGTGTCATTGGCCGCCTTTACTACGGCTTCTTCATTGTCGAACGGCATTAAGGCCGCGACGGGTCCGAACGTTTCCTCATAGGTAATTTTCATGTCCGGCGTTACGTCTGCTAACACTGTCGGCTTGAAATAAAGACCGCCCTGTTCGGGCTGCTCACCGCCGCACATCAGTCGGGCGCCTTTTTTGACCGCGTCCTCAACATGCTCCATTGATTTGCGCAGTGTTGGATTGGATGCTAGCGGGCCAATATCTACCGCCGTATCAAACCCGTCACCCACTACCAACTTATTGGCTTCTTCGGTGAAGCGGGTGACGAATTGATCATAGAGGCTGCGAGCTACATAAATTCGATTGGCAGCCAGGCAGTCTTGGCCGCCTGTTTGATATTTGGCAGAAATCGCCCCCTGAACGGCGGCCTCAAGATCAGCGTCGCTAAATACGATAAACGGAGCGTGTCCACCCAGTTCCAGCGATACACGTTTCACCGTCGCTGAACATTGCTCCATGATATTGCGACCAACTTCGGTTGACCCTGTATAGGACACGGCCCGCACTTCGGTATGCGCACACAACTCTGACACAAGTTCCCTCGCGTGGCCTGTCACAACCCGGAATACACCTTCGGGAACACCTGCTTCGCGAGCCAGCATTTCCAGCGCCATTGCGGAAAATGGGGTAACTTTGGATGGTATCGAAACGACGGTGCACCCAGCGGCCATGGCTGCAGCTGCCTTACGGGTGAGCATCGCAGATGGAAAGTTCCAAGGCGTAATGGCTCCAACCACTCCAACAGGTTGGTGAGTTACTTTCATTGACTTACCTGGCAGGTGGCTAGGAATCGTGTCCGCGTAAAGCCGGTTTCCCTCTTCAGCGAACCATTCAATAAAACTAGCCGCGTAGGCAATTTCGCCTTGTGCATCAGCTACTGGCTTTCCTTGCTCCAATGTCATCATCGCAGCGAGTGAATTCGAGTTTTTTTGAATGAGGCGATGCCAGCGCATCATAATTGCGCCACGCTCTCTGGGCAGAAGTTCCGACCAAGCGCCAAGCGCTTCGCTTGCCTTACTGACGGCCTCTGCAACGCCGACAGCACCCTCGTTAGCTACAGCTCCTATCACTTCGCCAGTGCTCGGATTTTGAACATCAATCGTAGCTTTAGATTCAGAACTGCGTCGAAAGCTACTTACGACTTTTTCAAGCATAACTGTTGCAGCTGCTTTGGCGCTGTCATCAAGTAGAAGGTCAATTTGAGATCTCTGGTTCATAATTCCATCCGGTGCCGTCGAGTTAACGCCTGCGGTAAATCTGGCGCAGGCTGCAACCCCGGACAAACGACAATTGGATGCACAGTCAGGAACAAAATATTATGCGTATTTTAGTTTTTTCGTTTATTTTTTAACTTACAAACAATTTTTCCTCTCACTGCTGGAGACCGCCGACACAGGCCAAACAGCTGTCAGCCTTTTGTAGAAACAGCTTAAAGCAAGCTTAATCGCTATGTACTATCCAAGTATTTCCAGCTCGACGCCGCTCAGCGACGTGACGAAAAATTTGTATTGACCTTAAGTTAGGTTGAGCACTTAAGAAGAAAATAAGTTTCGAATCGCTACAAATTGGGTGAGATATGTCTGTTTCGGACGCAGAAGTAAATGTTGGCACTGAAGAGGTGTCTTGGCGTGAACTCATTGGAGGACCGTACTCTGCAATTTCACTGGTTCTAGCTGGTGGAATAGCGTTGCATGCAGTAAATCTTACGATCACCGCGACTATGCTACCTTCAATCGTTACGGATATTGGAGGCCAACATCTCTATTCTTGGACGTCGTCGCTTGCCACTGTCGCTGCTATTATCAGCGCCGCAATTACCGGTAAGTTTATGCGTTGGGTTGGCATAAAACGAAGCTTCGCACTCGCAGGGCTCCTCTTTTCTATCGGGTGTTTGTTAGCTGCCACAGCGCCAGATATGTTTAACCTGCTGGCCGGCCGAATTGTCCAAGGGGCTGGAGGTGGCATCCTATTCACCCTTTGCTACTCGATGATTGTTCTTCTTTATCCCGAGCGGCTTTGGCCACTAGCCCTAGCCCTGTTGTCTGGCACCTGGGGTGTTACGATGTTGTTTGGTCCAGCAATTGGAGGAATGTTCGCGCAGTTTGACGCCTGGCGCCTCGGCTTTGGAGCCATGCTTCCTGCAACGGCGGTTTTTGTCATTCTTGTCAACGTGGTATTACCTAACAAAGAACCGACTGGCACGTCCGGTACAAAGATCGCATTCATTCAGTTGGCACTGCTTGCCGCATCGGTTTTGGCAGTTTCAATTGGAGGAGCGAGCCACAATCCCATTACGTCGGGTGTGTCGCTACTTGGTGCCGGAATGCTGATCACCGTTCTGGTCACGCGTGAAAGAGCCAAAGAGCCAAAGCTCTTTCCCACTGGGGCAATGAATTTTGACAATCCACTGTTTTGGGCAATTGCCGCCATGGCACTGTTGATTGTCTGCATCAATGCCGAGTTCTTTCTACCCTATTTTCTCCAAAAAGTGCACGGCTTTCAGCCCATATCCGCGGGTTACCTTGCTGCATTGGTATCTATTGGTTGGGCAGCGTCAGAAGTGATCTCGGCAAAAACTCGGAAGCAATTGGTGCCGACAATCTTGCTTCTTGGGCCTTGCCTAATCTGCGCTTCTTCTTTGACCTTGGCGGCGCTAATTCCACTTTCTCATGCCAATACGATGTTTGTCGTTGTCTTGGCGGTCGTATTGATTTCATTGGGGGCCGGAATAGGAGTGGGCTGGCCTCACCTCAATACCATGGCCTTTCAGTTCACTTCAGAAAAAGAAAGGGATCAGGCAGCGTCAGCGATGTCTACTGTACAAATGTTTGCCGTGGCAATCGGGGCTGCATTTTCTGGGTTCATCGGAAACCTGACTGGCTTTCAAGAGTATTCGAACATCTCTCGATTGCAGAATTCCGCTTTTTGGATGTTTTTGTTCTTTGCCGCAATTGCCCTGCTGGCCTTGCTGGCGGTGCGGGCACTACTCAAAAGAACTTTGGATTCAAAAATGGAACCCTAAATTCAAATCTGACCGGATTGCCTCGCACACAAAAGCTGCCCAAATAAAAGCCGTACCGACCTTAGGCAAAGCTAAGACTATATCCAAGCATCCGACATGACGGACAACCCGCCTACCAAACTGAACCTGCTTCTAAACCTCGACTCCCGTTGTTCGAAACACATGCCCCGACGCCCATACAGAACTTACAACGGCACCGTTTACATCTTTTGCCACGCAAGTCGAAGTTTTGTTGCCATAGGACCCTTGGTTTTCCGCCAGACTCACTCTATTTAGTTTCGTATCGAAACGAATAAGGTGAGTGAAGGACATGCGCTTTCTCGAACTGCCGATAAAAGCTCTTCGAGAGTTCCTGGCAATGGCACGAGCGGGTTCGGACATTCGTGACTACTTGAGATCAAATGCGCTGAAACCGCTTCCTTCAACAGATTTCAGTCAGGTTCTTAGGGCGGTTTATGCCCGTCATGGCTTGGCGGAGGTATTTGAGGACGAAGACCAGGCAGGTTCCGCGAACTCCTACCAATTTGCAGAGCAGATCCGCGACTGCCTCGAAATTGCTGAGACAGAATTGAAGCTCGCTCGAGCTTCCGCTGAGGAAGAGCTAAAGAGTCTACAGGCTCAACAAATCACTTCACTGTCGAAGCGTTCAGGTATTCTTGCAGTTCTAGACAGTGTCAATAAGTCTCTAGCTAATTTAGAAGATCTGAAGCATAGAAAATGTGGCTAGAATTCAGAACTTATCTCAGATCTGATGTGTGTTCTGCGCATATTGCTTGCGAGTCTCCGATAGTTAGCGGTTCTGAAAGCAACCGACAAAAACTTGGAGATCCTTGCTCGTGACGTTGCTGAAAGAACTTGCAGGTTTGGCAAACTCCAAAAGGTTTCCAGTCTTGCTGCTGAACGATTTCACTCAGCAGTTTAAGAATTGTATCCGAAGTTTGTTGTTCGACTTCAACCGGAAGCTTTTCGACAGCCTTCTGCAGTAAGATGAATGGATCCTCCTTAAGCTGTTCGAAACCAGCGGCCGTTAGGGACAATCGCAGTCCGCGCCGATCCTTTTCATCAATGTTTCTTTCAATCAAACCTTTAGACTCAAGGGACTTTAGAGTTTGAGATACAGTCCCTTTTGTGGTTCCGAGATAACTGGTCAATGCAGAATGGCTTCTTGAAAACCGGTTCGCCTTTTCCAAGTACCGCAACACCTCCCACTGAACCGGTTTTAGCCCTTGTGAAAACCCGTCGTTCTGTAAAACGCGCCCCATACGTTCGAGCAGGATGTGAAGTCGTGCATCGGTGTTCATACCGGCAATGTATCGAGTCAAAAGCTATTAGTTCAATACCATAAATGGCCATTTTTGTTAGGCATTCCGGTCACGAGAGCTATGTGCACCTATCGGGTAAGATTGGTGCTGCTCAGCCAACCAAGGGTAGGTTCACAACTCTGAATTTTGGATCATACTCGCCTCCAGGGAAGACAATAGGCTGGCCATGCCTGGAGCCAATTTAATCGTATCGGCCAGAGTATACTTGTCGAGCTCATCAAAGAATGCGTTCTGCGCTGCCTCCAAGGCTGTCGCCAGGCCACAAGCAGGTGACAGACGGCATGTTCCGCCTTCTGGTCCAAAACACTCAACTAGCGGCCTGTCAGCTTCCAGTTTTCGAAGAATTTCTCCCAGAACAATTTCAGTCGGGTCTTTTGCAAGACGGAGCCCACCTCCCCTACCACGAAGTGAATCTGCATAGCCCTCCTGTGCCAACCAGACCGTCACCTTTGTGAAGTGATTGTACTTTGCCTGATGAAGTTCAGCGATTTGACGCGTGGTCAACAACTTATCCGGTGAGGCGGCTAAATGAACGAGGATTCGAAGAGCATAGTCCGAGAATTTTGAAAGGAGCATGTGTGCCATTGTGCCACCCCATAATACGCATCTCAAGTGCGATTTTAAATTGACATCTATAATGCTAATTTCCTATCAAGTATCGACTCGCAACAAATGAGACCGTTATGCAATCGACAGTTTTTATGGTGACGTTGGCGCTGATGGCGTTTCTCGCAGCCGCCTGCCTGCGCACGATATGGGCCACCGAAAACGCTGGCAGCCAGCGTATTGTCAATAATACGCGCTCGGCACTTCTTTGGTTTTTAGTAACACTCGGAATAGTCGTGTCCATTGCCTCTCTGCGCGACTGGCCCAATCGAAGCGCAAGCAGCGATGCGCTGATTGTGAACATCTCCAGCGGCCAATGGTGGTGGGACACTGACACAACAGAAATCCCTCTGGGCCAGGAGGTGGAGTTTCGAGTGACCTCCGAAGATGTGAACCACGGCTTAGGGATCTATGACCCAAGCTCACGTTTGGTTGTGCAGGTGCAAGCCATGCCAACTTACACAAATAAGGTCGTCCATACTTTTGAAGAAACTGGCACCTACTCCATTCTTTGCATGGAGTTCTGCGGCGTTGCCCATCACGCCATGACCTATGAATTTGAAGTTGTGGAAAAAGCCCAATGACCTCGATAACTGACCATCACACGCCTCAGACAACTCTTGCGAACACCCAGTTCGTCAAGCTCACAATGCTCGTAAGTGGCATCGTTTTTCTCCTTATGATGATCTTCGGTCTCGCAATGAGAATGGCTCAAGGCGGTACAATTGAACTCGATCCAGCAATTTTCTACCTGCTGCTGACTGCACATGGGGCTGGCATGGTAGGAACCGCAGCACTCTCTGGTGCAGCAATAATGTGGTTCTTTTGTGCTCGCTATGTGGACCTTAGACCAGCGATATACGTAGCCTTCCTAGGGCTTTTTCTTTTGGGTGTATCCCTAATCCTGGGTTCCATTTTTGTCGGAGGATACGGAGGAGCTTGGACGTTTCTCTTTCCACTGCCGGCACTGTCAGGTGGAGCTTGGGAAGCAGGTGCAGCCGTGACATTTTGCTTTGGTTATCTGGCCATCGGTGTCGGATTCCTGCTGTACTATTTTGAAGTTGGCTTGAAGATATCGCGAAAGTACCGCGGCCTGTTTGGAGGACTTGGCTGGCGCTATTTGCTTACTGGAGACGCGGACAATGTCCCCCCGCCAACAATAGTCGCGGCGTCTTCTGTACTGGTATTTAATACAATCGGCATCGTATTCGGTGCTGCTGTCTTGGCCGCAAGCATCGTGAACTTGATCTTCCCCGAGTTCGAAGTTGATCCATTGCTTGCAAAGAACGCAATCTACTTCTTCGGACATGTGTTCATCAATGCCACCATCTACATGGCTGTTACCGCTGTTTATGAGATAATCCCGAGCTACACTGGCAGGCCGTGGAAATCCACTCGTCTCCTTGTCGCTGGCTGGGCCGCTGTGGTTGTGTTTGTCCAAGCAGTTTACTTTCACCACCTGCTTCAGGACGTGAACATGCCCGCGTGGACGATGGCTGTCGGGCAGATAGTCTCTTACGCCTCTGGAATTCCGCTCATTGGGATCACCGTGTTTTCTTTGTGCGCGTATATCAGAGGATCAGGAATAAAGTGGGACCTTCCAGCTAGCCTATTGGCGCTTGGTGTCATCGGTTGGGGACTGGGCTCAATTCCTGCGGTTATCGACGGCATGGTTGCTGTGAACAAAGTAATGCACAATACGCAGTGGGTCCCCGGTCATTTCCACATTTACCTTTTGCTAGGCGAAGTCGCTATGGCATTCGGTTTCTCCGTTTGGCTTGTGCGTAACGGCCTGAATGTTGGGATGAGCACGCTCGATAAGCTTGTCTTCCGCTCATATGTTTTCGGCGCCATCGGTTTCTGCCTGATCTTCCTGTGGTCTGGAGCTAGCTCAATTCCAAGGCGGTGGGCTGAACACTACGAAGAATGGCAACTCCAAAGTCAACTCGCGAGCCTCTTTGCGATTATCGTCGTATTGGCAACGGCAGGACTCGTGGCTCGTTTTGCAATCGAAATGTTAAGGAAAGCGCGATGAATACCGAGGTCGCGCTTGCCATCGGCACACTAGCGCTAGGTTGTCTTGCCGTCAGCGAAGCGACCGACGGGTTTAGTGCAATCACTGCTGAAGGCGCGCGTCGGATAACAATTGCTGAAAATCCCAAGCCCGTTCCAAACTTCGCACTTGAGACAATGGATGGCAGTTGGAAGCAACTGCCATCAGATAGTCCTGCCTTGGTGGAGTTCATCTACACGACATGCCCCACAGTCTGCCAAGCTTCGGGCGGTGACTTTGCTGAACTCAGAGACCATCTTGCATCGACGGGTTTATCTGTTCCGATGTACTCAATTAGCTTCGATCCGGAAGTTGACGATGTGGACGCCATGCAAGGATATGCGGAGCTGCATACTGCGACCGGTTCGCCTTGGACGGTAGCACGACCCAACCAAGCGGAATTGGAAAAACTGCTCGAAGTTTTCCAAGTCACAGTGATCCCCGATGAATGGGGAGGTTATCAGCACAACATCGCTGTTCTCTTGATCAATCGTACAGGGAAATTTGCTGGGGCGTTTGACACGCGTTCCTTTGATGAAATCCAGGATGCGATCCGAGCAGAGCTGTAATGACGCGTCTGTTGGCATCGACCACGTGCTTCACACTGGCAATCGTCGTACAAGCTTGGGTGGCGAGTGATCCGGTTGTGCATGTTCTTGTGCAGTTTCCATTGTTGGCGGCTGCCGGGTATCTGCTTTCAAACCCACAAAAATCTTCAGGCCACGCGAGAGCGCCTATGCTGCTTGTAGCGCTCTTTGCCGGGGCAATTTGGATGCTCCCGCGGTCTCTAGATGCTGCGCTTTCGTCCGACACCTGGCATTTGGCGAAATTCGTTTCGCTGCCTTTGTTGGTGGGTCTACCACTCGGTGTGTCATGGCCCGGTTTGGGTCCTGTATTACGAGGAATACTGAAGGCGCAGTCCGTTTCCATGCTGCTTTTCCTGGGATTTCTCTACACGCACGCGCCAATCAGAATATGCAACTCGTACTTGTTAGGTGATCAATACCGGCTAGGCATCGGCTTCGTTATTGTTGCCGCAGCATTGGTCGTATTTTGGATCACTCCCGCGTTCGTCGGACAAACCACAGCCTCTATTAGGGAACCGCGCAATGGACTACCGCGCCACTGTAACTAAATTCGCTGAAACCGCCGCGCAGAAGCGCGCGTATCTGTCAAAGAATCCTATTGGGTTTTTGGTTCTCGCAATGATGGCAGGAGCTTACGTCGGCTTGGGTATTTTGCTGATTTTTTCAGTTGGGCAAGGGGTCGACATAAGCCTGCGTCCAATTGTTATGGGGGCTAGCTTTGGCTTAGCGTTAACGCTTGTGATTTTTGCCGGATCCGAACTGTTCACTGGCCACACCATGTACATGACGCATGGCCTGCTAACGCGTCGAACAACCTTGAACGATTTGACGATCTGTTGGGTCTACAGTTGGATCGGAAATTTGGCTGGCGCCGTACTGCTGGGGTTCCTGTTTGTCCAAAGTGGCGGTGGCTTGGTGTTGGCCGGTCAGCAAGACAACCTGATTATGGAAGTCGCAGCCAAGAAAATAAGCGGCTCTCCGCATGAGCTATTTCTGAAGGGCATTCTTTGTAACTGGCTAGTTTGTCTAGCAATATGGGCAAGCTCGAATTCTCAGAACGACATGGCGAAGTTGGCCATCATTTGGTTCTGCCTTTATGCCTTCATTGCGGCAGGGTTTGAGCACTCGGTCGCTAACATGACCGTGTTTTCCGTCGCACTATTTTCCGACTACTCAGAAAATCTGAACTTGGCAGGCGCATTGAGGAACTTGTTCTATGTCACAGTAGGAAATGCCGTTGCCGGTGCAGTGATAATGGGTCTTGGGTACTGGGTTGCGGCGGGGAAACCCACGCGAGATTTGATGCCCACCAAATGAATATTGAACGGCTTGAATTGAATGGAGCACTAGGCGCGCTTTGTTGCGTGAAGCATTACCCTTTCAATCGTTCCGTTCAAACAGAGAACCTCAGGTGCCTATCGTAGATAGAGCACCTGAAACCTCTTCAAGTTCACCGAAGGCACTGCGCTTCCAAAGGTGTCCCAGCGCACTAACCAAATGATCAATGTCGGTATCTGTATGCAGAGGCGTCGGTGTAATCCTTAACCTTTCGGTGCCGCGGGGGACGGTAGGATAGTTTATCGGTTGAACATATAGGTCAAATTCATTCAACAACCTGTCCGTTAGCAGCTTGCAGCGAACAGGGCAGTTCACACGAACTGGAATGATGTGACTTGGATTGTTGATTAACGGCAATCCAATCTCGGACAATCGTTTCTTGACCGTCGCTGACCTCTCCATGTGCATTTCACGTATGTCCGGGAATTTCGCGAGATATCGGATGCTGGCCAATGCGCCGGCAGCCAGGGATGGAGGTAGCGATGTCGAGAAAATGAAACCTGGGGCATATGATCTGATTGCGTCCACGATGTCTCTATTCGCAACAATGAAACCTCCCATCACGCCATAGGCCTTCGCAAGGGTGCCATTGATAATGTCCACGCGGGCCGCATGACCCTGCTCTGAAGCCAGGCCCGCACCGTTAGGTCCGTACATCCCGGCCGAGTGAACTTCGTCTAGATAGGTTAACGCTCCGTACTTTTCTGCGAGGCTACACACACTGCCGATGTCTGCCATCGTACCATCCATCGAATAGATGCTCTCGAACACAACTAGTTTCGGAGTAGATAACGGGTAAGACGCGAGCTGACGCTCCAAATCCCCAAGATCGTTGTGTTTCCAAATCCGCTTTTCGAACCCTCCATTCTTTATGCCTGCAATGAGCGACGCATGGTTTTTCTCATCGGAAAATACCACGCAGTTGGGAATGAGCTTCGCAAGTGTAGCAAGCGTTGTGTCGTTGGCGACAAACGCCGACGTAAACAATAATGCGGCTTCCTTTTCATGTAGTGCAGCCAATTCTTCTTCTAACTCGACGTGAAACTTCGTGTTGCCTGAAATATTGCGCGTACCGCCAGATCCGGCCCCGCTGGTCTCCAAGGCGTTTATCATTGCGTCGATGACCGCAACGTTTTCACCCATCCCCAAGTAGTCGTTCGAGCACCAAATCGTTACTTCCCTGGAACCTTTGTCCGTCATAAGTGACGCCTTGGGGAAATTCCCAGCATGTCGCCTGATATTGGCAAAAACTCGGTAGCGCCCTTCATCGTGAACGTGTCGCAGTCGCGATTTCATCAGCACGGCGTAGTCTGTTTTTTCCATCAGTTTACTCCGTCAGGCAAATTCGGTGACTGATGGGTAGACCAATCCTTTCATTAGTGCCATTTTGTATTTGCTATCAAATTCATTGGTTTTTCAAATGAACGGACTCACGCTAAAACACCTTCGTTACTTTGTCGCTCTTGCCGAGCATCGACACTTTGCGAACGCGGCGGATGTATGTGCGATCTCGCAACCAGCCCTGTCACTACAGATAAAGCAACTCGAGGAATTAGCTGGTGTTCCATTGGTCGAGCGAAACACTCGTAGCGTGCTACTGACGCCTCTTGGAAAAATCGTTGCAAAACATGGACAGGAAGTCCTTCGGGCTGTGGAAGAGCTGGACGATCTAATGCGAGCTGCTCAAGACACGCTGTCGGGTCCTTTTAATTTGGGAGCGATACCTACAATCGCCCCTTATATGTTGCCTACTCTCGTGAAAACTCTTGGGAGTGCTTTTCCGCAGATGGAACTCATTATGCGTGAAACAGTCACCGAACAGATCCTAGAAGAGCTACATGCTGGAAAACTGGACGCCGCGCTCGTCGCACTTCCATTGAACCTTGGGGGGCTAAAGGAGGTGCCCATATTCACTGAAAACATCGTTCTGGCGCGACCAGCTTTGCAAAGCGACCAGCTCCGACCAAGTGTAAACGCGTTGTCTGATATGAACCTGCTGCTTCTGGAAGAAGGGCATTGCTTCAGAGAGCAAGCGCTGGAGTTTTGCGCCATCGACAAGTCTTCATACAGAAGCATCATGGACGGTTCATCACTCACGACGTTGGTTCAACTGGTGGAGGCAGGTGTTGGCGTGACGCTACTGCCACAGATGGCTGTTGCATTGGAGACGCGTTCGTCGAACGTCGAGATAACCGATTTTGCAGACCCACAACCAACGAGGACAATAGGTATGGTCTGGCGAGATGGAAGCCCACTGGACAATCACTTTCAGCGCATTGCCGACGTCATATCCGAGAACTGCAGTAATAAGTAAAACTCATTAAACAGGTTTGAATTCCAAATTTTTATTGAAGCCGCGTGACTGCTAACTTCCAATCAAGTTGGAAAGTAACAGGCTGAATGGAATTTCAAATGAAACAAAAACTGACTACTGCTGCAGGCGCACCAGTCGCTGACAACCAGAACACAATGACCGCAGGTCCGCGAGGACCGGTATTGCTCCAGGATGTGTGGTTTCTTGAGAAAATGGCTCACTTTGACCGGGAAGTCATCCCAGAGCGGCGCATGCACGCTAAAGGCTCTGGTGCCTACGGAACCTTTACCGTCACTCACGACATCACGAAGTACACGCGCGCGAAACTGTTCTCGGAGGTAGGAAAAAAGACGCAGCTTTTCGCTCGGTTCACTACGGTTGCTGGCGAAAGGGGCGCGGCCGACGCTGAACGCGATATCAGGGGCTTTGCGCTTAAGTTCTACACCGAAGAAGGAAACTGGGATCTGGTGGGTAACAATACGCCCGTCTTCTTCTTGCGTGACCCTCTGAAATTTCCTGATTTGAACCACGCCGTAAAACGTGACCCTCGCACCAACATGCGCTCCGCCCAGAACAATTGGGACTTCTGGACATCTCTTCCCGAGGCACTGCATCAGATAACAATCACTATGAGCGACCGTGGTATCGCAAAGAGCTATACCACTATGAACGGTTACGGCAGTCATACCTTCAGCCTTATCAACTCGGACAATGAGCGATTTTGGGTGAAGTTCCATTTCAAGACAAACCAGGGCATTGAAAACCTCACAGACCAAGAAGCTGAGAAGCTCATTGGGCGTGACCGTGAAAGTCATCAAAGAGACCTCTATGACCGAATTGAGAACGGCGACCTGCCTTCTTGGACTATGAAGATCCAGATTATGACGGACGAGCAAGCGCAGAATTGCCCCTTTAACCCGTTTGATTTGACCAAAGTCTGGCCGCACGGAGACTATCCACTGATTGAAGTTGGACAGTTAGAACTAAACAAAAACCCAGCGAACTTCTTTGCAGAAGTGGAGCAGTCAGCTTTCAACCCGGCGGCTGTGGTTCCGGGTATAAGTTTCTCACCAGACAAAATGCTTCAAGGACGGCTTTTCTCATATGGCGACACGCAGAGATACCGCCTTGGCGTGAACCACCATCAGATCCCGGTCAACGCACCCCGGTGCCCATACCATGCTTATCATCGCGACGGCGCAATGCGCGTAGATGGCAACTATGGGGGTTCAACACCTTATGAGCCCAATAGCAACGGAGAGTGGCAAGAGCAGCCTGATTTCTCTGAACCTCCGATGGAACTGTCTGGCGCGGCAAATCGCTGGAATCATCGCACCGACGAGGACTACTTTTCCCAACCCGGCAATCTCTTCAGACTGATGAGCTCAGATGAGCAACAACGTTTGTTTGAAAACACCGCACGCTCCATAGGTGATGCGAACGACGAGATTAAGAAGCGCCATATCCGGCATTGCTCACTTGCGGATCCAGCCTATGGCAGGGGTATCGCAGATGCACTTGGTATGACCATCGAATAGGACCTCACTGAACAACGCCCGATTGGTGTCTGTTAAACTCAGCCTCCAATCGGGCACTCTTCGTTTGTGCAAATCTGAGCCAAATGAAATCAGCTAGTCCATTCCCTTAAATAACTGCGGATCCGGTTAAATTTGGGCGGCTCCATGACTACATAATCGTACTAAATACCCGTTGAGCTTTTGCTTGCTGGTCATTTAGAAGCTTGTAAATTCATGCATTTCTTAGTGCGCGTGGATGGAGTATGCTGCGAGGCTAGCCACTTATAGAACTCGCAGGGCTGCAATGGG
Source organism: Ruegeria sp. BI11 (assembly GCF_056538005.1). Taxonomy (NCBI): domain Bacteria; kingdom Pseudomonadati; phylum Pseudomonadota; class Alphaproteobacteria; order Rhodobacterales; family Roseobacteraceae; genus Ruegeria; species Ruegeria sp. BI11. The sequence continues at coordinate 341,340 of NZ_JBQFSM010000003.1, read as the reverse complement.
TTACTGGTTCTGTGCTAGTTTTTGTTGTGATTAGCCACTTTTCTGCTCAAGTGCCCCAACACCTTGACATGGTATATGTACATATATATGTATAGATGGTCTATCAAAGAATGGAGGCACCTATGATTCTGCGGTCTTTCCACTTACCCGCCGGTATGGATAGCGAACTTCGTATGCTCGCAACCCATACCAACGAAAGCAAAGCCACGCTCGTTCGAAAAATGATTGCTGCCGGACTGGAGCAAGCTTGGACAGAGCTGGAGAACAACAAGAACCAACTTTCAATCAATGAGGTTGAGGTTGATCACAAGAAAGCGTCAAAGCGTGCAAAAGAGGCGATGCAACGCCTCTATGCTACTTCGGACTAACCTCAAGTTCTCCTAAAGCGTTGCAGAATTTTATCTGCAACGCTCCCTAACGCCATCAAATTCGGCGCAGCCGGATGACGCAAATCTCCAATCATCGGAACAACCAAGCCAGTCGGGAACTCATGACCCTTCGAATTGGTGTGTACGATGTCTAAATTGTCGCTTAAATCCGCTCTAAGCTTACCTAAGATACCTCTATCGTTCCAATTCAGGAATTCTTTGAGGTTGGACGAAAGCAACTCCTTAAACCACAATACCTCAAAGCCGGTCGCATCAACGACGAAGTCTGCAGTGAAGGTATCGATCTCTTCAGATACATCCTCTGGTTCTGTAGACGGGTCTTTTTCTAGTTTGACCGAATACTGAATGTCTGAAAAACCATCTCCAGATATAAATACCTCGTCCCAATCAATCTTTTCTGCTCTTCCAATATAGTATTGAAGACGGTTCGCTTTAGTCAGTCGATCTACAATCGGTTGCCAGATGGCACCCGAGCTAAGTCTCGCCGAGAAAGCTTCGCGTTGAGCATCGGAAAGCACTTCCCAGCGGTCGCGGTCGCCAAAGATACGATCTGAAAAGAAATTCGGAGGGCGACTTTGAAGAAATACGCCCGAACCAACCATCTGTAAGTCAGCATCAGGGAAACGCTCGCTCAGCGAAAGAGTTATTGCCGCTGCAGTACCACCATCACCAATGACCACGCCTGAAAATTCAAGGTCCTCTTCGTCGCTTTTTCTACGACACTCATACAGGTCAGCGAGGGCAGAATAGCCCTCTTCGTCCCAATAGCTTTTGCCGTTGAAGTAATACGGTCCCGTGTCACCTGATATAAGCCCGCTGTCTCGCTCCTTGATCCCGGTAACAACGACTCCGTCGAAGCATAGTGACGTTGAATTTTCATTCTCGTCAGAACTTGTGACGATCCACTCTTGCTTTTCAAAGTCAAAATCAATCTCTGTCACGCTTGCCTCTACAACCTCAACTGAACTAGAGGCCTTGGCGCGCTCGAGGCACCACTGCAGGTACTCTGCAAAAAGTGAATGGGAAGGTCTCGGTGAGTCAGAAGATACCCAGTCTGAATAGCTCATCTCGTTCGCGCGAGAAATTAAGTAACTGGGCCATGAGTAAGCCAGCATCTTCTCATCCAGATCATTCGCTATTGGGTCGTTGTACGGAAATCCGACATCCCTTAGTGCCGATGTGCAAAGTTCCTGAAAACCGTCTGTAAAACCACTTCCACCGGACCAATGTGCGCCCGCACCTACCGGTTCAAAAACAGTGATTGCGGGATGCTTGTACTCAGCCTCAGATAGTATTGCTACCTTCGCGGCGATTGCGCACGCCTTGGGACCTCCACCTATAATTGCCAATCTAGATTTGGTCACATCCGCTCCTTCGCATGACTACCGCTTTTCCATTTTATTGTTTTTATATATAGGTTTACTCGATTTCTAGCCCACAAATCTGCCTTATATCGAATTATTTAGCCTTCGCTAGAGAGCTACATGAAGTCGGGTCATTTAAGGTTAATACCGCTCAGCAATTCGTTAAGCGAAACACGTCAGGATACAACTATTGGCCTACTTCCAGATTGCCCACTGACAGAGGTTGTCCTTCATATGCATCAATTGCCAAACGGACATGCCAAAATTTCATTCCGACATAGCTCAACAGTAACACGGCAATAATGAGCGCAATCATGTGTTTGCTCTGTCTTTCACGGTTACTTGTCACGGTCGACCATCCCCGCCCAAATAACGTACATGGTTAGTTGCCGGATCTCAGCGGGTGTCAAACGCCCCGACCAGTGAGGCATGACTCCGGCGCGCCCGTTCCATAACGTTTCCTTCAGATCATGACGATCAGAACCGTAAATCCACGCCTCATCAACAAGGCTAGGCGCACCGTTTTCCAGGCCTCCAACACCTCCCTCAGAATGACAGGACGAACAGCTGTCTGAGAAGATCACTTCTCCTCGGTCTGCCATTTCCTGATCATGGCCTTTGGAGGAGATTTTCAGAATGAACTCGATTACGTCATCGAGTTCTGCTTTCGTCAGAAGTTCATCGCGTCCAAACGCGGGCATTTCCGCATAGCGTGAATCATCATGTTGTGAATTGATGCCAAACTGAATTGTGTATTCGATTTCCTCAGGCGAGCCGGACCATAGCCAATGATCGTCCGCCAAGTTCGGGAACTTCCTTTGTCCCGTCAGGTCCTTGCCGTGACAAGCTGCGCAGTTGTCATCAAAAAGTACAGAAATTGACTTCTCGAAACGATCACTAAGCGTCTCATCTTGAGCCAGAGCGGCGACATCACGCGCAACAAACGGCTCGAATTTCACTGCCTGCTGGGCGCTCGCCAAGCGCACTTCCTGTTGTACGGCAACTCGAGACGAATAGCCCAGTAGTCCTCGAGAATAGCCCTCAATTAATGGCCAAGCAGGGTAGAGAACCCACATCAGTACACAAACCAAGATGGACACCCAAAGCCAAATCCGAAAAGCCCTGGGGACGGGGTTTTTTAGCTCACGTATTCCATTCCACTCGTGACCCGTAGTGTTCTCTTGAAGAGGGTCGTTTTGTTCATGTGTCACCGTTGTATTTCCTCTTCAGTAAGAGGGCTTAACGACGCTTTGTCGTAGATGGACTTTCTTCCTGGCCAATAAGTCCAAATCGCAGCCACTAGAAATACGACAAGAAGGTAAATCGCACCCCATGTCTTGGAAAACACCAGGACAGCATCGTGTGTCATCGCGCTATTTCCTCGATGTTTAGTTGATCCAGCTCTGCCAAATTTCCAAGCACTTGCAGATACGCTACGAGCGCATCCATTTCACTTAGCCGACGGGGATTTCCATCAAAGTAACGTGCCTGAACTTTTTCGCCGTATCGTTCGAAAAGCTCATCAACGTATTCGCCATCGAGGCTTGCCTGAGACAGGGCATCGCGTTCTGCGTATTTGATTTGCTCAGCCGAATACGGCACCCCAGCATAGGAGAGGGCTTTCATCGAAGCTGGTAGTGAGCCGGTGTCCAATCGGCGCTCAGCAAGAAAAGCGTACCCAGGCATTACGGACCCGGGCACAACTTCCCGAGGCGCGATGAGATGGGCAACATGCCAATCATCGGAGTACTTCGTCCCGACCCTTGCGAGATCTGGGCCGGTTCGCTTTGAACCCCATTGATGTGGGTGGTCATACATCGATTCAGCTGCCAGACTGAAATGCCCGTACCGATCCACGTCCGACCTTAGAGTACGGATCATCTGACTGTGGCATGCGTAACAACCTTCTCGTACGTAGATATCCCTGCCGGCGAGTTCCAATGGAGTGTATGGTCGCATCCCCTCGACTTCTTCCACGGTGTTTTCAATTGTGAATAACGGAGCGATTTCAAATATCCCGCCAAGTGATGCGACAAAGAGAATTGCCATCGCGAACACGATCCCGTTTCTCTCAAGTTTTTGGTGTTGCGTATTCATCGATCTAGCCTGTTGCTCTCGGGACAGGGTGAGCGTCCACCGAGATTTCTTTGGCGCTCTTCCCTTTGACCGTCATGTAGATGTTGAAAGCCCCGATTAGCGCTCCAAGCAGATAGAGGAACCCACCAATGGCCCGCGCTGTGTAGTAAGGCCTCATCGCGTCTACTGTATCCATGAAAGAGTAAGTAAAGGCCCCGTTTGGCTCATATGTTTGCCACATCAGAGACTGGGTGATCCCGCTGTTCCACATGGCGCCGACGTAGATGAGGGTGCCAGTTAGCGCGAGCCAGAAGTGCCAGCTTTCAAGCTTAAGAGAGTAGGTTCCCTGACGCCTCCATATCCACGGCACCATTTTGTACATCGCGCCGAAAGTAATGAACGCGACCCAACCCAATGCACCGGCATGAACATGACCGACCGTCCAATCCGTGTAGTGACTGAGCGTGTTGACTGGCCGGATTGCCAGGAACGATCCTTCAAATGTTGCGAGCCCATAAAAGAGGATGGCAACCAACATGAACCGAACTGCGGGATCAGTTCTAACCTTGTCCCAAGCCCCATTCAGCGTCAGGACGCCATTGAAAACCGTTCCCCAGCTTGGCACCAGGAGGATAATTGACATGGTCATGCCGAGGTACTGCACCCAATCTGGAAGGGCGGTGTAATGCAAGTGATGTGACCCAGCCCAAAGGTACAGGAAGGTGATTCCCCAAAAGCCGAGAATGGACAGTCTGTAGCTGTAGATCGGCCGCTCCACTGCTTTGGGCAGGAAGTAGTACATCATTCCAAGGAACCCTGCTGTCAGCAGGAATCCCACTGCGTTGTGGCCGTACCACCATTGCGTCATAGCGTCTTGGACACCGGAAAACAGGGAGTAGCTTTTGGGGTATGTCAGAGATGTTGGCACAGCCAAATTGTTTACAGTGTGGAGCATTGCAATCACCACAATGAATGCCAGATAGTACCAATTTGCGACATAGATGTGTGGCTCAGATCGGCGCGCCAGGGTCTTCATGTAGAGCCAGAAGTATATGACCCACGTGACCAGCAAAACGATATCCGCGTACCACTCTGGCTCAGCGTATTCTTTTGATTGTGTTATTCCCAACGGGTATCCCGTGACCGCAAGAATGACGAACACGTTGAAGCCGACCAAAACAATCCACGGCATAGTTTCACTCGCCAGGCGTGCTCTGGTTGTTCGTTGAACAACGTAGAAAGAGGTTGCGATTAGTGCATTTCCACCAAAACCAAAGACTACAGCCGTTGTGTGGATGGGACGGATTCTACCAAAATTACTCCAGGGAAGGTCGCCGTTCAGGCTCGGAATAGCAAGCTGCCACGCCAAAACGTCACCTATGGTGAAGCCAACTACGCCCCAAGCAAAACAAGCCAGAACACCCCATTTTATGACGTCGTCCTTGTATTCAAGCGGTATCTCAGGTTCGGGGTCTGTCATCCGGTTGATGAGATGAAAAGCTCCGATTGCAGCACAAATGGCAATCAGCCAACCATGGAGAACATATCCCGCATCTCGCCCAAAGCCGAGGATACAGATGCCCAGCACCATCATAGCCAACAGCGCGATCAAGAGGGTCAGGTGCTCTACGATGGGTTTCATTGGGAAGCTCTCACTTTGAAGTTCGTTGTCACCCAAGGCGCCAATCGCTTGCAGTATTCGTCCGCAAAGCGCGTTGGCATTTGTTCTGGGAGAGCGATTTTCTTCTTAATCATTGGCAGGCATCTCGAATAAATCCTCATAGGCATGCCACGTGGCAAAGCCCAGGATTGGAAACAGGACGATCAACGCCAAAAATCCGGTCGCGACGCCTATTGCGAACAGGACGGTCAAACAAAACCCCCACGCCACCATCAAATTAAAGTTCCGAATAGTGGCGTTGAAGCTAAGGCCCATAGCCGAAAACCCATCGATCTCGCGATCAACGAGCATCGGCAGAGCAAACACAGATATCGCGTATCCGAATGAAGCAAACAGCCCGCCGACGAGAGACCCCAACACCACCAAGGTTATGCCTTCATTCGTTGAAAGCAGTGTTGATGTGGTCTGTAGAAAACCAGCGAAAGGGTGGAGGCCAAAAAACACAGCAAAGAGAAGCGTGGCTGCACGTATCCAGGCAAGAACCAAGATCATCATGACCACGCCCACGAGAAAGACCTGCCCTGAGGTCGAAACTTCTTCAACAAGGCGATCTTCGGATCTTCTGCTTAATCGGTACAGACCCACTGTGACGACCGGGCCAAGCAACATTGCGCCCGAAATTAACGGAAGGATCATCCAACCTAGCCCAAACCGAAGTAGAAATAGAATGATGACCCAGCCAACAACAACCAACCCGAACCCATAAGTTAAAGAGACCCAGAGGTGAGAGCGAAAGTCCGAACACGCCAAGCGCAACCAACGTGTGATAACAACGCCGGCAGCCTCATCAGAAACTCTAGCTCTTTGCCTCAAGTATTCGGTGTTCATCGCGCCCTCACCCATTTTAGGTTAACTTCGGTGGTTGATTGACACGGCTCCGAAACTGATCAATTCCGAAAGAAAGGCTTTGGCCTATGCGATCTGCTAGATCAGCGATTTCGGCGGCTGCACTGGGTGGAAGATTGGACATTGCCGTCTCCCTAAACAGAGCCAACCAAACAGGAAAATGATCTTTTTGGATTTTTGGGTTTGTACTGTGTTTGATCATTGGGTTTCCGGAGTAGCTCTTGTCGATACCGACAGCGTTTCTCCAAAATGCTGCGATTTTTGCCTCATGCACCCGCCACTCTGAAGCTTCAGTCCCGATTACAGATGTGAAAATTGGACCTAGGATCTCATGGCTCCGCACTTTCTCGTAAAAAGCTGCCACAAGTGTTTCAATTTGGTGTGCTGTCAGATTGGAGTGTTTCATGCTCTCGCCCCTTTCGCGGGCATTGAGCGAAATCCCACAAAAATCAGGAGACAGATCTTCAAGGTTTCCAACGCTATGAAAGTCAGATGGAGATTAGCGGACGTTGGTTCCTTTCCGGCAATGATCAAGTCACTGCGATCCTCAAGCAAAGGCTGCAACCAAAGTTGCTGTGCCAGAAAAATGACCGCGATCAAAACAAAGGAAATCGGAAGCACCCGCCTGGTGACCGCTAACAGAGCAGCTGACGCAGAAAGAAGAAGCCACTCTGCCACCGCAAGCCACGCAAACTGGGCACGACCTACTTTCAACAATTCCCCAAGCTCGAGCGATTGAACCTGAAATTTGGCCGGAGCTGCGATCATATCTCCGCCAATTGCCACACCCGCCCAAATCAATAGGCAAGTTGCGACAAGTGGCTCTACCTTCGACCAATTTCTTGCCCGGTAGGTGTCGGCTTTTCGTCCTACGATTCTGTTCGCTTCAGTTCCAATCATTTTCTTCACCCAGCCTGACGAGCGTTTCTATAATTAGCATATAGAATGCTAATTATAGATTTGACAGTGCGACGATTGCGCCCACCCGCGTTTGACCAGTGTGCTAAGGGTGACGTCGCGGGAGATCGAACCTCTGGATCAGATATTCCTGTATCTCCGTAGCGCCCTCGATTTTTTTCGAATTTCCAATACCTTGATGGGACAAGCCGTGAGAAAATTCGTCATCCCCATCTAGTAAGATCAACTGAGGACAAGACTGACTCGCGTCGCCGACATACTGTGCCAGAGATCCACGGGGTTTTTGAAAGCCAACGTAATTCACATCGAGATTTTGACGAATGACTGGGAAAGCAGCCATCATTCCCTCAACCTCTATGCAATGGGGGCAAAAGAATTCTCCGTCGCCGGCAACAGAGTCGGTAAAACCTGTCCTTAAAAGATAGAGAGTAGCTCTAGTCATATTGATGATCGTCCATTTTTAGTTGTTGTGTCGTTTCCACGGCAGCCCCTGTCTTTGTCGCTGACAAAAAGGACATTTATGCTGCCAGATTTGATCGCACCTGCTGATTGAAGGTTGGTGCTATTCGCGATTTAGCCGCCGCTCCGTCCCGCTGGGTCTACCAAAACCACTTCTGCTATTTGGTTGGCAAAGAAGACGCCCGCATGTGAACTGCTTTGCACTCTCATTCCTTTCCGATTTTCAAGTCCTCATTGATTTCTAGGGTGTTCTCCAAATGACAGAACCTAGTGGCTTGTCGATGCAGACATGAGAGACATTGGCGACTTTAGGTGACTTCGAAGATACCACACGTCCTTCTCATGTTCGCTTAGTCGACGTGTTGCAAGATCAGCAGTCGCATCGTCGCAATATACCGAAGCCGCTCGCAATAGTTCCTGCGCTGTCAGAGCAAGTGTTGCGTGGTCACCCGCAAGAACTTCAAGCATAACTGGCGCTGCTGGACCTGTTCTGTCCTCTTCTACCAGAGTCAACTGCGCACACTCTGAGTAACTCTTGGGAGTACGTGCGCCCAGTGCTCGGATGCGCTCAGCCAATTCATCCACTGCGCCTGTGAGCGCTGCATATTGTGCTTCAAAGAGACTGTGCAGATTGATGAAACTTGGGTCCGCCACGTTCCAGTGATAGTGCTGCGTCTTCAATGCGAGCGAATAGCTACTTGCTAGCAAGACGCTGAGCTTCTCAACTGTTCGTTCTCTCGCTTGCATGATGATCTCCTGGTCGTTCGGTTGCTTGGCGCAGAGAATTGATGACCGATTAGTTTTCTTCCTCGACACCAATGTCCGTGAGTTTTCGCAGCACTATGCGTTCGCTAAGCCCTCGATGAGCACAGCGTTGTTCTCCTCCGTGGAATGGCGGAAACGTCTCAAAGGCGCGTAGTCTTCCGAGTGATACCAGGCTTTGGCTTCCTGGAAGGTATTGAACTCGATCAACACTGGATAGGTTGGCTGCCATTGTCCTTCCAAGACTATGACTTTGCCACCAACTATCCGGTACTTACCACCATGTTGAGCAACAACCGGGGCAAGCTTTTCGACATACTTCACCAAGGTTTGAGGGTTATGGATTCCCACATTGTCAAAAAGAAAGAACGCGCTCATTGGCATTTCCTCTGTCAGTGATGTTGTCCGAGTTGTCGATCTCGCCAGTGGTCATTCGCTGCTGCTATTGTCTGAAAGTGAACCGCAACGACATGACTGCTGGCAATCAGATTACCCGCGTCTGTGGAGTACACCGGTCGAAGTTTTTGCAGCACCTCGACGTCTGATTGAGCTGCCTTGACGGCAAGGCGGGATAACTTGATTGCAAGCTCGAAACCATCATGCGGCGTTTCAGTTACGAGGCTTTCGGGGAAAACCGAGGGGGTCTCATTCATGGTAGTTCTCCACTGACATTGTTCTTCTGCTTCGCAAGGTTTGAACGTGGCACAAGCAATACGCGGTCCTGCACTCCCGCTTTGCTCCGACCAATGGTTGTCGGGCCGCGCGTGTATGATCAAAGCCGCACCATCTGCGTCACGAAAATCGTCCGATTGGAGCTGTCCTGCGAAATAGTCGGCGTTCGCCGTCCCGTCTTTGTGGGCGTACAGGTTTGGCAGGTCGCCACGGGGGAGGTTTGTGGCATGCGAGTGACTTAATGAGTCATCGTCATGAGCAACGTGGCCACCTGCCAACTCAAAGGTGTCGTGATCTGTGCAATCGCCAACAGCATGTATGTGAACAGCATGAAACCCAACCGGCAAAGATGTCGCGCGAACCTGCAAAAGCATGCCCTTGGGACCGGCTTTTGCCCTCACTTCACCAATCACAACACAGTTTGAGTTGATCAACTCACCCTTGAAATGGTCAGTGAACGGCTTGGCTCGACTTTGGGTACTATTGGTGCTCATTTCACCTGAAAAAGCCGGGCTGCCAAACGCGATTGAACTTAGCAACAAAAGGCTAGCTAACGATTGATTGACACCCATCATTTCTCGGCCCTTACACGCCCTGGAAGCGACAAGTCACCGGATGCGACGTCATGAACACCAGTCACGCAAAGTAGTGGTACTTCCTCACTTTCGTTGACCTGTAGTTCAGCTGTTACGGCATCGAACGAGATACTACTGGTGTCACCGACTGGAACCGTCACGATAGCCATTTTGCCGTCAAGAATTGGACTCATACCAGGGCTATCGAGAGCAATCGGGAATAATGGAGCAGTTGCAGGAAGCAGGTCAACGCCGGGAGAGACATCGCGCACCTTCAGTCCCGCACCGCACCCTTCCTCCTCTACAAGAACAACCCAATGTGAGTGCCAGTCGGCACCATCGTTGTTTGGATCTCCATCGGCGTTTTCGTCAAAGAGAGGCGTGTCGTCGAAATCGGGGTGGGCGGTGATGGCAAGTGCGAGTATCCCAGACTGAGGGTCAAATCCAACAACGGCGGGGTCGAGACTGGTGGGCCACACATAAGCCTCTACTTTGGAGCCGGCCACCTGACCGATGGCTGAAGGCTTTTGACTGCCCGCGACACCGGCCACTTCCATAATGAACGTCGTGAGCCGTCCGTCCGTCGTTGCCGCGCCCATGGTAATGTCAAAAGCAGGGGTTTTACTTGGATCGACCGAGCTTACGATTTCATGACCAAAAACCGGACTAGCGGTGAGCAAGAGTAGCGAAAAGATGGTTGGACGCCTCATGGTGTACTCCTTAGTGAAATTGACAGTTCTGGGCACAACTGAAACTAGAGTATTGATCCGCTTGGATGCGTCATCACTCATTTGGTGTATTTTTTTTGTTTCGCTTCTCCAGCCGGCATTTTGGAACCGATTGGCCGCCCTGTCTCGAGCACAACTCTCGACCTAAAATTGCGCGGAATCTGGCTTTAGTGTAATATTCTTCCAGCGACACAACGCCGAACTGGGGGGCAATCACACGGTGAACCGCGGGTCGCAGATCAGATTGGTAGGGCTGGCTTACGAGGCGGGAGTTGATCCTTCGAAGTGGCCAGCTTTCCTTGACGAGCTTGTACGTTCAACCAATGCTCGCTCAACGGCACTCGCATATCAGCCAGACCGGAACGATCCGTTGAGCTATATGGAAATCCACGGCATCGAACCTCACTGGTTAGAGCAGCATGTGACACATTTCTCAAACGTTGACAGAACCATTCAAACACTTCTCGAAATCGGAAGTGACAAAATGGTTTCAGACACTTCCGGTTTTTCAAGTCAAAAGGACTTTGAGAGCAGAGTCGGAAGAGAAATTGTTAATGATTGGCTCAGCCCCCAAGACATAAAGCATTGCGCAGCCGTACTACTAGATGCTGGTAATCCATACGGATCAGCATTCACCATCCAACGTTCTGCGGCACAGGGTCCGTTTACCAGTAGTGATTTGCGCAAAATCGACGAGTTAATCCCTCACATTCGGCGGGCGCAAATTCTTGGCCGTCAACTTGCATCGCTGCGAGCTCAGGCACAATCCTGGCATGAAACGCTGGAACGAATCAGGATGGGTGCCGTGTTGTGCAACGAACTGGGCCACGTCCTCTATGCCAACCCGGTAGCCGAGGACCTGTTGAGAGTCCGCCCATCATATAACTTGACGAGAAATGGTATTGTTTGCCCTCGCGAACGTGACACGCAACGGTTGAGACGTTTCATATTAGAGGCAGCGCAAACTGGCCGTGGAAAAGACATTTTGACTGCTGGTGTCTGCCTACGCCTCGATTGCGAGGGAGCGTTACCCTTGCAGGTCTTTGTTTCGCCATTGCAAACTCGATGTGATAGCCAACTCAGTTTCCCAGAGGATGCGTGTGTTCTGGTATTGCTAAAGGCGCCGGACCCGGTGACGCCGCCCGTTGAGATGCTGTGCTCGTTGTACAACCTGACGCGAGCAGAGGCAGAAGTCGCTTGTGATCTCGCGAATGGCCATAACCTTAAAGAAATTTCAGATGCCCGGCGACGTAGTATTCACACTGTCAGAACGCAATTGAAGACCGTATTTGGAAAGACGAGCACCAGCAGCCAGGTGGATTTGGTTGTCGCACTTCACTCTGCACCAAACTGGTTCAAGTAATAGAAGCCATGGCCGAGAGGATTGTCATGGTGAAAACCAGAGTCATTGGGTAAGTTGAACGATACCAACGCCCCCGAACGGGCTTTGCTTTATCTATCCTGTCAGCAATTATATTTAACTCGGCAACCAACGTCGCTGCGCCTCAATACTCAACAACACCGTTCAATCAGAATGCTCAGAATGCCTAGGTGAGAACGTTGCCAAGATTGCGAGCTGTTGGTTTCAGGAGCCCTCCTGATTTTCAAAGTGCCCCAGAGACGTGAACGACTTCTGTAGAATCTTTGGGGATGGCAGAAATCGTGCGGACACTAAACTTGAGTATCGCGATGCAACGTAAGAGCGGAAAACCCCTGATCTGATGGCATAATCTCGACCTGGTTGATGTTGACATGGCGCGGCTGGGACAAAACCCAGACAACTGTTTTTGCGACATCCACGGGTTTCAATCCTCGAAATCCTGAGGAAGCTGATCTGGCTTTTTCTTTGTCCCCCCTAAACCTGACAGAAAAGAACTCCGTTCCTTCGACCAGACCTGGCTGGATATCTGTCGCACGGACACCCGTGCCGGCCAGGTCAGCGCGAAGGTTAAGCGTAAAGTGTCGCACAAAGGACTTTGTCGCTCCGTAAACGTTGCCCCCTGGGTAGGAATACGAGCCGGCAATAGAGCCGATGTTCACAACATCACCAGCTCCTGCGTCAACCATATCCGGAAGAAACGTGCGAACCACATTTAGAACGGCGGCGATATTCGTCTGAACCATACTGTGCCATTCATCCAGGTTCGACTGATGAGCGGGCTCTGTACCGAGGGCGAGTCCGGCTGCGTTCACGACTGCCGAAACCTCCATAGAGTTGCCGCACAACTCCTCGCGCATTTGGGCAACTCCAACTCGATCAGTGACGTCCTGAACGTAGGGATGAAGGCCAGATCCAAGTTGCCCTTGAAGCTCAATCAACCTCGATTGACGACGGGCGACCGCTATCACGGTCTCCCCGGATAATATTAGTTCGGAGCAAATCGCCGCGCCAATCCCGCTTGATGCACCAGTAACAAGAACAGCCATTGTTACTCTCCTGCGATTTGGGCCAATCCGTTTCCGAATGACCAGTCTATAAGGTCATTTTCATTTAGGATGACCATTACATCTTGCTTTCGCCAGCCGACCCGCGAGTTGAGGTTTTCTGCGATGGCTGCATAAAGCGCTTTCTTTTGGCTGGCTGTTCGGCCGCCTTTCATCGTGATCTGAACAAAGATGCATTTGTCCGAACGATCTACTCCAAGGTAGCCATTGTCATACATTAGCTCATCTGCACCATGTTCTGACAAAACCTGAAAGCGATCATCTTCGGGAATATTGATCGTCTCGAACATCGCGTCATGTATGGCGTCGCCCACAGCGCATTTGAATTTTGAATCCCCATTGGCGGGGACAGCAATCCTTACAAACGGCATCTTTACGTCCTCTCGATTTAAGTTGAAGCGAGAGCTGCGTTGTCGACTACAAGCATCTCTCCATTGACAAATCTCGACTGGTTACTGGCCAGAAAGAGTACAACGTCAGCGACTTCCTCTGGATCAGCCATACGACCTTGCAAGGTTGAAATCTCAGCCTCGCCATCCATCGCGCCATGAGCCTGCATCGAACGAAGCTCCGCCATCCCATGGTCGGTTCGGATAAAGCCCGGGCAAACCGCATTGCAGCGCAGACCACGATCTCTGTATTCAACGGCAATCGCGCGGGTCAGCTGAATACACGCGCCCTTTGACGCGCAATAGGCGGCCTCCAGGGGAGACGCGGTCAAACCAGAAATGGAGGCCATGTTTACGACAGTACCACCACCGTTTTTCAACATGGCCGGAAGGAAGGTACGTATCGACCTGACCATTCCGAACAGATTGACATCAAACATCCACTGCCAATCTTCATCAGAACACTCAAGAAACGGCTTAACCGTGACGGTGCCCGCGTGATTGTAAAGACAGTCCACACGTCGGAATTCCTTAAGAATCTCGATAGAAACCCGCCGCAGATCTGCTGCACTGGTCCAATCACACTTCCAAAACTTCGCGACGCAACCATTTCTTTGCAGTTCAGATTCTAACTGCTGCCCGCTCTCGATGTTTAGATCTAGCAAAACTACGTTCGCACCTTCCTCGGCAAACTTAATTGCAGCTGAGCGTCCCACGCCGTTGGCGGCACCAACGACCACTACTGTTTGCGAAGCGAACCTCAACATGCCTCCACCTCAGTGAAGGGAGTCTGACCTGATAGTTCACACATCAAGTTTGCTGTATCGACTAAATCGTTACCGCCGCGTCCTTGGGCTTGCAGCATGCGGTAGATTGAAAGTCCCAGATTGTTTAACGGCATCGAAACCTTCAACTCTCGAGCCAGATCTTCGCAGAGTCTCAAATCCTTGTGCTGCAAGTTTACGGAAAAGCCTGGAACAAAGCTCTTCGCGCGAATGCGAGGTGCAAAGTAGTTGTGTAGCCAGTAGCTATTAGCATCCGTATGAAGAAAAGTTGTGAAAAGCGTCTCTGGGTCAATGCCCGCGGCTCGACCCAATGCAAATGCTTCAGAACACACCAGATTTTGCAATCCAGAGATATAGTTGCTTATAAGCTTGACGATGCTTCCCGTACCTGCTGGCCCAAGTAGTAACGAGTGTTCACCAAGAACTCTCATAATCGGTAAGGCTTTATTGAATGAAGCCTCATCTGAACCCGACATGAAGGTTACGTTTGCATTTTCGGCTCCGTCCACCCCTGCACTCATCGGTTCGCCGCCGCTTACAGGCGCTTCAACGTAGTGTATGCCAACGGCCGAACAATCTGCATAGTTCTGCCGCGCGGTTTCTGGGTCAATTGTGCTGACATCCACAACAACTGCGCCGCGCTTCATCGCAGTTGTTATATTTTCTTCGCCACGGAAAATCGCAGCGCTGGCAAGTGGGTCCGGCAGCGCAACCAAAACGTAGTCCGCGTCCGAAACCGTTTGATCAAGTGATTGGCCAAAGGTGGCGCCCGCTTCAGTTGCCAATCTCTCCTTGGCCTTATCTGCATCAAAGACAGTTATTTGATCGAACTGCTCGGCCAGGTGTTTCAGGTAAATTTGTCCAATGGCACCCAAGCCAATTTGTGCGACTTTCTGTTCCACGGCGACTTCTCCTCGCTGCATTACTTGTGTCGTTGACATACCGTAACGCGACCTCTAAGTTCTGAAAAACTAAATCTTATAAATTTTTAATTTAGGAAAACTGATGGAAAGAGATCTCGACACTCTCGTACTGCGAACTTTCGTAGCTGCAGCTGAATCCGGGGAATTGGCCCAGGCCGCACGCATCGTAGGACGATCTCAAGGCGCTGCCAGTATGCAAATGCAAAAGCTAGAGCAAATGCTTGGCCGGACGCTTTTGATGAGAGGAAGGCATGGTGTTTCACTAACAGAAGCTGGCCAACGATTTTTGCCGCATGCCAAGTCGATCCTAGAAGCAAAGGACCGAGCTCTAAGGGTGATGGACGGTTATGGAGTAGACGGCGAAGTGAGGATAGGGATGCCTCAAGATTTCGCCGAAACGTTCCTTCCGGATATTCTCGGATCGTTCACCAGATCCCATCCATCTGTACGATTGTCTGCGTTTGTCGAACGCAACGTAGAACTGCGTGAAGCCGTACCACGGGGACATGTGGACTTGGCATTGACATTTGAAACAAAGAGCGACGGCTCTGAAGACACAATCGCCGAACTCCAATCTGTCTGGATTGGTCCAAATGGATATCAACTGCCTGCGTCAAATCCCATCCAGTTGGTTGCCTTCGGGCAGCCTTGTATGTTCAGGGAAATTGCCGCAGAAAACCTGACCAAGTCAGGAATTGACCACTATGTTTCAATGTCGAGCACCAGCCTCAGCGGACTATGGACTGGTATTGAAGCAGGTCTTGGCATCGCCGTCAGAACATCAATGTATGTTCCAAAGAACCTCCGGATCTTGAGCGAGAGGGAGGGATTGCCAAGCCTACCCAGTGTTTACGTCAAACTACACAAGCGAGACGGCGAATTGACTGCGGCGACCTCGCGGCTGAAGGACATTTTGTTGGACGCAATTGGGAGTCGGTTACGTCCGATGCAGCCCTGATGGTGGCACGGAAAGCGAAATGTTGATCAATTAGCTCAAGCGAAAGGAGTTGCTTCAATATGTTAAGGCGGCGGCTAACTCAGATTGTGAGCTTTTGGCGAGGACACGTTTGCCAAACCACGGCGGACCATGGATTTCGTGTTCGGATTAAAGTTCTACCTCAAAGAGGCGGCAAATTTAACGCATGTGCAACGTTTCATATCTGGAGTCTAGTGTTCTACCCTACCCGCTTAAATGCTAGTTTTTTGCAAAGATTGTTCGGAGTATTCGGACGATGTTGAAACTAGAAGGTATGGAAACATTCGTCGCAATCGTTCAAGCGGGCTCCATCAGTGAAGCAGCGAGGCGCCTTTCTCTGTCCAAGTCCGTAGTAAGTGGCCGTCTAGCAGATCTAGAAGCGCATCTCGGCGCTCGCCTTCTCCTTCGTTCGACCCGCAAACTCACCCTCACTGACGAAGGTGCGGCATTTTTTGAAACGGCCGCAAGAATATCGCATGAGTTATCTGAAGCAACTGAGGCAATTGCTGAACGTGTCGGAGACCTTGTTGGTCCACTTAGAGTTGCTGCACCGATGAGCTTCGGTGCAATGCATTTAGGCCCAGCAATCTTTCCGTTTCTCAAGCGCTATCCACGCGTCAATCTTTCACTCGATCTGAACGACAGAATGATCGACATCGTTGGTGAGGGGTTTGACATGGCAATACGCATTGGCCGGTTGGCAGACTCAAGCTTAATTTCACGAAAGTTGTGCAGAAGCAGGCGTTCTGTAGTGATGAGCCCAGAGTACGCGGAAGAGCATGGAGCACCAAAAACCTTGTCTGACTTAGAAAAGCACAAGGCGATTACATACACCAATAGGCGCATTTATGACGAATGGCTGTTTGATGTGGACGGTCAGGCTAAAACTGTACGTGTCAAAAACACCTTGCAGGCGAACAATGGGGACGTGCAGCGCGAGGCGGTCGCGACAGGTCTTGGAATAGCCATTTTACCGACTTTCATTTCGAGTGAAGCAGTCAAGGAAGGGCGCCTTATCGAAGCGCAACTTGAAGCCGAACCGGTCGAAGACACAGTCTATGCGGTTTACCCACCAAATCTGCATCTAACGACCAAGGTCAGGGCCTTGATCGACCATTTAGTTTCGGCATTCGGCGATCCACCGTACTGGGATCAGTAAGGCGCAAAACGCCTTGGCCCAGAGACTCCACCGCGTGATTGTATCACTTGCCTGTGTGAACACAGATCGAAGGACTAAGGAAACAACCAACCGAGCAAAATCAACATTGGACGCCAAAATGATCCTGTCATACACGGCGTGTTTGTTTTCGAGCGCTTAGATCAAGTTGACCGTGACGGAGTCGGTGCTGGTGTAGTGAGAATGGCTATGCAGTTTCCATAAGGCGGCATCAAGCACGGCCGCTCAAATGTACTCAAGTCATGCCTATCCAAGGTCGTTCCACAATTCCGAACAATCATTTCGAAATTAGGCGCCTACCCTCCTTGGGTCGGAATAATTATTGTTGTGACATCCATCGCAGTAGTCGATATCTGTTTGATTTTCAATGTATTTTGGAGATCGATAGCGTTCGCTTTCTGCATGCAACAAAACCTTGAACAGGAGTTTCAAAAATGTCGAAAGTGCTTGTCTTACACTATTCAATGTACGGGCATATTGGGCAGTTGGCCAAGGCCATCGCTGAAGGTGCGCAAGAAGTAAACAACACTGAAGTCACTATCAAACGCGTGCCGGAACTAATGTCTGCCGAAGTCGCCAAAAGTGCCGGCGCCGTAGTTGACACCGACACTGAAATAGCGAGTCCCGAGGAGTTGGCTGACTATGATGCTGTCATCTTCGGCACTCCCACGCGCTTCGGCAATATGGCTGCCCAAATGCGCAATTTTCTTGACCAAACTGGCGGCATTTGGATGAACGGCGGATTGATCGGAAAAGTTGCCAGCGTTTTTGTATCGACCGGTACAGGCGGAGGAAGCGAGACTACGATTACTTCGTTTCACACAACTCTCTTCCATCACGGTATGATTGTTGTGGGCCTGCCGTACAGCGCTGCTGGTCTTACCGACTTGTCAGAAGTACGGGGAGGTTCACCGTTGGGTGCCGGAACACTGGCCGGTCCTGACGGAAGTCGGCAGCCAAGTGCAAAGGAACTGGAACTGGCGCGCTTTCAGGGACGCCACGTCGCGAGTGTTACTTCGGACATCGTTGCTGGCCGGCAGCTGAATTCGGGAACTCAGTAACCGGCCCTACTCTGGGCATTATGGGCAGTCCAACACGCAATTGTCTGGTCTGCCCAGCTCTCTCACTTAATGGGCGCATTTCACTCAATCAGTTTGGGATCGCCTGTGACTAGAGAACTTTAGTTTTTTGCTTGGGCACAAGCGGCGCGAGGAAACTCGTTGCTCCGGGACCGAGCAGAGGAAGGATGGCTCTCAATGGAAAACCAACTCATCGCATTGATAAGTTTCGCCCTGGTGGCAACCGGTTCACCGGGGGGAGCAACCTCATTGGCAACTGCCTCAGGCGCCAGGTTTGGCTATCGGCGCAGTTTGCCACTGATTTTCGGCATTGCCACTGCATTGGCCGCGCTGGTTTCATTTTCCGGAGGTGGTCTGTCTGCACTTATGTACGCATTCCCTTCCTTGGAGTTGATCCTGAAGCTTCTCGGTTCCGCCTATCTGGTCGCGTTGGCGTTTATGATTGCCAGAGCAGGTAAACCTGAAGGAAATGGCGGCAAGCGGGATGTCCCTTTTGGCTTCGTTGCAGGGGCGTTGCTCCTCATCATCAACCCAAAAGCATGGGCAATGGCAGTAGGCGTCGCAGCCTCGTTCTCCTCGATATCCGACAATGGCGTCGTAGTCGTTTTGTTGTTCGGGAGTGTGTTCTTTGTTTGCGCGGCTCTTTCGCTGACGCTCTGGGCACAACTCGGCAGCTTGCTAGGGAAACTGCTAAAGACCGATCTGCAATGGCGCATGTTCAATGTTCTGATGGCCGTTCTGCTGGTGGTTTCCATACTGACCCTATGGCTCTGAGATGCTGGGTTCGGCAACGGCACCGAGGCCATCCTACCAAACCTCCAAAAGGACCTTCTCCACTCCACAACACCAAAATCTGCTGAGTAAGGAGCCGACATGAAAACTCTAGATCTTAAGTCACTTGGACACTCACTACGCCAATTCTTAGCTATGGCCAGCGCGGGCGTTGAGATAAGAGATTTGCTCGCCGAGAATGCTTTGAGCAGAGCACCCGCGGTGGACTTCAGCCACGTGCTGCGAGAGGTGTATCAAAAGCATGGGCTGGGCGATGTTTTTTGCGAGCTAGACGAACATACCGATATGCCAAAGTTCGAGTTCTCCGAACAAGTGCAAGATTGCTTACTGTTGGCCCAAACGGAGCTCAAAATGGCGAGAGCTTATGCGAACGAAGAAATTGAGAGTATCGGCGAACAGCCCGCTCGGCGGGCATTGCTCTTAGAAGCGATCCAGTGTGCCGAGACCTGCCTCAGTCTGATCGACCATTTAAACGACAAGCCAGACGCCCAGGGGCAATCAACAGTCTAAGCGAGCTCTAAACACGCTCGTATTTGTTGATTGCTCCACAGCTATGGAGCTTGAGCACTAACCAAGAAAACCACACGAAAACAGATCGTTCTGGGAAGCCCAGATCATTCTGCGTTGAATCTATAACCGCGCACCCTTGCACAGCAGACGTTCGCCTTTGAAGGATTTTGCGCGCCCACGATCTGACTATGTGTCAGCCAGCAAGTAGTAACGACAAGAGAGAATGTCATGTCATTTCGCCCCATCCTAGAGACTCGTCAAGCACAACCGACGATGGAAGGAGCTGGTGTCAAAATACACCGTGCTTTCGGCTTCCAAGACCCGAGCGAGCTGGACCCGTTCCTTTTGCTTGACGATTTTCGAAACGATATTCCGGAGGAATACCTTGCGGGTTTCCCCTGGCATCCTCACCGTGGCATTGAGACAATCACCTATGTGCTATCGGGCAATGTCGATCATGGGGACAGCCTAGGCAACAAAGGCAAACTGGGGGCCGGTGACGTCCAATGGATGACGGCCGGCTCGGGAATTATTCATCAGGAAATGCCAACCGGCAACGCTAGAGGCCAAATGCATGGATTTCAGCTTTGGGGTAATCTACCCAGCTCACTAAAAATGACTGCCCCCCGATACCAGGATGTCCGGGGAACCGAAATCCCGGAAGTTATTGATGATGACGGCACGCGGGTAAAGGTCGTCGTAGGTGAATTCTGGGGTAAAACAGGTCCAGTAGATGGCATCGCGGCTGATCCGCAATACCTTGATGTTTATGTTCCTGCTGGTGTCAAAAAGACCTTCAAAATCGACACGTACCGCCGTGCTTTTGCTTATATCTTTGAAGGTGCCGGAGCATTTGTGGACGCCTCGAAACCACAGGGTATTCTGTTGGAGAAAGAGGTCGCCGGTCAAGAGTTGAACATTCGCGATATGTCTGGCGACCGAACGTTGATCCGCTTTGGAACAGGAGACGAAGTAACAGTTCAGGCAGGCCCAGATGGCGTTCGGTTCTTGTTGGTTTCGGGAGCGCCAATTCAAGAACCCGTTGCTTGGCATGGCCCCATTGTCATGAACACCCGCGCCGAACTAGAACAGGCGTTCTCCGAGCTAAACAACGGGACTTTTGTTAAGCCCTCTCACTGAAACTACAGCGTTCAAGTGTGCAAGCATGAACTTCTGCACTAAATAGTCCATGATCACCAATGCCTCATTGGTGACGCATTGGGGCAACTACTCTGAAGGCAGACCTGTGTTTCAGAGTAGTTGCAGATTTCATCCAAATCGACCTGGTTATTTGGCACCGGCAATAAGATCCAACCGACCGTTCGAGGTTTATCAAGATCGCAATTCTTATGACAAAACGTATGAACTCAATGCTGTCATGGTAGGCGTCAGGAATACTAAAAAGAAACAAGCAGTCTCTCACTCAACTGCCAGTGATAATTGTTTTTGATCATTCAACGTTCCTAGACGTTATGCCGACGACGTTGCCGTCACCTCGTACCGCGCGAATGTCAGACTTCAAGCCATCGATTTCTTTTCGCAATTCATTATTCTCTACTAGTAAAGCTTGAACCTCGGAAGTAGCCTTACTGAGGGCCAGTTCCAAATAAGAAATAGTGTCTCGCTTGACCTTTCTTGCTTCACTTTTGGTTCTCGCTGATGCCCGCTTCTGATCTTTCAGCCAGTCTTTTACTCTGTTCTCAAGTTCCTTGTGTCGTTTGTTTCGTAGATAGCCTTCGCTGAGCCCTGCTCGACGCAGTACCTCCGCAATCGTAAGGCGCATATGTTTGTCTGGATCGCTCGGATCGCAGTAATATCCGTGTTGGGCTAGCTCAGATTCTATCTGACTCAAAACAGACAAAACCCGAGCCCGAGCCTCCAGTCTGCGATTGCTTTGGTATTGTGAGAGGTTGTTAGTACCGGGCATCTGAAGATTTCCTATTGGGTCACACTCTTTGCAATGCCTTTAAGAGTTTTTGTCGTATCGGTTTAGGCAACGCCGCGAAGAGTTGTTCTTCGCAATCTGCTAGCGCTGCTCGGAAGCGAGGATCATCGGAAAACTTGTTAATTGTTGTTTCGAACGTTGCCAAATTTGAAACGATTTGCGCCTGAAAAAATACACGAGGGCCCATGCCGATGTCGCTCGACATCATATCTAGAGCGCTATCAATTGCTTCTTCGTTGTTTTGACGCGCCGCCGCAGCTTCCAACCGAAACATACATGCTGAGTTACAAGCACCTACGTCACGTTGCCCAGGCACCTTTGAGCACAGCCCATTCTGCCTATTGTCCGCAGTGCAATATCTATATGGGCCAACTTGTTGGATGTTGGGGAGAATGGCCAGCAGTAGTTCAGGATCGTCGTCCCCGAGGTCTTCTCTAATCCCGCGCGCTCTAAGTTCTTCAAGCGAAATGCGAATTGCAGGAGCGCCGGGCCCACCACACTCATCTATCTCAGAAACCAATCTTTTACGAAGTACATGCTGATACTCCTGCCTAACCTTTTCCGCATCTGCTTGGAAATCAGGATCTGACATTATGTAGCCCAGGGTCACGTCCATGTTTGTGTGCCCCAAGACATCAAACAAGACGTTGGGTGCACCCTCCAAGGCCAACCCTACCAGACGCGACATTGACTTTCGGAAACGATGACTTGTTAGCTTCCCGTCCAGATCTTCAAGCTCAACACCCTTCAGCGTTAGAACTCTGGATCCAAAATGGGTAATTGCCATTTCCATACCAGTTAGGTCTGTTTTGCTGCTTTTTTTACTCCACCATAGGAAAGGACCTGTTTCATCCAACGTTTCTAATAGGCTCTGCTGCCGCGTTATTGCAGCTACCGCATGATCAGGTAGAGGCCAGTGGCGTCGTTCCCCCGACGTCGCGTCTGTTTCTTTAAATGTGTACCCTTCAAGTAAAGTATCTTCGCCTATTCGCTTAATCGGATCACGGGGTAGAACCTTTATCTCCGAAACGCGCGCTGCGGTGGCGACAAGCAAAACCTGCGCATTTGCGCATTGGCAAAGCAACAGGAGGGATTTTACACTGTCCAGCGTTTCGACTGGCCAGCTTGAAAAAACTTTGTTGTGACGCTTTTTTCCAGGGATTTTAAACCCGAACGGAAACGAGTAGCCCGGTTGGAGGGTTTCCCCACACCAAGTCTGAATCGCTTCGTTCCTGACGCGCCTGACGAGGTCTACCCCCATGCGCCCTTCCGCATCTTCGTTGATCCGAGAAACATCTGAATAACAAGCTTCGAGATCACGTTGAATCTTTGACAGAAAAAAACTGGCCTTCAGAATCTCAGAAAACGCTTCGTCGCAAAAAGGTTGAATAGGCGCCGCTTCTCTGCGGTGCGGAGCTACGTCATGCGCTGGCCAATCGTCAAAGTAACCAGCTGCGTATAACCCATTCAGCCTTGGTATGTTCATTTGGAAAAAGTTTGGGTTAGCAGTTCTAAGTTTCTGAAATGCCGTTGGTGACAGATGCCCAAATATGGAAGCACCGTCTGGGCACGTCGATGTGACCTTCGGTTGAGATGTTTCGAGTTCGAGCGCCATCTTAGCAGCGCGGACCAAGTGTTTTGTTCTTGCGACCCAAGTGTCCGCCCGTGGAGGATTCATCTTCCTGTTCGCCTTGACTGTTAGCGTCAAATCCAACAGTGCTATTCGCTTGAGCCGTCTAAGCACCAACTCTGAACGTTCATCTGACCGTTTCCAACCTTCTGGCAGAGCCTTACCAAAATCAATTTGCCTTTTACTCAGATTGCTTTTCGCCGGCGGCAACATATCAACAGGAACACGAACGACGTCTGCTGAAAGTTCAAAACCAGGGATTACTGGTAAGTCTCGAATTTCATTCCAAGGGAGTATCCAAGCTTCGGCAAGTAGCGTTGGCGTCTGGTGAAGCTTTTCACGGTGTAAGTCCAATTGCCGTACAGCTGACATTAAACCTCGCCCCAATCTTCAAGCGCTTCGTTTTCGAACTCAGCAGAGACATGACTAAGCGGCATTTCATCAAAGATTTTACAGTGGCCTGCCTTCAGGGCCAGACGGTGTTCCGCCAATGTTTTATCAAAGACATCTGCGAGTTCTGGGTAGGTCTCCTCACGGACAATCTGGATAGCTTGGCGTTCAATATCCAACGAAGATTCGAGGAAACGTTGCGTGGGTATTACTCGCGCTAATTCCAGCAACTCAGCTAACCGACGCGCCAAATAGGGAACCGCCTCAGCAGTTAACCGCCCATGACAACACAACACGCATCGTTGTGAAGCACACAATGTGCCCGACACGTGGTTTGGCGCTATGTCTGGCGGCGGGTTTGTGGGATTTACACAAACCATACCAAACCGAGACCGGAATTCCTGCAACGAATTATAGTCCTGATCGGTAAAACCTGTCGGGCTCATCGCCATGTTCAATGCAGTCGGATCTACTTCGCGCCCCTTTTCGATTGCTTCAAAAAGTAGCCTGCACATTTCACGGAAAGCACGAAGTCGTCTTTGAACGTGCTGTCCTTGTCGCAGATAATGAGCTGTCGTTCTTATGCTCTGATGCTGCATCAAGTGCTGAGTAACAAAAGGATTCCCTCCGGAGGCCTCGAAGACATAGTTGGCAAACCCATCTCGAATGTCACTCGATGTGATGCGCTCAATGTCATCAAACAGTTGGCATTTCCCCCTGCGTTGCGCCAACTCTAGTGCGGCGGGTGTCAGATACCTCCTGAAACTCCCAGCTACAGGCTCTGTCACGCCTATCAGGCCGACAGCTTTGTGCCCCTTCCCATTTTTATTGAAGTAGATCCATGGCGACCTGAGTTTGCGTTCGATCTCAAATAGATCTCTACTCCGTTTCTTTCCTGTCGTCATGCTAGCCAAATACTTCTGGCGGAGTTTTCTCAAAAGATCGCGCAGGTAACTTGTTGCTTCAATTTGATTTTTCAAAACCGCAAAGGGTCGATATCGGGAGTTCTTGACCGACTGAGCAGCGTGAAGCCTGCCAGTTTTCGGTCGGACAGCCTTTATATCTACGACCCGATCAAAGTTAGACGACTGCCCAGTATTGGCCAAAATCGTCACCGCTTGGTTGCGATCATTTTGAATGTCAGACCGATCTATGTCGGAAGGAGATGATCGCTCGATGTACCAGTCGTCGCAATCTTCGAAGTTATCATCGACAACAGAGATTGAGCCAACTGTATCAGTCCAACCGGTGTGGAATGACACGAGCATGTATCCTACGAGGGCATCAATGACCAACGGCGCGTGTTGCCGATAGAGTGCGAAAGGTTGTGCATTCGGCAATTCATTTGCAAACCGGTTCATTCGGGCGGCGTCATCTTTCGAAATATCGCTAAAGAGGAGAACGCGGTTCGCAATACGGATACGCGCAAGAACTGAGAGATTCTCAGTTTTGCCCCAATGATCGGAAGTTGAACCGTAGTTCCTTTCCGCCAATCTTGGATCGCTTCCGCGCTTTAAAGAAGCTGCTCCTTTCAGGTGCACATTTCTTGCCTCATCGTGAGCTCTCTTCATTGCGGAGTAAAAGACTTTTAGCGCCTTCGGGTTTACATCTTGGTGCATAACCGGTGCGTTAGTGCTCTCAATCGTTGGCCAAAATATTAGCGCTCGGGCCTCCTCGGCATCATGCAACAATCGGATTCGAGAAGCATTTAGTACAGCTTCAACAGCTCTCATGGTTTCCTGCTTCCTGTGAACCCCAGTGGGTTGTTGCAGAAGGTATCTTTTAAACGCCTCGCCGTGTGCCGCGTCTAATTCCATACAGTGACTGATCGCCCTACCCCATTGCGCTTCGAATGAAGAAAGGAAGCGAAAGAACGGCACCAAAAAGCCAACTCGCTTTTTTACCGTCGCCTTGGCCTTGCTTTGGCTCCAAATTCGTATTTCTGGAGCTAGCTCGGCAATTAAACGTGGTCGGCCAACAAAACCGAGTTTTTCTGACCCGTCCCTGAATTTCAGCAAACTTACATCAAACTCGCCGTCGATTTGATTGTAAACTGTCCATTCAAGTGCATTGATCTCTAGTCCTCTTACGCCCGAGCTAGCCTCATGTGTCGAAGGCGTCTCGACCAATGCATCGGTGAAAATCGTATCAGTTGAGTGCTTCTTGAACTTGCTCAACTCAGGCTCCTCCCTGGTCGGCATCTAACCAATCAGACCATTCGCCCAAATAGCGATCTGCTTGGACTTGCCCGACTAACCAGCGAAGGTACAGTTCCGTTGTTTGAGGGCTAACATGCCCAAGAAACGGTTGAATATGCAGCTTAATTAGTGTTTCCCCGAGGCTTGACGCCCATTCGATTGCCGGGGAGTATCCTGATCTGTCTCCAATCTCCATTTGAGACTTTAGCTTTTCAAGTTCAGCATCAATCCTGTCCAGAAGCTGATAACAAGCCCAAGCATGTCGTCCAGCATGCGGGGTCCAACCGTCGAACGGCACCGAGCGATTTTTGATACCTTTTTGCCCCCAAAGTTCGCGAAAGCGACTATAGCTGTAACCGCGACCGGTACTGGGTGACAAAAACAGTTCTTTTGGCTCCGGTTCGCCTGGATGAAGACTGTTGTACCTGCGGAGCGCCAACTTACGGGTAGTGCGTTTGTAGTCGTGTAACCTGACCAACCAATCCCGCGAGATCCGTATTGAGCGGGTTTTGCCCCTTTTTTCCGGGTCCGCAGGATCTCGCCCTCCCTTCGTTCCGTATTTGATCGAAACGCTGATTGCCTGTGTACCCGGGCGAATGCTCTCTGGATCCGGCAACTGATCGGCTCGGAAGAGAATTGTTTCCTCGGCCCGCATTGCCGTCTCAACAGTGGTTCTGCACATGCAATATGCTGTAGTGCCCAGGAGTCCTGGATATCCACTTAACAAGCCATCCAACCAACGCTTGATTTCAATTCTTGACGGGAGGTGCAGGTCTTTGGGATCCATCCGTACTGAACCAACTCGACGTTCATATCTACGGAAGTTGTCTCCATTTCGCAGTTTCTGTGTAGGCTCCATGCTGATTTGGAAGGTTTCACGATGACCTTGCGACGCCGCATAGCTCAAAAAATCGCTGGCAGTGGTCACACGATTGTTGATTGTTCCTGCCGCAAGCGGATTTCCAGAATTTGAAGCCCGACCGGACAGCATGTCAGTTTGGTAAGTGCGAAGCAGCTGTTCATAGCTCACTCTTCGCCAGTTCAAATTATGCCGTTCGCAGTACGTGAGAAAATGATCAAGATTGCGTCCGTACAAGTACATACTATTGGCAGACGGTTTGGACGATAGAGCGTAAAGAGACTTACCCTCATGTCTAGGGGTCCAACGACCTAGTCCGCGAGCAATTAGATACTCGGTAGCCTCCCGCATCAGCTTCCAGTCAGCGGTCCAGATCACAGGAATGTGGCAGATTTCAATTGTCCCTAGATCTTCAGAACGCTGACGATCCGGCAATTTTATGAAAGTCATCCATACCTCACTATGATCTCAAAAAACGAAATCTAAAAAAGAGTGACGCGTTCGAAACCTTGCTTTCTAGCCAGTCCAACGGGCTGTCCACAAACCGTACCGCCCCGTCTGATAAAGTCTTTTTTCGGTGACAGTAATTTCGACTTCGCATCCGTACTACCTCTCACAAGTTCCGCTTTATTGTGGAAGAGGATTCAAAGAACTCTAGATGCCAAAAAAATTTTCTTTCGCAATTGGAGACCAGTCACAAATCCAGCCGAGTAGCACCAAAGAATAAATAGGTTTTTCTTTCCGGTACTTTATCCTTGCGTAGAAGTGCGCTCAAAAGGATTAGACAAGAATTAAAAATATCAATCCTTCAAAACAGGAAGAATAAGGCGAAGAAATCTATAGGTTATTGCCACTCATTCAAAGGTGCTTTTCATTCTTCCACCTATTAGGAAATGTTGCAGAAGGGCATCAATCGCCACGTAAAAGTAGGGATAAAGTTTCACTGTCGAAGAAAAACTTCTTCAATCAGAGCTGCGAAACCGAGATCGACATGTCCAAGTTGGTAGCAGTTCGACGCCAAATTGGTCGGGTAGCGCATTTCGAATACTCACGGTTCTCTCACTCCACCGCGACGACGAACGTAAATTCTTGTAAATAATATAAATTTTTACACAAACTCGGACAGATGAGTTAAATGAGAGGAGATCCAGGAGCCCAGAACAATTGCGGAGTTTCGTCTGGGCTCCTGTTAAACGGATCTGCGGAATTCACACCAGATCCGGGAAGCAGACACTCTGAATGAGGGGGCAGACCGATTTGAGTGAGTGGTGGCATCGGTCTATTCAGGAGATCTTTCTGCTTTTATGTGAGTTATCGGCTTTCTTTCAGTGGTCTCTTTTGCCAACGCACGGCTCAGAACTTATTGAGAACCGCAAAGCTGCGCTCCCCTACCTTCCCAAGCCCCCCCTTGCAGACCCCATTCAATTCAAGGAGTATTGCACAGGCTATTGTGCCGTAGATTTTCTGACCGCCTAAATCAATCCCGCCAATACGCATTAGCGGCCGCAATTGTTTGGAAGTTTACAGCAACAACACCGGATACCTCTACCAAGGCTGCTGCGTCTCTTTCGTAAACAGTTCTCAGTTCTCCGCGTATTTTCTCATCAGGCTGGGTTAGTTTAACGGCCATACGGGACAGTTTTATTGCGAGTTCATACCCTTGTTGAGGGTTTTCAGTCTGAAGGGTGGGTAGCCAAGAAGCGCTCATACTGCCTATCCTAGTTTTCTGGGATCATTGTCATCTGACTTGATGTGCATTTCAGGAATTGAGATCCGATATTTTCTAGTTTCGAAGACTTGGCAGAATGTTCTTAGTCCCAGCCAGCTTCGCCAAGCCGCGTATCCAGTGGATTGGTTAGACCAACGCAATCTCGAGGACAAAATGACTGCGAGCCCTGCGGGTTTCATCGAATCTCTCCAAGTTGAATCTCAGCCTCCTTTTAAGATTTGCTCCAAGTCAAAGCAAGTTAGTTTTGAGTCAAAACTTTCTAGGAGCACTTGAATACCTACCTGTCACTCTAACCAAACTTTGTTTGATGCAAGCTTCTGTGGAACGATGCCCACGCAAAGCTCTGGAAGAACTCCCCGCCGCAAATGAATGACGATTGCCATTTCAGAGCTGAGCACCATAATCTGTTGTGCTTGGGTATTGGGATGACGCTGATTGGGACAAACGTTACTCGCCCCAATCGCAATACTCATGAGCAGCCGTCTACTGTACAGACTTTCCCGGCAACTGCTTCAGCCGAAGGTAGTTGAGTTTCTTCGCCCAATAAGGTCGCAATCTCTGCGCCCAGACGTAGCTCTGAAACATCGCCAAGGTGGTTGGCTCGCAGGACGCCATTCTTGTCAATCAGAATAAGACTAGGCGTTCCCCGCATTTGATAAGCTTCCATTGTTTTGGGCATCGCTCCCCTCCCCGGCATGTCCACACCAACAGGAAAATTGATACGGTACTCATGCAAGAACGCTTCAAGCGATACTGGTGTCATCGCGTCGTGATGTTCGAATACGGTGTGAAGCCCTAACACCTCCACACTGTCTTTGGGGAAAGCTTGTTGGATTTTTTGCGCCAATGGTAGGCCGTGGATGACGCAACCTGGGCACAGCATTTGGAATGCTTCAATTACGACCACCTTACCGCGAAGACCAGCGAGTGTTATTGGGCCGGCGGTATTGAACCACTGTGAAACTTCAAGCTCTGGAGCCAGCATTTGATTGAATCCTTCAATTGTTGTGGGGTCGCTAGATCTACAACCTAGCGACCCCTTGCGAGTGGTAGCTCGATTAGTTGATTTTTCCGGGCAGACTTAGATCACCAGAAGCGACATCAAAGACATCTGTCACGCACAGCAGTGGTGCATGCACACTCTCGTTCACGCGAAGTGCAGAAGTGACTCCATCGTAGGATGCTCCCTCGGCACCTCCGGCAACTGCCGCATTGATGACGATTTCTGGTCCGTCGAATACAGGCGTAAATCCAGGGCTATCCAGGAGGATAGGAAATCCCGGCCAAGTCGCCGGCAGGTTCGGTGTTGCACCCTCCGGAATGTCCTTTACAGCAAGAGCTCCAGGTCCGCACGCTTCAGTCGGAGCAAGAACAACCCAGTGGCTGTGCCAAATTCCACCGTCATCACCTGGATTCCCATTCAGATCCTCGTCGTACAGTGGCGTATCGTCGAAGTCTGGATGGCTTGTAGCAACCATCGCGAGAATACCCGCTTCTTCGTCAAACCCTACGACCGATGGATCAAGTGACGTCGGCCAAACGTAAGACCAAACATGTGATCCACCCACATTGCCGGTTGCTTCAGGTTTGTCCGCGCCAGCAACACCGTTGGTTGTCATGTGGAAGGTTACAGTATTCCCTTTGCGGTGTACGTGCGCTGCCAAAATGTCGAATGAAGCAACTTTGCTGCTGTCCGACGCCGACTTAACAGCTCCTTCCTGATTGATCGCATGGCTCGCGTGATCATGATTGGCATCTGCCAGTACTTGCCCAGCCAACAGGGTAGAAACTGCTGCGGCAATAAAAAAACTCTTTTTCATTGTGACGATCCTTCGATTAGTGACGAGTCACAAATAATTTCGAGTCGAAACTATTGCAAGTTTTATTTCGACTCGATATGAAAATTTCATGGAACAAGGATTGAAAATTCGAGAGCTGATCAATCGCCTTGCGAGGATTGATGCGTTGCAGGGTTGGGAGGGCGACCTAAATCCTACGCAAAGCGCCGTATTGGATTATTTATACCGTGCGAACCGCTTTTCGCGGAGCCCATCGCATGTCTCTGACTACCTTGGCACAACCCGAGGCACCGTGTCCCAAACACTAAAGTCACTTCTACAAAAAGGATATGTTTCGGAACGAAAGTCCGAAAAAGACAAGCGGGCTATCAGCTTCGATCTAACCACCAAAGGACGTCGGATCGCGAGGCTGCCCAATTCTGTAGCAGCGGCAGTGGCTGAGTTGGACGACAATGCTCAAAGTGACCTGCAAGCAGTCTTAGACAGTCTTTTTAAGGGTCTCCTTAAGATCAACGGAGGGCGGCCTTTCGGAGTATGCAAGTCGTGTCAGCATTTCTCGGTTAAAGGATCGGCTGGCTACTGTGCACTTTTGTCAGAGGTCCTATCCCCGGAAGAGACGAACCAAATCTGCCATGAACAGGATGCACGCAATGCCCACTGAAGCGCTTAGTCACATTGAACAACTCTTCGTCGGAAAAGTGTCAAACCGCTGGGAGGGTCGCCCACCGTCGGCAATTCATAAAGAACCAAGGGAAGGTCCGCTTGAAATTGATGAAGTAGGATTTCTGACTGATGAGCAAGCCGATCTTGAAAACCATGGGGGGAAAGACAAGGCGATCCATCACTACGCATTGGACCATTACATTAGCTGGATTCAGGAAGGGCATATACCTCCCGGCACAGTACCCGCCGCATTCGGAGAGAATGTGTCTACATTGGGTATGACCGAATTGGATATGTGCATTGGTGACAAACTGCGGTTTGGAACAGCGGTCTTACAAATCAGTCAAGGCCGCCAGCCCTGTTGGAAAGTCAGCGAATACACCGAAAATAAAAAGATGGCGTACCTGTTCCAAAAGACTTCGAGAACAGGATGGTACTATAGAGTCTTGGAGCCAGGGTGGGCCGCTGTTGGTGATGGTATTTTTCTCATCGAGCGCTCTCAACCAGATTGGACAGTCGCGCGTGTCACCAATGCCCGATTACGCCGAAACGCATCGCCTGAAGACGCACGGGTGTTGGCAACGATGCCGGAACTAGCTGAGGGTTGGAGGAAAGCGTTCGAGCGAATGGCAACTGGCGACAGAGATGAAGATACGAGTAGCCGCCTAAGCGGATCGAACCAATAGTTACTCTCGCGCATCCCTGATTCCGGCTACTTCCTGATTGTTACGTTGTGATCCCAGTGCCCCTAGGTGCCACCACGGACAACTGGGATCGGTATTTTAAGAGAAGCTAGCTTTTTGCGAGCCTTCTTGGGGGCGTCGACTGGAACTCATCAATAGCAACGGACGTAGTCCGTTGTAGAAACTGCCACAAGGATGACGT
Organism: Ruegeria sp. BI11; assembly: GCF_056538005.1. Lineage (NCBI taxonomy): Bacteria > Pseudomonadati > Pseudomonadota > Alphaproteobacteria > Rhodobacterales > Roseobacteraceae > Ruegeria > Ruegeria sp. BI11. The sequence goes on along the minus strand of NZ_JBQFSM010000003.1, from coordinate 309,696 downwards.
CGATAAAAATAGTTACTTCGTTGGATCAAAGCCAACCGACACGAAATGAGAACTTGTTCTACGAGGCCGACGAGTTCCAAGCTCGGTTGGAAACGACTACTTTGCGTCGTGGAAGATTATCCCAAGCGTGGACCGGCTACCTGATCGGACGGCACTAACGCCATGGCGCTGTTTGACGCGATAGTAACCGCGAGAACCTTGCTTGGGGCGCTCGTTGACGGCAAAAGCAATTGCATGACCTTGTAGAAGTGGAACAACTTCAGCCTTTGACTGCATCCTCGGCCGCTGTTCAGTAATGATAAATTCCCCGCCTGTATAGTGCTCAGGGTTTGACAACAATATTACGACTTGGAAAGGGAACCATATGTCCCCGTATAAGTCTTGGTGTAGGCAATTGTAGTCTCCCGTTCTGTATCTCAGTAACAACGGTGTTGGACGTGTCTGACCTTGGCGATGACATACGTCGATGAATTCCTGATGCGTCGCTGGAAAACGATTTTCAATACCAAGCTTCGCGTTCCAGTCATTGGCAATTGAGGCTAAACCGGGAAAAATCTCATCTCGAAGTGTCTGGATTTCACTGGGCAACGGATAGCAGTAGTACTTGTACTCACCTTCGCCGAAGCCATGCCGGCGCATCTTAATATGAGACCTGAAATTCTGGTCATTGTCGTAGCCGTCTGCAACGTTTTGTGTTTCCTCTGGTGAAAGAACGCGGCCGAGATCCGCATGTCCTTCGGCATTCAACCTGTTCGAAACATCAGCCCAGTCAATGTTCAGCTTAAGCGGCATCCGGCTGTCCTTCTTCCCTTGAAAGAAGTTCTTTCTTCATCTCCATACCCCATCGATAACCTCCATGCGCGCCATCTGATCGAACGACCCTGTGACATGGGATCAACACCGCAATTGGATTTGCGCCACAGGCGTTCGCAACGGCACGCGCGGAGTTTGGGCAGCTAAGGCTGTGGGCTAGTTGCGAGTAGGTGATTTTCCGACCGCGGCTTATGTTTTGCAAAGCTGACCAAACCGCAGTCTGAAATTGGGTTCCCACTGGGGCCAATCGCCCAGAAAACTCTGTCGTGCCAGCAATGGCAGACTTTAGGTTCTCTAAATCGCCGCAGTATTCTGCGCTCTCGCTTAAAGTAGATTGTTCGAATCTCTGCTTCAGATCATCGATGGCGCTGTCGTAAGTGTCACCCAAGCATAGCGCCCGGAGTCCTTTGTTGTCCCAGGCTACAACCGCTTTGCCCAAATCTATCTCAAAGCGGTAGAAACACAGCTTATCGCGAACCTCTGACATTTTTCCTTTCAACTCCTGTGAATTGGTTGATCAAGACTTCCTATTTCCAGAATTTTGGAGCGTTAACGGCCTTGGGTCAGCCCGTTTCTTGCGCATTAGCTCGTTTTGGCTGGGTTCGATTGAAGAACAACGATAAATTTTTGAAGGTTATCGGGGGCCTTCGTCATCCTTGTCTGGGCTGAGTTTCAACCAAACACGGATATCTAGGCGACCAATGGTATAGCCATCGTGCCGACAAAACCCCCAATTGCGCGCTGTAGAAAAATACCCTGCCGAGAAGGCTGCCGGGCTCTCCCCACATTGAACGTGAAAGAACAGCGCAACAGAATAAGACGTCAGCCATGTAGGCGCGAATTTCAGAGATCGTTTTGCTGGGAGTAGCGCGTGGTGAAATCCAAACATTTCATATGAAACAGTTGGATTCGTGAACCGCGTGTTGAAGATTACTTAGTCTCGGATAACACCACGTCTTGCAGCTAACAGAACCGAATAGCAAACTGACAATTCGTTTCCTCAGCCCCCAAGCTTTATTCGGCAAGAAACGGGTCGAGATCTTGTCGCGGATGTGTTGCTTCAGCGCTGTGAACAACGAAGGAGATCACGATGTCTGTCACAGAAAACAAGCAAATAGTCGGACGCTGGTTCGAAGCAATTTGGGGTGAAAACTACGACCCATCAGTCATAGAAGAACTGGCAGACGATACAATGGTCATGGAATATCCCATTCACGGCCGACGGGTAGGAAAGTCAGAAATCAAAGGGATGTTAGATCGCCTACGGGAGGCATTTCCGAACCTAAAGTTCTGGGTCGTCGGTGACATCATAGCGGAAGGGGATTTCGTCTGTGGGCGTTGGGCAGGAGGTGGAAAGCACACAGGCCCAGAGTTTGCGGATCTTCCCGCAGGAAAATTGCCGGCGAACTCGGGCCGCGAGATCTCTTTCAGCGGTATGACCTTCTTTAAACTAAAGAACGGGAAGATCATCGAGGAGATTGGCGAAGAAGATGCTTTGAAGGCTGGTCTTCAGTTGTCGGTTGTTCAGGTCGCCTAAAGCAATAATACTGGGCACCCGCGCGAAACTGTCTGGGTGCCCTAGTATATTCGAACACGGGATAGAATGGACGCCGGCCAAATGGCGTTTTCCCCTGCACCCAGCACTAAATCAGGGGAAGCAAATCCAGTGTTTGAAGAAGCACATGCAATCTGGCCAAGTTTCTTCGATACGGCCTGAAGGAGTGTTGTGTTTCAATCCGAACAAGTCACCGGGCGCTCAGTAGCACAAGTTATAACGTTGGCTGCAGCTTGGCATATGAGTCGAATCCAAATGCACCAACTTGGAGGCAAATACAAAGGCTGGTGCTGACTTTCTCGCTGTAAAGACGGAGCATTGAATTTGTGCTTATTCGAACGCAATACTCCAGCTAGCGTTTTACCATGTATTCGAGATTGTAGTGGCTAGAAATGATGAAACTCGCGTAGGTGAGTCCGCCAAGTCGGCAAGAATAAGAGCTGGGCTGACTCTGGAAGCTCTGGCCAAGACTACCGGACTTAGCAAAGGTCATCTTTCGAGGTTCGAAAGGGGCCAGAAAACCCTGTCTGTAGCTGCGTTGTTGCGTCTGTGTGATGCTCTGGAGGTGAGTATCGGGACAATTCTCGGAGATGAACCGACGCGCAACGATACTATCGTCCGGCTCTCCAAGGATCTTGAATACCATTCAATTACAGAGTCTTCCGATGGTCCCAAATTCGCGATCCTTAGCAGCCGACCTGATGACGGTTCGTCTCAGACACTTCTGCTAACTGTCCCGGCACATTACGAGACCGCCGATCCTGCACACCACAGCGGTAGAGAAGGCTTATTCGTGACAAAGGGCGAATTAACACTGACAATTGGTAATCAGCCAATCCATTTGGGCTTAGGGGACTATGTCGAGTTTGAGGCTAGTCAATCTCATTTCCTGCGAGGTTCCCAAGTCGATAGCGAAGTGCTGCTCGTGATTTTCAACTAGACGCAAACACTCAAAAGTTGTCCTGTAGACAACAAATATTAAATCTGCAATGCATGACCTCGTCACCAATTAGGGGGGAATCGCATGTCATGGTCAGGTTTAGTAGTTGGGTTGCATTTTGCTCCCAGGTCCTTCTTGCCAATGCGCGATGTATCGAGCCTCAACTTGATCTCCGGCATCGGCGTAGAAGGAGACAGGTACTCAACAGAAAGCGGATTTTACTCAGATCGGCCGGAAGAAGGGCGCCAAATTACGCTCATAGAAATTGAAGCGTTGGAGGCAATCGAAAGAGACTACTCGATTTCGTTGCAGCCAAATGAGCATAGACGCAATGTGACCACTCGAGGCGTTCCATTGAACCATTTGGTTGGGAAGAAATTTTGCATTGGGGATACGCTATTGGAAGCCACCAGGCTTTCCACTCCGTGTCGGCATATCGAACAAATCACTGGAAAAAGTGTTTTTGAACCAATGCTGCACCGGGCAGGATTGCATGCTCGTATTTTAAGGGGTGGCACTATCAGAACATCCGACAAGATTGAGGCGGCGTAGGTCAATGATTGTTAAACCGATCCATCGAGTTTCTACAGTGATCCGTCAGAAAAAACAGTTGGCTCAATCTGTTGCGTTGTTCGAACTAGCTGACCCCGACGGCTGGGAACTGCCGCCCTTCTCTGCCGGAGCTCATGTGGATGTACACATGCCCAGCGGATTGATCCGGCAGTATTCTCTGTGTGGTGATCCTGACGACCGAACAAGTTACTCTATTGCAGTTCATCTCGACACGAACGGACGCGGCGGCTCTGAGGAAATGCACAAGCTCAATGTCGGCGCCGAACTATTGTTGTCCCTACCCCGCAACATGATGCCATTGGTCGACTCTTCTCACGTAGTTTTTGTTGCCGGCGGAATTGGAATAACACCGTTCGTACCGATGATGATTGAGTTGTTCCGTGCAGGTCGCACATTCAAGCTACACTACGCAGCAAAGAGCAGAGAACGTGCCGCATTTGAAAGGGAGATCGCGGGGGCTTACGGGAGCAGCGTACAATATTATTTCAGTGAACAGAAAGACAAACTGGACGTTTCCAGCGTTGTCGACGGTCTGAAAAGTGAAGATCATTTGTACTGCTGTGGTCCGGTAAGCATGATTGAAGAAGTCCTCGATCATACGTCATCTCTTAGGGATCGCACTCACGTCGAAGTGTTTGGCGCAAACCCTAATTCTGCCGAAGTTGCCTACGATGTGAATCTTCTCCGGTCACAGAAAACTGTACATGTCGTTGAAGGCCAAACAATGTTGGAAGCCTTGCGCCTTGCCAACGTCGTGGTGCCATCGTCCTGCGAAGCGGGCATCTGTTTGGAGTGCGTGACAAGATATACTGACGGCGAGCCAATCCACCGTGACATTATGCTTCCAAAGGACCAGAAATCGCGGTTCCTGACACCTTGTGTCTCAGGGTGTACGGGGCGATCTATTACCCTTGATCTGTGAACCGGCGTTAGAAAAGCCCCCAAAGAGTGGCCATTGACCTCTCGGGGGCTCACTATGCGCACTTTGCACCAACAGCTTCTGTTTTGATCCGGTCGCTGGGAAATGGAGCGATCCCCGACGAACACGACTTACATTGGCACTACTTTTCCGAGAGCCGTTTAGACGCACCAATTGCATATATCGCCGAGCGAACTTGAAGCATCGGGTCTTCGCTGGGCGCGAACCCATCCGACAGTATGAGGGGATCAAAGTTCAGATCATCGCATTCGCCATCTGCTTCACTCATGACCTCTTTCACGGTGAGCCTGGCAGCATTGATCTGCTGATGTGGTCCCGTCCAAGGTTTTGATGGATCAGAAATGTTGTCATCAGCATTGGCAATCGTGACAATCATGTCCCAGGATACGGATCCAATCGACAAGTTCTGCTGCATGTTTTCGAAGAAAAAGTCTTTCTTGGGCGCAAGAAGTACCGAGTGTGCACCTGACGGGGTAAATGACCAACGTATGGCAGTCCGGTTCCCATCATCGCCTACCAGATAAAAACTATTCACGCTGTTGTAAGTGGCACCCTCGTACGAAGTAAGTTCCTGACCTCGGTTCTTGTGGTGAGCCTTGTAGGCTCTGAACTCCGGGCTGTTTGAGGCGAAGTGTGCAACTGCTTCATTGCCTTCAGTCAGAGCCCTCAACAGGTCCAGAAACTCTTCAGCCGTAGGAACTGGAAAGAAGTCTTCTGTGTTCATATTCATTATGTGAACATCACCAGAGTTCGTTGTGAGCTCAAAGGCCAGACCGTAGTGCCCAGGTTTGTTATCTGCAGCGTCGTTGTTTCCACCTTTGTGAGACACGCGGCCTATCACAGTCGAAGTTTCTCGGAAGATTGGGCTGGAAGAATAGTTCAGTATCTGCTGACCTGAGACTGAAAACTCTCCTGTGAAACAAAATCCCTTGGTGTGGTTTCTGCGTTTGCCTTCTGTGATGCCGAACAGGTTTTCGAACACTGGTATTGCGCGCTCTGCTGTTTCATATGGATCCGCGGCCACAAGCACATTTGGCAGGGCCATGGCGACAACTGCTAGTGTGGGTAAAATTCGTGCCATAGTCTTTGACCTTTCAGCAAAATTTACAAAGGTTGATGGTGCCACCTGTCTCGTTTCCGCTTTGCGCGGTACGTTTGGCATGAGGCGTCAGAGCTAAATCTGAAAACGTACTGCGGAGTGACGAGGCGGCGGCTGCGCCGCCTCGCATCTGTTTAGTCGACGCGACCAGGCAAGCTCAGATCACCTGATGCAATGTCAAACACATTTTCAACGCACACATGAGGAGCGTGGAAATCGGCGTCCACGCGCAGGGCTGTGGTTACACCGTCGTATTGCACTCCCTTAAGTGCACCGGCGTCAGAGTTTGCGAGCACTGCGTTGATCGTGATGGTTGGACCATCGAACACAGGAGTGAAGCCTGGGCTATCGAGATAGAACGGAACACCCGGCCAAGTTGCTGGCATTACAGGGCTTTCACCCTCCGCAACATCCCGAACGGAAAGAGCGCCAGGACCACACTCCTCGTTGGGGGTCAAAACCACCCAGTGGCTGTGCCAATGACCACCGTCGTTGCCAGTGTCGCCGTCAACGTTTTCGTCGAAAAGAGGAGTGTCGTCGAAGTCCGGGTGATTGGTTGCTGCAAGAGCGAGAATTCCAGTTCCTTCTCCGAACCCTACTGCTGACGGATCAAGCGAAGTTGGCCAAACATATGCCCAGATCGCTGACCCAGGGGCGCCGTTTCCGGTCGCTTCCGGGGTGGTTTCACCTGCGTGTCCTGCTGTGGACATCGTGAATGTTGCATAACGTCCATTCAGTTCAACTTCCGCTGCGACGATGTCGAAGTCGGCAACTTTAGTGGAGTCGACGTCGGATTTGATCCCGTGATCACCGCCGGCAAACGCAACACTTGCGATTGAGACGGAAACACTAAGGGCAAGAGCGAGATTTTTCATGAGACTTCCTCATTTCAGTTAGTAGCGAGTCGCTACTTATTTGAGGCAGGATGAGTTTGCAAGATTAAATTTCGAGTCGAAACAAAATGAGACCCATACGATCCTAGCCTCTAGGTTTCTCGCGTCATAAGTTGTGAAAAAAAGACGGGTTTTCTGATGTTTGTGATTTGACGGTGTTAACTACCGCACATCAGCTCTGCGTAGATGATCAACTGATTGCTTTTATTTTGACAAAGTACGCGCAGTTAAAGAACGAAGCGAGGAAACTTGCATCGAACATTAGCCCTTCAGAAATTTCGGAAACTAATGTGGCTCGCGTAGACGCCCTGTATCAACTTCATCTTGTACGAAAGAGTTAGAAGACGACGGCCCATGCCCAGAATACCAGTTAGGGCGGCATAAAAGGCGTTGCGTTGCTAAATGCATAGACCATCCACATTCGAAAACACAACGCAGCGAACCAATTGCGTTGGTCCAGATACTGCCCTCCAATGCAAACGGTTTTTCAGCCCTTTCCAGTGAGACGATAAGCTAAAATAGGAGGACGCTGGATGTAGTATGTATCTCAATACGCCTTAGTGTGGCAGTAAATTGCCAAAACTTTACCTGGAATTATTTGCCTAAGAAAGGCCTCAGATGGACGGGAACAGCGGTCGACAGTCTTCACGGTGGTTTTGACCGGCTTTCAGTGTTTGGCGTACCTCAGCGGATTCTCAAGACACCTCGAGGCGTTTTTGACCTGGCTCCCCAACCTGGAAAGAGCACAACTTTAACCCATTGTTATATAAACATTTTCGCCTTGATCGAAAGAATCCTGTCCGATTATGAGGTGTAGGAGCGGTACTGGATCGCACGGTCTGGAACAGCCAAATACACTCACCAGCGTCACAAAATCGACGCAACAGAAGGAAAGAAGCCGCTATGGCCATTCTTGAGCTAGGCCCTATCAGAGCCTACTTTATGCTGGATCTATCCACACATCATTTACCTCTACAAACCATTGAGCAAATTCACCGCGGCGAGTTCTACCGGGATGTGTATTTAAAGAGCAAATACAACTTTATCTTTCACATCTCATCGCGGGATCAAGGGGAAGATATACAAGACGAGCTTGCCAAATGCCCCTGCCCCGGGTTCCGAGCGGCGCTCAAACTTGCATGGAGCTGGAATCTGAAGTTCATCATGTATGACGGAGACGCAGAGGTTCAGTACGAAATCCCTGAGTTGCCAATTTATGATTGGTAGTATGCTGCCGAGATAGGCTCAGGATTCATAACCAGTAAATGACAGTTGCCACGAGGGCGATGGTTGAGAAGAAGACCTTGGGGCAACGGTCATTACAGGTTGCCACTCGCCTCCAGTCTTTGAATTTACTGAACATGATCTCAAATCGGTTTCGCCGCTTGCCTCTGCACTCGCCGTGTTTGACCGTCATCTTGCGCTGCTTCCGGTCGGAGATGCAGGCACGCAACCTTTGGTCTTTCGACGTGACCAGGAACTAGCCGGCGCAATAGCCACGATCCCCGAAGAGCCAATCCACTTTTGGCAAGCCATTGAGCAAAGCCTGAACACCGACGCAGTCGCTAACTGCCCAGAGGTGATAAAGTGGTTCAAGAGCCGCCCCTTGCCATCACCGATGGCATGCAATCTAGTATTCGTGCTGTCTTTGTTTCTGTTGGTCAGACGGCCACACCTACCCTCTTTAACTTCCAAACTGGACGTCGTGCGATGAACCTTTAGATAGGTCGCGCCGATCATGACGGCGTACTCATTGTCGTGCTCGGCGGCTAACCGAACTGTGTGCTGGGGCTTCTTCCCGATGCGATAGCGACACCAAGGGGGTCTTTCTGGTATCGTCGGCCGACAAAGGTGGATGAAATGACAAAAACAGAGATTGAAAGCTATGAGCACATCCAGTTCCGGATCCCTAAGGCGAAACTGGATGAGTTTAACGCGATGGTCTATGAGCGTTATGGCATGAAACATGGCGGCAAGACCAAGATGTTTCTCGATCTGATTGCGGAACATCAGACATCGCAGAGGATCGCTCTATTGAAAGCCGAGATCGAACGGTTGGAACAGCAAAGGCAGGGGAAGCATGCGCTTTAGGACAAATACCTGACCGCCGGGCCGATAGTTCCTGTGGTCATCGGTAACGAGAAGCAGTTGCAAATCCGGCACAAAGAAACGCGACTTTCCTGTAGTAATAGATACTACAACTTGCAGTTGACGCCCTAAGTAAAGACCCTTGTCCTATCAAAGTACTGCCGGAACCCAATCAGAACTGTCCCCCTACCGGCGGAATTCCAGGAGGGCGCGTGGTGTCTGCAACCGAAGCCACCATCAATGTGGTCGACTACGACGATATTAAAACAAGCGTTGAGCTCGAACTGGGTGAGACCCCACTGGGCTGGTCAGGGATCGTGACTGAGTTGTTTGAACACATCAAAGCGCGCAGTGACGAGATTGGGATAGAGTATCCACAGGTACTCCAAATCAAAGAAAAATTCGGGGAGCTCCGGATCTACTTCAGCAAGGCATCCGAGGACGAACGCATACGGGGCTGGGTCGCAGCGGCTATCAGCCGAGCAAACCAGAGTTGCGAGAGATGCGGGAACGCGGCACGCCCGCAGAATTTAGGAAGCTGGATCATTACGTTATGCTGTTGGTGTGCGCATGAAGAAGCGGCCACGCGGTTCAATGAGCACAAACGCCGCTATTTCCGCAAAACGGACGCACCCGGGCACCTCGTCTGCTCGGTTTGCGGTTATGTTGGACATATGGACCGTTCCGATGACAGGCGGAGATGCCCCTGCTGCGTGAAAAAAGGCTGGTGAGATCAAGGCAGGTTCCACTTAGACCACGATACTGATCGCCTTGTGTGGAGTGACGTACGAGCTGATTATCTGCGGCTTCGGAAAAGACACGGAAACTGCAAACCAGTTCGCGCCGACTACGACTCCGGACGTTCTGACGCTCTTTGTGAAACCAGAATCACCTCCCGATTCTCACCTTAAGTGGGGAAGTACACGTACCTGATACGGTCGGGAGGCAGCGCTTCGCACAACCCATGATAGAAAGTTCCCGGAACTACGTGGTGAATCACGACGTTTTGCATTCTTCATGTTGACACGATGCCTCGCGCTGGTTCAGCTTCGCCCCATGTCCAAGACACGCATCCACTGCCAACGAATATCGACTTGAATCGTTACCCCACGCGAAACACGTGGGAGGCAGCATTGGTGATGCGGGCGGGGCTTATACCCCTGTGATAGCTCCAGATAAGAGTGCACGAGTCGGTTCGATTCCGACGCCTCCTACCATCCTTTGGAGGCATTCCATGTCAAAAGACCACAAAACAAATGAAGACCTGAAAAGACGCCTGAAGCTCTACGCCAACGACGATCTTCTCTCGGAAGTCAAAACGCGCATCGAGACTGGTGTATTGAAAGAAACGCTTCTGTTCCATGGTGCTACAGGTCGCGTGTACTCAGACCTCGGTAGGGAAGACAGGCGCTACCTTCCTCCAGACGCAGTTCTACGGTTGGTATTCCCTTTTCACGAATTCGATCCTGACAGTATCAGTCATCAAAACGTCACTGAATGCCTGTTCGACTTACCAGACGAACACTTCTCTGCTCTCAAATCGACGGTGGCGGCAGAGACAGAAAAAGGCCTGCATCGTCTTATTACTGTGCTGGAGGAAATCGCTTCAGTGCAAGAATCCCAGTCCCCTAGAGCGGGGGATCCGGCGGATGAGTGATATCTTCGATTACCATGACATCCGCGGCTCCGTTGAGAAGCACCTCGGAAAAGACAATCTAGGCTGGGTTCGGATTGTCAGCGAGTGCTTTGAAGCGATCAAGAAGCACTGCGACCGGCGTGAAGAAAGCTATCCCTCGGTCGGCCAGATCAAGCAGAAATTCGGCTCGCTTCGGATCTATATGGATGGGGCGCAGGAAGACACTTTCATTCAACTGCGGTTGCAGCAAGCTATGCAGGAAGCAGAGATGTCCTGTGAGCGGTGCGGTAACGCATCCACAGCTCAGGTCATCGCTGCCTGGCATGTCAACCTATGCTGCTGGCACGCGCATGAGGCAGCCACTGAGCGGATGGAGACCTTTCCCACAGTGCGTTTGAATACTCGCGCTAAGCGAGATGTGCTTCAATGCCGAAGCTGCGGCTATATCGGCCAAATTTCCTGGGGCGCATCGGGTCACCGATGCCCCGCTTGTGTGGCGAAAGGTTGGTAACCCCATGAGTGGAACAACCTGGGAAGAAGATGAGATTTTTGCGCTGGCTGGCTTCCGCCATAACGAGGCAGACATCCTCCGCCCTGTTTTGAGCGCAGCCAACTCCCATGCGTCCTGGAAAATCGTTAAGCAAAGGATTTTGGAAAGAGCCAGCGCTGAAGACCTTCTCAAGGTGATCAACAAACGTTCTGAAGAAACCGCAAGATTTAGCGATGAGCCTGACAACTGGCGGCAGACGGAAATGAACCGTTTGAGGGAAATCGATCCTGCTCTCGCCGTCTTCGCCCAGGACACGGTGGAACAGATGACGAGCCTAAAACGCTGGAAAGAGGTCATGGGCCTCATCTCCGAACGTCATGCTGCCGATATGTCTTTGGAAGCCTCTCGCGCAGAGAGTGAGAAAGCCGCTGCTGCACTGTATCTGCTGGAAAAGGTGGACTTTGAGTACCTGCCGCGCACGCTCCGAAACGAGATGCCAGAACATATCAAGCAACTCACAACCTGGAGCAATCAATTCGCCCGGCTGGCCTCACTTAATGAGTTGAACGAGCTTCGTGCAGTTTCACAAAGGTTCCCTCATTGCAATTTCGTCATCGAAGGGATGGCCCATGACATCGAGTGCCGATGGAGCATCGGATCTGACATTCTTCATATCCAACCCACCCTACTGGTTGGCGAGCCCGGCGTCGGCAAAACAGCTTTTGCAAAAGCCGCATGTAAAGCTCTCGGGCTTTATGTGCAAAGCGCAAATGTCGGCGGCAAGTCGGAGAACCATTTGTTTGGTCTTTCCATCGGATGGAGTTCTGCGCATGCAGGGATCGTGACGGAGGCTGTGGCAACGGCACGCGTCCTTAATCCCGTTGTTGTTTTGGACGAAATCGACAAGACGCACGCGAGTCGAAACGGAGACATCACTGGCGAACTTCTTGCGTTGCTCGAGCCCTCTGAGGCCAGGAGATATCGAGAGAAATATCTAGCGGCTGATGTGGATGCCTCACATGTGAGCTGGATTTTGACGGCAAATGATCTGAGCGGGGTTCCTGCGCCTCTTCTCAACCGCTGCACAATCTATGAAATCCCGCGTCCAATACCGGAGCAACTGCCTGCGATCATTCAAAGCCTGGTGAGCGAATTCGCCAATGAGTTTGGGTTGAGGCCCGAGTTCTTTCGGCTGGATCTCGGCGATGTTGAAGCGCTGGTAGGCACCTATGAGCAGCACAGATCAGTGCGGGTTCTGAGACGGCTGGTGCGGGGTCTTCTGCATCAAAAGACCAAGAACCACTCGTGGAACTAAGGCGGGCCCACGAGGGTCGAGTGTTCAGACACACCAGAATAGGAAGGACGAAAATGCTAAGAGTTGTTGTTTATGTAAACCATACCCCAATCGCGGAAGCCCGGGCTGGAAACATGAGCGAGCTTGCGGATATCTCCGACTACAAGGTCAGAGTATTCGAAGACGAAGCACCGCATCTCGATATCCCGGCCAAGGATGTCACCGGCTGGATCAAGGGGCACACACGCCGAAGTAGCGTTTGGTATCTGGTTCGAAAGATCGCCGAGTTGGCCGTTCGGGAGATTGAAGCAACGTCTGACGATGAGCAGGATGGGTCATCAGATGACACCCAGCAAAACGAACAATGAGGAGTATCAGAGCCGATCTCCCACCCTTCATCACCGTTGCAAATCACTTGCGCTGGAAGACGAGCTTGTTTGCAGAATTAGAGCCTATCCGGAAGAAGCGCTCGCACGCCCGAGAACTGGCTTTCCGAGGGCGATGAAGTATTATGCAAAGTCAGCCAATTGCCCGAAAGCGTCAGATACAAAGGGGAATGGGGATGTCAGAAAAAGGGCCCAATGAAACTATCGAAGAATTCGAGAAACGCTGCGAGGTAGACGCCATCACGGTGGCCTTTCTCCTACTCAAAGCAGCTCAATTCGCCTCAGAGGATGGGGCAGAAAAAGTGGGTATGACTGCGGATGAGTGGGGAGAGCTCGCACCGACACTGGTCTAGAGAGTCATCTCATTTCAGAAACGTGCTTAGCTTTTCTTAAGGAAAAGTATTATAAAATAAAAATGTTGCCCAGAATTGAGGGCACGGACTTACTGTTGCCGTTCTCGTACAAGTGCGCGACAAGCTACCGGGCGCTCGAAGCGAGCTTCATGGGCGAGCTTAGAAAATCCGATAAGTCAACAATACCACCATTGGCAACCCAGCAGAATTCAGCGGTATTCGATGCGTAGAATCCGCCGAACATCGCCTCCAAGTTCTTGCGCAAGGTCTCCCGGCGTCTGGCCGAATTCAGAAATACTGGAAACATCGGCACCTGCCTTTAGCAGCGCCTCAATCGCAGCAAAGTTTTGTTGTTTCACTGCAATATGAAGAGGCGTCTCAGACATATCGCCCACCGCATTTACATCCGCTCCAGCCTCGATGAATTGCAACACGGCATATGTATTGTTACGCCACAGCATGACGTGCAACGGAGTGTCTCCATCAGCGTCGCGGCTCTCAAGAGTTATTGGCACTGCTCCCAACTCGGCTGGAAAAAGCGTATCTGAGCAAGAAGCTAACATTTCTTCTAGCGTCTCTCGCTTCTTTTGTTTCTCAGGTATCCAACTAAGCCCCTTTTGCTTTCTGCGGATGTTTCAATCTGTGATCGCCGTTTGGCATCACTCAACAGGCACCGGGCCAGGCGCGGCAGACCAACTCCGGGTAGTCAATGAACGGATTGCGGTTGCCTTGAACCTGCTCCACGCGGCCATTTCGCACGCGCTCCCAATCGTCAACTGGGTCGTTTCGATGCCACTCACCAAACTGCCCGATGCCATCGACAGCGAGTTCGTCAATTTCACCTGCTCGGCCAGGATACATCGTATAGAAGTAGAAGACTGCACGGGCGAGATCCCCTTTGTGGGATTCCGCCGGCTCAAATTCGGTACGTGTGTCTTCGGAGTACAAGTCGATGTCTTCTGTTGGAGACTGTGTTTTTATCGTGAACCGATTATCATCGGTAAGTCCGTACCAACGCGTCGTGACCGCATCGGGGATTTCAGCGAATGGGTCTGATCCACGGGCCGAGTTTACGTCTTTGTGGGTTGGGAACAGGTGCAGAATGTCGCTGCGCATGGGCTCAGCTTTTCTGAACCAACTCTGAGGAACCGAGTGCTCAGGGTTAATTGGATCTAGGAATGTCACGTCCCGCGCTTCTTGATTGAAACCAGTATAGACCCCATAGACGCGCCCGTCATCAGCGACATCAACAAATGAGTACATCGCCCGTCGCGCGTTGTCGTAACCTTGCGGAACATGATGGCCGTCATACCAGTTGTCGCGGAGCCATTCGCGAAGTTCAGTACCATTGAGATGGTCCGGCGGCATCACGGGTGCGTCCATCGCCCCCGCTTTATTTCGGATAGCGTTAGTAGAAAGCAGCGCATTCCCGTCAGCGAGCGGAACCAATGGTTCGATTCTCGAAACCACGGCCAACAGCGGATCATGATCACTGGCCTGAGCGAGTTTTCCTGCATTGACGTATGCCGGAAGAAGCGAGGTTCGATCCTGTAGCGCGGGTGAGACGAGAACGTGATCGTATGCTTGTGCTTGACCCTCAAAAACATAAGAGCGGCGTGCTTCTACAGGAAGGGAATACCAAAGGTTAGAGAGGCCAAAGTCATTCTCAAGTAGGCCCAATTCGCGTTCAAAATAGTGCGCGTTAAAGTCACCAAGCACCATGACCAGCGCGTTGGCATCGTCTCTTAGGAGATCCGATACTGTCGAACCCACGACCTGAGCCTGTTTCCGTCTTACTGCGGCCTTGGCAACCGCGGGTGGTTGGTTGGAACCAAAACTCGGGTCGCTTCCGCGCCGTGATGAAAAGTGCACATTGACTATACTTAGAGCCCCAGCGGAGGTCTCGAATGTGGCCGTTACTGGCTTACGGCTACCCGCGAACGCACCATCTCCATCAAGAATACGGTAGGCGCTATCGGCGACCAATCGGGCGCGATTAGGGTCGTAAAGGAATGCACTTCGGATGTTGCCGCCAGGTTGTCCGCCGTCTTGATCATCGTCTGGTGGAAAATCGACAAAGTCGTAGTGCGGCCCGCCTTGGGCCAAAATGGCTTTGGAAAGGGTTTGAAGTGTTTCACTGGCGCTCGTGATAGGTGTGTTTTCTGCGCCGTCGTTGTCCTGAACTTCCTGCAAAGCGACGATTGCAGGCGAGCCCAAAAGACCGACGATTTGTACCGCAATGGCGTCGAACTTACCTGAGCCAATATCGTCATCTATGTCCCTCTCCCTTGGAAGGACTTCGATATGAGGATCGAGGTTTTGGACATTATAGGATGCCACCGTGACGACTGTCTCATTCGGCACTTCAAGTGCTGGGTTAATACCTGATAGCGCCGGCGTTATATCCCCTGCGATCTCAGTCGCGAAAACGCGGTAGTTTCCAAAGTCGTAGGAAAGGATCCCGGTGATATCTCCCAGTCGGGTCCCGGCCTCAATCTCTGAGAGCTCGCCAATTAGCTCAAAATCCACCAACATTCGCTCCGGATTAGCATCGTCTTCCGACAAGGTAAGCGCGTACCCGTCAACAAATGACGTCGATGCCGATCCGGCCGAAGGGAGTATCCAAATTTCTTCGTGGTGGTTCATGGGTGAGAGCACGATGGCATCTTTAATCGTTACTCGCATGCCCTCGAATTGCTCGAAAAAGTCGATGCCGTCGTCGTCAGGATCAAACTGGTCGAAGTTGTCATTATCAATCACTTCAGTAGGTGGGTGGTTTTTTGTCTGACTGATTTCAACCGGCTCAGGCAAAGGATTGTTGGTCGACAGCACTTCTATCGAGGGGCTTTTTATCTGAGTTAGTGGCAACTGATTGGGTCGAGCGAACTCAACCAATTGACCATTCACTCTAAGCATGCTTCCAACCTTTACGGACGGCGCATCCTTGGTGAAAACAAACAACCCATCGCTGGTGAGCGAGTTTCCATCTGGATCACCTTGAACAAAAAAACCGTTGCCAACGACTGCGGTTACGAGACCTTCAGTTTCCACTGTTTGGTCCGCGTAAGCTGAGCGGTGTTGCTCCCCTTGCAAGACAGTAATCTCTTGGGCCGTTGCAGCAGCGGTTGTCAGCGTTAATGCTATGGAACCAACAACACCAATTTTCTGCCTATTCATGGTTTCCTCACCAAACTAGTTGAATCTCAAACTCGAAAGAGAGCGCACTATTCGCGACCGAAGGACCATCGGCATTCAGTCCGAGGGTGTTCTGTGAAGATTGAAGCCAAGAGCTTAATCTATCGTGACATCAATACTGATCGGGCAATGATCGCTTAAGCCGTTGCGGTTATCCGCTTCCTTGGATTTTTCAACATCTGCTCTGGTGAACCTCCGTTCCCAAAACGAGCCATCCACAAACCAATCTGCAATCCGGATATCCATAAGTATCCAATCGATTGGCTCAACACTGCGCCCCACACGCGTAGGGCACTTTCGAGTCACAGATGCAGGATGGGCTGTCAAAAACGGCTCGTTCAGGTCACCGTTGTTCAAAGCTCGCCATGCTTCACCTTCGAATTTGAACTGTCGAAAGCGACGGTTGAAATCACCAACGATGAAGAACGGTACTTCTGATGCAGCTCTGCTTTGGATCCAATCCGCCAAGGGCTGCATTTGCTTCCAAAACAACTTGCAGTCTTCGGACGGGTCGGTGGATGGGTTATCATCATCTGAGCAACTTGATTTCAGGTGTACTGACATCACCCAGAAATCGGTGCCATCAAACGACAAGCGTGCAGCAGTGCCCGCTCGCGTAGGATTGCCATCATCATCAACGACAACAAGATCGGTTAAGTCTTCTTGCTCAACAAAGGTGACACCGCTGTCTTTTCTGATCGCGATTGCCGTGTAGATGTCGTTCTTGGCACCCGGCGCATTGTCGCCTGGATGGCGAGAAGACATCACTAGATCGTATTCCGAAGGGGGAAAGATCCGTTCCGCCGCAGCTTTGGTCCCTATCTCTTGCAAACCAATTACGTCAGCGTCTGTGCCTTCACCCGATCCAAATTTAGACCGGTATTTCGTTAAGAGGTCATAGTCCTCGGTAGTTCGACTAGTACCCCAATCAAACAGTTTCACTCCCTCTTCGTGATGCAAGTTTTGAATGTTCCAAGCGCCGATCCGCAGAGTGTCGGCCAAAGCTGGGGTGGAAACCATCATCGAAATGCCTGCACAGGTAGCTAAGCGTCCTAAGGTCTTTTTCATAGAAACTGGTCCTTCTAAATCAATGGTCATCTAAATCTGCGCCGTAGCTTTGCACCTCAACTAGTATGATCCGATTGGGGCCGCAGCCACATTGATTGCAGAATTGCGATTTAACTATCATAGTTGGCAACAATATCCGTTTCGGGTCCTCCGGCCAATCAACCCCTCCTGTTAGCCTCGGTATAGATTTTGTTTCTGTTTAAAAGTAACATACCTAAGGGGCTGATTATTAGTAAAATTAATGTTTCACTTTGAAGACTATCGACGCTGGCTGCATTGAAAAAGAGAAATCAGTGGTCGTTAGCAGCCTCACTTTCGACGAAGATCTAACAGCGTCCGTGGAGCGCAGCGTACCCAACACACTATTGGCTTTGGTCACGCCGAATTGACGAAAGGCGTGACCAAGACTGCTTTAGATCAATTCCAATGCAGATGCTCTCTCTTGAAGGATCTGAGAAAGCGCCTCGTTAAATTGATTAATTGCTTCTGCCTTTCGCTTTCTCAGGTCTTCTCGAACTGCAAGAAGATTTACTTCACCGTCTTGTGAGCGCACTCTGGAAGGATCAATTCCAAGTTGCTCCATTTCCAAGATCGCGGATTCGATCTCTGCTTCAGCGTTCTCAATCGAAGTGACTGCCTGCTCTTTTTCTTTCTCTAAGGAAGCTTCAAAACAGGAGTACAGGTTCGAAGTGGCCGTAGCTACTTCTCTACTCTGTGACTGCTGCAACCGCGACGAACGTTCGGTCAATGAATTGGCTTCACTCTCAATTTCTCTGCGTTGAACACTTGGCTGCACACTTGTAACCTCAGGAATCTTTAAGAACCACTCTTGCCGGTCCATATAAAATTCTGGGATATCCAAGATTATCTCTGTATTGCCCCAAGTAAACTCTGGGATCTTTGTTTTGATCTCGGTTGTTTCAACATACACTTCCGGTACTTTGGTAATTATGTCGCTCCACCTTACGGTGCACTTTGGGACGCCTTTAGTCTTGCCCCCGAACGGCAACTTTATCCATGTATCCGTGCAGAATGTCTCAGGGTATTGCCCTGTTTTCTTATTAACAAATCTAGTTTTCGGAATGTCAAATTTGATTGACCGTAGCTTGAAGGTTGTTTTGGGTAGGCCAAAAACTATCCTTCGCTCCTTCATCGTGACCGTTGGTAGGTCAAATACAATCCGTTTCTCTCGCATTGTGAAATCAAAGTCGATATCAATAACGTTTTCTGCTGAGTCTTTAGACAACTTGTCAGCTTTGTTTGATAGTTGCCCGGCTTGATTTTCGACTTGTTTAAATTCCTGCTCGTATTTTGTGACAATTTCATTTAGTGCATCCTCGTGCACAGCGCATTGACTTCCAGCATAAGCGACAGAGTTTGCTGCTAGAGAGCTCGCTACTGCTAAACTCGCTAAACGGCCCGCGTTGCTAGGCACCATAAAACCACGACGATTGAACATAATTCGTTCCTCCAAGTTCAATTAAGAATCAGACGAAGCGATTGAACCAACCGGCCATAAACCCACCGCAAGTCGAGCGTTATCCGAGCGTTAAAATCCACGATTTGGGCCTTTAAGAGCCTGTTATCGTATGATGTTCTCCTTAAAAAATTGTTTGAATATAGCCTGTTAGACCTGCTTCGCTGGTGAAGCGTTCAGCCGAGGCGATATCTAGTTCTAGTATTGCCCGACGACTTCTCAGTTCGCGTTTAATCTGGGAATTGGGGTCATGGGAAGCTTACTACGCACTCTCACGGCCGCTCCAATTTGATGAGCGCCATAAGTACAATTTGACGAGTTGGCCCTAGATGCCCGACATAAGGCAATTTTCGATAGTCTCGTGATCGCGACTATTGTCTGGGAGGTACTTTGGGATCCGTGGAATTGCGAATGATGCGATCCGGCTCAGCTGCCATAACACCAACCTGCGCAGACGCGGAACAGTGCATTTCAGTAAACAATCCTGCTTGGATGCATATGGAAGGTGTTCGACTATTCAGTGCCCCGTCCTCACAAGCTGAGCACATTCTTTTTGCCGCCTCAGAGAGTTGCAGTGAATAGTCAAGCGCGGAAACAGCCGGCTCGTTAGGATTAAATACATCACCAGATGGAAGGTTTATGAACCACTCATCAACGTACTTCTGTACCTTCGCATAGTCTGGCAAGTCTACGATCATGTTGAATTCGGCTCTCCAAGGTATCATCTCGGTGTTTGGCAACTTGGCGCTTGCATGGCACGACAAACAGGAAGACTTTATGTCATCAGCTGGCCCGTTCGCGCGGCCATGAAAACCCAACGTTGGTCTTTCCGACCATCCGAATAAAATGCCATTTAGCAAAGGATTGATCCAGGTTTCACTCACTTCTTCAGGTTCGTATTTTTCCGGATCATCGCCCCACTGCAATGAAACGGGCTCCAAGTTATCAAATAACTGGTCGCCACGGGCAAGGCCAACCCAAGCGAAAGTACCAAACACCCAACCTACCGGTTGTGCGCGTTTATCTTTCACAGCGATATCAACTTGCAAAAGGCGAACGGACCTTTCTTCACGCTCAGTTACTTTTCCACTCCCTTCACTCAAATCGATTTTGGCCCTGAATTCTGGAGCCCCCTCAAGGTATTCAACTTGCGAAGTCGGCGCATCTGTGAATAGGAATTTTACTGACACTGTCCCTTCTTTGAACTGAACAGAAGACGGGTACTGGGGGTCGCAGGTGTCCTCGAAGATTTCACCGATTGTCTCTGCGCCGATGGCATTGTAAAAGCCCACTGCCCAAACCTGATGGCCACCTGTACTAGTAGGTGACAAGTCGCCTGGCATAGTGGTTCTTTCCTTTGTAAGCCCCATTAACGGCTCACGACCGTATTTCGTATAGTCCATCCATGGTACTATCCACCAATTGTGGTTTTCGGTTGCGGTAAGGACGGATCCAACACGCTGGAAATCTTCAGACACGGTCGATAGTATTGCATCCATATAGAGACGAGGCTCTTGGGTGAAATTGTATTTTTCCCAAGGTGTAATCATGGGGGACGAACCGGTCACAGGGTAATCTAACCTCCAGTTTGCGCGCGTGTCCTTGGAAGCCATTGTACTTCTTTTGAAATTTTCGCATGCCGCTGCGGGTGAGCAAAACTGGCATGTAAGCAAAGTCAGGAGACCAAACCCAAGGTAATGGAAACTATTTTGCACGTTAGAATCTCCTCATAACCAACAAAAAATGCATTTCAGTAAGTAGCCGCTTTTGGGGTCTTGCATGTGAGCTTGGTGTTTTAGTCCCTCACCCCGACACAATCGAATTTACCAGAACCAACTACGTTCAATTCCGCAACTCAGAACGCGTCCTCCAGGAGGTTCTTATCCAGCAGGTCGTGTTCTGGGCGCTAGGGTATTTTGCAACCTAACACATGTCTCCAGCCTTAGTCGCACTTGCATCATCACCAGCTCAGTTGCTCCATGGGAATCGGCATCAGATCCAGTTCGTCCACAGCATTCATCTTTCCAGCCCATAATCACGGTATATGTTTTCCGTTATTTTTCCGTGACTCTAGCAACTGTGGCGTGCATGATTTCCACATAAGTCAGCAATGCATAATAATCGTACATGGGTACTCAACCTAACATTAGAGTTAGTTTCCTAGGTCAATTTGCACTTTGGGATAACAGCGGTTCGCTCATAAAATTAAACAACCGTAAGTCGTTAGCGGTTTTTCTCGTGCTGCTACGTGATGGTCATGCAGAACGCCAGGCTCTTTCGGAATTACTGTGGAGTAAGTCACACGAATCCCAGCGCCGAAACAGTCTTCGACAATCTTTGGCTGAACTAAGGAGGGCTCTTGGAACAAATGACTATGTTCAAAACATAGGCAAGCACTCTTTGACTATTTCGAAAAACGCAGTTTGCTCCGACTTACAAGCCATTCAAGTTTCAAACGACCCAGAGTTTTTGCGCTCCAAGATCTCCGCAGCTCCAGAGTTCTTACTTGGCCTAGATGGCCTCGATCCAGAGTTCGATGAGTGGCTGTATCAAACTAGGCAGGAACTAAGAAGCGAAACCGTAGGCCTTCTAGAGGAGGCATTGCGAAGCTACAAAAATAAAGTACTTGGAAAACCTCAACTGGTACAATGTGAACTACTTAGAAGGTTGGACCCATACAGCGATTTGGCGGCAACAAAATCCATCATACACGAAGTTAACCGGGGCAACACGGCGCATGCTGCTCAAAGATTTTTGAAACACAAAAAGCTGCTGGAAGACGATCTCCAAGTGGCACCAACATTTGACATTTCAGATTTCATTGCATCTGCGAGTGCCGAAAAAGTCAAAGCTATGAAACCGCAATTCATTTCTGAAGACGCAGAATGGTGCAGAGAAGACATTATTAGAGACTTTCGGGATGTGATGAAGCGAGTTGAACCATTACAGGGTCAAGTAGTTTTTGTTACCGGCCCGTCTGGGGTAGGGAAAACATACACCGTCGAAAAATTCCTCAGAAGACACTCCACCAGTCAACAGAAGATTGTTTCACTTGGTGGTCCGGACTATGTAGGAGGTTCCACTACAGCGCTACTGTCGGGAATTGAAAATAGGCTTTCGAACGAGTTCGCTCAGGAGCTAGACCAAACTTCAAATTCAAAACTTCAAAGACAGCATTCTCCTAATGCCTTTATTTGGAGCCACGCCGAAGCTTCGAGTGACCATGATTCTATCACCGGTTCCATCCGCCTGGATGAGTTGATTTTGCATTCTGTCGAGGGCCCGTTCATAGTTCTCTTTTTCGATGACGCCCACTTAATGTCCAACGATCAAGTACGCACAATGGAGAAAATTCTTGCTGTCTGCCAAAGATCGAATTGTTTAATCTTCATCGCCACCAAGAGCGAACCCAGCTACTTCAAAGACGAAGAGCATCTTAGTTTTCGTCTCGCGGCTTTAAACAGAAGCCAAGTCCGCGAATTTCTTTCTTCTAAACACAATGGTCCGCAGAGTTCGGAATATGTCTCGAGCATTGTCGCTATGTCGCTGGGCCTTCCGGTGCTTATTCAACGAGCACTGGATCACGCCAGAATTTTGGGAGATGAGCGGCACCGTGCTTTGACCGAAGAAAAGTCAAACGGTTTGCGTGCTCAACCGACCAGCTCGGTTTTTATTGATCAAGTCCTCATGGCATTACCGCCAGGTGATAAAACTTCTTTAAAGCGAATTTCTTCATTTGGTGGAAAAATCAAACTTGACCGCTTTGTGGAGGTATTTGGCAGGTCACCGATAGCAGCAGAAAGTTCTCTATTAGACTTTCGGTTGATTAACAAAGATCTTATCCTTTCACGCAATATCCTGTCGATTTCTCATGAATTAATCGGGGAAAGATCAAAATCCATTCCCAGCCCGCATACAGTATTCAACGATCATTTTTACAAATCTATCCCCACTTTGAACAGAAACGAGATGTCCGCAATTGTGCGTTACATGGTGGACTTTGGGTTGGAACCTATGAGCGATACGGACTTTCTAGACCTCATTTCACGACTATCAGAATTCGAAATGTGGCATGAAATTATCATGTTGGTTGAAGAAACAAGAGGAAACTCATCCTATTTCTCCGCAAGCGAGAATCTGTACTTGCGTTGCCTTTACAACACCCAGCGGTATGTATCATTTGCACGAGAGTATACGCCGAACCCCAATCAACATGAGCCTTCACTAAAGAAACCATACGCACAGGCATGTGCTTACATTGGTGCAACTCCAAAGTTTGGTATCGAAAGTGAGTACACATCTTTTTTCTATCGCGGAAAGTTTAAGAAAGTTCTGATTTCGACAGAATCTCAAAGCAGCCTTGAAATCCATGGATATCGAGCAATGGCGCTGGCTCAATTGGGGCGGTTTAAAGATGCTCGCGAAGAAGTTAGTGAGATGTTGAGCTTAGTCACAGAGGACCGTGGTGAAGAAGACCGGCATCTGGCGGAGTTTTTCAGACAGTACGTTCTTACACACCAGGGCGAGTTCTCCGGTGCCATTTCGAACTTAAGAAGATCTCTACTTTCGCTTCATGGCCGAAGTGGGGAGTTCGTACACTCGCTTTTGCAGATACATCTTGGTTTTGTTCTGGTTCTTTTGGGCTATCCTGAGTCTGGGCTACGAACATTGAAAGCGTTGCAAGAGACACTTCCACTTGGTGAAACTGGTGTTTTGGCGGGTTATGCAGAGACTGCATTAACAAGTGCGCTGTTAGGTTGTGGGAAAATTGGGGAAGCGTCATCCATGGCCGAAAAATCGCTCCAAACTGCAATGATTTATAATTTAGAATCTGTAGAAGTTTGGGCTAGGCGCAATATTTTTCGAGCAAATTGGGACGAAAAAAGCCTTCCGTATCTGGAAGAAGCGACAGCAATGGCAAGCCGTCTAGAGATGACCCCTGACTGGCTTCATTTAATCAGATTGAAGGGAAACTATTATTTAGATCGTGGAAGCAATGAACTTGGCCAAGAGATGCTATCGGAGGCGGAGCGGGGTTATCATCGCATCGGAATGATCGGCAGTTTTAAGCAGTCGAAGGGAAAAACCGAGCGCGTGTAAACGGTTGAAGATGTCGAGCGAATCTCTCGACCCTAGACCAGTTCAGGCGTATGACAGTTGCAGAAAAACGCATGTTTCCTCCGGTGATGTCTTGAAGGACGATGCCCGCAGTATCACTATTAGACTAAGCGTCCTAAAACCAAGTCTTGTTCATTGTTTTCACTCCCTGATTGGCTGCGTTCCAAGCCAAAGCAGCTCACCGAAGCAAAACAAAAGCCCGCAAGCGAGCTTGATGCCGAACCGGTTGCGAAGGTCGGCACCAATATCGAACGCTCTGCTTTAGCCTGCTTGGTAGGGCTTTCAAGCGCAGAGGCGGAACCTTGCGACCGATGCAATGTACCAATCTTGGCGGTCTGCTACGGCGCGACATAGATCGCGTCGAAAATTTGTTTTTCCTGCTCGGCGACTTGCGTTCCAAAATCATCTTAAAGTGTAAGACTACCTAACTCGATCAAGTGCCGTGTAGGCCTTTTCCAACAACGCCATCACCTCGCTTAAGGTGGTGGCACCCGGTAAGATCGGCAAATCCTCGGTTTCGCAAGCGGCCAGCAGGGAGTCTGTCGCTCTCGGCGATACTCCGAATACCGCACCGTCTTACTTTGCCGCTCGAACATCCTCCGGCGTTCGCAGCGTTCCCGCACCAACCACAGCGCCCTTGATTGAAGCCGTCTCAGAGATCGCCTTTAGCGCGTCAGCGGTGCGTAAAGTTACCTCAAGCACTCTGTGCCCACCGGCCAAGGGGGCTTGCGCGAGTGAGACTGCATCTTCCGCGCGCTCAACTTCCAAAACAGGCATGACTGGACATAGACCGCCGATTTCCAGCACTTGCTCGCTTTTCATCCTGGAAGGATAGCTCATATCTTGAGTCCGGACTGCTGAAGCAATGCAAGCACCGCCTCACGTTTTGGGATCGACTTAGCGGCCCCATGGCCTTGAACGGACAAGGCAGCTGCTGAGGCAGCATAGAATGCTGCTTCGAAAACTGTACGACCCTCGATCAGTTGCGAAAGAAATGTGCCATCGAAACAGTCTCCGGCACCGCTTGCATCGACGGCTTCAACCTTCGGCGCTGGAATATGCCGCACCTCATCCTGAAAGGACACCAGAACACCCTGCTCGCCCATGGTCAGCGCAATAATCGATGGTCCACGATCCCTAAAATATCGGATAATGTCGTCCGGCTGTTCCAAACCCGTCAGAACGCGTGAGTCATCGAGGCCCGGCAGCAGGATGTCCACCTTCGTAATGGTTTCCATAATGACTCGACGTGCTTGCTGAAGCGGCCAGAGCTTTAATCGTAGATTTGGATCATAAGACACGCGTCCGCCGCTGAGTTTTGTTTTCTCAATGGCTTTTTCCGTAGCCGCACGGGCGGTCTTGCTGATCGCCTGCGTTATGCCCGAAAGATGGACAATCGGCACATTTTTAAAGATAGCGTCGCGAAGGTGCTCTGGCCCAAGCTGTGATGCCGCCGAACCGGCGCGGCGGTACTCAAAATGGTGCTCGCCTTCGTCGTGAGTGATGAGATAGAGACCGGTTTGGCCATCAGGCAGCGTTTCAACGTAGTCATCATTGACGCTTTCCATGCTCCAGAAATTCCGAATCTCAGTACCGAATGGATCATCACCAAGAAAAGACACGATTGCTGAACGCACACCCTGCCGCGCGGCCGCAACTGCCACGTTGGAGATGTCACCTCCAAAACCAGACTGCCATTGACCCGGCCCGACGTTGCTCAGCTCGAACAGGGGTTCTCCGACACAAATGAGATCTATTTCAGCCATTCCAGTGCTCAATGGTTGTTGCGCAAAGAGTACCTGCGCGCGATGTCTTGGTACTCGGGAGCACCTTTCATCACCATGCCTTCCGAAAACTGCGAAACAGTGTATCGGAAAATATCCTGCCAAGGTGACTGGCTCTCCGGGACAGGGTAGCCGCCGTCGGCATCAAGCTGCTCGCGTCGTTGGGCAAATTCCTGAGCGGTAAGAAGCGCATTGACCGTTCTTTCGCGCAGGTTCACACGAATTCGGTCACCGGTTCTTAGAAATGCAAGGCCACCGCCATCTGCGGCTTCCGGCGACGCATTCAGGATTGAGGCTGATCCCGAAGTGCCCGATTGCCGACCATCTCCGATGCAAGGCAATGCGCGAATACCCTGCTTTATCAGATAGCTCGGCGGCCGCATGTTAACCACTTCGGCACCGCCAGGATATCCTTTGGGTCCGGCCCCCCGCATGACCAGAATGCAGTTTGCATCTATATTCAGAGCGGGGTCGTCGATCTTTGCGTGAAAGTCTTCAGGCCCGTCAAAAACGATTGCGCGTCCTTCAAAAGCATCAGGGTTTGCAGGATCTGATAGGTATCGCTGGCGGAACTCTGCGTCGATAACGGATGTTTTCATCAGCGCACTGTCAAACAGATTGCCTTTGAAGTTCAGAAAGCCTGCATTGGAAAGCAGAGGGTCATCTGCGGGTCGGATGACGTCGCGGTTGGTGGCAGTCTGCCCAGTATAGTTTTGGGCCATCGATTTTCCGTTCGCGCCTTTAGTATCTGGGTGCGGCAGTAATCCGGCTTCCAGCAACTCTGAAACGACCGCAGGAACCCCGCCAGCGCGAAAGAAGTCCTCACCCAGGTATTCACCGGCGGGTTGCATGTTGACGAGCAATGGGACTTCGAATCCGAACTGCTCCCAATCATCGTTGCTCAACTCAATTCCCAAGTGGCGCGCGATGGCGTTCAGATGAATCGGGGCGTTGGTCGATCCACCTAACGCAGACCCGACCACGATTGCGTTTTCAAGGGCCTCACGTGTCATGATATCACTGGGACGGATATCTTCATGGACCATTTCGACGATACGCAAGCCAGTGGCGTAAGCCATCTGCCCACGTTCTCGATAGGGCGCTGGAATGGCTGCGGATCCAGGCAATTGCATCCCCAACACTTCGGCAAGAGAATTCATCGTGGATGCCGTACCCATCGTGTTGCAATACCCTACGGACGGGGCCGATGCTGCCGCGAGTTGCAAGAACCCTTTTGCGTCGATTTCACCTGCTGCGAACTTCTGCCGTGCCTTCCAGATGACGGTGCCCGATCCAGCGCGCTCGCCTTCATGCCAGCCATTCAGCATCGGTCCCACCGAAAGCGCGATAGCCGGGATGTTGACTGTTGCCGCCGCCATCAGCAGAGCCGGAGTTGTTTTGTCACAACCGATGGTGAGCACAACGCCGTCTATTGGATAGCCGTACAGCGTCTCAACTAAGCTCAAGTACGCAAGGTTGCGGTCCAGCATCGCCGTCGGACGCTTGCCCGTTTCCTGAATCGGGTGGACCGGAACCTCCAGCGCGATCCCGCCTGCAGTACGGATCGCTTCGCGCGTTCGGTTCGCCAACTCCAAATGGTGTCGGTTGCAGGGAGACAGGTCACTGCCCGTTTGCGCAATGGCGATGATGGGACGATCAGATGTTAGTTCTTCGATTGTTAAACCGTAGTTCAGATAGCGCTCCAGATAGAGAGCCGTCATCTCAGGATCATCGAGATTGTTGAACCAGTCCTGGGACCGCAGCTTTGTTTTTCTCATTTTAAACCTCACCAGCGACCGGTTACACCGGGGAACGCAATCAGTATCGCAAGCGCCAGCACCTGCATTGCAATGAATGGCAATAGGGAGCGGAAGATCTCTCCGAGCGATATTCCCTCGGGCGCGACTGATTTCAGATAGAATGCGGCTGGGCCAAACGGCGGTGACAAAAAGCTAACCTGCATATTCATCGCAAAGACCACGCCGAACCAAACCGGGTCCAGGCCGAGGTCACGCACGATTGGGACGAAGATCGGCATTGTCAGCAATGCAATACCAACCCAGTCGAGGAACATGCCCAGCACAAAGAGGATCAGCATCATCAGCAGCACGATGACTGTCGGGTTTTCCGAGACGCCGACGATAAGTCCCGAAACAAAGTTGATGCCACCCATCAGATTGAACACGCCAACCAGGGCGGACGCGCCAATACCGATCCAGACGATCATACCAACCGTCGATAAGGTTTGCAGTGCAGCGCCCTTTAGCAATTCCCACGAAAATTCTCCACGGATCACTGTGGACAGAGCAACACCGAAAACGCCCATTGCCGAGGCTTCAGTAACTGATGCAATCCCTCCATAAATGGATCCAAGCACCACAATGACCACGATAATCGGGAGTATCAGACCCTTGAGTAGGCGCAGCTTGTCTTTGGTCGAGATTTCATCCGGTTCCGGTACGGGCGCGACCTCGGGGTTGAGATATGCCCGAACCAATACATAGGTGATGTAGAAGGATGCCAGCATGAGGCCCGGCAGAAACGATGCCGTAAACAGGTCGCCAATCGAGACGCTCGCTGTCAAACCGTAGATGATCAACACGATGGACGGCGGGATCATCGTGCCAAGCGCACCACCGGCGCAGCACACACCGATAGCGAGTCTTCGATCATAGCCCAAACGCAGCATTTGCGGCAGCGCCAGAAGGCCCAGCAGGACGACTTCACCACCGATGATGCCAGACATCGCAGCAAGAACCACAGCCACTAGTAAGGTTTGGATGGCAACACCACCTCGCAGCCTTCCACCGACGACGCGCATCGCATCGAAGAGGTCCTTTGCGATGCCTGAACGATCCAGGATCGACGCCATAAGCACAAACATTGGCACCGAGACGAAAACAAAACTGTTTACGAAGCTGAATATTCGCGAGGTGATAAGGGGAACTGCCATTGGGCCGAACCACCCAAGGGCGAAGATCAGGGCGACGAGCAGGGTCACGAACGCCAGCGGCATGCCCGTCAGCAACAGCCCCAGCAACATGACGAACATAACCAGCGTCGCCCATTCAATGCCCATGGCCTTGAAGTCTGTGAACAGTGACAAAACTTCCATGGCTTAACCGTCCCGGTTTCTGATGTAGTTGAAGGCGAGAACCGCAAATTGGACAGCAAGCAGTATGAGAACGACGAACAGAAATACTTTCACCAATCCGGCGGTGGGCGGATCCCAGGCGCTGCCGGTTGTTTCGAGTCGGAAATCGCCCGCGGGGGTCCAGACCGCCCGGACCACGCTCCGCCACGACGCCCATGCAAAGAATGCACACGCAAAACTGCAAACGAGTGAAATTACTACGTCGAAAACCCTGCGTTTCTTGGGGCTGATCAGGTCATAGATCAGCACAACCCGAATGTGCGCGTTGCGCGCAGCTACATAGAGACCACCAAAAATAAAGGAGCTTGCCGTAAGGAAAATCACCGTCTCATGCGCCCAAATCGTTGGGCTATTGAAGACGTAGCGAAGAAGTACTTCGAGAAAGAGAATTGCTGCGGACGACAGAATTGCGACTCCAAACACAATTCCCAGCGTGTTTACTGCTTTTCCGAGGAACCCCGCTTCCGGAATCGCGCCGGTTGAACCTGCCCTTTTGGGCATGTGTTCATCACTTTGACTTGCCATCTCTACCCCTCCCCCAAGACGGAAAAACGCCCCCGACAAAACCCATCGGGGACGTTATGCTCGATTTTGGTTTTTAGTTCAGCAAACCGTTCTCGTTGAGGTAGGTGGTCAGGGCTTCGTAGACCTGGGCAGAAGCTTCCGAAGAACCAGCCGCCGCCTCCCACTCGCCCTTTGCGATTGCCCGGAAGCGTGCGCGTTCCTCGGCCGACCAGTCGTGAACGGTCACACCTGACTCTGCGGCTTCAGCGACTGCAACTGCATCACGCTCAGCCAGAGTGCTGACCTGCATCCGCGCGAAGTCAGAGACGCTCTGCTCCAATGCAGCCTGTATATCTGCAGGCAGCGAGTCCCATGTGTCTTTGTTGATGCTGACTTCGACTAGCGGCATTGAGTGGAAACCTGGGTAAACAGGGTGCGTTGCGATGTCATGCATTCCCTGTTCGTGATTGGTCGAGAACACGGTGTAGTCAGCCGCGTCGATCACACCTTTGTCGAGCGATGTGAATACTTCACTGCCCGGTAGATTTACCGGGGCGGCACCGGCCGCTGCGAACACACGTTGCACCATGCCTTCTGGCGCGCGCATTTTCAAACCTGCAAGGTCATCCACGCCATTCAGTGGCACTTTGGACAAAAACGCTTCGAGGCCAGGAGTGGTGGCTCCGATGAAATGCAGACCATAAGGTTCAAG
Source organism: Ruegeria sp. BI11 (assembly GCF_056538005.1). Lineage (NCBI taxonomy): Bacteria > Pseudomonadati > Pseudomonadota > Alphaproteobacteria > Rhodobacterales > Roseobacteraceae > Ruegeria > Ruegeria sp. BI11. Next base: position 279,624 of record NZ_JBQFSM010000003.1, on the reverse strand, counting down.
CAGACCGTTCATCAGCTCTTTGCCGCCGCCGTTCTCCATGAAGTCGAACATTTGTTCCGGGTCTGACCAGGCGCCAACCGGGTTGGCGATAAGGCCGAACGCTGGCTCTTTACCTGCAAAGTATGATGTGTCGGTGAAGTGGCCATCCAGAATTCCACCCGCTACGGCGTCTTGGGTTTCGGTGTGCGCGACGATTGTGCCAACGGGAAGAAGCTCGATGGCGACCTTTCCACCCGTCCGTTCACTTACATCTTCCGCCCAGGACTGTTGAAGAATGAAGTTCGCATTCCCCGCCGGGTCCGAAGACTGGAAGCGGAAGTTGTAATCCTGAGCTGCGGCCGCTCCGGCCAAAGCTACGCCGATCACCGTCAGTGCGGTGAGTTTTGAAATGTGACTACGCATGTTTCCTCCCAAAGATGGTCTCAGCGTTTAGATTCGACCGTATAATGATTGCGCAACCATTTCGTAATGATTGCGCAATCATTTGTCAACTATTGCAGAGTCTGCATTTTGTGGTAGATACTTAATTCATGAGAAAAACAAAGGAAAAGAGCAGTATTACTCTCATCGATGTTGCCAATGCAGCGGGTGTCAGCGCAATCACTGTATCGCGTGTTTTGCGAACGCCTCATGTCGTGTCAGCAAGGTCGCGTCAAAAGGTTGAGGCCGCAGTCGACAAACTGGGATATGTCCCTGACGCCGCGGCTTCAGCGCTCGCCTCCAATCGCACTGACATTATCGGCCTATTGATCCCGTCGTTAACAAACAGCGTGTTTTCAGATGTCATTCGAGGGATTTACGACGAAGTTGAGGATAAACCCTATTCCATCCAGATCGGTAACTTCCGCTATCGGCCTCTTACTGAAGAAGAGCTGATAAGAAGGTTTTTGCGTCAAAAGCCAGCGGGGTTAATCGTCTCCGGATTGGACCAGACCAAGGTGTCCAAAGACCTGTTACTTGGTGCGAGCTGTCCTGTTGTCCAGATCATGGATTTCGACAAAAACGCTGCGGGCAACATGATAGGATTTTCTCACTTTCAGGCGGGTGCGGCAGCTGCGCGGCATTTGCGGGACCGGGGTTATGATCGAATTGGCTTTTTGGGCGCACGAATGGACCCGAGAACGCAACGGCGCCTCGCAGGTTTTGAGAAGGAACTGAGTAAAAACGCCAGTCTCTTTTCATCAGATCGAGTAGTTGTCACGTCCGCGTCGTCATCCGTAACTTTGGGCACAGAGCTGTTGAGCGAACTTCTTGCGCGCGCGCCGGATTCGGACGCCATTTTTTGCAATAATGATGACCTTGCAATTGGCGCTTTATTGGAGGCGCAGCGACGCGGCATCCGAATACCGGAAGACTTGGGCATCTGCGGTTTCAATGACCTGGAAATGAGTAAGCACCTGAGTCCGAGCCTAACTTCAATTTCAACGCCCCGTTATGAAATCGGACGCAAAGCTGTCAGTACGATTGTTGAAGCGTTGGACGCTGAAACAATCGAGTTGAATTCGCAAGTTGACCTCGGTTTTGAGGTGGTTTCGCGTGGCTCTACAAACAGAGAGCTTTTTTAAGGGCTATTTCATGCATGTAACACAATCGTATCACCAGTGATGCGGCCAACAGTGTTTTGTGGTGGCCTTTTGGCTTTAGCTGCGGAAGCGAATAGTTGGTTCAGCGACAGTGCACCGCGGCGCAACCTGGTGCGACCAAAGGCAGTTATGAGTCTAAAATCAGCCAATGCCGGCTTTCAAGCGGTCAACCGAAAATTGTGTTTGTTGCAGCTTTTGTCAGTTTTGGGCTCGGAGTAGCCATTCTCCGCAGCAGGTATAATTGGCAGGTGGCAGCCCAAACCAGACATTCAAATCCGAGCTTTGCAAAACCGATGAAGCAGACAAACCCGTTTTCTGATACGCCATCTTGAATGTCCAGAACGACATAAATGTTCAATGGAGAATTAAGTCTGGCCTTGGTTTCGATTGCATTTGCAGAGGCAACGCTGATTAAGAAGCTCTCTTCGTGGACTATCTACAAGCAAATGACAGCCGCCCCAATTTGGGGCGGCTGAATACAGGTGTTGACGATCTATGCTTTTGACAGATCCGGAGCCTCCAACACGTGGGGCGTGTTATAGGCATCCAAATCAAGTTGGTCCTCTGACTTGGCAATAAGAACAGTACAGGCCGCGTCACCGGTGACATTGAGAGCTGTCCGCGCCATATCTAGGATGCGGTCGATACCAGCGACAATCGCGACTCCTTCCAGCGGCAAGCCGACTGAAGTAAGGACAAGCGACAGCATGACCAAGCCAGCGCCAGGAACGCCTGCGGTGCCAATTGAGGCCAGCGTCGAAGTCAGAATGATCGTTACATATTCCGACATTCCCAGCTCAACACCAAAGGCCTGTGCAACAAAGAGGGCCGCGACACCTTGATACATTGCCGTACCATCCATGTTGATCGTCGCTCCAAGAGGCAGTGTGAAGCTGGCAACAGAGCGGTTCACGCCGAGGTTCTTTTGAACGGCCGTCATCGTGACCGGCAGCGTGCCGGACGAGGACGTGCTGGTGAAGGCTACGATCTGTGGCTCTACAATCCCTTGGAAAAAGCGCACCGGATTCAAGCGAGCCAAGAATGTCACCAGGCCGCCGTAAACGAACAACGCATGCAGAATGCAGCCAATATAAAGTGCAGCGATGATTGTTCCGAGCGGCAGAAGGAGATCCAGCCCGTAAGTACCGGCAACCCAGGCCATCAGCGCAAACACACCGTAAGGCGCGAAAGAGATGACAATTTCAGTGAGCTTCAGGATTACGGAATTCAAAGCCTCGAAGAAGTCACGGATTGGTTTTCCTGCATCGCCCACAAGATTGATTGAGAGCCCAAACATTATCGCGAAGAAGATGATCTGGAGCACTTTACCATCAGCGGCTGCGGCAATCGGGTTTTTCGGCACAATCGCAATAAGCTGATCGATGAACGGCGGTGCAGTTTTTGCCTCCATCGCTTCAGCGGCACCAAGGTCAATCCCAACACCGGGCTGAAACAGGTTTCCAAGAGCCAAACCGATAGCGATAGCGAACGCTGTCGTGCACAGGTAAAAGACAACGGATTTCAAGCCGATCCGCCCCATACGAGCCATATCGCTTACAGAAGTCATACCGCAGACTAACGACACAAAAATCAACGGCACGATGAGCATTTTGATCAAGGAAAGGAACAACGTTCCGATGTGCTTGATCGTTCCCGCAAAAGCTTCGTTTCCAGTGATATTCAGTGTGACGCCAACGACGATCCCAAGAACGAGAGCAATAACAATTTGCTTCCATAGAAGCATGTTTCTCCAGGGTGCGAGAAACCCTGTTTTGCGTGTTGCGGAATTCATGATTACCTCCCTTTCCACAGGCCGCCAGCATCACAAGCTGGCGGCCATTGCAGCTTTTCTAGCACTCCGGTGGATGCGGAGGTGCCGCAAACAGGGAAAGGGCATTGCAAGTTTTGCAATGCCCTTTCCTTAACATCAGTCGTTATTAAAACTCATGAGCGCGCAAGTTGCACACACTTGCGAGCCAACACATCGGTCGGGTCAATCGGTACAGCACCAAGACCTTCGTCGTGCTCATCTACAATGAGAGGGAGTTCAGTACAGCCGAGGATAACTGCCTCTGCACCGTTTTCGACCAAGTACTTAAATGCCTGCGCAATCTGCTCTTTACAGAGCCCCTCCGTAAATCCGGCTTTCACTCCCTTTGAGCCATAGATAGCTTCCATGACCAAAACCTGATGAAACCCATCCGGTATGACATAATCCAACCCTGCGTTCTTGAGAGCTTGCTGATATAGCCCACTCTGGACTGTGCCATTCGTCGCCAAAATTCCGACGCGGCGAACCTCTGGTGAGTTTTTGGTGATATGATCCGTCGTCGCCGACAATATGCTCACAATCGGAATGTCCAGATGGCGCTGAATACGATCAACATATGCGTGCGCTGTATTACAGGGGATCGCAATCATATCTGCGCCGCCTCGCTCCAGTTTCTTGCTTGTTGAATAAAGTGCAACGGTGGGGTCTGTCCCGTCGTTTACCAGGTTTTCAGTGCGATCAGGAATCTGTGGGTTTTGTTCGACAAGAATCTTGATGTGATCCTGATCACGATTTACTTGAGTAGCTCCAACAAGCTTGCTCATGAAATCCACCGTCGCGGCAGGCCCAACCCCGCCGACGACGCCGACTTTGAATTTTCGATGACGGGCCACTTCGGTAGCTTTCAAGGCATGCTCAGCGTAGGCAGAAGCGGAATCGATAGGGGTCATCCTTGCTGGAACTTCGAGCCTATCAAACAACAAAGCGAGCTCAGTCATGCCAGGCACGAACACCGTTGCACCTGCACTGGACATATAGTCGAGAGCTGAACTAATCGGAGCAAAGATATCTCCTGCGCGATTTCCTGACTTGAAACCGTTTTCTCCGTAGATGGCATGCATGACTGCTAATTCCATCTCGTCCGTCGGATAGACGACATCTATGTCTTTGCCGAAAAGACCATCAAAAAGCCTGCTTCTACGCACAAATGGTGTCGTTAGAACGCCAATTTTTGAGGGTTTCTCTGGAAGCGCTTCAACACGATCTTTGATTGCCTCGGTCATGCTGATCAGCTTCAGGTCAAGCTCGTCTTCCAGCTCTTGCAAAAAGCAATGGGTGATGAAGCACGGAAGCAAGGCTGCGTCGCATCCTTCCCGCTCCATTCGTGACAGAGTATCGAAAACGTATAGCTTACGGTGTGTAGGATTGTAGTTGAGCTCCATAGGCGTGATTGGTTCACGCATGGGTTTCTGCTCAAATATCAGCTCTCTATGATCCTCCTCAGATTTGACCGGAGTGGCTTCTACAATTCGATAGAGCAGATCAGCACCTGAAAGAGCGCCCAGACCGCCCACAATTCCCAAGCGAAGTGTTTTAGCCGGTGTCATTGCTTCAGCCTCCGACGTTGTTAAAGCCCATGTGCTCAATGGCTTTTTGTGCTTGTTCTGCTTGAAGCGCAGGTTCTGCCGCGGCCTGTAAACTAAGCCCGTGAGCTTGCGCGTACTTGGCGAGTTTCGTCGCCGCTTCATAGCCTATAACCGGTGCGAGCGCCGTTACATGGACAAGACTGTTTTCCAACAATGCTTGGCATCGCGCCTCATCGGCAATAATGCCCTTAATGCAACGATCAGATAGAACATTCATGGCATTGGTAAGTGATCCCATTGTCTCCAGCACCTTGTGAATAATGACCGGTTCCATTGCATTGAGCTGAAACTGTCCGGCTTCAGCCGCCATTGTCACCGTCAAATCGTTCCCAATTGCCTGAAAACAAACCTGGTTAACTACTTCCGGAATGACCGGGTTGACCTTGCCGGGCATGATGGACGATCCGGCCTGAACTGCTGGTAGAACAATTTCACCAATTCCCGCCCTTGGGCCTGAAGACATCAGACGGAGATCGTTACAGATTTTCGAAAGCTTTATGCCAACCCTTTTCAACGTACCGGAAAACATCACAAAGGCCCCAAGATCAGACGAAGCTTCAATAAGGTCTTTGGCCAGCGAAAGCGGCTCACCAGTGATATCCCGGAGGTGGGAAACGGCAGTTTCTCCAAACTTCGCAGGCGCGTTGATGCGCGTTCCTATCGCCGTCCCCCCCAAGTTGACCTCGGTAAGTAACCGCGACAGATCGCTTAGACGGTCAACATCTTCATTGATTGTGGTCGCGTATCCCCGAAATTCGGAGCCAAGAGACATCGGAACCGCATCCTGTAGTTGAGTACGACCCACCTTCATAATGTGATCGAACTCAGTGGCCTTGTTGTTAAGCGATTTGCTCAAGTTGTACATTGCCTCGATAAGAGGACCTATACGAGCCAACACGGCCAATCTTATTGCCGTCGGATACACATCGTTGGTCGATTGGGATCTGTTCACATGATCATTCGGATGCAGAAGATCATACTCTCCAATATTAGCTTTGAGTTTCTTCAGGCCCAGATTTGCAATGACTTCATTGGCATTCATGTTTGTTGATGTGCCAGCACCCCCCTGCATGACATCAACGATGAATTGCTCGTGATGCTGACCATCCATAATCTCGTCACAAACTGCTGAAATAACTCCCGCTTTTTCATCAGATAGGCCGCCAAGATCGCGATTTGCCAACGCACAGGCTTTTTTCACCGAGGCCAGACCAACAACAAGCTCATGGTAATGGCTGATTGCGACACCTGTGATTGGAAAGTTCTCGCGAGCGCGTTGGGTTTGACTTCCCCACGCCGCATCTTGAGGAATTTCAACAGTTCCGAGGCTATCCGTTTCGGTTCTCATGCAGGTCATTCTTCGTCATCCTCTCAGTATTGAACGTCCACGCACACAGCGAATGGGTGTTTGGAATTCAACTTGGCTGAACCGAGAGCTAATCCGGCATGTCTTGCAGCGCCATGACTACCGGTGCATGGGCATTGCAATATTCGCAACGCATCGAAATACTTAGGTCAGTCGGGAGAAGGAGCACCCAAATGGAGATAGATTGGCTGGAAGATTTTCTTGCCCTATCTACAGCCGGAGTATTTGCGCGGGCCGCTGATGCGAGAAACATCAGTCAATCTGCTTTCACGCGACGCATCAAGAATCTGGAGCATTGGGCAGGCACCCCATTGTTTGACAGGAGCGTCCATCCGGTCGAACTTACCGCAGCGGGAAAGGCGTTTAAGCAAACAGCGGTCGATACAATAAATGCACTCAAGCTGAGTAAAGACGACATTAGAAGTCTGTCTCGCCGCGAGGCTGATACACTGGACTTTGTCGCGCTCCACACACTTGCAATTTCCTTCTTCCCATCCTGGCTAAATCAAATAGTTGAGTATCTCGGCCCGATAAAATCAAGGTTGGTTGCTGAAAACTACTCTGGCTGCGCCGAAGCCATTCTGAACGGCAGCGCAGACTTCATGCTTTGCTACTACCACCCGGCTGTTCCAACCATATCAGACGAAAGCCGCTATCCCTCCGCGACGATTGCCAAGGATAAGATCATCGCTGTCAGCGCCGCGAATGCTGAAGGGAAAGCGTTGTTTGAACTGAAAGAAACAGAAACAGCGCCTTACTTGTCATACCCGCCTGATACATTTCTTGGGCGGATATCCCAAGTTTGCATTGAACGCGGAAACCTAAAGAACGCTCTGACGCCAATATACGAAAACTCAGTAGCTGAGGCGTTAAAATCCGCCTGCTTCGAAAGGCATGGAGTAACTTTCCTTCCAGCAGGCGCTGTCAAGCAGGAGCTGTCTGAGGGCAAACTTGTCCAGGTTAGTGAGCCAGACTTTGAAGTTGACATTTATATTAAGCTTTATCGTTCAATAGAACGGACGAGGCCGCAACTCGAAAGACTCTGGAAGCTGGCTGAAAGACAATAGACAAACCATCTCAGGCAATTTCTCTCGCCCGGTTGGGCGTTTCGTCAATACTCTGCGCAAACATCCAAAAACGTTCGACAGAAGGCCTGCTTTTTCCCATGTTTCGAAAGAGCTTGATCGACATTTTATGCTCAGACCTAGTGTCACTGATGCGAACGAGTTGTCCGTCCTCAAGCTCTTTACGGATCGCCAATTCCGGCAGCCAGGCAATCCCAAGCCCTTCGAGACAGGCAGCTTTCTGTGCCTCCGCGACCGAGTTCTCGCTACGCGGGTCAAGTCTTTCGGCAAAACCGGATTTCTCAATCACCGTTTGGCTCAATCGCCCAAGGAAACTTTCCTGGGAATACGTTAACAAAGGCAGCTTACTCTCTTGGCCAAAATGAAATAGCGGGCAACCATTCGTATCCGCAGGTGATACCGCGACGAGGCAATCATCGGAAACCTTGATTGAAGGATGCCAGGCATCCTTGGCCAATGCTGCCATTGATGGATGATCGTAGCAAAACATGAAGTCGACATTTCCGGCTGTCAGCGCCTCAACGCAATCTGAGAAATTGTCGACCATAAACCTGGTTTTTACTGGACCAATCGAATTGATAACCCTCTTGAGCCAACTCGGAACAAAAGAGATCGAAAGCGTGTGTAAAACCGAAAATCTCAACAGTTCTTCCTTGCCGCTTGAGAGACGCGCAAGGTCTTCTCTGGCCAAACGAAGATTGTTGATAGTTTCACAAGCCGTTGGCCTGAATGCTCTACCAGCCGCCGTGAGTTCGACCGGATGGACGCTTCTGTTAAATAGAGGCGTGCCAACCCAATGCTCCAGACTTTTGATACGTCGTGTAAACGCAGATTGACTGATATTCCGAGTGTGCGCCGCCTTCGCGAAGACCCCTGCTGACGATAGTGCCAAAAAATCTTCCAACCAATCAATTTCCATAATTTTGCTCCCTGGGACGCACACATAAGCGTAGAGGCCCAAGTGATCAGATGGCGTTGCAATCTTTGCAATAGGCTTGCGAAATTCACCGACCCGGCAGCGTTGCGCCTTCCTGTGACCCTTTGCAAACGCCTTTGCCATTGGCCCAAACGCTACGCTGATTGAAACCAAATTTGGGTGAACACAATACGAATTGCAGCCGTTTTGATCTACGCGCGGCATATGAAAGTTTTGGGCTCGGTGTCGCCGTTCCCAGCTTTTCCCATCAGTGACTGCTGGCAGCCCGAACCGGACATTCAAAACCGAACTTTGCAATGCCAACTATGCGGACTAATGCTTCATCACTAGACGACAACATTGACGGTCGCTTCAAGTCCAGTCGCACCCTGTGCAAATTCCAAAGACACTGAGTTGGCCTCAACCTTGGACATACGGTTGAACAACGCATCGCGGGCGTTGTTCGGGTGGCCTTTTATATAAAACTGTGTCGTCAACAACTCTCGGCTGCCATCAAACACCTTTACGTGAATATGGGGTGTGCGTCCGGGGTAGATTGTCGGCTTAATTGTGCGGAAAACGTAGTTCCCACCATTGTCAGTTACGTCATGACCAAAGCCCTGGAAGGCCTGATCAAAGTTGACACCGCGACGGTCGCGTGGGTGCATATAGTTGCCGTCCATGTCGCATTGCCAGATTTCGATGCGATGTCTGGAAAGGGGTTGTCCATTGGTGCCCGTGAGCGTCCCACGCAGTGTAAAGACTTCGCCACCGGCATCTTCAACACGTCCTCTGATCTTAACTAGGTCATTATCTATATCGGGCGTCCGCATGGCTGGCGTTGGATAATACGGCCCTTCTGCTGCGCTTGGTGTGAGCACAGCCGCAGCGGCCCTTGCATCCAGCGAACTGACGCCCACTAGTCCTGCAATGCCACCTAGAAGGTTACGGCGGGACTTACTATTTGGTTTCATAGCTTGCCCTTTCCTGCACGGAACAACCCCATACAATCATCAAAATTACACATCATGTAGCGCACGTCACGCCGATGTCTGCCTTGCGGGACAAAACTGTCACTAGTTCAAAGAGCCACGCCGATGTTTTGGAGATATGACAGGACTTTCTGCAAATCAGGGTATGCTGACCGATAACCAAGATGCCCGTCGGGGCGTATCACACAGAGCACCTTTCCCTCGCCCCCAAACCTTGCGTGCAACTGACCACCGCTGTCCAACAACGTTGATTTATCGAGGGTTTTGGCTGACGCGCGCAACGAAACCAAATGAGTCATAGTCTGATCCGGATCTGCGCCTGCATGAACGGCACGCAGCAACTCTGATCCCCACTCAAAGTCGCTTTCAGTGGCTTTACCCAATGTGAGGAAGACATGTGCGCTGGTTCCGGCAATGAGGGCATGAAGGTTAAAGTGCTTGCCTTTGTATTTCAGGCTCCGGGCGTCGCCGACCCGCGCGCCAATGGCCGTCGCCGGGGGCGAGGCAGACGTCGCTGCCTCCTCCTCGATGACAACCGCGCTTTTGTTATAAGCGAAGGTGATTTCCGATTCAGAAAGAGCCGCAAAACTCTGACCCTCTTTCGTAGAAAGGAACTCAATCAGGCTCCTGCGTGCCGCATCAGCGTTGGGCACCATGCGCTCATAAGCTTCCTCTCCAGAATGTACAATGCTTTGATCGACAACCCGACGTTCCAATTCATAGGACGCGATCAGTTCATCGCTTGCCGTGCCGGCGGTCATCGCCGACAACTTCCAGCCCAGATTATACGCATCTTGGATACCTGCATTCATTCCGTGGCCTTCAATCGGATTTGACGCATGGGCAGCGTCTCCAGCAAGAAACACACGGCCCATACGGAAGTGGCGGGCCAAACGCGAATGGGATCGAAAAAACTGCGGATCTTCAGTGTTGACCAACCTCACGCCGGGTGAAACGACAGCCAACCGCTCTTCAGCTTCCAACAACGCGCTAACATCTGCCTTCTTGGGGCGAAAGTAGACGCGCCAGCGCTGTTTGCCGAGCGGAAATGGGATCACATTGGGTGGTTCGAGCTGGGCAGAAACCAAGCTTCGTGAATGTTTCCAGCGTTCCAGTTCCGTGTCTACGACACCCCAGAGCTGAGGGTAGTCATGGCCGTCAAATCGGTCGCCAATAGCTCCCCGGACTGCACTGTGGTAGCCGTCCGTACCCACCACCCAGGAAACTTCCAGTTTGTTTTCGCTTTGATCCTGCCTGCGCAGAGTCACTAGACAGTGAGTGCCGAGGTCTTCCAGGCCAGTGAATTCCACGCCACGCTCTATAGACCCGCCGAGGACAATCAGTTGTTCTGTGAGCAGTTCCACCGTGATGTTCTCGGGGATGGAAAGAATGTTGGGGAAAGGGCTGTCGAGCTCGGCGAAACGGTAGTTGGCAACCTGTTCCGAGCCGAGAAAGAGGTTGACGCCCTCCACCAATTCGCCACACGACAGGAAGCGCTCCGCAATTCCTAGGTCTGACAGGATCTCCAGACTACGGGACTTGATGAAAATCGCCGCACTCCGGACATTCGGTTTCTGTAAGTGGTCAACGATGCGGAAGGGTACGTTACGCCGTGCAAGTTCGATGGCCAAGACTAACCCCGTCGGCCCGGCCCCGACGATGAGTATAGGTCGGTTCGAGGCAGTCACGTTTTCATACCAATCCAATGCCTCTGCATTTCAAACTCCATCCTACTTGAGTCACGCGATTTGGCTGGCAAAAGAAGTTGTCGTTTAACATTGATGATACCTAAATCCCTTTAACCGAGAACGGCATTCATTCGGGTGGGAGGGTGACTCGATGACTGGCTTAAATCAACACTACTTCCACACCGCTCCGCTGCCGTTCTCCGCGATGAGCATGTTTAATCACTCGCAGCCCAAACCGGACATTCAATCCAAGACTTTGCAATTCCGGCTTAGCGGGACGAAGCGGCCATTCGTTCCGTCCATGCCAGTGACCACCTTGGTTTAGTCAGTAGCGAGAATATACCTGCGCCCTATTTCCTGAACGGGGCGCACATTGGAAGGAAATGTTGAGCGCAACTCTTGGAGCTGCTTCGCCGACAACGTAACCGTGTCGCTTACAACGTGCCATGTGATTATTTCAAAGCATCCCGGCGTGGTCAAAGAGCCCTTGTATCTATAACCAGCAGGGTGGCCGGGTATCAGATTTCCCGGAGACATCACAATTTCTGGTTTCACGAATTGCCCCTTGGCTGGGACGTGGTCTAGCAAGCTGTCCACTTCAACATTCGCCGCGCCGGTCTCTACCAGCACTGCAATTACGAGCAAATCGCCTTCGTCGGATTGGTGCACGAAATGGATTTCCGCATCCGCCTGCTTGCTGTCGATATGGTGCTCAGAGCCGTGGTGGAAATGGAATTGGACAAATTGGTACTTCCGATTTCCAATGGCGGCGCTACCAGCTTGGCCTTGAGTGCTGACTTCCAGAGAATGCCCGCTATTCATGATCGCTGGTGCGAACGCTTGCCAGTGCAGAACCAATGCTGGCGGCTCAGCCTTGACGGTCATTGATGTCTTGATATCGATTGGCGATTGTTCGTGACCCTCAGAGCAAATACTCAGCGCCGGGCTTAATTCTCCCCAATGTTCAGGGCCAGTGTCGCCAACGTAGCCCCAGTTAGCTTCTTCCGCATTTGCGTGCTGTGATGACGAAAGCATGAAGATCACACCCAACAAGAACGCCATGGAGTGCCGTACCATCGGTTTTTCTCCTGCTTATTCTTTCGCTTTACTTTCAACTGTTTGTTGTGAGCATCTGACAGATCTGCCGCTGCCCACTGCGACGTGCCTAGGTGTTTCAGAGGAAGATTAGTTTTTTGGCAAACCGATTTGAAATAGCGATTTGATCGAAGACGATAGGCTCCGCTTATCGTGCGCGAATAAATCTCCCAAGGGGAGCTCTGAATTTTGCCTGCAAGCGAATATCGGGAGACTTGACGCAAAGGAGATGGGCCCGCCCCATCGTAGCGGTGTCTTGCCATCGAATGGCTTCTGCGTGACATTTGAAGGCCAAACGGGGGAGTTCAGACATCATGGATTTCAATCAAATACGATACTTTCTAGCACTCGCTGATACGCTGAACTTTACGCGAGCGGCCGAGCAATGCTTTGTGTCACAACCGGCGTTGACGCAGGCCATCAAACGTTTGGAAACCGAGCTTGGTGGGGAGTTGATCCACCGAGATGGTCGCGAGAATGAACTGACCGAGCTTGGCAGATCATTACGGGCGCATTTTGAACAGATTGACCGAACCCGGCATATGGTTCGGGCAACTGCCAAGGCAGTGAATGCAGGAGAAATCGCTGAGCTTAATATAGGACTGATGTGTACAGTTGGTCCTGGTGTGCTCGCCCCAATGTTGGATGAGTTTCGCGTCACATATCCGATGGTCTCCATTTTGCTGCATGACGTTGCACCCGCCTCCATCCCCGATTTGTTGTTGTCCGGCGCTCTGGATGGGGCCTTTTGCGCCCGACATGGCCCTCCCCATCCGCAATTGGACTATGTTGAGTTGTTCGAGGAGCCTATGGTCATTGCGTTTCCGTCCGATCATCCGTTTTCCGAACTTGACACAGTGCCTTTGCGTGACATTGCCAAGCAGCAATATGTCGAGCGGCTTCACTGTGAATTCCGCGAAGAAGTTCTGGAATATTACCGGGAACTTGACCTTGAGCTTGAAGTTGCTTTCAGAAGTCAACGAGAGGATTGGATACAGGGACTGGTCAGGGATGGCGTTGGGGTCTGCTGCATTCCCCGATATTCTCTATTGCGTCCCGAGCTAGAGCATCGACCAATTGTCGAACCGACGCTGTCAAGAAAGGTCTCCTTCGCCACTGTAGGACAATCGACACCATCGCCCGCTCTGAAGGCGCTTGCGGAACTTGCAGAGGCGCATGAATGGCCGGAGTATCAGCCAGCCGGTTGACACACGACGGCAAATAGTTTGCCCCAAGACCCTCCTATTAACTCACCACGCATGCGTATGCGTGACCATAAGCGTTGCCTATCGTCGTCGATCAACTCGATATTTCCGTTCAAAATAGCCTCGGCATACGATCTGCCCAACCACAGACGCTTGCGTCTGTTTAAGGCGTAAGGAGGATCGTAATACACATCTGCTAATGGGTGGCCGAAACCGATGCGAAAGTCGCAGAAAATGCAACTATCGTTGACTTGTAGCGAGACGCTTCGGTCAGGTTTCTGCTTTTAGACTAATTCCCATCTTGCGATCCAAAACGGCGACGTGTTCGCAGGTTTGAGGCGTGCCTAGATCGACAAATGCAGGAGGGAGACCGTTGCCGGTGGAGGAAACAGAAGCGGCATTCGAAAACGAATTTTGGGATCACTGGGAAGTTGGCATCTATGTCGAAGCCACCAGCGGGGAACCTTTGTTCGCTTCAAACGACAAATACGATGCCGGAAACGGATGGCCAAGCTTCTTAAGACCGATAGCGGAAGAAAAAATCGAGGAAATCAACGAACGCGAACATGGTGCGATACGTATCCTGCTGCGTTCCAAAGCAACAAACCGGCACATCGGGTATCTGCTCCTGGACGGGCCGGAACCCACCGGGCTGATCTACTGCATTAAGTCTTCAGCCATTCGCTTCGTGCCAATTGACGAGCTGCCCCAGTCATAAAGCTGCGCCCAGAAACTCATACGCGGCATGGGGGTATGCCAGGCTTCAAAATCTTCAAAATCACACGGGAGAACCAAAATGAAACATGTATCCAGGTCTGCTTATCTGACTTTTTCAACAGCATCTCTGGCGGTGGTTAGCGTTACTGGAATGGCGTTGGCATCAGGACACTTTATCTCGGGATTACAGGGGCAATACCCGGAATATGACCTCAACGACACCTATGTCTTTCAATCCAGCAATGATGGCTACACCACCATCATTTCCTCAGCAAACCCAAGCACGCCAGGTTCAGCGGACTCTCCTGCTGGTGTCACGTTCGGCAATGAGGGCATCTACAATATCCATATTGCGCAGGATGACGGCTTTGAAACCGGCATGACATTTGCATTTACTTTCGACGGCGCCAGTATCGAAGCTCACAAGATCGGCTCCCCTAATGCAGAGCTTGGCGAAACGGGAGAAACTCTGGGCGGAGGGAACGTCGGCGATTTACTAACGCTGCCTGGTGACATTCGGGTCTGGGCCGGGCGCGGTGAAGAACCGTTCTTTGGCAATGGCATTGGTTTGGCCAAGTTCAACGCCGCTAAGCAGGGCGGAACGTTTTCGCCGGAACTCTTTCAAGAAGACGGAGATTTGTTCCTGGGTGCAACTTCCAGCTTTATTGTCATTGATATCCCGAACTCAATGCTGAGCGACGAGATCAAGGTTTTCACGACAACGGCAGTACCGCACAAGGGCGAATGGAGCCAGGTTGATCGGCATGCCAACGTGCTGTTCCCGTACGTATTCTTGTCCGACACGCCAGCGGTCCAGGAAGATCATGAGCAACACCGACCAGATCTTGACGTGGAAGAACGCCGCCAAGCAATCGTAAACAATGTGTTTTGGGCGGTTTCTGCATCCAAAGCAGATGTTGGCAACGGCGTGGACTACGCGGGGAAAGTCGCGGAAATGGTCATGCCGGACGTGATCACCTATCGCCCGGGTTCAGAGGCCAGTTACGCCGTCGACGATCTGAACGGACGCGCGCTGCAAGATGATGCGATGAACACTGTGTTGCAGCTTATGATGGGTGTGCCCGTCGATGACAACGCCGATGACAGCCACCGCTACACGGCTGAGTTCCCCTATATCCTGCCCACAAACTAACTCCAACCTCGCTCACATACGCTCCCGGCCGCTGACCATCGTGGCCGGGTTAGCCACCTAAGCCGGAGAATTGTTATGAAAAAGCTTGTTGCTGGCGCAGCCGCTCTGACCTGCATTGGTGTTGTATCAATGGCCGAAGAGTCGATCCAATTACCAGTATCCTTCAATGCTGATGGGACCGTAAACCGGCCTTTGAATCACAGACAATGGGTAAATGTTGGTACGACCCTGATACCGCAGGGTGAAATTAACATTATCGACGACCTTCCGATACCAACCAGCGAATACATCGACACCTATGTCGAACCTATGGCATTCGCCATATACATGGCCTCCGGAACCTGGCCCAATGGCACTCAGATCGTAAAAGAGTTTACGGCCACAAAGCCAGCCGACGCTGGCGAAGTGTTGACAGAGAGCCACTACAACGGGTTGGCCATGTTGGTGAAAGACGTCCAACGGTTTCCTGCGGAAACGGGCCACCTTGGATACTTTAACTTTGGCCATCATTCTGAGCCCTACGAGACTACGTCACAGGCTCTGCCCCGCGAGCAGTGCTCGGCGTGTCACGAGGCGTTGGCGAGCGAGCAACAGTACATTTTCGCTGACCATCACATTGGATTGACACGAAACTAAAAATAACCGGATTACTAATCGCTTGCGGGAAGCCAAGAAGGATTGAAGGCGGACGCTGCGGCTGCTCGAATGTCGGCTGCACGCAAGCGCAACGGCCCTTATCCAAACCACTCACAAAAAGCGGATGTTTAGTACGCGGTGATAACGGAATAGCGACACGACGCCTTAAGAGCACTCTCGACTGTGCACATTCCGGTCGCGCGACAACCGGCGTTTCCTGTCAGTATTGTGACTGCAACCCCAGCAGGAAAGCGGAAACCATGTCGGCTATCTCGGCTTGCCTTTCCTCGTCCACTTCCTTTCCGTTCAGCCATGTGACGCTTAGAAAAACCAAGATCATTGAGCGGCGCGCTATTGCAATCTGACCCAGTTTTTTTCGCCCGAGCTCACCCAGTCCGAGATGGCGGCTGATCAGCTCGGCTTCGATGTCCAGCCCTTGTACAATTATTCCTTCATTTTCATCAAAGGCATCGCGGGTGGGGTCGTGGGCTTTTGCGAAGTCGTCCAATGAAAGGCTAACGATTCCCTTTCTAGCGGACAAAAAGCGAGTCGTTCGCCTGTTGAGTTCCCGAATTGCTGCTTCTCCGTCCAGTTCCCCGGGCAGCTTTAACAACTGGTGTTCCTCAGCGAGAGATTCACCAATAAGCGCCGTCAATATGGCGCCCAGACCCTTGAAGTGCTTGTAGATGGAGGCAGGTTCAATGCCGACAATCCGAGCGATTTCTCTTATTTTCAAACCGGATGCGCCCCTTTCCCCGGCCAGTTTCTCGGCTGCGGCAAGAATGGCGTCGCGCGTCGCGAACCCCTCGTATTCCCGGGCAATGTCTTTTGGCCGTCCCACCATGGCTTGGCGTCTTCTCCTGTATTTTGAGGACTCTATTGACTTCTTTGCTAACGCTGTTAGCTAAGGCGAACAACGTTAGCTTTGAGGAGCCGATATGAATCTGCAAACTTCGCTTGCCGCAACTGCACTGATCGCGCTGGGGACAACCGCAAATGCACAAAACAGCCCGATGACCGAGGTCGCGGAAGGTGTGTATCACTTCTTTTCCATGGGCTACTCCAGCATGGTTGTTATCGGGGAGAACGGTGCCCTCGTAACCGACCCGTCCTTCACGCCGCGCGCTGAAGAACTGAAAGCTGAGATAGAAAAGGTCACCGACAAACCCGTTACGCATATTGCTCTGAGCCACGAGCACTTCGACCACATTGGTGGAACCGAAGTGTTCGACGGGGCCGAGATCATCATGCAGGAGAACGGCCTCGACGTTCTGAAGTTGTCGCCGTTGATGACAATGCCCACGGTCACGACGTCGTTCGACGACACCCATACAGTGGATCTTGGTGGTCAAACCATCGAGTTGCATCACCTCGCTGTTGCGGATGGTGTTGCAACTACGGTTGCGCGCGTCGCTGACAGCAATGTCGTGTTTTCCGTGGACATGTACATGCCGCAGGAACTTTCCCCGCATGAGTTCAAGGAGGACACCAACTTCGTCGGGTCAGGCGTTGTTTTGAATACACTGGTGGATTGGAACCCGGCCTATGCGATCAACGGGCATTCAAACGGTAACAGTGTCGAAGCCCTCAGGGAAAACGCCGCGTTTCTGAATGAGCTGCAAGCAAAAGTAGAGGCCCGTTTTCAGGAAGCCTTCGCAAGCGGCAACCCGTCAGCCCCCGTTGAGCTGCTGTTTACTATCCCCAATGAAATCGAAATGCCCGAATACTCCGATTGGAAAAACTACGACACGGCATTCCCCGGCTACGTCCGCCGAATGGCGCTGTCCGTTTTCCATGGTGGCTGAACGGGATTGCTCGGCTCAGCGCAGCAAGGAAATCAATCTGCAAAACACAAAAGGTAACCCAATATGTACTTAGGAAAAGAAGCCTACCTCCTGTTCAGCTTCACAGAACAAGGAGATATGAAGAATTTTGGCGAATATGCAAAAGCTGCCAATAACGTTCTGGAAAATTTTGGAGGCGAACTCCTCGTTATAGGTGCGCGAGACTCCTCCATTTCCAAGTTTGAAGGAAACTGGCCAGAGGGTGCAGGCCTAACCTTGGTTCGGTTTCCATCCCGCGAAAACCTCGAAGCTTTCTGGAAGAGCGACGAATATCAATCCATCATTGACCTTCGGACAGCAATCTTACCAGCCAATTTCACTATCGGGTTCTCACACGGGTGGCGGGGTGAAGTCGTCTCGTAACAGTCGCGGCCACCTCTTGATGAAAGAAAGAAACATGTTCAATTCAATCGCTAAGATTGCTGCCGTGACTGGTATTCTCGTCAGCGCAATCGCTCTATCTGCCAACGCTGAAACGGTAATAAGCTCATACAGAATCGCGTTGGGAGACGCGGAATTCTTCCAACCTGAAGGTGCGCCGTTTGAGCTTGCTTTCTTGTGGGGTAATCCCCAGGAAGGCCCCTCAGCGGTCTTAATGAAATTCCCGCCAAACTTCCCCGGAGCTATGCACTCGCATACCCATGGATACCACGGCCTTGTCGTAACCGGCGCATCTAAGCACTACATCAAAGGGGAAAATGAAGCTGAGCTGCCGCTGCAAACGCCCGGAGACTACTGGTATCAGCCAGGGGGAGAGCATCACAACGACTCGTTTCCCACTGATGAACCAACTATCCTGCTGATTCAATGGGAGGGTCCTATGGACGTACACTTCCACCCAGAGGAATAGAACCAAGGTTCAAATGGAAGGGCATGTGCCCCTCTGTTAGTTTTAGGCGCATCTTAGTCCAGACATTGGTGCGCAGTGCAGCATTGGTCAAATTGGGCTCTGTGCCGCCGTACTCTGCGGTTTGCATGATTGGCTAGTCGCAGCCCGAAGCGGACAATCAAATCCGAGCTTTGCAATTACTAAGATGCACGATCAGGCTGCCGGTTTTGCCAGCGCAACTTGGTTCCAGCACCGCTATTCTGGCAATCCTGCCCGGCGAAGCGCCTCAAAGTAGCGTTCGGCGCCTTCAGAACCGCCATAGTCCACGTTGCTGCGCCACTTCGAGATCGTTTCATCAGGTTCCATTTGCAGCATTTGCGCCAATGCCGCTGACGCTCGTTCAGGTTCCCCAAGCATTGCGTGAGCAGCTGCCCTCGTGCTGTGAAGTGCGGCATAGTTCTTCGAGAAGCGCAAACCTGCTTCTGCGTAGGCAATAGCATCACGGTCTCGGCCAAGCATTACGCAAGAGGTGGCAGCACCTCCGGACGCACCCACGAAAACGGCTCCATATCGGCCCAATCGAAGCGCTGTCTGGAAACAGCTAAGTGCCATTTCAGGAAACCCGGCCCAGTTGTACCCCCAACCCATAAACAAATGAAGGCGAGCATCTAGTGGCGCTCGTTGCCGGATTTGCTCAAGCGCCACGGAAAGTCGATCCGCGTCCCCGTCAACATTGTAGTCAGCCACTGCAACACTCAGATCAAGCGTTGGGCTTTGCCCTGCCATCTGCCGTCCGGCCTCGATCCAGCGTGGCAACTTATCATAGTAGGATGACAGCTCGCGACGAAGATCATAGGTTCTCGCGCCATTCATTGTCCAAATTGCTTCGGCATAGGCGGCAGCAAGGGTTGGTTTGGTTTCGATAGCTCTGGCGTGGTACGACAATGTCTCTTCATAGCTGTCGATGCTGGCGTCCGACCATACGATCATGCCCATCAGGACGCACTGCTCGGCGGTCAGTTCGTCTTCAGGCAAAGCGGAGAGCTTTGCGGTCAGCGACTGGATCAAGATCCCACTAACGGTATCCAACAGCTTTTCTACGACCTCGTCCTGCCAATCAAAGATAGCATCGACCAACCCGTCGAACTTCTGAGTCCAGATTTCAGAACCAGAAGAGTCATTTAAGCGGGCTTCCAGGCGCAATCGGTCACCGTGTCCACGCAGCACGCCGCGAAGTGCATATCCCTGTGATGCTTCCGTGGAGGTTATTTCCGCGTTTAACCAGTTGATCGTGCGAAAGAAAGAACCGAAATCTGAAGTGAGAGCTGCGGCCATTTCCCTCAGCTCAGTGCGTTGGTCGTTGCATGTTACAGGATGAATGAAGAGCTTTGGCAAGCTCGTCTCTGTAAAAGAAGGTGAGCTATGCGATGCGCCAAGTTGCGGTCCATCATGAATCCACACATCCAGGCTGCGTTGGATGTTCTTGAGCTTCTTTTTCCCAACTGCTTTGAAAGCGTCTGCCAGAGTATGTTCAAGGTTCAAATGTACGGGTTCAGAAATTGCGATGCCACCGGTTGGCGCAATGCTCTCAAGCCGTGCGGCAATGTTTACACCGTCACCTAGGATGTCATCACCTTTTTCTGTGATGTCACCCACATGAACACCGATGCGCATGTTCATTAACGAGTGTTCAGCCAACTGCTCTTGCAGCTGCAAGGCTGCGGTTACAGCTTGCGCCGCACTGTCAAATTTCACCAGCCAACCATCGCCCATGCTCTTTACGAGACGACCTGATTGGCCTGCTATCGTTGGGGTGACGATGTCGCTTTCGAGGTGATCAAGCATTAGAATTGTGGCTTGCTCATCTTTATGCATAAGCGCCGAATACCCGACGACATCCGCGGCTAGTATTGCTGCCAACCTTCGTTGCAAATGTTGTCCCTTGTCCGACATGCGTTCGACGATAGATGATGCGGCCTTTTACTCCAACTGCCTGAATACGAAGTTCGCTCAGGGCTCTTTACTGACGCTCTACGCCCTTGGCATCAGCGTCAGTTGGCAGCCCAAAGCAGACCTTCAAAATACGACGAACGATTTTACTCCTAACAACAGAGAGAATTACTTTGCCTGATCACAGAGACTGATAACGCGAAAAATCTGCACAGGGTTACCGATGCCTTTGAATTCCCTTTCTCCGAGCTTCTCTGTCTCCACATGCTCTTCGATGTCTAGAAGCGCCCGTTGGTTTAATAGGATCTGCCCGTCGCTGGCAAAATCGCAAAGCCTAGATGCTGTATTCACAGCACCACCGATTGCGGTGTAGTCGGCGCGACCATGAAACCCGATAAGCCCAAGCGTCGCATAACCACTACTGATCCCAATACCCAAACCCATTGCGTGTCCGAGTTTCTGCCAGGGTGCTCGTATTCCTTCGAAGGCTTCACTTATTGCCTTAGCCAGCCGCACGGCTTGCAAAACGGGCTGATCGCAGGGAACCGGGTCATTGAAGAAGACCATCAATCCGTCTCCGGCTCGATACCCGATTGTTCCCTTGTGTTGGGCAACCAAATGGCCGACCTCATCGTGGAAATGCTGGAGAAGGGTAATGACATCTTCCGGCTCAATCGCCTCGGAAATCGCCGTGAAATTCCGGATGTCGCAGAATAGGCAAGCGATGTATTGACGATGAGTATTAAGAAGCTCGTCAGAGTTTTCTTCAACGACAAGCTCCGCAACTTGAGGAGCAAGGAATTGTTTAAGTCGCCCCAGCCTGTCAATCTCGCCTTCCTGGCGCTTTACTTTCTCGGTCAGTCTTTCGTTCAATGCCTCTATTTCATGTGTCTGGTTGCGAACCGTGTGGTTCAAAGCATCGAGTATAAAGTTCTGGTTTAGCAAAGCCGCGATCACCAAAAGCACATAGGCGAGCGCTTCGACGCGTTCGTCATAGCCGAAGTACAGCGTGATAATCAGGATGAGGGCAGCAATTCCACCGAGGACGAGAGGAAGCTCCTTGGCATGTCGTTTCCGGTCTCTCCATAAGAAACTAACCGCCAACAATGCAAACACCCACATGAGTACCGCTTGCACATGTGGGTTTAGGGAAAGCGCTTCGTAGCCAACCAAATAGGTCAGCAATATACCGGAATAGCACGTGGCCAAAGAAGCCAGAGCAGCCAAGACAGCTCCAATCCCGATTGGCATCGAGATTTTGAACTCCTCTGTTGTCACGCCGATACCATCGGCCAACGCACGCGGCGAAGGACCCTTGACGGAGTTATTTCTGTGTTCGGGATCAGGCATGGTCCGCGTTTGCTCTTGGTTTCTGGTAGAGTACGTTTGAATTGAGATTGCGTCAAAATCACATACTTGTATGGGGAAGTTGAGGGTTCTACCAAATCCACAACGACCAGCCAAACAGTCTCATGCTTCACAGAACAGACTTGCAATCACCCATCTCGGCGTAGTCACCTAAGTTATGGGGAGGGAGGAAGCTGATGACACGAAGGAAGTTGGTGGTCTGTATTTTATGCACGCTGACCCTTGCCGCTTGCGCCCCCAAAACTCGCAGCTATGAAAAGACTGTATCGGCTTCGCTACCGGCAGATTCGCGCACAACTCTCAGTCGGGTGGCCAACAGCCTTGGCAATCCCAAAGACGGTCGGTCAGGCGTCAAGCTGATAAGTGACGGCGAAGAAGCTCTTGTCTCACGGCTGTTGCTGGCTGCGGCGGCCGAGAAAACGATAGACGCGCAATACTACCTTCTGCACGACGACCCAACGGGTCACCTATTCGCTGCCAGTCTTTTGCAGGCAGCGGATCGGGGTGTTCGTGTCCGATTGTTGCTGGATGATATGGATACGTCCAGTTATGACGCGATGACGGCCGCGCTGGACGATCACGAAAATATTGAGATCAGATTGTTCAATCCATTCTGGCGGGAACAAAGCCTTCTGATCGCGGGTTTAACAGATTTCAAGCGCATCAATCGCCGAATGCACAACAAATCCATGACCGCCGACAATGTGTTCACGCTTGTGGGTGGGAGAAACATCGGCGCCGAGTACTTCCTCGCACGGAAGGAAATGAACTACGCTGATCTGGATGTGCTGGCCGCAGGCCCCGTTGTACGCGAGGTGTCACATAGCTTTGACTCTTACTGGAACAGCGAATTCGCCGTTCCGGCTCGCGTGGTCGTTGGAGAACCTCGGGAATTTGACCTTAGCGATGCGCGAAGCAGGTTGAATGAACTGGTCGAGGAAGCGAAGCAAACCCAGTACGGCGTGGCCCTCAGAAAGTCAGCACAAGAGAACTTCGCAGATGGGGCCCTGTCATTAGATTGGCTGCCTGCGAAACTTTATGCTGATCCGCCCTCAAAAGCCGCCGGTCTCGAGAACTCAGGTCCCATTCTTGCATCTCAATTGCTTCCGTACTTTGAGAATGCCAGCAGTGAGGTGAACATCGTCTCCGCCTATTTCGTGCCGCGCAACAACGGAGTGAAATGGTTGACCGAATTGGAAAGCCGCGGCGTCGACGTAAAGGTTGTAACCAATTCACTTGCGTCTAACGACGTAGCACCCGTTTACGCGCACTACGCCAAGAAACGCCGCGCACTTCTACGCGGTGGAGTAGAACTCTATGAGCTGCGACCGGACGCCTATCAGGTCCAACGCCGCGGTATTAACTGGGCTCAATCCAGGTCAGGCCTGCATTCCAAGGCATTTGCAGTTGATGACCGATACTTGTTCGTAGGGTCGTTCAATTGGGACCCACGATCTGTCAACATCAACACCGAGATGGGAATTCTGATTGACTCGCCAGCATTGACTATACAGACCATGGGTGCCTTGGACGACGCACTACCCGCATACACATACAACGTGACGCTCGAGAAAGCCGGTCGGCTTAAATGGACCACAAGAGGCGATGATGGCAACGTTCTTGAGTACAAATTCGAGCCGACAGGATCGGCTTGGGATCACATAGTTGCTGGATTTCTAAGTATTTTGCCAATTGGTTCACAGCTATAGGTATTTTGGCAGATGGCTGACGCTACCAGAGAACTCCGGCCCTTGTAGCGAAAGCCTTGGGTCGAAAACGCCTGTTGATCGTTTCCAGCCTGTCATTTGGTTTGTCCAATAGCTAGAAATTTGCAAAGTCCGCTTCCTGCGCATCGCTGACCTTAGAGCGCGTCGAAGCACTTTGAACTTTGAATCTAAGGCTGGCACTGTCGGAATATTCACGAGTGTCCGATGTTCGGATCTAGCGGGTGGTTGGCTGACAAAGGCGCAAAAGGCTTCACAATCGCAAATTTTGTCGAATTTAAAGCAGTCTTTGGATCGGGGCCAATTCGCAATTCTTATACCTGAGATTAAGCGCGACCTGCGATATTTGACTGATACTTAACACGAGGATTTGACATGAAAAAACTTGCAACCATCGACCTGCCCGGAACAAACGCCAACGCCTTTGACGTGCTGGCACGCTGTCAGACTGCAGCCGAACAATCCGGAGTAGAGCAAGCCAGAATTCAGACCTTTCTTGAGGAAGCCGTCCAGGGTGACTTTGAGCATTTGCTGCGTGTGGTGAATACCCACTTCGAGGTCTCTAGCCCACGGCCTTGATTAGAGAGAGTCCGGTATGCCGCCACGAGACCACTAACCCGCAATTGAACAGCGCAATCAGTCGTCTTTTTTGGATGGTGCGGGCGAACACTGGGCAGCCTCAGACAGCAGCTAAGCCAGATCACTTAATATTACCTGACGTCCCCGCGTCGTCTTACCTTTCATTTGCGCGCCATGTGTCTCAATCCCTATACTCTAAAAATCAGACAGAATTTTTCGGGACGTTGTTCTGCTTGATCTAGCAAGTGTAGCAACGGGCATGTGACCAGCTGGACCAAGGGGCACGCGCAGCGAAGCAGCGTTCGGCACCTGTTTAGCAAAATCGCAGGGTTGGCAGTCAGCGAGGACGACCAACCCAAATCGGAAACATAAAACACGTGCGTAAGTTACTGTGCAAAGTTGGCAAGACAACGTGACGATAGAACCTCGCTATGAACTGAAACAAAAGCCAAACGGAAGCATGTCAAAGATATCGTTAGATGTTTCCAGCCTCTCTTTCGACTTCGGCAACCAGTTCGGCAATCGTCAGGCCCAATGCTCCACTAAGAAGATGTAGCGTCCCAAGCGTTGGTTGGTGGTGGCCAGACTCCAGAAGTGAGATGTACTGCATGCTCCTGCTGGCATGAGTGGCGAGGTCTTGTTGCGATAACTTTTTTGCCAGCCTGTAGCGGCGCAAAACTCTCGAAAAAGCCAATAGCAGCGGGTCGTCTTTTGCATGCGCCATGTTTTGACAAATCGCCCACACAACGCTAGGCGTCTATACAGTATACTTTGAATCTCGAGGTAAATTCCAACTCCTCGATGGCCTAGCGAATAAAAAACGGGGACCATAAATGGCGGACAGAGTTCATCTGACAGAAGCCCAGATGATTGAAATTCTCAACAGGCTCGAAAATCGCTTCTTGGAGCGAAAGGCTCTTGAAGAAGAACACAAGGTTTTTGTCAAACCGCACCTTGTTTCGGGTGAAAAACCAACTCGAACAACTGGAAGACCAAGGTCTCAATACGTAGGACAGCTGCATCTTTCAATTTTGGAAGAAGATGAGGCTTGGTTCAAAAAGACAGCACAGGCCAACAATATTCAGTACGGAAAGTTTTTTACTTACTTGCGCAGGGTGTTCGAACAACACGGTTGAGTCGACCCCGCGCGAAGAACAAATTTCGTCACCAGCTTAACGCCTTGTGCAGAGGCGCAAATTCTGTCGAGCATTAAATCCAAATACCCGTTGTTCTTTTTCAAGGATAACCGCACTGCCACCTAGGGCTGCGATATTTGAGGTCTTCGCCCTAGGTGGCAGTGCTCTGTTTCAATCCGTGGCCAGCGTTTTTCTTGGCCACCAAGGACATCGCAGTTGGCAGCGGGCTGAAACACTAATCCCAATGAAGCGGTTTTAAGTCATACCAAGAATTTCCTTGTACATCTCAAGCACAGCCTCTTCTTCGGCAATATCGTCCTTGTCGCGCTTGCGCAGCGCAATCACCTTGCGCATGACCTTGGTGTCGTATCCGCGAGCTTTGGCCTCGGCCATCACCTCTTTTTGCTGTTCAGCAAGATCTTTCTTTTCTGCGTCCAAGCGTTCGAACCGTTCGATGAACTGGCGCAGCTCACCCGCAGTAACACGATAGTTTGCAGTGGCCTGATCTTCGGTCATGTCATCCATTTACGTCTCTCCCAGAGGTGGAATTCTAATGCTGTTACAGCGGGCACCATGCCGGATACATTGCCGCTGCGCGGGCCGCAAGCGTCCAATCCCACCGGGCTTGTGTGACCAGTGGCGATCCGCTAAGCGCAGGTGGAAATGACAAGCAAATGTGGGGAACCATGTTCGAATTCATCACCTGGGGCGGTGCCGCCCTGTCACTCGCCGGGCTATTGGGCCTGGTTTGGTGCATTCTGCGTGTGATGAAGGCGCGCAAGTCCGGGCTTTCGGACGAGGAATTGCGCGCCATTGTTCAAGGTGTTTTGCCGTGGAACCTGGCCTCGTTGTTTCTGTCAGTGCTCGGCCTGATGGTGGTGATTGTCGGAATTTCCTTCAGTTAATCGCAGGAATCAAACGGGCAAGTTGTCAAAGCGCGCTTCCATCGCGTCTTCGCAAAGGGCCGCATCCAGTCGGCGCAGGCGCGACGGTACATGCATTCCCTGCTGTCGCATCCGTTCAATCACTTTGGCCACACTCGGCTGCAGGGCCAGACGTGTATCAAGGCATGCCCCGCTGAGTTTTTCCTCAAGCTGTTCGGCTTCTGAGTATAAATTGACTGACGACATTTCTATCCTCCCAAATGTCTTCATTTAGTCCGATATATGTGACCGTTTTAAGACCCGTTTAGATTGCCACACAATCGCGCGGAAAACCGCCTGTTCGTCAGACAAATTTTGCGACCGGGGACGGTTTGATTAAATTTTACTCGAATCGGGGTTACCCTGCTTTGACCCGCATCAAATCACACAGTGTTGATTGCAATATATTCCGTAAATAATATATGACTTGGTGACACCGGCGGAGGGCTACATGACACCGAAAGTGAAAGCGTTTTTCGATCCCGAGACCTTTACGGTTTCCTACGTTGTGCAGGAACCCGAAGGGCTTGCATGCGCGATCATCGACAGCGTTCTGGATTTTGACCATGCCTCTGGCCGGACCGAAACGCATACGGCCGATCAGATCATTGAGTATGTGCGGGCGAACAGCCTGCGGGTCGAATGGATATTGGAAAGCCATGTTCATGCCGACCACCTGTCCGCAGCCCCCTATTTGCAGCAAGAGCTGGGCGGCAAGATCGGCATCGGTGATCAGATCGTCACCATTCAGGAGACCTTCGGGAAAATCTTCAACGAAGGTACCGAGTTTCAGCGCGACGGCAGCCAGTTCGATGCCCTTTTCCGCGAAGGCGACAGCTTTCATGTTGGCCAGATGCGCGGCGATGTTCTGCATACGCCCGGCCATACACCGGCATGCCTGACCTACGTGCTCGGCGATGCCGCGTTTGTCGGCGACACCCTGTTCATGCCCGACTTCGGCACAGCGCGCTGCGATTTCCCGGGCGGCTCGTCTGCGACACTGTACGCTTCGATCCAGAAAATTCTGGCACTGCCGGATCACACACGCGTCTTTGTGGGGCACGACTATATGGCTCCGGGGCGCGACGAATACGCTTGGGAAACAACGGTTGGCGAGCAAAAGGCGCTCAACGTTCATATTGGTCAGGGGCGTTCGGTCGAAGAATTCGTTGAGATGCGCGATGCCCGTGATGCAACGCTGCCTATGCCCCGCCTGATTTTGCCATCACTGCAGGTGAATATGCGTGCAGGCCAGATGCCGCCAGCTGATGAAGATGGCGACGTGTTCCTGAAATTACCTATTAACAAGCTCTAATCCATCGGCTGCTAGAAGGAACAACTATGCAAACTGAATGGATATGGGGCTTTGGCGGAGGTCTACTGATTGGCCTGGGCGCCGCCATCTACTTGCTGGGCAATGGGCGCGTTATGGGGGCTAGCGGAATCTTGGGCGGGTTGGTTGATGGCAGCGATCGCTCGCTTGAACGGCTGGTCTTTTTGGCGGGGGTGATCGGTATGCCCTTATTGCTGCGACCCCTGCTATTACCTGCGTCACAGACGCACCTAACCGACAATATCACTCTAGTGGTCATCGCAGGTCTACTGGTGGGGTTAGGTACCCGCATTGCCAATGGGTGCACCTCGGGGCACGGTGTTTGCGGAATATCCCGGTTTTCCCTACGCGGCGTCGTCGCCACCATCGTCTATATCTTGGCCGGGGTCATAACCGTTACCCTGCTGCGCCAAATCTGGGGGCAGATCTGATGCGTTTTATGATTTCACTACTCGCTGGATCGTTGTTCGGAACGGGCCTGCTGATATCCGGCATGACCGACACGACCAAAGTGCAAGGTTGGCTGGATGTGTTCGGACAATGGGATCCAACGCTCGCCTTCGTGATGGGTGGTGCGATCCTTCCCATGTTGGTCGCATGGCGGTTGACGGCCAACCGTCGCCCACTGACCGGAGGGAGTTTCCCGAAAAAAGCCACATCCAAATTGGACCGTCGTCTGATCTTTGGTTCTGTTCTGTTTGGAATGGGCTGGGGGCTGGTCGGGTTGTGCCCCGGACCTGCCCTTGCCTCGCTTGGATATGGAGGAATTGGCGGGATCGTGTTCCTGATCGCCATGATTGCGGGCATGGTTGCGGCCCCTACCCTGAGTGGGCAACTGGACAGAGCCGCCAACGCGGCCTAATCAATTGCCATGGAGATTCGCCCGATTACCCCCCGCTACGCCGTCTCACCGCAAATCTCGGTCGAAGACGTCCCAGCCATTGCCGATGCCGGCTTTGTCAAAGTGATCTGCAACCGACCCAATATCGAGGTCCCCGCGAACATGCAATCAGATGCAATAGGGGAAGCGGTTCGTGCAGCGGGCATGGAATACGAGGTTCTGGAACTGACCCACCAGACCATGACCCCCGAGAATGTCGCTCTGCAACGCGAGCTGGCCGAAAGCTGCGGCGGGCCGGTTCTAGCCTATTGCGCCTCGGGCACGCGGTGTTCTGTGGTCTGGGCGTTGGGCCAGTGTGATCGGATGAGCACGGACGATATCCTGAACGCCACAACCAAGGCGGGCTACGCGCTGGACAATCTACGACCGATCCTTGAACAGATCCGCAGCGAGGTTGACTGAGTTAGCTGGGGTTATTGGGATCGGTTGCCGTCACCGACAATCCCGCCAGCTGCGAAATCTCAGCAACCATCTGATCCGAATCGGCGAAATTCAGGTTCGTCTCTATATCTTCGGGCGCGATTGGATCGAACGGGGCAGGCATTTGCGAAATCTCCGTTTGCCCAGTCATGGCCGGTTCGTGATGCGGTGCCACAGACGGCCGGGCCCCCAGAAACTCCTCGGCTTCGGATTGAGCCAGCGCTGTAAGCGGTGCATACTCGTTTAGGCGCACAGCACGCATCCCGCCACATTGTCCCAATCGACCAATTGCTGCGCGTGCACGTTCGATCGTCAACAGCTCTGCCCGATCCAGCCTCGATCCAGTCAGAGGCAGCACATCACCCACAACGAGATGAGACAGCGAGGCCAAAGGCAAGGTCATGCGGCATATCACCGTGTTCAATTCCGCCCGTAAAACACCCGAAGCCTGTTCAAGGTTTGGGCCAATGTCTTCTTGTGCGGCGTTGCCTTCCTCCTCGACCGCGCGATCAGGCATGAAGATCGAAATCTGGCCCTGCCGCAGGCCGCCACCCAACTCCACGATCAGATCGAAAACCCGATACGCATCTTCGACCATCGCCAGCGACATTGTGCGTAGATCAGTCAGGCGTGAAACAAATTCATACCCCGACAAGCTGGCCTGATCCAAAGGTGCCTCAACCAGTTCCACCGCCCTTGCCAAAACCTGTTCGACCAAGGGGGCCACCATCGCCCCATCCGTATGCGTGAACGTGCGGGGAATAGGGTCACCCGGCATCACCTCGCCAACTGTTTGCACCTGTACGATGGCCGAAACGGCGCTCAAATCCAGGCAGACGGCAGCAGCCACTCCGTCACCGTTCACGAACTGCAGAAGCAACCAGTCTTCACCAACCGACCCCGCCAAATTGTCCGACGTTCGGCTGGATTGCTTGGCCCCGATGACCGCCAGCGGCAGCTGCAACTTGTCCCCAGCCACACGGGCAAAGGCCAGCCGCAAGGCCCGCAAAATCGAACGCGGCTTGTCGCCCTGCTCTTCCTGTCCCGCAGAAAGCTTGCGGGCCAGAGCTGCGTTGACCGTTTGCGTCATACTTAAATCCGCTGTGTGTTGCTGCGATTGACTTAAGGTATAACCCGGTGCTGGTTACGATTGTCTTTACAACCGCGTCACTGCGCAGCTTGCCGATAAGCCAGCGGCAACCGAACGCGGAAGGCCGCCCCTCCCTGCCCGGGCAGATAAGTGATCTCACCACCCAGACGCTGCATGATTTCACGACAGATCGCCAATCCCAATCCGGCACCACCCGCCTTGTCGACGCCAACACGGGCAAACTTTTCAAACACCATCGACCGAGCCTCGGGCGGGATGCCGTTGCCGTTATCCGCGAAGTCTATCACCACTTGCCCGCCGACATCATGGGCCGAGATCGTCAGCACAGGTTCTTCGGCATCACAATATTTCTGAGCGTTGGAAATCAGGTTGATGAAGACCTGCCCCAGCCGATCAAGATCAGTTTGCAACGGGATGCGCTCGGACGCTTTCGAACGCCGGACCGTCAACGTCTGCCCAGTTCCGGCCAATGCGCTGGACACCGCCCGATCCAGAACCGAGCGGAGCGTGTCACCGCCCACATTCAGGCTGACCTGGCCGCTTTCCAACACGCTCAAATCCAGCAGGTCATCCAGCAACCGCGTCAGGCGGAGAGCTTCGTCGTGGATGATCGCGGCATAACGTGTCTGTTCCTCTGCGCTTAGCCCATCCGTGTCGCGCATGATTTCGGAAAACGCGCGGATCGAGGTCATGGGCGTGCGCAACTCGTGACTAACCTGACTGAGGAAACTGTCCTTTTGTTCCGAAATTTGCGTCAGCTTGGTATTTGCCTCGCGCAATTGCCGTGCAGTGCGGGACAGTTCAGCGGATTTCACCTCCAACTGGCTGGAGTATTCCAGCAACTGCGCGGATTCGTCGGCCACCGCCAGCAGATCTTCGACCGAGACGGACGATCCTCCAACGATCTGACCGATCATCGCATGCGCCGTGGCGGCACCGACAGAACCGCTAAGCTCGCGCTCCAAGCGTTCCAGAAAAGCGGGCGTGGGTTCCGGCAAGCTAGACCGGCCGCCTTGCTGTTCGGCCTCGGCCTGAAAGAACTCCTGCGCAGGGCCTGCACCCAGAATTCGCTGGGTCATAATCATCAGATCTTCGCTCTGCGCCACCGAACCAGTCCACCCACGTAGCGCGACTGAATGGTCGAAGACGTTGACGAATTGCGCGCCCTGCAGACGCTCCAACGGGCTGGGGAAACTCAGCAGCGACGCAACACAGAACGCCACCGTGTTCAGGGACAGCGACCACATCACGGTGTGCACCATCGGGTCCATCCCTTCGATCCCGAACAGGGCCTGTGGACGTAGCCACCCCCAGCCGAACGGACCGTTTTGCAATACGGTCTCAGGGATCAGCGCACCGCCCATCCCCGGCAGCAGCAATGTATAGATCCAAAGCAGGAAACCCACTGTCAGCCCTACCAGCGCACCGGTTCGCGTCGCTCCGCGCCAGAACAGGCCGCCAACCAGTGCCGGCAGAATCTGGGAAATTCCGGCGAAGGCCACCAGCCCGATTGACGCCAAAGCCGCACCGCCACCGGAAAGGCGGTAGTAAAAAAAGCCTAGCGCCATGATCACTGCGATCGACACCCGCCGGGCGACCAGAACAACGTTCCGCACATCGCCCGAAACGGAACCGCCCGCCTCTTGCGTGCTAAGCCAGATTGGCATCACCAAGTGGTTCGACACCATCGTCGACAACGCCATCGCGGTGACAATGACCATCGATGTGGCCGAGGAAAACCCGCCAATAAAGGACAGCATCGCCAACCAGTCATTGCCCTGAGACAGGGGCACAGTCAGGACAAACAGATCAGGGTTTGACCCTTCGGGCATCAGGTCCAGACCGATAACAGCAATCGGCACCACAAAAAGGCTCATCAACAGCAAATACAGCGGAAAGGCCCAGGCGGCGGTTCTTAAATGCCCTTCATCCGCGTTTTCAACCACCATGACCTGAAACATACGTGGCAAACAGATGAAGGCAGCGGCGGAGAGAAAAATAAATGTGGTCCAGCGCCCCGCATCCACGTTCCACTGACCAATCTCAGAGGCGTCGATCCGATCCATCATCGGGCCCACACCCCCCGCGATCCCCCAGACCACAAACGCGCCAACCGCCAGCAGCGCGAACAGTTTCACCACAGATTCCAATGCGATGGCTGTCACCACCCCGTGGTGCCGTTCATTGGCATCCAGATTTCGGGTGCCGAACAGGATGGCAAATACCGCCAACCCTGCCGCCACCCAAAAGACGCTGGATCCTTCGCGATAAAGGCCCGAAGGGTCAGCCTCCGCAAAGATCGAAAACGACAGAGTAATGGATTGCAGTTGAAGCGCGATATAAGGAGTGCCCCCCAACACGGCCAGAATGGTCACGCAGATCGCCAGTGTGTTGGACTTGCCATAGCGTGAAGAAATCAGGTCAGCGATAGAAGTCACCCTCTGGCTGCGCCCGACCCGCACCAGTTTGCGCAGGCCCCACCACCAACTGACCATCACCAGCGTTGGCCCCAAATAGATCGTCACAAATTCCAAGCCCGAACGCGCGGCATTGCCAACAGCGCCGTAAAACGTCCAGGCCGTGCAATAGATTGACAGCGATAGCGTGTAGATTAGCGGAGACCGCAGCCACGCCCCCCGCCCCGCTGCCGCCATCCGATCAGCGGCAAAGGCCACGCCAAACAGCAGCACAACATAGGCAAGGCAGACCAGAATCAGGACGTTCAGCGTGGCCATCGATCCGTCTCGGGTTCAGAATCGTCTTGAGTTGCCATGCGCCGGGCGACAAAGCCAAATACCAGACTGGCCACGATCAGACCCGCCCAGCATGCGAAAATATAGAAGATCGCCGAAGACAGAGGCACCCCCTCCCGCGTGCCCGACGCATCGGGCCACAAAAGCGGAATGGCCAGCAGCGCCGCCCCCAAGAATGGCAACAGACGCGCGGCGTCCGACAGCCTGCGGCGGCGATAGCTCTGCCGTTCAAGAAACAGCGAAGGCCGGACACCTGAGGGGGGTCGGTCTTCGCCGGTGCTCATGACTGAGTCGCCTGTGCATGCAGGTCGCGCACTGCTGTCAGCATTTCGGTATTGGAAAACGGCTTGGTCATGAAACGGCTGACGCCGGCGTTTTCGGCCATCTCGCGATCGCGAGACTGACCGCGGGCCGTCAGCATCAGAACCGGCAGGCCCTGCATATCCTCCAACTCGCGCAGGTCGCGTAAGATTTCCATCCCGCTTTTGCCCGGCAACATGACGTCCAAAATAACCAAATCCGGGCTTGCTCCCTGAATGACCTGCAACGCATCTGTGCCTTCACCATGGGTTTCAACTTGCCAACCTTCGCGCGTCAGCAGAAACCGAATGGCCTCGGCGATGTTGGGCTCATCCTCAATTAACAGAACCTTACGGCTCATTATTCTGTCCTCCCCGTAACGGGCCACAGACTTGCTGACCCGTCGCCGCCAGCTTACGCGGAGTGTCAGGAAACTGTCAAAAACCTTCGCTCAGAATTGACGGCTCGCGCCGCGACGTGCAGTCGCTGTGCGGGCAGACCCTACAACTTGGTCCCACACGTGCCACAGTCTGCTCATCCTGCGCCACATCTTCGATCGAGCGCACCAGCATTACCGAGCGATAGTTGGGCTCTTCATCATAGCCAGACGGGGATTGCGGCCAAGCATACGCATAGCAATCGAAAACAGCTGCCGTCCGACCCAGTTGCACGATGCGTTGCCGGATCGGCACCAGCGGCCGGTTCAAAGCCTGAAACAACGGCCATAGGGGGCAGGCTTCGCCAAAACGCGGCATGGCGAAGCCGGGAATGGATTTGGTGAACAGTATGCTGCCAGACGCGTCACACATCACCAAGCCTGTTGGGCGACCCAAATACCCATCCGGCAACGCCGCAAGCCGACGCAAGACTGTCGCCAAATCCACCGAAAACCTGGATGCCAGTTGCAACGGGTTCATAGCAGTTTCGGCCAACGCCTCCTGCACATCGTCCAGCGGCATCGCCCGTGCATCCTCGGCATAGACACCCAGGAAGTCTCGGGTCAGGGATTTTGCGGCCTTCGAGTCCAGTTCGCTCAGATCAATATCCGCACTTGCCCCGCCCTGTTCGATCTGCGGAAAATGGTGCCCGTTGGAGTCGAAAAATGCCTCGACATCTTCCAACGGGACGCCGCGATGATCCCCGGCAGAATCGCTTTCATCCAGATAGGCCACCAACGATTTCGAACTTTCAGCCAAACGTTCGGCATCCTGATGTAGGTTGCTGTGAAACCGGTCTTGCCACTCGGGTTCGATCTCTTGCGTATCTGCCAGAATGGCAGCGGTGGAACGAATCGCGGCGGCGGTTGACAGGACCTCGTGCATCGACGCCGCGAGATGGGGGTCATGTGTCAGCCGGTCAGACAGGGTTTCAACTGTGCGCTCTAACGACACCACACGTTGATGCATTTGCGCCAGAACGCCCGCCCATCCGGGAAACCGACCGGCGAATTCCTCCAATCCATCCAGCTCGGCCTTCTGACCAACGGCATCCGCCGCCGCCTCGCGTAGCGCCGCGATCAATGTGGCCTCGACTCCTTGCGTCAGCACCGAAGGCTCCACCGCCAATGTCGCTGCGATGTCTACCAATAATTTGCCACCGATCCGTCGGCGGTTGTGTTCGATCAGATTCAGATAAGACGCAGAAATACCGACCTGCCGCGCCAGTTCAGCCTGACGCATCCCGGCAATCTGACGCCGTTCCCGAATTCGGCTGCCTGTCAGCGTATCGCGCATACACTCGCTCCCTCTCTAGCGAATTTATCCGGTCGTGTTTTCAAGAATTTTCAGAACTCTTTATATATTTCTAAATGTTATACGTTAGTTTTCATAGATAATTTACAAATTTAACAACCTTTAACGTTGGATCGCCCGACAACCAAAGCCAGAATTTACGCGCTGCCTCTTCTCATTTCACTGGAATCCCGGCACGATAGCCGGATGAGCGACCCCGCCTTCGAATATGCGCCAATCGGTCTGGTCGAATTGGAAAACCGGATCATCCGGCGCTGCAATTTGCAGTTTGCCCGCACCTTCGGTGGCGAAGTTGCGGATTATCGCAACATGCCTCTGCTGCATTTGTACCCCTCGGTTGCCGACTGGGAACGGATCGGCGCGCGCAGCCTGCAGGTGATGCGTGACACCGGGTATTACACCGACGAACGGGTCATGAGGCGGCGCAACAGCGACCTGTTCTGGTGCCGCGCCCGTGGCCGCTCGCTAACGCCGGACGACCCGTTTCGGCACGGTATCTGGAGCTTTTCCGACATCTCGGAAGAACGCCCGCTGGTCGAATTGACCGCCCGCGAGCGTGAAGTGGCCATCATGTCCTGCCGCGGCCTTTCCGCCAAAGAGATCGGAGTTGAACTGGGCCTTAGCTATCGCACGATAGAAGCTTACCGCGCACGCCTGCTTGAGAAATTCGGAGCCCGAAAATTACCCGAATTGGTGGCGAAACTTTCAGGAATGCCGCTGTAACCCCTTCCCCCCGCGATATCTTGGGTAAAACCCTTATCTCACAGGCCGAGACGGCGCTTTTCATGACCGGACGCTTGGCTTATAACGCTGCGTAATCAGACCAAAGCCCGCAGGAACAGACGGGCCAAAGGGGAACCGTCGAGGACACTCATGACAGACACCAAACACGAAGCGGATGTGGCATTCATCAAGGCACTGGCTGAATTGCTGCGCGAGAACGACCTGACCGAACTGCAGGTCAAACGCGAATATGGCGAAGAAGACAGCCTGAACGTGCGCGTCAGCCGCATGAACCAGGTCGCCGCTGCTCCGGTTCAGGTCGCCGTTCCTGCCGCGGCCCCGGCCGCACCCGTAGCTGCACCCGCCGCCGCGCCTGCAGCAGCCGAAGCGCCGGCAGCGCAAGAGGATCCGGCCAGCCACCCGGGCGCCGTAACCTCGCCCATGGTCGGCACCGTCTATATGCAGCCCGAACCGGGCGCTCCTGCATTCATCTCGGTCGGCGCATCGGTTTCCGAAGGCGATACCCTGCTGATCGTTGAAGCCATGAAAACCATGAACCACATCCACGCGCCCAAGGCAGGCACCATCAAACGTATCCTAGTGGGTGATGGCGACGCTGTGGAATTCGGCACTCCTCTGGTCATCGTTGAGTAAGGCGGGCCCATGTTCGACAAAATCCTGATTGCCAACCGAGGCGAGATCGCCCTGCGCGTTATCCGCGCCGCGCGCGAGATGGGGATTAAGACGGTCGCCGTGCATTCAACCGCCGACAGCGACGCGATGCATGTACGCATGGCGGACGAATCGGTGTGCATCGGCCCTCCGCCCAGCCCGCAAAGCTATCTGTCCGTACCCGCGATCATCTCGGCCTGTGAAATTACCGGCGCGCAGGCGATCCACCCCGGCTATGGCTTCCTGTCCGAGAATGCCGAGTTCGTGCAAATCGTCGAAGATCACGGCATCACCTTCATTGGCCCCACCGCGGAGCATATCCGCATCATGGGCGACAAGATCACCGCCAAAGACACGATGAAGCAACTGGGCGTGCCCTGCGTTCCCGGCTCAGACGGCGGCGTGCCTGATCTGGCAACCGCCAAGAAGATTGGCGAGGAATTCGGCTATCCCGTTATTATCAAAGCCACCGCAGGTGGCGGCGGTCGCGGCATGAAAGTTGCGATGAACGCCGATGAGATGGAAAGCGCTTTCATGACCGCGCGGGCCGAAGGCAAAGCAGCCTTTGGCAATGACGAGGTCTATATCGAGAAATACCTGACCACACCGCGCCACATCGAAATTCAGGTGTTTGGCGACGGCAAAGGTAAAGCCGTCCATCTGGGCGAGCGAGACTGCTCGCTGCAGCGCCGCCACCAGAAAGTGTTCGAAGAGGCCCCCGGCCCCTGCATCACCCCGGAAGAACGCGCCAAGATCGGTAAGGTCTGCGCCGACGCCGTGGCCAAGATCAATTATATCGGCGCGGGCACGATCGAATTCCTGTACGAGAACGGCGAGTTCTATTTCATCGAGATGAACACCCGTCTGCAGGTGGAACACCCGGTGACCGAGGGTATCTTTGGCGTCGATCTGGTGCGGGAACAAATCCTCGTCGCCGCAGGTGAAGATATGTCGTTCGGTCAGGACGACCTGAAGATCAACGGCCACGCCATAGAGGTTCGGATTAACGCAGAAAAGCTGCCCAACTTCTCGCCCTGCCCGGGCAAGATCACAGCCTATCACGCGCCCGGCGGTCTGGGCGTGCGGATGGATTCGGCGCTCTATGATGGCTACTCGATCCCGCCCTATTACGACTCGCTGATTGCCAAGCTGATCGTTCAGGGCCGTGATCGGACCGAGGCGCTGGCGCGTCTGGAACGTGCGTTGGGCGAGCTGATCGTGGATGGTATCGACACCACCGTTCCACTGTTCCACGAACTGCTGCAGGAACCCGACATCCACAGCGGTGCCTACAACATCCACTGGCTGGAGCGCTGGCTTGCGGAGAATATGGCCGATTAACCTACTGGGGGCGAAGGGGTTTTACCCTTCGCCCTTCGAGCATTCTGCATGAGCCTTTCCCCAGAACTCTTACTGCACGGATATTCCATCGGCATTTTTCCGATGGCCGAGCACCGCAACGCCGCCGAGCTGTTCTGGGTAGACCCGAAGTTTCGCGGCGTCTTTCCTTTGGATGGGTTCCACGTCTCGCGCAGCCTGGCGCGCCGTATCCGAAACTGCGATTTCTCAGTCACTATAGATCAGGACTTCGTCGGGGTGGTCGATGGCTGCGCAGATCGCGCCGACACCTGGATCAACGCCGAGCTGCGTGAGCTGTACCTGCAAATCCACCAGACAGGCTTTGCGCATTCTCTGGAGATTTGGGAAGAAGATCAATTGGTTGGGGGCGTTTACGGTGTCACGTTGGGCGCAGCCTTCTTTGGGGAAAGCATGTTCTCGCGCCGCACAGATGCCTCCAAAATCGCGTTGGCGTACTTAGTGGATCGACTGCGTCAAACCGATTTTCAGCTGTTCGATACCCAGTTTTTGACGGCTCATTTGGCGTCTTTGGGTGCAATTGAAATTCCGCGCGCGCAATACCGGCAGGAATTGGACAAGGCGCTAAACGCCAGCGCAGATTTCACCGCGTCGCTGGCTCAGTCTCCAGAGGGCGTGATACAGCGGATCACCCAGACATCATAGCGGGAATGATCCAGCGCGTTCAGTGCTGGTGACGTTGCAATCATCCAGCCGTCAAACAATTGATCCGACTTGCCTTTTTCCCAGATCGTCAGATAGGCAAACGCATCACCTGTCGGGTTATCTACAGGATACCGGCAATCCCCCAACGCAACATCCAGACCAAAAACCCCTCCGGTCTGACCGTTTTGCATTTCTACATCGACAGTCTGACCATTGACTTTGTCCAGGCCCCGCAGGATCGCACCGGGGCCGGATTGAACCTTTTGCTGCGCTGTTGCCCCCGCGGCAGCGAGCAGAGCTGCGATCAGCGCAAAACGCCTCATTCGCCGCCATCCCCGGCTACGAATTTGACCAGCAAAGAGATTAAGCTGACCGCGCCTTGGGTATCTTCAACCTGATCACCCGGTTCGAAAAAGAACGGCGAGCCACCCGGCATCACTTCGACGAAGTTGCCACCAAGTAATCCTTCGGAAGAGATCACGATGGCGCTGTCATCCGGCACCAGAATGCCGTCACGGATCGTGAAAGTCGTGTCCGCGCGATAGGTGTCTGCGTTTAGGGTAACGCCCGTCACCGTGCCGATCTTAACCCCGGCCAAACGTACATCTGTGCCCACACCGACACCTTCCAGCGAACGGAATGAGGCCTCCAGCTGATAGCCTTCACCGCCTTGCGACAGGCCTGTGGACTGGCTCGCATATACGCCAAAGGCAACGGCACAGGCCAGCACGGCCCCACCGACAAGAACTTCGGTCACGTTATAAGTCGACATTGCTCGCCTCGTTTATTCCGGGCTCCAGGCCTCGTAATCCGTGCGCTCGACAGGATCTTGTCGGCGCAGAGACCCCGCGGGTGTATATGCCAGTGCAGTGCCCGTCAGGTTCTCTTGATGGGGTTTTTCCCAGGATTTGTGCTGCAGCGGTCTATCGGTTGGTGGCTCATCCCAAGTGCGGTGCAACCATCCATGCCAGTCCGGGTCGATGCGACTGGCTTCAGCCTCACCGTTGAAAATCACCCAGCGCTTGCTGTCGTCTGCGTTCTTGTAGAACACATTGCCTTCGTCATCCTCACCGACCTTGACGCCCTTACGCGAGGTGTAGATCTGCGTGTTCAGGGTCGCCCCGTTCCACCAGGTTACGGCCCGCAATAGCGTGTTCAGGATTCCCATCGGCTGCCTCCGGCATTTCTGTCACCGCAGATATGGACCAAAGCCACGCCAAGGTCCAGTGTCACAAAGATCGCACTCACTATTCCGGCAAATAAGCCGTTACTTCGATTTCGATCCGGAATTTCGGGTCAATCAAACCGCATTCGATCATGGATGTGGCCGGGGGGTTGTCACCGAAAAACTCTCGCAAAATCGGCCAGCACGGTTCAAATTCCATACGATCCGGCAGCATGTAAGTCACGCGAACCACGTCAGCAAAGCTGGCCCCGGCCTCGGTCAGAGCATTTCCGATTGTAACCAGTGCTGAACGGCATTGCTGGGTCACATCATCGCCCTGCCCGACCGTTCCGGCAACGTGAATCCAGTCTCCGGCCACTACCGCGCGGCAATAGCCGATCTTGGCCTCAAACTCTCCGCCTGAAGAGATACGTCTGATCGTCATGATACCCCTCACAAGAAAACGGCGCGGTCCAAGCCGCGCCGTGTTTGCTAATTCGTTTCGAGCTTAACCGGCCGAGGCCGATTCCGCCGCATCCGCGTAGATGATCAAAGGCTGCTTGTCGGACGATACCGCTTCTTCGTTGACCACAACCTCGGTCACGTTTTTCATCCCGGGCAGTTCGAACATCGTATCCAACAGGATATCTTCGAGGATCGAGCGCAGCCCGCGCGCACCGGTCTTGCGTTCGATGGCCTTCTTGGCAATCGCCTTCAACGCATCGTCGGTAAAGGCCAGTTCGGCATCTTCCAACTCGAACAGGCGCTGATATTGCTTGACCAGGGCGTTCTTGGGCTTGGTCAGAATGGTTACCAGCGCGTCCTCATCCAGATCTTCTAGCGTCGCCAGAACCGGCAGACGACCGACAAATTCCGGGATCAGACCAAATTTCAACAGGTCTTCGGGCTCCAGATCCTTGAAAATCTCGCCCACACCGCGTTCGTCATTGTCCCGAACATCAGCACCGAAGCCCATGGCTGAGCCCTTGCCACGCTGCGCGATGATCTTATCGAGGCCCGCAAACGCGCCGCCGCAGATAAACAGAATATTCGTGGTGTCCACTTGCAGGAATTCCTGCTGCGGATGCTTGCGACCACCCTGAGGCGGAACACTGGCAACGGTGCCTTCCATCAGCTTCAGCAGCGCCTGCTGCACACCTTCACCCGACACGTCGCGCGTGATCGAAGGGTTTTCAGACTTGCGCGTGATCTTGTCGACCTCGTCGATGTAAACGATGCCGCGCTGTGCGCGTTCGACATTATATTCACTGGCCTGCAGCAGCTTGAGAATGATGTTCTCGACATCCTCACCTACATAACCGGCTTCGGTCAGCGTTGTTGCATCCGCCATAGTGAACGGCACGTCCAAAATCCGCGCCAGCGTCTGCGCCAGCAAGGTCTTGCCACAACCGGTCGGGCCAATCAGCAGAATATTCGACTTCGCCAACTCAATATCGCTGCCAGCCTTCTGGGCATGATTCAAACGCTTGTAGTGGTTGTGGACCGCGACCGACAAAACCCGCTTAGCAGTGGCCTGACCAATCACATAATCGTCCAGAACTTCGCAGATATCTTTCGGTGTAGGCACCCCGTCCGAGGACTTCAGCCCACTGGCTTTCGTTTCCTCGCGGATGATGTCCATGCACAGTTCGACGCATTCATCGCAGATAAACACGGTCGGCCCGGCAATCAGCTTGCGCACCTCGTGCTGGCTCTTGCCGCAGAAGCTGCAGTAGAGCGTGTTCTTGCCGTCACCGCCTGAATTCGTCGCCATGTTCTACCTTTCGGGCTTCGTCTCTGCGGCCCGTCCTGAACCGCGCTTGCCACCTGTTGATGCAGCTTAGGCCAGCACCGAGACGGCTACAATCTCAAAATGCGCCTCCACACCGCCGGTGCGGAGGCTTAATCTCAGGCCTCGTCGCCATCCATTTTGGCACGATTTTCAACGATCTCGTCGATGTGACCCCAATCTTTCGCCTCTTCCGGGCTCATGAAATTGTCACGATCAAGCGCTTTTTCAACCGCCTTTTTGGTCTGCCCGGTATGACGCACGTATATGTCATAAAGGCGATCCTTCAATTTCTGCGTCTCGGCTGCGTGAATCATGATGTCGCTGGCCTGGCCCTGATATCCACCGCTGGGCTGGTGCACCATGATACGACTGTTGGGCAGCGAAAACCGCATCCCCTTCTCACCGCCAGCCAGCAAAACCGACCCCATCGAGGCCGCCTGACCGATTACCAATGTCGAACATTTTGGCTTGATATACTGCATTGTGTCGTAAATCGACAAACCAGAGGTCACGACACCGCCCGGCGAGTTGATATAAATCGAGATCTCTTTGCTGGGGTTTTCAGCCTCAAGATGCAGCAGCTGGGCCACAACAAGATGGCTCATCCCGTCATGGATCGGACCGTTGATGAAAATGATCCGCTCTTTCAGGAGGCGCGAGAAAATGTCGTAGGCGCGTTCACCCCGGCTAGTCTGTTCGACAACCATTGGGACGAGCGTATTCATATAGGTATCAACTGGATCGAACATTCTGAACCTGCCTGCTTTGCTATGGATCGGGACATTACCCGAAGAAACGTTACCCGAGTCTTAGTGTCGCCATCGGGGGGCTGCAAGGGGGACCGAATACTTCGGCTCTTATCGCCGTGTTTTACATCCCGATCTCACTGCCGCCCAAGTCAATGCAGAGGACTTGATCAAATCTCGCAACTTTCACATCACATCATTTTGATCCGTGCATATGGAAATACATGCTCAAAATAAGTAACCAAGCATATCGCAATTGCGAAACCACTCAGAACAACACCCGCCCGGTTTTCGGGTAGAAAAGGAAACAAACGATGGCCCTTCCCCAGCTTTCGCAAAATATGCCCCCCGAGTCATTCGACAAGATGGTTGCCAACGCGACGCGCGCGTCGAATTTCCTAAAAGCCATCAGCCATGAAGGTCGCTTGATGATCCTGTGTCATCTGGTATCCGGCGAGAAGTCCGTGACCGAGCTGGAAGAGCTGCTTTCAGCACGTCAAGCTGCTGTTTCCCAGCAACTGTCTCGTCTGCGCCTTGAAGGTCTTGTGACGCCTCGCCGTGAAGGCAAGGCGATCTATTATCGTCTGGCTGATGACCGCCCACGCCGCATGCTTGAACTTGTCTACGACATGTTCTGCGGCGAGGAAAATGGTTAAACCCTAAGCCTTTTTCCACCTATTCGCCCAGGTTTGAATGCCATCGACCAAAGCACGCAGCAACTGAGTATACTGACGTGCGTTGGAGTTGATGGCCACGCAGGTCGGGTCCGGTTCATGTATCGATGCGCCGGCCCTTTCGATCGCAGTTTTTACCAGAAACTTGCTGTATAGCAGTTCGGCGAAGGCGCAGATTATCTGGTACTCGGTGACTTTTTCCTGCAAGCTGGTCAGTCGCGCTGACCCCGGTGCGGAAGCGGCGCACTTGTACACAGCTTAAGTCAGCGGCTCCTTGTGTTTATGTAGTTGTCCTAACCCATTACC
Organism: Ruegeria sp. BI11; assembly: GCF_056538005.1. Taxonomy (NCBI): domain Bacteria; kingdom Pseudomonadati; phylum Pseudomonadota; class Alphaproteobacteria; order Rhodobacterales; family Roseobacteraceae; genus Ruegeria; species Ruegeria sp. BI11. The sequence continues at coordinate 236,749 of NZ_JBQFSM010000003.1, read as the reverse complement.
GCGCGTTTTGACGTTTCCGCCAAGCATGTGACTCAACCCAGGAACGGTCATCATCATGATCTCTAGTGGCCGCGCACTCTTCTTCTGCGTGCTCGTCTTGATCGTCGTGGCCTGCATGCTTGAGATTTTGATGAAAAAACACCGGGCAATTAGCGCCTTCGATATCTTCAGCGTTTTTCGGGCCTTCCCAATCGGATTCCGGCGGGCAATTCGAGTGTGTATTACTGGCACACGCTTTCCTGGAAAATCCGCAACTTTTGCGATCAGACGAGGCAACCCAAGGACTCGATCACCCCGATGCGGTCGAATTTTACGAGTGGATTGAGCAGGTTCACCGCGATCTGGGCTGTGCGATCGTCATGGTAGCCTCGGACCGTTCGCTCAGCCTGAACGGGCATTTCTGAAACGAAGGCTCACCAAGCACCGTCGCCAACGCGCCAGAATACCCGGCGTTGTTCGGCAGCGACACCAAAGGCCACATAGCCTTGTATCAACACAAGCACAGTCACTCCCATTGTCTCGATCATCAACATCGCTCAGGACAAGACACTCGAAACCATGGCATTTTACTGCAGTTTTTAGCTCTCTACCTACGCTGAGCGGGCTATGGGATACGATTCTGGCAGATACACTTGCCCAGACCCGGCATCGTTTGTGCACCGGCTATCTTCTATATTGCAAACGCACTGCATGGGCCATTGATCCGTAGCGATCAAAACGGTCTCCAAAGCTCTGGTTCCATTCAGGGAAAACTGCTACGCAACGGGTGATTGACACAAATGGAGACACCGATGACCCGTGCAATTCTGATTGGGCTGGCCCTGTTCACCCTCACCGCCTGTGAAACCGCAAAGGGCGCTGGCAAAGACATTGAAAACGCAGGCGACGCGATTCAGAGCGCGGCCACGGATGTTCAGGAAAACCTGTAAGGCACCTCATTTATTGCCATTCAATACATGCACCTCAACATATAGTTGATACCTGCGATGATCCGCAGTAGACTTTGGATTACAGGTGCATAGACGCGGCATTGCATTTCTGACAACACGACGGGGTTCTTGTCTGTTCACAAGAACCCCGTTCCCTTTTTTACAAGGGATTGAGTGGCAGTCTGTTTCAAGCTTTTATCCGGCAAAAGGAAAAGGCGTCAGGTGCGCAGACGCGGTCCATGCATGCATCCTTGCGGATGCTCCTGACGCCTTGCCGGGTCGGCACGTCCGAGGAACGTCCCGAGCCAGTTGCCCCGGCCCTAACAAGGACCGAAGCCGCTGCGTTGCACCATATGGCACCACACAACACGCGCCGACCTTCTGAGAAGGAGATCATCTGATCCGAATGCGAAATTCAGATCGGTTAATCGCCCACCGGTAAGTCATTGCAGTGAAAAGTAAATCCTAAAATTCACCCTCATCGCCCTGACCCCCTGGCCTTTGCGCCCCACCCTGGTTCCTAAGAACCGAAGCGGTAAACAAACTGTTACATCCAGGCCTGTATCGGACAAGTAAATAGCACCGCAGCATGAAAATTAGACGGGGATAAGATGTTGATATCTGCCGGGAAACTAATGTGGATAACTCTGGAAATTTCGAATTGGCGCTGACTTGGCAGTGGAAAAGTCAAATTGGACGACTTTAGCGCGATTTTGCAGCATTTCTGCAGCTGCAAAGACTTTTGGCCAGGCAAATCAGCATATCTTTGACGTTTCTGCCCACCCCAAACTAAGGTTTTCGAGAATCGCTTCTCGAGCCGGGCGTTGCGCACAGAACGGTACCTGGGCCGGGCGCTTCTGTCCGCTTTCTGCGACACCGCGCTGAAGGATCGCGGAGTACGGATGGCCTCTGCCGGGGAACGCCGCATTTCGGCACTGACCAATCCTGAACCTGTCGCAGGCTGCGCAATCGCCGCCCGACCCGTCCCCTCCCAGTGGAGACCATGATTCCGTTTTTTATGAAACGCTCCGACCCGACCGGGATTACCTTCTAAGTGCCGCAACAAACCGCAGCCAGTACCCCCTACAGACCGATCGGGCCGGAAACGCTTCAGTTCACCTGGCGTTCCAGAACGGTGCTGTAGGTCGTTCCGTTACGCAGGCTACGGAAATCCGCATAGATCTTTCCGTCTTCATACCGGGCGTCGATCAACGCATTCGCGCCAATGATCATTGGTGAGGTTTCAACGATCCCGATGCTCCCCGAACCATCCAGACTGATGGTGCCCGTGGCTTCGTTCTCATTCCAATCGGTATCGCCATCGCGCCGCCATTTGCTGGGGCCCCAAAAGACGTTTTCCTCTTGGATCTGAATATCCAGCATCCATTCCGCCTGATTGAACCGCGGCTCTTCACCACGCTGGAAATGAGACGGCGAAACAGTTGTGTATGAGCCCAGCCAGGTGCCGCGCAGATCGGGCGCAGCGTCGGCCAGCGCGGCCGTTCCAAGGGCGAGGGTCGTGGCCAAAGCGGCCGCTCCGGCAGTCATATATCTGGTCATAGGCTCTCTCCTTCTATCGGGCCGATGCTGGTCTGCTCAACAGATTGGGAGGGCGCGATCCAGTTACAACTTACCTAAGGGAAACTTCATGAATGGTTCATTGAACCCTCAGATATCCACAGCGAACGGGGGCGCGTCAATCCACGCACCCCCGCCGTAAAGCGCTGTTAAAATTGATCTATTCGACCGTGATACTGCCAGTTATCGAGTTCACGAATTTCTTGGTGTCCGGATCGGTCAATGACGAAAAAGTCCCGCTTCCGGTTGCGCTGGCCCAGTTGCCCGAACCACCCGAGACAGTCCAGTCACCCGTCAAAGCCCCGTCCGCGCCAAAGCCCGTCGCTGTCCAGGTCATCACCGCCTTGTCCCCTGAGGTCGTGTCAAACACGCAGTTTCCGGTGCCCGAGACTGCAGCTCCGTTCACCAGCACGGCACCGAAACACGAACCCGTTGCCCCCTCCAGAGGGTGCCCGGCGGCGACTTCGAAACTGTCATAATCGGTCTGCGTTTTGACCACGGCGTTCCCGTCCGAGATGCCGAAAACTTGGTTCGCATTCACCCCCATGCCCTTGGCGTCGGCGTCATAGGTCTCGGCCTGGGCCAAGCCTGCGGACAAGCCGAGGGTCAGAACTGTGGCTGCGGTCGTCGTTAAGAATTTGTGCATAATAACCTCTCATTTCTGAGGGTCAGGCGTTGCAGGCACCCGAAGAATATAGCCGCCCAAACGCGGTCCCCCGCGGACACAATAACAGATTGCGATGTGAGCGTCTAAATCCGGTCCCGCGTCTTTTGAACAACCGCAGGGTAAGGGTCAGCCTTCGAGTTTCCGCGCCACAAGATACGAGACCGGGAACGCCGCCACAAACCCAACCACCGCGGCGATCAGGATGGTCGTCCACGATGAAGCGTACCCCATGGCCAGAACCGCAACCACAGCGGACCCGGCGAGGGTGGAACCAAGGAAGATGTGAAGGATCAGCGTCAGGGGCGACATAGGGGCCTCGTGTTATTCAGTGTGCTTCCCGCGACGCTAGAACCGAGGCTGGGAGTGGTCCTTGATCTGGGTCAGAGTGCGCGGTGTTCTCAGGCAAAATTGCGCAAATCAATCAAGCCCAGGCCAGCGCCGTGCCAATCAAGACAAGGCCAATCCCAACTGCTTCGCGATAAGAAAAGTTCTCGCCGAACAAAAAGAACGAGGCGAAGGCGATCAGGATAACCTCGGCCCCCAGAATGCCGGTATAGATAATGCCCAGCCGCTCTTCGCGCAAAGCGGCAAGTTCAAGTGTGGCGCCAGCCAGCAGGGTCGCGACGATCAGTAAGCCGAGGCCTACCCCGGGGATTTTCCACCAGAGCTTCATTGCGATCATCGCAACGGAATAGAGGCCTGCCGATCCGAAAGCGATAAGGGGGACTAACGATGTGGACATAACAACCTCCTGCTGAGGTTACCTCAGGTCAATTGTAGCAGATGGGCTTAGTTGAGGCTGTGAGGTGGGTCACAGTTTCAGGTGCCCTTCCCGTTTATCTGGTATGCTTTTTTGCCCCCGAACTTGCAGAAACTGGCCGACCTCTTTTAAATTCAATTATTCATATGTTACTTGAGAGAGAGGGGGGGGTGCAATGACAACACTTTGCGAAATAGGCCAAACCGGAGTGCGAATCCCACGAATTGGCTTTGGATCAACCGGCATAGGCAACATTCCACAGATTTATGGTTACGAGGTTGATGAGGAAAGGGCACGAGACACCTTGCGTACCATACTTGCACGTAGCGACGCGTTTATCGACACCGCCCGAGGCTATGCACTGGGGCGCAGCGAGGAGCGCATCGGAAGTGTCATCCGTGAACTCGGTGGCTGGCCGGAAGGCTGCGTAATGTCCACAAAAGTGGACCGTGACATGGAAACGAGTATTCTCGACGCCACCCAAGTACGGCGATCCTTCGAACAGAGCCTCAAAGCCCTAGGCATAGACCGAGTAGACATCCTTCATCTGCACGACCCGGAATACGCTGGTGATGTGACTGAGATCACCCGCAGCGGAGGTGCGCTGGACGAATTATTTAAGATTAAAGAAGAAGGACTGGCGACTGCCGTTGGTCTGGCAGGAGGGCGCTTGGAAGTGCTGATGCCGATGCTGCGCGACCGGGACTTCGACGTGGTAATGACTCACAACCGGCACACGCTTGTAAACATGAACGCGGCACCCTTGATCGAACTGGCCAACTCAAAGAGCGTTACGGTGTTAAATGCAGCGCCTTACGCGGGCGGCATTCTGGCCAGAGGCAGCGCAATCCATCACTTCTACGTCTATCGACCGGCAACAGAAGAAACGCTTGCCCCTGTGCGCGCGGTTGAGGAAATCTGTGCCCGCTATGACGTGCCCTTGGGCGCGTTGGCACTGCAATTCTCGATGCGTGACGCAAAAATAGCTTCAACAGTGTGTGGAGTGACTTGGCCGCAGCATGTGAGGCAAACACTTGAATGGGCGGATTGGGATATCCCAGAGGTGGTTTGGAGTGAACTGGCTGAACTTGGTCAGAGTGAAGCTGACCCTGAGGCCGGATAAAACCGATCAAACGAGAAGATGGGCAGCCTCAGCTGTCCATCTTCAACGCAGAAATAAATGCCTCCTGCGGGATATCGACCTTTCCGAACTGGCGCATCTTTTTCTTACCCGCTTTCTGCTTGTCCAGCAGTTTGCGTTTCCGAGTGGCGTCGCCGCCGTAGCATTTCGCCGTCACGTCCTTGCGCAACGCCGAGAGGGTCTCTCGCGCGATGACCTTGCCTCCGATGGCGGCCTGGATCGGGATTTTGAACATATGGCGCGGGATCAGGTCCTTGAGCTTTTCGCACATCGCCCGGCCCCGCATCTCGGCCCGGTCGCGGTGAACCATGGTCGACAACGCGTCAACCGGTTCGTCATTCACCAGCACCGACATCTTGACCAGATTGTCCTCGGTATAGCCGGTCATCTGGTAATCGAACGAGGCATAGCCCTTGGTCACCGATTTCAGGCGGTCGTAAAAGTCAAAGACAACCTCGTTCAGCGGCAGGTCATAGACGACCATGGCGCGACTGCCCGCATAGGTCAGGTCCAGCTGGATGCCGCGGCGGTCCTGACACAGTTTCAGCACGTCGCCGAGATATTCGTCCGGCACCAGAATGGTCGCCTTGATGCGCGGCTCCTCGATATGGTCGACCTTGGACGGGTCGGGCATGTCGGCGGGGTTGTGCAGCTCGATCATCTCGCCGTCTTTCATGTAGACGTGATAGATCACCGACGGCGCGGTGGTGATGAGCTCGATATCGTATTCGCGTTCGATGCGGTCGCGGATGACCTCAAGGTGCAGCAGGCCGAGGAAGCCGCAGCGGAAGCCAAAGCCAAGTGCTGCCGAAGTTTCCATTTCAAAGCTGAAGCTGGCGTCGTTCAACGCCAGTTTGTCGATCGCATCCCGCAGGTCTTCGAATTCGGCCGAATCCACGGGGAACAGGCCACAGAACACCACCGGCTGCGCGGGTTTGAAGCCTGTCAGGGCTTCTTCGGTGCCGTTGCGGTCATTGGTGATGGTGTCGCCGACGCGGGTGTCGCGGACCTGTTTGATCGAGGCGGTGAGGAAGCCGATCTCACCGGGGCCGAGGCTGTCGACCATCTCCATTTCAGGACGGAAGACGCCAACGCGGTCGACATGGTGCAGGGTGCCGTTCGACATGAACTTGACCCGCATGCCCTTTTTCAGGGTGCCATCCATGATGCGGACCAGAACGATGACGCCGAGATAGGCGTCGTACCACGAGTCCACCAGCATCGCCTTGAGCGGCGCGTCCAGATTGCCCTGCGGGGCAGGCAGTTGGTTTACGATGGCCTCAAGCGTTTCGTGGATGCCCTGCCCTGTCTTGGCGCTGACCTGAATGGCGTCGGTCGCGTCGATGCCGATCACGTCCTCGATCTGTTCGGCCACACGGTCACAATCGGACGCGGGCAGGTCGATCTTGTTCAGCACAGGCACGATCTCATGATCGGCGTCGATGGCCTGATACACATTCGCCAGTGTCTGCGCCTCGACCCCTTGGGTCGAGTCCACAACCAGCAGCGAGCCTTCAACCGCGCGCATGGAGCGGCTGACTTCATAGGCAAAGTCCACGTGGCCGGGGGTGTCGATCAGGTTCAGAACGTATTGCTCGCCATTGTCGGCGGTATAGTCGATGCGAACCGTGTTGGCCTTAATGGTGATCCCACGCTCACGCTCAATATCCATGCTGTCGAGCAGCTGTTCCTTCATGTCGCGATCCTTGACCGTTCCGGTCTCTTGGATGAGCCGATCAGCAAGGGTGGATTTGCCATGGTCGATATGCGCGACGATGGAGAAATTGCGGATATGAGCGAGGTCTGTCATGAAGTGGGATATGTCCGGAGTTTTGAGCCTCGTCAAGCGTTGAAGCGTTGCAACAAAGGCGCGCGGCGTGTCTTTGTGCCTGACAGCATTTACCCAATATTTGCGAATAGCTAAGATGTTGCCGCTGAACGGCCTATTCCTAAACAAGAAAGCAGTAAAATATTGGCCGATTATTCGATTTTTGTACTAGGTGAAAGCCAGTTGTCGATCTCGGTACCGCAGGGGCTGGATGGACTCAATCAGGGTACGGGCATTCATCTGATTGGTGAAACCATCACCATAGACTCTCGCGCTGCAACCGAGGTTTTCGTAACCGATGCGGGAAGTGATGCCAACTTTTCCGATAACGACGGCAATCAAAGGCTGGACGGCGACCAGACAATCGACGGCACGCTGTTCACCGATGGCACTCGGGTCGAGGCCGAATATGGCATCACGCTGACAGACGGCACAAACACTTGGCAGGCTGTCGCTTTCAATGTGAACAACTCTTCTCCTGCATTCGGGACGGTAGAGGGTATTGCATTTGTCGGCGGGCCGGGTGATTTCCCACCCGCCGGAGTAGAGTTGACTGTTGTCGACACGCAGGAAGGCCCTAGCTTTGCAGCCGTCGATTATGTCACTCCGATCTGCTATTGTCGCGGAACACTGATACGGACCGATACAGGATACCTGCCGATTGAGGCGCTCAACCCAGGCGACGTCATTTGGACACAGGACAAAGGGCTCCAACCAGTGTGCTGGGTCGGTGCGCAGAGCGTGATTGCGACCGGTCAGTTCAAAATGGTCGAAATCCCCTGCGAAGCATTGTCGAATTTTGCACCTCTGAAGGTGTCGCAACAACACAGGCTGATGATCACTCACCCAATGGCCGAGTTGCATTTTGGTGTATCCGAAGTCTTTTTGCCCGCCATCAGTTTGGTTGACGCGGGGATAGCGCGGATGTCGGATCAGAAAACAGCCTGCTTCCATCACCTGCTGTTGAACCAGCACAATGTGATCGATGCAAACGGAGCGGCCTCTGAAAGCCTTTTGGCATCTCCTGTGGCAAGCAATAGAGATCTGAACGCCTTGTTTTTTCGCGATTTGGTTGGAGTCGCATCTACAGCCACAAAAACGGCACGATTAGCGCTTAAGAGAAGGGAAGCGGGATTTTTGATGCGGGAAATCTTGTCCATTGATCCGGAATCCCGTTTGATTCATACTCCCGCGCAGACCGAGAGGGGCACAAGACCCGTCCGGGCAGGCAATAACGAGGCATGAGCATGAAAAAGTTCCTCTTAATAGCATTTTGCGCGACGTCGCTGACGGCGGTGGCTCCGGTCGCGGACGCGGCGCAAATTAAACGGGCGTGTCTGGCATCGGATCGGTCGGCGGCAACTCGGGACCGGTGTAGCTGTATTCAGCGCGTCGCCAATCAGGCATTGACCCGCAGTGACCAGAAAACCGTCGCAAAGTGGTTTACCGACCCCCATCAGGCGCAAGAGTTGAAGATGTCGCAAACCGCGCGCGACGATGCGCTTTGGGATCGGTATCAGAACTTTGGCCAGATGGCGCAGGCGATCTGCAGCTAAGTCACTCTGAATCCTTGACCTGACCCGCCCTGCGCCTCAGAAAAGGCGCATCGAAAGGTGTATCAGATGGTAATGAAAGGGCTGACCCTGCGCGGGCTCGAAGTATTCGAGGCTTTGGCGCGGACGGGATCGGTGGCGCACGCGGCCGAGATCACGGGGCTCAGCCAGCCGTCGGTGTCGCAGCAATTGCGCAATCTGGAAAACGCCCTTGGCACCGAATTGGTGGATCACGGGCGGCGCCCGATGCGGCTGACGCAGGCCGGGCGCAGCTTTTTGGCCCGGACCGAGGCGGTTCTTGCCGAACTGCAGATGGCGCAAAGCGAGCTGACGGTGATGGATCTGGGGCACCTGACCACCCTGTCCATCGGTTTGATCGACGATTTCGACAATGATCTGACCCCCCGCCTTGCCACGCTGCTGGCCGACAGCCTGACACGCTCGCGTTTCAAGCTGATCACCCTGCCCAGCCTGGACCTGTTCGCTGAGCTGGAAGCGCAGCGCCTGCATCTGGTGGTCTCGGCCCATTCCGGCGAAGTGCTCGAGGGTGTCGTCGAATACCCTTTGGTGCGCGACCCGTTCATTTTGGTAACCCCCAAAGGGGCCGGCAACGCGATGCAGGACCTGCCCTTTCTGCGCTATGCCCGCGAGCAGCTGATCAGCCGCCAGATCGAATCGCATCTGGCCAGACAACAGCTGGATTACGAGGACCGGTTCGAGATCGGCTCGCACCTTGCCCTTATGGCCATGGTCGCACGCGGGCTGGGTTGGGCGATCACAACGCCGCTGGGCTATATGCGTGCCGCACGGTTCCACGACGCGCTGGCCGTCCACCCTGCCCCGTTCGGAGAGTTTTCGCGCACCATATCCCTGTTCACTCGCACCGACTGGTCCGATCAGGTTCCACGAGAGGTTGCAGGCATGATGCGTCGCCTGATGCGCAATCAGATCGTTGACCCGGCCTTGGTGCAATTGCCATGGCTCACAGACAGGCTGAAGGTGATGGGTTAACCCTTCAGATGTGCATCGAGCCCTTCAACGGCGGCTTCGATCAGATCCAGCGCCCCGTCGAAATCGCGGGTATAGTACGGGTCGGGCACATGATCGGCACCTGTTTCCGGTGCGAAATCGGTTAGCAACCGCACCACGGTGTTGTTTCCTGCGGGCCGCAGCGCCTCGATATTTTCAATGTTTTCGGCATCCATACCGATGATTAGATCAAACCGTTCGAAATCCTCGGCCACAAACAATCGTGCCCTCAGGTCACTGAGATCAATTTCGCGTACCTGCGCTGCAGCCTGCATCGGCCCATAAGGCGGATTGCCAATATGCCAACCCGAGGTCCCGGCACTGTCTGTGCAATGATGGGGTGCGCGGGCGCGAAACATGCCCTCGGCGGCGGGGGAACGGCAGATATTGCCCAGACAGACAAAGAGGATACGGTGGGTCATGGGCCAAGATGTAACGCGTGGGGCAAGGATGGAAAAGATCGTCATTCTAACAGGTGCAGGAATTTCCGCCGAAAGCGGGCTGGGGACGTTCCGCGATGAAGGCGGATTATGGGCGCAGCACCGGATCGAGGACGTGGCCACACCCGAAGGATTTGCCCGCAATCCTGCTCTGGTTCACCAGTTCTACAATGCCCGGCGCGTGCAGGCGGCCAAGGCCCGACCCAACGCAGCACACGCCGCGCTGGCCCGGCTACAAAAAGACTACCTCAGCGAGGTGGTGATCGTCACTCAAAACGTCGACAGCCTGCACGAAGCTGGTGGTGCGGAACATGTAATCCACATGCACGGCACGCTGGGTGGGGCGTTTTGCCCGGCGTGCAATCACCGCTGGGCTTCGCCACCTGAGATGGTCGTGGGTGAATCTTGTCCCACCTGCGCCGCCCCCACCGCACGCCCGGACGTGGTCTGGTTCGGCGAGATGCCCTATCACATGGACGCAATTTATGACCATCTGGCCGAGGCGACTTTGTTCGCGGCCATCGGCACCTCGGGTCAGGTCTACCCAGCAGCTGCCTTTGTGCACGAAGCGCTGCAATCCGGTGCGCGCACAGTCGAGCTGAACCTCGAACCCTCGACCGGAGCCTCCAGTTTTGATGAGGTCATACTCGGCCCCGCAACAGAAACGGTCCCGCGTTGGGTCGATGGGTTGCTCAACCCCAGATGACAGCAGACACCGACAGAATTTTCCGTTTATAGTGAAGGCCTAACAAGCCCGGAGAGTACCATGACAGACCCCCAATCCCCGCGCGAGGAAGTCCTTGAGGATGGCACTTTGGACGGCCGCGATGCATTGGGTGATCAACTCGCAGATTTGTGGTGGACCTTCCTATTGCGCGGCATTTTCGCCGGAGCGTTGGGAATCGCGGCCCTGTTCTGGCCGACAGGCAGCATCTCATTATTGCTGCGCCTGGTCGGCCTGCTGCTGATCGTCGACGGCGGCTTGACCTTGCTCGGCTTCGGTCGGCGTGGGCTGATCGGGGGCGTCGGCGTCGGTGCCCTGCTGATCGGGTTGGTGCTGCTCATCTGGCCCGAGGGCGTCGCCAGGCTGACCTTTTTCCTATTGGGCGCGTGGGCCCTGATCATCGGAGTTGGCTCTCTGATGGCTTGGCGGCAAATGTCGGATCAGCACCCAGATGCGCCCTCCGTGCGTAATTCCGGGGTCATTGCGTTGCTGATTGGGTTAGCGCTGATCTTCTGGCCCGGCAGCGGGATGGTGGCGTTGGGTTGGGCCATTGCGTTCGGAGCATTGGCCTTCTCGGCGGTGATGTTCTGGCTGACCGCCCGGTTCAAACACGCCCATGACCGGGTGGCGATGCGCGTGGTTAATCGCTGACACCCGTCGAAAATGGCAACAGGCCGGACAAAGCCCGACCTGACGAATGGATGAGGGCCGCAACGCGGCCTGAAGACAGGCGTGGCCTCAGTTCGAATGTGTGCCGTGGCCGCCGGAGTCCTCGCGCTCCAGGTCAACCGGCACTTCGATCTCGACCTCTCCGGCCTTCTCAAAAATCAGCGTCACTGGGACGGTGGCGCCTTGCTCGAACGGAGCAGTCAGACCCATGAACATCACGTGATCGCCGCCACGTTTCAGCATGTGGGTCTCGCCCGCCGGAATGACAAAGCCCTCTTCGACGTGAATCATCTTGGCCACGCCGTTGTCATCAATCTTGTGGGTATGCAATTCGACACGCGCAGACGCATCTGATTGCACGCCTATCAACCGGTCGTCGGACTCGCCCGTATTCTTGATCATCATAAAAGCAGCACCGGCTTTGGCCGCTTTGCCCGCAGACCGCGCATAAGCGTCATCAACGGCAATCGTGTCCTGCGCAAAAGCAGATGTGGCTAGAGTCGCAGCGGCCAGTGTGGCCAGAAGTTTGGATTTGAGGGACATCGTGCCTCTCCTTGATTAAGTGTCTGGTAGAAAATGGCTCTTCAGATCACAACCGGAGGCGCACGGGCCGGTCTGTAAGGAACAGGCAGGGCAATAAGATTGGTCGCCTTGCGCAAGGGTAAAGGTTGAACCTTATCCGGCGCGACAGGTATGGCGGTGGCTGAGACGGTAATCGCCCCCAACAAAATCAGCGCATATTCTGGACAGAAATGCGGGGGCTGAGTCGGCTGGCCGTCGGCGTCCATATAGACCACCACCGGACCTGTACCGGTGCACAGCACCATCTGCCCCACCGCCCTGTCCATTCCACGCGATGCAGCCACCCCCTGCCCGGTCAGAATGACGAGCAGCGAAAGCGCCAAAGGCAGAAATCTGTTCAGAACGGGTTTCATCCTGTGCCTGATATAGGCCGGACTTAAAGCGGGCTTCAAGCGCAATCGATACGCCCGAAACCCGCCACTAAGGGATGCTTGTCAGCTGTCTACACTAGGACGTTTGACAGAACCTTTGGTCAGGCTCGTATGCAACCTGTTCACCTGTCGTTGCATCCGAAAGCATGTCCCAAACGTCTTGCCAAAATAGGCAGCCAACAGGGAGAAGAAATCAGACAATTTTAAAGACATGGGGGCAAACTCCGCCAGATGAATATGACTAAACATAAAACAGTCTCAGCGCAGGGTATGTGAACAACATCACCGTTCCTGAATATTTAATTCCGCTTCAGGAGCAGATTACGCAAGAAAAAACCCTGCACCTTTCGGTACAGGGTTGAATTCTTTAAAGGAAAAAAGGCTTAGGCCGAAGCTTGTGCCTTGGCAATTTCCTTTTTCACTTTCAGCGCGTTTGCCGAAAGCTCTTCGTCCTTGGCTTTGGCCAGGAACGCGTCCAGACCACCACGGTGGTCGACCGAACGCAGTGCAGCCGCCGAGATGCGCAGCTTGACGCCACGGCCCAGAGTTTCGGACTGCAGGGTAACGTCGTTCAGGTTCGGTAGAAAACGACGACGAGTTCTGTTTTTGGCGTGGCTGACATTGTTGCCAGTCATCGGGCCTTTTCCGGTCAGTTCGCAACGGCGCGACATGGTTTCTTCCTTTGTTTCTGGAGGCCGGGCATGATGCCAGCGGCCAAATCACAAGGGGCGCAACCCGAAGTCGCGCCCGAAAACTGGTTGGATGCGTGTAGTGGGAATCGTCGGAAGGGTCAAGACGGATCGCGCGAAATCTTTGCTCGGGTCTCATCGGTTGGTTGGATATGTGCCCGCAACAGCGGTTTTTTGTTCTTGCGATGGCGTTCCAGTAGATGCGCCTGCTGTCGCCCGCGCGGAATATAGCGGGCAGGCTGCGGCGTCTGCGACTTTTCGATCAGATCGGGGAAAATTTCAAAAATCTCGCGACGGGCGTCCGCACCAAGGGCTTTCAGCGCCTCTGTCCCCGTGAACAGGCTTTCGGTTGGGGCACCTTCGGCAAAGATCACTTGATGGTCGTCGAACAGCAGGTGAAAATACTCAATCTCTGGCACTGTTTCATCGAAATAAACCCCAGGCAGGACGGTGAGTTTGATCGCCGGGATCAATACTTCGGACGTGCCGAACATCCGCTCGGCGATTTTTGATTGCACCAACATCCTGTGCTGACGCTACACCAGCAAGTCCTGCCCGGGCAGTCCGCTCCCCAGCGCTCCCGCCAATATGCGCACAGGCCACAATCGTGGATTGGCCTGCAATGCTGACCGGTTAAACCTGCGACGGCCAATCCAACGAATAGGCTGATCTCCGTTTTCCATGGTCGGGATCAGATCGCCGATACTCAATGTCTGAATCGGGCGCTCTCCATTTTTGGTCAAAATAAGGGTATCGCTGGTAAAGCACGGCATCCCCGAACCGTTTTCAAAGGCTGAATACGTCACCACTATGCCCGACGGCAGGGTGAAGGTGCCGCTGGACACCGAATACCCAACACCGTCTTCAACCGTAGTGGTACCAAAGGTGTTGTCGTTGATCACAGTCCCGACCGGCAGGTTCAGGGTGTCAGTACCGGCACCACCACGAATATCGCCACTCACCGAAGTGCTGCTAAAGTTCAGCGTGTCGTTGCCTGATCCTAGCCGAATGGAACCAACGGTCGAGCCACTAATGTCAACCGTATCCGCGTCCGCACCGCCTGCCACGCGACCACCGACAGTACTGTTGGTAACGGTGATGGTGTCACTTCCGGCATTGCCGAGCACGTTATCGGCGATGGTGCTGTTGATGACGTCGATGTCATCATCGCCACCCCTACCCCGGATATTGTCGATCGGAGATCCTTGCGGAACCCCGTTCAGCGTCCCGCTGTCACCGGTGACGTCAATATCGTCATCGTTATTTGTCCCATTAATTCGGGGCATTCCGGCAAATCCAATAATTCAACGGGGCCAGAATATCACGTTTCTACACTTCGGTCAGTCCGTCGCACAACTTTTAGTGGAAATGCGCTTATGCCGGAACGTGGCACATTTTTTACCGAGCGATTAGTGAGGCCAGCATTGTTTCAGCAGCTGCCGACGGGCTGAGACCGCCCGCGCGAACCTGGCCACCTAACTGCTCCATTTCGGCCCGCGCCTGCGTGGTCGACAATTGCGCCAACAGCGCAGTGCGGACTTCTTGCTCGAACCAATATTGCGCCTGTGCGGCCCGGTTGGCTTCCCAGTGGCCGCTGTCCCGCCGAGATTGGGTCAGCGATTGCATCTGAGACCACGCATCGTCCAACCCGTGTTCTTCCACCGCCGAGACCGTCATAGCCATAGGAAACCCTTCGGGGTCCTGCGGGCGTTTGCGCAATAAACGTAAGGCACCGGAATAATCCGCGCAGGTACGGATGGCGGTGGATTTCAGGTCACCGTCCGCCTTGTTGATCAGAATCATATCGGCCATTTCCATGATGCCGCGTTTGACGCCCTGCAATTCGTCTCCACCCGCAGGGGCTAGTAGTAACAGGAACAAGTCAGACATCTCGGACACCACGGTTTCCGACTGGCCCACACCCACAGTTTCGATCAGCACCACATCGAATGCGGCGGCTTCGCACAGGGCAATCGCCTCACGCGTGCGGCGGGCCACGCCACCCAAATGGGATTGGCTGGGGGATGGGCGGATAAAAGCGTTTTTCTCCCGACTCAGGCGTTCCATCCGGGTTTTGTCGCCCAGAATCGAACCGCCCGATCGGGACGAGCTGGGATCAACTGCCAGCACCGCTACCCGCAGCCCCTGACCGATCAGCATCATGCCAAAGCTTTCGATAAAGGTGGATTTGCCTACCCCGGGCGTACCCGACAGGCCAATACGCAGCGATTGCCGATTGGATTTGGCCAAGTGTGTCAGCAGCTCGGTTGCCTGCGCCCGGTGATCCTCACGGCCGCTTTCGACCAGAGTGATTGCCCGAGCTAACGCGCGGCGCTCACCGTTCAAAATCCTATCACCCAGCTCAGCGGTATTCATGCGCGGCCCTCTACTCGATTTTCGTCTTGATGACGCAGCAGAACGGGGTTTGTCCAGTACCAAGCGCCATGAGAATTGCCGCAGTGTGGCGGAACTGGACCTTGCCGCGCCGTTGGCGGATAAAGCCCACATGATACGCCTGCCCATCGACGACGCGATCCCTGAATTACTTACGGCCCTCAAGACTTCGGGCCGCGCCGTTTTGCAAGCCCCTCCGGGGGCGGGTAAGACGACTCGGGTGCCTTGGGCGATCCTTGAGGCGGGCTTGTGCGACGGTAAGATCGTAATGCTGGAACCACGCCGGCTGGCCGCGCGGGCCGCTGCCGAACGGATGGCGGACACTTTGGGTCAGCATACGGGTGAAACCGTTGGCTACCGGGTGCGGGGCGAGGCGAAGGTTTCAAAAACAACCCGGATCGAGGTCGTGACCGAGGGCATCCTGACCCGCATGCTGCAATCCAACCCGGATTTGCCCGGTGTGGGTGCGGTAATCTTCGACGAATTCCACGAACGGTCTCTGAACGCCGATCTGGGGCTGGCGCTTTGTCTAGAAGTCACCGGAGCGCTGCGGGATGACCTAATGCTGCTGGCCATGTCAGCGACGCTGGATGCTGAACCGGTCGGGCAACTGATGGGTGCACCTCTGGTCACATCCGAGGGGCGCAGTTATCCGGTCGAAACCTTCTGGCTGGACCGACCTTTGGGCGCGCAGGCGCGACGGCTGGACGCTCTGGTCGATCTAGTGGCTCAGGCCGAGCAGGACACACGCAAAACTGGCGGCGGGGTTTTGGTATTTCTGCCCGGTGAGGGCGAAATTCGTCGGGCCGAAGCCGCCCTGTCCAAGCGCCTTCCGGACGATTGCGTGCTGCGCCCCCTGTTCGGTGCAATGCCCTTTGCAGCTCAGCGCGCCGCGATTGCACCGGTGGAACATGGGCGCAAAGTAGTACTGGCCACGTCGATTGCCGAAACCTCACTGACGATCCCAGACATTCGGGTTGTGGTGGACATGGGGCAAGCACGGCGTGCGCGGTTCGATCCCGGCTCGGGCATGTCCCGGCTGGTGACCGAGCGTGTGACCCGCGCCGAAGCCACCCAACGTGCAGGCCGCGCCGGGCGTGTGGCCGAGGGTAAATGTTATCGCCTGTGGGCCAAGGGTGAGGAAGGTGCGCTGTCCGCCTACCCTCCGGCTGAGATCGAGGCCGCAGACCTGACCGGCCTGGCACTGGAACTGGCGCTTTGGGGTGCAGAACCGGGTGACCTTGCCTTTCTGACACCGCCGCCCGAGGGCACGATGGTCGAGTCTAAGGCTCTGCTGGCTATGCTGGGGGCTCTGGATACCAAAGGGCGGATTACCGATCACGGACGCGCACTGGCTGCCCTGCCCTTACACCCGCGTCTGGGTCACATGCTGGTAAGCGCCGGACCGGACGCCGCGGCCTTGGCGGCCTTGATGGCCGAACGCGATCCACTTAAAGGCGCGCCGGTAGACATTTTGCTGCGATTGGAGGCGCTGCGCGACCTGCGCGCGTTTCAACGCAATCGGGTCTGGCAAGTGAATGCCGGCGTAGTGGATCGCATCAAGGCCGAAACCAAACGGCTGCGCGCCAAGGGTGCCACCAGTGATCTGAGCCCCGCCGCCATGGCCGCACTGGCCTATCCCGACCGGATCGGACAGCGCCGCAAGGGTGACGTTCCACGCTATGTTTTGTCGGGCGGCAAAGGGGTGGTACTGGACAGCGGCGATACGCTGGCCGCCGCACCCTATCTGGTGGTTACGGACACTGATGGAAATCCGCGTGAGGCACGGGTGCGCATGGCCGCCCAGATCAGCGAAGGGGAAATCCGTGATCTGTTTGCCGGGCAAATCAACTGGGTTGACAGTTGCGCATGGTCCAAACGCGACCGTCGGGTGGTGGCTCGCAAACAAGAAAGGTTTGGCGCGATCACTCTGAGTGACCGTCTGTGGAAGGACGTGCCGGACGAGGCCGTGGCGCAGGCCATGCTGGAAGGCGTGCGCGACCTCGGGCTGCGTCTGGAAGGGGCAGCGGCCAGATTGGCGGCACGTGTTGAACTGGTGCGGGGCGAAGGGGCAGATTTACCTGACTTTACCATCGAAGGGCTGACAGAGACGCTTGAGGACTGGTTGCTGCCCATGCTCTCGGGCGTGCGCAACGCCGAGGATTGGAAACGGTTCGACCTGTTGCCCGCCCTGCGTGCCCGTTTGAACTGGAACCAGACGCAAGAGCTGGATCGCCGCGCCCCGGGATCGTTTGAAACGCCATTGGGTCGCAAGGTGCCGATAGACTATGGCGGCACAGTGCCCGAGATTTCGGTGCGCCTGCAAGAATTGTTCGGCGTCACACGGCATCCCATGGTGGGGGGCGAGGCGCTGAAGATCACCCTGCTTTCACCGGCGCAGCGCCCGATCCAGATCACCCGGGATCTGCCGGGCTTTTGGTCCGGCTCTTACGCCGACGTTCGCAAGGATATGCGCGCACAATATCCCAAACACCCCTGGCCCGAAGACCCGACACAGGCCGACCCGACGCTGCGCGCCAAACGACGAAAATGACCCGGACACAGATAACCGTAATAGCAATTTAACAGGCAATTGTTTGTATCAGCCTTGTTTCACTGCTATGTGCCGACGTTTCAGGCAAGAAAAGCACAGGACTGATCGACCAATGACGAAATGGCTGCGTAAAATCTGGGATGAGGTCGCCCGACCTATTTTCCTACGCCCGCAACGGGTGCAGTTTGCAGCCCTGTGCATCCGTGAAACCGCGGAAGGGCCAGAGGTTCTGCTGATCACCAGCCGCGATACCGGGCGCTGGATCATTCCGAAAGGGTGGCCAGTCGACGGCATGGACGGTGCCGAAACCGCCCTGCAGGAAGCGTGGGAAGAGGCAGGCGTGCGTGCGCCTAACCCCTCAAAAGAACCAATCGGACAGTATACCTACGATAAAATCCTGAACGACGGCACTGCATATCCTGTGCTGACCAATGTCTACCGCGTCGACGTTCAGGATCTGGAGGATGACTTTCCCGAAGTCGGTAAGCGCGAGCGGGTCTGGGTTTCGCCTTCAGCCGCTGCGGAACGGGTCAATGAACCGGAATTGCGCGATTTGCTGCTGCAACTGTGATAGTTTCGCAAAAAATTGATGACATAACTGTTGTCCCCAAAGGGGAAACCGTCTAGCCGCGTGCCGAAATGCACAGGCTGCTCGAAAAAAGATCATGTCGAATTTGACCTCGAAATCCCGCTGGCAGGCTCTGGACAGCGACCTTCACCGTATCTCACGCGTTGAGAATGCCAATGCTCATGTTGCGCGCCCGTTGCTGGCCCCAGGTATTTCACTGGCCTTCATCGCGCTGGCCGGGTTGTCAGCGGCGATTTTGTTCGGCAAAGCAGATGGCGGGCTGATTGTTGCCGCGGCAGCGGCCTTCGGGGCCTACATGGCAATCAATATCGGCGCCAATGACGTAGCCAACAACATGGGGCCGGCCGTTGGAGCCAATGCCCTGACCATGGGTGGCGCCATCCTAATCGCCGCTGTCGCCGAAAGTGCAGGCGCATTGTTGGCGGGTGGAGATGTCGTTTCAACTATCTCCAAGGGGATTATCGACCCGGCCTCAGTTCAGACCAGCAATGTATTTATCTGGGCCATGATGGCCGCGCTAATTTCCTCGGCCTTGTGGGTTAATCTTGCAACCTGGGTCGGGGCACCGGTGTCGACCACGCACTCGGTGGTCGGTGGTGTGATGGGGGCCGGTATAGCAGCTGCGGGTCTGAGTGCCGTCAACTGGAGCACGATGAGCGCGATTGCCGCAAGCTGGGTGATTTCACCGGTTCTGGGCGGCGTGATCGCGGCTGGCTTTCTGGCGTTGATCAAAACTAAAATTCAGTATCAAGACGATAAAATTGCGGCAGCACGGCGCTGGCTGCCGATCCTCGTAGCGGTGATGGCGGCAGCGTTTGCTACCTACCTCGCCGTCAAAGGCCTCAAGCGTATCGTGAAGATCGAACTAGAGATGGCCCTGCTGATTGGCCTTGCCTCGGGGTTGGTGGTCTGGTCGATCACAGTACCCTGGGTGCGACGCAAATCCGAAAGGATGGAAAATCGCACCAAATCGCTGAAAACTCTATTTGGCCTGCCTCTGGTGATTTCGGCCACATTTCTTAGCTTTGCACATGGCGCTAATGACGTGGCCAATGCAGTTGGCCCGCTGGCCGCTATCGTTCATGCGGCAGAATTCGGCGACTTCGCCTCGAAAGTCTCGATCCCCAACTGGGTGATGGTTATCGGGGCCTTTGGAATATCGTTCGGCCTGTTTCTGTTCGGACCCAAGCTGATCCGGATGGTGGGCAGCCAGATCACCAAATTGAATCCAATGCGGGCCTTCTGCGTGGCGCTGTCTGCGGCCATCACAGTTATCGTGGCCAGCTGGCTAGGCCTGCCGGTCAGCTCGACTCATATCGCTGTAGGTGCAGTGTTTGGGGTTGGGTTCTACCGCGAATGGCATTCGGACCGTCGGTGGAAACAGTCGAACCGGCAACGCCCGGTCGAGCAGCGGTTGGCGCGGGAAGAGCATCGACGCCGCAAGTTGGTGCGCCGTTCGCATTTCATGACAATCGTGGCCGCCTGGGTGGTCACGGTGCCCGCAGCCGCAGCGATGTCAGCGACCATTTTCGTTATCCTGACGGCCTTCGCTTGAACTTAGGGCACGATCTGGCGCGGAGACAACGCGGCTTTCGGCTCTTGCTCGATTAAAGCCCTGACCTTGGCACAGATCGGAGTCTCTACCCCGCATTGCGTGCCCAGGCGAATGATCTCACCTTGCAAGCTGTCAATTTCGGTCGGGCGGCCCGCCTGCAGATCATAGGCCATCGAGGTTCGCGCGCTGGGGTCGATGGTCAGCATGCGCCCGGCGATCCGGGTAAAGATCGGCGTCGGCAGTCGCAGAATATGCGGTGTCATCCATGCCGGCAGCGGAGTGGTCGAAGCTACTTGATGACCCGCAGCTTTCAAAGCAACCAGAGCCTCGGCCATCTGATCTGCCATCAGGCGACGCCAGTTCCGGTCCAGCAGTTGTTCCTTCAATGTCAGCCCCGAAAGCGCGTTCAGCGCATTGTTGAGGTTGATCACCAGCTTCCCCCATTGAACCGCCTCGATATCATCGCTTTCGATAACCGACATGTCTGCATTGCTTAGAACTTGACCCAACGCACCGGGACCGCTTTGGATAACAATGTCACCAGAGGTCGCTCGGTGAAAACTGGCCGGTTCGGTTGGAACAACATTGAACGGCACCATCCCTGCCCGCACATCATGCTCTGGCAGGGCTTTGCACAGGGTGCGAGCATTATCCATACCGTTTTGCCACGATAATACGGGGGTTGAGACCGTCGTGTGTTTCGCGATCTGTGTGGCCATTTCTGCGGTAGCACCGGTCTTGACGGCCACGATGACGGCCTCGGCACCGCTCAGACAGCCTGCGCCCTCTGTCAGGGTCAGATTCTGAACAGCGACATGCCGGTTCAAGCCCGAAAAATCCGTGACCGCCAGCCCCTTTTCGCGGATCGGGTCCAGAATACGTCGACGACCCAACAGGGTGACATCATGCCCAGAATGCGCCAGCAAGGCACCGCAATAACATCCGATACTTCCAGCACCCGCGATCACGATCTTCATGGCATCCCTCCCGGCGCAAAGGATCGCCGGGAACAAGGGCGCGGGCAAGGCCCCCTGACGTGTCGTCAGCGCGCACGCCTTGGGCGCGTACGCTCCAATTCATCCGAGATTGGGATGAATTCCTGATCGTCGCCCGGCGGCAGATGGAACGCGCCTTTGATCCAATCGGCTGATTTCCATTCACGGGTGGCAGCCTCGATCTTTTCCTTCGAGGATGACACGAAGTTCCACCAGATAAAGCGTTCTTCGTTCAATGTCGCGCCGCCCAGCAACATCAGCCGCGCGCCTTGCGGCCCGGCCTTAACCGACAGGTGATCGCCAGGGCGAAACACCATCATGCGCCCCTCCTGGAACGTATCGCCCGCGATTTCGACCGAACCTTGGGTGACATAAACACCGCGGTCCTCGTGATCATCCGGCAAAGGGAACGACGCACCGGGATCAAGCCGCACATCCAGATAGAAGGTTTCCGAAAGCATCGTGACCGGACTGGTTTCACCGTAAGCAGAACCAAGGATCAGTCGGGCGCTGACGCCGTTGTCCTGAATATGCGGCAACGCGCCTTGTTTGTGGTGCTCGAAATCCGGGGCCATATCCTCGTGCGCTTCTGGCAGTGCTATCCATGTCTGGATGCCGAACAAGCTGTGTTTTTCGCCGCGTGTTTTTTGGCTTGTCCGTTCGGAATGGGTCACACCGCGTCCGGCAACCATCCAGTTGACCTCGCCGGGATAGATCATTTGATGTGTGCCAAGACTATCGCGATGCTCGAACTCGCCTTGATAGAGATACGTCACCGTTCCAAGGCCAATATGCGGATGCGGGCGCACATCAATACCCTCACCGGTTAGGAATTCGGCCGGGCCCGCTTGGTCGAAAAAGATGAACGGCCCGACCAGCTGCCGTTGGACCGAGGGCAGCGCCCGGCGCACTTCGAACCCGCCCAAATCGCGGGCGCGCGGGATGATCAATGTGTCCAGCGCCGTATTTTCGGAAAGACACTCGGGGCTGTGGGTTGGGTTCCAACTCATTGCTACTCTCCTGCGGTTAGATCGATGCGTTCACTGATGCAGGATACACAGAATTTTCAAACAGAGTATTCGCAATTTTGCACAGGTAGAGTGCGGGCTTTACGCTAATTCATTCAACGCACATTAAACTGCATCTCTTGGCCAAAGCCTTGGAAAAAACGACCCGTCAATGCGGTCGCCTTCACGGTAACCGGCTTCCTCGAACTGTGCCCGTTCGTCTTTCGCCCAATCTCCGCGATACCGGATGATCCCGTCCGGTGCCGTCATTCGTAAAGTAAACCGACGTACTGTGTCAGACGGCGTGACCGAGGACAGACCGCCATGCAGGGTCCGCATATCGAAAAAGATGCAATCCCCCAACTCCATATCCCACTGCAGCAGATCATAGGCATCAGGATCGGCATTGATATCCGGCGGCTGATGATATGTCCGGCCTGCGACCTCAGCCGCCTCAAGGCTGGGATGTCCGTCTGCAAACCGGACCCGCATGAACAGCTTGCCCCACAGGTGCGAGCCTTTGACGAAGGCGATACCGTTCTCTTTCGTTACCGGCTCAAGCGGCAGCCACAGGACGCACATGGTGCCTTCGAAATCGAAGTAAGACAGGTCCTGATGAAAGGGCGGTCGCGAGGTGGAGCCTGCCTCGCGCAGGAACCAGTTATCCATAACCAGGTTGATTGTCGGAGCGCCCAGCAACCCTGCCGCCAACGGAGCACATGGCGAATTGTGTACGAAATCGGTGAATTGTGGGATCTTGTTCCACGCCCAGTAATCTTCAAAATAAGCCGGGGCGTCTGGGTCCTTGGTGTGGCGGGTGAAATTTTCGGTCGGGTTGGCGAGGTCAGCGCTGATACCATCCCTCAGCAAGTCCAACCAATATTCCGAGAATTTCGAACGCAAAACAACGGCCCCATCGCGCTTGAAGGCCGCGATTTCGTCGGGTGAAACCGATTGAGTCTTGTCCATTTGTACAGCCCTTCGCATCGCTGGATCGAAGATGACATCCTATCCCGCGCAGGGTCAAAGAAATTCGCCGGGGTGCGGGACGATCACAGGGTGGTGAAGATCATCTCGGAATTGATCCGAACCGTGCTATCTTTGCGCTTAGGCGCGTTCTGGTAGCTTTGGATGACACCTTGCAGGAGGTCCCGACATGACGAATTCACGCTTTTCCCGTCGGTCCGTGATGGCGCTGGGCTGGGCAGCCCTGGCCACTGGCAGCTCGGGCTTGCTGTTGCCCGCGCGCGCCGCCGGACTGGCACCGACACCATCCATGCGCGGTGGGTCGAACAATTACCGCCCCGGCGCGCCCATCGTCGAGCGGATCGGCGGCGGCGGGTTCTGGATGACCGGCACAGTGCGTCGCGCGGGGGATGGTGCCCCCCTACCCGGCCAGCGCATACAGATCTGGGCCCACACGACCGAAGGGCATGAGCGTGACCCGCAAAGCCATGGCGCGACCCTGACGGACGCCAATGGAGAGTTCCGTTTAGAGATGCCGCAGATCGTGCCCGCGTTTGGCCAGCCGCACGGGCATCTGGCCTATGACAGCGGCGAGTTTGAGACGGTTTTCTTGCGCCCGATCATGGCAAGCTCGAAGGACAAAACCCTCGCCGCGCATTTCGTCCTGCAACCCGTCTGACTTAAGTGATCCGCAACCTTTTGATCTGGGCGGCTGTGATCGCCGCCGTGACTATGCCGCTGTTTGCAGCGGTAAACAGCCCCTTATTGGCTTGGCGCAATCCGGTTTACATCGTGGCCGGGTTCGCTGGCGTCCTAAGCATGGGGCTTTTGTTGCTGCAACCTTTGCTGGCCGGGCGTGACCTGCCCGGATTGCCCCCTTTGGCTAGTCGTCGCTGGCATCGAAGGGTCGGCATAACGCTGGTCGCCGCCATTGTGATACATGTAGGTGGGCTGTGGATTACCAGTCCCCCGGACGTTGTAGATGCTTTGCTGTTCGTCTCACCCACCCCGTTTTCAGCCTGGGGCGTCGTTGCAATGTGGACCGCCTTTGCAGCAGCCTTTCTGGGCATCTACAGACTGCGTCTAACCCTGCGATATCGTATCTGGAGATTGGGCCATACAGGGCTGGTTTCCGTGACCATTGCCGGCAGTGTCGTGCATGCGATGCTGATTGAGGGGTCGATGGAGATCATGACCAAAACCGCCCTCTGCGTGTTGGTTCTGTTGGCGAGCGTCCGAACGCTCGCCAGATTGCGTGTGTGGGATATCCGGCGGCGCGGTTAGACGCCCAGACACCAGCGCATAACCGCCTTTTGGGCGTGCAGACGGTTTTCAGCCTCGTCAAAGATCACCGAGTTCGGTCCGTCCATGACCTCGGATGTCGCCTCTTCCTCGCGGTGCGCGGGCAGGCAATGCATGAACAGCGCATCCGGCTTGGCATGCGACATCAGTTCGTTATTCACCTGATAGGGGCGCAGCAGATTGTGCCGACGTTCCTTGGCCGACTGGGAATCGTGCATCGAAACCCAGGTATCGGCGACCACCAGATCGGCGCCTTCAACCGCTTTGTAGGGATCACGCTCAACCACGATTTTCGAACCCTTCTGACGGGCAAACCCCATGAATTCTTCTTCGGGGTCGAACTGTGCGGGGCCAGTGAAAGTCAGATCGAACCCGAACTGGCCTGCGGCATGCAGGAAAGAGGCGCAAACGTTGTTGCCGTCACCGGTCCAGACAACCTTTTTGCCAGCGATAGGGCCTCGATGCTCCTCGAAAGTCAGTACGTCGGCCATGATCTGGCAGGGGTGGGTGCGATCGGTCAGGCCGTTGATTACCGGCACGTCGGAGTATTCTGCCATCTCGGTCAGGATGGTCTCATCAAAAGTCCGGATCATAATCATGTCGACATAGCGCGACAGGACACGGGCCGTGTCGGCGATGGTTTCACCATGGCCCAGTTGCATGTCCTTGCCGGACAGCACCATAGTCTGCCCGCCCATTTGCCGAACGCCGACATCAAATGACACGCGCGTCCGGGTTGAGGGTTTTTCAAAGATCAACGCGACCATGCGGTCCTTGAGTGGTTGATCATCATCCAGCGCGGCCTTGGGGCTGCCCAGACGGGCTTGT
Source organism: Ruegeria sp. BI11 (assembly GCF_056538005.1). Lineage (NCBI taxonomy): Bacteria > Pseudomonadati > Pseudomonadota > Alphaproteobacteria > Rhodobacterales > Roseobacteraceae > Ruegeria > Ruegeria sp. BI11. The sequence continues at coordinate 211,599 of NZ_JBQFSM010000003.1, read as the reverse complement.
TTCATCTCGCCGGCTTGATCGATCATCGTCCGCAGATCGCCTGCATCGGTTTTGTGGATATCAAGGAAATGGTTCATATCGTTTCGCTTTTGGCTGTCGGTCGCTGGGGGCGCTGCCCCCAGATCTCCGGAGTATTTGGGAAATGATTAAGATTAGGCAGATTCGAGACTGGCTTCGACCTGTGCGGCGGTCTTGTCGAGGCGGATCATGGCCTGGGCGATATCATCCTCGGTCAGGGTCAGAGGTGGCAACAGGCGGATGACGTTGTCGGCGGCAGGGACAGTGATGACCTCATTGTCATAACCCGCGTTGACCACATCAGTATTGGTCGCCTTGCATTTCAGACCCAGCATAAGCCCCGCGCCGCGCACCTCTTCGAACACGTCAGGGTGGTCGGCGATCAGGCCTTCGAGCTTCTGACGCAGCATCCCCGCCTTCCGGTTCACGCCTTCAAGAAAAGCAGGCGTCGCCACCTGATCAATCACTGCGCAGCCCACGGCGCAGCCCAGTGGGTTACCACCATAGGTCGAGCCATGGGTGCCCGCAGTCATACCGCTGGCGGCGTCTTCGGTGGCCAGTACAGCACCCAGAGGGAAGCCGCCGCCTATGCCTTTGGCAACCATCATGATGTCAGGCGTTATTCCCGCCCATTCATGGGCAAACAGCTTGCCCATCCGACCAACGCCGCATTGTACTTCATCGAGAATCAGAAGCAGGCCGTTGTCGTCGCAGATCTGGCGCAGGGCCTTGAGTTCCGCGTCGGGCACCGGGCGGATGCCGCCCTCGCCCTGGATCGGTTCGATCAGGATCGCAGCGGTCTTGTCAGTGATCGCGTTGGTAACGCCATCCAGATCGCCGAAAGTCACATGTACAAAACCGGGCAGCAGCGGGCCAAAGCCCTTGGTCATCTTCTCGGACCCGGCAGCCGCGATTCCAGCCGAAGACCGTCCGTGGAACGAGCCGTCAAAGGTGATGATCTCAACCCGCTCGGGCTGACCTTTGTCATAGAAATACTTGCGGGCCATTTTCACGGCCAGTTCGCAGGATTCCGTGCCCGAGTTTGTGAAGAACACCGTATCGGCGAAGGTATGTTCGACCAGCTTGTCCGCCAGCGCCTGCTGCTGCGGGATGTTGTACAGGTTCGAGACATGCCACAGCGCGTGTGCTTGTTCAGTCAGCGCGTTGACCAGCGCCGGATGCGCGTGGCCCAGCGCGTTCACCGCAATCCCAGCGCCAAGGTCAAGAAAACGTCGGCCATCCGCCTCGGTCAGCCAGGCGCCTTCGCCCTTCACGAAAGTCAGGGGCGCGCGATTATAGGTCGGCAGAACGGACGGGATCATCGGATCATCCTTTTCGTTAGGTTAAGCCCCGTGAGTGATACACGAAGGCCGGATTCGTCAACAGATTTGGTGGGATTTGCGCGGATTTACAACGCACAATGGATCAAACGGGCCGGTTACGCGGTAAAGCGTCGGCGTCGGAGGCGCAGGATATGTGCGTGTTTGATCATGCGGGCCGTATAGTCGGGTGCGTGGCGTCTGAAAACCCCGAATTTTACAAACCGGAAACTTCACTTTGAAACTCAACTTTTATCGCTTGCCATTTACGACGCAGTGACGCACCGCTTGGGCATGACACCCGCGCGCCAGAACCCTGCCCTAGCAGCTATGCTGATCGTCACCGCCAGCGCCTTTCTCGCGGCGACCACGCTGCTGGCCAAGGCGCTGGGGACGGGCACCTTGGGCCCGGCGCTGCATCCGATGCAGATCAGCCACGGGCGGTTCCTGTTTGCCTTTCTAGTAATCGTCAGCGCGGTGGGTGTATTGCGCCCACGTTTAAGCCGCCCGCATTGGGGCCTGCATATTGGGCGAACGAGCTTTGGCTGGGTGGGTATCACGCTGATGTTCGCCTCGGTTGCGTTCATCCCGATTGCGGATGCCACCGCGATTTCCTTTCTGAACCCCGTTTTTGGTATGGTTCTGGCCATCCCGCTGTTGAAAGAGGGTGTCGGACCGTGGCGCTGGCTGGCCGCTGCCGTGGCCCTGACCGGCGCACTGATCTTGCTGCGTCCGACACCAGCCAGCTTCCAGCCCGCCGCCTTGCTTGCACTGACGGCAGCGGCGGTGATCGGGATGGAGCTGATCTTCATCAAAAAACTCGCAGGCCGTGAGATTCCGATCCAAATTCTGCTGATCAACAACGCGATGGGGCTGACTATTGCTTCGGTCGCCGTCAGCTTTGTGTTCCAGATGCCAACGCCCGAACAATGGGTCGCTCTAGTGGCGATCGGGGTTCTGATGGCCTGTGCTCAAGCCTGTTTCGTCAATGGCATGGCGCGCGCGGATGCTTCGTTCGTGGCGCCAATAAGCTACGCCACATTGATCTTTGCCGCCCTCTATGACTTTGCGGTGTTCGGCGTTATCCCGGACGTGGTCAGTCAGATAGGGTCCGCGATCATCCTGACAGGCGGATTGATCCTTGTCTGGCGCGAGGCGCGTGTCCGAACCGCCTAGCCCTGCATGTTCGGGATTGCGATGTCCAAACCCCGGCAAACCGATAGTTGGCGCTACGCCTTCAGCCGATATCCCTTGCGCAACATCTGCCATGTGATTGCGGAGACAATCAGAGTTGCGCCGCTGCAAACCACAAATCCCAACGCAGGCGAGCTGTCAGATACTCCGATCATGCCATTTCTTAACCCGTCGATCAGGTAAAACACCGGGTTCACATGGCTGAGGCGGTTGAGAACAGGCGGCAGTGCCTCGACCGAATAGAAAGTGCCCGACAGGAAGGCCAGCGGCGTAACGATGAAATTGGTGATTGCTGCCATCTGGTCGAACTTGTTGGCGAATATTCCGGCGAACAGACCCAACGCGCCCATAAAGGCGCCTCCGAGGATGACAAACAGCAGCGCAATCAACGGGTTTTGCGGCACCAGCCCCAACACCAGTGCAAGTGCAATGGCGACGACGCAGGCGATCAGAACCCCTCGTACGATCCCTCCAGCCAAATAGCCCAGCAAAATCTCCAGCGGGGACAGCGGCGGCATCAGAGTATCAACGATGTTGCCCTGTACCTTGGCAATCACCATCGAAGACGAGGTGTTGGCAAAGGCGTTCTGGATCACGGTCATCATCATGATGCCCGGGGCCAGAAAGGTCAGGAACGGCACCCCCATCACGTCGGACCGGCTGGGGCCAATGGCGATATTGAAGATCAGCAGAAACAGACCCGCGGTCACCAGCGGCGCCAGCAGGGTCTGGGTCCAGACCGCCAGAAATCGCAATGTCTCGCGTTGAGCCAACGTATAAAGACCCATCCAGTTGACCGCTCCGAAACGGTGTTCGTTCTGCTCAAGGGGTAACTGCATCATATGACCTCAACCTGATTCGAAGACTGCTTGTAACTCGGGGCGCAGTGATTAGAATAGGGGGCTGAGACGATTTCCCAAGGCGGCCCGAATCCGGGGCCGCTTTCCGCTTTTGAAAGGCAAATGATGTCCTGGACTGACGAGCGTGTAGAACTGCTGAAGAAGATGTGGGGCGAAGGCCAGTCGGCCAGCCAGATCGCAAAGGAATTGGGCGGGGTAACCCGCAACGCCGTGATCGGCAAGGTGCACCGTCTGGGCCTGTCGAACCGTGCGACCGGCGCCTCCCCGACCAAGGCCGAGCGTAAGGAAAAACCGGCCCCCGCGCCCAAGGCCGAGGCCAAGCCGAAGCCGGCCCCCAAAACCGAACCGGCCCGCCCGGCCCCCGCGCCTGCGGCCGATGCCAAACCCGCCGTGCCCGCCCGCCGCCAGATCATTCCGGCTGGTCAGCCGCTGCCACCGCAGCCTTCGGCCAATGAAATCAGCCCCGAGGCGCTGGCCAAGGTCAATGAGATCGAGAAGAAGGCCAAGAAACTAACGTTGATGGAACTGACCGAGAAGACCTGCAAATGGCCCGTCGGCGACCCCGCGACCGAGGATTTCTGGTTCTGCGGCCTGCCGGTTGAAGCCGGCAAACCCTATTGCGAGGCGCATGTTGGCGTGGCCTTCCAACCGATGAGCTCGCGCCGCGACCGGCGGCGGTAAAACGGATGCGCCAGGATCCGACTACACTGGAGGATACCTGGCTGACCCGGGCAAAACGCTTGTTGGCGCTGGCCGAAACCGGCCAGCATTTCACCAAAGATCCTTTTGACCGCGAACGCTATGACGAAATCGCAGGGATGGCCCGCGCCATGCTGGCAGATTTGGGTCAGGTGCCTCTGTCGCGGATCGAGGGGCTGATCTCGGATCATGCAGGTGGCTATGCCACGCCCAGCATCGACATTCGCGGCGCAGTAATCCGCGACGGTCGTATTCTACTGGTCCGCGAACGCTTGGACGGGCTGTGGGCTATGCCGGGTGGATTTGCTGATATTGGTAGCTCTCCAGCAGAAAACATCGAACGCGAGGTCTGGGAAGAGGCCGGACTGCAGGTCCGTGCCAGGCATCTCTATGCTCTGCGTCACAAGGCACGGCATCCTTATCCGCCAGATGCGCGAGATTTTTATAAGCTATTCTTCCTGTGCGATGAGGATGGTACGGACGCCCCGCAGCCGGGTGCCGAGACCAGCGACGCGGCCTTCTTTCCTCCGGACAAAGTACCTGCACTATCATTGGCGCGAAATATTCACGCGGATGTCACAGCGGCGTTCCGCGCCCATTCAACGGGTCAAACCCAAACTCTGTTCGATTGACCTATTGAGCCGGATGCGATGGTAGATCCGGCATCGGTACCCAACCGGGCAATTCATCAGGTTCGACCGAGATATGCAGATGCTCGGACTGGTCCGTCCCGATTTTGCGATGCTTACGCAGCAGGAATATTTTGCCCCATCCACGCCAGGTTCCGACCGAAGTTGCAGTTGTCGAGGTTGGGAATCGGTCGCGCCAGCCTTCGGGCAGCGGCAATCCATGCTGCTCGGCCTTATCCAGCATCCAAATCAGGGAAATATTGCTGAGGGGACGCGCCTCTTCAAAACCGTTCAATTGCCCGCCCACGTCGCCATGGGTGCCGCGAAACCAGACCTGCTCAACATGGCCTTGGAACTCGGGTGTACATTTCCACAACACTGGCTCGTACACTTCGCGCGTCTCGTCCAGCGCCATGGCGTGATAGCCGTGCCGGGTGGCGGGACCGAGTTCATGGTTGTGAAACGCATGCTTATCTTCGGCCCAGCGCCATAGCAGCGGCAGGCGCAGGCCCAGCGCCTTGACCGTATCCCAGACGCCGATCATCTCGATGGCGATCTCATCATGACAGAACTTATCACGGAATTCACGAGCTGCCTCACCATTAGGCGTACATTCATAATGGCGATAGGCCTGTTTGATGTTGCGCTCGGTCGCGTGTTCCGCCTTGAGCAAGCCGATCATGTCGATCACACCCGCAAGGCTACGCACCCCGTATGCGCCGCGCGAATAACCAATGAAGAATATCTTGTCGCCGGGTTTATAGCGGGACGCCAGATAACCATAAGCGCGTCGAATTTGCCGATTGATGCCCCGCCCCATCATCACGTCCAGCGAGGATTTCCAGCTTTCCCACTGCACGCCGGATTCGTAAAAAACCGAGACCTTAGCACCCATCTCGCGACACAGCCGCAGCGTCTGGCCCGCATGGGTTTCAAACCCCGGTTCCAGCGTCGACATGGTGCCGTCAAGGATAATGACATGGCTGATCGGTTCGCGGTGCAGCCCCTCGGCCGAGTGTTCGGACCGTAAAGGTCGCCCGAGCCATCCCAGTACCTTTTTACTCAGCCGCGACAGAAACATGCGTCAGCGATTCCCAAACTCTGAGGGGTGTGAACGGCATATCCGCCTGCCGCACCCCATGTTCCCAAAGCGCGTCCTGTACCGCGTTCGCCACTGCGGCCAGCGCGCCCACGGTGCCGGCCTCTCCGCATCCTTTCATCCCCATCGGGTTGGAAGTTGACGGAACCGGCGCCGAGGTAAACTTTATCATGGGTATCTCGGACGCGCGGGGCAAGGCGTAGTCCATCAACGAAGCCGTGAGCAGTTGCCCCTGCGCATCATGTACAACATGCTCGGACAGCGCTTGACCGATGCCCTGCGCAACACCTCCATGCACCTGCCCTTCGGCCAGCATCGGGTTGATAAGATTTCCAAAATCGTCAACGACAGTATAGCAGTCGACCCATGTTTCGCCGGTGTTATAATCAATAACGATTTCGGCAACATGCGCGCCATTCGGAAAGCTGCGCGCGTCCAGCGTAATGCGCGCCTCGTGCTGCAGAAGGTCGGTACGACCATCGGCGCGGGCCATCTCGGCCGCTTCGATCAATGTGGGTGTCAGGTTCGACCCCGGCGCGCGGAATGTTTCGTGATCAAAGCTCACGTCAGCCTCCTTCACTCCCATCTTATCGGCCAGATAAGGCGTGAATGCGGCGATCATGACGTCGATGGTGGCCAGCGTGGCGGTGTTTTGGACTGTAACAGAGCGCGACCCACCGGTGCCGCCGCCGTTCGGCAGTTGATCGCTGTCCCCCTGAATTACCGTAATCTGATCCATTGGAACGCCGATCTGGTCCGACAGATACTGGGTATAGGCCGTCTCATGGCCCTGACCGTTTGATTGCGTACCCACATAAAGGTTCACGGTGCCATCCTCGTTGAATGCGATCTTTGCGTTCTCGGAAGGGTCACCCAAAATACTTTCAATATAGTAACAAATGCCCTGTCCCCGGATCAGACCACGTTCGGCATCGGCTGCCTTACGGGCGGCAAATCCCTGTGTCTGTTCGCGGGCACGGGTCAAGACCATGTCGAAATCGCCGACGTCATAGACCTCACCCGTAGCCGTTTTATAGGGGAAGGCCTCGGGTCGGATGAAATTCTTGCGCCGCAGCTCCCACGGATCGACACCCAGCTCTCGCGCTGCACGGTCCATGACTCGTTCCAGCACATAGATCGCCTCGGGCCGCCCTGCGCCGCGATAGGCATCGACCTGAGTGGTGTTGGTAAAGAACCCTTCGACCCGCAGATAGGTGGCCTGCACGTCATAAGCCCCCATAAGTACTTTGCTGAACAGGTTGGTCTGAATGGCCTGCCCAAAGTGGCTATTATAGGCGCCAAGATTGACCTTGCTGTGCACCCGATACGCAGTAATCCGGTGATTTTCATCAAATGCCAGTTCGGCCAGCGAGGTCAGGTCGCGGCCATGGTGATCCGACAGCATCGCCTCGGACCGGTCCGACATCCAGTGGACGGGCTGCCCCAGTTTCATCGCAGCGACCGCGACGCAGAAATATTCAGGATACGGCATCACCTTCATGCCGAACCCGCCACCAACGTCTGGCGTCGTGACGCGAATGGTTTCAGGTTCCATCTTTAACTTATGCGCCAACTGACCGCGCATGGCCCAGACACCCTGTCCGCTATACGCAAAGTGCAATCGACCGCCGGACCAATTGGCCTGACAACCTCGCGGCTCCATCGACGTAATGATCACCCGGTTATCCGCAACGTTCAATTTGACTCTATGGGCAGCGGCTTGAAAGGCAGCCTCGGTCGCCGCCTCATCGCCCATACCCCAGTCAAAGGCACGGTTGTCGGGGGCTTCGGCGTGCAGCGGTTCGCCGCCTGCGTCCAGATCCAATTTGGCGGGCAGGTCGTCAGTTTCCATCCAGATCAGTTCGGCCGCATCTCGAGCCTGCACCTGAGTATCGGCGATCACCACTGCGACCGGCTCACCCACATAACGCACGCGGTCCTTTGCCAGCATATGACGATCCGGCGCCGCTGCTTTTGAGCCATCCCGGTTAGACACAAGCGCCGCGTTTAAAACTGTGTCGATCCCTGCCTCAGTCAGATCGTCCAGTGCCATGACCAGTCGCACGCCATCCGCCTCACGTGCTGCACCCAGATCCAACGCTGTGATCCGCCCATGCGCAACCGGGCTACGAAAGAAAGCCGCAAACAGGGCATCACCCGGCACCGTGTCGTCAATGTACTGCCCCTGCCCGGTCAGAAACCGCTGATCCTCGGTCCGTTTCACCGGCTGACTTTTTCCGAACTTGTCCATTGGGTGCTCCTGCCTCGGCCTGTAGGGGCGACTTTAGGCTGCGGCGGTTCGTTGTCCAGAGTATCCGCAGACCCTTCCCCTTCCTCTGCGCATTCGTTATTGCAGGCGCTGACCCAAGATTGATGACGCAGGACGCACCCCATGGCGATGGAAAAGACATTCAACGCGGCCGAGGCCGAGGCCCGCATCTACGAAGCCTGGGAACAGGCCGGAGCCTTCAAAGCAGGCGCGAACAAATCGCGCGACGAAAGCTTTACCATCATGATCCCGCCGCCCAATGTGACGGGCGCGCTACACGTGGGCCATGCGTTCAACAACACCCTGCAGGACATACTTATTCGCTGGCACCGTATGCGTGGCTTTGACACGCTGTGGCAGCCCGGACAGGACCACGCCGGTATCGCCACCCAGATGCAAGTGGAAAAGATGCTTGCGGCCACTCAACAGCCCGGACGCCGGGAACTGGGTCGCGAGAAATTCCTTGAGAAAGTCTGGGAATGGAAAGGCGAATACGGTGGCACGATCATCGAGCAGCTGAAACGTCTGGGATCAAGCTGTGACTGGTCGCGCAACGCCTTCACCATGGCCGGTGCGGCGGGCGATCCACGCACAGGACATGAGAACTCGGCCAATTTCCACGACGCGGTCATCAAGGTCTTCGTCGACATGTACGAAAAGGGCCTGATTTATCGCGGCAAGCGACTGGTCAACTGGGACCCGCATTTCGAGACCGCGATCTCGGACCTTGAGGTCGAGAACATCGAAGTCTCGGGCCACATGTGGCACTTCAAATATCCGCTCGCCGGGGGCGAGACCTACACCTACGTCGAGAAAGACGAGGACGGAAATGTCGTGCTTGAGGAAAAGCGCGACTATATCTCGATTGCCACAACCCGCCCCGAAACCATGCTGGGCGACGGCGCAGTTGCGGTTCACCCCTCGGATGAACGTTACGCGCCAATTGTAGGAAAACTTTGCGAAATCCCGGTTGGCCCTAAAGAACATCGCCGCCAGATTCCGATCATCACCGATGATTACCCTGATCCCGATTTCGGTTCGGGTGCGGTAAAGATCACCGGCGCGCATGACTTCAACGACAACATGGTCGCCAAGCGCGGCGGTATTCCGATGTACCGCTTGATGGACACTAAAGGCGCGATGCGGGCCGATGGCGCGCCTTATGCAGACGAGGCTGGCAAGGCGCAGGAATACGCCCGTGGGCGTGAGTTCACCGAGAACGAGATCGACGCGATCAACCTCGTCCCCGATCACCTGCGCGGGCTCGACAGGTTTGAGGCCCGCTCGAAGGTGGTTGAAGAAATCACCGCGGACGGTCTGGCCGTCATGTGCCGTGCCGATGACACGCGTCTGGGCTCGACGGCTCTGAAGCCAGAGCACGAAGGTTCAGACAAACTGGTGCCACTGGTCGAGAGCAAACCGATCATGCAACCATTCGGCGACCGCTCGAAAGTCGTGATCGAGCCGATGTTCACCGATCAGTGGTTCGTTGACGCCGAAAAGGTCGTCGGCCCCGCGCTGGACGCGGTCAAGGACGGCACGGTCAAGATCATCCCCGAGTCGGGCGAGAAGACCTATTATCACTGGCTGGAAAACATCGAGCCCTGGTGCATCTCGCGCCAGTTGTGGTGGGGGCATCAGATTCCAGTTTGGTATGGTCTCGACCTGTCCGCCGATGACTTCATCGACGATGAAAACGACGGCGACCTTGATCTGGTCGAATTGGGCCGTTTGTTGAACGAAGGCGGCATGCTTCACCGTGGCAATGTCATGGAGTGCGCAGCGAACCTTGAAGCCGTTACCGAAAAGTTCCTCGATGACAACGCCAACATTCCTAGCCCGCTGAGCCACGCAACCGTTATCGAAGTCGCCGACAAGCAGGAAGCAATCCATCAATTCGCCGAAAGCCTTGCTCAGTACGCAGTCGAACAAGACCCAACCAAATTGGTCTACCCGGTCTGGCGTGACCCTGACGTCCTCGACACATGGTTCTCGTCCGGCCTCTGGCCCATCGGCACGTTGGGCTGGCCCGAGCAGACCGAAGAACTGGAGCGCTACTTCCCCACAGACGTCCTGATCACCGGCTTCGACATCCTGTTCTTCTGGGTTGCCCGGATGATGATGATGCAACTGGCCGTGGTCGATCAGATCCCGTTCCGCACCGTCTACCTGCACCAGCTCGTCCGCGACGAGAAGGGCAAGAAGATGTCCAAGACCACCGGCAACGTCATAGACCCGCTGGAGATCGTGGACGAATTCGGCGCCGACGCGCTTCGCTTTACCAACGCTTCGATGGCGGCGATTGGCGGTGTGTTGAAACTGTCCAAGGAGCGTATCACCGGTTATCGCAACTTCGGCACCAAACTTTGGAATGCCGTCCGCTTTGCCGAGATGAACGAGGTCTTCACCGACACCGTCCCGCAGTTGGACGTGGCCGACCTGAAACCCAAAGCGGCCGTGAACCGCTGGATCATCGGCGAAACCGCCCGCGTGCGGGCCGAGGTCGACGCAGCACTAGAAAGCTATCGTTTCAACGACGCGGCCAACGGGCTCTATGCCTTTGTCTGGGGTAAGGTCTGCGACTGGTACGTCGAACTGTCCAAACCGCTGCTGCAGGGCGAAGATGCCGAGGCGCAGGCCGAAACCCGCGCCACCATGCGCTGGGTTCTGGATCAGTGCATGGTCCTGTTGCATCCAATCATGCCCTTCATCACCGAAGAGTTGTGGGGCCTGACCGGCAACCGCGCCAAGATGGTCGTGCACGCCGATTGGCCGGCATACGGCACCGAACTGGTTGATGCGGATGCGGATCGCGAGATGAATTGGGTGATCTCGGTGATTGAAAACACGCGTTCCGCACGTGCGCAAATGCGGGTTCCGGCCGGCCTCTATGTGCCGATGCTGGTGACCGAGATCGACGCGCACGGACAGGCCGCTTGGGATCGCAACGAGGCGCTGATCAAGCGTCTCGCGCGGATCGACAGCCTAACCAAGGTAGATGAACTGCCCAAAGGGACGATTTCCATCGCCGCCCCCGGTGCCACCTTTGGCTTGCCACTGGCTGATATCATCGACATCGGTGCGGAAAAGGAACGGTTGGAGAAAGCCAAGGGCAAACTGGCCAAGGAATTGGGCGGCCTGCGCGGGCGTTTGAACAACCCCAAATTCGTGGCCTCAGCCCCGGAAGAGGTTGTCGCCGAAGCCAAAGCCAACCTCGCAGCCCGTGAAGAGGAAGAGGCAAAGCTAAACGAAGCGCTTGCCCGTCTGGCCGAAATCGCCTGATCTTCATCTTTTCCCAAATACTCAAAACCCAAACCCCGCCGCATATCCAGCGGCGGGGTTTTCTTTTGACCCAAAGCACTTGTGCCCAAAGGCTAACCCTTGTTAGCAAGTGCAGGTTACCAGCCCCTCCGAGGTCAAAATGGCACGCGCACTCCCTCCGATCCAAACCATCTCGACCGGGTTGGTCGTGGCCATTGTCGGGTTCTTCAGCTCTTTCCCTATCGTATTGCAGGGTCTGGCGGCCATGGGGGCCTCAGCGCAGGAATCCGCTTCGGGCCTGATGATGGCGGCCATCGCCATGGGGCTGACGGCCATCGGTCTTAGCCTGTGGTACCGCCAACCCATCAGCGTTGCGTGGTCCACACCGGGTGTTGCCCTTCTGGCCGTATCTGCAACACCTGCAGCCGGATTTTCTGACGCGGTCGGCGCGTTCCTATGTGCAGGCGCGCTAACCGTGCTGGCCGGTCTCTGGCGACCTTTGGGACGGCTGGCGGCGGCCATCCCGACAACATTGGCCCAGGCAATGCTTGGCGGCGTTCTGCTGCCCCTGTGTATCCAGCCTTTCAAAGCTGCGGTCGAGCTGCCGTGGCAGGCTTTGCCTGTGATCCTGACTTGGTTCATCGCCGGGCGGGTTAATCGGCTGTGCGCGGTTCCGGCGGCGGTCGTTGCCGCGGCGGTTGTTGTGGTTTTGAAAGCGGGTGAAACCTCGGTCACTCCGACCCATCTGGTGGCCGCACCGGTTTGGACAATGCCGAGTTTCTCACTGGCCTCGGCCATCGGTATCGGCTTGCCGCTGTTTATTGTCACCATGGCCACACAGAACATTCCCGGCATCGCAGTAATGCGCAGCTTTGGTTATACGCCCGCCCCAGGCAGGTTGTTCTCTTCGGTCGGTGCGGCCAGCATCCTGTCGGCTCCGTTCGGAGCGCCAGCCACGTGCCTGGCCGCAATCACCGCGGCCATGTGTTCGAATGAGGACAGTCACCCGGACCCGTCCCAACGCTATTGGTCGGCTGTGATAGGAGGCGTGTTCTATTGCTTGTTTGGCGTCTTCGCCGTGGCCATCACCGGGTTTGCCGTGCACGCTGATCCGCTTTTGATGGGCACCCTGACAGGGATTGCGTTGATCGGGGTATTGGCAAACGCCGCCCACGCCGCGCTTGATGTTCCGGCAGAGAGAGAAGCCGCTATTCTGACATTTGCCATCACCGCTTCAGGTATCTCGGTCTTTGGTCTGGGCGCGGCAGTCTGGGGTTTGCTGGCTGGTGGCATTGCCTATCTGGTCACCAAGCGAATTCGCTAGCGACACTAACTCGGGTTGGGATATAGATTGGCCATGCTTGGATCACTTGGAAAACTGATCGAACGCCAGATCAAAAAGGCACAGGCCGAGGGCCAGTTGCAGGGGCTTGAGGGCGAAGGGAAACCCTTGCCGGATCGATCTGGCGAAGCGCAAAGTGATCCGGCCATTGCCGCTGGGCACCGGATCATGGCGCAGGCAGGCGTACTACCGGAAGAATTCGAGATCAGAAAAAAGCTTGATGCCGCCCGAAAGGATTACGCCGAGTTGACCGATCCGGATGCGCGCAAAGCCGCAATGGCTCGCATCGCCGAACTAGAGATGCGGTACAACATGGCGCGCGATGCGCGACGGGCCTTTATGCGCTAGTCACTTGAATTCAGGTTTTCGCCCCTGCATCTGCGCCATCACCACCTCCATTTGATCGGGTTTGCCGATCAATTCGACCTGTTCGGCGGATTCCTCGACCAGAACCTCGGCACGAGTCTTGGTTTCGGCCACTTCAATCAGGCGCTTGGCGGCACGAATGGCAGAGGGGCTTTTGCCCGCGATGTCTTCGGCCAGAGCCAGTGCCTCAGTCAGCGGATCATCTGAGAGTTTCGTTACCAGCCCCCAGTCCGCCGCCTGCTGCGCGCCAATGGGACGGGCGGTGTAGGTCAACAGGCGCAGCACGTCTGAACGTACCAATTGCGGCAGCAGCACCATCCCTCCCATGTCGGGGACAATACCCCATTTCATCTCCATCACCGCCAGCTTGGCTTCGGGATGAGCGATACGAATATCCGCGCCGAGTGCGATTTGCAGCCCACCACCGTAAGCCACACCCTGAATGACGCAGATCACCGGAACCGGAACACGCCGCCAGATCAAGGCAAGCTCTTGCATTTCATTGGTATCCCCGTGACTGCGGGTCATCAGCCATTCGGTCGGGTCCATATGCGCCATCTTGGCAAAGCTGGCCATATCAAGCCCGGCGCAAAAGCTTTTACCTTCGCCCGACAGGATCACGGCGCGTGCGTTCGAGGCCGCGACCTCTTGCCCGGCAGACAGCAGCGCTTTGATCATCGCGTCGTCCAGCGCGTTCATCTTGTCGCCGCGCGTCAGTGTGACATGGGCAATGTGATCTTTGTACTCGACGGATACGCGTGGCATGCGAGCCTCCTGATACTGTTGCGACACCATGCCCGGAAGGTTTGCCAAGTTCCACCTCAACGTTGGGGCAAGTCTGCCCGCGTGTTGCAGGTGGTTGCCTGACAGGTGGCCATAGGTTTATCTCGCACCATGACTGACCCACGCTATACCCCGCTTGCCCTGTCCCTGCCCGCAACGGTGCCCTTTGTCGGGCCGGAAACGCAGGAGCGTCAGCGCGGCGCGCCTTTTGTTGCGCGGCTGGGGGCGAACGAAAGCATCTTTGGCCCCTCACCCCGCGCCATTGAAGCGATGGCAACGACGGATATCTGGAAATATGGCGATCCCGAAAATTATGACCTGCGACATGCGTTGGCCGATCATCACGGGGTAAAGCCGGAGAATATCGTGGTTGGTGAAGGCATAGACGGCCTGCTGGGCTATCTTGTGCGGCTGTTGGTCAGCCCCGGCGATGCGGTTGTGACGTCGGACGGGGCCTATCCTACCTTCAATTACCACGTGGCCGGGTTTGGAGGTGTCTTGCACAAAGTGCACTATCGCGACGACCACGAGGACCCCAAGGCGTTATTCGCCAAGGCCGCCGAAGTGAACGCAAAGCTGGTGTATCTGGCAAACCCTGACAACCCGATGGGCAGCTGGCACAGCGGCATGGATATCGTGGACGCGATGGAGGCCCTGCCCGCGGGATGCTTGCTGGTGTTGGACGAAGCCTATGTGGAATGCGCACCCGAGGGCACTGCGGCCCCAGTATCGGCAGATGATCCGCGTGTGATCCGGATGCGCACGTTCTCCAAAGTGTACGGTATGGCCGGGGCGCGGGTTGGCTACGCGATTGGCGCGCCGGGGCTGATCGAAGCCTTCAACAAAGTCCGCAACCATTTTGGGATGAACCGAGCCGCTCAAGTCGGAGCCCTGGCGGCCTTGCAGGATACCGACTGGCTGTCGCAGGTTCAGACACTGATTGCGGCGGCTCGCGACCGGATCAGCCAGATCGCAACGGACAACGGTTTGGAGCCCTTGCCCTCGGCCGCCAATTTCGTGGCGATTGATTGCGGGCGTGATGGAGAGTTTGCCAAAGCAGTGCTTGAGGCATTGGTGGCGCAAGGTATTTTTGTGCGCATGCCATTTGCTGCACCTCAAAACCGTTGTATCCGCGTCAGTTGTGGCGCGACGTCGGATCTGGACGCCTTTGCCGCAGCGCTGCCAAAGGCGCTGGCCGCGGCGAAGGCCACTATCTGACCCGGGCCTTCTGTAAGGGTTCAATTGCCAGCGCTGCAGCAGCGGCCTCAAGCGCGCCCGAGCCGCGCGGGATGTTCAGGGCAGCCAAGGCGGTCTCTACGCCGCCCAGCATGGCCATAACCATCTGGCCATTCACGTGACCCATATGCCCCAGACGGAAGCAACCGGCGTGATCCTCCATCCCCAGACCAATGCCAAGGGTCAGGCCCAGGTGGCTCTCGGTAAACTGGCGCAGCGGCGTTCCCCGGCCATCCGTCAGGCGCAGGGCGGTTACCGCGTGGCTGCGATGGGCGCGGTCAGTCACGTTCATTTCAAGCGCACCACCTTCGGTCCATATTTCGCATGCCGCCCAGATTGCAGTGGCCAGGTGTTCATGACGGGACCATACATTCTCGATCCCTTCTGCATGGATCATGTCGAGCGCAACGCGTAGACCGTACAGGTGATGCGTCGGTGCGGTGCCGTTGAAATACTGGTAAAACACCTGCGGGTTCACGCGCGGCTGCCAGTCCCAGTACTGCGAGACACGCGGCATCGCAGCACGCTTGGTCTGTGCCTTGTCATTGAAGAACACAAACCCCACTCCCGCCGGGGTCATCAAACCTTTTTGGCAAGCCGACACCATGACATCGACACCCCAGGCATCCATTTCAAACCGGTCACAGCCCAGCGAGGCGATGCAGTCGGCCATCAGCAACGCCGGATGGTTCAGGTCGTCCAGCAACGCCCGCAGTGCCGGGATGTCATTTCTGATCGAACTGGACGTGTCCACATGCACTGCCAGAACAGCCTTGATTTGATGAGCCGTGTCAGCACGAAGGCTATCGGCGATGCGATCCATATCCCAAGGAGAGGATGTGCCGAAATCGATCAGCTCGACCTTGGCGCCGAGTCCGCTGGCCATCTCAGCCCAACCATGGGTGAACAGCCCTGAGGCCGGGGCTAGTACCGTTTCACCTGGGGCGATGACGTTGGAAAGCGCCGCCTCCCAGGAGCCATGACCGTTTGCGATATAGATGGCGACGTTGTGATCCGTGCCTGCCACGCGTTTCAGATCGCGGGTCAGTGTGGGCACCATCTCGATCAACTCGCCATCATAGATATTGGGTGATGGGCGATGCATGGCCTGCAGCACCGCGTCAGGCATGACCGAGGGGCCGGGAATCGCCAGATACTCGCGCCCCTGCGCAAGAGAGATTTGATTTGTCATGGGATCAACCTGTGTGAATTGACGCCCACCCTAGCGAAGCAAAAAGCCGCGTCAATCCATCAGCTTTGCGGCATCACGCGCAAGTGCTTCGATCCCGGCCCAATCACCGTCCTGCACCATCTGTTTGGGCGCGACCCAGCTGCCGCCAGCGCAAACAACATTCGGCAACGATAGGTAGTCGCGGGCATTGGTCGGCGACACACCGCCCGTCGGACAGAAAGTGATCTGCGGCAATGGCGCGCCGATGGCTTTCAGTGCAGGAGCTCCACCTGAAGCCTCCGCCGGAAAAAACTTCAGCATATCATAGCCTTTTTCCAGCAGGCGCATCGCCTCGCTGGCTGTGGCAGCGCCCGGCAGCAGGGGCAAACCTTCGGCTTCGCAGGCCGCAATCAACATATCGGTCGCACCGGGAGAGACGCCGAACTGCGCACCTGCCTCTTTTGCGGCACGCACGTCTTCGGGGGTGACAAGCGTACCTGCGCCCACCACCCCGCCGGGCACCTGTGCCATGGCCTCGATAGCATCCAGTGCCGCCGGAGTGCGCAAGGTCACCTCCAAAGCAGGCAAGCCACCGGCCACCAGTGCCTCGGCCAAGGGCCGGGCCTGGGCGGCGTCATCGACGACCAGAACCGGGACAATGGGTGCCAGACCGCAGATTTCGCGGGTTCGTAGGGTTTTTGACATGAAGATTACACTCCGAAAATGCTAGCACCGGCGTCGGCGGACCCGACATTGTTGCGGAAAGCGGCGAACAGATCCCGTCCGACGCCGTGTTGATTGGCGGACAAATCGGCAGTGGCGGGATCGCGGTCCAGCACACCTGGGGTGAGGATTTCCAGGTCACCCTGCACCGCATCGACACGCAGCACGTCGCCATCCTGCAGATAGGCAATCGCGCCGCCCTCCAGCGCCTCGGGGCAGACATGGATCGCGGCGGGAACCTTGCCGGAGGCTCCGGACATACGACCATCAGTGACCAGCGCCACCTTTTGCCCCCTGCCCTGAAGGATCGACAAGATTGGCGTTAGTGAATGCAATTCGGGCATGCCATTGGCCTTTGGCCCTTGAAAGCGAACAACAACGATAACGTCGCCGGTGAATTCACCAGCTTTAAAAGCGGCCTTAACCTCTGCCTGGTCATGGAAAACACGCACGGGGGCTTCGACGACCTGATGTTCAAGCGCGACAGCGGAAACTTTCATGACGGCGGTGCCCAGATTGCCGGTCAGTCGCGACAATCCACCAGTAGGTTGGAACGGATCTTTGGCGGGGCGGACGATCTTGTCGTTCAGGCTGTGGCCGGCGCCCTCTTCCCAGATCAGATCGCCGTCTTTCAGCTTGGGTTC
The DNA here is from genome assembly GCF_056538005.1 of Ruegeria sp. BI11. Lineage (NCBI taxonomy): Bacteria > Pseudomonadati > Pseudomonadota > Alphaproteobacteria > Rhodobacterales > Roseobacteraceae > Ruegeria > Ruegeria sp. BI11. The sequence goes on along the minus strand of NZ_JBQFSM010000003.1, from coordinate 193,986 downwards.
TTTGGTGTAATTTTGCAGCCCCTGCCCTGCGACGGTCAGGGTGTCGGGGTGCAGAAGCCCGTCCTCAAGCAGCGTGCCAATGCAATAGCCCAGCCCGCCTGCCGCGTGGAAATGGTTCACATCCGCCAGACCGTTGGGATAGACTCGCGCGACCAGCGGTACTACGGCGGAGATGTCTGAAAAATCCTCCCAATCCAACACGATACCCCCCGCCCGCGCCATTGCGATCAGGTGAATCAGCAAGTTGGTCGAGCCACCAGTGGCCATCAGACCGACGATGCCATTCACAAAGGCTCGTTCATCCAGAACTTGATAGACCGGTGTGTAATTGTTGCCCAGCGCACTCAGCGACAAGGCCCGGCGCGCACCTTCTTCGGTCAGCGCATCCCGCAATGGCGTGTTGGGGTTGATAAAGCTGGAGCCCGGCAGGTGCAGGCCCATGAACTCCATCAGCATCTGGTTGGTGTTGGCAGTGCCGTAGAAGGTGCAAGTGCCGGGGCCGTGGTAGGCGGCCATTTCGGCGGCCATGAGTTCGTCGCGCCCAATCTCTCCGGCCGCGAATCTCTGGCGGATCTTGGCCTTTTCGTCATTGGGCAGGCCGCTGGTCATAGGGCCGGCGGGCAGGAACACAGCGGGCAAATGGCCAAAAGCCTGCGCACCGATCACCAGACCGGGAACAATCTTGTCGCAAACGCCAAGGAACACAGCCGCGTCATAGGTATTGTGGCTCAGCGCCACGCCGGTCGCCAGGGCAATCACATCGCGCGAAAACAGCGACAGCTCCATCCCAGCTTCGCCTTGGGTTACGCCGTCACACATAGCGGGAACACCACCTGCGACCTGCGCGGTACCTCCAGCTGCTCGGATCGCGTCGCGGATCAGGCCGGGATAACGCTCGAACGGTTGATGCGCCGAAAGCATGTCATTGTAAGCAGTGACGATGCCCAGATTTCCGGCAGTGCCGGTCGCCATGGCCTCTTGATCCGTTCCAGCCCCGGCATAGGCATGAGCCTGACCGCTGCACGATAGGTGCGCGCGAGCGGGTCCTTTGGATCTGGCCTGCTCCATCCGTTCCAGATGCGGACCACGCAGATCGGCGCTGCGATCGATGATCCGCTGGGTGACATCGGTGATAACAGAATGAACCATGGTTAACCTCCGATCTGACGCCAGCGACGCCCGTCGCGGTGCATCAGCATCAATGCTTCTTCAGGGCCCGAGCTTCCCTGGTCATAGCGTGCGGGTCGATCGCCGCGATCTTCCCAACCTTGAATGATGGGGTCGACCCAAGCCCAGGCGGCCTCGGCCTCGTCCCCACGCATGAACAGGGTCTGGTCGCCACGGATGACATCCATCACAAGCCGCTCATAGGCATCCGGCGCGCTGGCCTCGACGCCCAATGCATCCGCAAAGCTCATGTCCAGCGCCACGTCTGAAAGGCGGAACCCGCCCGGACCCGGATCTTTGATAGTGGTGCGCAGGGTAATGCCCTCGTCCGGTTGCAGACGGATCACCAGTACATTGCCATGCAGCGGGCCAACATTCGGGAAAATCGTATGCGGTGGGTCACGGAAGAACACTGCGATCTCGGATTCCCGCGCCCGCAAACGCTTGCCGGTGCGCAGATAAAACGGCACGCCCGCCCATCGCCAATTGCCCAGATGAACCTTCAGCGCGATGAAGCTTTCCGTACGACTGGCGGGGTTGCCGACATGATCGACATAACCACCCTGCCCATGTTCGGCGCGGTACTGGCCGCGCGCAATATCTTTTGGCTCCACGGGCTCCAGCGCCTCGATCACCTTGACCTTTTCATCGCGCACCGCGTTAGGGGCGAATTTCGACGGTGGTTCCATCGCGGTCAGGCACAAAAGTTGCACCAAGTGGTTCTGGACCATATCCCGCATGGCACCGGACTGGTCGTAATAGGCACCTCGCCCTTCGACGCTTACGGTTTCGGCCACAGTGATCTGGACGTGGTCAATATGCGTCGAGTTCCATAGCGGTTCGAATAGTGAATTGGCAAAGCGCAGGGCCATCAGGTTCTGCACCGTCTCTTTGCCCAGATAGTGGTCGATCCGGTAAATCTGATGCTCTTCAAAACAGGCGCGCAGACCTTCGTTCAGCGCTTTAGCGGATGCCAGATCGTGACCGAAGGGCTTTTCCACGACAATACGGCTGTCTGGCGTGGCCAGTTCGTGTTCGTTCAACCGGTGCGCAATGCCTGAGAACAGGCTGGGCCCCACCGACAGGTAGAACGCGCGCACAACGTCGGGGCGTAAAGCCTTGGCCAAATCCGCCCAGCCAGCATCACCCGACGCATCGACAGGCACATACGAGACCCGGCTAAGAAAGCGATCCAGAACATCCTTTTTGAATTCCGGCGCGAATTCCGCCATCGAGGACCGTATCTGATCTCGGAACGCATCGCTGTCCATATCCGAACGGGCCGAGCCAATGATACAGGCGTCTTCAGGCATCTGTCCGACTTCAAAGCGGTGATACAGGCCCGGTAATATCTTGCGCTGCGCCAGATCGCCGGTCGCACCGAACAGCACCAGATCGAACGGGTTAACCGGAATTACGCGTGAAACCATCGAAGGGCTCCTTCAGTTCTCACCTGAGCCAACATAGCACCACAGAACTGCAGCGCCCGTGACATGGGGAATGTTATCGCTAACATCTGCGATCTGAATAGGCAATGCACACGCAGAAAGCAAGCCCGGATTTGGGATGTCAGCCCTGATTGCGCAGCCACTCCATAACAGCCGGGCGCACCGATTGCTCGCCCCGGTGCCGCGCGTCCGCGATGATCTTGCGCAATGATTGCAGGTCGGCGCGCAGCAGCACGCTTTTGACCGGGCCGATCGAGGCCGGACGCATCGACAGCGTTCGGATGCCCATCGCGGCCAGACAAAGCGCCTCGACCGGGCGGCCCGCATCCTCGCCGCAGAACGACAATGGCGTGTCAGAGGTGTTGCAGCGTTCTACAATCCGCTCGATGAACGTTAAGAAACTGACATTCAGCGTGTCATAGCGACGGCGCACCAGTTCGTTTTCCCGGTCGGCAGCAAAGAAAAACTGCTTAAGGTCGTTTCCTCCGACGGAAACAAAGTCGACCTCGTCGAAGAATTTCTGCGGCGCAAAGGCCAGCGACGGGGTCTCCAGCATCGCCCCGACCTCAAGCGATTCCGGCAGGACGTGGCCCAGACGTTTTTCACGCTCGATGGTTTTGTTGACCTCCCAGCGAGCCTCGTAAAATTCGTCAGCCTGCGCCACGAAGGGGAACATGATCGATAGGGGGCGGCCATTGGCGGCTCGCAAAAGGGCCTGCAGCTGCATCCGCATCACGCCGCGCTTGTCCAGTCCTACACGGATCGCACGCCAGCCCAGCGCAGGGTTCGGTTCCGCCACGTGCTTCATATAGGGCAGAACTTTGTCGGACCCGATATCCAACGTGCGAAAGATCACGCGCTTGCCTTCAGCGGCGTCCAAAACCCGTTGATATTGCGTCACCAATTCTGATCGCTTGGGCATCTTGTTGCGGATCAGGAATTGCAGCTCGGTCCGGAACAGGCCCACGCCCTCAGCCCCCGAATTGCCCAGCGAAGGCAGATCGGCCATCAGGCCTGCGTTCATTACCAAATTGATCCGCTCCCCATCCCGCGTTACCGTCGGGGTTTCGCGGATAGAGGCGTAGCGTTCCTGCGCCTTGGCCTGCATGGCGATTTTATCGCGTACAGCCGTTGCAACGGTGTCTTCGGGGCGCAGATGGACAATGCCCTGATCCCCATCGACCAGAATGTGATCGCCGTTCAGCGCCTCGGTCGTAATCCGGCCCACATGCACCACCAGCGGGATTGCCAGTGCACGCGCCACGATGGTGGCGTGACTGCCGACCGAGCCTTCCTCAAGCACGATACCCTTCAACGACCGGCCATATTCCAGCAGATCGCCGGGGCCAATATTGCGAGCGACCAGAATCGGATCGGGCGGCAGGTCAGCACCATTTGTGTTGCCCTGCCCTGTCAGAATACGCAGCAACCGGTTGGACAGGTCATCCAGATCGGCCAGCCGCTCGCGCAAATAGGGATCAGTCACCTGACCCATTCGGGCCCGGGCCTGCGATTGCTCCTTTTCCACCGCTGCCTCGGCGCTGAGGCCCAGGGCGATGTCCTCTTCCATCCGACGCATCCAGCCCTTGGAATTGGCGAACATCCGATAGGCTTCAAGGACCTGAAGCTGCTCTTTGTCGCCGCCCTGCGAGATTTCAAGCATCTTGTCGACGCCAACGCGCAGTTCTTCGACCGCTTCATTCAAGCGCTCACGCTCGCGATGCGGATCGTCCGCAATCGGGTTGGTGACAACAACTCGGGGCTCATGCAGCCAGACATGACCTTCAGCGTAGCCTTCCTGTGCGGGACCACCGCTTAGCTGCACGGATTGCTGGTGCAGCGGCGACAGGGCCGCGCCCTCGCCGATAAAGGCACCCAGCTCGGCCATCTCGGCCAGAACCATGGCGACCACTTCTAGCGCATAGACTTCATCCGCCGAAAACTTGCGCGCCTCACGGGATTGCACCACCAGAACGCCCAGTTTTTCACCCAGCCGTTGAACCGGCACGCCCAGAAAGGATGAAAACCGTTCTTCGCCGGTTTCCGGCATATAACGGAAGCCTTTGGCCGATGGCGCGTCAGGCGTGTTCACGACCTTGCCGGATTGGGCAACGCGACCAACCAGACCCTCTCCCATGCGCATCCGAGTCTTGTGCACCGCTTCGGGTGCCAGACCTTCGGTGGCGCACAGTTCCAGCGTGTCCTCATCACGGAACAAATAGATCGAGCAGACCTCGGCCCGAATGCTGTCGGCAATCAGATGTGTGATCCGGTCAAGACGTTCCTGACCGGCGGCTTCGCTCGCCATTTCCTCGCGCAGCCGCCCCAGCAGCTTTCGGGATTCTGTTTCGGTGCCGTCCGCCATGGCCCACCCAAATTAGTGTGTCAGGCGAGATCCTTGGCTGAAATGCTCAGGCCGCCTTGTCCAGTTCAAAAGCATCATGCAGTGCCTGAACCGCAAGTTCCATGTATTTCCGATCCACAAGGACGGAAATTTTTATCTCAGAGGTTGTAATGACCTTAATGTTGATCCCCTCATCCGAGAGTACCTTGAACATTTTGGCTGCAACGCCGGACTGAGAGCGCATTCCGATACCCACAACCGAGACCTTGCAGACATCCTCATCCGCAACCAGTTCGGCATAGTTCAGCTCGCCCGCGTCTTTGATCGCCAGCAGAGCTTTTTCGGCACGTGCCACCTGATCGGTCGGGCAGGAAAAGGTCATATCCGTGCGTCCCTCGTCTGAGATATTCTGGACGATCATGTCGACGTTCACGCCCTCATCGCTGAGCGCAGTAAAGATGGTCGAGGCGATACCGGGACGGTCCGCCACCGAAACGACGGTCATCTTGGCCTCGTCGCGGGAATAGGCCACACCGGCCACAACATTGGATTCCATGATATCCTCCTCGTCAACGACCAGCGTACCGGCATCGTCGGATTGTTCTTCGAAACTTGAGAGAACGCGCAGTTTCACCTTATACCGCATCGCCAGCTCGACCGAGCGGGTTTGCAGCACCTTGGCCCCCAGCGAGGCCAGTTCGAGCATCTCTTCGAACGATATGCGGTCCAGCTTGCGCGCCTTTTCACAGATGCGCGGGTCAGTGGTATAGACGCCGTCCACATCCGTATAGATGTCGCAGCGCTCGGCGCCGAACGCGGCCGCAAAGGCCACGGCGGTCGTGTCCGACCCACCCCGACCCAACGTGGTGATACGACCTTCGGGGCTGATGCCCTGGAAACCTGCGACAACGGCCACTTTCATGCCCTCGTCGAATTTCTGGGTCAGGTTTTCGGTCGGGATTTCTTCGATCCGGGCCTGGCTGTGGGCACTGGTGGTCATCAGCGGCACCTGCCAGCCCTGCCAGCTGCGGGCCGGGATATCCATTTCCTGCAAGGTCAACGCCATCAAACCGGCGGTCACATTCTCGCCCGAGGACACTACGGCGTCGTATTCGCGCGCATCATACAACGGAGATGTCTCGTCGACCCAACCCACCAGTTCATTGGTCTTGCCCGACATGGCCGAAACGATGACGATCACGTCATAGCCCTTGGCCACCTCGACACCGATGCGTTTCGCCGCGCGGCGGATGCGGTCAAGGTTGGCAACCGATGTGCCACCGAATTTCATTACGAGTACGGGCATGGGGGTGGTCTCTCCGCGCCTTGGAATTCAGGTCCCGTGCGTCTTATGCGAGGGGGGCCGCAAGGGCAAGGGTTCAAAACTGCCCCAAGTGCCGCATGGGGCAGCTTTACATCCGGCAGCGGGGGTGCCAGCCTTAGGCGTCAAATTTTTTCATGAGGTTTTCCATGTTCCGCCTTGCCGTCGCAGCTGCTCTGCTGACTTCCCCCGCCCTTGCACAGGTTTCCACGCTGGCCGCAACCGACGGCAAAAATGCTTTGGGCACGGTTCCCTGCGCCACGGGCGGAGCGCCGCTTGACAGCTGCCATGCCGAGTTGCGCCACCATGACGACGGCACCACGACACTGGCTGTGTCATTGGGCGGTGGCGAGGTGCGCAGCATCTATTTCACCGACGGAGTGCCCAACTCCAGCAGTTCGCCCGCCAAAATCAGCCATGAGACACGTGGCGACCTGACAGTAATATTCATCGATCCGGATGAGGTCTACGAAATCCCCACTGCAGCGCTGAAACGTCAGTAAGCGTGGGGGCGACCGTCCCAGTTTTCGAAACAACCCGTTGTTTCCAGTGACAGTGCATCGAACCGTTCGATCAGGCCCTCTGCGGCCTGATCCAGGGTGATCTCAGCCTCGGGCCCGCCCATATCGGTCAGCACCCAGCCGGGATGATAAATACCAACGGCGATCCCGTCATCGCGCATATCGGTGGCCAGGTTGCGCCCCAGATTCAAGGCTGCCGCCTTTGACGCGCGATAGATATAGCTGCCCCCAGGTGCGCGGGTATGCGAGGCCATTGTCGACGAAATAATCGCAACTTTCCCCCGCGCGGCACGCAGGTTCGGCAGCAAGGCTTGCACGGTCAGAAACACGCCGGTCACATTGATGGCAAAGCTCTGCGCCCACATGTCGGCGGGATAGCCATCAATGCTCTGACCTTTTTCCAAATAAACCCCAGCATTACAGATCAGCAGATCGACAGGCTGGTCAGCCAGATGCGTGGCCACATCAGAATACTGCGCAGGGTTGGTGACATCCAGAACCACCTGCGCGCTGCCATCCCGAGCAGTGCCAGTCAATTTATCCCCGCGAGTCCGATAGTTTTTAGCCAGCGTTCGGCCAATGCCTCGATTGACCCCGGTAATAACAACATGCACGGCTTAATTGGTCTTTCGGCTGGGAACGAAAGGCAAAGGCGCTACCGGCACCCCATCGTCGATAAGGGCCTGCGCCTCTTCTGGCTTGGCCTCGCCATAGATCGCACGCTCGGGCGCATCGCCCAGGTGAATTTTCCGCGCCTCGTTGGCGAATTCCTTGCCGACGTAATCTGAGTTCTCTTCGACCTTGCGGCGCAGCTCGGTCAGTACCTTTTCAACGTCAGGAGCCGGGGCGGCCACATCTATTGTTTCGGCCTCGGGCATAGGGGCCGTGGCTTGTGTCACAGTATTGCGGGCAGGGCGGACGCGCGGCGTCATGATTGCCTTTTCAACATCAGAACACCCGCACACCGCGCATGTTACCATCCCTGAGGATGCCAGTTTGTCGTAAGCGGCTGCCGATTGAAACCAACTGTCAAATGTATGGCCGTTAGTGCATTTCAATGCGTATTGAATCATGATCTGTCCAAATGTCGGTTGCCGAATTGATACCGAGAGGCATAGCAATATCAAGCCCCGCCAAGTGTATCTTAATGTCCAATCGGCTCAAGTTTCTGTAACATTTGCCCGAGTTCAGGGAAATTGACGCGAAAGGCGGCCTTTTTAGGCGCAAACCACTGTCTCTGCCGCTGCTTGAATTCTGGAAACCGAGTTGCGACCGAAGTCACCAAAAGCGGGAATACATCCACGACACACATCACGGCACCCTTTTTTTGATGGCGTTTGCGGTAACAAAACCGCCCGATCGGGTGCGGATCGCATTCACCTTGTATACCCGCTTCTTCCCACGCCTCCTGCCGTGCGGTCTGCGACGCGGTGAGCCCATCTATCAGCCACCCTTTGGGGATGATCCATCGACCAGATTTGCGGGTAGTGATCAACAATACCTCGGGTTGGCCCTGCACAACCCGGTAGCACAGAGCAGCCGACTGCGGCAGCACTGGCAGGTGCCGGACCTTTTCGGAATCATGCGGCGAAAGCCTTGCGTCAATCACGCCGAGCCGCCTTTCATATGAATTTTGCCTGTTTGCCCGCGTTGTTTTCGCTTATTTAGCGGGCACTCGGACGATCAATACCATATGAGGCGTTTTTCTCCAAGCCTTTGAAGAAAAATCACATTCGGGCGGCGAGTTTGCGCACCAGTTCATCGTGTGGAATATCGGCGTCAACAGCCAAACGGCGCAGGCCGAAATGCACTCGGGCAATCTGCTGGTAATACCGCGTGTAGACGTAGTTGGTGCCGCCTCCGGCGATGGCCCCCAACACGGGCACGGATTGCGCTGCCAATTTCTGCCCCAACACAACCGACAACCGCGGAGCGACCGCTGCGATCAGTTTCTGCATGGCAGGCCCTGTAAGGGTCAACCTGACCGAGAAGAACCCCAGATCGGCGCCATCGTCATTGGACAAAGGCCCGGCGGCGGACAGGACGCGCACGCAATCGAATTTCACACCATCTTCTGACGGATCAAACCCTTCCCGAGCAGCCGCCCCTTGAATGGCGCGTAGCAGCATCGCGGTGGTCGCGGGTAATTCCATCAAGGCAGTGGATATGCCGCCCAGCCCTCCGGCCGCGCCCATGGCCGTAGTCACTGCGGTGTTCACCCATGGGTGTTGATCTGGCACCGCGCGCCGTGATCCTTCGGCGGCGTGCATTGCCAGCCACAGCGCCTGTTCCGTCGCCCCTGTCAGGCCCTGCCTGATTGGCTCGGGCAATTGTTCCAGCAAGGATTCAGCTGAACCGCCGAGACCATTCAACAGCTTGACACCCGGCCCTCCGGCCGTCCGGTAATACCCGGCCAGTCGGTCCAGCTCCGCCTCGGCATCCAGTTTTTCAACAAGAACCACGTCCTGCATAAACATCCTCCTGCCCTTAAGACATCGGGATTTATGATCAAGGTTTCAATAGCTCAGCGAGTCCAGCGGGTGACAAGACCGCTGACCCCATCCCAGACACCCGGGGATACTTCCAGCCCCAAAACGCGATCTGGGTTGGTCGGAGGCGGCATCTCAACCCCGCTCAGACGGGAAAACCCGAACCGGGCATAATAAGGCGCGTCGCCAACTAGCATGACCCGATCCCAGCCCAATGCTCGACCGGCTTGGATACCTTCATGAATCAAAAAACCACCCAACCCTTCGCCCTGATGGGTGGGGTGTACGGCCACCGGCCCCAGCAACAGGGCGTCGTGATCACCCACATGCACCGGCCAGAACCGGATAGCCCCCGCCAGAATGCCCTGCCCGTCACGCGCGACCAGAGACAAGCCCGCAACCGGCGGCACGCTATCACGCAGACGATAGGAAGACAGCGCCTCGCGCCCGGGCGCAAAGCACAGGTCATAGAGGGCCTCGACCTCCCACCAATCATCCGGCTCTTCCGGCCTGATCCCGAACTGCTGCACCCCGGCCCTCTTTTCCTTGCTGGCATTCGCCCTAGCACTTCGCTACGCCTTGGGCAAACGCTTGGAGTAAAGATGTTCTATCGACCCGAAGACGGCCACGGCCTGCCGCACAACCCCTTTAACGCCGTCATAACGCCCCGCCCGATCGGCTGGATTTCCAGCCGCGGCCCGGATGGGATCAACAACCTGGCACCTTATTCCTTTTTCAACGGGGTCGCCTACACACCTCCGCAGGTGATGTTCGCGTCAACGGGCACCAAGCACGATCAGGACGGCGGCAAGGACAGCGTCTCGAACATCGAAGCGACCGGCGTATTCTGCGTGAACGTGGTGGCACACGCACACCGCGATGCAATGAACGCCAGTTCAGCGGGCCTGCCCAAACATCACGACGAATTCGAACATGCTGGCCTGACACCGATTGAGTGCGAGACCATTCCCTGTGCTCGGGTCGAAGGTGCCCCGGCAGCTCTGGAATGCAAACTGACCAAGATTGTCGCTCTGCCGGGCGAAGCCAATCGGGTCGTGTTCGGTGAGGTAACCGGTATTCACCTGCGTGACGATTGCCTCAAGGACGGAATTTTTGATGTGACCACCTTCAACCCGCTCGCCCGGCTTGGGTATCGGGACTATTCTGTCGTCACTGAATTGTTTTCTCTCAACCGCCCGGACGACTGAAAGACGAGGGAGTTACCCCCGCCGCCTCTCAATCGATATCCTTAGAGATACTACACATCGTAAAATGCTTAGTGGCCGCCCAAGATTCCAGTACGAACTGAATAATCCACAGCCAGCTGGTAATCGGGATCATCGTCGCTATCGACCATCAGATGCCCTGCTTTGTTCAGCAGCTTGTGGCAATCGCGGCTGAGGTGGCGCAGCATAACTCGTTTGCCAGCGGCCTCATATTTTGCGGCAACGTTTTCGATGGCCTGCAGCGCCGATTGATCCACAACCCGGCTTTCAGCGAAGTCTACGATAACCGTGTTCGGATCGCTCGGCACATCAAACAGTTCGACAAACCCCTCTGATGAGCCAAAGAACAGAGGTCCTTGGATTTCGTAGACTTTTGCGCCTTTTTCGGTTTCAGATTCACGCGTAATCGCATGGATGCGTTTTGCGTTGTTCCACGCATAGGCCAACGCCGAAACAATCACACCGACCACAACTGCAACCGCGAGGTCTTCCATCACCGTCACGACGGTCACCAGAACAATCACGAATGCGTCCATCAACGGAACCTTGCGCATGATCTTGAACGAATTCCAGGCAAAGGTTCCGATCACTACCATGAACATCACCCCGACCAACGCGGCCAGCGGGATTTGTTCAATCAAGGGGGACGCAAACAGGATGAACACCAGCAGGAACAGCGCCGCCGCGATCCCGGCGATGCGGGTCCGTCCGCCGGATTTCACGTTGATCATCGACTGACCGATCATCGCACAACCACCCATGCCACCAAAGAACCCGGTGGCCACGTTCGCAACACCCTGTGCGATACATTCCTGCGAGGCCCCGCCGCGCTTGCCGGTGATTTCACCCACAAGGTTCAGCGTCAGCAGGGATTCAATCAGGCCGATGGCGGCAAGAATGACGGCATAGGGCAGTATGATTTCAAAGGTTTCCCAGTTCAGCGGCACCATCGGGATGTGGAACGGCGGTAAACCACCCTCGATAGAAGCCAGATCGCCGACGCGTGGAACGTCCAGACCAAAGCCGATCACCAGCGCTGCGACAACCAGAATACCCGCCAGCGGTGCAGGGATGATGCGCGTGATACGCGGCATCACCCAGATCACCGCCATGGTCAGCGCGACCAGCCCCAACATGGTGTAAAGCTGCAGACCCGAAAGCCATTCACCGCCACCAACGCCATGGCCGGTGTTTTGCATGGTGCCTGGCACTTTGAACTGGCCCAACTGCGCCAGAAAGATCACGATCGCCAGACCATTTACAAAGCCCAGCATCACCGGGTGCGGCACCAGTCGGATGAACCGGCCCCAGTGCATCGCGCCGGCGATCACCTGCAGAATTCCCATCAACACAACGGTCGCGAACAGATATTCAACCCCGTGTTCCGCCACCAGCGCCACCATCACAACGGCCAGCGCCCCAGTCGCGCCAGAAATCATGCCCGGACGGCCTCCGATCAGCGCAGTGATCAGACCAACCATAAAGGCCGCGTACAGACCAACCAGCGGGTGCACACCGGCCACAAAGGCAAAGGCCACCGCTTCGGGCACCAGTGCCAGTGCCACGGTCAAACCGGACAGCAGCTCGATCCGCAGACGCGAGGCGGTCAAGCCTTCGTCCGGCACCCAGCGAAGATCGGGTTTGGCGATACGATTGGCAAAGCTTGCCAGCATGGCTCGGGGCATGGGACGGTCCTGTTGGTCTTTTGTGTTCGCGCGAAAGGGGCCTTTTAGCGGGCAAACCCTGCCTGAGATACCGCGTCAGGCGGGACCCAGATATGCGCCAAACGCATACCGGACCATCAATCAACACAAACCGTTGAACCCACTTGCCAAATCCTTTGCTGCACCTCAGACAGTTTGCAACGTATTTTTCCAATTGGAGCACAGCCATGACCCAGACGAAAATCGCAATCATCGGCGGATCAGGTATCTACGATATTGACGGGCTGGAAAACGCGGAATGGGTTACGGTTGAAACGCCGTGGGGCGCCCCCTCGGACCAGATCCTGACCGGGTCTCTGAGCGGCGTCGAAATGGCCTTTCTGCCGCGCCACGGGCGCGGTCATGTGCATTCACCGACCGAGGTGCCCTACCGCGCCAATATCGACGCGCTTAAACGGTTGGGAGTAACGGACGTAATCTCGGTTTCTGCCTGCGGGTCCTTCCGCGAGCATATGGCACCGGGAGACTTCGTGATCGTCGACCAGTTCATCGACCGGACCTTTGCGCGCGAGAAAAGCTTTTTCGGCACTGGCTGCGTTGCCCATGTCAGCCTCGCCCATCCCACATGCCCCCGCCTGTCGGACGCTTGTGAGACTGCAGGCAAGGCCGCAGGCATTACCATCCATCGCGGCGGCACTTATTTGGCGATGGAGGGACCGCAGTTCTCTTCACTGGCCGAATCCAAGATGTATCGCGAGCAATGGGGCTGTGACGTCATCGGCATGACCAACATGCCCGAGGCGAAACTCGCCCGCGAGGCCGAGCTTTGCTATGCCTCGATCGCCATGGTCACCGATTACGATAGTTGGCATCCCGATCACGGAGAGGTCGACGTTTCTGCCATCATCGCCACACTGACCGGGAATGCAGAAAAAGGCCGGGCGCTGGTCAAAGGTCTACCCAACCTGCTGGGGGCCGAACGCGCGCCTTGCCCGCATGGATGCGATCGGGCGTTGGAATACGCGATCCTGACCGCACCCGAGAAACGTGATCCAGCGCTGCTGGCTAAGCTGGATGCGGTTGCCGGGCGGATTCTTTAACGCACGTTACTGCGCAAGCTTGCTCTGAACCTCGTCCCACAACCCATGCGACCACAGGTCGTTATGGGTGCCGTTAGGGATGACGTAAAGCTCGGCGGTGTCGCCCGACATCGCCGCCAGCGCTTGGCCGTGATGTACCGGAACGGTTTCATCCTCGGTACCGTGGAAGATCAGCGTGGGCACCGTAACGTCGGCAATAAAGTCTCGTGTCGCGAACTGATCCTTCATTAAGGCCGAGACCGGCAGAAACGGATACCGCTCGGCCGCCACATCCACAGTCGCTGTGAATGGTGCCTCAAGCACCAGAAGCTGCGCATTGGGGCGTTCCTCGGCAACTGCAGCCGCCACGCCGGTTCCAAGACTTTGGCCGTGCAGGACAACCGACGCACCCTCAGCATCCAACCGGTCGAACATCTCAATCCCGTCCGAGATCAGCGCCAGTTCCGAGGGTTCGCCTTCACTACCCGGAAAACCGCGATAGCTGGGGGCGAGCAGGCCAAAACCACTGTTCAGGATTTCCCGCAGCCGGTCAGCACGATCACCCAGATTGCCGCTTTGACCGTGAAAAAAAAGAACCGTCGGAGCACCCTCCGTAGCCGGAGGAGCAGACCATACCGTCAACACCACCCCATCGGACATCGGCAAAGAGATTACGTCAACATCGGCCAGCCCGACCTCTTTGGGGTCGGTCAACTCTCCGGAAGGTTTGTACAAAAGCGAGTCTTGATTGGCGTACATGTACCCTACGATCCCAGCGTAAATCACCACGCTGATCAGGATCAACAGGATCAACACACGTTTCAACCGCCCGTCATTTGAGCGGGACATATCTTTGAACGACTTCGAATAGTCGGGATGTGTCTGCGTCACCTTCGCCTCCAATCCTGTGATACGCCCAAGGTTGGAGGACCAGACCGGTGTTTCAAGGACGATACGCACGCTTTAACGCAATCTTTAAGTTGCGCAAACCGGGCAAGAAACACCCCATAAGGTTGGTTAGGCAGCATTAATTCTCGCAAAATGTTTATCCAGAACAGTCCGTTAAACGCAATTGTGCCACAAATACAGGTCAGTACACCCCGAAACAAAGGAGCATCATGAAACGACTCGAAGCCTTGGACGCCGCCCGGTTTTTAGCATTCTGCGGCATGGTTCTGGTGAACTTCCGCATCGCCGCGCAGGTTGCTCCGAGCAATGGCTGGGCCTCGGGCCTAATCGACGTACTAGAGGGGCGGGCCGCCGCCCTATTCGTCGTTCTGGCGGGGATCGGGTTAGGGCTTTCGAAAATCCCGTCGGGTGTGTTGTTGCGACGCGCGGTCTTTCTGTTTGGGCTTGGCCTAATAAACATGACCGTGTTCGACGCCGATATTCTGCATTTCTACGCGCTGTATTTTGTGGTCGGGGCGGCGTTTCTTACGGCTTCGGATCGTATGCTGTGGCTGGGGGCGCTGGGGATCGTTACACTGGCTGTTCTTGCCAATCTGATTTTTGATTATGAACGTGGCTGGGACTGGGCCACGCTCAGCTATGCTGACCTCTGGACCCTGCCCGGTTTTCTGCGCAATGCGCTGTTCAACGGCTGGCACCCGGTCTTGCCTTGGGCCGCCTTCCTTTTGATCGGCATGGCGATTGGGCGATCGGAGCTACACACGCTCTGCATTCAGCATCGTCTGATCATGTGGGGTTTTGGCGCCGCAGTGCTGGCCCTGTTTCCGCAAAGAATGGTTTCTGACCCAGAACTGGTTGCTTATCTAGGCACCGCATCAATTCCGCCGGGGCCATTTTATATCCTATCCGGTACCGGATCGGCCTGCGTGGTGATCGGGCTGTTGTTGAAGCTGTGGCGCAGGATCAAAACATTGCGCCTTGGTCCTGCCCTGACTGCACCGGGGCGGCAGAGCCTGACATTGTACGTGGCGCATATCCTGATCGGGATGGGGATACTGGATGAGCTGGGCTTGCTGAATGGCTCGCTCAGCCCGCCGCAGATCGTGGGCTATGCGCTTGGATTCTGCGTCTTATCCTCGGCATTCGCCCTTTTGTGGTTCCGCCGGTTCAAGCGCGGACCGCTTGAGGCGTTGATGCGTCGCGCGACCGAGCCACGAAAGGCTTGACCTCGCCGTCGCGTCGGGGCTTGGTGAGGGCAACATCAAAACAGGAAACCCCATGTCCCTCGACCTTTGGCTAACCTTCGTGGCCGCATCGACCGCTTTGCTGCTGATCCCCGGCCCGACCGTGTTGCTGGTGCTCAGCTATGCCCTGTCCAAGGGGCGCAGCGTCGCCGTAGCTTCGGCTACCGGTGTCGCGGTCGGGGATCTGGTGGCGATGACTGCCTCGCTGCTGGGATTGGGGGCGTTGGTATTGGCCTCGGCCACGCTGTTTTCAGTACTGAAATGGGTGGGCGCGGCCTATCTTGTCTGGCTGGGTATCAAGCTGTTGCGCAGCGCGCCTTCAGGCGGTTTGGAAACACCAGACACTGGACGAAATGTTACTGCCCACAGCGTCTTCGGTCATGCCGCCGCCGTTACGGCGCTGAACCCTAAGTCCATTGCATTTTTCATTGCCTTCGTGCCGCAATTCCTGCGCCCGTCGGACCCCTTGGGCCCACAGTTCGCCATCTTGATTGCCACGTTTGTGGGCCTAGCCTGGCTTAACGCGCTGGCCTATGCGCTGCTGGCGGATCGGCTCCGCCGGATGATCGGACGCGCCGGAGTCATCACCGCAATGACCCGGTTCGGAGGACTGACTTTGATCGGAATGGGGGTTGCGACAGCGGTGCTGCGTCGCCCGGCCTGAGGGTTCAACTCGCTTCGTGTTCCTTCATGAACCCACGGATGAACCGCCGTATTTCGCGCGCGGCTGACGTATCCAATTCCCTGCACAATTCCACAAACGCGTCCCGTTCATCCTTATCCAGACGCAGGACTAACTGACTGTTTTTCTTGTTAGACCCTTTACCGTCTTTCTTCGCCATCCGTCTTTTCCCCGTCCAACTCTTGATTCTATTTGAGATGCATTGTATATACATCGCATAGAAATTGTAGTTATCGAGCACCTAACAATAAAAAAGGATTATGGCAATGAACCTTCATGCTGCTCAGGCATTTCTTTTGCGAGACCAACGCAATTGGCGTAAACCACATCTGTCGTGGTTGCCCACGGCACTGTATCGGTATTACGGACTGCCAAAGGCCAATCCGGACCGTCGCAAGTAAGACGGCGGCAATCTTTTCTTGCAAGGCTGCCCCCAATCGGCCAAACACGCCCGCGTGTTTTGACGCCAGAGAGGTTGGCCATGTCCAGAAACAAGTCGGTCAAGGATTACATCCGAACCATCGTCGATTTCCCGCATGAGGGAATCATGTTCCGGGACGTCACTACCCTGTTTGCCGACCCACGTGGCTTCCGCATGGCAATCGACCAGATGTTGCACCCTTACGCAGGTGAACGAATTGACAAGGTGGTTGGCCTTGAGGCGCGCGGTTTCATTCTGGGCGGCGCCATCGCCCACCAGCTGAGCGTTGGATTTGTACCGATCCGCAAAAAAGGCAAGCTGCCCGGCACCACCATCAGCCAGGACTACAAACTGGAATATGGTGAGGCCATTGTTGAAATACATGATGACGCCATTCTGCCGGGTGAGAAAATCCTGGTCGTCGACGACCTCCTGGCCACCGGCGGCACCGCCGCGGCCGGGATCAAACTGATTGAACGACTGGGGGGGGAGATTGTCTCGTGTTCCTTCATCATTGATCTACCGGAACTGGGCGGCCGCAAACTGCTAGAGGACATGGGCATGGACGTGCATATTTTGTGCGAATTCGAGGGGCTTTAAACGCTCAATCTCACAAAATCGTGAATAGACTTCTGAACAGACACGGGCTTAGCGCGGCACCGCCCAAGTTCAACCCAATCTCATAGACACATTCATTGATCTTATTGCTAAGATCAGCCGTACCTTTGTTGATGCCGTCGAAGGCATTCCAACAAGGGAATTGTAACATGTTTCGCAAACTCGCTATCGCCGGAGTTGTCGGCCTGCTCGTTAGCACGTCGGCACACGCAGATGGTCACTCAAAGGATATCGTTGACACCGCCGTCGGCGCCGGCAGCTTTGAAACTCTCGTCGCCGCCGTTCAAGCCGCCGAGTTGGTGGATACGCTGAAGGGTGAAGGCCCATTCACCGTCTTCGCACCCACGGATGAGGCATTTGCCGCCCTTCCAGAAGGCACCGTCGAGACGCTGCTGAAGCCTGAAAACAAAGATCAGCTCGTCGCGGTCCTGACCTATCACGTGGTTCCGGGCAAGGTGATGTCGGGCGATCTGTCTGATGACATGACCGCCGCGACCGTACAGGGCGGAGACATAACCATTGATCTGGACAACGGTGTGATGGTGAATGATGCCAATGTCGTACAAGCCGACATCGAGACGTCAAACGGTGTGATCCACGTGATTGACAAGGTCATCCTGCCGAACTCGTAAATGCCCCGGCACGGCCTGGGTGATGCCGGGCCGTGTCTAAGACCTCAAAACCGCGCCTGGATTCATGATCCCCTGCGGGTCCAGCGCGGTTTTGATGGCGCGCATTGTAGACAGCTTTGTCGCGTCGCCATACCTTTCAAGATCATCGGCTTTCAAACGTCCTACCCCGTGCTCGGCACTTACCGAGCCGCCAAACACATCTACCAGATCATGTACGGCGTGTTTGACAGCCTGCCTTTCGTCATCAAATTCCGAACGATTGTGTCCCGAGGGCGGAAACACGTTGTAGTGCAGGTTGCCATCGCCAACGTGCCCAAAGCAGTTGATACGGAATGGCCCAAGCGCGGCCACCACCTCGGCGCCCTGCTGAATGAATTCGGGAATTCGTGATATCGGGACCGAGATATCGTGGCTGGATACCGACCCAATCAGTCGGTTGGCTTCAGGAATACGTTCGCGAACGGCCCACAGGTCCCTACGCTGTGCCTCATTCTGCGCAATGACCGCATCGCCGACAAGGCCAGCATCGTCTGCAGCGACATAAAGCTTTTCCAGCGCCTCCGAAGTCGAATGCCCCGCAAACAATCCAAGTTCGATCAGAACGCACCATTCGGGCTGCGTAGCAAACGGCTGGCGCACATCCGGCAGAACCTCGGTCAGGAATTGCAATCCCTGTCTGTGGATCAGCTCAAATGTACTGACCCCATCGCCCAGTTGATCGTGGGCCAACGACAGCAGATCAATCGCCGCTTGAGCTGAGGCAACCTGCAGCATCGCGGTCCCTACCGCCTCTGGCTGCGGGTACAGCTTCAACGAAGCTGCTGTTATGATCCCCAACGTGCCCTCGGCCCCGACCAGCAGATTACGCAGGTCATAGCCGGTGTTGTCCTTGCGCAACCGGCTGAGCCCGTGCCAGATTTCACCGCTGGGCAAAACCGCTTCCAACCCCAGACAGAGGTCGCGCGCATTGCCATAGCGCAGCACGTTGACCCCACCCGCATTGGTGGCAAGGTTGCCCCCGATCCGGCACGATCCTTGCGCCGCAAGGGCCAAGGGGAAAAGCCGGTTGGCCTCTTCCGCTGCGGCCTGTACATCAGCCAGAATGGCACCCGCCTCGGCAATCAGAATATTCTCGGTCGGGTACACCGCCCGAATGGCCGTCATCCGTTCCAGTGAGATCACAAGAGGCGCAGGCCCGTCCGGCATCACCTGACCGCCCACCAACCCTGTGCCGCCGCCATAAGGTACCACCGGCACCCGCATGTCTGCGGCCAGACGCACCAATGTCGACACTTCGTCAACCGTGCGCGGTAAGGCTAACAAACCCACATGTCCGGCAAAACGCCGACGCGGCTCTTCCAGATAACGTTCCGCAACCGGGCGCAGAATGTGATCGCCCAGATCAGCCCGGATCAGACGGGCCAGATTCTCATCGGCAGGATTCAGTGTCATGCCACTTCATCGCCCAAGCAGGTGCGTCCCGACAACCCCTATTCCAGATCAATCAGGTGGCGTGGCTCCAACACGACCACAGTCGGCTGGCTTGGCAGAGTGCGCAGCGACACGGTGATCTCGGTCACTCCCTTGCGTTCGACCGGAAAATCATTGCGGATATCGACCAGAAACCGGTCCAGCGAAAAGCCCGAGAACCAGTGCATCGGAATGATGACCGAGCTTTCCAGCCGTTTCAGTACCGAAATCATTTCGGGCAGAGGCATCGTCGTTCCCCCATCCACGGCCGCCATTACAACGTCCAACCGCCCTAGCGCCGCGAATTGTTCGTCTGAAGGGATATGGTGCAGATGGCCCAAATGGCCGATGCACAGCCCTTCGACCTCGAACACAAAAATTGAATTGCCACGCTCTTCGACGCCACCATACGCAGATCGGATATCGGTCGAGACATTGCGAACGAGCATTTCGCCCAGATCGAGGTAGTGTTCTATCCCCTGCCCGAACTCTCCCCACCCCGGCAAAACATGCGGGATCGCCGGATCGGGATGAGCCGTCCAATGGGTGCTGTGGGCATGGTTCATGGTAACTACATCCGGAATCAGATCGGCGCTGCCGATGAAGCCGGTAAAATCCGTTACCGCATTCAACCCACCTTGGGTCTGGATCAGAAAAGAGGCGTGGGCGATATAGCTGATCCGCACAGAGTATTCCGGGATTGGGTCTTGCCACGCCGCCTTGTGAATATATTCAATCCCCGGCGCGGCATCCGCGATGGCGATACAATGGCTCGGCTGCCGCTCCTGCGCTGCAGCCCCGCCCGAGATCACCATCAATGCCGCAACAATCCAGCGCATGGGAGTAGTGTAGCGCAGAACGCAAACAAGTCATGCCCCTTGTTCATCTGGCCAAAAATACCCCGAGGGAGGCGTGGCTTGCCTCGCCGGGGGCAAAGCCCCTAGCCCGCGTCGGTCTTGCCGCGCCGGTCCGACCGTAGGCTGGCATACAGAACATGGGTTCGCCACCGCCCGTTGATCTGCAGATAAGATTGTGCCACGCCTTCGTACTTAAAGCCCGAGCTTTCCAGCAACCCACGCGAGGGTTTGTTTTCCGGCAGGCAGGCGGCCTCGATCCGGCTAAGATCCAGACGGGTGAAGGCATAGTGGACAACCGCCCCAATCGCCTCGCGCATATACCCATTGCGGGCAAAGGCCTGACCGGTCCAATAGCCAAGCGTTCCTGCCTGTGCTGGACCCCGGCGCACGTTGTCCAGCGTGATCGCCCCGATCAAAACATCATCGGAGCGGCGAAACAGGAACAATGGAATTGCCGTGCCACTGGCCACTGAACGCTGCGCCCAATACACCCGGTTGGTGAAAGACTTGCGCGTAAGATGATCCTTGGCCCAGATCGGCTCCCACGGGGTGAGGTATTCTTTGGACGCTCGCCGCAGCGCCGCCCAATCGTTGAAGTCAGAATGGACGGGCGGGCGCAGGCTCAGGCGCTCGGTCTCGAGTTTCAGCTTGCGTCTGCCCAACAGCATCACGCCGCACGCCTCTCCTGCAATTCAGCCAGCGTCGGCGCGCCCGACACCGGGCCATATAGCGCCAGCGCAGCGGGCGCTTTCACTGCCATCTGTTCGGCAAAGCTTCGCACATCCGCAGTGCTAACCGCATCAATTTTGGCGACCGTATCTTCAAGCGAGGGTACACGTCCCCAAATCTGTACCAGCCGCGCCAGACGTTCAGCGCGGTTCGAGGGGCTTTCCAGACCCATCAGCATCCCGGCCTTCATCTGGGCACGCGCGCGGGCGACCTCCTGCGGGCTCATATCTTCGGCGGCACGCTTCATCTCATCTATGGTGATTGTGGCCAGTTCGCCCACCTGATCCGCCGAAGTTCCGGCATAGATCGTGGTCGTGCCCGTATCGGCATAGGCCCCTGTCTGGGCAAAGATCATATAGCAAAGCCCGCGCGTTTCCCGCACTTCTTGGAACAGGCGCGAGGACATGCCCCCGCCCAAAGCTGTCGAATAGATCTGCGCCGTGTAGATCGCATCGTCGCGATAACCGGGGCTTTCCAGCGCCAGCGCGAAATGAGCCTGTTCCAGTTCTTTTTCCTGCCGCGCTTCGCCACCAGTGAACCGCGCTGTCTCGGGGATCAGCCCCTTGCGTGGTTGAAGATGACCAAACATCTCTTCGGCCATATTCATCAGCGCATCATGATCCACGGCGCCAGCCGCAGACAAGATCATCTGTTCCGGCCCGTAATGCTCGGCCACGAAACCCGAAAGATCCTCTCGCGAAAAGGCGCTGACTCGCTCGGTCGGGCCAAGGATAGTGCGACCCAAGGGCTGATCGTGATAGCTCTGCTCTTGCAACCAGTCGAAAATCACGTCGTCCGGTGTGTCATATGCCTGACCGATTTCCTGCAGGATCACACCGCGCTCAACCTCGATCTCGCGCGGATCGAAGACCGGGTTTAGAACGATGTCACCAATCACGTCCATCGCCAGTGCCACATCGTCTTTCAGAACGCGCGCGTAATAGGCCGTCACTTCGCGCGACGTATAGGCGTTGATATACCCGCCCACATCCTCGATCGCTTCGGCGATCTGCAGCGCGGTCCGGCGCTCGGTTCCCTTGAAGGCCATGTGCTCAAGGAAATGCGCAATACCGTTCTGCTCGATCCGCTCATGCCGCCCACCGGCGGTTACCCAGATGCCGATGGCCGCCGATTGCAGCCCCGGCATGTGCTCACTGACGATACGAAATCCGTTCTTCAGTTGGTCTTGTCTGACAGTCACTCAGCAATATGCCTTTTAATATGATCCTCGATGGCGCCCAGATCATTGGCGATGCGGGTCACCCGTTCCGGACGTTCATACAGATCTGACATGCGGGATGGAAGAGGCGGATGCACGTCGCTTGCCTTCTCGACCGCAGCCGGGAATTTTGCCGGATGTGCGGTGGCCAGTGTAATCATCGGGACATCCGCCGCGCAGTGATCTTCGGCAACTTTGATGCCCACGGCGGTATGCGGGCAAACCAACTCGGCACTATGGGTTAGCGTAGCCTTGATCGTGGCCAGAGTTTCACCCTCGGACACGCGGCCCGAGTCGAAATTCTCGCGCAGCGTTTCCGTCGCGCCCTGGCTGACGTTGAAGCCGCCATTCTTGAGCTCATCCATCAATTGCGCCACGACAGCACCATCCTCGCCATAGGCATAGTACAGCGCGCGCTCAAAATTCGAGCTGACCTGAATATCCATCGACGGGCTGATCGAGGGGATGGTGTCGCCCTTGAAGTACCCTTCGCCGGACAGGCAGCGGTGCAGGATGTCGTTCTGGTTGGTCGCCACAACCAGACGATCAATAGGCAGACCCATGCACTTGGCAATGTAGCCCGCGAAAATGTCTCCGAAATTGCCGGTCGGCACGGTGAAGCTGACCTTGCGATGCGGCGCCCCCAGGTTGGTCGCCGCCGAGAAATAGTAAACAACCTGCGCCAGAACCCGAGCAAAGTTGATCGAGTTCACACCCGCCAGTTTCACCCCATCGCGAAAGTCGAAATCGTTGAACATGTCCTTCACGGCGGCCTGACAATCATCGAAGTCACCATCAACGGCCAAGGCATGCACATTGCTGTCAGCAGGCGTGGTCATTTGGCGGCGCTGCACCTCGGACACGCGACCATGGGGGAACAGGATGAACACGTCTACGGCGTCGAGCCCACGAAACGCTTCGATAGCTGCCGAGCCGGTATCTCCACTGGTGGCACCCACGATGGTCACGCGGTCTCCACGTCGCTTCAGCGCCACCTGGAACAACTGACCGATCAGTTGCATGGCAAAGTCCTTAAAGGCCAGCGTTGGACCGTGAAACAGCTCCAGCAGGAAGTGGTTCTCGTTCAGTTGCTTCAGCGGAGCGCGGGCATCATGACCAAATCCCTCATACGCGCGAGCGATAATCGCCTTGAACTCATCTTCGGCAAAGGACCCACTGACATAGGGCCACATCACCCGAAAGGCGATTTCCTCATAAGGCAATCCTGCCAGCGCCGCGATCTCATCCTGGCTCATCACCGGGATCTCGGCGGGCAGGTACAGACCACCATCTCGGGCCAGCCCGGTCAGCATCGCCTCTTCAAATGTCAGTTCCGGCGCTTGGCCACGTGTCGAGATGTATTTCATTGCGCTTCACTCTTTGAAGGGGCGCGGCTGCGCCACAGGAAGTAAACGGTCATCGCGGCCCAGACCAGAGCCAGACCAAACCAGGTCACTGCATATTGCAGGTGGTCATTCGGAATGCCTGCGGAGTCAACAGGCAGAGGGGTAATTTCCGCGTCGGTGCGCGATCGCGCGATCAGCATCGCAGGTTCCGTATTCAACGCGGCAGCCAATGCGGGTACATCCCGGGCGAACCAGATGTTGTCGTCCAAATCGGCCTCGGGCGTATAGCCATCAATCTCTTCTGGCCAATGAAGGTTACCCGTCACGTCCATCGCTCCAATTCGACGTTCCGCGGCTTTGGCCGTAGTGGGCACGAACCCACGATCCACCAAAATGGTGCGATCACCCGTTTGAAAAGGTGCAATGATGCGATAGCCGGGGCCGACCTGTTTGACCGAGACCAAGACGTGAACTTCGCCCGGCAGCATCTGCCCCGAGATCGTAACGGGCAGATATCTGTCAACTTCACGGTCGGGCTCCGCAGGCAGCGGCATGGGATCTCCGGCAATACGGCCGTCAATATCAGCCAGCAAACCCTCTTTCCACGACAGCCGATTTACCTGCCACACGCCCAGCGACAACAGGATAGCCAGACCGGCAACTCCGAAAATCAGCAGGAACAGGATACGGCGCATGTCAGAACCAAGTTTCGTTGCACAAAAGGGATCAGAACCGGCGTCTTGTTAAGGGCTGCACAGGCGCAATTGCAACCATGCAATTGTATGGGGCGCAATCTTGCGCCCCGGATAGAGAAAAAGCCGCCCCCGCGGGCGGCTTTTGCAATTTAATAGCCTGACTGGCGTTACATCAGCGGGGCCTGACCCCAGATGTAGACGGCGAAGAAAAGGAACAGCCAGACGACATCAACAAAGTGCCAGTACCATGCCGCTGCTTCAAATCCGACATGCTTTTCAGGAGTGAAGTCTCCGCGCAGTGCTCGGATCAGACAGACGCTCAGGAAGATCGTTCCGATGATCACGTGTGCACCGTGAAAACCGGTCGCCATGAAGAAATTCGAATAGAATTGATCGCCTCCAAACTCCCAACCTTCGTGGGCAAGCAGTTCATAGTATTCAAACGCCTGCAGGAAGGTAAACGCGATACCCAGCACGATGCCGATGGCCAGACCGTTGATCAACGCCTTGCGGTCATTGTCATGGACCAGCGCGTGGTGTGCCCAGGTGATTGCACAGCCCGACAGCAGCAGAACCAGCGTGTTGATCAGAGGCAGGTGGAACGGGTCGACCGCGTGGATATCCGGCTGGATGTATTCCGTACCGGCATAATCGTACATCGGGTACATGCGGTGTTTGAAGAACGACCAGAACCAGGCAAAGAAGAACATCACCTCGGACATCACAAACAGGATGAACCCGTAACGCAAACCTATGCGTACCACCGGCGTGTGATCACCAGCGCGGCTTTCAGCCACAACCTCGGACCACCAGGCGAACATGGTGTACAGCACGGCGACAAGGCCAGCCCAGAACAAGAACGGCGTAATACCGTGCATCCAAAGGACGGCTCCGAACAGCATCACAAAGCCACCGATCGCGCCGATCAGTGGCCAGATCGACGGGGCCAGAATGTGATAATCATGGTTTTTTGCGTGTGCCATCAGCGTCCCTCACCTACAGGCGTTAGTTCGTGTTTGTATCTGCCTGCTCATCCAGGGCGGCGTAGCCCTCGGGCAGGTCTATTTCGTAGAATGTATACGACAGAGTAATCGTATGAATATACTTGGCTTCCAGATCCTCGACGATTTCCGGGTCGACGAAGAAGGTTACGGGCATCTGCACCCGTTCACCGGGTTGCAGCACCTGCTCTTCAAAGCAGAAACAGGCGATTTTTTGAAAATACCCACCGGCCGAATACGGCGCGACGTTGTAAGACGCTTGCCCGGCAATCGGACGGTCGGTCGGGTTGTGGGCTTCGTAAAAGGCCAGTCCGGTCTCACCGATGCGCACTTCCATCTCACGCTCGACCGGTTTGAACTCCCACGCCATGCCTTTGGCTTTCGAGGCGTCAAAGCGCACGGTAACCTTGCGGTCCAGAATATCCTCGGGCGCGGTTTCGGCTACACCAACCGTGCCGCCAAAACCAGTGACCCTGCAGAACCAGTCGTAAAACGGCACCGCCGCCCAGGCCAAGCCTCCCATCAACACGACCACACTGACCGTCTGCATCACCGTTTTTTGCGGACCGGACAAAGGCATCAGTTCTGCACCTCTTGCACAGACTGACCCAGGCTTGTGCCCGAGACCTTTACGATCGTCAGCCCGAAAATGATCACGATGAAGGCAGCCAGAGTCAGTCCCACCCCCAGATTGCGGCTGAACCGGCGTTGATGCAGTTCATGGCTTTTGCGTAGGCTCATGACCATCCTCCCAACCCATAGGGTTTCAGCAGTGCTTCGGCCAGAATCGCACCGAAATGCAGGAACAGGTAGAGCAGCGAAAGCTTGAAGAAAGAACGCTCGACCTTGAAGTTATCGGCCTCCGAGTCATCCTCGGTCCGGCGCGAAATCCGCCATGCACCGCGCAGGAACAGGGCGTTCATCACAACCGCAACCGCCAGATAGATCGGACCGCCAATGCCCGAGAACGCGGTGCCAACCGCCAGCAGAGCCAGCAGCACGGTATAGACAAGAATATGCCAGCGCGTCGCGCGGCGACCGTGGGTCACGGTCAGCATCGGCACACCCGCATCGTCGTAATCCGAGCGCATGAACAGCGCCAGTGCCCAAAAATGCGGCGGGGTCCACATGAAAGTCAGGGCGAACATCAGCCACGGTTCAAGCGTCATTGATCCCGTGGCCGCGACCCAACCGATCACCGGTGGGAAGGCCCCTGCCGCACCACCGATCACGATGTTCTGAGGCGTCGAACGTTTCAGCCACATAGTGTAGACGACAACATAGAAAAAGATGGTGAAGCCCAGGAAAGCTCCGGCGAACCAATTGGTCGCCAGACCCAGCATGATCACCGACAAGCCAGACAGCGCCAAACCGATGGCCATTGCCTCGCCAGCGTCCACTTTACCGGACGGAATCGGGCGGCCCTTGGTGCGCTTCATAACTTTATCGATATCCGCATCCCACCACATGTTCAGCGCGCCCGAGGCACCGCCGCCAATGGCAATAAACAAAATGGCGCAGAAGCCAATAAAGGGATGTACCGGCACAGGAGCCGCCAACAGACCAACCAGAGCGGTAAACACCACCAGCGACATGACCCGTGGCTTCAGCAGGGCGAAATAATCGCCAAAGCTGGCCTCGTCCGCGCGGGTCTGCGCGGTTACGGTGCTGGCATTGAAGCTTGCGTCGCTCATTTCGGGTCCTTCTGGGGCGAAAGCTGCGCGATCACCGCGCAGCCTGCATCATGTATTTATCCGGCCGAAGCCAAGATCAGTTCGAGGCAACCTGATAGGCTGCGGGCTGGCCTGCATACTCTTCCAGAGCGCCTTGCAGCCATTGCTCATATGCCTCTTCGCTGACCACTTTGACGGTTATCGGCATATAGGCGTGGTCCTTGCCGCACAGTTCCGAACACTGACCGAAGTAAACGCCTTCTTTGTCAGCCTGGAACCACAGCTCTGCCAGACGACCCGGGACGCCGTCCTGCTTTACGCCGAAGGACGGAATGGTCCACGAGTGGATTACGTCCGAAGCCGTCACCTGCATAACAATGATCTTACCAACGGGCACAACAACGGCGGTATCGGTAGCCAGCAACCATTCGTCATCGCTGTAACCGGCATCAGCCAGCTTGGCACGCATTGCATCATCCAGAACAAACGGGGTTACGTCGGCATCCGCCGGGCGGGCACCTTCGTCCAGAGTCGCGGGGTGGCCCAGCAGGTAGCTGTCGAACGCAAAGTCGTGATCAACATATTCGTAAGTCCAATACCACTGGTTGCCCACCACTTTGATGACAACGTCGCCTTCGGGAATCTCCTGCTGTTTGAACAGCACCGGCAGTGAGAACGCACCGATAAAGACCAGAACAAGAATCGGCCCCAGCGTCCAGGCGATTTCAACAGGGGTATAGTGCGAGAATCGCGCTGGCGTTGGGTTTACGCGCTGATTGTAGCGCATGATACAGTAGACCAGCAGGCCCGCGACCAGCAAACAGATGACGGTGATGATCACCAGAATCATCGCATCCAGGTTGTGAATCCCTTCGGCAAGGTCTGTGGCTGCAGGCTGGAAATTTACACCGCCGGGAACCGGCTTGCCAATAATCTCAAGCTCCTGAGCCATGGCGGGAAGGCTGGAGAGGGCTGTCATGAACCCCGAAAGCATCAAAGCATTCTTCATTTTCTGTCCTGATCGTCTGATCTTAGCTTCTCTGGCGAAAAGGTGTGAATCAGTCGCACCTCTCCCGTTGTCTTTGGCCGCGTTAAAAACCATATTCCGGCGGGTAGATAAAGCAAAATGCTTGCGTCAAACAGACGCTATTTTTGATCTGGATCAAACTCGAAAGGTCCCAACCGATGCCCAATGATCCGTTTCGCCCGTTTGAAACCGTTCTTCCGCAAGACGAAGCGCTTGCGGTTTTGCAGTCAGCCACAGCCGGCGCCGAGGACGGAGAGTTGTTTGTCGAGCGGCGGAAATCCGAGTCTCTGGTCTTTGACGACGGGCGCTTAAAGACGGCGTCCTATGATGCTTCCGAAGGTTTCGGCTTGCGGGCGGTGCAAGGTGAAGTGGCGGGTTATGCGCATTCCACCGACGTGTCGATCCCGGCATTGAAGCGAGCCGCAGAAACGGCGCGTTTGGCAGTTGGCGACGGTGGCGGCACGTTGGCCGAGGCGCCGCGCGCCACCAACGCGCGACTTTATACTGACGAAGACCCGATCGAATCCGCAAGTTTCCCGGTGAAAATCGAGACCCTGCGCGAGATAGACGCCTTTTCCCGCGATCTTGACCCGCGCGTTGTGCAGGTCAGTGCCACCATCGCCGCTGCTGTGCAGGAGGTTGAGATTCTGCGCCCCGACGGTGTCCTGGTTCGCGATGTGCGCCCGATGACCCGGCTGAATATCTCGGTCATTGTCGAACAGAACGGTCGCCGCGAAAGCGGCTCGGCCGGTGGCGGTGGTCGCGTGGGACTGGATGGCCTGATCGACTCATCCGACTGGCAAGACAAGGCGCGTGAAGCCCTGCGGATCGCCTTGGTCAATCTGGACGCCGTCCCTGCCCCGGCTGGCGTGATGGAGGTGGCCCTCGGCCCCGGCTGGCCCGGTATTCTATTGCACGAGGCCATTGGTCACGGGCTGGAAGGCGATTTCAACCGCAAGGGCAGTTCCGCCTTCGCTGGCCTGATGGGGCAACAAATCGCATCAAAAGGCGTGACCGTCGTGGATGACGGTACGATTGCTGATCGTCGGGGGTCGATCACTGTGGATGACGAAGGTACGCCCAGTTCGCGGACAGTGCTGATCGAAGATGGCGTTTTGACGGGCTATATGCAGGACCGTCAGAATGCGCGTCTGATGAATGTGTCGGCCACTGGGAACGGGCGGCGGCAAAGCTATGCGCATAAACCAATGCCACGAATGACCAATACTGTGATGCTGGGCGGCAACGCCGATCCGGCTTCACTTGTGGCGGATATCAAAGACGGTATCTGGGCCGTGGGCTTTGGCGGTGGGCAGGTTGATATCACCAACGGCAAGTTCGTGTTCTCTTGCACTGAAGCGTACCGCGTCGAGAACGGCAAGATTGGCGCTCCGGTCAAAGGTGCAACCTTGATCGGTGACGGGCCATCCGCCCTGAACCGCATCAGAGGGCTTGGCAATGATATGGCACTTGATCCTGGCATGGGCACCTGCGGAAAAGATGGCCAATGGGTGCCAGTGGGCGTCGGCCAGCCAACCGTTCTGATGGACGGCCTGACCGTCGGCGGATCGGCCGCCTGACACAGAATCGGTCACGGATAAGGTTAACCCCGCGCTTCGACGATCACCAAACATTGACGCCGGCTTGAAGATCCACCTTTCGAGTCGGCGCTTTATTTTTCAAATAATATCTGACACTTACGTAGAATTACGCGTCAACTCAGGAAAATTATCCGAATAATTTGACAGGATTCACAAGCTGTTAACCCCCTCAGTCGTAAACCAGTTCTGCAATCAGGCGGAGCATCGGATGACTGAAGAGCAGCATTCTTCCTATCACCCCACACTCCCACCCACCACGGAAGAGGATCGGTTTTCCTGGCTTCGTCTGTTGCGCTCTCGCAAGGTTGGCCCGGCGACGTTTCGTCGGCTGCTGCGGGAACATGGCTCGGCGCAGAACGCGCTGGCCGCACTGCCTGAAATGGCACGTGCTGCCGGAATAAAAGGGTATGAAATTTGCCCGCCCGGCGTGGTTGAGGCGGAACTCAAGGCCGCAAAAGCTGCAAATGCGCAGCTTTTGTGCCTTGGGTCCGTTGATTTCCCGAATGCCCTAAACGATCTGACCGATGCCCCGCCGATGCTGTGGGCCATTGGCGATGTGTCTGTGTTGCGTACACCGTCTATCGCGTTGGTCGGGGCGCGCAATTGCTCATCTCTGGGCGCGCGGATGGCACGCGGTCTGGCGTCTGAACTAGGCAAACAAGGGTTTGTCGTGGTCTCGGGTCTTGCGCGCGGGATTGATACCTCGGCGCATATGGCGGCACTGGACACGGGCACTGTGGCGGTCATGGCCGGGGGCGTGGATATGATTTACCCTGCCGAAAACACCGATCTGGCAAAGGATATCGCCCGATCCGGCCTGCGTTTGTCCGAACAACCCATTGGCGTACCCCCCCAAGCCCGGCACTTTCCCCGCCGCAATCGGATCATCTCGGGCTTGGCGCAGGCGGTTGTGGTGGTCGAAGCGGCAGCCAAGTCCGGCAGCTTGATCACCGCGCGGGACGCGCTGGATCAGGGGCGTGAGGTTCTGGCCGTACCTGGCCATCCCTTCGATGCGCGCGCGGCAGGATGTAACCTGTTGATCCGCGACGGGGCAACTTTGGTACGATCAGCAGAAGACGTAATCGAGGCTTTGCCGAAGCAACAGACAGATCTGTTCGAGGCCCCATTGCCCGAAGTAACGCCCACACCCGCCGCGTCTGGGGCGACACTGCATCACGAAATACTGGCACGGCTTGGACCGTCGCCCATTGCCGAAGATCAGCTGATCCGGGATATCGCCGCCACAGCGGGCGAGATTGGCCCAGCGCTGGTCGACCTGGAGCTTGACGGGCGCATCCAACGCCAGCCCGGCGGACTACTGTCCCTGACGGCCTGAGCAGTGTTTCCTCGCTCACGACGAAAAAATATGCGGCTATCGCTCTGAAAACGCCGTTAAATTCCAGTTTTGAAAGGAACGCATTGACAATTCGCTCTTGCCCTACACATCTTGCACCATCATAGAAGGCGCCCAATCCGTCGAGCGAGGTTTCCCCTTAAATGCCTGTAGTTGTTGTAGAATCCCCTGCCAAGGCCAAAACAATCAATAAATATCTTGGCCCCGACTACACGGTTCTGGCGTCTTACGGCCACGTCCGCGACCTGCCGCCCAAGGACGGTTCCGTCGACCCCGAGCATGAATTTGAGATGAAATGGGAGGTCGGCAACGACAGCCGCAAACATGTCAAAGCCATCGCTGATGCGCTAAAGGAAGACAACGCCCTGATCCTTGCGACTGACCCCGACCGTGAGGGCGAGGCGATTAGCTGGCACCTGCAAGAGGCGCTGACAAAGCGCCGCTCGATCAAGAAGGACACGCCCGTGAGCCGGGTGACCTTCAACGCCATCACCAAGGACGCGGTGACCGAGGCCATGCAGAACCCGCGTGAGGTCGACATGCCGCTGGTCGAGGCCTATCTGGCCCGCCGCGCGTTGGATTATCTGGTTGGGTTCAACCTGTCTCCGGTCCTGTGGCGCAAGCTTCCGGGTGCGAAATCAGCGGGTCGGGTACAATCGGTCTGCCTGCGCCTGATCGTCGAGCGCGAGATGGAGATCGAGGCTTTCAAACCTGTAGAATACTGGTCGGTGCGGGCCCTGTTCGAAACGCCGCGTGGCCAGACTTATGAGGCCCGTCTGGTCACGCTGGCCGGTAAAAAGCTGGACAAGCACGACTTGGCCAACGCCACACAGGCGGAACTGGCAGTTCAGGCAATCACGAGCCGCGCATTAAGCGTTACTTCGGTCGAAGCCAAGCCCGCTGCGCGCAATCCCTCTGCGCCTTTCATGACCTCGACCCTGCAGCAGGAAGCCAGCCGCAAATTTGGCATGGGCGCACGCCACGCCATGCAAGTGGCACAGCGACTTTATGAGGCAGGCTACATTACTTATATGCGAACTGACGGCATCGACATGGCTCCTGAGGCAGTCGCCGCTGCTCGTGACGCGATTGCCGACCGTTATGGCACGGAATATGTGCCGGACAGCCCGCGCATGTATAAGAACAAAGCCAAGAACGCTCAGGAAGCCCACGAATGTATCCGCCCCACGGATATGTCGCGCGATGCAAAGGCCCTGAAGGTTACGGATGAGGATCAGCGCAAGCTCTATGACTTGATCTGGAAACGTACCATCGCCTGTCAGATGGCCGCCGCGCGACTTGAGCGGACGACGGTCGAGGTCGGCAGCGCGGATGGTCAGGTCGGCCTGCGCGCCACTGGTCAGGTGGTACTGTTTGACGGTTTCATGCGCGTCTACGAAGAGGGTCGCGATGATGTGGCCGATGACGATGAAAAGCGACTGCCGCAGATCATGCAAGGTGATCCAGCTCCGTTTGCAAAAACGTCGCTGAAAGATCAGTTCGCCAAGGCCGAAGACAAGGCCGCTATTTTGTCCGACAACGAATCTGTTCTGGCCTTGCAACATCACACCCAACCGCCGCCACGTTATACCGAGGCCACCTTGGTCAAGCGGATGGAAGAGCTGGGGATTGGTCGGCCATCGACCTATGCCTCAATTGTGACTACGATTCAGGATCGGGAATATGTGCGCAAGGACAAGAACCGGCTGATCCCCGAAGAAAAGGGACGGATTGTCACGATCTTCCTGTTGAACTTCTTCCGGCAGTATGTGGGCTATGAGTTTACCGCCAATCTGGAAGAACAGCTGGATGACGTCAGCGCCGGGGATCGCGATTACAAAGACCTGCTGGGCAAGTTCTGGCGCGACTTCTCAGCGGCGATTGGCGAAACATCAGAACTGCGCATTTCCGAGGTGCTGTCGAAACTGGATGAGGCGCTGGCGCCACAGCTGTATCCTCCGCGTGAGGATGGCTCGGATCCCCGTATCTGCCCGAAATGCGGCACGGGCCAGTTACACCTTAAAACCTCGCGCACCGGTGGCTTTGTAGGCTGCGGCAACTATCCCGAATGCACTTATACCCGCCCCATCGCGGGCGAAGGGGCTGAAGGCGACGAGCGTCTGCTGGGAGAGGATGCGGGCGATGAGATCTGGCTGAAATCCGGCCGCTTTGGACCATATGTCCAGCGCGGTGAACCTACGCCAGAGAATAAAAAGCCGCCGCGTGCATCTCTGCCCCGCGGGTGGAGCAAGGATGACATGGATCTCGACAAGGCGCTGACTCTGCTGTCCCTGCCCCGCCAGATCGGCGAGCATCCCGAAGGCGGCATGATCAGCTCGAATTTCGGACGGTTCGGTCCTTATCTGATGCACCAGTTGCCGGAAGAAGCAAAGCCGGTCTATGCCAACCTCAAGGACCCCAATGATGTGTTCGAGATCGGCATGAACCGGGCGGTTGAAATGCTGGCTGAGAAGCGCGCCAATCCGGGGCGTGGGCGCCGGGCCGCAGCAAAGCCACTTAAGGAACTGGGCGACCACCCCGATGGCGGTGCAATGCAGGTTCTTGATGGGCGCTACGGGCCTTATGTGAAATGGGAAAAGGTCAACGCCACCATCCCTAAGGACATCAAGCCCGAGGATGTGACCCAGGAAATGGCCATCGAATTGGTCAATGAGCGGGCGGCCAAGAAAGGCACCAAGAAAAAGGCCGCACCCAAGAAAAAAGCTGCTGCCAAGAAAACCACCAAGAAGGCAGCCACATAGGGACGGTTAGGTAGAAATACCACCACTCCCTTGGATTCGTTGACTTCCCCGTGACGTGGCGGCACAACCTGCCCATCACCATGTCATTGGGGGAGTTTTCCATGAAGAAAATCTATGCCAATGCCACCGAAGCGCTTGATGGAGTGCTGACGGATGGCATGCTGATTGCCGCAGGCGGGTTCGGCCTGTGCGGCATTCCTGAACTGCTGTTGGAGGCGATCAAAGACTCGGGTGCTCAGGATTTGACCTTTGCCTCGAACAATGCGGGCGTCGATGATTTCGGCATCGGCATCCTACTGCAGACCAAGCAGGTCAAGAAAATGATCAGCTCATATGTCGGCGAAAACGCGGAATTCATGCGTCAGTACCTGGCTGGGGAGCTTGAGCTGGAGTTCAACCCGCAGGGCACTCTGGCCGAACGTATGCGTGCCGGTGGTGCGGGTATCCCCGGTTTCTATACCAAAACCGGCGTGGGCACCGTGATCGCCGAGGGTAAAGAGCACAAAGACTTCAACGGCGAAACTTATATCATGGAAGAAGGCATCTTTGCCGATCTGGCCATCGTTAAGGCATGGAAGGCCGACGACACCGGAAATCTGATCTTTCGTAAGACAGCCCGCAATTTCAACGTGCCCGCTGCGACCTGCGGCAAGATTTGCGTCGCCGAGGTTGAAGAGATTGTGCCTCGTGGCTCGTTGGACCCCGATCAGATCCACCTGCCCGGCATCTACGTGCACCGCATCATTCAGGGCGATCACGAAAAGCGCATCGAACAGCGCACCACCCGCCAGAAGGAGGACGCATAATGCCCTGGGACCGAAATCAGATGGCCGCCCGCGCGGCGCAAGAGCTGGAAGACGGCATGTATGTAAACCTCGGCATCGGGATTCCGACGCTGGTGGCGAACTATGTGGGAGACAAAGACATCACCCTGCAATCCGAGAACGGCATGCTGGGCATGGGCCCCTTCCCGTTCGAGGGTGAAGAAGACCCTGACCTGATCAACGCAGGCAAACAGACGATCACTGAATTGTCGCGCACCTCCTATTTCGACAGCGCCACGTCCTTTGGCATGATCCGGGGCGGCAAGATTGCTGCAGCGGTTCTGGGCGCGATGGAGGTCGATGAAGAAGGCGATCTGGCCAATTGGATGATTCCCGGCGTTCTGGTCAAAGGCATGGGCGGCGCGATGGATCTTGTGGCCGGTGTTGGCCGCGTGATCGTCGTGATGGATCACACCAACAAGCACGGAAAGTCCAAGCTGCTGCAGAAATGCACACTACCTCTAACCGGCAAAAAGGTCGTGGATCGCATAATCACCAATCTGGGCGTTCTGGATGTAGTCGACGGTGGCCTAAAAATCATCGAAATCGCCGAAGGCGTGACCGAGGATGAGATTCGCGCCGCCACTGAGGCCAAGATCGTCAACTGATCCGCAAGATTGAAAAGGCCCGCCAGTTCTGGCGGGTCTTTTTCAATTCAGGGTCTGGAACACACAGCCATCCGAGATCAGCTCGGGGGGCGTCGAACACAAAGCCTTGGCAATCTGAAAGGCTGCAAGAACCTTTGGCACATAGTCGCGCGTCTCGGCATAAGGTGGTACGCCACTGTGTTTGCGCACAGCACCTTCACCCGCGTTATATCCCGCCAGAACCAAGATCGGATCATTTCCGAACTCTTCCATCAGCCAGTTCAGGTATTTCACGCCACCCGAGATATTCTGAGACGGCTGAAAGCTGTCCTTGACGCCAAATCGCTTTGCGGTTGCCGGCATCAGCTGCATCAACCCCTGTGCCCCAGCGGAACTAACCGCATCCGCTCGCCCCGCGGATTCGACCGAGATCACAGCAAGCACTAGCGCGGGTGAAACATTGGTCCCCACGGTCGAGCGCAGAATCTCGAGACCCTGCTGTTGAGCGATGTTTTGAAGGGTCTGCAATCGCGGCGAGGCGACATTGGTCGCAGCCAACGCATTAATAGCTGCATCCAAACGCCAAGCCCCTGCTTCGGCCAATGCAGGTGAAATTTTGTCCCAGAAAGCTTTGTAAGAGCCAACAGGCTTATTCTGCGATCCCGCCCCCGGAACACCGGGGGGCACAACCTTGGTACGCTTTATTATCTCGGGGACGACAATCGCGGTCCCAGTGCTGGGTGCGAACGGTGCTGACGCGTGTTCTTCGGGCGATATCTGAACAGTCACCTTGGGCCGCGCCCCCGGTTTAGGGGCCTTCACTCTTTTATATACGCCCCTGGGTTCAACCTCGTTTGCAACAGCGGGCAAAGGCCCTGACATCATACACGCCAACGCGCCGGCGCAGATCATTGCGTCCCGGAGTTTCATTTTGCCTGCCTCATGCTTTTTCTTTTACGGGATTTGAACCTCGAATCCCTTTGTAAAGCCAGAGAAACACAACGAAATGGGGCAATTTCGCCTCATTTGGCGCAATTTTGCATCTGCAAAACAAAACACCCTTATCGGCATGGAACTTTTATTCGTTACTTTTCAAATACTTATCAAAAAAGCTACCAAAAAGTTAAGCTGAAAGGGAAAAAAATGGTGTTTGGCCCAATTCCTGCCACGCCTGACAGGCAATCATAGTGCCATACCGAGACGGTCGGGAGCGGACTGAGAGAGAAAGCTCTGATAGACGCCGAGGTTTATTTGACTTTTGATCCTTTAGGAGGGACGTAACATGATCAAGTTCATCAAGAACTTCCGCAAAGACGAAGACGGCGCCGTAACAGTTGACTGGGTCGTTCTGACCGCAGCTATCGTCGGCCTGGCCGCAGTTGCATACAGCGCAATCGGCAATGGTACTGCAGACCTGTCTGGTCGGATCGGCACCGAAATTACCGGTACAGCAGTATCCGACATCACAACCACATTCGGCGGCGGCACCACTAGCGGCGGCAGCACCACCGGCGGCAGCACCACCACCGGCGGCTAATTTTAAAGTTACATCACTATCGGTGGGGCCATGCTTGGAAAGGCTTGGCCCCATTTTTGTGACAATTGCAAACTGGTATTCCTATGTTGAAGATACTGGCGAACATCTTAGAACGTGAAGACGGAGCCGTTACCGTTGACTGGGTTGTGCTTACCGCCGCGTTGGTTGGATTTGGCACTTTCATCGGACTGTACTTGGCCGACCCCGTAAGGGAGCTGGATGCCAAGAATGGTGCTGCCGTTGCCAATGTCGTAGTACACGACATTCAAACTGAGTTTTCTGCTTCAAACCCCTGATGGGGATTACCTCAAACTGAGAGCAGTCCTACATTCGCTAAATTTTTCGTAATTGTCCCCGTTTTCGACACAATTTGACGTTACGAGGAATTGCATCGTCGTAACGCTGCGACGAATAAACCAGAATAGAGCAATACGAGGGGACTTGAATGCGTGCAGTATTTGGACTTGTCCTGATTATCGGGGTGGCTTTGGCCGGAGGTGCCGTCTACTTGGCACGGGACTACATCGCACAACATCAGGACCAACTCACCCGAGAACGCCTGGCTGCCCAAAAAGCACTGGAAGATGCAGCATTGGCCGGGACCACAGGGGTTCTTGTTTCCAATCGAGCTATGAAATACGGAGAGCCTCTGTCCAAGGAAGACGTTCGCATCGTCAATTGGCCGAATGAAGCTATCCCCGAAGGTAGCTTCGTCGACATGGCCGTTTTGTTTCCTGAAAACGCGAAGGGTGACCGATTCGTCCTAAGAGCCATGGAAAAAGACGAGGCTCTAATGGCAGTCAAAGTCACTAATCCTGGGGAGTCGGCTGGCCTGACCTCGCGCATTGAAAAAGGTAAACGCGCTTTTGCCATCAGTGTGGACGTTGCGTCTGGTGTTTCGGGCTTTCTGCGCCCGGGCGACAATGTAGATGTCTACTGGACTGGTACCGTCAGCAGAAATCTTGAGGGCGGTGGCACCGAAATCACCCGCTTGATCCAGACCAACATTGAATTGATCGCCGTAGACCAAATTGCCGGTTCTGATGTGACAGGAACGACAATTGCGCGCACGGTGACAGTTGCCGCCACTCCGGAAGAAATCGCGGCTCTGGCGCAGGCGCAGAATACAGGTCGCATGTCACTGGCTTTGGTCGGAGTGCAGGACGACACCGTCGCAAGCGCTATCGAAGTGGACCAGCGAAAATTGTTGGGAATCAAAAAAGCAGCCCCAGCTCCAGTCAAGGCCGAGGAGCGGAAATGCTTTACCAACATTCGACGTGGCGGAGAAATCGTTCAGACGCAAATTCCTTGCACAAACTGACGTTAAATCAGAGATTTAACAATACAAGCCGCGCCAACAGCGCGGCTTGTTTCATTTCGCATGTTGCGCATTCCCCACATAAGGAAAATTCCAGAAACCCTTGATTATTGCAATAAATTCGTAATTCGCGCAGTGTTACCTGGCATAGGGCATAGACCCAAAAAAACGAGGCGTGATCGGAGAGGCAGGTCACATGACATTACGAACTTGGATCGGCGCAACCCTTCTTGGGTTGGCGCTTACAGTTGGTCCGGTCGGCCATACGGCCTGGGCTGAAACTTTGCGCGTGGTTAAGAATGGAACGGCGGAAACGCTGGACGTTCCGATGAACCGCGCAATTGTGGTGGAAAGCGAAGAACCGTTCGCAGAACTCAGCATCGCCAATGCAGGCATTGCTGACATCTCGTCGCTTTCGGATCGTACAATTTATGTGTTGGGTAAGGCCCCTGGCCTGACCACGCTGACCCTGTTTGATGGAGCTGGCAACCTGCTGGCGAACGTTCGGGTCCGTGTTTCTCCGGATGTATCTGAATTCAAAGAGCGTTTGGTCCAAATTTTGCCAGGCGAACCGATCGAAGTGCGCACGGCCAATGACGGCATTGTACTATCCGGTACGGTTTCCAGTAGCTCAAAACTGTCGCGCGCACTGGAACTGGCCGAGCGTTATGCACCTGAGAGAGTTTCGAATCTGATGTCGGTGGGTGGCGTACAGCAAGTCATGCTGAAAGTACGCTTTGCCGAGATGAATCGCTCAGTGGCTAAAAGCCTGACCGCTTCGCTTGGTTTCTCGGGAACAGATGTGAGCGGTGGTTTCAATGGTCTGAACACTCAAGGTGCATTGAACAACGCGCTGAACGGCAACATTCCGTTCCTGCAAACCAACAACGGTGCAATTCTATTCGGCTTCGGCGCCGGCTCCACTCAGGTTCGCTTGCTACTGGAAGCGCTTGAAAACAAAGGGCTTGCCCGCAGTCTTGCGGAACCCAACCTGTCTGCCCTGTCGGGTCAGGAAGCCGAATTCTTGGCTGGTGGCGAGGTTCCAATTCCAGTGCCTGCAGAAGATGGCAACATTGCCATTGAGTATCGGGCCTTTGGTGTACAGGTTCTGTTCACTCCACGTGTCGTTGACGGCAATCTGATCAACCTAGAGATGGGTACCTCCGTCTCCAGTATCGATCCGAACTCTGACTTCTCGATTGCTGGCACATCGGTTCCGACATTTATCGCGCGCACGACTAAAACAACGGTTGAACTGCGGGATGGTGAAAGCTTTGCGATTGCAGGCCTGATTCAGGACGATTTCACCGACCTGAACAGCCAGATTCCATGGCTCGGCGATGTGCCGGTTCTTGGTTCGCTGTTCCGTAGTGCGCAGTACCAGCGCCAGCAAAGTGAGCTGGTCATCATTGTCACTGCGCACCTAGTGTCTCCGACACGTGGTGAAGCACTTGCCCTGCCGACTGATCGGGTCAAACCGCCAAGCGAATTTGATCTGTTCGTAAACGGCAAAACTGCACGCATTGTACGTCCAGGAGCCGGTGGCGCGTCCGAAGTCGCCAGACAGGACTTTGGCAGCTCTTATGGCTACGTGCTGGATTGATAGGAGGATAGGACCAATGCAGAAGTGGATCATCACACTAGGTCTTTCGGTCGCTGTCGCCGCTTGTACGCGAGAGGCCGGGTATGAAATAGACCAAGGCACGTTCGGCAACGCGACCTTGAACAATGTCCAGGTCATGAATGGCGAATTGACCTATGCCCAGATCCTGGGTCAGAGGTTCGCAGCCGAAGTTCCGACGCAGATCAACTTTGCTTTTGACAGCGCTCAGTTGGACGCGTCAGCGCAACAAATCCTGTTGCGGCAGGCCGATTGGATCAAACAGTTCCCCGAAGCCCGATTCCGTGTTTACGGACATACGGATGCTGTCGGTTCGACCAGCTACAACAAGGCTTTGGGCCAGCGACGCGCCAATGCGGCGGTCGCCTTCCTGACAAGTCAGGGAATCTCGCGGTCCCGGCTTGAGGCGGTCGTGTCGTTCGGAAAATCGCGCCCCCTCATCGACACTCCGAACAGGGATCGGCGCAACCGGCGCACTGTGACCGAAGTGTCAGGCTTTGTGGATCGTAATCCACAGCTTCTGGACGGCAAATACGCTGCGATAATCTATCGCGAGTATGTCGGGAGCGCGACACGCCAAAGCTATATCGCGCGTGACGATGTTTCCGCAGAAGAAAGCGGTGAATAATCCCTAGGAAATGGGCGGCATCGTCGCCCATTTCCCTACAATTGGTTCTTTTGCGCCTAATTCTTGCCTAAGTTCCGAGCCAAATTTTCAACAATTAGGTGACCTGCGGCCGGATCTGGCCGCGACGGGGCAAGAACAATCCAAGGGGAATCTCTGGGTTGGGCGGCTCTCGCGACAAGGATTGTGTTAATGACAAGCGCATCGCCACAAGATGACAAAAACGCCATTCTGGCCTGCACCATCAGCCGTGATGTCCAGAATTTCGACCTTCTGATCGAAGATATGGAAGCTGCACTAGGGGAACGATGGGGTGACCTTGGATTTGCCGAAGCACTGGCGTTTTTCAGTCAGCCTGATGCGGACTCTCTGGAATTTGTCGCCTTGGCGATTGATGGCGAAGATGAAGACAACCTGTCTTTGATGGGGGAAATCATCACACGAGCCAAAGAAAAGAAGATCAAGATCGTTCTGATCGCCGAGGATGTTACACCAGCCTCTTTGCACCAGCTGTTACGCAAGGGCGCGGACGAGTTTGTCCCCTACCCTCTGCCCGAAGGCGAGTTGCAAGAAGCTATCGCCCGCATGAACCAACCCGACCCTGTTGCCGTTCAGCAAGCTGCTGCCCCAGCAGCACAGGGCCAATCGAAAGAAGGCGCCCTGTTTGTAGTACATGGGCTTGCCGGAGGCGTTGGCTCGACCACCATGGCGGTCAATCTGGCTTGGGAACTGGCCACAGTGTCAGATAAAGACGCCCCCTCTGTTTGCCTGCTGGATCTGGACCTGCAATTTGGCACGGTTTCGACCTATTTGGACTTGCCACGGCGCGAAACCGTCTTTGAGATGCTGTCGGACACATCCTCGATGGATGACGACGTATTCTCGCAAGCGCTTCAGATCTATGAAGAAAAACTGCACGTTCTGACCGCTCCATCGGACATGGTGCCGCTGGATCTGATTACACCCGAAGATATTCAGCGCGTTATCGAAACGGCCCGCCGGAACTTTGATTATGTGATCGTGGACATGCCCTCGACGCTGGTTCACTGGTCCGAGACCGTTTTGCAGGCCGCACATGTGTATTTTGCCTTGATCGAGTTGGACATGCGTTCGGCCCAGAATGCATTGCGCCTGAAACGTGCCCTGCAGGCCGAGGAATTGCCCTTCAACAAACTGCGTTTTGCTATGAATCGAGCGCCAAAATTCACTGATCTGAATGGCAAAGGCCGTGTCAAGAGGATGGGCGAAAGCCTGGGTATTTCCATAGACCTGCAACTGCCTGATGGCGGCAAACCGGTTATGCAAAGTGGTGACCACGGACAACCATTGGCCAGTGCGGCCGCCAAGAATCCGCTGCGTCGGGAAATCGCGAAGCTTGCGAAATCGCTTCACAGTTTGGGCAGCAGCGACGCTGAGGCCGCGTAACCAGTACTAAAGGGAGAGAGCCGCCGTGTTTTCACGTTACAAGAAACAACCCGAAGCGCAGCCGGTTCAAACTCCGGCCGCAGCTCCTGCTCCAGCTGCGGAAAAAAAGCCCACGGCCAATGCTGTCGCACGGCGGCCTGTGCAGAAAAAGGCCGCCGAACCGGTGGTTGCAGACCGCGATCGCAAGCGCAAGGAACGCCTTGGCGAAATCAAGATCGAACTGCACCGCGAATTGCTGGAAAACCTGAACCTTGCGGCACTTGAAAATGCAGGCGAATCTGAATTGCGCACTGAAATCAGTGCGATCGTCAGCGAAATTCTGGAGACGCGTAATATTGTTCTGAACCGCGAGGACCGCTCGCAGTTGAACAAGGAACTGTATGACGAGGTTACGGGTCTTGGCCCCCTTGAGACCTTGCTGCAGGACGACTCCGTCAACGATATTCTGGTCAACGGTCCGCAACAGATCTTCGTGGAACGCCACGGTAAGTTGGAAATCAGCGACATCACGTTCAAGGACGAGAAGCACCTGATGCGGAT
This sequence comes from Ruegeria sp. BI11, assembly GCF_056538005.1. Lineage (NCBI taxonomy): Bacteria > Pseudomonadati > Pseudomonadota > Alphaproteobacteria > Rhodobacterales > Roseobacteraceae > Ruegeria > Ruegeria sp. BI11. The sequence goes on along the minus strand of NZ_JBQFSM010000003.1, from coordinate 152,010 downwards.
CATCGACAAGATCGTATCCGCTGTGGGTCGCCGGGTCGATGAATCCAATCCATATGTTGACGCACGATTGGCCGATGGCTCGCGTTTCAACGCGATGGTGCCGCCGATTGCGGTTGACGGGTCGCTAGTCTCGATTCGTAAATTCAAGAAAGACAAGTTAGGCATCGACGACCTGGTGAATTTTGGGGCCTTTACCGAAGAAATGGCCGCTTACCTTCAGGCCGCCGTGTCGACCCGTCTTAACATTATCGTGTCGGGTGGTACGGGTTCGGGTAAAACCACAACTCTAAATGCCTTGTCTAGTTTCATCGACGACGCTGAGCGTATCCTGACGATTGAGGATACGGCGGAACTTCAGCTTCAACAGACCCATGTGGGTCGCATGGAAAGCCGCCCTCCCAACGTTGAAGGCAAGGGTGAGGTAAGCCCGCGCGATTGTCTGAAAAACGCTCTGCGTATGCGCCCTGACCGCATTATCGTGGGCGAGACGCGTGGCGCCGAGGTGATCGACATGCTGCAGGCCATGAACACCGGCCACGACGGCTCAATGACCACGATCCACGCCAACTCGGCGCGAGATGGGATTTCGCGTTTGGAAAACATGATTGCAATGGCCGGAATCGAAATGCCGATCAAAGCGGTTCGCAGCCAGATTTCGTCTGCTGTGAACCTGATTGTGCAGGCCAGCCGTCTGCAGGACGGTTCACGCCGGATGACTTCAATCACTGAGATTACGGGCATGGAAGGCGACGTGATCTCGATGCAGGAAATCTTTAAGTTCCAACGTGTTGGCTTGACGCCAGACAACAAGATCATTGGTCATTTCACCGCGACCGGCGTGCGCAGCCACTTTTCCGAGCGGTTCCGCCTGTGGGGCTTTGACCTGCCCGCTTCGGTCTATGAACCAACGAATATGTAGGAGATCTGACAATGCAACTGCCTGTTGAGGCGCTCATCTATGTCGTGATCTTCGTCGCGGTGTTCGCTCTGGTCGAAGGCATCTATCTGGTGGCGTTCGGCAAATCCATCAGCCTGAACAGCCGCGTGAACCGGCGCCTCGACATGCTCGACAAAGGTGTCGGGCGCGAACAAGTGCTGGAACAGCTGCGCAAGGAAATGCAGCAGCATATGAAGACCCAGAGCATCCCGCTTTATTCGCTTCTGGCTGACAAGGCGCAGAAGGCAGCGATTGCTTTCTCTCCCAAGCAATTGATCCTGGTCATGGTCGTGTTGTCGGGTTTTGCTTTTGTGGGCCTGAGCGTCGGCACAGCGACAGAATTGGTTCTGCGAGTGGCTTTGTCGATCTTTATCGGCGTTGGCGGCGTTTACATGTGGGTGAACCGCAAAGCTAACAAACGCATGAACATGATGGAAGAACAACTACCTGACGCGGTAGAACTGATGGTTCGATCACTGCGCGTGGGTAACCCTTTTGTGTCATCCATTCAGATTGTCGCAAACGAGGTCCAGGATCCGCTGGGAACCGAGTTTGGCGTCATTGCCGATGAATGCGCCTATGGCCGGGATGTGGGCGAGGCACTGAATGATCTGGCAGAGCGTCTGGACATGCAAGACCTTCGCTTTCTGGCCGTGGCTGTTGGTATTCAGCAGCAATCGGGTGGCAACCTTGCTGAAATTCTGGCCGGTCTGGCACAGGTGATCCGGGCCCGTTTCCGCCTTTTCCGACGTGTAAAAGCGATCACGGCCGAGGCGCAATGGTCCGGTAAGTTTCTGTCCGGTTTCCCGCTTTTCTGTCTGCTGTTTATTATGGTGACAGACCCCAATTACTACGACGACGTGCTTGACCATCCGTGGTTCATCCCGGCCTGTTTCTTCGTGGGCATCATGCTGACGGTGAACCTGATCGTGATGCGCGTTCTTACCAACATTAAGGTCTGAGGGTATTACCATGGAAGTTCTGGCCCCAATCAACGACCTGATCAAACAGTACCTTGGTGAATTCGGCCCGCTTATCGTGGTCGGAGTATTGGGACTGATCATGATCGTGATCGCCGTCACTCTGATGCTGAACCAGCCAGAGGACCCTCTGAAAAAGCTGCAAAAATCCACTGCGGCACCGAAGTACGACAAAAAATCCAAGAAGGACAAACTTCGCAACACCAGCCGCAACGAGCAGCTGGAAAAATTCGCGACGTTCCTTGAACCTCAAAACGAAGACGAGTTTTCGGCAATGCAGCTCAAGCTGCGGCAAGCCGGCTACCATTCAAAGGATGCTGTGCGTTTCTTCCACTTTGCACAGTTCGCATTGGGGATTCTGGGTATTTTGATCGGAGTCATGCTGGTGACTGTGCTGTCGGGCGATCAGGAATTCACGGGCCAACAAATGGCTCTTCGGGTACTGATTCCGGCTGGCGCAGGATATTTTCTCCCCCGTTACTGGATCACCCGACGTGTCGCCGAGCGTAACGAGGCGATCACATCCGGCTTCCCTGACACGCTGGACCTGATGTTGGTCTGTGTTGAAGCCGGTCAATCGCTAGATCAGGCCATCGTGCGGGTTGCGCGTGAGATGAAGGTCTCCTACCCCGACATCGCGCAAGAGTTCGAGATTGTCGCTTATGAACTGAAGGCCGGTAAAGACAAAGACACGGTTCTGCGTGATTTCGGTACCCGCTGCGGCGTGCAGGATGTCAGCTCATTCGTGACCGTGATGATCCAGTCCGCTACATTCGGCACCTCGATCGCCGAAGCGCTTCGGGTGTACGCCGGCGAAATGCGCGACAAACGGGTCATGCGCGCCGAAGAAGCCGCGAACAAGTTGCCAACCAAGATGACTCTTGCCACAATGATCCTGACGGTGCCGCCTTTGCTGGTTATTCTGGTCGGACCTTCGGCAAAAGGAATCGCTGACTTTGCGGCGGGTAATTGATGATCCCAAAATATTAAGCTTCAGGCGTATCCAGCACGGTATACGCTACATGCTAAAGGCCGCCATGGTGATCGCCATGGTGGCCTCTTGCACTGAGACGGGCTCGACCGATCATCTGGACGTCCCAGGAATTGACCCGAAAGGTCAGGGTGTGGACGAAATTACGGTCGGAAACCGTTTGATGGCCGCCGGAGAATATGAACTTGCACTGGATTCTTTTGCCCGCGCCGCGCTGGATCAGGGGATGACGACGCAAATCCTGACGGCGATGGGCACGGCCAATCTGGGGCTCAGGCGTCTGGGACAGGCCGAAACGCTGCTGCGCCGAGCCGTCAAGGACAATCCTGACTGGCCAGTTGCTTGGAACAATCTAGGCGTGGTGCTAATCGAAATGGGCGAATATCCCGAGGCCGCACAAGTATTCAAGCGCGCCTTTGCGCTAGACAATGGCGAAAGTGACGCAATCCGGGACAATCTGCGCTTAGCGCTCGCAAAAATGGAAAATCCTGTTAATACTACGGCAGAAGAACAAAAATATACGTTGGAGCAGCAAGGCGACGGGCAATTTAAGCTGCGCAAGCTCCCGTAAAACAGGCACGAGCAGTAAGGGACGCAAAAATGCGCCAACAATTCTTGATTGCGCCAATCGTAATGTGCGGGCTGATCCTGTCGGCCTGCGAAAAAGAAACCGAAGAAGAAAAGGTCGAGCGCACCCATCAGGAGGTCAACGTCATTGACGAGACCAACCTGAACGAGGTCCTGCTGACCGCCGCGGATCCGAATGAGGCGGTAACCTATTTCCAGGGCGCAGCCGCCAAAAATCCAGGTCGGATCGACCTGCAGCGGGGGCTCGCGATTTCCTTGTCTCGCGCCAAACGAACGACCGAAGCCGTCTCCGCCTGGAAGAAGGTGACGACGATGAAAGGCGCTGGAAACGTCGACAAGCTCGAATATGCTGACGCGCTTGTCCGTGCCGGAGACTGGGGACCGGCCAAATCGGTTCTGGATTCCATTCCGCCCACGCACGAAACCTTCAAGCGGTATCGTCTTGAAGCCTTGGTTGCCGACTCCAAACAAGATTGGAAACGCGCGGACCACTTTTATGAAACAGCGGTGGGCCTGACTACACGTCCCGGTGGCGTCATGAACAACTGGGGATACTCCAAGCTGACACGCGGCCAATTTGCCGAAGCCGAGCGCCTGTTCACCGAAGCAATCCGTCAGGACCAATCCCTGTTCACAGCCAAGAACAATCTGGTTCTCGCCCGGGCCGCGCAAGGGAATTACAGCATGCCGGTTGTACCCATGACACAGGTGGAACGCGCCAGGCTGCTGAACACAATGGGAATTTCTGCGGTTAAGCAAGGGGATGTGTCAACAGCCAAGAACCTGTTCCGCGAAGCCATTGCAACCCACCCTCAGCACTATGACGAAGCCGTCCGCTCGCTCCGCGCGCTTGAGGATGCCTGATAGATGAATATTCCCGCGTTTGCTGCGCTGTGGTTCCTTCCGTTTGTCTTGCCGATTTGTTTTTACGTCGCGTTTACGGACTTGCGGGACATGCTGATCAAGAATCATGCCGTTGCTGCGTTGGCTTTGGTTTTCTTCGTTGTAGGGCTGTTTGTCCTGCCTCCGTGGTCGACCGAGTGGACCTCGCTTTCGGCGTGGTCGCTCTCAATCACACTACCGCCTTATGTCTGGCACTTGCTGCATATCGTAATCGTTCTGATCCTGGGCATTCTGTTTAACGCTGCCGGCGTTTTGGGCGCAGGAGATGCCAAGTTTATGGCCGCGGCCTCGCCCTTTGTCTGGACCGGGGATCTTGTGTTGGTCATGCTTATTCTGGCGTCCACCTCGCTTGCAGCATTTGTCACGCATCGACTTGCCATGCACACCGCGTTACGCAAAGTTGCGCCGAATTGGGAAAGCTGGAACAGAACCAAGCATTTTCCGATGGGGCTGCCCTTGGGCGGCAGCTTGGCCATTTATTTGATTCTAGGCACTGTTTACGGCTCGTAAACTATCATTAACCCGCCTTGTCCCCGCCTTGGTACTGCCACAAAGCCGGGCCAGATTTCCCATAAGCGGCCCTTTTTGGGGCCATTGGCGCGAAAACTGGATAGACGGGCGACGCTCATGAATATGCAGACAACCTCGGTAATGGCCCCCCCTGCCCCAAAGGGATTGGGGGAAATGAGGCTACCCATCGTCATGATGCGCGACATCATGTTGAAAACGATCTTTCGTAAGAACGTGGACACCGTGTCCGAGATCGCCGCAGCGATCTGTCTGCCGGGTTCCGTCACGCAGGAACTGATCGACATGGCCCGCGAGCAAAAGCTGATCGAGGCCACCGGTACCCTTAATGCCAACAGCGGCAACGAGATGGGCTATCAGTTGACCGATGCAGGTAAAGCCCGCGCGCTGGACGCGCTGAGCCAGTCGGAATATTTCGGCGCCATGCCCGTGCCGCTGGACGTTTATCGAGAGCAGGTGAAACGCCAGTCGATCCGGAACATTCAGGTAACCCGCGACCAGTTGGTCGGCGCAATGGGCCATCTGGTTCTGCCAGACAGCCTGTTGGATCAATTGGGGCCCGCAGTCAGCGCAGGACGCTCGGTTCTGATGTATGGCCCTCCGGGCAACGGTAAATCCTCGATTTCGAACGGGATTCGGGATGCTCTGGGCGACAATGTTTATGTGCCCTTTGCCATCGAATATGCCGGGCAGGTGATCACGGTTTATGACCCAATCGTGCACACCGCGATTGAGCAGGAGCCCGACGACCCTAACAGCCTTCGCCGCCGCAAACGGTTCGACACGCGCTATGTGCAATGTGAGCGCCCGACCGTGGTGACGGGCGGTGAATTGTCGCTCAGCATGCTGGACCTTGTTTATAACCCCACAGCGCGGACCTATCAGGCACCTTTGCAGCTGAAATCGACCGGTGGCATCTTCATCGTGGACGACCTTGGCCGTCAGCAAGAACCCCCGCAGGCCCTGATCAACCGCTGGATTGTTCCGCTGGAAGAGAGCAAGGATATCCTTGGTCTGCAATCGGGTGAAAAATTCGAAGTTCCCTTCGACACGCTGGTCATCTTCTCGACCAACTTCCACCCGAACGAAATCTTCGACCAAGCGGCCCTGCGCCGGATTTTCTTCAAGATCAAGATCGACGGTCCGAACCAGGAAAACTTCCTGAAAATCTTTGCCATGGTCGCCCGCAAACGCGGCATGCCGCTGGACGAGGCCGCCTTGGTGCATCTGCTGAAGGTCAAATATCCGACCATCAACAATATATACGCCAACTATCAGCCGATCTTCCTGATCGACCAGATGATTTCGATCTGCGAGTTTGAGGGCATCCCTTATCAGATGAGCCCCGACCTGATCGACCGAGCGTGGTCCAACATGTTCGTCAAGGACGAGACCATCGTCAAATAACGACGTGCCATTTCGGCAAAGGGCCGGGTAATCTGCGCGTATGACGCAGATTCCCGCCCGGATCACAGCTTGGTTTGCCTCCAATGGCTGGTCCATCCACCCCCATCAACAGTACATGTTCAACCGGGCTTCGGACCCAGCCACTCTGTTGATCGCGCCCACCGGGGGCGGCAAGACCATGGCCGGTTTTCTGCCAACTCTGGCCGAGCTGGCAGATGGCGCCCATGAGGGTCTGCACACAATCTATGTCTCTCCGCTCAAGGCGCTGGCTGCCGATATTCGTCGCAATCTGCGCGGGCCGGCGGATGAGATTGGCCTACCTATCCGGATCGAGGACCGCACCGGTGACACCTCGGCGACGCAGAAAAAGCGGCAGCGTGTTGACCCTCCGCATATTCTGCTGACCACTCCTGAAAGCCTGGCTCTGCTGACCTCGTACGGGGACGCACCGCGAATGTTTGCAGGTGTGCAGCGGGTGATTGTCGATGAAATCCATGCTTTGGCAGAAAGCAAGCGCGGCGATCAACTGATGCTGGCCTTGGCGCGGCTGCAAACCCTGTGCCCAAACCTGCGCCGGGTCGGGCTGTCGGCCACGGTCGAGGACCCCGAGGCCATCGCGCGCTTTTTGGCCCGACACCCGGATCCTTGTCAGATCGTGCAGGCCGATCCCGGGCCTGATCCCGACATCCGAATGCTGGAAACGCAGGAAATACCACCTTGGTCTGGCGGCGGCGCAGCTTATTCGATCCCGGCAGTGCTTGAACAGATCAAACAACACAAGACCACGCTGATCTTCCACAACACCCGTGCGCAAGCCGAGATCTTCTTTCACAACCTCTGGCTGGCCAACGATGACGGTCTGCCCATTGGCATTCATCACGGCAGCTTGGACCGCCAGCAACGCGAACGGGTCGAAGCCGCCATGGTCCGGGGTGATCTGCGCGCTATCGTGTGCACGGGTAGCCTGGACTTAGGCATCGACTGGGGCGACGTTGATCTGGTGATACAGATCGGTGCGCCCAAAAACGTCAAGCGACTGGTGCAGCGGATCGGGCGCGCGAACCACCGCTATAACGCGCCCTCAAAGGCCCTGCTGGTGCCTGCAAACCGGTTCGAGGTGGTGGAATGCGTCGCTGCGCTTGAGGCCGCCAAAGCGCATGATCTGGACGGTGAGCCACGCGGCCCCGGCCCCCGCGATGTGTTGTGCCAACACATACTGATAGCGGCGGCAGCAGGCCCGTTCGATGCGGATATGCTATTCGGTGAGATGACCGCAGCTGGACCCTATGCTCAACTGACCCGAAACGAATTCGACACCTGTTTGGAGTTCTGCGCGACTGGAGGTTACGCCCTACGCGCCTATGACCGGTGGCAACGCCTGCAACAGCGCCCGGACGGGCTTTGGCAACTACGCGACCCCCGAGCGGCGCAGCGCATCCGTATGAATCTTGGTACCATTCAGGACACTGATACGCTGAAGGTTCGACTGAAACGCAATCGCGGCGGCAAGCCACTGGGTGAAGTAGAAGAGGCCTTTGCCGCCTCGCTGACACCCGGTGACACGTTTCTAATTGGCGGGCAGATTGTCCGCTATGAGGGCCTACGCGAGATGGTGGTCGAAGTCAGTCGACGCGCCGATCGCAAGCCCAAGATCGCCACCTTCTCAGGCACGAAATTCGCCACATCAACGCAGCTGAGCGATCGGATTCTGCGGATGTTTGACCAACCTGACTGGCCGCAGCTGCCCGAACATACCGCCGACTGGTTGGTCTTGCAGCGCGACATGTCCCGCCTGCCCCAACGCGACCGGCTGCTTATCGAGAGCTTTCCGAATGATGGGCGCGAGAACCTGTGTGTCTATGGTTTCGCCGGACGGAACGCGCAGCAAACGCTGGGGCTGTTGCTGACCAAACGGATGGAGGAAACCGGCCTCGCCCCACTGGGCTTCGTTGCCACCGATTATGCCACGCTGATCTGGGGTCTGGACGCGGTGACCGACCCGCGTCCTCTGTTTCAACTGGATGCTTTGCGAGACGGGCTTGAAACCTGGCTGGCCGGAAATGCCGTGATGAAAAGAACCTTTCGTGCCTCGGCTACTATCGCCGGGCTGATCGAACGGAACACCGACGGTCAACGCAAAAGCGGGCGTCAGGCGACATTTTCCTCGGATATCCTCTATGACACCTTGCAGAAATACGACCCGGATCACCTGCTGATGCAGATCACTCGCGAGGAGGCCATGCGCGGGTTGGTCGATTTCGGGCGGATCGAGGCGATGATCGCCCGGATTGGAGATCGGATTGATCTACTGCGGTTGGATCGCGTGTCACCCCTTGCCGCCCCCTTGTTCCTTGAGGTTGGCAAGGTCCCGGTCAAAGGCGCGGCTGAGGAACGGTTGCTGGCCGAGGAAAGCGCGCGTCTAATGCAGGCCGCAGGGTTAACGCCCGACTGATATTGCTTGCGCCGGCGGGTGAAACGCGCAAAGAACGGATCATGAACGAATTGGAGTTTTCTTTTGCAGGCCAGGCCCTGAGGGCATTGGGATCGGGGGCCTTGTGGTGGCCGGATCAGCAAATACTCTGCGTTTCCGACCTGCATCTGGGCAAGTCCGAGCGCATTGCGCGCAGGGGTGGCCCGACCTTGCCCCCTTATGACAGTCAAGAAACCCTGACCCGGCTGGCTGCGGATATCGCCAGAACCAACCCGGCCACCGTTATATGCCTGGGCGACAGTTTCGACGATCTGGAAGCTTCGGTCGCGCTGGAAACGGCCGAACAGCGTGATATCACGGCCCTTCAAGCCGGTCGGCGATGGATCTGGATCGAAGGCAACCACGACCCCGGCCCGATTGATCTGGGCGGCACGCATCTGTCCGAATGTCAAATCGGACCAATGACCTTCCGCCATATCGCGCGCACCTCGGCCAGTGCCGAGGTGTCCGGCCACTACCACCCCAAAGCACGTCTGAACGCACGGGGCCGATCGATCACACGCCCTGCCTTTCTGCTGGATCAGACACGGCTGATCCTGCCAGCCTACGGCGCGTATACCGGCGGTCTGCGCAGTTCGGATTACATACTGGACACGTTAATGGGCGATCAGGCCATGGCTATCCTTACAGGGCCTCAGCCTCGTATCATCCCAATGCCTAGGTGAGACGGTTCAAATAATTCCGTCCTGCTCTAGCCCTGGTTTGTATTTTCGACTGATCGGAACCAGATCGGCGTTCTTCAGGCGCAAGAAGGTTTTGCCGCCTTCCTTTTCAACTCCGGCTACGGCGTGGTCTGCCACCCAATGAGACCGGTGCGTACTGTGGCCAGCTATCGGCTCCATCTCGGCAATCGCATCGGTCAGACGGGATCGGATGGTGAAAGTTCCTTCTGACGTCACCACATCAACCGCGTGATTTCGGCCAGTCAGGCGATAGACCTGACCAGAAAACGTATCCGGCAAACGCTTGGCTAGACGTGGCGATGGGAGGACGACTTGATACTGTTCCTGCTCATAGTCCTGACTGTGTCCGCGCACAAAAACCAAACCGGTTGCGAACAAAGCACCGTATGGCGCCACGGCCAGAAAGTTCGGTGCCTGGTGTCCTCCGACGGTGAACAGCAGGTATGACATGAACCACAAGGACGGCACAAACAGCGTCAGTATGACCAAAACCAGAGCAATATCGCGCCAGCTGAAATGCGCTTGGGCAAAATATTTCTGCGTCACATGTCTGGCGATCCAGGTCACACCTAGAGCCAATCCCATAACTCCGATCCAAAAAAACAGCCGCTGAGCATAGGCCAGATAAATGTCCGGAAATGGTTGAAACGCACTGGCGAGCAATGGCGGGAAAGCAACGCCAGCAATTACTCGGCGTAACGTGAGTTCGGCGAAAATTATATTTGCCTTTGCGGTCATAAACACTCAACTAACAAGCCAACAGGACCCAACCCAACGTTACGTGGCTTTTACCATTTCCCCGTAACCAGCTGGAAAGACTTGTTTATCATTGAATGCACCGACATTCAAACCCGGTGTCGAAAACTTAATTCAAGCTTTAGAAAGCAATCGGGCCAAAGAACGTTTAATCCCTTGGCCCAATCGTTCAGTATAATTTTACCCAAGATCAGGCGGTCAGGCCTTCGGGCTCTGGCAGACCATTTGCGCGACAGCAGGCGGTCAGTGTGTTGGCCAGCAGGCAGGCGATGGTCATTGGCCCCACGCCACCGGGCACCGGTGTAATTGCCCCTGCGCGTTCGGCCGCGCTGGCGTAATCGACGTCACCGACCAACTTGTTCTTGCCGTCACGTTCGATCCGGTTGATGCCCACATCAATCACGGTCGCACCTTCCTTGATCCAATCGCCCGGCACCATTTCAGGGCGGCCAACAGCTGCGACAACGATGTCGGCGCGGCGGACAACATCAGGCAGGTCTTTCGTGCGCGAATGCGCGATGGTCACGGTGCAGCTGTCACCCAGCAGCAATTGCGCCATCGGTTTGCCCACGATGTTCGAGCGACCAATCACCACCGCATCCATACCCGAGAGCGATCCGTGATAGTCGCGCAGCATCATCAGACAGCCCAGCGGAGTGCACGGCACCATCGACTTCTGCCCGGTGCCCAGCAGACCCACGTTCGAGATGTGGAAACCGTCAACGTCCTTGGCCGGGTCAATCGAGTTGATCACCAGATCTTCGTTCAGGTGCTTGGGCAGCGGCAACTGCACCAGAATACCATGCACGGCTGGGTCGTTGTTCAACTTGTCGATCAACGCCAGCAGATCTTCTTCGGATGTGTCGACATCCAGTTTGTGCTCGTACGAGTTCATGCCGACCTCGACGGTCATCTTTCCCTTGGACCGCACATAGACCTGGCTGGCCGGATCTTCGCCCACCAGAACCACGGCGAGACCGGGGGTAATGCCGTTTTCTTCTTTCAGCTTTGCGACCTGATCTGCCACCTGTCCGCGTACTTTTGCGGCAAAGGCCTTACCGTCGATAACCTGAGCTACCATCCTTGGATCCCTTCTTTCAAAAACGGATCGGGCGCACAAAGCGCCCGGGTCTTCAGTCAGGGCCGAGCACGCGTTCTTCGCGGGCAATCGACCAATCAATCAAGATGCGCCAGAGTTTTTCGGCAAGATCAGGATCCATTCCCAACTCGTCGGAACTTCTGCGCACACGCTGCACCACATCTTCGACACGTTCCGGGATGCGGGCGGGTAACCCCTCGCCGGGTTTCAGCTGAGACGCACGATCGATATAGGTCGCGCGTGTCACCAACATGTCAATCAGTTGGCGGTCCAGCTTGTCGATCTGAGGCCGCAATTCCCGCATCGAATGGCAGTCCTGCGGCGGAATCAGAGTGGGCATATTAATCTCCTGTGGACCGGGGAACCCCCCGGTCCACGAGATGTATCATTCGGGCGCTTAGAACAAGCCCTCGATCTCACCTGCGTCATTGAGGCAGATGGTTTCCGCAGCCGGTTTGCGCGGCAGACCGGGCATGGTCATGATCTCACCGCAGACAACCACGATGAAACCAGCACCGGCGGACAGGCGAACCTCACGCACCGGAACAGAGTGGCCGGTGGGCGCGCCGCGCAGGGTCGGATCGGTCGAGAACGAATACTGGGTTTTCGCCATGCAGACCGGCAGGTTGCCATAACCCGCTTCTTCCCACTCGCGCAGTTGGTTGCGGATCTTGTTGTCGGCCAGAACCTCGTCCGCACGATAGATGCGCTTGGCGATGGTTTCGATCTTCTCGAACAGCGGCATTTCGTCGGGGTAGATCGGCGAGAAGTTTGCGGCACCGTTTTCGACGATTTCCACAACTTTCTCGGCCAGCGGCGCAGAGCCATCCGAACCCAGTTCCCAGTGACGCGACAGGATCGCTTCGACGCCGTGTTCTCCACAGTAGTCTTTAACCGCCTGAACTTCGTCATCGGTATCGGTGACGAAGTGGTTGATGGCGACAACAACGGGCACACCAAAGGATTTGACGTTTTCGATGTGACGACCCAGGTTGGCGCAACCTGACTTCACAGCGTCGACATTTTCCGCACCCAAGTCAGCCTTGGCCACGCCGCCGTTCATTTTCATCGCACGCACGGTGGCAACCAGTACAACAGCCGACGGCGCGATACCTGCCTTGCGGCATTTGATGTTCATGAACTTCTCGGCACCCAGGTCAGCACCGAAACCGGCTTCAGTGACAACATAGTCAGCCACTTTCAGAGCGGTCTTGGTCGCGATGACCGAGTTACAGCCGTGCGCGATGTTCGCGAAGGGGCCGCCGTGTACAAATGCCGGGTTGTTTTCCAGCGTCTGCACCAGGTTCGGCTGCATTGCGTCTTTCAGCAGAACCGTCATTGCGCCTTCGGCTTTGATGTCGCGGCAATAGACTGGAGTTTTGTCGCGGCGGTAAGCTACGATGATGTCGCCCAGACGCTTTTCCAGATCCTTCAGGTCGTTTGCCAGACACAGGATCGCCATAACTTCCGAGGCCACGGTGATGTCAAAGCCTGCTTCACGCGGGAAGCCGTTCGATACGCCGCCCAAGCTGGCGGTGATCTGACGCAGGGCCCGGTCGTTCATATCGACCACACGACGCCACGCGACACGGCGGGTGTCGATTTCCTGCTCGTTGCCCCAATAAATGTGGTTGTCGATCATCGCCGACAGCAGCGAGTGGGCCGAGGTGATGGCGTGGAAGTCACCGGTGAAGTGCAGGTTCATTTCCTCCATCGGAACAACCTGCGCGTAACCGCCACCTGCTGCGCCGCCCTTCATACCGAAGTTCGGGCCAAGCGAAGCTTCGCGGATACAGATCATCGCGTTCTTGCCGATGCGGTTCAGACCGTCGCCCAGACCCACGGTGGTGGTTGTCTTTCCTTCACCCGCAGGGGTTGGGTTGATCGCGGTGACAAGGATCAGCTTGCCATCTTCACGGTCCTGAACCGAGTTGATGAAGTCCTGGCTGACCTTCGCCTTGTCATGGCCGTAGGGCAGCAGATCGGCGGAGTCGATGCCGATCTTCGCACCGATTTCCTGAATCGGCTTCTTGTTCGCTTCGCGGGCGATTTCGATGTCGGATTTATAGCTCATTGGGCAGGGTCCCTGATTGAATGCCATGCAAAACCGGCGCGGTGCGCCAGTGCTGTGCAATCCATACCGTTGTGTACCGAAAAGATGGCTATAGATTCCGACATATTTGTGCCGCGAAACGGCGTTGGAGTATTCTGTCGTACCGAATTGGAAACCGACGTCGCTTATGGTGTCCAGTCCCGCTGATCTGGCACAAATAATGTCACTTGGTCTCCCAGCTTTAGTTCACCCGGTCGCTCTACCCAAGCGGTGACACCCCGCCGACCCTTCGCGGCCGGTTTGAATGCTGTGCCATAGCCGGGCAAGTCCGCCTCAATCTCGCGGCCCGGGAACACACAAGGGCGATTCTCCATATCAACCGTGATGGTAACGCCCCCGGCAGACTGCAAACGCGAGGATGGTGGGATATGGGTGAAATCCGGGATGCCTCTCAGCACGATGCTGGCCCCCAGAAAAGACGGGTCTAACCGGTCCAGTCCCATCTCTAGCGCTGTCGCTTCGATTTCTTCGGTTGAAAGCACCGACAATTGACGGACATTGCGGATTTCCGTGCCCTCCGGGTAAAGGTTCCTGACCCGAACGCATGATTTTCGGTTCACGCCTTCATGCCGCGCGCCCCGATCACCCGAGAATGCCAGATCAAGCGTGTCCACGGAATTGGCACGAATAGTGTCCCCAGCAGGAACATGGCCCAGCCAGACCACCCTACCCTTGTATTCAGTTTCGCGCAGGACAGGCATTACCGTTCCTTTTCAAAGCTAGTCTTCAGGTCGCACTAAATGACAATTCACTTTGAATGGACAGGCAAAAAAAGACCCGGGACAATTCCCGGGTCTGATGCTCTTAAGCCGAAGGTTCCGGCTCCATCCCGCCATCAGGCGGAGATTTTTTGACCTTGGTCTTCGGGATCGCCGTCACGCTTGGCGCGCTGCCCTCATCGGGCTTGTCGCCATCGTCATCACCTTCGGTAGGTGATTCACCGTTCATGACGCGTTTGATCTCGTCCCCGGTCAGGGTCTCATATTCCAGAAGACCTTGCGCCAGACGCTCCCATTCCTCGTTTTTCTCGGTCAGGATACTGTGCGCACGCTCATAACCCTGCTGGATCAAGCGCTTGACCTCTTCCTCGATCAGTTCTTTGGTGTGGGCCGAAACCGAGAAACCGGCGGTATTGCCCGAGTAGCCTTCATGCGCCTCGGCATAGTCGATGTTGCCGACCTTGTCGGACATGCCCCAGCGCATCACCATGGCGCGCGCCAACTGACTGGCCTGCATGATGTCACCAGCCGGTCCGTTCGAGACGTGATCTTCACCATATTTAATGACTTCGGCAGCCTTACCCGCCATCGTCATGGCCAGTTTCTGCTCACACTCATCCCGGTGATAGTTCAGCTGATCCATCTCGGGCAGGCTGACAACCATCCCCAATGCACCGCCACGCGGAATGATCGTCGCTTTGTAGACCGGGTCGCACAGCGGCAGGGTCATCCCAACAACGGCGTGGCCTGACTCGTGATAGGCTGTTTTTTCCTTCTGGTCTTGCGTCAACACCATCGAGCGGCGCTCGGCCCCCATCATTACCTTGTCCTTGGCGTTCTCAAAGTCTTCCATGGTGACAAAGCGACGGCCCACGCGTGCGGCCATCAACGCGGCCTCGTTCACAAGGTTCGCCAGATCAGCACCCGAGAAGCCCGGCGTACCACGTGCGATGATGCGCAGATCGACATCGGGGCCCAGAGGTGTCTTGCGCGCATGCACGCCCAGAATTTTCTCACGGCCTTTAATGTCAGGGTTGCCGACGGTCACGTTGCGGTCGAACCGGCCTGGACGCAGCAACGCAGGGTCCAAAACATCCTTACGGTTGGTCGCCGCCAGAATGATCACACCTTCGTTGGCCTCGAACCCGTCCATCTCGACCAGCAACTGGTTGAGGGTCTGTTCGCGTTCGTCGTTACCGCCGCCATAACCGGCACCACGATGGCGACCCACAGCGTCGATCTCGTCGATAAACACGATACAAGGCGCGTTTTTCTTGGCCTGTTCGAACATATCGCGCACACGGCTTGCACCGACGCCAACGAACATCTCAACAAAATCCGATCCAGAAATGGTGAAAAATGGCACGCCCGCCTCACCCGCAATTGCACGGGCCAGCAAGGTTTTACCGGTGCCCGGAGGGCCAACCAACAGCGCGCCTTTTGGAATCTTACCGCCAAGGCGAGAAAACTTCTGCGGGTTACGCAGGAATTCCACGATCTCTTCCAGCTCTTCCTTGGCTTCGTCGATGCCTGCTACGTCGTCAAACGTTACACGACCATGCTTTTCGGTCAGCATCTTGGCTTTGGACTTACCAAAGCCCATCGCGCCACCTTTGCCGCCACCCTGCATCCGGTTCATGAAGTAAATCCAGACACCGATTAGCAGCAGGAAGGGCAGCAGCGTGATCAGAAAGGACTGAAATCCGGATTGCTGCTGTTTCACCGCCTGAACAGGGATGTTCTCTTCGATCAGCAGCTTGGTGACCTCGGCATCGCCGGGTTTGATGGTGACATAGGTCGCACCACTTTGCGTGGAATAACGAATTTGTTCG
Source organism: Ruegeria sp. BI11 (assembly GCF_056538005.1). Lineage (NCBI taxonomy): Bacteria > Pseudomonadati > Pseudomonadota > Alphaproteobacteria > Rhodobacterales > Roseobacteraceae > Ruegeria > Ruegeria sp. BI11. Next base: position 135,983 of record NZ_JBQFSM010000003.1, on the reverse strand, counting down.
CCATCCAGCGTCACATTTTTGACTTCGCCACTTTGAACAGCGGTGACAAAATCGGAATAAGTTCTTTCGTTGCTCTGAAGTGTTCCGCCCTGACCACTGAAGAAATTAAACAGTGCAAGGATCAACAGAAACAGAACGACCCAGAAGGCGATGTTACGAGCGTTGCCCAAGGAAAATCTCCCAAAAGATATCGGCAGGTGGGGGTCTGCCGGCTTGCACTATAAAATAGAGATGATTCAAGCAGGTTCAATGCGATAAAAGCGAAGAGTAAAACTCGGGCCTTTGTGGGGCTAATTCGACCGTCCAATCATTGGAATAGTCAACCAGAGGCGCCGCGAGCAGATTTTCCCCGAGCCAAACGGCAGGCGAAGACAAAAGCGCCTTGCGGGGTTTGCCCAAAGCCCGCCAGTCTGGCACCTGAGGCAAACCAGCCTCACCAAGTGCACGCACTTCAGCGCCGGAATTTCGGGGGCCGGATAGAACCCAGCGGTTGTCCCAGGCTTCTTGCGGCGCTGCGACTTCCGCCGCCACGGCGTTTAGCTCTCTGCAAAACCACATTTTATCGCCTTGTGGGATCAACAGACAGCCCGCCAGAGTCAGCGCCTGCCCGTCCCGAACTGCCGCCAGAGCTTGTTCCACCGGTGACCTACGTGGCGGATAGCCCGGCCCCGCAATCCACGCAGTGATTCCAATGACAAGCCGCCGTTGAATCTCGACCGGAAGTAACTCAAAACCGCCGCGGTCGACGCAAATATCCCCACCATCCACTTCTGCAACACGGCGTGCGGATTCCTGCGTAAATCGCGCTAATGCTTCACGCGCTTGTGCAAGATTTTCGGCGACGCGCGACAGCGACTGCGCAGAAATTCCCAGTGGTTCCAACCCTGCCATCGCCTCGCGCGCCTTGATCCGATCGAATTTCAGGTCGTGATTCGACGGATCCTCGACCCAGTTGGCACCGATCCCCGACAGGTAGTCTCGCAAGGATTGCCGGATGATTCCCAGCATCGGACGCAACAGCACCACACCGTCCCGATCCCGTGCGTAGGGCATGCCTGACAGGCCAGTAACCCCAGCCGCCCGCCCCAGCCGCATCAGAACTGTTTCTGCCTGATCGTCTGCGGTGTGACCCAAGGCGATCGCAGGGATGTCATTGCGAATCGCCCAATTAGTCAACAACCGGTATCGCGCTTGACGGGCCTGATCTTGCAGGTTGCCGACGCCATCCCAACCCTGCCACAGCAGAGCTTCATGAGGGATATTTAAACCTGCGACCTGTTCGGCCACGCAAGTGGCCTCGGCTGCCGACTCGGGGCGCAAACCATGATCCACTGTCGCTGCAAACAGATTGACCTGCTCGTCCTGCGCGATTTCATGCAATAGATGCATCAGCGCGACTGAATCCCCGCCACCAGACACAGCGATACCCAGACGCGACGGCAGCTTGTCAGGCAGCCGCGCGCGGAGTTCGGATCGAAGCGTTTTGGCTTGATCGGTCAAGAACAGCCCAGCGACGCCATTTCCTGTGTCGCTGCGGATACTGTAGCCGAGGCCGGAAAGCGTACGCCAACCTCTAGCAGGGTAATACAAGCCTGTTCAGTCTGGCCCAGACGGCCCAATGCAGCCCCCAGCTCAAAGAGGGCCTCGGGAGCAAACGCGCCCTCGGAATCGCCGGTAAAGCTGGCCAGAAATGCACGCGCGGCCTCGCGCGTATCGCCCAAGCCTTCCAGCGCCTGCCCGCGTTTCAGATGTGCTTCGGGTGCAAGCGGGCTCCCGGGGTATGAAGTGTCGAACTGCGCAAACTGCTCCGCTGCGGCCTGAAAATCACCCTCGGCCAGCGCAAGTGCAGCAGCTTCGAAATCGGATTGTTCGCCAATTGCCAGTTCGCCCTGTTCGATGACCGAGGGGGTCGCTGGTGATATGGGCGCTACAGGACCGGTCGTAGCGCCTGTATCACCGCCCAGGGTCGAGGTTTCACCTAGCGTGCTCAGATCGCCGCCTTCCAATTCTACCAGGCGAAACTCAAGGTCACCAATCCGGTTAGTGCCATCGGTGACAATGTTCTGAACCCGCTGATTCAGCTGTTCAGTCTGCCGTGTCAGGCGCTGCAATTCGGCCTCAATCGCATCAACCCGTTCCAGAATAGAGCTGCCGGACAGGTTCGGAGCCGGTGACCCGGTCGTCGAAAACTCACGCTTCAGGCGTTGAATCTCCACGTGCAGCACCGTTAGTTCTTGACGAATATCCGCCAGAGTCTGCTGATCCTGCGCTTGCGCCACACCAGCGGTCGCCATGGCCGCGGCCAGAACCCATCCTGCAAGTCTCATCGTATTACCCCAAGGTTGAACCGGTCAGCACCGTAACCGCGCGGCGGTTTTTGGAATAGCAATCCTCGGTGCTGCAAATCTCAATCGGGCGTTCCTTGCCGTAGCTGACGGTCGTCAGGCGATTGCCTGCCACCCCGCGCGAGATCAGGTACTCGCGGGCCGCATTAGCCCGGCGCGCGCCCAAAGCAAGGTTGTATTCCCGTGTGCCCTGCTCATCCGCGTGCCCTTCGATGGTGGCAACGAAATCCGGATTGGCCAGAAGCCAATCGGCCTGCCCTTGCAAGACTGTCTGCGCCTGCGGTGTCAGTGTCGACTGATCGACCGAGAACAACACCCGGTCTCCGACAGTTTGCTGGAAATAGGCGGGTGAGCGTGGGTCGCTGGGCGAGCCCGGCGCAATGGCTCCATTGGCGCCACTGCCAAAACCGCCACCCAGAGCTGATGGATCGTTGTTGGTACAGGCGGCGATTACACTCAGCGCGCCCAAAGCCAGGACTTTGCCCAATACGTTCATTTCAAGTGCCTCGTTGTTTTATCGGTTTGTTGCCGTCTCTGTACCACAGTGCAGGATTTTTGTGAACTTTTCCAACCGCCTGCCCCGATCAATTCTGCAATGGTCCCCAAGATGGGTCGCTGCCTCCATCCGGAGTACGCACCGGCCGCAGGTTTCGCCCCGAAATGTCCACCGAATACAGCGTCGCACGGCCACTTGCGCCCTGCGTTTCGCGGGTAAACATAATGACCCGACCATTGGGCGACCAGGTTGGCCCCTCATCAAGGAAGGATGATGTCAGTAAGCGTTCCTCGCTCCCATCCGTGCGCATAACACCGATATGGAACCGTCCCTTATTTTGCTTGGTAAACGCGATCAGATCACCGCGCGGCGACCAGACCGGAGTGCCGTAACGGCCCTGGCCAAAGCTGATCCGGGTCGCCTCGCCTCCATTCGCAGGCATAATATACAGCTGCGGTGTCCCCGAGCGGTCGCTTTCAAACACGATCTGCGAACCGTCCGGCGAATAGCTGGGCGCGGTTTCAATCGCAGGCGTGTTGGTCAGACGAACGCTTTGGCCCGAAGCCAAATCCATCTTCCACAGATCGGTATTGCCTCCTTGAATCAGCGAATACACGATAGACCGGCCATCGGGTGAGAAGCGTGGCGAAAAGCTCATTGTGCCGCCCGGAGTGTTCAGTTCGGTCCGTCTGACGCGGTCGACGTCCAGAACATAGATGCGCGGCTGGCCGGTTTCATAGCTGGTATAGAGCAACCGATCGCCCGTCGGCGAAAAGCGCGGAGCCAGAACGATAGCGGCGCTGTCGGTCAGGTACTGCACATTGGCACCGTCATAGTCCATGATCGCCAGACGTTTCAGACGCTGATCCTTGGGCCCGCTTTCCGACACAAAGGCCACGCGGCTGTCAAAGTAACCACCCTCGCCCGTGATCCGGCTGTAAACCTGATCGGCCACTTTATGCGCCATGCGCCGCCAGCCCTCGGTGGTGCCCGCAAATTGCAGGCCGTTGCCCAGTTCCTGACCCGAAAACACATCCCACACTCTGAAACGAACAGTCAAACGGTTGCCTGAAACATTTACGGCACCAGTCACCAACGCATCGGCGTTAATGGCCTTCCAGTCCGCAAACTGAACCGGCGCATCAAAACTACTGACCCGGCTGATGAAAGCGTCTGATGAGATTTCACGAAACAACCCAGTGCCGGTCAGATCTGCCGCAACAACCCGAGAGATGTCGTTGGCATATTGCGTCGCCGCTGGCCCATCGGGCACGAAGTTAGGCACCGCAAAGGGCAAGGGTTCGATGATCCCCTGATCCAGTTCCAGACGCAGCGGTCCGTCCTGAGCATTCGCCGGCGCCGTCAAAATCGTCAGGCCAAGTAACAGGCTGGTCAGAAATCTCATCATTTGATCCGCATCCTCTCGGGATTGAATGTAATCTCAATATCTTTCCACTGCGCATATTTGTCAGCAGGCAGGGTGTATCCTTTGGCTCCACAGCGCAAAATTGCCCGTCGTGCAGCCTCATAGGCTTGTTTTGCAGACGTTGCCGTGCCGCCAGAACTGTCAATCATGCGCAGGGTACCGCCAACAACCTTGCCGTCCGGGGTCAGCGAGAACCCCACGACCACGACCGTTTGCAGTGCATCCGTGGACAACGATCCCACATTCCAACACTGCGACACTGCCAAACGCATTGCATCTTTCTCACCGCTTGTCAGTGGAGGACCAGAGGGCTCTCTGCTCTCTTGCAAAGCCTCTGCCAAGGCGTCCTCAACCGCGCTTTCGTCAACTTGCGTTGGCGGGGTCGGTTCCTGCTCCTCAGCCACTTCTGTTTGTGCCGGGGGCGCAGGCCGGTTGGGCCGCACTCGTGGACGTGGAGACGTACGTGGAGCGTTCTCTTTGGTTTCCTCGGCCTCGGTCACGATCTCATCCGTGGCCTCTTCCGGGGCGGTCTGATCTTGTTGTTCCTGCTGCGTCTCGGCACCTTCCTCCAGCGACACGGCGGGCGTTTCCACTTCATCCGGCTGTGCCTCGGGTGGCGGAGGCGCGATAGGTTCCGGCGCGACCTTGTCGGCGGGGCGCGGTTGCGCCTCGGGGCCCGGAGGTACGGGCAGCACTTCGGTCACTGGCTCGGGTTGATCCAGAGTCGGGGCTTCATCGACCACCTCGGGCTCCGGCGGGGCCTCGACTGGCTCGGGAACAATATCAGGTTCGGGCTCCGGCGGGGTCACAACCTCGGGTGGAGTCTGCTCTTCCTCAACCGGCGCAGGCGGAGTCACCTCTTCGTCTGGAACTTCGGGGGGCTGCAGGGCGACAGGCGTAGGAACTTCGGGCGGGGTGCGCTGTGCGGTTAACGCATCAAACTGATCAACCGAGACCACCGATACCTCCTGCACAGCCATAGGCAGGGGTTCGGACCGGAACGTACCGCCGAAAAAAGCCCATCCAATCAAGACGACATGGGCAACAGCCGAGATCTTGGTGCCGGTATCCACCGCGCGGCCTCACTCTCCACCTTCGTCCAGGGCCGGCCCGCCACTATCGGTCACAAGGCCAACATTGGAAAACCCACCCGCATTCAGCGCGCCCATGACCTGCATGACCTGCGCATAGGGAATTGCCCCATCAGCCCGCAGGAACACGCGATCACTGCTGCGTTCTGACGCAATGGCGCGTAGTTTACCAATCAACTCTTCGCGCACCACGTCCGTAGTTTGAATCTGCACCCGTCCATCTGAAGTCAGCGTCACGGTCAGCGGTTCTTCGTTGTCTCCGGGCAAGGCGCTTGCTGCCGTCTTGGGCAGGTCCACCGGCACCCCAACCGTCAACAATGGGGCTGCGACCATGAAGATGATCAGCAACACCAGCATGACATCCACAAAGGGCGTCACATTGATTTCGGCCATCGGTTGAGCCCGACCGCGACGCCGCCCACGCCTGCGTCCGTTACCGCCACCGTTTTGCTGAACCGCCGCGCCCATCGTCAGCTGTCCAATTGCCGCGACAGGATGGTGGCAAACTCATCGGCAAAGGCTTCGTACCCGCCGACGATCCGGTCACTATCCGCGCTGAGCTTGTTGTAGAAAATCACCGCAGGGATCGCAGCCAGCAGGCCCAGACCCGTGGCCAGCAGCGCCTCGGCGATACCCGGCGCCACAACGGCAAGGTTGGTGTTCTGCTGCTCGGCGATCTCGATAAAGGCGTTCATGATGCCCCAAACGGTGCCGAACAGGCCGATAAACGGCGCGGTCGAGCCGACGGTGGCCAGAATGGGCAGACCCTTTTGCAACGTCTCGGCCTCTTTCGCGATGGCCACGTCCATGGATCGGTCAATCCGTGCGGTAGCCCCGGCAATCAGCCCGCCATCGGTGCGATGGGACCGCCGCCATTCGATCATACCGGCGGCAAATATCTTTTCCGAACTGCCATCCGGCTGCGTTCCGATCTGCTCGAACAGCTCATCCAGCGGGTTCCCCGACCAGAAGCTTTCATCAAATACCTGCGCTTCACGCCGTGCCGCGCGGTAATTGATCAGCTTTTGAATGATGATGCCCCATGACCAGATAGATGCACCGACCAGCATCAGCATCACCAATTTGACGATAAAGGTCGCGCGGGCATACAGCCCCCACATGGAGAAATCGATCTCCTGCGCCAGCGCCAGCGTTTCAGCTTCCATGAACCTGCTCTTTGTTTTGCCTGACGGCCGTTCGTTTGGCCTTGTTTTGCCAAACGCTAACCCAGATGGTCCTGAAAAGCCAACAGAACCACCCCGGCGCAGCAATTTGTTACAGCAATGCGCGAATCTCTGCCGGAAGCCTTACCGGTTTGCCCTGCGCGTTCATGCAAACTGCCGTGACGGTGGCGCGGAAAATCTCGGTCTCGCCGCGTTTTACCAGCTGTCCCATCGTAAGCCGAACGCCCGAGCGTGAGATGAAATGAGTTTCGATGGTCAGTTCGTCGTCGAACTTCGCCGGCGCCAAATAATCCGCTTCAATCCGCCGAATAACCCAAACGATCCCGTCATCGCGCATGGCGTTTTGGTCATTACCCAAACCGCGGACATAGTCCGATCGGGCACGTTCGATGAATTTCAGGTAATTCGCGTGATAAACCACGCCCCCCATATCGGTGTCTTCGTAATAGACCCGTACCGGATAGATGTGTTTTTGCGGGTCGGTCATATTGGCATTCCATCCTGTTGATATCTTTTGGAACGGGGCAGGATATGACTCACACGGATACAGGCCGCCGCGCAATCCCTGCAGGGCTACAAAATTTATTTCACCCTGTACTTGGTATCGAACTAATCTGACCGAATAGAGGTTTGAATCTAAAGGGTGATCCTATGACCGGCTCGCACCGAAAAGAGGGCAAATTCCCGCTTCCCATCCTGCAGGGTATCCTGCCGATCAACCGATCATCCGTGCCAACCGAGGTTCTTGCCGGGTTGACCTTTGCTTGCCTCGCGATCCCCGAGGTCATGGGCTACACCAAAATCGCAGGCACCCCAGTTGTAACGGGGCTGTACACGATCCTCATCCCGATGGCGCTGTTCGCCTTGTTCGGGTCGTCGCGGCATCTGGTGGTCGGGGCAGATTCTGCCACGGCGGCCATTACCGCATCAGCTTTGGCGGGCATGGCAGTGTCGGGATCGTCCGAATATCTGGCGCTGGCCTCTTTATTGGCGTTGATGGCCGCAGTGCTGTTGATTGCCGCGCGCCTGATCGGTCTTGGGTTTCTGGCCGATTTTCTTTCGCGGACCGTACTGGTCGGCTTTCTAACCGGCGTGGGCATACAAGTGGCAACTGGCGAGATACCCGGAATGCTTGGGATCGAGGCATCAGGCCATGGAACGCTCGCCAAACTTCGCGACCTCATACAGCATTATGACCAGACCAACTGGCCGACAGTCGCGGTGTCCCTGTCCGTTTTGCTTGTCGTCCTCGGGTGCAAACAGCTGTCGTCGAAAATACCCGGCCCCTTGATCGCAATATTGGGCATCATTCTATGCAGCTGGACCTTCCAGTTCAGCTCCACGGGCATAACCGTGCTGGGAGCCGTTTCCGGCGGCCTGCCGGCAATGTCCGTCCCAGACGTGGATTGGAGCTGGTCTCTGTTCAAACAACTGACCCCTACTGCGCTGTCCATCTTTGTGGTGATCCTAGCACAAAGCGCCGCGACCTCGCGCGCCTACGCGGCCCGCTACGAGGACAAATTCAGCGAAAACACCGATCTGGTCGGGTTGGGCTTAGCCAATCTCGGCGCGGCCTTTACCGGAACCTTCGTCGTCAACGGCAGCCCTACCAAAACCGAGATGGTCGCCAGCGCCGGAGGTCGCAGTCAGATTGCGCAACTGACGACGGTTGCGATTGTTCTGGTGGTGATCCTGTTTCTGACCGGCCCACTTGCATTCTTACCAAATGCCGCGCTGTCTGCAGTGGTGTTCCTGATCGGCGTTAAGCTGATCGACTTTAAGGGCCTTGCCGCCATTTACCGGCAGGCGCGGTCGGAATTCTGGATCGCGGTTGCCACGGCAGCGGTGGTTGTTTTGGTCGGGGTTGAGCAAGGGATCATCTTTGCGATGGTGCTGTCGCTGATCGACCACACGCGTCGTGGGTATCGACCAAAGAACGCAGTCATTGTCCGAAGCCCCGACGGAGGTTGGCACACCAGTCCCGTTACCACTTCGAACCAGTTCGAACCTGGCCTTGTAATCTATCGCTTTTCCCACAGCCTGTACTACGCCAACACCCAACGCCTGTCAGACGAGGTCACGGCGATCGTCAATGCCACTGCTCCAAAGTTACGTTGGTTCTGCATCGAAACCTCTTCGGTAGACGATGTGGATTTCACCGCAGGCTACACCATACGTAATCTACACGCCTTGTTGCATTCCAAAGGCATCCGGATGGTCTTTTTGCTGGTCGAACCCGACGTCCGCAAAGAACTGGACCGCTATGGTGTTACCAACTTGGTTGGCGCTGATGCGTTTTTTGAAACCGGCAATGATCTGATTGACGCTTTTAAGCAGCCAGACAAACCAACGGCCTGACCCTTATTGCGGTGCCTGCAACCGCGCAAACAGCCGGAGCGCATGCGACGCATCTTGCGCCGCGCCTGGCAGTATCGGATCATAGGCCGCCCGGATCAGCTCGGCGATGTCAGGGCGTAAAACGGTGGTGTCGCCAGCCACAGCCAATGGGGATTGCTCCCGAAACGCAGTGTCCGACCACAGCAAGAGGGTTTGAACCACCTGGCTGAGCGCCAATGTCTCCGCCGGAACCTTAGACAGTTCCTTGTCCATCCTCAGAAAAACAAAAGCCGCGCGTATCGCACCATCGTCTTCGAACCGGAACACCCGGTATTGGTTGGCATCCGCCGCAATCAACCGATCAACCAAAGGTGCCAGATCAGGGATCAACCGATCCAGATCAGGAACCTCCAACAGCTCCTGCCAGTCGCGGAAAAAGAAGACCATACAATTGGCGCCCAGTTCCGGATCGGTTTCGGCCATCTTGTGTCCGGCCAATGACACCACGGCCTCGAACGCGCCTTTGACGGTGGACAGCGTCTCATCCTCGACGCCAAAGACGATGGGCACGATTGGACGCCCCCAGCGGGCAAACAGGAATTCACCACTTTCGCGCGTAAACAGCGCCTCGATTTGATCGGGTGTCACGCCCTGCCCCTCTTCTTAGTCCAATACAGCCGCCGGTGGCATAAAATCTAACGGCGCGTACTTCAACCAAACAGATCGTTTTGTCCCCGCGGCGCAGCCATTCCCAAATGCGTCCACGCCTTTTGCGCCAGCATCCGTCCACGCGGGGTCCTTTGGATCAAACCCTGCTGCAACAGGAAAGGTTCAATCACCTCTTCAAGCGAGTCGCGGCTTTCCGACAGCGCCGCCGACAGGGTTTCAATACCCACCGGCCCGCCAGCATAATTTTCGGCAATCAGCTTCAGATAACGCCGGTCCGCGCCGTCCAATCCCAGATGATCCACACCCAGCCGCGTCAAGGCCCCGTCGGCCAGTTCGCGGGTGATCCGCCCGTCGCCTTCGACGATGGCGAAATCAACGACACGGCGCAACAACCGCCCTGCGATCCGCGGTGTCCCGCGTGAGCGGCGCGCAATCTCACGCGCGCCATCGTCATCTGCAGGTGCGCCCAGCTTGCGCGCGTTGCGAGTGACGATCTCGTGCAACTCATCGACCGTGTAGAACTGCAGCCGCGTCGGTATTCCGAACCGGTCACGCAAAGGCGTGGTCAGCAGACCCATCCGCGTGGTCGCTCCGACCAGAGTAAACGGCTGCAATTCAATCCGAACCGTTCGCGCGGCAGGGCCTTCGCCGATCACGAGGTCCAGCTCAAAATCCTCCATCGCCGGATACAGCACTTCTTCGACCGCCGGGTTAAGGCGATGAATTTCGTCGATGAACAGCACATCGCGCGATTCAAGGTTGGTCAGGATCGCGGCCAGATCCCCCGCCTTAGCCAGCACAGGACCCGAGGTCATGCGAAAGTTCACCCCTAACTCACGCGCCATAATCTGCGCCAGCGTGGTTTTCCCCAGCCCCGGAGGGCCGTGAAACAACGTGTGATCCATCGCCTCGCCACGCTGGCGAGCGGATTGGATAAAGATACGTAGGTTCGCGCGCGCCTCGGCTTGACCGATGAATTCGTCCAGACCTTGCGGACGCAGGGCACGGTCATTGTCCTCGGGCATTGGCTCGGGTCGCAGGGTGGGATCAGCATCTACCATTCAGTCACCCTTTCACTCAGCTTTTCGGCGCTAGCAGTTTCAGCGCCGCGCGGATCAGATCAGCCTCGCCCGCATCAGGCAGGCTGGCCGCTGCCTCGGCCACGGCGGATGCCGCATCAGACGGCCCATATCCCAGATTGGACAGCGCCGACAACGCCCCTGCCGAGGCCGCCGCCGACCCCGAAGAGTGTTTTACCGCCCGCTTCGGAGCAGGTGCTGGTTCGGTCAGTTCTACAACCTCTAACTCTGGCCCGTCCATGGCCTCGGTCACGGTGCCACCTATGGCCATCACGCCCGGCGCCTTGTCCTTGAGGTCCAGCACAATGCGCTGCGCGGTCTTCGGACCAACACCTTTGGCGGCCTTAACCGCGCCCCAGTCGCCCAAAGCGATCGCTCGGCTGACCCCATCGGGCCCCAGCGCCGACAGAATGGCCAGCGAAACCTTGGCGCCGACCCCCTGCACCGAGCACAGCAGGCGATGCCATTCCTTCTCGACCAGCGACAGGAAGCCGTAAAGCTGCATCAGGTCTTCGCGCACGACCATGTCAGTGTAGATCGAAACTGCCTCTCCCGCGCCCGGCAGCGCCGCCATCGTGCGATCCGAACAGTAGACGATGTAGCCAACACCACGCACATCGATCAGCACGTGATCTGCCGCGCGATAATCTAGCCGCCCTGTCAGTTTTCCAATCATGCCCGCACCTCTTTCATCCGCGCCTGTGGCGCAGCGCCGTAATACGAGTGACAGATGGCAATCGCCAGCGCATCCGCCGCATCCGCCCCTTTGGGCTGGCAGCCCGGCAATTGCAGTTTGACCATGTGAAGTACCTGCTCCTTCTCGGCATGGCCTACGCCCACGACCGTTTTCTTGACGCGGTTGGGCGCATACTCCCCCACAGGCAATCCGGCCTGAGCCAGTGTCAACAAAGCCACTCCGCGCGCCTGACCCAGCTTTAGCGTTCCAGCCCCGTCCTTGTTGACGAAGGTCTGTTCGATAGCCGCCTGATCAGGCTGATGTTCGGCGATGACCTCAACGATCTGGTTGTGCAGCGACAACAATCGCTCGCCCAGATCGTCCCCGTCTGACTTGCACAAGCCGTTGGCAACATGGCTCAGGCGGCTGCCATTCGATTCGATGACGCCCCATCCCAGGGTCCTGAGCCCCGGATCAATGCCCAGAATTCGCATGTCTTGCCTCGGCCCGCTCGGGTTTTTTGTGATCTTTGTTTCCGATTAGCACGAAGCGTGAACATTTTCCAAGCGAATTGACACGAAGTCTGGAAACGACACACCTATCTCACCGGCGACAGAACGGCCTGTTTGCGACGGCGAAATGCCTGAAATCGACACGTTTCATGACAGTTAAATGGCCAATAAATTAAGGGTTTTTTAGAAATCCCGACCCTTGCAGAAATTGCATAGGACACATGCAATTTCTGCACTTGCGCAGCCAAATTGCCATCACTAGATGCCCGCTTAGTAACAAAACTGTAACACCAACCAGAAGGAAACAGGATATGGCTGCACTTGACACTACCCGCACCACCACTGGCTCATTCGGCCTCGTCGGCCGTATCGGCGCAACTTTCGCATCGGTCGTGAATGCCCTTGCTGAATGGAATGACGCCCGTGTGACCCGCAACACGCTGAGCGGTCTGACAGACCGCGAGCTGGATGATATCGGCCTGTGCCGCGGCGATATTGACGTCGTGGTGGAAGGTCGTCGGTAAGACACAACCATCACTCACTCGCCCCCTCCTCCCTCAGGGGCGCAAAAGAACGCCGTGCATCTCACGATGCGCGGCGTTTCTTGTCAAAGCTGACCAAATTCAGTGGATGAGGGTATTGAAATAATTCGCCAAGAATTCCGACGCCGGGTCGATTTGCATGACCCATGCACCAGCCTGTTCGACTGACGTTCCCTGCGCCAAGCTGTCAACGCGGTACTGATAGGCCGAAGTACCAAGACTGGTCAGCAAAAACGTTTTGAATGCAAACAGCCCGACCAAGCAAATCAATAGCATCTTCGCTGGAACCGCAGATTTGACCCGCTGCGGCTTCATCACTACCAGACCGTCTTTGCGCATCGTAGCGCGATAGCCCCGGCTGAGTTTTGCATGTTTCTTGTTCAGGCGATGAACGCGCTGATCAAATTCCAATTGTTTTCCCGTCATGGCAGCCTCCAAAAAAACCGCCCCCGTAACCACGTCCTGACGGTAGTTACAGATTGCGACAAAAAAGAGGCAAGAATCCATGAAACTCCTGCAAATGGCCTAAATTACGCCCTGTTTGCTTAAGATTAGCGTTGTCCATTCACCAATCACGTCTCTTTTAGTTAAATTGAACCCGTTTTGCAGATAAACCGCGATCACATCTTCGGCTTGTTCGTTGAGGATTCCCGATAGAATTGCATATCCCCCAGATCGCAGATTCGCTCCGATCTCGGGGGACAAAGCGACCAGTGGGCCCTTGAGAATGTTGGCAAAAATCAGATCGTAAGGGGCGTGCGACTGCAGGTCCGGGTGATCGAACCCTGCAGCTTCGACACAGTGAACCTTGCCGGCCATATCGTTTGCCTTCAGGTTGGCTTGGGCCACATCCACCGCAACCTGATCAATGTCGCTAGCGATGATGTCGCCGTTCCAGACCCGCGCGGCAGCCATGGCTAGAACGGCCGTGCCACAGCCGATATCGGCCACTTTGGAGGCCGCGAAGCCATCATCCAACAGATAATCCAGCGCCTTGAGACAGCCCAGCGTTGTGCCATGGTGACCCGTGCCAAAAGCCATTGCGGCCTCAATCAACAGTGGGATGCGTCCTTCCGGCAGCTTGTCAGCATCGTGGCTGCCATAGACAAAGAACCGCCCAGCTTCGACCGGGGCGAGCTCGCGGCGTACATGGGCGACCCAGTCGGTTTCGGGTAACTCCGAGACCACAAACGGCTTGGCCTCAAATGCTGCGGCCAGAACAGCCAATGAGGTTTCGTCGGGTGCTTCGGTGAAATATCCGCCAACCTCCCACAGGCCCGAGCCGTCTTCGACCTCGAATACGCCGACACCGGTGGGTTCCGGATCCAGACGCTCCATCGCTTCGCCCAGATTTTCGGCGGCCTTCTTACCGGTCAGAGTGGTAAGCGCGGTGAATGTGGGCATAGGGGCCTCCTGTCTCAGTTGAAACAGCGCCTAGGGCGTGGGCCCGCCAAGGTCAAGCAATTGCGCCTATTCGGCGGGCGCCGGGGCGTATTTCGAAAGGATGGTTTCGTTGCCGGCCTCGGGGTGGCGTGGGATCAGCATCGACAGCGCCAGAGAGATCAGGGCCATCGCAGCCGCCAAACCGAACACCGCGCCGGGAGAAACAACCCACAAAAGGCCCAGCAGCGCGGGCAGGAAGACCGCCGCAATGTGGTTAATGGTGAAGGCCACAGCCGCCGTGGGTGCGATATCCGCAGGGTCGGCGATCTTCTGGAAATAGGTCTTCAATGCCAACGCCAGCGCAAATAGCACATGGTCGATCACATACAGGATCGCCGCCAGCAACACGCCCCAGCCGAACCAGTAGATACCACCATAGGCCGCAAACACGATGGCCAACCCGGTATATTCGAAGATCAGCGTGCGACGCTCTCCGAACTTGGCGACTGCTTTGCCCAGCAGCGGTGCGGCCATCATGTTGATCATCAGGTTGATCAAGTAGAGACTGGTCAATTCGTGCACTTCAAAGCCGAATTTCTCGACCATCATGAAGCCAGCAAAAACGATGAATATCTGGCGCCGTGCCCCAGCCATGAATTGCAGGGCGTAGTACAGCCAATACCGGCGACGTAATACGATTTTCTTCGTCTGCGGCGTGGGCGCATCAAATTGCGGGAAAGCGATCAGGCAAATCAGGGCCAATAGGGCTGTAACGCCCCCAGTGATCATGAAAACAGTGTTATAAGACAGATCGAACCGATCCCAGGTCAGTACAATCAGGCCGTAGACAACCGCCGTCGCGGCTGAGCCCATCGCGACCAGCCACCCAAGCACCTGCGGCGCGCGATCCTTGGGCAACCACTGCAGTTGCAGGGACTGATTCACGGTCTCGTAGTAGTGAAACCCGATCGAACTGAAGAGGGTTACGAACAACAACCCGCCCAAACTTGGGAACCACGCGGTTACCGCAGTCGCAATGCCAAGCATCATCAGCGAGATCATCGCCAGAACCTGCTCGCGAATGAACAGGATCACTGCAATCACGCCAACGGCCAAAAAACCCGGAATTTCACGGACGGTATGCAACAGACCGATGTCGGCCCCATCGAAGTTGGCAACTTCGATAACGAAGTTGTTCAACAGCGCACTCCATCCATTGAACGCAATCGGCATGGTCATCGCCATAACGAACAAGAGCGTCACAGGACGGCGCCAGAACGGAAGGCTCTGCGCCTCTGACAGGGGCATAGGTTTCAGCATGAGAGTTCTCTAAGCCCATTTCTTTGATTTGGCGAGGGGAAAGCGCACTGCACACAGTCGCTCTGCGCTGATGCAGAGGTCAATAAAAGCTTTGCGGGTCGATATCAACGGTAAGACGAATATCACCTTTTAGGCGAAGCGGTGCGATCCAACGGGCGATAGCGCTCTGAATCGGGGCACCTTTCGGGGCCTTGACCAGCAGGCGCACGCGATGCCTGCCACGGATACGCGCTATCGGCGCGGGGGCCGGGCCGAAGACTTGCGCATCGATCTCGCGCAGCGCCGCATCGTTGCGGGCCATGGCATTGCCGATATCAAAGACGGGCCCTACCTCTGGTCCAGATAAAACGATACCAGCCATCCGCCCATATGGCGGCACTCCAGCGGCCTGCCGTCCGGCGGCCTCGGCTTTCCAGAACCCCTCTTCATCTCCTGAAAGAATGGCGCGGATCACCGGATGTTCCGGCTGGAACGTCTGCAACAATGCCTGCCCCGGCTTGTCTGCCCGTCCAGCCCGCCCAGCGACTTGCCGCATCAACTGGAACGTGCGTTCGGCGGCGCGCAGATCGGCGCCATGCAAGCTGAGATCGGCGTCGATCACGCCCACCAGCGTCAGCTTGGGAAAGTTATGTCCCTTGGCCACCAGTTGCGTGCCGATGATAATATCCGCGTCTCCCTCGGCAATCTCCTCAATCTTGGCTTTCAGGGCACGTGCCGAGCCGAACAGATCAGAACTGAGCATCGCGATCGTGGCCTCGGGGAAGGTCACCTCGGCCTCTTCCGCAAGCCGTTCTATCCCAGGGCCGACCGGGGCCAGCTTGCCTTCCGCACCGCATGAGGGGCAGGCGTCAGGCATCGGCTTGGTCTCACCGCACTGGTGGCACATAAGACGTTTCAGAAACCGATGCTCGACCATCCGCGCGTCACAGTAATCGCAGGCAATCTGTTCACCACACGCTCGGCACAAGGTGACCGGCGCATAGCCCCGGCGGTTGATGAACAGCAATGATTGCTCACCCCGTTTGATCCGCTGCCGCACCGCCTGCCGCAGGGACGGGGAAATCCAAGTTCCCGGCTGCATCTGTTCGGCCCGCATGTCGATGGGCTTCATCTCTGGCAGCACCGCCGCGCCAAAGCGTGAGGTCAGGTCGAGACGTTCATATTTCCCCGCCTCGGCATTGGCCCAGCTTTCCAGCGACGGCGTCGCGCTGGCCAGAATCACCCGCGCGCCGCATATGGCCGACCGCAGGACTGCCATGTCGCGGGCGCTGTAATGCACGCCGTCTTCTTGCTTATATGACGTGTCGTGTTCCTCATCGACCACGACCAACCCAAGATCCCGAAACGGCAAAAACAGCGCCGACCGAGCGCCCACCACCAGTTGCGCATCCCCCTGCCCGACCATCCGCCAAACCCGACGGCGTTCCGTCATGGTTGCGCCCGAATGCCATTCAGCCGGACGCGCGCCAAACCGCGCCTCGACCCGCGTCAGGAATTCGGCGGTCAGGGCAATCTCGGGCAGCAAGACCAGCGCCTGCCGCCCCATCCGCAGCGCCTCGGCCACAGCCTCCAGATAGACCTCTGTCTTGCCCGAACCTGTCACCCCTTTCAGCAACGTGGTGCCATAGTCGCCGGTCCGCTGACCGGTCTGTAACTTAGCAACCGCTGCCGCCTGATCTTCGGTCAGCGTCTTGCCAGGCAAATCCGGATCCAGATGCGGATAGGGCAGATCGCGCGGGCTGTCCTCCTCGCGCACGGCACCCTGTTTCACCAAGCCTTTGACGACAGACGATGTCACCCCCGCCTGCTCTGCCAATTCCTTCAGCGTAAACGCCAGCCCGCCATAATCCCGCAAAATCTCCAATACGCGGGTCCGCGCATCGGTCATGCGGTCTGGCTCACCTTGTCCCAAGCGGTAAATCTTGCGCATTGAGGGTGGATCACCCAATCCCGGCGCGCGGGTAGCAAGCCGCAGCATCGCAGGCATCGGTGTCAGCGTGTAATCGGCAACCCGCCCCAGAAACACGCGCATCTCTTCGCGCATCGGCGCGACCTCAAGCACGCGGATCACCGACCGGGCCTTGCTCAGATCAAAGTCGCCCTGCCCCGCCCCCCAGACAACGCCTAAAACTTTGCGCGGGCCCAGTGGAACTTCGACAAACGCGCCCAGAAAACACCCACCCTCGGGCGCTTTGTAATCCAGCGTCCGGTCCAGCGGTTGTGCGGTCAACACCGCCACCAGCTCACCTTGGTCGAAATACTCCTGAGTGCTCACCGCATATCCTTGGGCCGGGGGGTTTCAGCATGGGTCTCTTTGAGGTAAAGGCATCCGCGACCAAGGCCAACCCATCAAAGGACTGCCCTCATGAAATTCTTCGTAGACACCGCCGAGATCGACGCCATTGCTGAACTAAATGATCTGGGCATGGTGGACGGCGTAACCACCAACCCCTCGCTGATCCTGAAATCGGGCCGCGACATTCTGGAAGTGACCAAAGAGATCTGTGATCTGGTCGACGGCCCCGTGTCCGCAGAAGTGGTTGCGACCGAAGCCGACGACATGATCGCCGAAGGCCGCAAGCTAGCCAAGATCGCACCGAATATCGCCGTCAAAGTGCCGCTGACCTGGGCCGGCCTGAAAGCCTGCAAAACGCTGACGGACGAAGGCCAGATGGTCAACGTGACCCTTTGCTTCTCGACCAATCAGGCGATTCTGGCCGCCAAAGCGGGTGCAACCTTCATCTCGCCCTTTATCGGCCGTCTGGATGACATCAACCTTGACGGTATGGACCTGATTGCCGACATCCGTCAGGTTTATGACAATTATGGGTACGAGACTGAGATTCTGGCAGCTTCGATCCGCACCGTGAACCACGTGACAGATAGCGCCCGCATTGGTGCCGACGTGATCACCGCGCCGCCTGCCGTGATCAAGAAACTGGCTGACCACCCGCTGACGGACAAGGGTCTGGAAACCTTCCTGGCCGACTGGGCCAAGACAGGTCAGAAAATCCTCTGATTATCTAACGCACCCGCGCGGCGCCGTCAGGCGCCGCGCCCGGCCCAACTGCAAAAACTGATCTTTTGATCAGAGCATTGCAGGCGGGAGCCTTTCCGACACATCTCAGCGTTAATTCTACCTTTGCCTGCATTTTTCCCAAGGCAATTGCACCAACCCGTGTTATAAGCCGCTCAACAAAAAAAGACCGGACGGGACATGAGCAGCAACACCAAACTCAAGGATAATCTCCGCGCCGCGATTCTGGCCGAGCCAGACGCCGTGCTGGACGACAAGGATCTGATGCAGGCGCTGGTCGCTGCCAATGAGCAGGCGCGCGGTGACAATGTCATCGACCTGCGCGGCATCGCCATGCAACGGCTCGAGGCTCGGTTGGACCGGCTTGAGGACACCCACCGCTCGGTCATCGCAGCGGCTTACGAAAATCTGGCAGGCACAAATCAGGTGCACCGCGCCATTCTGCGCCTTCTGGAACCGGTCGAGTTCGAGGATTTCCTGCGCACGCTTGGCGGCGAAGTGGCCGAGATCCTGCGTGTCGATCACATCACGCTGGTTCTGGAAACAACCGTGATGCAGGAAGACCAGGCAATCGAAAAGCTGGGCGGCGTACTGACCGTGGTCGAGCCGGGCGCGATCAACGCCTATCTCAGCCAGGATCGTGGAGGCCCCGCACGCGAGGTTGTTTTGCGTCAGGTACCGAAGCCAAGCCCGCGGATTTTCGGGGCCACGGCCAGCCAGTTCCGGTCCGAGGCCTGTCTGAAGCTGAATCTGGGTGAAGGGCGCTTGCCCGGCATGATCGTCATGGGGTCCAAGTACACCAACCACTTCACCCCGCAGCTGGGCACCGATCTGTTGTCGTTCTTTGCCGGCGTGTTCGAACGATCGATGCGCCACTGGTTGTCGTGAGCCTGATTTCTCCATCCTGTCGCGATGCACTGCAGCATTGGCTGGACAGTCTGGGGGCATTAGCCGGGCGGTCTGAGAATACGCAGACCGCCTATCGCGGTGATGTTACCGAATTCCTGTCCTTTATGACCTTGCATCACAGCGAACGGCAGGGGCTGGCGGCATTGGCCCGGATCACCGTATCCGACATGCGCGCCTGGATGGCCGATCAGCGCGCATCGGGCGTGGGCGCACGGTCGCTGGCCCGCAAGCTCTCGGCCGTCAAAAGCTTTTATCGCTGGCTGTCCGAGCGTGAGGGTTTCGAGCCCACAGCCGTGTTGTCGACCCGCGCACCCAAGTTTACTAAAAAACTACCCCGCCCACTGGCCGAAGATGCCGCCCGGGCCATGATCGACACAGTCGAACTGCAATCGAACAGTGACTGGGTCGCGGCCCGCGACGTGGCCGTGGTTACGCTGCTTTACGGATGCGGGCTGCGCATTTCCGAAGCGCTCTCTCTGACCGGCGCGGATGCACCCCTGCCCGAAACCTTGCGCATCATAGGCAAAGGGGATAAAGAGCGGATCGTTCCGGTTCTGCCCGCCGCCCGTTCCGCCGTTGACCACTACGTGCGGCTTTGTCCGCACCCGCAGGCCACGGACCAAGCGCTGTTTCGCGGTGTGCGCGGCGGCCCGTTGAACCCCCGCGCCATCCAGGGGGTGATGGCCAAGGCCCGGATGCAACTTGGCCTACCCGCAACAGCCACGCCGCATGCAATGCGGCACAGCTTTGCCACGCACCTGCTGTCCGCCGGAGGAGACCTGCGCGCCATTCAGGAATTGCTTGGCCACGCATCGCTTTCAACCACACAGACCTACACAGCCGTGGATACCGCGCGGTTGATGGAGGTCTACAACCGCGCGCATCCAAAGGCATGATTAATCAAGCTTCAGCTTGATTGGCTTATAGCCGTAAGCGTCGCCCTCTTTCTCGCCACTTACCGATCCGGCCAATGCACCGCCAACAATGCCGCCGACCAGAACACCGGCGCCGATTGCATTCGCCTTGCGATTGTCAGCCGAAAGATTGGACGGTTCGACTGTCTGGGTATGGGCTTTATCCCCCACCAGACAATTGACCTGAAGGGGTTGTGTGTTTTTTCCATAGCTGGGCAGGTTGACGATTGCTGGGGTGGTCACATTCGCCGCAAAACCATCACCGGTCAGATCGCACGTCGCTGGAATACTTGAGTTACCATCCCTCAATACGCGAACGCTTGTCGCCCTGAAGCCTAAGACCCCCTGTTGCGCGCTGTCCGTGGCAAACTCGACATTTTCGGCATTCCCTTTGGCTTTTAGGATGCTTTCCTGTTTCGTTGCGCATGCCGTGCAAATCAAAGACAGCATGACAATAGAAAGGGGTGCGATTTTCATTTTTATTCTATTCCGTTTTGGCTGATTCTATTGTTGTGCAACTACGGCTGTTAGAGGCACAACCACGGTCTAAAAATGAATTACGTGGTTCGCGTTAAAGGATAGTTTCCACGATGCGGTAAGTTTGCTACACATGCGGCTTGCCTTGTTAAACAGTCCAAGTCAGTCCAGTAGTGTAGTGGTCAAAACTCACCTTATCCTGACCATATACTCCGCCGCAGGCTTTTTGCTTTGCATCTGTCGAACGCATCGTACATGAACCCTGCATGACTCTTAGATTCAAAGCACTTTCCGTCCATTTGTTCACCGCCACCGGTGCCGTTTTTGCAATGCTGGCCATGCTGGCCGCTGTCGAGGAAAAATGGAGCCTGATGTATTTGTGGCTGGTGGTCTCGTTCATCGTGGACGGCATCGACGGCCCGCTGGCACGGCACTACCATGTCAAAAAGAACGCGCCAGAGTTTGACGGGGTGCTGCTGGATCTGATCATCGATTATCTAACCTATGTTTTCATTCCGGCCTTTGCGTTGTTCAAATCCGGGTTGATGGACGGCTGGACGGGATGGTTCGCCATCATCGTCATCACCTTTGCCAGCGCGATGTACTTCGCCGACACACGCATGAAAACAAAGGACAACTCCTTTTCCGGCTTCCCCGGGTGCTGGAATATGTTCGTGATCGTCATCTTCGCGCTGGAGCCCAACTTCTGGGTCATTCTGCTGCTGGTGTCGCTGCTGTCCCTAGCGATGTTCCTGCCGCTGAAATTCATCCACCCGGTGCGGACCGAGCGTTGGCGCATGGTGTCGTTACCGATGGCTTTTGCCTGGACATTCTTTGCGGGTTGGGCGGCCTGGGTCGATTTCCACCCCGAAAGCTGGGCCCATTGGGGGCTGGTAATTACCAGCCTCTACCTAGTCTTCGCAGGCATTGCGCAGCAAATCATTCCACAGCGCAAGAGTGCAGATTACAAGACGTCCTGAACCTCGAACTCAGTGCCATTGTGGGTGAATACATCACCTTCTTGCAGGCCAACCATGGCCAGATAAATCGGGCTTTGGGTTGAGATACCCATATAGGTCTTGCCGTCCACATCGAACCGAGTGGTCGAAACGCAGACCACGAAACGGCGGTTGTTGAACTTGACTACGGCGCCGGGCCGCACCGTATCTGTGATGCTGAAATCGGTGTTTTCGATCACGTCGATCTTGGCGTGATGCGCATGTACAGGGGCATCAAAGGCCGCCGCCAGATCCGCGTTCTCGCGTGAGGCTGCGATATCATCCTTGTCATGGCCTTCCCGGTCATCCAGCTGAGAATCCTTCAGGAAAGCGTCGTAGTGGGCCTGTGCCGTCGCTAATTCTTGCTCTTCCAGCGACATCAGTCGGTCGATGATGGCCTTCTTACGGACGGCCGGGTCTGTTGGGGCAGTCATGCAATGCGATCCTTTGAATTCTCTATCTGATACAAATTGAGCATCAACCAGCCGGATTGCAACAGAATTCAACGTGTCAGATCAATAGCCCCGCTGCCCGTTCGTGGCGTAACAGAGCAACTTTCGTCTCAATTCCACCATCCCCCGAAAAGCCACCCAGACTGTTGGCAGCAAGTACCCGGTGGCAGGGAATGATCACCGGAATCGGGTTGGCTCCACAGGCCTGACCCACCGGCTGAGGCGGATGGCCCAGTTCCTTCGCGATATCGCCATAGGTCCGGGTTTCACCCAGCGGGATGGCGTACATCAGATCGCAAACCTGTTGCTGAAAATCGGAACCGGCGACGCGATATGGCAGGTCAAACTGATCCAGTTTCCCCTGATCATAGGCCCTCAGCTGCGCGGCGGCCTCTTGCAGCAGCGGGGTTTCGGGGCCCTCATTTCGGCCATTCCACACAAGGCGCGTCAGGGCACCGTCGGTTTCTTCGACACCAAGGAGACCAAACTGGGTTTCAACGGCAATCATCGGCATGAGCGCAGCGTTTCAGATCGCCAGGCTCTGCGCAAGAAAAGAAAAACCCCCGGCGGGTGGGTCGGGGGTTTGATGGTTAGCTCAGCGCCTCGTCGCAACGCCCGCAGACGCCCTCATGGGAGTGGCGACCCACATCGGGCAGGATTTTCCAGCAACGCTGACATTTGTTTCCCTCGGCCTTTTCAAACAGCACCGCAACGCCTTCGATTTCGGGCACGCGGAACGCCTCGGCAGGGGCCGGGTCGCCGGTGACGGTCAATCCGGAAGTGATGCACATGTCATCCACGTCGAAGGTCGCCAGCAGATCGCGGGTGTCGCCATCCTCAACATGAACAATCGGGGCCGCTTCGAGGCTGGACCCGATCACCTTGTCCTGACGCTGGATTTCCAGCGCGGCAGTTACGGCCCGGCGCACGCGGCGAACCTTGGCCATGTTGGTTTCCAGTTCCGCATCGCGCCAGTCGGCGGGCGTATCCGGGAAATCCACCAAATGGACCGAGCTGTCATCGCCCGGGAAACGCTCAAGCCAGACCTCTTCCATGGTGAAAACCAGAACCGGGGCCAGCCATGTGGTCAGCCGGTGAAACAGGATATCCAGCGCGGTGCGTGCAGCACGGCGGCGCAGGGTGTCGCCGTCACAGTACAGCGCATCCTTACGGACGTCGAAATAGAACGACGACAGGTCAACGGTGGCGAAGGTGAAGACCGCGCTGAACACGCCCTGGAAGTCGAAAGATGCATAGCCTTTGCGCACCTGCTCATCCAGATCGGCCAGACGGCTGAGCACCCAGCGCTCCAGGCGCGGCATATCCGCCGGATCAACGCGATCCGCCTCGGTGAAGTCAGCCAGCGACCCCAGCATGAACCGCA
The DNA here is from genome assembly GCF_056538005.1 of Ruegeria sp. BI11. NCBI lineage: Bacteria > Pseudomonadati > Pseudomonadota > Alphaproteobacteria > Rhodobacterales > Roseobacteraceae > Ruegeria > Ruegeria sp. BI11. The sequence goes on along the minus strand of NZ_JBQFSM010000003.1, from coordinate 112,752 downwards.
TGGTGTTGCGCAGACGGCGATAGCTGTCGGCAGTGCCTTTCAGAATCTCCGGCCCGATCCGCTGGTCAGCGGTATAGTCGGTCTGAGCCACCCACAGGCGCAGGATATCGGCGCCGTATTGCTTGACGACCTCTTCCGGCACGATGGTGTTGCCCAGCGACTTGGACATCTTGTTGCCCTTGGCGTCCAGCGTGAACCCATGGGTCACAACGTTCCGGTACGGTGCCCGCCCTTTGGTGCCACAAGCTTGCAGCATCGACGAATGGAACCAACCACGGTGCTGGTCGGTGCCTTCCATGTAAACGTCGGCGATGCCGTCTTCGGTGCCATCCTCACGGTCGCGCAGAACGAAGGCGTGGGTTGACCCCGAGTCGAACCAAACATCCAACACGTCGAACACCTGATCGTAGTCATCCGGGTTGGCGATGCCGTCGAGGATCTTCTCTTTGAACCCGTCGGTGTACCAAACATCCGCGCCGTCTGTCTCGAACGCCGCCTTGATACGGGCGTTGAGGCCTTCGTTGCGCAGCAGGTAATCCGCGTCGGTCGGCAGAGCGCTTTTTTTGGTGAAGCAGGTCAGCGGCACGCCCCAGGCGCGCTGACGCGACAGAACCCAGTCCGGGCGCGCCTCGATCATCGAATAGAGGCGATTGCGACCGGTCTGCGGCGTCCATTTCACCAACTCGTCGATGGACCGCAGAGCGCGTTCCCGGATGGTGTCCCCCATCTCGCCCATACCGTCATCCAGCTTGCGATCAACGGATGCAAACCATTGCGGCGTGTTGCGGTAGATGATCGGAGCTTTCGAACGCCACGAATGCGGATAGCTGTGTTTGATCTTGCCACGCGCCAGCAGACCGCCGACCTCCACAAGTTTGTCGATGACAGCCTTGTTCGCGTCACCCTCGCCGCCCTTGCGGGACAGTATATACTTGCCGCCAAAGAACGGTAGATCGGCGCGGAACGAGCCGTCATCCATCACGTTATAGGTGATGACCTGTTCCAGCATGCCCAGATCGCGGTACAGCTCGAATTCCTCCATACCGTGCGAGGGCGCACAGTGGACAAAACCGGTGCCTTCGGTATCGGTCACGAACTCAGCGGCGCGGAAGTCGCGGATATCGTCCCATTCGCCATTGCCACCCTCGGCCCCGGCCAGCGGGTGGGTCAGTTGCACACCTGCCAGCTCATCAGTGGTCACGTCACGGACGCGGGTCCACTGATCGTCGTTCAGACGGGCGCGGCCCAGCACATCGGCGGCCAGATTGTCGGCCAGCAGGAACTTGTCGCCCACCGCAGCCCAGCATTCGTCGGGTGCGCCGGTGACTTCGTACAGGCCATAGGAGATGTCCTTGCCAAAAACGACAGCCTTGTTCGATGGCATGGTCCAAGGCGTCGTCGTCCAGATCACCACGAACGCGTCATCCAGATCGCCCGCATTCAAAACCTTGAACTTCACCCAGATGGTGAAGCTTTCCTTGTCGTGGTACTCGACCTCGGCCTCAGCCAAAGCGGTCTTTTCGATGGGCGACCACATCACGGGCTTCGAGCCCTGATAGAGCGTGCCGTTCATCAGGAACTTCATGAATTCGTCGGCGATCACGGCTTCGGCGTGATAGTCCATGGTGATATAGGGATCGGCCCAGTTGCCGGTGATGCCCAGACGCTTGAACTCTTCACGCTGGATGTCGATCCAGCCCTCGGCGAACTTGCGGCATTCCTGACGGAAGTCGACGGCGTTCACCTCGTCCTTGTTCTTGCCCTTTTTGCGATACTGTTCCTCGATCTTCCATTCGATCGGCAAGCCATGGCAATCCCAGCCGGGCACGTAACGCGCGTCAAAACCCATCATCTGATGGCTGCGCACGATCATGTCCTTGATCGTCTTGTTCAGCGCGTGGCCGATATGCAAGTGACCGTTCGCATAGGGGGGGCCATCGTGCAGGGTAAAGGGCGCGCGGCCCTCTTTTTCACGCAGGCGGTCATAGACGCCGATGGTCTCCCACCGCTCCAGCCATGCGGGTTCGCGTTTCGGCAGACCGGCGCGCATGGGGAAATCGGTTTTGGGCAGGTTCAGCGTGTCTTTGTAATCAGGTGTCTGGATCGTGTCGGCGCACATTGGGGGCGTCCTTTGGATGATCTGGTCGTACTAGGTGCGAAGCGGTCGGTGCGAGTTCTCAAACACCTTTGCCCGGCGTCTCAGAGGGTCAGAGCGCCGGGGATATAATTCGAATAATGATGGCCATCCGGTCATACATGGCCGCGCTTATAGGACGCCCGCGCCTAATGGTCCAGAGGTTCCGCCTGCTGCGGCGAATAGCGCAGCTTGGCCCAACGGTTGAGCCACGCAAGCCCGGCCAATGCGAGACCCAGCGCCAGCAACGAGAACACGCGGATCAGCCCGCCCAGACCAGCGATATCGATCAGGAACACTTTGGCGACGGCCAACCCGATCACCGCCAGACCGGCCTTGCGCATCAGGTCGGACCGGCGCGCCAGTGACTGGTAAAACAGCACCGCACCAATCGCCAGCAGGGCCATGGTATAGGTGTAAAGTTCGGGTTGGGTCACACCGTTCCCCTCATACATCCCCGCAGCGCCCTGCCAGATATGGCGGATCATCAGCCCCAGCCAAATGGCCGCCAGACCGCCAGCCAATCCCCAACTGGCGCGTTTCAGCCACCGCGGGGTTGCGTAAATGCGCCAGACTGAGAAGCCAATAATCAGCGCAGGCAGCAGATAGGCTACCGCCAGCGTGTTAAGAACCGGAGGCCCCAGTACCGGTGGCACAGCTGTGCTGAGCAGCGGGTTTGCCTCGGCCACTGCCTGCGCCAGCCGCAACAAGCCGTGACCGGCAAAGAACGCGGCCAGCAGGTAGCGGACGTAGTTCAGCTTGCCCGCCAGCTCCAACCGCTGGACTTGTGCGAAAGCCAGCAGCAACCAGATGATCGCTAGCAGGCCCAGACCCCAATGACTGTTGGTGGCGTTGCCTTCACCAAAGCTTTGCAGCCAGCGTTCTAGCATTAGGGAAATCAGGATGCCCCCGGTCGCCCAGGCCGCGCTTTCCAGCAGCAGGCCCGCCACCGGACGATGCAGCGGCCGCAGCAGCAACCACCCGATCACAAAACCCGCAGTGCTTCCGCCGTAGACCAGCACCATCTCGGCCACTGGCGCGTAGCTGGCCCAAACAAGGCCCGGAGTCAGGACCAATCGCACAGTGATGGTGAACACGCCTGCCCATATGAACCAACTCATCGGGGGCAGCGTGAATTTGCGATCCAACGCCGCCGCTACGACGACCATCACTACCAGTGCGATGGTCAGCGCCGCCGAGCTAAGAACGATGACGCAAGCAAAGCTTAGACATGACAGAGCCGATATCGTCGCGAGAGCCGGGCGCATCCGGTTCTCGCCATCCACGCGTGCAAAGCGTTCCGCCAAGCCGACCATCAGCACGCCCAACGCAATTGCGTGCAGGGCCCAGGGGTACGCTCCGATGACCTCGGTCGGATGCCAACCGACTTCAAGCGCGATGGCCAATGCGGGGGCGAGTACCGCCGCTGCCCCCGCCCATATTGCCGCGTATTTCTGTGCCTGCATCGACTGCCACGCCGCCGTGAGCGAAATCACTGCACCAAGGGCCGTCAGAACGGTCACCACCCAGGGGAAATCTGCTTCGGGCGTTTCTGCATAGGTTTCGGCAAACTGACTCAGCACGACCCCATTGTCCCAGCCATGCATAAGGACAAACCAGATAAGACCTAACGCAGGCAGAACCGTGGCGTCTTGCAACGCCTCGGCCCGTTTTGCCCACAACATCAATCCAAGGGTCATCCCCGACAGCAGCACAATTCCCAGCCAGAACTCATCTACGCTGTCCGCCCAGTGCAGCGACAGGATTGCTGCACTGACAGCAACCGCACCAAAACCCAGCCGCGTCGGGAATTCCGGCCACGCATCGCCCTTTTTGCGCCATAGGATCGCACTGATCATTGATCCGCCATGGTCCGGCCAGATCCGCCGGACCGGAATTGCGATGGCTATCAGGGCCAACGCCGTCACGCCGATCAGGTATTCGGCCTCGGTAATGGGCGAGGACAACACCAGTAGTAGGCTGGCAATATAAGCCCCAACCAAAGTCAGAACCGAAATCCATGCCCAACGCCGCACCGTGTCGATTCCCAATCCCAGAACAGCGATGACGAAGAAATAGGCGTACAGCCAGCTTGGATCTTCAGACGCGCCTCCGACCACGAATGGGGCGGAAAACGATCCGATCAATCCGACCGCGGCCAGCAAAGGACCGTGAAACCAGCCCAGCACAAGACCTACCACAGAGACAGCAACCATTGCGACCAGTGCGCCCTCGGCGCCGATCAGATCATAGAGCTGCCGCGCGGCCAGAACGCCTCCGAATAGCGTGACCAGCCCAGCACCGGAAAAGACCGAGGGCAGATAGGCAGTTGCCGTGCTTTCGTCATCCCCGTATTTGCGACGGATGATCTCACCGGCACCGATCAGAGCCGCGCCGAAAAGCAAAGCCGCGATCACCCGTGCGGCTGGCGGCAACAGCCCGCTTTCAACGCCGTATTGAACCAGAAATATCCCCGCCAGCGCCAGCGAAAGCGCCGAGACCGCATAGAACCAGTTCTCGCGCAACCAGTTTGTCAACGCGGCCAACCGATCCTCGCGGAAGACAACGGCTGCGGGTGGTGTTTCTTCGGTAGGCTGCTGGACCCGTTGCGCCTTGGCGGCAGACCACGGGGCGGGCTTTGACGGCTTGCCCGGTTTCTCGGTTGGCTTGCGCACCTCGGCCCGCCGAGGCTCCGGCACATCAGCACCCAGTGACCGAATTTGCTGCTCTAACTGATCGACCCGGCCGCGCAGGCGTGAATGGCTGACCAACAAAACGACAATGGTGACCGGGATGGCCAATACGATCAATCCGACAAGGACAAGAAGGGATTCCAATGGGCACTCCGGGTGGTTTAAACGTCAGGCTACCCGAGGCATGCAATCTGTAACAGTCAGAAATCCCGATGATTTGCGTGTTGATCCCTTGGGCTACACCCAGCCAATCGACGGACGGGCGATCATCAACCAGATGATGATCAGAACAGCCGCAAAAGCCGGAAAGCCACAGACGAACCAGATACGGAATAGGCGGTGATAGGACCGTGGCAGCGGAGCGTTCGCATCTGCTGCGGCCTGCGCCAACTCACGCAGCCGAACCTGTATCCACACCACCGGCAGCCAGAACACCCCCGCCACCGCGTAAAGCAGCAGCGAGGCTAAAATCCAGCCTTCGGTCATAGGCCACCCCAGCCGCCATGCCAGCATCCCGCCTGTTACTGGCTGCAGTACAACGGCGCTCGCCGTGAATACCAGATCGGCCAGCACCACGGTTCCGGCGGTCTGAGCGATAAACTGTGCGTCGCCGGTGGATGCGCGATCAGCATGAAAAACGCGATCCCTGCCCCGGTGCCAAGCAGAACGCACGCCCCTATAACGTGCAACCATCGCAGGATCAGATCAGGGTCCATCAGCGGCTCTGCAGCAGGGGCCAAGCGACAAGCGACAAGGTCATCGCTGGCAGGATTTTGATCAGGGGCCCAAGCGGATCCAGCCACAGACCGGGCACAGTGAAACTGGCCGCCAGCAGGTAGAAAATGGCAACTGCAACCTGCGCCAGACACGCACGCGCGGCCAAAGGGCGCCACAGGATGGCAAGCCCCAACGCAATGTCGACTAATGACCAGAACAGAACGCTGGCGACGGCCATTCCTGTGCTCCACCCTATCCCGGTCAGAACCGATGTAGCCTTGAGCAGACCAATCAGCCCGAAGAGGCCGGACAGCAGCCAGAACAGGCTGAGAACCGCGACTACCAGTGGCATTAGCAAGGACATTCGCGCAACCAGCCGATGTTCACGGGCGCAAGTCAGGCCCGCATAAATCTGGGGCAAGGACACCAGCGACCGGCCTGTTGCGGCGCGAAACGGCTCCGGATTACCGACCACACCGTATTCCATCACGGTCATTGCGTTGCTGCGCAGGGGCGAGCGCCTTCCCAAATGATCCAACGCATCCGCGCTGCGTGCGATCACAGTCGTGATGACAGCAGGTATCTTCACCGTGAACCGAGCCGCAGGGAAACCCAGCCAACGGCGGGTCTCGGTCAGCACATCAGACAAGGGGGCCGGGGAATCTTCGACCAGATCGTAAGTGCCCTGCGGTATCTCATTGGCCACGGCCAAGGTCACCGCACGGCACAGGTCTGGCATGCCCACGCATTGAACAGGCGCTTGCGGATACGCGATGGGTTGCACCACAGGAACCGCCGCCAACATCCGCAGCAACGCCGTTCCACCATAATCAGATTGTCCGATCACCAGACCGGGTTTGAATATCCAAAGCGGTACATCACAAGCCCGCAGCGCCGCGTCCCCTCCCGCCTTGGTGCGCATAAAATCCGTATCTGCACTGGGATCAGCACCAATGGCTGAGATTTGAACCACCGCAATTCCTTGTCGCGCACAGGCTTGCCCGAGGGCTGCGATGGCGGTGTGGTGCACCGCCTCGAGATCATCGGCAGAACCATCCTGCAGCGCCCCTGCACAATTCACCACGCAGTCAACGCCTTCCAGATATGCCCCCCAATCCTAGGACCGCAGACATGCCCGTAAATCGCCTTGCACCTGCGTTACATCCGGCAGAACCCGCGCACTGATTTTCACGTTGCGTACAAAAGCCGACACACGTGCGCCCTCGGCTCTCAGAGACCGCGTCAACGCCGCACCGATAAATCCATAAGCCCCTAAAACCAGTACGTTTTTATTCTCTATCCGCAACGGTTACTCGATCCCTTAAACCTCTTTGCAGCAACGTAACCGCTGGTCAAGAATTGACCAGCCCTATGGGGCACACTGCGACAATCTTGGTCGTCAGGGGTGAAATAGCGAGCCCACAAGATATGCGATCAACGCCGCCGCCCCGCCGATCACAAAGGTCTCCAACCCAGACCGCCACCACGGGAACAGCGACCAATGGGCTTTGAAAGCCCCGATTGCAAAGAAAACACCCATGGTCATGCAGACCGACACCGTAAAGGCCTGATCAACCGACAAAAGGAACGGCAGCAGTGGCACCATACCGGCGACAAGAAAGGCAATAAACGTCGCCATCGCGGCCTTGAACGGATGGGGGTCGACGCTGCCCAACCCGTATTCGCCTTCGACCATCAAGTTGATCCAATTGTCGTGGTTGGCCGTGATCGCATCGGTTGCCTCGTCCAGAACATCACCCGACAGGCCCTTTTGTGCCAGAATCTCGCGCACTTCGCGGCGCTCGCCTTCGGGATACAGACTGATGTGGCGTTCTTCGATAGCGCGGATGCGGCGGATGTTGTCCAGCTCGGCTTTGGTACCCGAGTAATTCCCGGCGGCCATGGAAAACCCGTCAGCCAGGACATTGGCGAGCCCCAGCGCCACGATGATGAACGGCGACAGCCCGGCCCCGGCAACTCCAGCCACAATGGCAAAGGTGGTAACCGATCCGTCGATGCCGCCATACACTACGTCCCGTAGTACCCCCCGCCCCGGAGGCGCATTGATCCGTGCGGCGATTTCCTGCTGGCTGTGTCCGTGATCGGTCATGGCTGGCTCCGGCTTTGTTATGCACGCCAGCGGGCCACAGGACTTTGCGCCAGGTCAAGTTTTGGAAAACAATCCGCTGAGTGCGCGTTTGATCATCCCCCGCGTAGATGGCTTGTGCCGATCTGAAAACGGTAGTGGTCGGCAGACCTCCATCGCGGCCACACCAACCCGCGCGCTGAGCGCGCCATTCACCAGCCCCTCGCCGAACCGGCGCGACAGTTTACTGAGGACCGATCCGCCCAGAATAGGTTCCAGCAGATCATCGCCCACGGCTACTGCCCCGGTCGCCACCAGATGCACGAACACGGCACGGGTCAGACGCCAGCTGCCCAGAAATCCAGCGCGTCCGCCATATATCTCGGCCACCCGGCGGATCATCCGCAAGGAGGCCGCAAGGGCCGTCACCACATCAGCCAACGCCAAGGGCACCAGTGCGGTCACCGTGGCAACCTGCCGGGCGGCGGCCTCGACCTCACGGCTGGCGGCGGCGTCGAGTGGGGCCAACAATTCGTCCTCGGCCAAGGTCAGCAGGGTCGAGGCGTCGAATTGCTCTCCCATCCGTTCAGCTAACCGGTCGCGGCCCCACCGGGTTTCCTCGCGCCCTTTGTAAAACGCGATCAGGCGGTTGGTGACCGTGCGAGCCTGCGCCAAATCACCCTCGGCCAGCGCGGCATCTGCGGCGCGGCGCATCCCATCCACGCGAGACAAGCGCCCGATGGCTGCCAGCTCCCGCAGCGCGATAATCAGAGCGACCAAAACCAACGCACCGATCAGCCCAGTTACAGCCCAGCCCAGTATCGGCGACCGCAACAGCAGTGAGGTGGCAAAATCCCATGCGGCAACGGAAACCACCGCGCCAAGCACGGCCAGCGTCAGCCCCCAGAACCAGCGCGACAGGACCGAGGGCTGTCGTGCCGCCAACCGGGCTGCCGCTTGCATCGCCTGACCTTGAGGTGGGTCAATATCCGGAACTGGCGGGGCCTGTGCCACATCGGCGGCAGGTTCTTCCGTATCGAGATCAATCAGTACCGGACCCTTAGCCATCCGCTGCCCCTATCCGCCGCCAGACATATTTAATGTCAGGCAGGTTTTCATCATTGTCAGCCCCATCACTGCGGGCCACTTCGGCAAAACCGTTGCGTTCATAAAACCGGCACGCGCCGTGGTTGGCCTGAAACGCAAACAAGGACAGTTCTGCCTGATCGGATTTGGCATGATCCAGCAAGCGCTGCCCAATCCCCTGTCCGCATATTGGCGGCGTCAGATACAAGGAATGAACTTCCGTCCCGTTGAGCGCTAAAAACCCCACAACGTCAGTATCGGTTTCGGCCACGGTGACCCAACCCCGATCAATCATCCAACCGCAAAAGGCGATGGTTTCAGCGCAGGTATGTAGCTCGGGCATCCAGTCGCTTTCACGGGCAAAGCCGTACAGGATCTCTCCGATCTTTCCGGCATCCGTCGTGCGCGCGGGGCGGAGGGTTACGGTCACAGGCGGTCTCCGATCAGGAACTGCGTGGCACGGTCCAACCGGATATGGGGCGGGCCATCGCCCGGACGCAGGGTCAGATGCGCGGGTGCAAAAGCCATGAAACCGAAATCCTTGTCCAGCCAGCTTTCTGCCCCGTTGCGGGCCGGGCCCAGCAAATGGGCCGGGTCATCGGGCAGATCACCGGGGTAAAAGGCTGCCTGTTTGCCGTTCAGCAACGTCCCACGCACACAAGGCAAATCTGCCCCGTTATGCGTTCGGATTTCCTCGGTCGTGGCGCGCAGGGCAGCCAGCGACAGCGCCGCCGTCTCGGCCCCGGCAAAGCTAGCCCTGTCGCGGGCATCCCGGGTCAGGGCCTCCATGATATGGGTCAGACGGGGGTGCTGTGTGTGGTGCAGGTGATCGGCCTTGGTGGCTGCGAACAGTATACGTTCAACCCGCTTGCCCAACAGCAGCTGGCTGAGCCACGCATTGCGCCCCGGTCGAAAGGCCGACAGGATATCGGCCATCGCCCGACGCATATCCTCGACCGCTTGCGGCCCTTTATGGATCGCACCCAGCGCATCGACCAGAACCACCTGACGGTCGATCCGCGAGAAATGATCGCGAAAGAAGGGTTTCACCACTTGCGATTTATACGCCTCATATCGGCGCGCCATTTCGCGGTGCAAGCTACGGCGCGGCGCGTGGCCCTCCGCCGGCAATGGCGCAAAGGTCAGCACCGGAGAACCCGCCAGATCGCCGGGCAACAGAAACCGCCCCGGCGTGCAATCATAAAACCCTGCATCCCGTGCGGCGTTCAAATACGCAGCAAAGGCTTTGGCCAACGCCTGCGCCGTGGGTTCGTCATGAGCATCCGCAGGGTTTGCGGCCCTGGCCTGCGCCAAATACGCAGCCGCTTCGGTCCGCGTTTCGATACGGTTTAAGGTTTCGGCTGACCAGACCTCGTATGATTTGTCCAGTAATGCCAAGTCCAGCAGCCACTCACCCGGATAATCCACAATATCCAGATGAACCGTGCGCGGCCCCTGCAAACCCGCAAGCAACCCTGCTGGACGGGCCTTGAAGGACAGGCGCAGCTCGGACACGGCACGGGTGCTGTCTGGCCAATGGGGCTGTGGCCCGGTCAGCGCGGCCAGGTGGTTTTCATAGTCAAAGCGCGGCACCGTATCGTCCGGCTGGGGTTGCAGATAGACCGAATTGATGCGGCCTTCCTGCTGCGCGACCAATCCGGGCATCCGTCCCCGATCCAGCAGATTCGCAACCAGAGACGTGATGAACACCGTCTTTCCCGACCGCGCCAACCCGGTAACGCCCAGACGGATGACCGGTTCAAACAGAGTTTCAGACACACGGTCGCCCACGGTTTCAACACCGCGCACAAGACTGTCTGCCAGGGATGAGATGACCAAACTGTCGCCCCGCTTTTTTCGTTTCGCTCAAGATAGGTAGAGGTCAGCAGACATACCAGCGCTTTCCCACTCTTGCCCGTCCCCGCGCGGCGCGTTACCAGCAGCCCATGCCTAGATACGCGCTGAAAGTCGAATACCAAGGGGAACCGTTTGCCGGGTGGCAGCGGCAAAAGGAATTGCCGTCTGTGCAGGGGGCAATCGAACAGGCCCTGTCGCGTATTCAGCCCGGCGATCACACCATTGCTGCTGCGGGCCGAACGGACGCAGGCGTTCATGCACTGGGTCAGGTCGCCCATTGCGATCTGGTCAAAGACTGGGACCCTTTCCGCCTGTCCGAGGCGCTGAACTATCACCTCAAGCCGCGGCCGGTGGTCATCGTCAAAGCCGCTCGGGTCGGCGATGACTGGCACGCAAGGTTTTCCGCGTTAGAACGGCAGTACCTGTTTCGCATCCTAATGCGCCGTGCGCCTGCGACACATGACGCCGGTCAGGTCTGGCGGATCAACCACCGGCTGGATGTCGATGCCATGCAGGCCGGGGCGGATATGTTGATCGGGCGGCATGATTTCACCACCTTCCGCTCATCCATTTGTCAGGCCGCCAGCCCAGTCAAAACTCTGGATGAGCTGCGGGTTGAACAGGTTGAGGGTTTCTCGGGTCCTGAGATACACTTCCACGTTCGCGCCCGGTCTTTCCTGCACAATCAGGTGCGCAGCTTTGTGGGTACTCTGGAGCGTGTCGGCGCGGGTGGGTGGACACCCGACGATGTGCGCGAAGCACTGCAAGCCGCAGATCGCGCTGCTTGCGGACCGGTATGCCCGCCGCAAGGCTTGTATCTAGCGCGTGTCGGATACCCGGAACCAGTCTTCGGTTAAATCGCGCGCAGTAGCAAACCGCTGGCAATCACAGCGATTGTTAAACCCGCCACCAATTCAATGGTTGGGGCCAGCACGGATGCAAATCGCGTGGCCGAGGCAGAGGCCAGCAATCCCCCGCGCAATCCGAACGACGTCCATCCGACCAGAGTCGTTACGGTCGCCGTGCCCAGCGCCATGGCAAAGGCCCCTGCGACACCGACCATCGCGATCCCCATTTGCCATGTCAGGATAAGAACAAACAGCGCCCCGGTACATGGCCGGGCAGCGATGCCGGCAATCAGCAACAGAGCCTCGCGCAGGCTACCAACCTGCGCCACCTCTTCCGCTGTGGGACCATGCCGGTGGCCACAATCTGAGCACACTTCATGGTCATGATGGTGATGATCATGGTCGTGATGATTATGATGGAGATGCGCGGTTTCACTACGGTGTCGCTTTGCAAAACTGCGTATTGCACGGAACACCAGCCAAAGGCCTATCGCGGCGATGGCACCATAGCTGATAGGTGCCATGACTTGTTCGGTCGTTCCCACCAGGCTTTCGCGTGACATCTGAAAGACCAGAACGCCCGCATAAACCAGCACAACGGCCGTCACCGCCTGCCCCAGACTGGACAGAACGCTAATAGCAGACAAGCGCCAGAAGGGGACCCGGCGACCCAGCCCATAACCGCCGATCAGAACCTTGCCATGGCCGGGACCGATGGCGTGAAAGAAACCATAGGCGAAGCAAACCGTCAGCAGGGTGGCGACAGCCTCGGGCTGTTCCGCCCGCGCGGCGCGTAAGGATCGTGCGATCTGGTTCTGAAACTCTCGCTGTTCGCCCGCCGCCCATGCGGCCAGGCTGTCAAACCCGCCACTGCCCCAGAACCACAGAAGCAACGCAATGGCGACGGCAACCGGAAAAATCAGGTATTTGGACATGAAACGAAAATCTCGGTCGCAAAGCTTTCTCCGACCAGCGGAATATCGTTTTCCTCAAGGTCGTAATCTGCATCCAGTGTCAACAAAAAAGCCTGCATCTGCGCCAGTTGCCCGTCGATATCGGGGTCGATTCGGTCCATCTGACACGACACAGGGCCGGTCACTGTCACCGGGCGGGTCATTTCATAGGCGGTATAATAAGTTTCATCAAAGGCTTTTGCCGTTAGCGCGGCGGCTGAGACCGAGCTGCCCTCGACCGCGCGCAGATGGCTGGTGACGATGCGCCCGTCTTCGGTGGTCGCGGAAGGCTCAAGCGGGCCCGACAAGGTCACGGGCGCACCATCCGCAGTGACGACTAGATCGCCATTGTACCCCTCGACCCATTGCGCATCGAAACCGGACAACAATTGCTTTTCACCGTCGTTCAAAACGCCATCGGCATCCTGATCCAGCCGCATATCCTCCAGCACCAACAACGAATAGAATTCATCATACGCCCAAGTCACCCGGACATGGGTCAGTTGACCGGCGTCGTCCACGATGAATTCCAACCCGGTGTCGATAAAGACATGCGGGTGCGCCAAGGCCGGGATAGGCAGGCAGCAGGTCAGCAGGGTTACAATCCAACGCATGCGTGAAAGATAGGGCTTGAGCCCACGCGCGGCAATGCGATTCAAACGACACCTGCAGAATCTGGCCATTGGATCAATTCGGCGGGAACAGAACCAACGTTTGCAAGGCCGTACCGACCGGGCCTTGCGTGTCATACAGCACGGATTGGGACATCCCGATCCCCGACGGTTGCCAATGGCACACCGAGTCCGACGCCAGCCAATCCGAAACCGGCTCACGATGGATTTGCACGGTCAGATCGGTGTTCATGAAACCCATCTCGGTTGTCGGTGCATTCCACGAGATGCCGTTGCCACAGTCGGCCAGTGGGCAAAGCACCTGAATCGGTGACGGCACCTCGCCATCCAGCAAGGCAGGGGTGCGCATCCAGACTATCTTGGGCCCTGCCCCCTGATTTCCACCCTTCGGGTACAGCACCTGAGAATGGTTGGCGAATCCGGGCAGATCGTGACGTATCTCACCAATCGGAAATGGCCCTGTCACTGCGTCTTCCAGCCGGGGTGGAGGCATCGTGACATTCGGAACCGTCCCAATATCACGACGCGCCAGATGCATTGTTGTCGCGGCAGCACAGAGCGTGTCGTCCAGATCGTGCACCGTTACCCGTGTGGTGGCCAGCGTCTTGGTATGACGCGTGGTCTCTGCGGCCACGCGCAGCCCGGCCAGTGGTTGCGGGCGCAGCAGATCGACCGTCAACCGGGTCAGCATCTTCTCAGGCCCGACTTCTGTTTCGGCGGCACGCACGATCAGGCCGCTGACCGGCCCGGCGTGACAATGATCCGCTGACCACGGCCCACGCGCGGGGTCATTGCCCACAAAAGCGCCATCCGAACGCAGGTGAAAATAGGCCTGGTGGCTCAGGTCTTGGGTCCCGTTCATGCGCTGCCTCAAACGTTTTCTGTGCGTGCCTGTACACTCTAACCAGTGAACGGGCTTTACCTTCGGCCAAAGAATGACTTAGCTGCGGCAGCGATGTCCAGTTCTGTGACGGGACGTCATTGCAGGCAAATTGAAGCAGAGGGGGACGCAACATGGCGTTGTTGATTGAAACCGGGCTGTCCGATTGGATAAGCGACAACGATATTGCCCGCGACATCCGTCGGCTGCACCCGGATATGGATGTGCGCACGCCCGAAACCCTGGGCGACCCGGCCGATATCACCATGGTCGCGGTCGTCGGATTGAGCAACAATCGCCCCAATCGCCTGCCAAACCTGAAACTGGTGCAAAAACTGGGCGCCGGGGTCGAGACCATCGTCAGCAACCCCAACCTGCCCGCGCATGTGCGTATCACGCGGCTGAAACCAGACGCCCCCGCACAGGGGATCGCCGAATGGTTTGTAGCCTATGTTCTACGCCATCAGCGGCACATGGTCTTTCACGAAAAGGCGCAAAACCGCGCGGAGTGGGCCCCTAGGGCGCCTGGCTATTCGCCAGACACCGTGGTCGGCGTGCTGGGGCTGGGCCATATCGGTACCCGTAGCGCCAAAATGCTGCGCGCTATCGGGTTTCAGGTCATGGGTTGGAGCCGCTCAGCCAAGCAAATTGACGGTGTAACTTGCCTGCACGGAGACGCGGCCCTGCCCGAACTGCTGGGCCAGTGCGACCATGTCTGCGCGATCCTGCCCTCGACCCCACAGACAATTGGGTTGTTCGATGCCGATATGCTGGCTGCGATGAAACCGGGCAGCCAACTGTTGAACGCAGGCCGCGGTGATCTGATCGACGAGGCCGCGCTGATCGCCGCGCTGGACAATGGCACGCCGGGCCATGCTGTGCTGGACGTGACCTCGACCGAGCCCCTGCCGTCCGACAGCCCGCTATGGACACATCCCAGTGTCACCATCACACCGCATGTCTCGGGCTGGCATCTGGGCGAAGCACTGGCAGATGTGGGTGAAAACTTTCGTCGTTTGACCACCGGTGAACCGCTGCTACACGAAGTAGACAGATCCCGCGGCTACTAGGCCCCGATCAGGGTGTCAGAATCCAGTTTCCGCCCGCATCGCGGCACCGACGGGTTCTGACCTCGCGCGTTTGATCCGCTCCTTCCGGCCGAATGAAATGCTGAAAATGAACGCAATTGTCACGCACATCGCGCACGCGGATCGTGCCTTTTGAACCGGTTTCGTCGTTCTCCCAGTTGCTTTCCGCACCAACCCGAGGCGTGCCGCCCTCAAGCATCGCGGCCGAGGTCGCGCTCAGTATCTCGAAGTCTGCCGGACTCAGGCCCATATCCGCGATGATTCGGGAAATTGTTTGGGCCTGCACGCCCAAAGACGATCCCAGTATCGTGATTGCTACTACCGTAGAAGAAATCCAGGCTTTCATGATCGCCTCGCCTTGCTGAAATAGGTTTGCATTCAAGACTATACTGGCAGTGAACGGGGGCCAAGCCCTGTCAAGCGAACGCGATAACTATCCCGAACGATTCCATCGGTACCGCGGGCCCGAAACCGGCACAGCCTTCTTGCGCAGCGCTCGCGCAGCGCGGCTGATGCGCCGAGCACACACATCTAATGGAACATGGGCCTCATTGCCTTTTGTGCAACGACGCGAACCGGCCGCCACAGCCTAACCACTTACACTGATTCAGGATTTCCAGCGCAGGGGTTCACATAAGCGTCTGAATCTGGTGAAATAACACCGGTTTTTAGCACTGGAGATTGTTCAATGGTACTGCGCGGATCCCTGCTGGCACTGGCAGCTGTAGTTGGCCTGACGGCCCTGGAGGCAACCCCTGTTGCCGCCAAAGAAGAAACCAAATCGGTCTTTGTCATGAGCCGCACATGGGCTGTTACTCAGGTCTCGGATGCTCCGGTCGTGTACCGCGCCACGCGCGACAACAACAACCTCAACCCGTTCGGCCCACCACCCCGCCTGCGTACCATCCAGGCTATGGCGGCCATTCAAGCGGCGACTGGATGCAAGCCTATCCGGGCCAGCATGTATCAAAACATTTCGGGCCAATTCTTTTCACAGGTCAGCTGCAATTGATCCTGCGGCGAAACGGGCATTGAGGTCAGCGCAACCCGCTGCCATAGCTTGCGCATGAAACTCGCAATCAACGGATTCGGCCGTATTGGCCGCACGATCCTGCGGCAGCTGCTGGCGTTGCCGTGGGGCAAGGATATTGAGCTGGTGCTGATCAACGATATCGCACCGCTGGAAACCTGTGCCTATCTGTTCAAATACGACAGCACGTTTGGCCCCTATCCCGGGCCAGTCGAGGCCGGAGATGAGGCCCTTGTCATCGACGGCCATTCTATCCCCGTCACCCATAGCCCGGATCTGTCCCGCGTTGACCTGAGCGGAGTGGATGTCCTGATGGATTGCACCGGGGTCGCGCGCACCTCGGACGTAGCCAGCCAGGGATTGACTGCCGGGGCAGGCAAAGTGCTGATCTCGGGCCCTTCACCCGCGACCGAAGTGACAATTGTTCTGGGCGCAAACGAGGCGCAGTTGGGCAATGCGCGGATCGTATCGAACGCGTCCTGCACCACCAATGGGCTGGCCCCTCTGGTCAAAGTTCTAGACGGGATCGGAGGCATCGCCTCGGCCCATATGACAACCATCCACTGCTATACCAATAGCCAGCCGATGGTCGACGCCCCGCGCGGCGATCTGGCCCGATCGCGCGCCGGAGCGCTGTCTATGGTGCCCACCACCAGCAGCGCCACACATTTGATTGATGAGGTTATGCCCCATCTCGCTGGCCGCATCTCAGGCGCGGCAGTGCGGGTTCCCACGGCCAGTGTCTCTGCGATAGATCTGGTCGCGACGCTTGAACGCGGCATGTCCGCCACTGACTTTGAAGCCGAACTGCGAAAGGCGGTCACGCACTCTCCCGTTCTGGGCTGGACCGATCACCCTTTGGTATCGTCAGATTTGCGGACTCGACCGGAATCGCTAGTCATCGCAGGACCTGAGACACGGATGGTCGGCGACCAGCAGGTTCGCATTTTTGGATGGTATGACAATGAATGGGGCTTTTCTGCGCGCATGCTCGACGTCGCCCGCTTGATGGCACAGCCCTGATCGAACGGAACCGCAGCGCGCGGGCCTGCCCGTGCGCTGCCCGGCCCAACTGGTTCCAAGCATCTTTGATGCGAAGGGTCCGGGCGGGAGGAGCATGGAAATGCAAAAAATGGTTGGCGCCATAGTTTCGACCCCCAAAAACAGGGGCTGGACGGGCACACAATCCGGTATTTTGGCGCCGTTTTCGATAAGTCCTTTCCCTGTGCGGAATCTGATGCTCTAACATGAAAGTTATCAGCCGCTGTTTTTATAAGACGGTGCAATTGATTTCGACTTGGGGCAGTTGGAGCCATTCGATGCGGGGAAGCAGGCCACTGGCCTTTGTGAAATACTGTCTGCTTGGCGCATTGACCGCCGCTCTCCCCTCGTCTCTGGCCGCGCTGGAAATAACCCTGTCCGCGCCAGGTGCGCCAAAGCCCGTGGTTGAGCGCATCGAAGAAACCTCCTCGGTCGTGACAGCCGACGAACGCGGATTGGACACACCGCTTGAGGTCCTGTCCGCCGCCCTGTCGGATTACCGTACCATCGTTCAGATTCTGTATGATGAAGGCTACTTCAGCCCCGTTGTCAGCATTAAGCTGGATGGTCAGGAAGCGGCTGACATAAGCTCGTTAACGGTACCCAACACAATCAGCCGTGCGGTGATCACGGTGAATACCGGACCGACCTTTACTTTTGGCACCGCCATCGTTGAGCCGGTAACGCCGGAGACGATCCTGCCCGAGGAGTTCGCCCCCGGCAAACTGGCCACGACCGGGGCCATCCAACAGGCAGCCTCGGCCGGAGTGCAGGGCTGGCGGGATGCCGGACACGCCAAGGCACAACTTGAAGGCCAGACTGTCATCGCTCGCCATACGCAAAGAAAGCTGGATGCAGAAATCGACCTTGAACCGGGGCCGCGCCTGACCTTCGGCGAGATGTTCATAAAGGGCGATTCAGATGTTCGCCCCAGGTCGATCTACAAAATCGCCGGGTTCCCGTCAGGCGAGGTTTACTCACCAGCGGCGATCCAGAAGGTTGGCACCCGGTTGCGCCGTACCGGAACTTTTAGCATCGTTTCGATTGAAGAGCATGAAACCCCAAATCCCGACGGCACGCTGGATTTCGACGCCACCTTCGAAGACATGCCCAAGCGCCGCTTGACCTTCGGGGTCGAGCTGGCCTCGAACGCCGGTCTGGACGTCACTGCAACCTGGACACATCGCAATGTTTTTCGCCGCGCGGAACGGCTGCGGTTCGAAGCCGCGTTGCGCAATATCGGGGGAACTGAGGATCTGGACGGCCGCATCGGTTTGCGACTGGATCAGCCCGACCGGCTAGGCCCGGACGACAATACCTTTTGGAGTGCTTTGCTGGAGCGGCGCAATACCGAGAACTACAACGTATCCGTGGCCTCGCTGGCCTATGGTGCGCGTCGCACCTTTTCCGACCGGCTTTATGCCGAAGCCTCGGCCGGATTTCAGTGGTCGGATGCAGATGACGCCTATGGCAGCGGCCGCAAGTTCCGTTATTTCATTATTCCAACCCGGTCGGAATGGGACGAGCGTGACAGCAAAGTTAGCGCGACCCGTGGGTTCTATTTGGATTCGCAAATCATGCCGTTCGTTGGGTTTTCAGGCACGGACACGGGCATCCGGCTATTCGCCGACACACGCGCATATACCAGCCTTGGCACAGGCGGGCGGCTCGTTCTGGCCGGGCGTGCTCAGATAGGGTCGATCATCGGGCCCTCGCCAAGCAATGTGACCCCGGATTTTCTGTTCTTCTCGGGCGGGGCTGGAACCGTGCGCGGGCAGCCGTTCGAAAGCCTCGGCATTCCAGTGAATGGCGGTGTAGCGGGCGGCAAGTCCTTCATTGGATTGTCCGGCGAAGTCCGGGGCAAGATCACCGACACGATATCCCTTGTCGGATTTTATGATTTCGGTACCGTGGACACGTCCTCATTCATCGGCAGCGATGCGGAGTTCCATTCAGGTGCCGGGCTTGGATTCAGGTATGATCTGGGTGGATTCGGCCCGCTGCGCCTCGACCTAGCCCTGCCAGTTCAAGGTGACACCGGAGATGGTCTGCAATTCTATATCGGGATCGGACAAGCGTTTTGATACGGCAGTATTCATATCCGGTTGTGACAACGGTGCTGATCCTGACAGCACCGCCCCTGATCGCGCAGGAGGATGACGGCGGTGGCAGCATGTTGGAGCGTTTCCTGCAGGACACCTTGTCAGGCGATGATCAGAACGTCACCGTCAAAGGGCTGCAAGGCGCGCTAAGCGCCCGCGCTACTATTGAAGAAATCACCGTGTCAGACGACGAGGGCGTCTGGCTGACCATCAAAGATGCCGAGCTGGACTGGAACCGGCTGGCCCTGATCCGGGGTCGGTTTTCCGTCAATGCTTTGACCGCGCAGGAAATCGACATTGCCCGCGCCCCCGGCACGACCACCAAGGACACCCCGGCGCCAACCGCCGAAACCAAACCGTTCGAACTGCCAGAGCTGCCCGTTTCCATCGAAATTGGCGAAATTAAGATTGATGAGCTGTCACTGGGCGAACCTCTGATCGGGGTCGCCGCCGATCTGTCTGTGACAGGAAACCTGTCGCTGGCCGATGGCGCGCTGGACACCAGTCTGGACGTCACCCGACTGGACCGCGCGGGCGATGAGGTCACTTTGACCGCCGGGTTCCAAAATACCTCGCGTGAAATAAATCTGGACCTGCAGGTGAAAGAGGCCGCAGGCGGGGTGATTTCGACGGCACTGAACATTCCTGATAGCCCGCCGATTGGCCTTTCGGTCACAGGTGCGGGTCCGGTGACCGATTTCACCGCCGATATCGCCCTGAGCAGTGACAATCAGCAACAGGTCACAGGACAGGTTGAACTACGCGCCACAGAAACCGGCGCGGCGGACGGGATCGCCTTTACCGCAGATCTGGGCGGCGACCTGACCCCCTTCATGGCCGAGGATCTAGACCCGTTCTTCGGCCCGAAAACGCGCTTGTACGTAGAAGGGCAGACTAAACCGCAAGGCGCGCTGGACATACCCGACCTGGAATTGACCACGCAAGCCTTGAACCTGAAGGGTGAGCTGCAGTTGGCCGAAGGCGGCACTTTGCAACTGGCGGCACTGCAAGGCCGGATCACCCCGCCCGACGGGAATACGGTGGTGTTGCCGGTCAAAGGCGGCGACACCTCGATCGAAGCAGCGCAAATTTCCGCTCTGTTCGATCAAAAAAACGGCAACCTGTGGGACCTGAGCCTGACAGCGAACGCGTTTCAGTCACCACAGGCGAAGCTGGACACGGCCCGGATCACCGCACAGGGCACCCTTGAACAGGGCACTGCATTCAGCGTCTCTGGCGACCTTCAAGCCATCGTGGACGGGATCGACCTGAATGATCAGGCCCTGAACACCGCACTGGGTGAAAGCATAACACTGGACGGGCAGTTCGATTACGGCAGCGATCAATCCCTGAATCTGTCGGGGTTCGAACTGGTGGGAACTGACTATACCCTGGCGCTGGATGCGTTGATCGACGGGCTGAACAGCGGTCTGACGGTTGACGGATCGGCGACGCTCGAGGCATCGGACCTGTCCCGGTTTTCGGATCTGGCGCAACTTGATCTGGGCGGGAAGGCCTCGGGGCGGGTCGAAGGCAAGGGCTCGCCGCTGGAACGCAGTTTTGACGGCAAGCTAGTGGTTGAGGGCAGCAATCTGGTCACCGGGCGCGATGACATTGACCCGGTCATCAAAGGCGAAACCACCATTACCTTAGATGGTAGCCGGGGAAGCGACGGCATCACCATTCGCGAGTTTGACCTGAACAGCGAGGCTGCGCAGGCAAAGGCCAGTGGCGAAGTCACCACATCCGACGGCAACCTGACCATCGACGGCAAGGCCAGTGTGAATGCATCTGACCTGTCGGTCTTTTCCGGTCTAGCCAAGCGTGAACTTGGCGGTTCGGTGCAGGCAGAAATGGACGGCAAAGGGACGGTGCAGACGCTGGAATTCGACGGCACCGCCAGCGTGACCGGAAAGGACATCAAAACTGGCATGTCCGATATCGATCCGTTGCTGACCGGCAAGACCGTGATCACCTGGGACGGCGCGCGCACAGCCGATCAGATCGAAATCCGTAAAGCGACGGTCAACGGCACAGCCCTGACCGCGAATGTCGCCGCAACGGTGGACGACCCGACCGGAGACCTGTCTATTGACGGCAGCGCCCGTCTAAACGCCCCCGATCTGTCGCTGTTCTCGGGGTTGGCGAAACGCGATCTGGCCGGATCGGTCGCCGCGAATATGCAGGGCAACGGAAATCTCGCCAACCGTGTCTTTGACGTTCAAGGCAACGTGGACGCCGATGACATTCAGACCGGGATCGAACTGGTCGACAAATTGATCCAAGGACGCACGACCCTGAACATTGATGCCGACAAAGGCGAAGAGGGCGTGGAAATCCGCACCTTCAGCCTGAAAGGCACCGCCTTGTCCGCAACGGCATCGGGCAAGCTGGATCGAGAGGCCGGAGGTCTGACCTTCTCGGCACAGCTTGACGACCTTTCCCGCGTCATTGCTTCGATGTCCGGGCCGATGACATTGGACGGAAATGTTGCCCCAACCCGTTCGGGGCTTGAAGGGGACATGCGGTTAAGCGGTCCAGACAGTTCTTATGCAGCGCTAACCGGAATGGTAAATACCGATGGTTCAGCCGATCTGGATTTCGACGCCAAGCTGAACAAGATCGAACGGTTCGCGCCCGAATTCCCTGGTACCGTGGCAGCGACCGGTAACGCCAAACGCAACAATGGCGTTTGGTCCATCGACGGATCAGCCAATGGCCCGGCCGAGATCAGCAGCACCATCGCCGGAACCTTTGACGAAAACAGCGGTGAGGCCGATCTGCAAGCGCAGGGCGGTATCAACCTGGGTGTCGCCAACATCTTTATTTCACCGAACCAGATCGAAGGAACGGCGCGGCATAATCTGCGTCTGAAAGGAAAACCTCAGCTTAGCTCGCTCAGCGGGTCTGTCACCACCTCGGGAACGTCACTGGCTATTCCTGCCATCGGACAGACCGTCACCGGGATCAGCGGCTCGGTCGAATTGGCGCAAAGCCGCGCCAATATCTCGCTGAATGGAGGCATGCGGGCAGGTGGTACCTTTACCATCTCTGGGCCTTTGGACCTAACGCCGCCGCTGAACGCGAACATCGTCGCGCGGCTCAACCAGCTGGTGCTTACAGATAAGCTGCTGTACGAGACAACGTTGAACGGTGAAATCGCCATGACCGGAGCTTTGGCAGGAAACAGCGCCATTTCCGGTCAGATCACGTTCGAAGAAACCAATATCAACCTTGCAGCCGCTGCTGGCGCCGTTGGCGCCGCGCCGATCCCCGAGATCAGACATATCAATGAAAGTCAGGCCGGTTTCCTCACCCGTGAACGCGCAGGTCTGATTGTCGAGGAAGGCGCGCAGAAAAGCGATTCCCGTATCGCACTGGATGTCAATCTGGTCGCGCCCAAAGCGGTGTTCGTGCGCGGCCGGGGTGTTAATGCCGAACTTGGCGGGCGACTGTCTATTGGCGGCACGACCACTGCAGTTATCCCGTCTGGTCAGATCGAATTGATCCGCGGGAATTTCGACATTCTGGGTCGTAGGCTGGCCCTGACAAAGGGGCTTGTGACGCTGCAAGGGGACCTGACGCCGTATATCGAGTTCGCCTCATCCACCAGTACATCCGATGGTACCGCAACAATCGAAATCTCGGGTCCGTTGAATGCCCCCGAGGTTGACGTCTATTCCGACCCCGAACGCCCCGCCGAAGAGGCGCTGGCTATGCTATTGTTCGGCAACCGGTTTTCCGAAATTTCACCCTTTGTAATCGCCCAGATGGCGGCGTCGCTGGCGCAGCTCAGCGGTGCCGGAGGGGATGCAACCAAAGGGCTTCGCGATTCGACCGGCGTCGACACGGTGGATATCGGCGCGTCCGAAGGAGGTGCTGGCCGTCTGGGGGCCGGAGCGTATCTGAGCGACAATCTCTACACCGATTTCACAGTCAACACCGAAGGCGATACCGAGGTGAACCTGAATCTTGATGTCTCGGACAACTTCACGGTCCGCGGCTCGGTCGATGGGCGTGGTGAGACTGGGGTTGGGGTGTTTTTCGAACGGGATTATTGATCGCGCCGACGGATGCCGATGGCGTGTCCAACCTGTGACGCAGGCTCCAGTATTGCGTGATCTTGAACCATCCGGGTCAGCCGCGCGACCGCCCAGTCCGGATAAGGAGTTGAACGCCTGGTCGTATGGCTGACGTTCATGAACAGCGCCTCTTGCGTGGCACATATCACCCCGTCACCAGACAGCATTTGCGCAAAGTAGTGCCCGCGTTTGTAGTCGGCATCCAGCATGCGAAAGCGAAACCAGAACGGCGTGCCCAGGTGTATCTCGTCCAGAAAATTCATGTGCGATTGCAGGATATAAGGCCCCTGCCCCAACGCATTGACCTGCGCCTCGCCCAAGCCCAGGTGATCATCCATCAAGTGATCCAGCGCACGATCGAAGGCCACACCATAAAACCCAACGTTCATGTGACCGTTATAGTCGATCCATTCCGGTAGAACCGAAAACCCTCGTATTTCAATTGGCGCATCATAAGGTCCATCATGGCCGCCACGGAGTTTAGTCATCAGGGTCTTCCTCGAAAATTGCGACAGCGCGAATAAAGCCTGCCGACGCACCTTTGATCTTGAACGGAAAACACGAGATTTCGAACCCGGTGGGCGGAAGGTCTTCCAGGTTTGTCAGTTTTTCCATGTGGCAATACCCGATGTCCATTGATGCCCGGTGACCTTCCCAGATGATCGACGGATCGCGGGTTTCCGAATATTCCTGCGCCGTCAGCGCAAAAGGTGCGTCCCAGCTCCAGGCGTCCGTGCCGGTGACCCGGACGCCGCGTTGGGTCAGGTACAGCGTCGCCTCGCGCCCCATTCCGCAGCCCTTCATCAGGTAATCGGGTTGCCCGTACTGCGTGCCTGCCGAGGTGTTCACGATCACGATGTCCAGCGGTTGCAAGCTATGCCCGGTTCGCTTCAGTTCCGCCTCCACATCGGCGGCGGACACCACATAGCCGTCGTCGAAGTGGCGAAAGTCCAGCTTTACGCCAGGGTTCATGCACCATTCCAGGGGCACCTCGTCGATGGTGATCGCCCTTTCGCCGTTATTCATCGTCGAGTGATGATGATAAGGCGCGTCCAGATGAGTGCCGTTGTGCGTGGCGATCTGCAGCCGCTCGATAGCCCAGCCCTCGCCGCCCGGCAGGTCTTCTTTTTGCAAGCCGGGAAAGAAAGACATGACCTGTTCGGCCGTCTGGCCATGGGTCAGGTATTCGATTTCGGGCAGCATGATTGGCGGGTCCGACACAATCCCGGTTTCCAACGGAACGGATAGATCGACGAAACGGCGGGCCATGTGAAACTCCTGCACCAGTGACGGTGACAGGGTTGGCTGCAAGTAACATGCTGTCAAGGAAAGAAAAAGGCGACCGAATAGGCCGCCTTTCATTCAATGTATGGGGTGGGGCTATTCCGCCGCGACGGCGTCTTCGACTTTTTCCACCCGCACCGCCGAGAATTTGAACTCGGGGATTTTGCCATACGGGTCGATGGCCGAGTTGGTCAGGATATTCGCCGCCGCCTCGACATAGGCGAACGGGACAAACACCATATCCTCGGCGATGGCCCGGTCGGCACGTGCCATGATCTCGATCGAACCGCGACGGGTGGTCAGCCGAACCATCTCGCCCGGCTCAACGCCCATCAGTTTCAGCGTGCGAGGGTTCATCGAACAGTTCGCTTCGGGCTCTACCGCGTCCAGAACGCTGGCACGGCGGGTCATGGCACCGGTATGCCAGTGCTCCAACTGACGCCCGGTGGTAGCGATCATCGGATATTCTTCATCCGGCGATTCATCCGGTGGGATCACGCTAGCAGGGGTGAACTTGGCCTTACCGCCAGCGCGCGGGAAGCCGTCACCAAACACGATGGACTGACCCGGATCGGTCTCGCTGAGCGACGGATAGGTGATCGACTCGGTCTCAAGTCGCTCCCACGTGATGTTATCCAGCGATTCCATCGTCAGCTTCATCTCGTTGAACACCTGAGATACATCCGTGTAATCCCAGTTCAATCCGATGCGCTGCGCCAGTTCGGTGGTGATCTGCCAATCCTCACGCGCCTCTCCCGGAGGGGCCACAGCGGGACGCACCCGCTGCACCTGACGGTTGGTGTTCGACACGGTGCCGTTCTTTTCATACAGCGCCGAGGCCGGCAGGATGATGTCGGCATAGTTCGCCGTTTCGGTCAGGAAGATATCCTGCACGATCATCAGGTCGAGCTTGGCCAACGCCGCACGGGCGTGGTTGACATCCGGGTCGGACATGGCTGGGTTTTCACCCAAGATATACATGCCCTTGATGTTGCCCGCGTAGACCTCATCAATGATCTCGGTAACCGTCAGGCCTTTCTCGTTCGAGAAGTCCTCGGAGTTCCAGACATGATTGAACTTGGCGCGGATGTCATCATCCATAACCGACTGATAATCTGGTAGGAACATCGGGATCAGACCTGCGTCCGACGCGCCCTGCACGTTGTTCTGGCCGCGCAGCGGGTGCAGACCCGCGCCCGGTTTGCCGACATTGCCGGTCATCAGAGCCAGCGAGATCAGGCAGCGAGAGTTATCCGTGCCATGGATATGCTGGCTGACGCCCATACCCCAGAAGATCAGACCCGCCTTGGCCTGCGCAAAGGTCCGCGCCACTCGGCGCAGCTGATCCGGCTCGATACCGCAGATCGGGGCCATCGCCTCGGGAGTGAATTGGCTCAGATGTTCCTTCTCGGCTGCCCAATTCTCGGTCCAGGTGTGGATGTACTGGCTGTCATACAGCTCTTCCTCGACGATCACGTTCATGATCGCGTTCAGCATTGACACGTCAGCACCTGGACGGAACTGCAGCATTTCGGTCGCGAATTTGCGCATACCGACACCGCGCGGGTCCATCACGATCAGCTTGCCACCGCGCTTGGTGAACTGCTTAAAATAAGTCGCCGCAACGGGGTGATTTTCAATCGGGTTGGCCCCGATGATGATCGCAACATCTGCGTTTTCGATCTCGTTGAAAGTCGCGGTCACTGCGCCCGAGCCCACGTTCTCGATCAGCGCCGCCACCGACGACGCGTGGCACAATCGGGTGCAGTGGTCGACGTTGTTGTGGCGGAAACCCTGACGGATGAACTTCTGGAACAGATAGGCTTCTTCGTTGGTGCATTTGGCCGAGCCAAAGCCTGCAACACTGCGCGGGTCTGCTTCACGCATCGTCTTCAGCTTGGTCGCCGCCAAATCCATCGCCTCTCCCCACGTCGCTTCGCGGAAATGGGTGCTCAGATTACCGGGATCGACGTTCAGCCCCTTCGCAGGCGCGTCCTCACGCCGGATCAGAGGCTTGGTCAGGCGGTGCGGGTGGTGAATGTAGTCAAAGCCAAAGCGGCCTTTGACGCACAGGCGACCTTCGTTTGCAGGGCCATTGATGCCCTCCACATATTTGACCTTGCCGTCTTTAACCTTCAGCGAGACTTTGCAGCCAACACCGCAGAACGGGCAGACGCTTTCAGTTTCGCTGTCATAATCCTTGCTGTCCCCCTGCTGCTGATCGTTCAACACGGTAGCGGGCATCAGGGCACCTGTCGGGCAGGCCTGAACACATTCGCCACAGGCCACGCAGGTCGATGCGCCCATCGGGTCGTTTTGGTCAAACACCACCTGCGCAGTATGACCGCGACCGGCCATGCCGATCACGTCGTTCACCTGCACATCACGGCAAGCACGCACACAGAGGTTGCAGTTGATGCAGGCATCCAGATTGACGCGCATCGCTACGTGGCTGTCATCCAGCAGAGGGATTTTCTCGGCCTCTTTTGCCGGGAAACGGCTATCGCTAACATCGTTCAGCTTGGCCATATCCCAAAAGTGGCTGGACACGTCATGTGGCTGCTCGGGTTGGTCTGCCACCAGCAGTTCCATGACCATCGCGCGCGACTTTTCGGCGCGGTCAGTGTCGGTCTTTACCACCATGCCTTCCGAGGCTGGGCGAACGCACGAGGCGACCAGTGTACGCTCGCCGTCCACCTCGACCATACAGGCGCGGCAGTTGCCGTCGGGTTTGTAGCCCGGTGCCGGTTTGTGGCACAGGTGCGGGATTACCAGTCCACGACCGTTGGCCGCTTCCCAGATCGTGGTGCCTTCGGGCACGGTGACGTCATCGCCGTTCAGATTGAAGGTGACGGTCTTGGTTGGGCTTGCATCAAGCATGGCTCTGTCTCCCTCAGATTTCGTCAGCGAAGTGTTTCATGACCAGACGGATCGGGTTCGGGGCCGCCTGCCCCAAACCGCAAATCGAGGCATCGCCCATGACCTGACACAGATCCTCTAACAGGTCCTGATCCCACTTGTCGGCCTGCATCAGCTTGACCGCTTTTTCGCAACCGGCCCGGCAAGGCGTACACTGACCACAGCTTTCATCCTCGAAGAACCGCAGCATGTTCAGGGCCGCATCGCGGGCGGTGTCCTGATCAGACAGAACCACCACGGCGGCGGAGCCGATAAAGGTGCCATGGGGTTGCAGCGTGTCGAAATCCAGCGGGATATCGTCCATCGATGCGGGCAGAAGACCCGACGAAGGACCACCGGGCTGATACGCCTTGAAGGTCTGACCTTCGGCCATGCCACCTGCGGCCTCAATCACATCCAGAATGGTCGACCCGGCAGGCAGAAGGTAAACCCCCGGCTTGGCCACCCGGCCTGAGACTGAATAGCTGCGCAGGCCCGTGCGGCCATTCTTTTCGGTGCTGTTGAGACATTCCGGCCCCTCGCGGCAAATCTTCGAGACCCAATACAGCGTCTCGACATTGTGCACGAGCGTCGGGCGGTTAAAGACCCCAACCTGCGCCACGAACGGAGGACGGTGACGCGGCAGGCCCTTCTTACCTTCGATCGACTCGATCATCGCGGATTCTTCACCGCAGATATAGGCGCCCGCACCGCGGCGCAGATCGATGTAACCTTTCTCGACGATTCCGGCATCTTCAAGCGCTGCAATCTCGCGGGCCAGGATTTCCAGAACCGCCGGGTATTCATCGCGCATATAGATAAAGCAGGTTTCCGCCTCGACCGCCCATGCGGCGATCAGCATGCCTTCGAGGAAGACATGCGGCGTACGCTCCAGATAGTAGCGGTCTTTGAACGTGCCGGGTTCGCCTTCGTCGCCGTTCACGGCCAGATAGCGCGGGCCTTCGTTCATCCGAACAAAGCCCCATTTCTTGCCCGACGGGAAGCCAGCACCGCCCAGGCCACGCAGACCCGAAGACAGGACACCTTCCTGCACCTTCTCCCAGTCACCACCGTCGCGCAGCTCTTTCAGCTTGGCGTAGCCGCCGTTTTCGGCGTAGGCAGCAAAGGTTTCATAATCGGGTAGATGGGCGTGGGTATCGCCCGCCTCAATCGCAGCTTGCACCTTTTCCGGCGTCGCATGGTCGATATGGTTGTGGCCGATCTCAAGCACGGGAGCGGTGTCGCAACGGCCCATGCAGGGCGCGCGAAGGACACGAACCTGTGATGCGTCCAACCCGTCTTCCAACGCCTTTTGCAGCTGCTGGGCCCCTGCCATTTCACAAGACAGGGAATCGCAGACCCGGATGGTCAACGCCGGAGGAGGGGTTTCGTCTTCTTTCACCACATCAAAATGGGCATAGAAAGTGGCAGTTTCATAAATCTCGGCCTGCCCGACCCGCACTTCGACGGCCAGCGCGGCAATATGATCGGCCGAGATATGGCCGTATCTGTCCTGAATCAAATGCAAAAATTCGATCAGCAGATCTCGCCTACGTGGGCTATCGCCCAGCAAGTCCAGAATGTCGGCTTGCGCCTGATCAGTGAATTGGCGGCCTTTTGGTGTGTGCCGCCCTTTGCCTTTACCTGACTTCCAAACGCCCGGTTTGGCGTCGGATGGCTTGGTGTCCAAGGGTGCCATGCGTTCCTCCGTTTGAGACCGACTCTGTCTCATCAGAGTAACATATCGTCAAATCGCATTCTTCAATCGCACGATAACGACAGCTTATCATCGTAAAGAGGTCACAACGGTGCGCAATGCCTGGACCGTCGGCAGTTCTGGATCGCGTGTCAGGGTCGCCAGGCAAATCGGTTTGCTGACCACCGGATCGATCAGAGGCAGCACTTTCGTTCCCTTCAAATCACCCAGCGCTCGGGTCAGAACGCGCGGCACG
The DNA here is from genome assembly GCF_056538005.1 of Ruegeria sp. BI11. NCBI lineage: Bacteria > Pseudomonadati > Pseudomonadota > Alphaproteobacteria > Rhodobacterales > Roseobacteraceae > Ruegeria > Ruegeria sp. BI11. The sequence goes on along the minus strand of NZ_JBQFSM010000003.1, from coordinate 83,389 downwards.
ACGGTGGCGGCCAACCCCTCGCGCGCCATGACCATCGAAGCAGTGAACCCGCTGGTTTCGGCCACGACATCCGGATGCAGGCCCTGTTCGGCAAAAATCCGGTCAAGAATGCGCCGGTTTTGCATCTGCGGCTCAAGCAGGCTGAGCGGGAATTCCGCCACCTGCGACCACGGCATCGGACCGCTGTGATCCGTCATATGAGACGGGACCAGCAGAACATAGGTTTCCTCGTATAGCGGCTGCACCCGCCGCAAATCCGTACCTATGCTGTCCCCATAGGTCACGCCAGCATCTAAACTGCCCTCGTCTAGTCCGTGCTGGATCGCGGTGGATGACATCGTCTCGATACGGGTGACAATGCGCGGATGGGCCTGCCGCAGACGCTTGATCAAACGGCCAGTGAAAGCAATCGCAGTCGGTATCACGCCCAGGATTAATGTACCGGTGATCTCGCCTTTGGCAGCCAGCACTTGCTGTTCCAGCGCTTTGGTATCATCCAGGATACGCCTTGCGCGCTGGACGATCATCTCGCCTTCTTCCGTGAGACCCTGAAACCGATTTGCGCGCCGTACAATAGATACGCCCAGCCGATCCTCGAGATTACGGATCCGCATAGAAAATGCCGGTTGCGATATCCCGCATTCCTCGGCCGCTTTGGCAAAATGACGGTGCCGCGCCAAGGCGCTTAGCAATTGCAGGTCGCGAATTTCGATCATGCCGCTGTTTCTTCTTCAGGTCAAAAGCGCAGAGTAACGTGTTTGCAGCCCGGTGAAAGTGCTAGTTGCGATCACGCAAGCCACAGACCGCACTTTCCCACATTGCAATGGGTGCATTATCCTAGCCCGATGACGGCATCACGGACGGAGGAAGCCGATGACCGGAAAGCACATTGGTTTGGCAACACATATTTCGGCATTAACACTACTACTGACAATTACGGCAGGAGGAAACGCGATGGCTCAACAAGATGATGACTCTGCAACAAAAAACCTATCACGACAGGCTGTTGAAATGTGGGCCGCAGAGTCCACTATTGACGTGTCAATTTTTGCCGACGGTTACCAAAACCATCAGGCTCCACTGGCCACTGGCGGCACCGGGAGCGTCGATCTGGCAACCTGGGCAAGTATAGTCGCGGAAAACCACAAAGCCTTCCCCGATCTGAAGGTCGAGATTTTCGGACAGATTGCCGAAGGCAACCGCGTGTCCACGCATTGGCGGTTTTACGGCACTCTAGAAGGTACCTATCTTGGCCTGCCGGCGTCGAACCGTCCCGTTGACTGGACAGGTGTTCAGATCGACCGGATTGCCGATGGAAAGATCGCAGAGAGCTGGGTCGTCTGGGACTACTTCACCCTGAGGCAGGAGCTGGGAGAAGAAAACTAGCGCCGTTTGTCAGAGGGCGGGCAGCTCGTGATACGACACTCCGAAATGGCTCAAGTGTTGAACAGGAAATGCATCACGTCGCCATCTTTGACGATGTAACCCTTGCCCTCGGCCCGCATCTTGCCCGCCTCTTTCGCGCCCTGCTCGCCATTGGCCGAGATAAAGTCGTCATAAGCGATGGTCTCGGCGCGGATAAAGCCTTTTTCGAAGTCGCCATGGATCACACCAGCGGCCTGCGGTGCGGCGGTGCCGGTGCGAATGGTCCAGGCACGGGCCTCTTTCGGGCCGACGGTGAAATAAGTCTCAAGCTTTAAAAGGTCGTAACCAGCTTTGATCAGACGGTCGAGGCCGGGTTCTTCCAAACCCATCTCCTCGAGGAACATCTGTGCCTCATCCTCTTCCAGCAGGCTGATTTCCTCTTCGATCTTGGCGCTGATGATAACATGCGCGTTGCCTTGCTCAGCGGCCATATCGGCCACTTTGGCTGAGTATTCATTGCCCTCGGCAGCTTCTTCCTCGGACACGTTGCAGACGTACAGAACCGGCTTGGTGGTTAGCAACTGCAGCATCTTCCAGGCTTTGGAGTCCTCGTCCGACACTTCGACCAGACGCGCAGGTTTGCCGCTTTCCAGCATGGCTTGTGCCTCGGCCAGTAGGCGGTCCTGCTGCTGCGCCTCTTTGTCGTTGCCCTTGAGCTTGCGAACCAGATTGGCGCGGCGCTTTTCGATGCTTTCCAGGTCGGCCAGCATCAGCTCGGTCTCGATCGTATCGGCATCGGCCACGGGGTCGACACGGCCATCCACATGGGTCACGTCGCCGTCTTCGAAACAGCGCAACACATGGGCAATGGCGTCGGTTTCGCGGATGTTTGCCAGAAACTGGTTGCCCAGCCCCTCACCTTTCGACGCACCTTTGACCAGCCCGGCAATGTCCACAAAGGTCATCCGTGTCGGGATGATTTGCTTCGAGCTTGCAATGGCCGCCAGTTTGTCCAGACGATCATCAGGCACGGCCACATCCCCCACATTGGGTTCAATGGTACAGAACGGGAAATTCGCTGCCTGCGCGGCGGCGGTTTTGGTCAACGCATTAAAGAGGGTCGACTTGCCCACATTCGGCAGACCCACGATTCCCATTTTAAAGCCCATAGCGGCCTCCTGATGCCATTCGACGGCAGCTTCTAGGCGGCAAAGGGTAGATGCGCAAGTCACTGAGCGTTCGGAAAGGCAAGTCCAAAATGCAACATCACAAAATCGTTGGATAATTGTGAGCTTGCCCGGATTGAAAACTGCGACCTAATGTCACCAAGTAGCAGGTAGAATAGTAGAGACAGTGAATATAGACCATGAAATCCGTTGCCGTTTTAATCGTGCTGCTGGCAGCAGCCCCCTCCGCACAAGCTCAATCCCTGATCTTCGGTGCCGGATACGCCGAGTTTTCGAATAGCGGGGCAGACGACCAAGCTGTGGTTTCCTTGGAATACCAGCATAGCCCGTTTTATGACGCCCAACGGTTCGACGCCACCTGGGGTGTTGCAGCGACTGTGGACGGAGCAGGCGACTTTCATCTGGGCGTCGGTCCGGTTGGTATCTACTCATTTGCTAACCGGTGGTTTGTCGAAGGCAGCGTCATGCCCGGCTACTATTCCGAAGGGGACGATGACAACGATCTGGGCGGAGGGTTCCAGATCCGTAGTCTGCTGGGCCTGGGATATAAGTTGAACAACGGTAACAAAGTTTCCTTTGCAGTCACCCACATCTCGAATGCCAGCACACACGATGACAACCCCGGCGTCAACTCAGCGTTCCTGCGGTTTCACAAGTCGTTCTGACCTCATATGCCCAAGCGGGATTGATTTTCGGCGAAAGTTTCTGCACATCGGGTCGAAACCTGACTGCAAGGACATCCGATGACCCGTATCGACGCCAAGTTCGCCGCCTTGAAGGCCGAAGGGAAAAAGGCTTTTGTCGCCTATATCATGGCGGGGGACCCCGACTATGAGACCTCGCTTGAGGTGGTCAAAGGATTGCCCGGCGCTGGTGTGGACGTAATCGAATTGGGTTTGCCGTTCACCGATCCCATGGCAGATGGCCCGACCATTCAGGCCGCCGGACAGCGAGCCTTGGACGGTGGCATGACCTTGCAACGTACGCTGGACCTGGCCCGGATGTTCCGTGAAACCGACGACACGACCCCGATTGTTCTGATGGGCTATTTCAACCCGATTTACAGCCGAGGCGTCGAAACCTTTCTGGCCGATGCGCAGGCCGCTGGCATTGATGGTCTGATTGTCGTCGACCTGCCACCGGAAGAGGATGAGGAACTGTGCCTGCCAGCCCAAGCCGCCGGGTTGAACTTTATCCGTCTGGCGACGCCGACCACCGATGACAAACGCCTGCCCCGCGTTCTGCAGAACACCTCGGGCTTTGTGTATTATGTCTCGATCACCGGCATCACTGGCGCAGCCGAGGCGCAGGCCACGAATGTCGGTCCCGAAGTGGCCCGGATCAAATCCGCGACAGACCTGCCCGTTATCGTAGGCTTCGGCATCAACACACCGGAGAAATCCAAAGCCATCGCCAGCGTTGCAGACGGCGCGGTTGTCGGCTCGGCCATCGTCAGTCAGATCGGAGCAGGCAAGCCTGTGGCCGAGGTTCTGGACTTTGTGAAAACACTGGCCGACGGCGCGCATTCCGCCTGATCTTTCGGTCACTCATACCTATAATCGGAACCGCAGCACGCCTCAATCGTTCTGCGGTTTTTTTGATATCTGGACGTCGGTGTCGGAAATGTTAGAAATTGGCATAAAAATCTGACCAAAGTAGCGAAAGCGCCCGAACATGGCTGTTATTACAACAATCGAAGATCTTCGACGCATCTATGAACGCCGCGTCCCGCGGATGTTCTATGATTACGCCGAAAGCGGCAGCTGGACCGAACAGACGTTTCACGACAACAGCTCGGATTTCTCGGATATTCGGCTGCGTCAACGGGTTGCCGTAGACATGGCGGGACGGTCCACCGCGTCGCAGATGATCGGAGAAGATGTTGTGATGCCGGTCGCGCTGGCACCGGTTGGATTGACGGGCATGCAGCACGCGGACGGCGAAATGAAAGCCGCCAAAGCCGCTGAAGAGTTCGGCGTACCCTTTACCCTGTCGACCATGTCGATCAATTCGATCGAAGACGTGGCCGAGCATACGTCAAAACCCTTCTGGTTCCAGCTATATACGATGAAGGATCAGGACTATGTCAGCCGTCTGATCCAGCGCGCCAAAGACGCGAAATGCTCGGCCTTGGTCATTACGTTGGATTTGCAAATCCTGGGCCAGCGACACAAGGATCTGAAAAACGGATTGTCCGCACCGCCGAAACTGACCGCAAAGACAGTTGCAAACCTGATGACCAAATGGTCCTGGGGCATTGAAATGCTTGGGGCGCAGCGGCGCGAGTTCGGCAATATCGTCGGCCATGTCGAGGGCATCTCAGACACCTCGTCCCTGGGCGCGTGGACGGCTGAACAGTTCGACCCCAGCCTCGACTGGGCGAAGGTCGAAAAGCTGATGGAACAATGGGGCGGCAAAGTCATCCTCAAAGGCATTCTGGACGCCGAAGACGCCAAAATGGCGGCGAAACTTGGGGCCGATGCCATTGTCGTATCAAACCATGGCGGGCGGCAGCTGGATGGTGCGCTTAGCTCCATCAGGATGCTACCGCAGATCATGGACGCCGTCGGCGGCGACGTCGAGGTTCATATGGACAGCGGCATCCGCTCGGGTCAGGACGTGCTAAAGGCGTTGGCGCTGGGAGCCAAGGGCACGTATATCGGTCGCGCTTTCGTCTATGGGCTGGGGGCGATGGGCCAGAAAGGCGTCACCACTGCGCTGGACGTCATTCACAAGGAACTCGACACCACCATGGCGCTGTGCGGCGAACGCAATGTGGGCGACCTGGGGCGTCACAATCTGCTGGTTCCCGAAGACTTTGGTGGTCGCTGGCAGCAATGAGAGTTCTTTGACCCAAACAGAACAAAAACCCCTTTCCAAACCCAATGAATCGAGATAAGGACGCGGCTTCACGCGGGCATACAGCCTTGGAGGATGCCCGCCCTAACATTGGAGAATTTATCATGGCTGGAGAGATTCCGGATCTCGTAGCTCTGGAACGGACGGGGACAGGCAAGGGCGCCGCTCGTCAAGCGCGCCGCGACGGCATGGTTCCGGGCATTGTTTTTGGTGGTGACAAAGAGCCGCTGCCGATCCAGATCCCGTTCAACGTCTTGTTCAAGCGTCTGAAAGCAGGCCGGTTCAAGTCGACCTTGTGGAACCTGAAGGTTGAAGGCCACGAAGACGTCCGCGTCATCTGCCGCGACGTTCAACGTGACATTGTCAAAGATCTGCCGACCCACCTGGACCTGATGCGCCTGCGTCGGACCACCAAGATCGCGCTGTTCATCCCGGTTGAGTTCATCAACGAAGACGAAGCGCCCGGCATCAAAAAGGGCGGCGTTCTGACCGTTGTCCGTCCTGAAGTCGAACTGATGTGCACCGCAGGTGACATTCCTGAGAAGATCACCGTTGACGTGACCGGTCTGAACATCAACGACGTTGTCACTATTTCCTCGGTTGAGCTGCCGGCCGGTACCAAGCCGACCATCGACCGTGACTTCGTGATCGCCAACATCTCGGCACCTACAGGCCTGTCGACCGACGATGAGGAAGAAGGCGAAGAAGTCGCCGCAGACGAAGTAGAAGTCGTCGGCCAGGAAGAAGCAGAAGAATAAGTCCGGACCTAACATTTCGGATTTGGAAACGGGGCCTTTTTCGGGCCCCGTTTTCTTTTGGCGCACCCGGGCTGGAAAACCGGTGGCATTCCATGCCATCAACCACCTGCACATGTTGCAAGGCACAAGGACGAGACTATGAAACTGTTTGTCGGATTGGGGAACCCGGGATCGAAATACGCCCGCAACCGGCACAATATTGGCTTTATGGCCGTTGATCGCATTGCCGAGGATCACGGCTTTGGCCCGTGGAAATCCAAGTTTCAGGCTGAGATCGCCGAAGGTCGACTGGGTGGCGAAAAAGTGCTGCTGATCAAACCGCAGACATTCATGAACCGTTCAGGTCAGTCCGTGGGTGAGGCGATGCGGTTCTACAAGCTCGACTCGACCGACGTGACCATCTTTCATGACGAGTTGGACCTTGCTCCCGGCAAGGTGCGCGTCAAGGCGGGCGGTGGACATGCCGGGCACAACGGGCTGCGCTCGATCCACGAACATATCAGCCCGGCCTATGATCGGGTGCGGCTGGGGATTGGCCACCCGGGCCGAAAGGAAATGGTCTCGCCATACGTTCTGGGCGATTTTGCCAAGGCCGATACCGACTGGCTGGACGACGTACTGCGCGGTGTGTCGGACGGCGCAGTTTACCTAGCTAACGGGGATGGCGGTAAGTTCATGAATGCTGTCGCCCTGCGCACGGCCCCGCCCCGGTCATCAAAATCTCCGGCTGAGGCATCCAAACCAACCACCAAGCCCGCCCCTGAACCCGAGGTCGACGCGCGCTCGGCCATGCAAAAGCTGTTGGACAAGTTCAAATAGAGCGGGTGACCTTGCCGTAACGTTCCAATTGAAGAACAGCGTCGGGCACGCTCCAATGCGGTACGGATAGGAGGGGCGACATATGAGAGTTTTGCTGAAATGGGTGCTGCGCATCGTTTTGATGCTGGTACTGGCTGCGGTCGTTGTCGGGTTCTGGAAACGCGAAGAACTGCAGCGCCTGATGGCCGTCAACTCTTTGTTTTCCGAAGAAAAGATCGTTCACAATTTCTCTCATATGAACGAAGCATTCCTGACGGTCGACCTGCCGCGCGGCGATGGACCGACCTGGGAACTGCCCTATGGCCAAGGCTTTGACCTGCCCGAGGGCACCGATGGATGGATCGAGGATCGTGCAGTCACCTCTCTTCTGGTGATGCAGGACGGGCAGATCCGGTTCGAAGAATACTATCTGGGCACTGCACCCGAGGATCGCCGGATTTCGTGGTCGGTGGCCAAAAGTTATCTGTCCGCCCTGTTCGGCATCCTACTGGCCGAGGGCGCCATCGACTCGCTGGACGATCCGGTGGTGAAATATGCGCCGCAGTTGGAAGGCACCGCCTATGACGGCGCGTCGGTCCGCAACGTGTTGAACATGGCCAGCGGCGTCACCTTCAACGAGGATTATTTCGATCCCAATTCAGACATCAACCGTATGGGGCGCGTCATCGCCTTGGGCGGAGAGTTGGACGATTTTGCTGCCTCACTGCAAAACAGTTTCGCCACACCGGGCGAGACCTGGCAATACGTGTCGATTGACACACATGTCCTCGGCATGGTGATCCGCGGCGCCACCGGGCGCAGTGTGACAGATTTGCTGGCCGAAAAGATCATTCAGCCCTTGGGCCTTGAACACGACGGATATTACGTGACCGACGGTGCTGGGGTTGCGTTTGTGCTGGGTGGTTTAAACTTCACTACGCGCGATTTTGCGCGCTTTGGTCAGATGATCCTGCAAAACGGCGTGCATGACGGGCAGCAGCTTGTACCTGCGGACTGGATCGCCGAATCCGTCCTGCCCAGCGCCCCAACCGCACCTGGCAAAATTGGCTATGGCTATCAATGGTGGATCCCTCTTGGCGCGCATGAGGGCGAGTTTCTGGCCCGTGGCGTTTACGGTCAGTATATCTATTTCGACCAACCGCGCGGCGTATTGATCGTCACAACCGGGGCAGATCGCAAGTTCCGCGATCCCGGGATTAACGAGGCAAACGTAGAAATGTTCCGCAAGATCGCTCAAAGCCTGTAAAGTGGTCTCATGCAAAAACAAGACAGTATCAACGTTTTGGGCGGTGTGCTCAGTCCCTGTTCCCGTGATCCGCTGACCGGTTTTTTTCGTGACGGGGCCTGCAACACCTGCCCTGAGGATCAGGGCAGCCACACAGTTTGCGCAGTGATGACGGCTGAATTTCTGGCCTTTTCAAAATATGTCGGAAACGACCTGAGCACCCCGCGCCCCGAGTTCAATTTTCCGGGCCTGAACCCAGGTGACAGTTGGTGCCTATGCGCAGCACGCTTTCTGCAGGCCCATGACGAAGGCTGCGCCCCGAAGGTGCATCTTGAGGCGACCCATCAGAGGGCGCTTGAGATCGTTCCGCTGCGCCTTCTGAAAGAAAACGCCGCTTCTGAATAGACGGACCGGCCCGGAAAACCCCGGACCGGCCCTTATTCGGGATTACTCCCGCAGTTTGACGAGGTCGGACATCAGCCCTTCGGTCCCGTTATGGACCGTCAGCCGTTCGACCTTCCCAGCGATGGTTTCCAGAGCTTCCAGCTCTTTCAACCGCAGCATCACCGGGTTTTCCGCCATCACCTTTGCGGTGTTCAGCAGGGACCGCGTGGCATTGGTTTCTTCCCGCCGCCGGATAACGTTGGCCTCGGCCTGTTTCTCGGCGGCGACCACGGCGGTCAGGATCTCCCGCATCTCCCCGGGCAGGATGACGTCTTTCAACGCGATCTCACCCACTTCGATACCGATCCCGGCCATCTGCGTCCGCACCCGATCCGCAGCCTCGGTGTCGAAGGTCACTTTCTCGGCCAGCAGCCGGTCCAGCGTCATCGCGCCCAAGGTCTTCCGGAACGCCAGTTGCAGCGCCCGGTGCAGGGCCTGATCGAAGTCCTTGACCGCCCCCACCGCCGTGACCGGATCAACGACCCGGTAATCAGCGTTGAGGTTGACCCGAATGGCCACCCGGTCCTTGGTCAGGATCTCTTGCCCTGTCACCTCATGGGTGCGTTGCCGCAGGTCGATCTGCTTGACCTCAACATTCCACCCGACTTTCCAGAAGGCGTGCGCACCGGGGGTCAGTTGATCCACCAGCACCCCGTCCACCGTCAGCAGCCCGGTATGCCCTTCGGCAACTTCGGCCTGCGTCAGGTTCAACCGCAGCCCGGCCCGCACCAGCCGCTGTGCGACTGCTTTGGAAACGGCCATGGTTTCGGTCAGCGCGTGATGTTCGACCTTCCATGGCCCTGCAGCCTTCCAGACAATCGCCCGTGCTTCGGGGTTCAGCACCCGAACAGGCAGCCCATCCCGCAGCAGAACCAGAACTTCGTCAGGCTCGGCCCGGAACTCGGTCAGATGCTTGGCCGCCAGTTCAGGCCGGTTCTGCATCAGCGCCCGCTCGTAGGGCGACACGAAAAAGAGCTTCTCCAGATCGTGCATTTCGGTCAGCACATCCTTGCGCAGCAGCCGGTGTTTCCCGGGGCCGAGGATTGCATCGAACACCCCGTTGCGCAGGACCAGCATCCGCTGGGTCTCGGTCATGGTCAGCCGCCGGTGGCCGGTCAGCCGGTCAATCAGATCTTGGAACAGTGTCATATCATTTCTCCTTTTCGTCTCGCTCTATCGTCGTCGCAAATGCGAACTCCTTTTCATGTTTTCAGTGGGTTGCACCCCGAACGGGTGACAGGTGTGAAGCCCTCGGTTGAAGGCGGGAAAGACCCGGACATCCCCCGCGCCATGCCCCTGCGCGGGAGGGTCAGAGAGAGGGGCGCGGGACCCATGCGCCGCGTAACCCTAGGGTCAAGCGGGGCACCGATCCGGCGGCACCGTCATCCGCCCTCCGGCCCAAGGCCAGAGCAGCGAAGGTCCCTGCCCCGCCCGACCAAAGTCTGACGTTGCGCGGTGCCGCCCCTGCTGGGGAACACCCGGACCCATATGTTTTGGACCGTTTTCACGGGCCGGCGTGGAAGGCCGGTGCTGACTGAACAGCTTTGTCAAATGGCGGGAATCGAACCCGCTACCCTTCGATTTGCAGTCGATTGCTCTAACCAGAATGAGCTACATTTGGTGCCTTGGAAGGAGTCGAACCTTCTCCTACAGATGGGAAACCTGCCGCTCTATCCAACTGAGCTACAAAGCATGTACCAATCCTCGGTTTCGGCCCTGGCATACGGTTTCGGCAGCGCCGTCCGCACCGGGAGAGTGATCACCTCTGCCCGCTAGGGTCCGGCCCGTTGTGACCGGTAGCGGCGGGTTTAGGCGAAGGTGCTGGATTCGCTCAATAATTTTCTGCAACCCTAAAATGCACCTGTGGCGAGCACGCAACAAAATTACCCAGTTGCGCAATATTCGAAAACGCCGCGCGACAAAAACAAAGCGGCTCACCCGTCAAAGGCGCGCCGCTCTTTTCAGAATTTCAAAATTTACCGCTTGGTCAATCGGCCGTGCGGCCTTCGGTATCCGACATGTCGAAGTTCAGATATTTGGCCACGGTCTGCACGTCTTTGTCGCCGCGTCCGCACATGTTCATGCAGATCAGGTGATCCTTGGGCAGTTCGGGGGCGATTTTCATCACATGGGCCAGCGCATGGGACGGTTCCAGAGCCGGGATGATACCTTCGGTTGCGCAGCACAGCTGGAACGCCTCAAGCGCTTCTTTGTCGGTGATCGAGACATAGTTCGCGCGGCCAATGTCGTGCAGCCACGAATGCTCAGGCCCGATACCCGGATAATCCAGACCGGCCGAGATCGAATAACCTTCCAGAATCTGGCCGTCATCGTCCTGCAGCAGATAAGTGCGGTTGCCATGCAGTACGCCCGGACGGCCACCGGTCAGCGAGGCACAATGCTCCATCTTTTCGTTCACGCCCTTACCACCAGCCTCAACGCCGATGATGTTAACGTCTTTGTCGTCGAGGAACGGGTAGAACAGGCCCATTGCGTTCGAGCCACCACCAATGGCCGCGATAAGCGTATCCGGCAGACGGCCTTCGGCCTTCATCATCTGCTCTTTGGCTTCCTTGCCGATTATCGACTGGAAGTCACGCACCATCGCAGGATAGGGGTGCGGACCGGCAACGGTACCGATGCAGTAGAACGTGTCGCGCACATTGGTCACCCAATCGCGCAGCGCGTCGTTCATGGCGTCCTTCAGGGTGCCACGGCCCGAGGTCACCGGGATCACTTCGGCCCCTAGCAGTCGCATACGGAACACGTTGGGTGCCTGACGCTGCACGTCATGCGCGCCCATATAGACCACACATTTCAGGCCAAACTTGGCGCAGACGGTAGCGGTCGCCACGCCGTGCTGACCGGCTCCGGTCTCGGCGATGATCCGGGTCTTGCCCATGCGGCGCGCCAGAATGATCTGACCCAACACGTTGTTGATCTTATGTGCGCCGGTGTGGTTCAGCTCATCGCGCTTCAGGTAGATCTTGGCACCGCCCAGATGCTCGGTCAGGCGCTCCGCATAGTACAGCGGCGAGGGGCGACCCACATAGTTCGCCCACAGATCGTCCATCTCGGCCCAGAAGGTGGGATCATCCTTGGCCTTTTCATATTCTTCTTCCAGCGACAGGATCAAAGGCATCAGCGTTTCGCTGACGAACCGCCCGCCGAATATGCCGAAACGGCCCTTTTCGTCAGGGCCGGACATGAAGGAATTGAAAAGATCGTTGGCCATGGGTGTCTCCCTCGTCGTACCCGTTGTTCATAGGTGGTGGCGACGGGATTTGCCATGGCAAAACGTATCATTCCGCCGCTTCAACATGCTGTGCCCAAACCTGCAGCGCCTGCTGGTTACTGGGCACGGCAATGCAGGGAAAATGGTAGAACTGATTCACCTCTGCCAGCCGCGACGCCACCTGCACCACGCGGCGGTGGGGGCCGGACTGAGCAAAGGTTAGCATCGCTTCGAGGTCATGCCAGACGCTCAGCGAGAAATACAAACCCTGATGCGGGAACACACTGGCGTGCAGGCACAACGGATCACCGCGCGCCTGTAGCAATGCTTGATGGGCCCGCCAAAAAAGCTCCGGCCCATAATACCACCGTTTCAATGAAACTCCGCCGATTGCCGCCAGCATGATTGCGTCCTCCCCTACCGGGGATACGCGGATGCCGGTCGATCAGATCACCGGGTTGCGTCGATAAAGGCCTGAACCAACACCGCATCCTTAACGCCGGGCGCACTTTCGACGCCTGACGACACATCGACCTGCCGTGCACCGGTCATGCGGATCGCCTCGGCGACGTTGTCGGGCGTAAGCCCTCCGGCCAGCATCCATGGACGCTGCCAGTATTTGCGTCCCGCCAACAGACGCCAGTCAAAAGCCAGACCATTACCGCCCGGTAGTTCCGCGTTACGTGGCGGCTTGGCGTCGATCAGCAACTGGTCGGCAACTTCGGAATAAAGATCAATCGCAGCAAGGTCTTCCGCCTCGGCCACACCGATGGCCTTCATCACAGGCAAGCCAAACCGATTGCGAACCTCGGCCACCCGATCCGGGCTTTCCTTGCCGTGCAATTGCAAAATGTCCAACGGCACATTGGCCACGATCCGGTCCAGTTCCTCATCCGTCGCATTCACCGTCAGCGCGACCTTGGCGACTCCTGCGGGCACCAGATGGGCCAGCTTTGACGCTGTCGCGATCTCAAGATGGCGCGGCGATTTGGGAAAGAAGACAAACCCGACATAACGCGCACCGGCATCCACCGCTGCGCGCACATGATCAGGGGCGGTCAAACCGCAGATTTTGACGGATACATCAGACATAAAAGGGCCTCAGCTGGCCTCGTCCAACAGTGCCAGAACTTCGTCCTGTCCTTCGTTCTGCTTTTTCTTGAGCTTCTTGACCTCGCGCTCAAGCTTGCGGACTTCGCTTTTCTTTGTCGACGCGTCGCGGCGATGCTTATGCTCGCGCAGCCATTCCCACAGGAAGCCGATGATCAGGCCCGCAACCACACCGCCCAGCACCACAACGAACAGTGGCAGCGACGTGCTGAGATTAAAGCCCAAAAGCTCGGCAAATGCCTCGGGCATCAAGGTCAGTTCAACCGTTTCGCGGTTGGCCAGCGAGACGGAGATGAGCACGATCCCGAGGATCGCCAGAAAAGCATATCGAAGGTAGCGTATCATGCCTTAGGCTTTACCGTTCAATCGGTCCCTAAGCAACTTGCCAGTTTTGAAAAATGGAACACATTTTTCTTCGACTTGAACAGTTTCCCCGGTGCGCGGATTGCGGCCAACGCGCGCGTCGCGCTGTTTTACCGAAAAGGCACCGAAACCACGCAGCTCCACACGGTCACCACGGGCCATGGCATCCGTCACTTCTTCGAACACGGTATTCACGATCCGCTCGACGTCGCGTTGATACAGATGCGGGTTTTCGTCGGCGATTTTCTGAATCAGTTCTGAACGGATCATAAGCGTTACCCTCCCAGGCGACCGGTTAGCCATGTCTATTTATTTGGACAGTATAGGAAAAAACCGTGATCGGGGGAACGTAAACTCTGTGTGCAAAGCCTTCATTTTCGCACCAAGTCACGCGTTTTTTTGCTTGTGAGCGTGAAATACCCGGCAAAAGCATGAACGACACCCGGAATAAGCCCAAATTTTGGAACATATTGATTCGCAACAAAAACGGCCCCGCGCAGATACGCGGGGCCGTAAATTCGGCTAAGGCTGAGGCCCGGGCTTAGTCGCCCGATTTCAGCGCTGCACCCAGGATATCGCCCAGCGATGCGCCCGAGTCGGAGGAACCATACTGTTCCACGGCCTCTTTCTCTTCGGCGATCTCGCGTGCTTTGATCGACAGGCCCAGACGGCGGGTCTTGCTGTCGACGTTGGTGACGCGGACGTCGACCTTGTCACCGACCGAGAAACGCTCGGGGCGCTGTTCGGCACGGTCACGCGACAGGTCGGAGCGGCGGATGAAGGACTTCATGCCTTCGTATTCCACTTCGATGCCGCCATCTTCGATCGCGGTGACTTCGACGGTGATGACCGAGCCACGCTTCACGCCGCCCACGGCTTCGGCGAACTTGTCGCCGCCCAGGGCTTTGATCGACAGCGAGATACGCTCTTTTTCCACGTCAACTTCCGAGACAACGGCCGAAACCATGTCGCCTTTGCGGTAGTTCTGGATGGCATCCTCGCCACGCTCGTCCCAAGACAGGTCCGACAGGTGAACCATGCCGTCGATGTCGCCTTCGAGACCAATGAACAGACCGAATTCGGTGATGTTCTTGACTTCGCCTTCGACCTCGGTGCCCTCGGGGTGTGTTTCTGCAAACACTTCCCACGGGTTGCGCTGAGTCTGCTTCAGGCCCAGAGACACGCGACGCTTGGCGCCGTCGATTTCCAGAACCATGACGTCGACTTCCTGGCTGGTCGAAACGATCTTGCCGGGGTGGACGTTTTTCTTGGTCCAGGACATCTCGGACACGTGCACCAGACCTTCGACACCGGCTTCCAGCTCGACGAACGCGCCGTAGTCGGTGATGTTGGTGACGCGACCCTGATGGACCGAGCCCAGCGGGTACTTGGCAGCAACCAGATCCCACGGATCTTCCTGCAGCTGCTTCATGCCCAGGCTGATGCGGTGGGTTTCCTTGTTGATCTTGATGACCTGAACCTTGATGGTTTCGCCAATCGTCAGGATCTCGGACGGGTGGTTCACGCGACGCCATGCCATGTCGGTGACGTGCAGCAGACCGTCAACGCCGCCCAGGTCAACGAATGCACCGTATTCGGTGATGTTCTTGACAACACCTTCGACGGTCTGACCTTCGGACAGGTTGCCGATAACTTCGGCACGCTGTTCGGCACGCGATTCTTCCAGGATTGCGCGACGCGAAACAACGATGTTGCCACGGCGACGGTCCATTTTCAGAATCTGGAACGGCTGCTTCAGACCCATCAGCGGGCCAGCGTCGCGCACGGGGCGAACGTCAACCTGCGAGCCGGGCAGGAACGCAACTGCGCCACCCAAATCGACAGTGAAGCCACCTTTGACGCGGCCAAAGATTGCACCTTCGACACGCTGGTCGTCGGCGTATGCTTTTTCCAGACGGTCCCATGCCTCTTCGCGGCGGGCCATCTCGCGCGAGATGACAGCTTCGCCACGGGCGTTTTCTGCGGCGCGCAGGTAGACTTCGACCTCGTCACCTACAGCGATTTCAGGGGCTTCGCCGGGATTTGCGAATTCTTTCAGATCAACGCGGCCTTCCATTTTGTAGCCTACGTCGATGATGGCTTGGCCGGCTTCGATCGCCAGAACCTTACCTTTGACAACAGAACCCTCTTCGGGCGTGTCCATTTCGAAGCTTTCATTAAGGAGGGCTTCGAATTCCTCCATGGATGCGTTAGCCATGTGGCGTTGTTTTCCTTTACATACGTTTTTGCTGGCCGAGCGGTTGTTTCCGCCGGTCTTGTTTCATGATGCCTTCAGGCGTGATCCGGTGCGCATCTGACTACACAAACACAAAGGGCCGAGGTAACCCGGCCCTGCTCAGATACGTCATCCGGACGTTGACCGCCCTTGTTTAGACGCGTGCTCTATAGCGATTCTGCTGAAGCACTGCAAGTCAAAGCCGGAAAGCGACTCAGTTGTCGCAAGTTGAAACCTTCCGTCGATGGATCGGTGCTAGGCTCAATGCAGCGATCAAGGAGCAGACGAATTGAACTTTCTGGTCATCATTTCAGACGAACACCGTAAGGACGCGATGGGTTGTGCCGGTCATCAGATCGTCAAAACCCCCAATCTGGACGCCCTGGCGGCCCGGGGTACGATGTTCACCTCGGCCTATACGCCATCACCGATGTGCGTCCCCACCCGCGCGGCCCTGGCCACCGGAGACTGGGTGCACACGACCGGAAATTGGGACAGCGCGACACCCTATGACGGCCAACCGCGCAGTTGGATGCGGCAACTGCGGGACGCCGGGCGCGAGGTCGTGTCGATCGGTAAACTGCATTTTCGCTCAACCGAGGATGACAACGGATTCTCGCAGGAAGTATTCCCCATGCACGTCGTCGGAGGAATCGGTTGGGCCGTGGGCCTATTGCGCGAGAACCCACCCGCATACGATTCAGCCGCCGAACTGGCGGGTGATGTTGGCATCGGATCCAGTACCTATACTGACTATGATCTGGATATAACCGCCGCTTCTGAGGCATGGCTGACCGATCCGAAACGTCACGAGACACCCTGGGTGGCCTTTGTGTCTTTGGTTAGTCCGCACTATCCGCTGACTTGTCCCAAGGAATGGTACGACCTCTACGATCCTGCGGAAATGGACCTGCCGGTGGGCTATGGCCAAGGGCTACCTGATCATGCAGAGCTGCAGAATATCGCGTCATTCTTCAACTACGATGCCTATTTTGATGAACAGAAGGTGCGCGAAGCCAAGGCCGCGTATTACGGCCTGACATCGTTCATGGACGATTGTGTAGGGCGTATCCTAAAGGCTCTGACGGACAGCGGTCAGGCCGATAACACGGTGATTGTCTATGTCTCAGACCATGGCGACATGATGGGCGATCAGGGGTTCTGGACCAAACAGGTGATGTATGAGGCCAGCGCCGGAGTTCCGATGATCCTAGCCGGACCCGGTATTCCCCACGGCAAGCAAGTCTCGACCTGCACGAACCTGACGGACATTGCAGCGACAGCGCGGGATGTCTGCGGTGTTCCTGATGATGCAGGCAATACGGATCAACCGGGCGTTTCGCTTATCGATCTGGCCACGGCACCCGATGATCCCGATCGAACCGGGTTCAGCGAATACCATGACGGAGGATCAAAAACCGGCAGCTTCATGGTGCGCTGGGGCAAGTGGAAATACGTCTATTACGTCGGGCATGACCCCCAGCTGTTCGATCTTGCATCGGACCCGCATGAACAGGTCAATCGCGCCATCGACAGGGTTAACGACCCCGAAGTTCAAGTGGAATTGGTCGAAGGCGAACGCCGTCTGCGCGAAATATGTGACCCCGAAGAGGTCAACACACGCGCCTTTGCAGATCAACGCAAAAAGATTGCCGAACTGGGAGGTGAAGAGGCCTGCAGAACGGCCTTTGTCTTCAACCACACGCCAACCCCGTCGGAACAAGAAAAGCAAAGGGAAGGATCTGCGCTCTAGCTCAGATCTCCTCGCCCTTTTTGAGAAGCTCGTCGATCAGTTCACGCTGTAGGTTGCCGCTGTCGCCGCCCCCGAACTGCTGGGCGCCTCCGGAATAAAGCGACCCATAAGTCTTGGCGATGTTTACAGTCTGCGCCAGCCCCGAGATCAGCTGATCTTTTTCCAAGGGCGACAACGGGTGGATAAACGCCGCCCATAGCATGCCGTTTGCAATCGCATATCGCGCGTCCAGAGCACTGTCGAAATTGGCCTGCATCATGCGGCGCATATCCTCGGGCGTCAGCCCTTCGGCGCGGCGGATCGGAACCATCGCCCGCATCCGGTCAGCATTGGCGTCAGTGATAACCAGAATTGGCACATCCGACACGGTCAGTTGGAACCCCGGCCCCTGTGGCTGAGCATCCGGATCAAGCGCAAAGATGATCTTGCCCAGACGTTCGTAGTCCATAGGCGGCTCGGCCTCAGGGGTTTCCTGAGCCGCCAGACCTCCGGCCAGAAAAATCAATACTAGGGCTAGACGGATCATGGCATTTCTCCTGCAGTCTACATCTTTACCATAGGCACCCGCCCACATCCTGACCAAACAAAGCTTGGTGAAGAGTATGTCGCGCACCGCCTTAACTTTGAACGATCTGCAAGGTTTGCCGTTCTTACTGCGATAGCCCGTTCAAATCCCTGCCCCTAGCTTTGTTTCAGCGGCTGGCTCCCCCGCCGGCCCGAACCTGAACAGGAAAGGAAAACACAATGAAGTCTCTGGTTCTGACATCCCTGATCGCCACCCTGCCCCTGATTGCGGCACCTGCCTTTGCGGCGGACGAGATCAACGTCTCGAACGGTATCTCTGCCGCAGGCGCGCCTTTGGCCGCACATGGCGTCGATCTGGTGGCTCTGGTGAACGAAGGTAACCCGGTCGAAGGGTTTGCCACCCATTCGTCGACCTACGATGGCGCGTCCTATTATTTCACCAGCGCCGCAAATCTCGAAGCGTTCGAAGCCAACCCCACTGCCTACCTGCCACAGCATGGCGGGTTCTGTTCGTTCGGCGTATCGGTTGGTAAGAAATTCGATGGCGACCCGGATCAGTATCTTGTTGCCGATGGTAAACTGTATCTGTTCTTGAACGCCGAAACCCGTGCTGCATTCCTGAAGGACGTACCAGCCACCGCAAAAACCGCTGACGATCAGTGGGCGCAGATCAAATCTATCGCTGTAGGCGAGTTGTAATCACCTCTCCCCGCGGCGTTAGGACGTCGCGGGGTGTTTGCTTTCGACAAGGGCGACGGCCTGCGCCAAGGCGGCCTCAATACTCAGATCGGACGTGTCCAACAGCACAGCATCCGCGGCTGGTTTCATCGGAGCCGTGCTGCGTTCGGCATCCCGCATGTCACGTTCACGCACATCAGCCAGCACAAGCTCACGGGTTACATCGGCACCCTTTGCGCTGAGTTCCAAATAGCGGCGCTCTGCCCGTACCTCGGCACTGGCGGTGACGAACAGTTTCACCTCGGCCCCGGGACAAATCACCGTTCCGATATCGCGCCCATCTAATACGGCTCCTCCTGCCCGACGGGCAAAGGAACGCTGAAACTCTACCAGCGCCGCACGAACCTCGGGGATCACAGCAACTTTCGAGGCCGCCTGTGCAATGTCAGCCGTACGCAAATCGCCTTGTTCCAACTCTTGAGCAGTCAATGCCTGCGCGGCCTCGACAGGGTCAGTCCCATCCAGCGTTCGACGCCCTACCGCACGATAAAGCAACCCCGTATCCAGATGCGCAAAACCGAACTGCGCCGCCACCCCTTTCGAGATCGTCCCCTTGCCCGCCGCCGCAGGACCATCGATGGCGACGGTGAAACTCATGTGCGTTCGACCTTGGCACCCAACGCCGCCATCAGCGGCTCGAAAATCGGGAACGACGTGGCGATTGGTCCGCCATCATCCACGGATACCGGAGTTTTCGCGCCCATGCCCATCACCATGAAAGACATGGCAATTCGGTGATCCAGAAAGCTTTCACATGTGCCGCCGCCGGGGACATTGCCGATACCCAATCCTTCGACCGACCACCATTCCTCACCTTCGTCCACGGTCACGCCATTTGCGCGCAAACCGCGCGCCATGGCGTCGATCCGGTCGCTTTCCTTGACGCGCAGCTCTTTTACGCCGCCCATCATCGTGGTGCCGGTGGCATTAGCCGCAACCACGGACAACACCGGATATTCGTCGATCATCGAGGCCGCGCGTTCCGGCGGCACGTTGATCCCCTTCATATTCGGCGAGTACTTCGCGCGCAGATCAGCGACGGGTTCCCCACCCTCTTCACGCTCATTCTCATAGGTCAGGTCGGCACCCATCTCGCGCAGCGTGGTGAACAGCCCCGCGCGGGTGGGGTTCAAACCGATGCCGGGCACCAGCACATCCGAGCCCGGCGTGATCAGCGCCGCGCACACAGGAAAGGCCGCGCTGGATGGATCGCGCGGCACGGCGATGACCTGAGGTTTCAACTCGGGGCGACCGGCCAGGGTGATCACTCGGCCCTCGTCGGTATCTTCGACGGTAATTTCGGCACCAAACCCGGCCAGCATCCGTTCCGAGTGGTCGCGGGTGGCCTCTTTCTCGATTACCACGGTCTTGCCCGGCGCGTTCAGACCGGCCAGCAGTACGGCGGATTTCACCTGCGCCGACGGCACCGGCACTTCGTAGCGGACCGGGACGGGTTCCGCGGCGCCCACGATGGTCATCGGCAAACGTCCACCAGAACGACCCACCGATTGCGTGCCAAACAGAGCCAGAGGATCGGTGACGCGTGCCATCGGTCGCTTGTTCAGGCTGGCATCGCCGGTAAAGGTCGCGGAAATCGGACAGGTCGCCATCGCGCCCATGATCAAACGAACTCCGGTGCCCGAGTTGCCGCAGTCGATCACTTGATCCGGCTCGGCAAACCCACCGACACCAACCCCGTGCACGGTCCATTCGCCGCCGCCGTGATCCGTTACCTCGGCCCCAAAGGCACGCATCGCTTTGGCGGTGTCCAGTACGTCCTCACCCTCAAGCAGGCCCGAGATTTTGGTTTCACCTACCGCCATTGCGCCCAGGATCAGCGACCGGTGCGAGATTGACTTGTCACCGGGCACCTCTGCCGTGCCGGTCAGCGGGCCGCAAGGATGCGAGGTCATCGGGATGGGCGTGCCGTGTCCGGACATGGGGGCTCCTGTTTTCGCTATCAGTTCAAGGCGGATTAGCGAATTGGGGCCGGTTGGTCCAGCGGCAATCAGTCCTTGCGGCGGAAGGTCAGATAATGTGGCGTCCGGCCTTCGCGCAAAGCCTTCTGCTCATAGCGGGTGGAAATCCAGTCATCCCACGGCTCTTGCCAGTCAGAAGGGCGCTCAGCCAGCCATTCAAACCCAGCGCGCGGCACCTCTTCCAACGTCTGGCGGACATAGTCGGGAATATCGGTGGCAACGCGGAAAATCGAACCGGGCTTCAGCGCGCGCGCCAAGGGTTTCAGGTGTTCCTGCGTCACAAAACGCCGACGGTGATGACGCGTCTTGGGCCACGGGTCGGGGTATAATAGAAACGCACGAGAGATGCTGGCCTCGGGCAGCACATCGAACAAATCACGCGCATCGCCGGGATGGACGGCCAGGTTTTCGACCCCGGCCTTGCGGATTTTGCCCAGCAACATGGCAACACCGTTGATATAGGGCTCGGCCCCGATGATCCCGATATCGGGGTTGCTTGCCGCCTGATGTACCAGATGCTCACCACCCCCAAAGCCGACCTCAAGCCAGACCTCCTTACCGCCGAACAGCGCTTTCAGGTCCAGCGGATGGCGCTCAGGATTGGCCTCCCAATCCACCGCACCCGGCGACAAGGCATCGAGGTCTTCGTTCAGATACGTCTTTTGACTCTGCTTCAGGGCCTTGCCCTTAAAGCGGCCATAGAAGTTTCTGCGGGGGCGCTGGGGTGTCTGGGTGCTCATGGCGGAGCCCATACTGCGCAGGCGGGGCCAAAGCAAGGGGCGGTCGCGTCAGTTCTGCCGACACGCCGCCCCAAAATTGCATTTCCAACAATAGAGCGCGCCCGCAAGAGCGCACCATTTCATAGTGGAACGGTCAGACCGCCGACTTCAGCGCGTAGGTCAGATCGGTACGCTCCCAGCTGAAACCGCCATCCGCATCAGGCTGACGGCCGAAATGACCATAGGCTGCGGTGCGCTGATAGATCGGCTTGTTCAACTGCAGATGTTCACGAATACCGCGCGGAGTCAGGTCCATCACCTGCCCTACGGCCTTTTCGATCTGAGCATCCGCAATTTGACCTGTTCCGTGCGTGTCGGCATAAATCGACAGCGGTTTTGACACACCAATCGCATAGCTCAGCTGGATGGTGCAGCGTTCAGCCATACCCGCGGCAACCACGTTCTTGGCCAAATACCGCGCGGCATAAGCGGCCGAACGGTCCACCTTAGTCGGATCTTTCCCCGAGAAAGCGCCGCCACCATGCGGTGCGGCACCACCATAGGTGTCAACGATGATTTTGCGACCGGTCAAACCGGCATCACCGTCCGGTCCGCCAATCACGAATTTGCCCGTGGGGTTCACGTGCCATTCGGTTTCAGCTGAAAGCCAGCCTTCGGGAAGAGTTTCGGCGATGTACGGCTCGACAATGGCGCGAATATCCTTCGAGGTTAGCGTCTCATCCAGATGTTGGGTCGACAGCACAATCGAGCTGACGCCGACCGGCTTACCATCGCGATAGATCACGGACAGCTGCGATTTCGCATCCGGGCCCAGCGCAGGCTCTGACCCGTTCTTGCGTACTTCGGCCAGACGGCGCAGAATCGCGTGGGAATACTGGATCGGTGCGGGCATCAGTGCCGGGGTCTCGGTAGTGGCATAGCCAAACATGATACCCTGGTCGCCAGCGCCTTCGTCCTTGTTGTCCGAGGCATCCACACCCTGCGCGATATGGGCAGACTGTTCGTGCAGCAGGTTCGTCACCTCTACGGTCTCATGGTGAAATTTGTCCTGCTCATAGCCGATATCCTTGATACAGGCGCGCGCAATCTCGTCGATGCGGCCCATATAGTCGTGCAGCTTTTCCTGATCAGACAGACCTACTTCTCCACCGATGACGACACGGTCGGTCGTAGCAAAGGTTTCGCACGCCACGCGTGCTTCGGGTTCTTCTTTCAGAAATGCGTCAAGTACAGCATCCGAGATTCGGTCACATACCTTATCTGGGTGCCCTTCGGATACGGATTCCGAAGTAAAAGTATAGTTCTGTCGAGACATGAAAGTGCTCCATTAAGATTTCCCCATCACGCCAGGAAGCCGTTGTGACAGGCACCCGAGGGGATACGCCCACACAAACACAGGGTCAATCGATAATTATTCGTGTCCCCGCCGGGCGTTGCGCCAAAGCAGCGCGAACAGGGCGACCAGCAGGGCAAAGACCGGAACATCCCCAATTCTGGAATACACGGTAGGAGCAAACGGAGCAGGCAGCTTTGCGTCGATAAATCCGGCCTGGTTCAGGGGCAGCGCCTGTGTGATGCGCCCCAACGGATTAATCATCGCCGATACCCCGGTATTGGCCGACCGCATCATCGGCAGACCCTGCTCGATCGCGCGCATCTGAGCTTGCACCAGATGCTGATAAGGGCCGGATCTTGTGCCGAACCAAGCGTCATTGGTGATCTGCAACAGGAAATCCGCGCGCCCCGGGGCAGACAGTACATCCTGCGTGAACACGGCTTCATAACAGATCAGCGGCAACGCCTTGCCCAGCTTGCCCGCATCCATTAACGCGGCCCCCGGCCCCGCGCTGAAACCATTACCGGTGGTGGCGGTCATGCCATAGATACCGAACTTTGCCATCACCTCGCCGAACGGGACGTATTCCCCAAACGGGGCCAAATGGTGCTTGTCATACAGACCTTGCTGCTGGCCCTGTTCATTCAAATAGATCATCGAGTTGTAGATGCGTGGCCCGTCGCCCCGCTGAATACCCAGGAACACCGGCGTGCCTTGTGCTGCGTCGGCAACGGCGTTCAAGTAAGGTTGCGCGCTGCCAAGCCACGCAGGTATTGAAGTTTCGGGCCAAATAATTAGATCGGGCCGGGGCTGCGCCGCCGTAAATTCAATCTGACGCGCAAAGAACAAGGGGGCGTAATCCGGATCCCACTTCTGATGCTGCGGGGCATTAGGCTGGATCAAGCGCACAACGTGGTCGGTTTCCATAACCGCGGGGCGTGTGGCAGCATAGCCTAGCGCCAAACAGGCGGCGCCACCAGTCAGCCCAAGCGAACAAGCAAACCCGCTGCGTTGCGTCAGCGCCGCCCCCAGGGGCAACGTCGCCAACAGGGTCAGCGCGCCTAGACCGTATGGCCCGAACAATGACAAAAGTTGGGCCACTGGCGAGCCGACCCATACCTGCGCCAGCCCTGCCCACGGAAACCCCGTCAGCACATAGCCGCGGGCGAATTCCGCCAGTGACACGACCACAGCCAGATAGACGGCCTGCGCGACTGCGCCACCCTTTGGTCGCCGCGCGACCCAAAAGGCCAGCGCCCAGAACAGGGCCAGCCCCCCCGCCATGAAGACCAAGGCAAAGGGCGCCATCCAGGCATGCCGTTCAGCGTCCACGAAGAACGGCTCGACAATCCAGCTGAGGCCATGTGCGAAATACCCGGTGGCAAATGCCCAGCCCACCCAGGCAGCCCTTCCCCGCGTTTCGGTCGACAGAAACAACGGAGCGAGCAGCACCAGCGCAAGCAGCGTTGCAGCCCACACGCCAAAGGGTGCCAGGCCAAACGCCGCCAACGCACCCAAAAGGGCGGCCAGAGCGCATCTCAGCCAAATGTTCCAGCCCTGTGAAGGGTTCATGCAGCGAGGTCCGGCAACATGACACGCAGCCGCTTGATCCGGCGCGGATCGGCGTCAATCACCTCGAATTCAGGGCCTTCGGGATGCAAGACAACTTCACCCCGCGCTGGCACCCGGCCCGACAGCATAAAGACCAGACCGCCCAACGTGTCGATCTCTTCTTCGTCCACGTCTTCGTGACTGGTCAGCGAGCGCCCAATCTCGGCCTCAAACTCTTCCAGCGGGACGCGGGCCTGAACGATATAGCAGCCGGGCTTTTCCTGAACCCAAAGCTGATCTTCATCCGCGTCATGTTCATCGGCAATTTCACCAACAACCTGTTCGATCAAATCCTCAATCGTCAACAGCCCGTCGACACCACCATATTCATCGATCACCAACGCCATATGGCGTCGTTCAGTTTGCATCTTGGTCAGCAGAACCCCAATCGGCATCGAAGGCGGCACGAACAGCAACGTCCGCAGCATCGTGAGCAAATCGAATTCACTGGACCCGCCGTTGAACCCATGGGTCAGGGCAAAGTCTTTCAGGTGGACGAACCCCAATGGCGTGTCCAGCGTGCCCTCATAAACCGGAATCCGCGACAAACCGCTTTCGCGGAACAACTGCGCCAGCTCATCCTTGGTGATTGTTGAAGGGACCGAGATGATCTCGGCCGTCGGGATGGCCACGTCCTCAACCCGCATCCGCCGCAGGTTGATCATGCCACGCGGCTGTGTCTTGTCGACATCATGACCGTTGGTCACCTGGCTCTCTTCATCCTCGCCCTGCGGCGAAAACGCGTCCACTATTCGAGAAAAGAAACCGGCTTTCTCTTTGCTATCTTCACCGCCGTTCCTGGATTGCGCGCCCTGCGCCGCCATAGAACTGCCGTCTGTCTCGCCCATAATCCTGTTCCAAATAATCGGCCTAGATGGCCCGTCTACGTATTATATGGGTCATCGATACCCATTTTGCCAAGTATAGCGACCTCAACCGTTTCCATCAAAGTGGCGTCGGGGTCACGAATGTGATCATAGCCCAGCAAATGCAACGTTCCGTGAATGATCAGGTGCGTGACGTGATCATCCATAGTTTTCCCGGCCTCTTCTGCTTCACGCGCGCAGGTGTCGTAGGCAATCGCGATATCGCCCAGTGCAATCTCACCGGTGAAATCTGGCGCGGGCGGCGTCGGGTTCTGACCAGGTTCCTCAGCAGCCAGCTCTTCGGCGGGCCAACTGAGTACGTTGGTCGGCGTAGGCTTTTCCCGGAATTCTGCATTCAGCTCAGCAATCCGCGCATCATCACAGGCCAGCAGGCTGACTTCGCATAGATCCGCATCAAGATCGCAATGGTCCAGCACCACCTGAATGGCGCGCGTAGCCAAGGGTTCCAGTCCCTGCCAGCGTGAATCCTCAATTGTCAGTTCAAGGTTCATGTAACCACGTCCAAAGCCTGCGGCCGCGGACGATTACCCCGTCTCACGGCCCGAGTCGGCCTCATACGCTTCGATAATGGCGGCGACAAGCGGGTGGCGGACCACATCCTTCGAGGTGAAGTAGTTAAAGCTGATATTTGCGATCGTTTTCAACAAACGTTCCGCATCTTGCAGCCCCGACTGAACTCCGCGTGGCAGGTCCACCTGCGAGCGGTCACCGGTGATCACCATACGGCTGCCTTCACCCAGACGGGTCAGGAACATTTTCATCTGCATAGTTGTGGCGTTCTGTGCCTCATCCAACACGACAAACGCATTGGCCAAAGTTCGCCCGCGCATAAAGGCCAGCGGTGCGATTTCGATGCGTTTTTCCTCGATCAGTTTGGCCAGCTGCTTACCGGGCAGAAAGTCGTTCAGCGCATCGTATAGCGGCTGCATATACGGATCGACCTTGTCCTTCATGTCACCGGGCAGATAGCCCAGCTTTTCCCCGGCCTCGACCGCGGGGCGGCTGAGGATAATCCGATCCACATGCCCGCCGATGAACATCGACACGCCAACGGCAACGGCCAGATAGGTTTTACCCGTGCCCGCAGGACCGATTCCAAAAGCCAGCTCGTTACTAAACAGCGACTGAACATAGGCTTTTTGCGCATCGGTGCGTGGCTCGACCAACTTTTTACGGGTCTTTATCTCGACCGTTCCGCCTTTGAACATCTCAAGCTGATCACCGTCGCGGCTGCCAGTTCCCTGTTCCGAACCACCCATCCGCAATTCGCGATCCACATCTGCGGCCTCGACATCGCGACCACCTTCCAGACGAGTATAGAGGGCCTGCAGCACTTCAATCGCCTGCTTCTGCAAATCTTCGTCGCCCATGACAACCAACTGATTGCCACGGCGCACGATCTGGACTGACAGCTTTTGTTCGATTTCGGTCAGGTTGCGGTCATACTCACCGCACAAATCAATCAGCAACCGATTGTCAGGGAATTCAACAAACGCCTCGCGTTGGGGCATGTCATCTTGCGGTGGGGTAAGGGCACCGATGGCCAATCCGTTCTCCTGTCTTGGCGTTTATACCCTGAGCGTAGACAACAAGTCTCGGTGGGCGCAAGCCACAGTTTCAATTTTTCCCAATCGGATGGTAAAACCGCCGAAGCCAGACGCAGCCGCGCCTTGCCCCAATCGCTGACACTTTTAGAAAGTGTAGTTCAATCCAAAGCGCAAACCACGATAACGCGGCGTGGATTTAGTTGAGAATCCATTGCCAAACTCTACATCGCGCGAGTCAAACTGCACGTATTCAAATTCACCTGTAATCGACCAGTTGTCGTTCAGGCTGTGTTCAGCGCCAATACTGACGGAATACCCGTCGCGCGAGTCACTTTCTTCAAAGGATTGAAGCGTGCCCCCAGAAGCCAGACCGCTTGTGGTCGTGACGTCACCTTGCACGTATCCGACCGAGACAAAATACAGAACCGTGCCGCTTTTGTTGGTGAGACCATTGCGAAACTTCAGCGACAGGATGTCCGAAACCTCGGATCCACCTGTGACCGTTACGCTTGCAATATCGGTCGACACTTCATCGTCAATCTTTCCGAAATCATATCCGAGTTCGAAACCATAAACGTAGTCCCGTCCACCAATGGCTGGAAGAACACCGCGCCAACCGCCTCGGACACCGCCGTAGCCACCACTCAGGTCCAGCTCTCCGATTTCGAACAAACCCGCCGGAGTACGCAAACCGACTCGGTCTGTCCCACCCGATGCATAGGCCCCACTCAGGCCGACATAAAACGCGCTCACATCGCTGCCATACCGCTTTGGACTGACGACCGGAGGATCGGTCACACCCTTCTCGAGGTTGCCCGCAACCGTCGCGCTGGAAAAAAGTGAGAGCACCAGCACCGTCGGAAAAACAAACCGGCCTTTCTGGCCAAAGTAACGTGTCAGGAATTTCACTCGTACCCTCCATCGTCCCGACCCGACAACCGGGTCAGCACCGACCTGAATTTCAGGAAACAGAAACCCTTTTCCCCAAATACGTCCGGCTTTTGTCCGAGCATAGATATCAGCGATAAATCAAGGGTTAATTTTTGGAACAAATACCCACTATGACTTTTAAACAGCACTTTCCAAAGGCATCAGATCAGTGCCCCAGCCAGCGAATTCGCCCCTGAATCAGTGATCTGAACTTCCCTCAAATCACCAACTGCGACATCGGCATCAGACACGTGAACCGAATGTAAATACTCGGATTTTCCGACCATCTGTCCTGGCAGCCGTCCAGATTTTTCAAACAAAACCTTGACCTTACGCCCTACCATTGCATCCTGAATTTCCCGCTGATGCTGGGTGATCAGGGCCTGCAGGCGTTGCAGGCGATTGTCAGCCGCATCGGGATCGACCTGAGGTCGCTCGGCCGCGGGTGTTCCCGGGCGTGTCGAGTATTTGAAGGAATAGGCGTAGCCGTATTTGACCTCCTCAACCAGGTCCATAGTGGCCTGGAAATCCTCTTCGGTCTCTTCGGGGAAGCCGACGATGAAGTCACCGGACATGACAATATCGGGACGTGAGGCGCGGATACGCTCGATCAGACGCAGATAGCTTTCGGCGGTGTGGCTGCGGTTCATGCGCTTGAGGATGCGGTCCGAACCCGACTGAACCGGTAGATGCAGATACGGCATCAACTTCTCGCAGGTTCCGTGTGCCTCGATCAAGTCATCGGCCATGTCATTTGGGTGCGATGTGGTAAAGCGGATGCGTTCCAGCCCGTCGACCTTGTTCAACTCCCAGATCAGCCCGGCCAGCGTCATGTCTCCGTTGGCACCGGCCCCATGATAAGCATTGACGTTTTGCCCCAGCAGAGTGATCTCACGCACGCCACGTTCAACCAGTTCATGCGCCTCGCGGATGATGCGATCCGCCGGGCGGCTGACTTCGGCACCACGGGTATAGGGCACCACACAGAAGGCACAGAATTTGTCACAGCCTTCCTGCACGGTCAGAAACGCCGTCGGGCCACGCTTGGCCTTGGGGCGGTTTTTTAGCTTTTCGAACTTGTCCTCTTCGGGGAAATCCGTGTCGAGCGCTTTGGCACCGGTGCGGGTCTTCGCCTCCATCTCGGGCAGGCGGTGATAGCTTTGCGGCCCGACGACCAGATCGACCAGCGGCTGCCGGCGCATGATCTCTTCGCCCTCGGCCTGCGCCACACACCCTGCCACACCGATCTTGAGGTCCGGCTTTTCCGCCTTCAATCCTTTGAATCGACCCAATTCGGAATAGACCTTTTCGGCGGCCTTTTCCCGGATATGGCAGGTGTTCAGCAGGATCATATCCGCATCATCGGGGCTTTTGGTTTCCACATATCCCTGCCCACCCAGCGTCTCGGACATGCGCTCGCTGTCGTAGACGTTCATCTGGCAACCATAGGTTTTGATATACAGCTTTTTGGGTTCCGACATGGGTATGGCCTTTGCGCTGGCGGGATCGGCGTCATCTATACCCTACGAACGCCGCTTGCAATGCCGAGGCGGATACCCGATTTTGACCGCAGATTCCAGCAAAGTGGAACCGGACAGGCAATGCACTACGACTCTCTCGATGATTTCCTCGCCTCAGGCAAATCCGTCATGGCCAAAGGCCCTGTCGCGCTGATCTTCATTGAAGATAAAGTCGAGGTCGACAGCACTCTGCGCCATCATCTGCATCTGGGGTTCAAATCCGTGATTACCTTCATGCCACAGGATTTTGCGCTGGATTCTGAATTGTCTGACCGCATCCACAGGATCACTATGACCTGCGTGCCCAGCAAGATTGTGTTCGACACCATCAACAGGATCATTCAGGCCGCGCCGGGTATCTGGATGTATTACTGTTATAATGCCGAATACCTGTTTTTTCCGTTTTGCGAGACCCGCACAGTGGGTGAATTGCTGGCATTCCATGCCGAGGAGCGTCGCGACGCGATGCTCAGCCACGTGGTCGATCTTTATGCCGACGACCTGGACGCCTTTCCAAACGGAGTAGCCCCGGATCGCGCGATGTTGGACAGCACAGGATATTACGCCCATACCCGTCATGACGCCGAAGGTCACCCGGTCGAACGGCAGTTGGACATGTCCGGCGGCCTGCGTTGGCGGTTCGAAGACCACATCCCTTACGAACGGCGCCGCATTGACCGGATCGCATTGTTTAAGTCGCGCAAGGGGCTAGAGTTACGACCCGACCACACCTTTAGCGAGCCGGAATACAACACCTATTCCTGTCCGTGGCATCACAATATGACGGCGGCTGTGTGTTCGTTCCGCGCGGCCAAAGCGTTGAAAACCAACGCCGGGTCCACCTTCGATATCCCAAGTTTCTGCTGGCACAACTCGGTGCCGTTTCAGTGGAAATCCGGCCAACTCCTCGACCTCGGACTGATCGAATCGGGTCAGTGGTTCTGAACCCGACCTCAGCGCCGCAGCAGTACCGGGAACCAGTCTTCGCGCAGACGCTGACCCGGAGTCATATCGTGACCTGGAAAGGGCGGTGAGGTTCGGCCCGGGCGCTCCACATACCGTGCGTCATCCCCGACCAGGCGCAGCGAAAACGCTCGGCGACGGCTGTCGGACTGATTTCCCCGTGCACCGTGTAGGGTGCGGTAATTAAATGCAACCGCGTCACCTGGTTCCATTTCGAATTCCACGACCCTCATGCCTTCGGCGTCCGGGTCCGGAACGGGAATGTACTGGCCATCATCGGGAAAGAACCCCTCTTCCGACACCCAGCGGGTCGGCAGAACCTCTTTTTCCCAACGATGAGACCCCGCCACGCAGCGCAGCGTCGCCTTTTTCACCGGGTCCAGCGGCGACCAGAAGCTGATGGTCTGCTGCCCCTCGACGAAATAATACGGCCCGTCCTGGTGCCACGGTGTCGCCATCGAGGTGCCGGGCTCTTTGACCAGAACGTGATCGTGAAACATCTGTACGGTTTGCGATTGCATCAGATCCGCTGCGACCTCGGCCGCCGGAGAAGTTTCGATCACATCCCGAAACTGCTCTATCCGTGACCAGTTGCAGTAATCGTCAAAGAACAGACCGGTCTCACCCTGTTTCTTATTTTCCGACGCATAGGGGCCCGGTTCGGCCATGTTCGCGGCAACGCCTTCACGTAGCTTTTCGACTTGATCGGTAAACAAGCCCTTGATCAGGACAACCCCGTCCTGCTGATAAGTGTCAATCATCTCTTGCGTGACCAGAGGGTGCGTCATGTCGGTCTCCGTGCCGTTTGGTTGGGTGATCTGCACATGGGAAAGCCCTCTGTTCAAGTCATATCTTTCAAAGATACACTTAACTTCATGTTATATATTTCCTTGCGCCAATATGAATATGTCTGCGCCATCGGGCGCCATGGCAGCCTGTCTGCCGCCTCGCAGCATCTGAATGTCTCGCAGCCCGCGTTGTCTAATGCGTTGACGCGAGTCGAAGAACAATTGGGCTACCCCCTGTTCGCCCGCAGACGGGGGGCAGCTATGGCGCTGACACCGCAAGGGCGCAGTTTCATCGAAGAGGCCGAGGCGCTGCTGGCCAACGCCGCCCGGTTGGAAAATGCTGAAACAGGTGCGGGCAAGGCGCGGTTGCAGTTGGGATGCTTTGTTGATCTAGCGCCTTTTTTGCTATCACGCGCTCTGCACCAGTTGCGCGTGCAGATGCCGGACGTTGCGATCACCTACAGGGTGGACAGTTTCGAGGGGCTGATCTCAGGCCTGATTGACGGGCGGATCGACTTGGCGCTGACGTATGGGCTGAGAATGGATGCGGGCTTTACCCAGCAGACGCTGTTCACCAGCACGCCGCATGCCCTGATGTCCCCGGATCATCCTTTGGCAGTTCAGGACAACGTTTCCCTGCAGGATTTGGCGACCTATCCACTGATCCTGTCAGAAGAAGGGCTTTCGGCGCAGCATATGCTCGGGCTGTTTCGAAAAATCGGGCAAAACCCAACGGTTGCACATCGCGCGGGTTCGTTGGAAATTCAGCGTAGCCTTGCGGCGCATGGCGAAGGCGTTGCGATCAGCTACGCCAATCCGCCAACCAAAATCAGCTATGACAAGAAGCCCCTGCTCAGCCTGCCCGTGTCGGACCCGTTCACAGCAGAACCCGTCGTGTTGGCCCGGCATGGCACAGGCCCCACGGACGCACAGATTGAGACCGCCGAGCGGGCGTTATCCGATCTAAAACCGTAAGATTATTTTTTCCGCAGGCGGATCACGACATCGACCGACGCGATTTCAACCCCTTCGGGCGCTTCGGGCAGACGCTGAATCACCAACTGATCCGAGGGCGCATCGCTCAGACGGCTCTCATCCTCCCAGAAAAAGTGGGGGTGATCATGGGTATTGGTGTCGAAATAGCTTTTGGACCCGTCCACCGTGATTTCCTGCAGCACCCCGGCCTCGCAGAACGCGCGCAGGGTGTTGTAGACGGTCGCAAGTGAAACGGCATCGCCGTTCTTTTTGGCCGCATCAAACAGGCTTTCCGCCGTGACATGGCGATGTTTGCCGTCGCCCACCAACAATTCGGCCAAGGCAACGCGCTGACGCGTCGGGCGCAATCCTGCGTCGACCAACCAGGTTGTGGCTATGTTCTGGCTCTGAGGTGTCATGAATCCGATACCTGTTCTTTGCTGAAGTATATATAAGGGTTCCGGTTAGGCAATTTCAAATGAAATTCATTCGCAAAGAATGCACTGAACACAACATGATGTGGGCGACCGCTCTTGCAGGACCTTGCATACGGGTGCTAGGTGAGGCCAGATTAGATAAACGGACCCCTGGCAGGAGAGGCGGCAGAATGGCCCAATTCCCGAGCAGCTTTGACAAGGACGATCTGCTGAAATGCGCCCGTGGCGAGTTATTCGGCCCCGGCAACGCGCAGCTACCTGCTCCGCCGATGCTGATGATGGACCGCATCACCGATATTTCGGCAGATGGCGGCGCACACGGAAAAGGCCACGTACTGGCCGAATTCGATATTACTCCGGATCTGTGGTTCTTTGACTGCCACTTCCCCGGCAACCCGATCATGCCCGGCTGTCTGGGCCTCGACGGTCTGTGGCAGCTAACCGGTTTCAACCTGGGCTGGCGTGGCTGGCAGGGACGCGGCATGGCCGTGGGCGTGGGCGAGGTTAAGCTGACCGGCATGGTGCGTCCGGACCGCAAGATGCTGACCTATAAGATTGATTTCAAAAAAGCGATCCAGACCCGGCGCCTGACCATGGGCGTGGCAGATGGTATCGTCGAAGCGGACGGCGAAATGATTTACGACGTCAAAGACATGAAAGTCGTTCTGTCCGAAGCCTAAGCCGGACCGGCCTGAAATAAGGAGCACGCACATGCGTCGAGTAGTTGTCACCGGTTTGGGGGTTGTCTCTTCCATCGGGAACAATGCCGAAGAGGTTCTCGCCTCACTCAAGGCCGGGAAGTCCGGCATCGTGGCCAATGAACAGATGGTCGAACATGGCTTTCGTAGCCAGATCGCCGGATCGCTGGATATCGATGTATCCGAGCATGTAGACAAGCGCACCCTACGCTTCATGGGGCCCGGCGCGGCCTATGCCCATATTGCCATGACCCAGGCGATTGCCGATTCCGGCCTGACCGAAGATCAGGTACAGAACCCGCGCACCGGGCTTGTGGCCGGATCGGGCGGCCCGTCAACCAGCGCTATGCTGACGGCGCATCAGACGGTGTTGAAAACCGGCGCGACCAAGCGGATCGGACCGTTTGCGGTGCCAAAGTGCATGTGCTCGACAATTTCCGCGAACCTGGCGACTGCGTTCAAGATCAAAGGATTGAACTACTCGATAACTTCCGCCTGCTCGACCTCGCTGCATTGCATCGGCAACGCAGCCGAACAGATTATGTTGGGCAAGCAGGATATCGTTTTTGCTGGCGGCGGCGAAGAGCTGGACTGGACCCTGTCCTGTCTGTTCGACGCGATGGGCGCGATGTCCTCGAAATACAACAACACGCCAGAAAAAGCTTCGCGCGCGTTTGACCAAAATCGCGACGGGTTCGTGATTTCCGGCGGCGGCGGCATCGTCGTGCTTGAGGAATTGGAACACGCGTTGGCCCGCGGTGCCAAAATCTATGCCGAAGTAACCGGTTACGCAGCAACCTCGGACGGCCACGACATGGTGGCCCCGTCCGGTGAAGGTGGCGAGCGCGCCATGCGGTTGGCCTTGTCGACCCTGCCTGAAGGCCGCAAGGTCGACTACATCAACGCCCATGGCACCTCGACCCCGGTTGGCGATGTGGGAGAGGTCGAAGCCGTTCGCCGTATCTTTGGCGAAGGCAACGTACCCCCGATTTCATCGACCAAGTCGATGACGGGCCATGCACAAGGGGCAGCAGGCGCGCTTGAGGCGGTCTTCTGCCTGCTGATGCTGCACCATGATTTCATTACTCCGTCGATCAACGTCGACACACTTGCCGAAGGCATCCTGCCCGGTGAAATTGCAACTCAAGTAGTTGAAAACGCAGGCTTGGACAGCGTGATGACCAACAGCTTCGGCTTTGGTGGCACCAACGGGTCCATGGTTCTGTCAAAGTATAACGGGTGAATACGATGTCGGATACTCTCAAGGGCAAACGCGGCCTGATCATGGGCGTGGCAAATGACCGCTCGATTGCGTGGGGCATTGCCAAGGCTATGCACGAAGCCGGCGCGGAACTGGCGTTCACATATCAAGGTGAAGCGTTCGGCAAAAGGTTGGAACCACTGGCGCAAAGCCTGGGCAGCGACTTCATGGTGGATGCGGATGTCACCGACGACGCCTCACTGGACCGCGCGTTCGAGGAACTAGGCGCACGCTGGCCGAGCATCGACTTCGTGGTGCACGCGATTGCCTATTCGGACAAGTCCGAACTGACGGGCCGCTTTCTGAACACCACCCGGGCAAATTTCAAACATTCCATGGATGTTTCCGCCTATTCCTTTATCGAAGTTGCACGCCGCGCTTACCCGCTGATGAAGGACAATGGCGGCTCGCTGTTGACACTGACCTATCAGGGTTCGAACCGGGTCGTGCCAAACTACAACGTCATGGGCGTGGCTAAGGCCGCACTGGAATCGGCGACGCGCTATCTGGCAAATGACCTGGGCCCCGAAGGCATCCGCGTGAACGCCATCTCACCCGGCCCGATGAAAACGCTGGCAGGCGCGGCTATCGGCGGCGCACGCAAGACCTATAAGTTCTGCGATCAGAACGCACCGATGCGCGCGAACGCCACGCTTGAAGCGGTCGGTGGCACCGCCGTTTACCTGACTTCGGACGCTGGGGCTTGTACCTCGGGCGAGATCATTCGAGTCGACGGTGGGTTCCACGTTCTGGGCATGCCGCAACCCGATCACATGTGACCCGATCTTTCCCTGCCCGCGCCCAGATTTAACCATCTTTCACGGGCACGGATAGCGGCATGAGCAAAGCAGAACAAATCATCGCCACCACCACACGGGCGTCCCGGCGCAAATCGGGTTTTCTTGGTCAACGCGGACGGATCGCGTTATTGGCCCTGACCACACTGTTGATGCTGTTTGTGTTCTTCACACAGCCGGACGTACGCACGGCCCTCACATCTTGGACCAGCCTGATTTCAGGCTGATCCAACATTCTGACCCAAGTCGTTCAGTTGATCGAAACAACCTCGATATCGAAAATCAGATCCTGCCCTGCCAGGGGATGATTGGCATCCAGGGTAACAGTTGCGTCATCCGCTTCCACCACAGTCACAGGCAATGCCTGCCCATCCGGTGTCTGCATCTGCAATTGAGTGCCAGGCTCTAGCGGGATGTCATCCGGTATCCCTTCACGCGGGATCTGCTGACGCATTGCCGGGTTGATCGGGCCATAGGCATCCACACAGGCAATCTCGACCCGCTTTTTCTCACCCGCCGTCAAACCGGGCATGGCCGTATCCAGACCGGGAATGATCTGACCGGACCCAACCACGAATTCCAGCGGATCGCGCCCTTCGGAACTGTCGAACACGTTTCCGTCCAGCAAAGTACCTTTGTAATGGATGCGAACCGTGTCGCCTTGCTTGATCTCGGTCATAGGTGGCCTCCGGCCGTTAAGAAAATGAGCCGCCAACCCTAGGGGGTGACACGGTATTGTAAACCCTTCCCCCTTTTGTGAATGCACCACTTGTGCCACCCTGCGCCCGATTGAGGGAGGGGATTTGATGCCGATCACCACATGCGTATTCGATGCCTACGGCACGCTGTTCGACGTGGCCGCAGCCGCACGACAAGCTGCAGCCGAACCGGGGTATGAGAAACTGCAACAGAAATGGCCCGAACTGGCCAATCACTGGCGGCTGAAACAGTTGCAATACACCTGGCTGCGCGCGATCACCGATGCCCATGCCGATTTCTGGGACGTGACACAGGACGGGCTGGACTGGGCTCTGGAAGCCACCGGGCTTGAGGGCGATTCCACCCTGCGCCAGCGCCTGCTGGACCTGTATTGGGAATTGCAAGCCTATCCGGAAGTGCCGCAGATGCTGACGACTCTGAAAGAGGGTGGGCTGAATACTGCGATTCTGTCCAATGGATCACCGCCCATGTTGGATGGCGCTGTGCAATCGGCCGGAATCGGCGGCGTGCTGGACGATGTGCTGTCGGTCGAAAGCGTCGGCGTCTTCAAACCTCATTCCAGTGTATACGATCTGGTGCAGCAGCGTTTCGACTGTGCCCGTGACGAGGTACTTTTTGTCAGCTCGAACGGATGGGACGCTGCCGGTGCCACCGGGTACGGATTTGTGACCGCATGGGTTAATCGTGCAGGTGAGCCAATGGACCGCTTGCCATGGAAGCCTGCACATGTACTGTCCGACCTGACGACGATCCCTCAACTGGCCGGACTTTAATGCCTTTTTTCACCACTTCTGACGACAGGCGTCTTTTCTTTGAGGACTCCGGGACCGGCACTCCGGTGCTGTGCCTTCCCGGGCTTACCCGCAACGGCCGGGATTTCGCGTTCCTTGCACCGCATATCGCCGATCTGCGGATGATCACGATTGATTACCGGGGGCGCGGGCAATCTGAGCATGACCCGGACTACATGAATTACAACGTCGTCCGCGAATCTCTTGATGTAGTCGAACTGCTGGGTCATCTGGGATTGGACCGTGTGGTTGTCTTAGGCACATCGCGAGGTGGGCTGATTGCCATGGCGCTGGCCGTCAGCCACCCCGAGCGGCTTTCCGGAGTGATTCTGAATGATGTCGGCCCGGTGATCGACCCCGTGGGTATTGCCAAAATCATGGATTACGTGGGCAAACAGCCAATCTCAAAAACCTATGATGAGGCCGCATTGATCTTGCAGCAGGTGATGGAGCCGCAATTCCCTGGTGTTTCGCTGGATCGATGGCGGCGGCAGGCAGAAATCCAGTACGAACAGACCGAAGGTGGCCTGACCCTACGCTACGACCCTACATTGCGGACAGCACTTATGGAACAATCAGCAGCCGGTGCTCCTCCGGATTTGTGGATGTTCTTCGAAGGCCTGCGCGACATTCCAACCGGTGTCATCCGGGGGGAATATTCAGATGTCCTCGGCAAGGACACGCTGGCTGAGATGCACAAACGTCACCCCGGTCTTATCTCTGCGGAAATACCAGATCGCGGTCATGTGCCGTTTCTCGACGAACCGCAGTCTTTGGCACTTATCCGAAAAGTATTGGACACCGTATGAGCACGTTGGAGATGATCGAAGCCGCCGCCGATCGGCTGCGGAGCCACGTTCGGGAAACGCCGTTGTTGACGTCGCCCTTTCTGGACGAATTGGCTGGGCGCAGGGTGCTGGTAAAGCCGGAATGCCTGCAACATACCGGCAGTTTCAAATTTCGCGGCGCGTGGTCGGCGATCTCGGCGCTGAAAGCCACGGAACCAAAGCGCGGCGTGATCGCCTATTCCTCGGGCAATCACGCGCAGGGCGTGGCCCTGGCCGCCGCTCGGCACGGCATTTCGTCAGTGATCATCATGCCCTCGGACGCACCGCAGCTGAAGATTGACAACACGCGCGCACTGGGGGGCGAGGTCGTCCTGTATGATCGCGCCAACGAAAGCCGCGAAGAGATTGGCGAGGCCCTGGCCAACGAACGCGGCCTGACTTTGATCCGGCCTTATGATGAACCGCTTGTGATTGCCGGTCAGGGCACCACTGGGCTGGAACTTGCCCGACAGGCGTCCGAAATGGGCGTTGAACAGGGGGATGTTCTGGTTTGCTGTGGTGGTGGCGGGCTGTCCTCGGGGATCGCGCTCGCGCTGGAAGGTCACGCACCCGGCCTGCGGGTCCGCACGTGCGAGCCCGAGGGGTTTGACGATGTCAAACGTTCATTGGCCAGCGGTCAGATTCAGACCAACGAGGCCGCTGCGGGCAATATCTGCGACGCGATCCTGACGCCACAACCCGGCGATATCACCTTTCCGATTCTAAAACGCCTGTGCGGTCCGGGTCTGTCAGTCACCGAAGAAGAAGCGATGCGTGCAATGGCTCTGGCCTTTCTGCGCCTGAAAATCGTGCTGGAACCGGGCGGTGCTGTATCGCTGGCATCAGCCCTTTTCCGTAAGGATGAAATCGAAAGCGACGCGGTAGTCGTCGTCGCCTCGGGCGGAAACACGGACGCAGAAGTGTTTGGAAAAGCTCTGGAATTCCTGACCTGACAATGATTATAGCATAGGTCAACCTGATACTTTAAGGTGTGGCCGTAGGGGATTGAGTCATGCAAATCGCAGATATTGGAGAGGTGCAGCTGCACTATCGCGTCGATGGTGATCCAAACGGCGCGCCCATTGTCTTTGCCAATTCGCTGGGCACTGATCTGCGTCTTTGGGACGCAATGCTATCCCATCTGCCCGAAGGCCTGCGGATCATCCGATATGACAAGCGCGGGCATGGCCTGTCGTCTCAACCCCCGGCCCCGTATTCCATGGGGGCACTGGTGCGCGACGCCGAGGCTCTGCTGGATCATCTGGACGTTCGCGATTGCGTTTTTGTTGGTCTGTCCATCGGCGGGCTGATCGCGCAGGGATTGGCAGTAAAGCGCATGGATCAGGTTCGGGCACTGGTGCTGTCGAACACCGCTGCCAAGATCGGCATCCCCTCAATCTGGCAGGACCGTATGGATGCGGTGCGCCAAGGCGGTATCGAAGCACTCGCCGATGCAACAATGGAGCGTTGGTTTTCCAAGAGTTTCCGCGCCACGCCAGACCACCTCCTGTGGCGCAATATGATGGTGCGACAACCGGTTGACGGTTATCTGGGGTGCTGTGCTGCGATTTCTGGCACGGATTTCTTCACACCAACCAGCGGCCTGCGCCTGCCGACGCTTGGAATCGCCGGCAGCGAGGACGGTTCGACTCCTCCGGACCTTGTGCGCGAGACTATTGACCTGATCCCCGGATCGAAATTCGAACTGATGCGCCGGGCCGGTCACCTGCCCTGCGTTGAGCAACCGGCAGAATACGCGGCCCTCTTGCGTGATTTTCTGACCGATATTGGACATATTTGAAGGAGCACTATTTTGGCAGATTTTCTGTTGGTCCATGGATCCTGTCATGGCGCCTGGTGCTGGCGTGATGTGGTCCCCGCCTTGACGGCTTTGGGGCACACGGCGCGCGCGATTGACCTGCCTAGCCATGGCTCGGACCCAACACCGATTGCCGATGTCACACTGGACAGCTGCCGCGATGC
The DNA here is from genome assembly GCF_056538005.1 of Ruegeria sp. BI11. Classification (NCBI taxonomy): domain Bacteria; kingdom Pseudomonadati; phylum Pseudomonadota; class Alphaproteobacteria; order Rhodobacterales; family Roseobacteraceae; genus Ruegeria; species Ruegeria sp. BI11. The sequence continues at coordinate 43,982 of NZ_JBQFSM010000003.1, read as the reverse complement.
GGTTCTGGCGGCCTCGACCCCGCAAACGATCATCGTTGGCCACTCCTGGGGCGGCTATCCCGTCAGCGCCGCCGCCGAAACCGCCCCGGACGCTATGCGGGCCGTGATCTATCTGTGCGGCTATGTTCCGCAGGATGGCCTGTCGATGATCGAGATGCGCAAACGGGCCCCACGTCAATTGATCACGGATGCTGTCGACAAATCGACTGATGGCTTGTCATACACGGTCCGGCCGGACAGGGTGCAGGACTTGTTCTACCACGACTGCGCGCCCGAAATTGTACCCTATGCCCTTGCGCGAATGTGCCCGCAACCTATTGCACCTCAAGACACGCCGCTGCCCGTTTCAGACAATTTCGCGCGCGTTCCAAAGGCCTATATTCGTGCCACGGACGACCATACGATCCCGACGGAATACGAAGAACAAATGAGCCACGTGGCACCCGAAGGGTTACGAGCGACGATCAACAGCTCGCATTCCCCGTTCTTCTCTCACCCTCGTCTCCTTTCCGAAATGCTTGACGATCTAGAACAAAAATTACCGGCAGCGTAACCTGACGTCACAGACGCTTCACACGTGAACGAAGCATGATAGGGTCCGGGTGAATCTCGCGAGCGGTTTCAATGCGTCTACCTTTTTTCTTCGTTCTCGGCACGGTCATGATCGACGCCATGGGCATCGGTCTGGTGCTGCCCATCATGCCCGACCTGATTGTCGAGGTTCAGGGGGGCACGCTGGCCGACGCCGCGATCTGGGGCGGCGTGCTGAGCACTGCGTTTGCCGCCATGCAATTCGTCTTTGGACCGATCCTTGGTAATTTGTCAGACGCCTATGGCAGGCGCACGGTTCTGCTGGTGTCCTTGTTCGTCATGTCTCTGGACTACGTGGTGATGGCGATTGCGGGCAGTATCTGGCTTTTACTGGCCGGGCGTATCGTGGGCGGCATCACCGCGGCCACCCATGCCACCGCAGCAGCGTTCATGGCGGATGTTTCAAAACCGCAGGAAAAGGCGGCGAATTTCGGATTGCTGGGGGCTGCCTTTGGAGTCGGATTCGTGCTGGGACCGGTCATCGGTGGGTTGCTGAGCGAATATGGAACCCGCGCGCCATTTTGGGCTGCGGCCGCCTTGTCAGCCCTGACATTCCTGACCGGTCTGCTGGTGATGCCGGAAACGGTAACGGACAAAACCCGCCGCGCCTTCAGCCTGCGCCGTGCCAATCCGGTGAACTCTCTGCGTGCCATAGCATCCCTGCCCGGCATCCGCCCGATGCTGTGGGTCTATTTCCTCTATTCGGTGTCGATCTACGTCTACCCCGCCATCTGGGCCTATTTCACAACGGAACGGTTCGGCTGGTCGCCGCAAATGATTGGCTTGTCATTGGGCGTATACGGAATCGGTATGGCCGCCGTGCAAGGTGGCCTGATCCGCCCTGCAACCCGGTATCTGGGCGAGAGGGTGACAATCATCTACGGCATGGCCTTCGAGGTCATCAGCTTCCTGCTGCTGGCCTTCCTGACCAATGGGTTCGTTGCCTTGATGCTGATCCCGATCACCGCGATAGGGGCTGTGGTAACCCCTGCCATACAGGCCCTGGCGTCCCGCGCCACCCCGGATTCGCAGCAAGGTGAGCTGCAGGGCGTACTCACCTCGTTACATGCGCTGTCGATGGTGATCTCACCGCTGGTCATGACCAGCGTGTTTGCGTATTTCGCCAAACCCGACGCAGCAATCTACCTGCCTGGCGCGCCCTTCCTGCTTGCCCTTGTTCTGATGATCGTCGGATTTGCACTGTTTTTGCGATCGCGGCCTGTCGTGGCGTAACAACGACGCCCGAATGACGGTTTCCGTCTTGCTACATGCAGTTTCCCACGCCACCGTGACCAAAAGGGAGTGAGGGACCACATGCAAACCATCAAAGCCGCCGTCTGCAGGGCGTTTGACGAACCTCTGGTCATCGAAGATATCTTACTGGCACCTCCGGGCGCAGGTGAGGTCGAGGTGACATTAGAGGCCGTTGCGATCTGCCACTCCGACATCACCTTTGCCAGTGGGGCATGGGGTGGGCATTTGCCTGCCGTCTATGGGCATGAAGCCGCAGGTGTGATCACCGCAGTCGGCGATGATGCCGGTGGGTTCAAAATCGGCGATCCAGTCGTTGTCACGTTGATCCGCGCGTGCGGGTCATGCCCCTCTTGCGCTGGCGGGCGGCCAACCATCTGTGAGACACCTTACGACACCGTCAAAGGCCCGTTGCGGACAGCGGATGATGGTCCATTAGATCAGGCGATGGCTTGCGGTGCCTTTGCCGAGAAGGTTGTCGTCAGCCACCGGCAGATTGTGAAACTTCCTGCCGATATGCCGAAGGATGTGGCCAGCCTGCTGTCCTGTGGCGTGATTACTGGGGTCGGTGCGGCGGTAAATGCCGCAAAATTACGTCCCGGTCAGGACGTCGTGGTCATCGGTGCGGGTGGGGTTGGTTTGAACGCCATTCAGGGTGCTCGCATCGCTGGGGCTCGTCGGATTGTGGCCGTCGACATGAACGAAGAAAAGTTGGAGATCGCCAAGGAGTTCGGTGCAACGCACGGCGTATTGGCCAGCCTGAAGGAACCGTGGAAGGCCGCCTTTAAGGCCTTAGGTGGGCGCGGCGCAGATGCGGTGCTAATCACCGTCGGCGCGATCCCGGCTTATGATCAGGCCCCGCGCTATTTGGGCCGGGGTGGTCGGGCGATTATGATCGGCATGCCCCATTCGGGTGATATGTCCACCTATGAACCAGTGGTTCTGGCCGCGTTGGGTCAGGGCATGGTGGGTTCAAAAATGGGCGATGTGGTCATTCAGCGCGATATTCCGTGGATGATCGACCTGTACGAACAGGGGCGGTTGAAACTGGATGAGCTGATCTCAGGTCGGTGGTCTTTGGATCAGATCAATGAGGCCATCGAAGACACCAAGACTGGATCAGCCAAGCGCAACGTGATCCTGTTCAACCAGCGCTGACGCCATCCACGGGGAGAACACTGGATGAAACTGCAGGACCTCGACATCATCATCACGGCCCCGCCTGCGCCAGGCTGGGGCGGGCGATATTGGATTTTGGTCAAGGTTACGACCAATACCGGGATCACCGGCTGGGGCGAATGCTATGCTTCATCGGTCGGACCCGAGGCGATGCAGCACGTGATCAGGGACGTGTTCGAGCGGCATATGTTGGGCGAAAACCCGGAAAATATCGAGTTGATGTTCCGCCGTGCCTACTCCAGCGGCTTCACCCAGCGCCCCGATTTGACCGTGATGGGCGCATTTTCGGGTTTGGAGATCGCCTGTTGGGACATTCTGGGCAAGGATCGCGACCGTCCGGTCTACGCCCTGTTGGGCGGGCTAATGAACCAGCGCATCCGGGCCTACACCTATCTCTACCCCCTGCCCCAGCATGACCTGACTGACTTCTGGACCTCACCCGATCAGGCAGGCGAATGCGCGGCCGAGATGGTGCGGCGTGGTTTCACCGCTGTGAAATTTGACCCTGCCGGCCCCTATACGATCCGCGGCGGACATATGCCTGCGATGTCTGATATCTCAATGTCGGTCGCGTTCTGCAAAGCCATTCGCGAGGCCGTAGGGAACAGGGCGGACCTGCTATTTGGCACCCATGGTCAGTTCAACACGGCAGGCGCAATCCGGTTGGGTCATGCGCTGGAGCCCTATTCGCCACTGTGGTTCGAGGAACCCACCCCACCTGACATGATCGAGGATATGGCCCGCGTCGCCCGCAACGTCCGTATCCCTGTGGCGACCGGTGAACGCATGACCACCAAGGCCGAATTCGGGGCGGTATTGCGTGCCGGGGCCGCCGAGATCCTGCAACCTGCCCTTGGCCGCGCCGGTGGTATATGGGAGATGAAGAAGGTCGCGGCCATGGCCGAGGTGTTTAACGCTCAGATGGCACCGCACCTGTACGCCGGACCAATCGAGTGGGCGGCCAATATCCATCTGGCCGCGTCAATCCCGAACCTGCTGTTGTTAGAAACCATCGAAACTCCTTTCCACGATCTGCTGATCAAAGGCACACTGCGTGTTGACGATGGTTTCGTGACCGCCCCAACCGCGTCCGGCCTTGGGATCGAAGTAGACGAGGACCTGGCCCGTGCTCATCCCTACAGCGGTGACGGGCTACACCTGCAAATGCAGGAAGAGCCTTGCGATTATGTAAACGGCAATGCCTTTCAGGGCGGTGCGCCAGCGACCGAGGGGTGACAACCAAACCTGTTTCAGGGCATATTGGTCTAACCCCTTTGCGAATAAACAGGCTGCGTGTGACCCCCAAAGCCATAGACACCCAAAGCGCACATTCTGAAAACCCGGCGGACATGAAAGAAAGCGCCGCGCGGGCTGCGGCGTTTCTGAAAACGCTGGCGCATGAGGGCCGACTGATGATCCTGTGTCATCTGGGCGACGGCGAAAAATCGGTGGGTGAACTGGAAGAGTTACTGCAAATCCGGCAGGCCGCCGTCAGCCAGATGCTGGCCCGGCTGCGGCAGGAACGACTGGTATCCACACGCAGGGACGGCAAGACGATCTATTACTCACTGCAGGACGGCAACACCGCACAGGTCATCGGGCTGCTTTACGAATTGTTTTGCAAACCCAAGGTCTAGTTCCTAGTTCGAAACATATCCCGCGATCACCTGCATCAGCTTGAACGCGGTCGCGGCATCGTTTTCGACCACCGCGAGGAATTCCTCTTCACCGATCCGCAGGCATGACAGTTCTGTCTCGGCGATCATGCTTAACGCGCGGGGTTCTTTGCGGATCAGCCCGAGTTCTCCCACCAGTGCCCCCGGCCCTACCTTAGTGATCAGCTGATCGGGGCCTTCCATCTGCGGCAGGTACAGCCCGGCCTCACCTTCAAGCACCACATAGGCACCGTCGGTAGGCTGGTCGTCTTTCAGGAACACAACCTCGCCCGGTTTGGCATCGAACCAGCGCGCACCAAAGGCCAGCAGGCGCAGCTGTCTGCGGTCGAGACCGGAAAACAGCGGCGTCTGTTCCAACGCGCGCAGCTTGCGCGCCAGATCGGCTGAGGCGGCGCTGTCCTCTTCCACGGCGTCATATCCTTCGTCCGAGACCACCCGACCTTGCCGGATTTCAACATACATGTCGAATACATCCGGATTTTCGAACTGGTCGTTCAGATAGATAACGGTCGCATCCGGCAACAACTGGCGCAGGTTTTTGTAAACAGCAACCTGAGTGGCCATATCATAGCTGGCTAGCGCGTTTTCCAGAATCAGGATGTCCGGCTTTTTGATCGTTGCACGGGTAAAGGCCAGCGGTTCAGCGAAAACTGCAGGCAAATTCTGACCACCTAACGCAACCGGAACGTCATAGATCAGCTCAACCACCAGCGGGCGTGCACCGTTTTCGTCCAGTACATCAACGATCAGCTTGCGTGCTTCGTCCGAGCGGCCGCCCCCGATCTGGCTAACCTTGCCGAACAAGGCGTTCTCCATCACCGTCAGGCCCGGCGCAAATGCGGTTTTGTCCAGCGAGACGAATACGTCATACAACCGCTCCAGCAATTTCTCGGAATGGCTGTGACGCAATTCGAGGATGCGGTTCTTGAGTTCATCCGTGAAGGCAGGGCCGATCTGTTCCGCCGAGATCACGAAAGGCACCGCCAACAGATTGGCCAGTTGTTCGTCATCCAGCCCGGACACACCCTCATTCCTGGTCCGCTCGACCAATTCCAGCGCGGCCTCGTAAGTTTGCGCCTCAAGACCAAGTTTGCGGAACAGCGGGTGATCGGTGCCATCCAGACCAAAAATCTGGCGCAGCATTTCAATTACATCGCGCGTCAGGCCGACCAGCGTTTCATCCAGCCCCAACTCGCGCAGTTGCCCCAGAAAGATAGTCTGACGCGCCAGTAGTTCCTGTGTAACCGGCACGCGCGGTGTCGCAAATAGCAGGTTTTCCACCACCGGCAAGGCCGGGTTGTAGGTTTCACGATCAAAAACCAAAGCCTGTTGTTCCAGCCCTGCCTTTTGCACCGCCTGATGGACCAGGGGACGCAGTTCGACCAACTTGCGGGCCAATTCCGGATGTTCGTCTGCATCAAACACCTGCTCTGACCCGCGCTGGAACAATGCCGCGCCAGACCCCATGCCGTCGATCAGGTGCAGCCACCAATCGCGCAGCGCATCAGGGCTGTCCAACCCGGCCAGAGACGGATCCAACCATTCGGCATCATATGGATCGGCACTGTTGCCAGCGCGTTGGGTTTCGGCAAAATCAGGATCGTCGCTCTGCGACGTCAACGGCTTTTGACGCATCGGCATCATAACGTTGTCGCCCAAGGTTCCCTGGAACATGACCGGGCGCGATGAGGCATAGCCGATACGTGCGGCCACTACACTCTGATGCAGGTTCGACAGGTTTTCGCCTCCGACCTCGACCCGGCCCGCGCTGGGCAGGACTTCCCGCGTCAGTAGCTCGGCAACGGCGCGCCTGTCCTCTTCGCTAGGCGCGGCGATACCGATGGTTTGTCCGCCCGCAAAGGTCAGATTCAGATCATCCAGAACCTGATTTCCATCCATATCCCGGACAGAAACCCGATCCAGCACGATATCCCCTGTCAGGTGCGGTCGCGTTTCGGCTTCACCTTCGAACAGTTTTTCATCAGGCATTCCCGGCGGTGCAAAACGTTCGATAACTACGTCCCAGCGCAGCGACATGTCCTGCGTCTGGTTGTAGTAGGTCAGCAGCTCTTTCCACGGCGAGCTCAGGTCTTTGTACGCGGCCAAGGCCGCCACCAGAGCCCCCAGAGAGACCGAGCCCTGCAGCACAAGAAGGCCACCAACCAGATAAAACATGAACGGCGTCAGCTGAGAGATGAAGTTGTTGATGAACTTCATAAAGAACTTTTTCTGGTAGATCTCGAACCGGATACCGAACAGCCGCCCCAACTGTTCCGAGATCATCGCCCGCCTATACCGCCAACCACCATTGGCCCGCAGGGTCGAGGCCCCGGCGGCGTTCTCGCCGATCTGCGCGGCCAGAACCCGGACTTCCTGAATGCGCTTCTTGTTCAGCAGGTTGATCTGGCGCTGCAGTTTGGGGATCAGCCAAGCCTGCAGCGGAATCAGCGACACTGCGGCCAGCCCGAACCACACGCTTTGCAAGAACAGGAACGACAGGATCGTGATCATCTGTCCGGCCTGTAAAACCGGCTGACTGATCGCATCGCCCATTAGCCCGCCCATCGGCTCACTTTCGGCTGTGATCATCGACACCATTTCACCTTGGCTGACACGCTCGAAATAGGGTTGGGGAAAACGCAGGGCGCGGTTGATCAACTGATACCGGAAGCGACGCAGCATCCGTTCGCTAAGCACACCTTTCATGGTGTTGATACGCATCTTCATCAGGCCATGCGCCAGCACCGCCAGCAAGAATCCACCACACAGAATAATCAGGAAGGTGGTCTGCGGAACCTCATAGCCCAGAACATCCACAATCGGGCTGGTCGCACCGATGGCATCGTTGATGATGCGCTTGGGCAGTTCCAGCGTCAGATACAACAGCGGAAACAGTGTAGAGGTCACGGCCAGCAGGATCAGCTGATCGCGTTTTGAATACTTCCAAATAAACCGGAAAATCGAACGTTCTATGGAACCTGCCCCTGCTATGAATAACCGATCCAATCTGGAAGAAAGAGCGGCACATCCAACACCCTGAATTTACAGCATTCGTGACCACTGACGCAAATAGTTTCCAGTTTGAACATTTATTCGCCGTGTGTGAACTAGTTTATTTGCGCCTCACCGGTTTAGCCCCTAGAGTCCGCCTTAGGACGATATCGGGAGGAACAATTTGACTGCCAGCCTAGGCGCAGTGTTGTTGATGCTCTGCTTATTGCAGATCAAACATATGTTTGCTGACTTCTACCTCCAGACTCCCAAAATGTTGTCCGGCCGTGGTGAATATCTTCACTGGGGTCGTGCCCAGCATGCTGGCGTGCACGTTATCGGATCAGTTATCGTCTTTGTGCTGTTTGGAGCCCCATGGGCATTTATTCTGATCATCGCCGCGTTGGAATGGTTCGTGCATTTCAATATCGATTTTGCCAAGGCCAGCTATTCGGACAAGAAACAGTTGACGCCAACGCAGGCTGCTTTCTGGCGCGCCGCAGGGCTGGACCAGTTCATGCACAACCTAACCTATATCGCGATGGTCTGGGCTTGGGCGAAATTCGCCGTCTGATCGTTTACGACCTGTCAGGCTTGGTTTTCCAGGACTGAGGCGCGATAGGCCTGCAGCCATCTCTGGTCCAACGCGTCAAGTTTGTTTTGGTCGAACCTGTCCGCAACCTCCCAATACCGCCCAGAGGGTACGTGATACCCCAGTTCATCTTCCGTCTGAACAATGGCTTTCATCGCATCGGTTTGAGGAAGATCGTTTTCTGCCACTTCGTCCATCCCGAAGGATGGAAACATCAGGCGGCTATCCCCTTTAGACAGCCTGACAACCCGACATCCTTGAGCCGCACCAAACAGGCCCAGACGTGCAGATTTGGCCTCGAGCGACCGCAATGTGATGTCTGCGCGAAGAGGGTCAGCCTGTCCGGTTCCGTAGAAATGCGTATTTCCGGTTCCCGGATAAATCATGTCGCAACCGAAAAAGGCTAAAACCGCAGGCTGCAGTGCCGCCAACGCCCAATATCCTGCTGTAAACGCCATTGTACCGCCGGCATAGACGAACCCTCCAAACCGGTTTTGCGCAGGAACATACTCTTGCGCAGTGACAATCCGCTGATGCGCGGTAAGTCTAGTCGGGAGGTTCTTTTCCGGGAAATCCTCGGGGTGGATCAGAACGTCCCAATCGGGCCGGATGCGCCACGCGTTGTTGATGGCAACAATTTGGGTGAAGGGCGTGCGCGCCCAGCCCTGCGCGGCCAACGCGCCGGGCGCGCTGCCCAGTATCAGAACTCGGTTCGTTGGCTCGGTCATCCGGGACTCCGCACGTGGTTCCCGGAAAGACTAGGGCGTTTTTCCGGGCAGGCTAGCCCAGAACCGAAAAACTGCTTTCTTCGTTGATCGCACGTTTGCGCGAATAGAACCCGACATCAATCACCCGCTTGATATAAGGCAACTCAAATTGCAGAGGCTGTGTGTCGTGATCCGCCCCACCCTCGCAATAATCGATCAGGGCGGTCATCATCTTGCCTGCGATCGGAGCATTCTTGTACTGGTTCCCGCTAGTGCCGCAGGCCATATAGAATCCCGGCAGGCTGGATTTGTCATAGATCGGAATCCAGTCGGTCGACGCATCGTACAGATCAACCACCCCACGGGTTTTGGACGGAATGCCAAGGCTGGGCACCCGCTGGGCATAGCGCATCGCCTGTGTGGTCCACTGGTCGGTAAAGTCGTGGTTATAGTGCACGTCATCCTCGCACCACTGATGTGGATCGCACTCTGGGTCTTCTGATCCGACGAGGATGTGGTTGCCGTGTTCGGGGCGGCAGTAACACGCGATATCGCTATCCGAGACGATGGTGCCATCGTTCTCGAAATCGAAGCCCTCGGGTGCGGGAACGTGGACCACTTCCTGCCGCAGAGGGCGGGTTTCGATGGTCATATCCTCCAGCACATCTGCCATCTTATTGATGATGGCTGATCCTGGCCCCGCGACATTCACCACTACTTTGGCACGAATTTCCTCGCCCGAGGCCAGCTTGACCCCGGCGACACGGTCCTCTTCAGTCAAAATTTCGACCACCTCGGCCCCGGTGCGCACCTTGGCCCCGTACTGTTTGGCAGCATCCATCAGGTTCTGTGCAGACAATGCTGGGTCTGTGACATATCCGGCCTGCGGCCAGAACACGCCGCCCTGCATTTTGCGCCCGTTTGGCTGGCCAAAATCCGGGTCGTCCATACGTTTGGGCGGTGTAAAGCTATCCAATGAATAGACCGGCAGGCGCTCGGTGATTTTTTCAGGCGACCAATCCTCGAACGGACAATCCAGATCAGCACTGTTCCTCATGTGCTTTTCCAGCATTCCGTTGGCCTCGGTCTTCATCACCAGACATCCGGTTTCGCGAAACTGTGCCAGATTGGCATCCGCAGGCAAACCCAGATATTCGGCCCAATCGCGCCAATAGTGATAGCCTTCCCACGCAAAGGCCGTGCCATCAAAGGTCGAATAGTGCATTCGAATGATCGCGCAGGACCCGGCGGTAGACCCATGGCCGACCTGGGCATTTCGATCAAGCGACAGAGTCTTCCATCCGGCCTTGGCCATCTCGAACGCGATGGCTGCGCCAATGACACCTGTGCCAATGATTATTGCGTCTGGTTGGCTCATTCTGTTTTTCCCTCCCAATAGCGCTTTGAATAGGCGCTGAATTCATCAACTTCCTCGGGTCTGGGCTCGACTCCGGTAAAGACGTAAAGGTAATGCGCCACCAGCGACAGGCGCGTTTCCATCGGCTCATTCAACTGCGCCAGATCGTATCCGATCTGCATGTAATATAGTACGCGCGCGCGGGTTTCGGCCTCGATCTCAGAATACCCATAGCGCGTGAACATGGCGTTCAACGCCGCAAGCCGACGCGCGTCCGATTGGTCCAGTGCCCGCCGCACCTTGCCCGATTTGCGTGCCCAGTCGCGGACGGCGAAGTCCAATGCCGTATCGAAAAGCTCTGTGTTCACCACGCAACGATGCACATTGCAGACGGCCGCCGTGATCGTATCAGCCGGTGCTTCGGCCTGTGCGACCAGCGCTGCCGTGTTGGTTGCCTGCCAGCGGGCCAGCAGTGCGTCCAGCAATTCCTGCCGGGATTTGAAATACCAATAGAAAGATGACCGCGACACTGCCATCCGTTCAGCCAGGTTCAGAACCTTGATCTGATCCACCCCATCCGAGATCAGCACGTCCATCGCCACGTTCAGCCAGTCGTCGCGCGTGACTTTGATGTTACCGACCAATGGTTCGGCCTTGGGATCATCCCTGTGCAGGATCGGTTTGGTGTTCATTCAACTCTCCGGCGGTGCGCCGCCATCAGCCGTACGACGCGCGATGAAGTCCTGCAAGGCACCCAGTCCATCACTGTCCACAGAGGGAGCTTTGAAGTCGTTCAGGATGCCTTTCCACACGCCCGTGGCGCGGTGATTGGCATCGATCGATCCACGCTCGGTCCAAGTGCCGAAATTGGCATAGTCATGCACGTGGGGCTCGTAGAATTCAGTATTGTAACGCTCCATCGTCTGGCTGGAGGCAAAGAAGTGTCCGCTGGGCTCGACCTCACGCAAAGCGGTGTCATAACCAATCTCGGCACTCCCGGCCTGCGCCCCTGCACACAACTCGGCCACCATGTTTAGCACTTCGGCGTCACAGATCATTTTTTCAAACGAGACCGTCAACCCGCCCTCAAGCCACCCAGCCGAATGGATGATCACCGTGGCCCCAGCCATCAGACACCCCCAGAGGCCGAACTGGTTTTCATTCGCAGCCTGAACGTCGTTGATATTCGACGCCGACCCGGCGGCGGAGCGCCATGGCAAGCCCAAGTGTCGAGCCAACTGTCCCGCCGCCAGAGACGCTTGAAAATGCGAGGGCGTCCCAAATGCAGGTGCGCCCGATTTCATATCCACGTTGCTGGTAAATGTCCCATAGCATACGGGCGCGCCGGGATTGGTCAGTTGAGTCAGGGTCAGCGCCGCCAAAGCTTCGGCATGCGACAGCGTAATTGCCCCGGCCACCGTAATGGGTGCCATCGCCCCCATCAGAGTAAACGGTGTGATGATAGACATCTGACCGTGGCGGGCAAAGTCAATCAGACCCTGCGCCATAGGGGTATCCAAGGTGCGCGGGCTGTTGGTATTGATGATCGTATAGCTGTGCGGGTTGGCGCGGAATTCGTCATCCGACAGGCCTCGCGCGGTCGACAGCATCTCAAAGCAATCCATCACCTGTGATGTCCCACGCGAAAAGAAGAACGGGAACTTGTCCGTTAGCTCCATTTGTGCCTGCGTGGTGAAATAGTGGCGCAGAGGGGTTGGCACGTCCTGAGGCTCGACCTGCGGCGAGATCATCTGGAACACATCGAAATGATGCGTGAGTTTCAGGAACTCCAGATAGTCCTGTCCAGTCGCCGGGCGGCGGCCCCGTTCCAGATCGGTGGCATTCGGCGCCCCTGCCCCCGGTTGGAACACAAGACTGCCCAGTTCCAACGTAAAATCACGGCGGCGCGCACCTGCGCGGCAATTGATCGATTTGGGGGCGGACGCAACGGCGGCCTCGATCATTTCCCGGCCGATGAAGACCATTTCGCCGTCTTCCTCGACCCGCGCACCTGCTTTGCCGAATATTCGGCGGGCCTCTGGCAGCAAAACCTTGACGCCTAGTTCCTGAAGCGTCCGCAGGGCGGTTTCGTGCATGTCCGCTATCTGATCTGCCGGGAACACCTCCATTAACGGGAACGGATTGCGCAGCTGGCGGTAATTTACATCCCGACTCGGCGCAGGCGCGGCGTCTGCACCACGTCCGCGACGCCGCCTGCCACGCTCGGGTATTTGCGAGATCACCATTAGCCCCTCATCGCTTTGCCTTGCGGGTCGTACGGAGACTGAGCGATCACGCGTGCGGGGCGTTCCACACCGACCACATGTACGGTCAGTTCCGTACCCGGTTCGGCCTTGCCGCGGTCGACCAACGCCATCGCCAGAGATTTGCCAGTATAGTGGCCATATCCGCCCGAGGTCACAAAACCCACTCGGTCTTCGCCTGACCAGATCGGCTCATACCCGCTTGCATCTGCGTCCAGTGCGTCCATTTCCAGCGTTACCTGCACCTGCGCCGGGCCGTTTCCGTCACGCTCGGCCATAGCGGCATCTTTGCCGACGAAATCCTTGTCCCAATCAATCCAGCGATCCATTCCAGTCATCCCCGGCGTGTAGGCTTGGGTGAATTCCGCCGACCAGATACCAAAGCTTTTTTCCAGCCGTGTCGACAGCATCGCATTGAAGCCGCATTCGCGGATACCTTCCTCCGCCCCGGCCTCAAGCAGCATCCGGCGCAGCGCAATGTGATCACCATAGCGGCAGTTGATTTCATACCCTTTCTCACCCGTCACTGACATGCGCGCAACGCGGGCGCGGACCAGGCCGATATCGAATTCACCGCAGCCCATGAATTTCAGGCCCGAGATATCCTGTTCTGCAAGTTTCTCGACCACGGCCTGCGACTTCGGGCCGACCACGGCAAACCCGCAATAATCTTCGCCAAGATCGCAGATATTGACGCCGTCAATCATGTGATCATCGAACCAGCGCATGTGCCAGGCGCGCAGGTAATAGCTGCCCATGATCCACCAAGTCCCATCGCCCCAATTGAGAACCGTAAGATCCCCCTTGAGCCGCCCGCTTTCACCCAGCATCGGTGCCAGCTTCGCCCGGCCGGGCGCAGGCAGTTTCGAGGCCATGACCTTATCGAGCCAAACTTCGGCATTGGTGCCGCTGACCTCGAACCGCGAAAAGCCCGAGATATCCAGCAAGCCAACCCCTTCGCGGATCACCCTGCATTCCTCGGCCACGATGTCATGCGCGTTCGACCGCTTGAGCGTTGGCGTTTCTTCAAACCCTTTCGGCGCGAAATAAAGCGGAACTTCCAAATCCCAACTGACGCCCCATTTGCACCCGGCTTCGGTCATGGCGTCGTGGGCGGGGGCCATTTTCAGAGGGCGGCCCGCAGGCAGTTGCTCATTCGGGTAGGTCATCACGAAACGGCGAGAATAGAACTGGCCGGTGGTTTCGCGGATGTAGCGTTTGTTCTGCGCGAAATCGCCATAACGTGCCACGTCCATCGGCCATGCATCGGCCTCTGGCTCACCGTGGATCATCCATTCGGCCAATGTCTTGCCGACACCGCCACCCTGCAAGAACCCAGCCATCACCGCACAGGCCGACCAATAACCTTGCTTGCCCGGCACCGGACCGACCAGAGGGTTACCGTCCGGCGAGAAAGTAAACGCCCCATTCACCCAAGTCTTGATGCCGACGTTCTGGATCGAGGGATAGCGTTCAAAGCCCAGCGTCAGTTCATTTTCGATCCTGTCGAGTTGCTCCTGAAACAGCTCTTCACCATAGTTCCACGGCGCGCCATCCATGGCCCAATGTTCGTGGTCCACCTCGTAGATGCCGACCAGAACGCCTTTCTGATCCTGCCGCATGTAGGTGAACCCTTCGAGGTCGACAGTCATCGGCATCTCGAATTCCGCCTGCGCCACTTCGGGCACTGTATCGGTGATCAGATAGTGATGTTTCAAAGGAGAAACCGGCAGTTCGATACCCGCCATGCGGCCAACCTGCTTGGCCCAAAGACCCGCCGCATTAACCACATGTTCACAGGTAATCGTGCCTTTGTCGGTCACGACCTGCCAGCCATCGTCGGTCTGGATCAGCTCTTCGACCTTGGTTTCTTCGTAATATTCCGCGCCACGTTTTTTTGCCGCTGTCGCGTAAGCGTGCACCGTTCCGGTCGTATCGATATAGCCTTCGCGATCCGCCCACATCGCGCCCAGCACCCCGTCGGTGGACATGATAGGACAACGGCGCTGTGCTTCTTCCGGTGACAGCAACTCACAATCGTCAATGCCGATGGACTGGAAAATGCGGTAATTGGCCTGCAACCACTCCCACCGTTCGGGCGTTCCCGCCAATGTAAGGCCGCCAGTCATGTGCAGGCCGATATTCTGACCCGATTCCTTTTCGATCTCGCTGAGCAGGTCGATGGTGTATGCCTGCAGCGAGGCCATGTTTGGATCGGCATTCAGCGCGTGAACACCACCGGCTGCGTGCCACGAAGACCCCGAGGCCAACCGCCGCCGTTCTAGCATCACCACATCCGACCAGCCGTACTTGGCCAGGTGATACAGAACCGAGGCACCTACAACGCCGCCCCCGATGACCACAACGCGGTACTGAGATTTCATCCTGCCCCCTCCTACATGGCTTGGACAGAACGCTAGACCCACTGTTCACTTCTGTCTAGACATTTCTGTACAGTTCTTTTCGCAAGAAACCTACGGGTGAAGTTCACAAATTTAAAGCTGCGCGCTGGGCCGGGCGCTGATCGTTTCAAACCACGCAAGAGTGGCCGAATTTTCCTGCGGTATCCGCGCCTTGATCACACGGGCGAAGTCAACAAAGACAAAAGCCGAGATATCAGCCAGCGTGAACTCGGACCCGGCAATATAGGGGCTTTCCGCCAATCGCTGTTCCAGCAGATTGAAGAAATGCCCGACCCGTACCGCGCCTCGCTGCGCCAGTTCGGGGATCTGAGCGTGATTCACAGGGCCGGGAATTGCCCTGTCGGTGAAGGCGGGGTGTGTGTTGCGCAGTGTCTCGGCAGTGGGCGCGCCACCCTGCTGTTCGACAATGCTGTTCCACATTAGAACCTGCCCTTTTTCGTCCGGGGTGCGCCCCATCAAAGGTGGTTCGGGAAAGCGGGCCTCAAGATAAGCGGCGATGCCTAGGTTCTCGGTCAATGCCGTGCCCTCATCTGTGACCAGCACTGGTAGGGTTGCGTTCGGGTTGACCGCCTTGAATGCATCGCTCAGCTGTTCGCCTTTGCCGATCGAGACCTCGCGGGTTTCAATCTCCAGCCCTTTTTCCGCGATGAACATACGGGCCCGGCGCGGGTTTGGGGCGGTCTTGCAATCGTAGAACAGCATGGGATGCTCCTGAGTCTCAGCGGCGATAGACGAAGCACCGGCCCTGAACCGCACCGGGTGGCAAAGGCAGTTCGGTTAGTTCGTCGAAATACATCCGATCACTTGAGACCATCAAACCACCTTCCGCCAGCAGAGGTTGGATCAACGGTGAAACAAATCTGGCAAAGGCGTCGTTCTTTTCCCGGTTATGCCCGCCAAGGTCCGCGTGGACCAGGCTTGCAGTGGCTCCGAAACGCGTCAGCGCGGCGGGCAGCGTTTCGCGCACATCGCCCAGAATCACCCGATCCTCGGGCGGTGTCGAATCTGGGTGGGACGCCACGGCTCGTTCAAACACGTAAACGGGGCGGTCTTTCACGTATTGCGCCATGTGATGATAGGTACGCCCATTGCCCAAACCCAATTCAAAGACCGGCCCCGCCATGCCACGCGATTCGGCAATGGCAAAATCCAGACAGGCGCGTTGCGACACCATGCGGTCAATGAACAGATCGAGTCGGCTTTGTTCGTCGGGCACGGGGAAATCTCTCCTTGATATCAGTCGATTTGCCAGATGGGGTCGATATGCCCCGTGATCGCAAATCCTCAAGACTTTGTGTAGACAAATCGGTGTCAGTTTCACGTTTCCGCGACATTTCACCCCAAGAACGGGTTTGACTAGCCTGCCCCAACCGCGCGAGACTGCGTCAAAAAACACGGGGAGTTGATCAAGCCGATGCCGACCTACGGCCCAACGGGTGGAATACCCGCATGACAGCTTTGTTGTCTGTCCGCGATTTGAGCATCGGTTTTGGTGCGGGTAACTCCGTTGTCAAAGGCGTCAATTTTGACGTCGAGGCCGGGCAGACCCTGGCTCTGGTCGGAGAATCCGGTTCTGGCAAGACCATCTCGTGCCGGGCGGCGCTGCGGATTTTGCCACGCACGGCGCAAATTCGCAGCGGGACGATCATTCTGAATGATTCCAAGGGCACAGAGGATCTGACCAAGATAAGCGAAAAGCAGATGCGCGGCATTCGCGGCAACCGCGTTTCGATGATTTTTCAAGAACCAATGCGATCCCTGTCGCCGCTGCACAAGATCGGCAATCAGGTCAGCGAGGTTCTCTGGCTGCACCGTGGCGCGTCCGAGGCGCAGGCCCGCAAAGAAGTTTTGACTCAGTTTGAGCGCGTGGGCTTTCCCGATCCCCAACGTGCATATGATTCTTACCCGTTTGAATTGTCCGGCGGCATGCGCCAACGCGCCATGATTGCGATGGCGATGGTGTCCAAGCCGGAATTGTTGATCGCAGACGAACCGACAACCGCGCTTGACGTGACGACACAGGCGCAGGTTCTGGGTCTAATCAAGGAATTGCAGCGCGAAACCGGCATGGCGCTGATCCTCGTTACGCACGACCTGGGCGTGGTCGCCAACATGGCCGAGCAGGTCGTGGTCATGCACAAGGGCCGTGTGATGGAATCCGGGGCGGCTGCCCCGATCCTGACCGAACCCGCGCATCCTTATACGCAACAGCTGTTCAACGCCGCGCCCGAGATTCCGGACGAAGACTCCGTTGGGATACCGATGCCCGACGAGGATCTGATTCTGCAGATCAAGAATGTCTCAAAAACCTACACCTTGCGGTCCAGCAGGGGCTGGCAGGGTGACCGTCTGGTACATGCTTGCCGAGGCGTTGACATGAATCTGGCGCGTGGCAAGACGCTGGCAGTGGTTGGTGAAAGCGGCTCGGGCAAGACCACGGCCGCACGTATTGCATTGGGGGCCGAACTGCCCGATCCCGGCGGCGAGGTTCTGTTCCGTACCTCGCCAACCGAAGACCCGATTACCGTGCACCGGATGACCCGTGCCCAGCGCACCGCGTTTCAACGTAAGGCGCAGATGGTGTTTCAGGACCCTTATAGCTCGCTCAGCCCGCGCATGCGCATTCAGGATGCCATGACTGAACCGCTGGAAATTCACAAAATTGGCTCCGCATCGGAACAGCGGGACAAAGCCGCCGAAATGCTGGCCCGGGTCGGGCTGAACGCCGATATGCTGAAACGCTATCCTCATGCTTTCTCTGGCGGTCAGCGTCAGCGCCTGTCCATCGCCCGCGCCATGATGCTGGACCCGCAGCTGATCGTTTGTGACGAGCCGACATCGGCCCTGGACGTCTCGGTTCAGGAACAAATCCTGACACTGCTTGAAGATTTGCAGGACAGTTTGAACCTATCTTATTTCTTCATCTCTCACGATCTCGCCGTCGTGGCTCGTATTGCCGACGAGGTCGCCGTGATGCGACGCGGCCTGGTCGTTGAACAAGCCCCGCCCGAAACCCTTTTCTACAATCCCCGCCACCCTTACACCAAGGCGCTGATTGCCGCTCAGCCAGAACCTGACATCAACCGCCCCATCGACCTAAAATTGGTTGCTTTAGGCGCAGGTTCGCCAGACAGTTGGGATGACGCCTTCCGATTTACCAACTCCGTGATACCTTCGCTGGTAGAGATGGAACCCGGCCATAAGGTACGATGCCATGTTTAAGACCACTCGCCCACTGTTTCTGGCTGCCACACTGGCCGCTGCTTGGATACTGCCCGCCACGGCAGATACACCGACGCCCCAGGAAAGCGGGTTTTGGGAAAGTGAAGTGAGCGCAGGCAATCTGCCCCCCATTAAGGACCGTCTTCCCGCAGAACCACTGGTCGTCGATCTGGCCGCCAAGGGGCGTGAATTCGGAACACCGGGCGGCACATTGCGCACCATGGTCACCCGATCCAAGGACATCCGTCAGATGGTTGTCTATGGCTATGCCCGGCTGGTGGGTTTCAACGAGAATTACGAGCTTGTCCCCGACTTGCTGGAGTCGTTTGAAAGCGAAAACAACCGCAAGTTCACCCTGAATCTGCGCGAGGGGCATAAATGGTCAGATGGATCTCCCTTTACCTCGGAAGATTTCCGCTATTGGTGGGAAGACGTAGCGAATAACGAACTGCTCAGCCCATCCGGTCCGCCTGATTTTTTGATCGTCGAAGGCAAGACACCGACAGTAACCTTCCCCGACGAAACCACCGTTGTCTTCGAATGGGAAGACCCAAACCCGGACTTCCTGCAATCATTGGCACAGGCACGCCCGCCCTTCATTTACCGGCCCGCCGCGTTTCTGAAGCCCTATCACGAGAAATATGCTGACCCCGATGAAATGGCCGCACTGGTCGAGGACAACCGCGTCAAAAGCTGGGCGGCACTGCATAACAAGCTGGATAACCTCTACAAATTCGACAACCACGAATTACCCACGCTGCAGCCCTGGCTGAACGCCAGTTCTGGCAAGAAAATTCGACACAATTTCGTGCGCAACCCCTATTACCACCGCATCGACAGCAAGGGCGTGCAACTGCCCTATATCGACGTGGTCGAGATGGAGATTGTCGCCCCCGGTCTGGTCGCCGCGAAAACCAATGCCGGTGAAACCGACCTGCAAGGGCGTGGGTTGGCGTTCCGTGATGCCTCGATCCTGAAAAAGGGCGAAGAGGTTGGCAACTACAAGACACGGCTGTGGAAAACCGGTGTCGCCTCACAAATTGCGATCTATCCGAACCTGAACTTTGCTGATGAGGGCTGGCGCGATGTTCTGCGCGATGTGCGCGTGCGCCGTGCCTTATCGTTAGCCATTGATCGCAAGACAATCAATCAGGCGCTGTATTTCAAACTGGCTCAACCTGGCGCCATGGCAGTGCTGCCTGCGTCTCCTTTTTATGATGAGGACAACGCGCAAGCCTGGGCGCAATATGACGTCGAAATGGCCAATGCCCTGCTGGATGAGG
Organism: Ruegeria sp. BI11; assembly: GCF_056538005.1. Taxonomy (NCBI): domain Bacteria; kingdom Pseudomonadati; phylum Pseudomonadota; class Alphaproteobacteria; order Rhodobacterales; family Roseobacteraceae; genus Ruegeria; species Ruegeria sp. BI11. Next base: position 24,446 of record NZ_JBQFSM010000003.1, on the reverse strand, counting down.
CCGGATTGACCGAGCGCAACAAGAACGGCATCCGCATGCTGCCCGATGGTCGACCTATGGAACTGATCATCGAAACCGCCGGTGAACGGCAAGAGGTCGAGAATGCGCTGCAGATCGTCACCGACACCTGGCGCGAGATCGGTGTTGATCTGGTAATGCGCCCGCTGGACCGGGACATTCTGCGCAACCGCGTCTTTGCGGGCAGCACCATGGCCTCGGTCTGGTTTGGATGGGATGACGGCATTCCGCAGGCTCACACCTCGCCCGCTTATCTGGCACCGACGGATCAGGTCTTTCTGGCCTGGCCCAAATGGGGCCAATACTATCAGACCAGCGGCGATGTAGGCGAAGCCCCCGACATGCCCGAGGCCGAACGCCTGATGCAGCTGGCCCATGATTGGGAGGTCGCCACAAGTGATGACGAACGCAAGGCGATCTGGACCGAGATGCTGAACATTCATGCCGAACAGCTATTTGCAATCGGCATTCTGAACGGTGCACCACAGCCTGTAGTGGTTTCGAACCGCCTGCGCAACGTTCCCGAACAAGCCATGTGGGCGTGGGAACCCGGCGCGCATTTCGGCATTCACCGGCCGGACGAATTCTTCTTCGCCGACTGATCAGGAGCAGCTAAATGGTCATGCTGCGCTATGCGGTGTATCGCTTTTTCACGATGCTGCTGACTCTGTTGGTGGTGTCGGTGCTGATCTTTGTGATCATCAACCTGCCGCCCGGTGACTACCTCAGCAACCAGATCGCCGAACTGCAGGCCTCGGGGCAATCTGCCGGTGTGGCCAAAGCGGAATTTCTGCGCACGGAATATGCGCTGGACCGGCCGGTCTGGGAACAATACCTGATCTGGATGGGCTTCTGGCCCGGCCCCCACGGGTTCGAAGGTCTTTTGCAGGGTAACTACGGTTGGTCCTTCGAATTCGACCGCCCCGTGGCCGACATCGTAGGCGACACCCTGTGGTTGACCGTTGTGGTCAACCTGGCCGCCATCCTATTCGTCTACGCCGTAGCGCTGCCTTTGGGCGTCATTGCGGCCGCACGGTCGCGGACGTGGATCGACTACACCTCTGCCTTTGTAGGATATCTGGGTCTGGCCACGCCAAACTTTCTGCTGGCGCTGATCCTGTTCTATTACGGCCACCGCTATTTCAACCTGCCCATCGGCGGATTGATGGATCCGTCCTTTGAAGGACAACCGATGAGCTGGGACAAATTAAAATCCATTCTTGTCCACCTGATCGTCCCGACCTTTGTGATCGGCACGTCGGGGGCCTCGGCCATGATGCAGCGCCTGCGCGCCAACATGCTGGACGAACTGGGCAAACCCTATGTGGAAACCGCAATCGCCAAGGGCATGGCCCCGTCGCGGATGCTAACCAAATATCCACTGCGCGTGGCATTCAACCCATTCGTGGCGGATATCGGCAACCTGCTGCCCTCGATGGTGTCCGGCTCGGTTCTGGTCTCGGTCGTTCTTGGTCTGCAGACCATCGGCCCGACCCTTCTGACAGCGCTGAAAACGCAGGATCAGTTCCTGTCTGCCTTCATTCTGATGTTCGTCGCCCTGCTGACCCTGATCGGCACCATGATATCTGACATTCTGCTGGTCATGCTTGACCCACGCATCCGGTACGAGGGGCGTGAAGCATGACCCAACATCCCGACGGTCGCTATGTCGACGACACTCCCTATGATCCCGACGCCGCCCTGCAACAGCTTGAGCGCGCCGATCTGGACGCGCCGAACTGGGTGTTAGTCTGGCGCAAGTTCAAAACCCACAAGCTGGGCCTGATCTCGGGCATTTTCCTGCTGCTGTGCTATCTTATGCTGCCCTTCGCCGGGTTCATCGCGCCCTATGGCCCGAATGAAAGGAACGGAGAGCATCTTTATGCCCCACCCCAAAGCATCAACTGGTTCTATGAGGGTGAATTCATAGGCCCCCACGTCTTTCCCATCGTCGCTGAGGCTGATCTGGAAACCTTTCAGTGGAAATTTGTGCCCGATCTCGAAGACCCTCGCCCGATCAAGTTTTTCTGCGAGGGGTCCGAATACAAACTGGCTGGCCTGATCAGAAGCGACACCCACCTGTTCTGCGCGCCCGAAGGCGCAACGCTGTTCCTGTGGGGCTCTGACCGTTTGGGGCGCGACGTGTTCAGTCGCATTCTTTACGGCGCCCAGTTGTCGCTGACCGTGGGTCTGATCGGTATCTCGGTGTCATTCTTCCTTGGAATTATCTTCGGATCGATGGCAGGCTATTTCGGCGGCAAGATCGACTGGGTGATCAATCGCGTCATCGAAATCCTGCGCTCATTGCCGGAACTGCCGCTGTGGCTAGCGCTGTCTGCTGCGGTGCCTTCGAACTGGAGCCCGGTAGCGGTGTTTTTCATTATCTCAATCATCCTCGGCATCTTAGATTGGCCCGGTCTGGCCCGATCGGTGCGCGCCAAATTCCTTTCGCTGCGCGAAGAGGAATACGTGCGCGCCGCCGAGATGATGGGCGCAAGCTCCGGCCGGGTGATCCGCAAGCACCTGCTGCCGAACTTCATGTCTCATCTGATCGCATCAGCCACACTTTCGATCCCGGCAATGATCCTTGGAGAAACAGCGCTCAGTTTCCTTGGTCTTGGACTGCGCGCACCAGCGGTCAGTTGGGGCGTGATGCTGAATGACGCACAGAACCTGGCCTCAATCGAAATCTATCCGTGGACGGCAATTCCAATGCTGCCGATCATCGTTATTGTGCTGGCCTTCAACTTCCTGGGCGACGGGCTGCGCGACAGTCTAGACCCGTATCAGCAATGAGCCTGATTTCCGCCCTCCCCGCTGTTGACAGCTACAAGTCGACTGGACAGGGGGCGCTGCGCAGTGCATTCGCCGTATCCGAACTGGCAACCGCCAGCTTTGCTGCCGTGGGTCAGGAACTGGCTCGTCTTGTCACCGCACTGAACCTTGCACCCGCCGCACCCGAGGTATCGGTCGATCACCGTCTGGCTTCGCTGTGGTACGGATCTTCGTTCAAGCCTGACGGGTGGGAGATGCCCAATCTCTGGGACCCAATTGCCGGTGATTACCAGGCATCGGATGGCTGGATCAGGCTGCACACCAACCTGCCCCGTCACCGAGCGGCGGCACTGAAAATACTGGGCGTTAAGGCGGAACGAGGCGCGGTTGAGCAAGCCCTGAAAGACTGGTCTATCGCCGACCTCGAAAACTCAATCGTGGCCCAAGGCGGCGCGGCCGCAGCCATGCGCGGCCGGACGGATTGGCTGGAACACCCGCAAGGGCGGGCGGTGTCGCGCGATCCGCTTATCGGCTGGCACAGCCCGCGCCCCATCACGCTGCGCGACCGCCCCGAAGCAACAGCCCAACGCCCGCTGGCAGGCTTGCAGGTTCTGGACCTGACGCGCGTTCTGGCCGGACCGGTCTCGACCCGAACGCTCGCGGGGTTCGGAGCCGAAGTGTTACGTATCGACCCGCTTGGATGGGACGAGCCAGGCGTCATTCCCGGCATTTCACTGGGCAAGCGCTGCGCCTACCTGGACCTGAAATCACCATCAGGATTGAAAAAGTTGGAAGACCTGTTAGCGCAAGCGGATGTCTTCATTCATGGCTACCGCCCGGGTGCGCTGGATGCGCTTGGGCTGACCAAAGTTAAACGCGACGAACTGGCCCCCAACCGGGTTGAGGTTACTCTGAATGCGTATGGCTGGCAGGGACCGTGGTCCAATAGACGCGGTTTTGACAGTCTTGTGCAGATGAGCGCAGGCATCGCAGATGCAGGTCGTACTTGGGCACAGGCTGAAAAACCTACCCCTCTGCCGGTTCAGGCGCTAGATCACGCGACAGGCTATCTGATGGCTGCTGCAGTTCTATCCGTACTGGCCGAGGCCGCATCCGCGAACTCCATCATGCTTGCACAGCTGTCCCTGGCCCGCACCGCGGAACTGCTCGCCGCATTGGCAAAATCCGAGCAGGACGAAGAGATCACAACACCAGCGGCAACAGATTACGCACAAGAGATTGAATCATCCGGCTGGGGGCCTGGCCATCGCCTGTTACCTGCACTGTCCGTAGGTCTCGCGCACATGTCATGGCCTCTGCCAGCCGCGAAATTGGGTACATCACAAGCCATCTGGCCTTCGCAGACCAAGTGAATCAACCGCCGCGCGGCACGCGCGGCCCGGCCCAAAGGGGCGGGAGCCGCCCCTAGCGGTCGTCTCCTCCGGGTCCGATATCGTCCAGATAATCCTCGTCAATCGCCGCCTGCACCGCACCGGTCACGGCTTCGCGCTGCTTTGGCGTCAGATCCTCGGGTTCTTTACCTTCAGCCAGCCGCACGGTGACCTCGCGATGGGCAAACTTGATCCCCTCCCGCGCGAACAGCTCGCGGATTTCCTGATAGACCTTCTTGCGCACCAGCCATTGATCGCCGGGCTTGGTCATGAACTTGACCCGGATGATCATCGCGGAATCCTGCATCTCGATCACACCCTGCGATTTCAATGGCTGGATAAAGTTATCGCCGATCACCGGGTCACTCAGCAATTGCTGACCCAGTTTCTTGATCAGCTTGCGCACCTTCTCAACATCGGTGTCATAGGTCACGCGCAACGGTAGCTTCATGATCACCCAATCACGGGAATAGTTGGTCAGCACCTTGATCTCACCAAACGGGATCGTGTTCAGCGCGCCCAGATGGTGACGCAGCTGGAATGACCGCACCGAGATTTTTTCGACCGTCCCCTTCACGTCCCCGATGTCGATATACTCCCCTTTTCGAAAGGCATCATCCATCAGGAAGAACGCTCCCGAAAAGATATCGCGCACCAGAGTTTGCGAGCCGAACCCAACAGCCAGACCCACCACCCCGGCACCGGCGAACAGCGGGCTGACATTGATCCCCAACTCCATCAACACGATCAGAACGATGGTGACAACAACAACGGCCAGTATCGCACCGCGGAACAGGGGCAGCAGAGTTGCCAGACGGCTCTGCCCGCCTTCACCACCCTCGTCGCCCAGCTCGGCCTCTTCACCGCCATCGTCGGTTTCCTCGGCGATTTTTGAGTCAATCCAGATACGGAAGAAGTGGAATAGGATGTAACCGATGAACAGGATGACCATTACGTCCAACGCCCGCTCGACTGGCAGGTCTTCGCTCCAGCTGGCTTCGGGGTTCCAGATCACCACCAATGCGTAAAGGCCGACCACAAAGGCCAGTATCCCCGCCACGCGACGCGCCAGATCCTCATATGTCAGGATCGAATGCTGACGTATTTCCGCCTCGGGTGTCTCGGCAGCTTCTTCAGCCTCTTCTGCGGCCACAGCGTTTATGTCTTCCATCTGGCGGTTACGGTCAAAGTAGCGCTCCAGCAGGTAATTCATCGCCCCATAGGCCACGACCACCGACATGAAAATCGCATAGCTGCTGGCCACGATCGGCAGCGAATTCTCATTTTCAAGTACCAAGTCGACAGCCAGCTTGAACCAGCTGAATACGATATAGACGACCAGAACAGGAGCCCACGCAAATGAGATGAACCGCGAAATCCATGACACCTGATCCGGAGCCCGCCCGCCGCGAATGGCGTTGGAAATGGCGCGCGCGTTGAACAGGATCATCAGCACATTGCCCAACGCGCCGAACATGGTCAGACCGCCATAGACCAAGGCATAGACGTTATAGTTCAACCCAAAATCCGCTACCCAGGTGGCGAACAGCACAACCGAGATGTCATAGGTCGCCAGCGCCGAAGCCCAGAAATACAATCGTTTTGCATCCCGGTCCGAGAATGGCGGCAAGCGGTATTGGCTTAGATAGGGTGACAGCACCATTCGCCACAGGTCGGATATCGTGCGCGACAGGAAAAACGCCGTGAAGATCGCCGTCACCGTGAATTGGATCGAGATATCCTCAGCCTCGCCAAAGAAAAGATACCCCACGATCAACGCCATCAGCATCGCAAAGATCGTGCCGCCGATTCCCATGAAAAAACGGAACACCAGAAATGGCATCTTTTCCCGATAGCCCCGCGGATTTTCCTTTGACCGCGCAACCACCAGATTTTTGGCCAGGCGCTTGCCGTAAATCTCGGTAGACAGCCAGCGTCCCAGCAGAAGGAACAGGATATTCCAGACCAGAACTTCGACATAGGTCTGAATCCGGCCATCGGGACTGGTTTGCCGCAGCACGTATTGCACTTCGAAAATCGAATAAGGCAATGCCTCTAACCGCGATTGCATGGACGCACGGAAATCCGAAAATTTCTCTTGCGCCTTCATCAGTTGCGACCCTTCGCCCATCGCCCCTTGCGCGTCATCGGCCGTTGCCGCGTCACCTTGCTGGCCGCCCGAGGATACGACCTGCCCCGTGCTGTCGATGACAATCACGCTGGCACCGGCTTCGGTCGCGGCCTTGATCGCAGCGGCCAGATCGCCATCTGCGCCCGTGTCGCCCGCTGCTTCGGGCTCCGAGGTATATCCGGGGATCAACGGAACCTGCGCTGCCGCTCCGGTGACGAAGGCCGCTGCAAGCGCCCAGAGGATCAGAACCATTCCGGCAGTTTGTCTGAGTGTCATCGAATTTTCTGTCCAAATCGTATGTTGCATTGCAGATTACAGAAGCGCCTGAGCGTATTCAAATTTTCAGCTATTCAGGCCCCAAGTTCGTGTCATTTCGTGTTCCCGCTGCAATGCAGGCGACAAGAGTGTTTGCAACCCTGGAAAAACTGAATATGACCGACCGTGTAATATGAGTGGAACGGCAAGATCAACGTCAGCTACCGCATGGGAATTCACCTTGAAACCGCTGGTATATCGGATGTTGCCATTTCGCCATGTTTGACGAATTTGCACGATCTCGGCATCCCCTTTGGCAAGCGGCGTCAAAGAATATACGGTATCCGAGGAAAACGCGCGAATTTGCACTCAAAAACACGGCAGGCGAAGGCATGAGCCTAGGAATACAAAACAACACCACCGGCCGTGCGCCGCGCATTCTGTTCTACAGCCACGATACATTTGGGTTGGGGCATCTTCGCCGGTCGCGTGCTCTGGCCGCTGCTATCACGCAGGCCAACCCGCAAGCCTCGGCCCTGATCCTGACCGGATCGCCAGTGGCAGGCCGTTTTACCTTTCCCCGCCGGGTTGACCACGTGCGTCTACCAGGCGTGACCAAACGCGCCGATGGCTCTTATGCAGCACGCACAATCGGCATGGAAATCGAAGAGGTGACCGAACTACGCTCGGGTCTGATCCAGACTGCCGTCGAGCAATTCGATCCTGATATGCTGATCGTCGACAAGGAGCCGACCGGCTTTCGGGGCGAGCTGCTGCCAACACTGGAAAAACTGCTGCATTCGCAACGCGCCAAGTTGGTTCTGGGCTTGCGCGACGTGCTGGACGAACCCGAAGTTCTGGCCGCCGAGTGGGAGCGTAAAGAGGCCCTTGCAGCGACCGAGCGGTTCTATCACGAAATCTGGGTTTACGGTATGCGCTCGATCTACGACCCGACCAAGGGGCTGCCACTCAGCCACGCGGCGCAATCGCGCATTCACTGGACCGGCTATCTGCGCCGTGATCTGGGCCCGGTGGGAGAACCACCGGAACAGCCCTATATCCTGATCACGCCGGGCGGCGGTGGCGACGGCAAGGCAATGGTGAATCAGGTCTTGTCCGCCTATGAAAAAGACGCAAGCCTGTCGCCGCGCGCGGTACTGGTTTATGGCCCCTTCCTGTCCGGCGAATTGCGTGAGGAGTTTGAGGCCCGTGTTGCCGCGTTGAATGGCCGAGTTACCGCCGTGGGCTTCGAATCCCAGATCGAAACGCTGTTTGCAGGGGCCGCCGGAGTGGTTTGCATGGGCGGTTACAACACGTTCTGCGAAGTCCTGTCCTTTGATAAACGCGCCGTCATCGTGCCGCGTACGACGCCAAGGCTGGAGCAATGGATTCGCGCCTCGCGCGCCGAAGGATTGGGCCTTGTCCGGATGCTGGATGAAAACCGTGACGGACTGACGGCGGATGCGATGATTGAGGCGATCCGCAACCTGCCGCATCAACCCCTGCCTTCTCAGGCCATTCAGGATGGGCTGCTGGACGGATTGGATTATGTCACCGACCGTGTTGACGCTTTGCTGAGCCAGGAACAGGAACGGGCCATCGGATGACCACAGCCCAGCCGAAACTGGCGGTGTTGGTCAAAGGGTGGCCGCGCCTGTCCGAGACGTTCATCGCCCAGGAACTCGTCGCCCTGCAAGAGGCCGGACATAGCTTTGACATCTGGTCTCTTCGCCATCCAACCGATGTGAAACGGCACCCGCTGCACGACCGGTTCAGGGGTCAGGTGCACTATTTGCCTGAATACCTGTACGAAGAGCCGCAGCGTGTCTGGGCCGCGCGCCGCATTGCGCAATCCCTGCCCGGCTATACCGAGGCTTACCGGGTCTGGCGCGCCGACCTGCGGCGTGATCCAACCCACAACCGCATACGGCGTTTTGGTCAGGCCTGCGTTTTAGCAGCTGAACTACCCTACACAACACGGGTGATGTATGCGCATTTCATGCACACCCCATCTTCGGTCGCGCGCTACGCCGCCATCATGCGCGGCCTGCCGTGGAGCTTTTCAGCCCACGCCAAAGACATCTGGACTTCGCCTGAATGGGAAAAGGCGGAAAAACTGCAGGCCGACACACACGGAGCGGCTTTTGGTGCGACATGTACGGCCATCGGGGCCGACCATCTACGCAGTCTGGCTGATGACCCCGCGCGGGTTGACCTGATCTATCACGGACTGGATCTGAACCGTTTCCCCGCCCCGCCAAGCCGGACACCGCGCGCGCCGGGCGAGCCGTTTCACATGCTCTCAGTTGGCCGTCTGGTCGAGAAAAAGGGCTTTGACCGTCTGATCGATGCTTTCGCCATGCTGCCCGAAACGCTGGACTGGCACTGGACGCATATCGGCGGCGGGACACTCAGCGACGCCCTGCAACACCAAGCCAAGGCCGCGGGTCTGTCGCATCGGATTACGTGGAAAGGTGCCTGCGATCAGCCCGAGGTCATCACCGCAATGCGCGAAACAGACCTTTTTGTACTGCCCAGCCGGATAGCCGAAGACGGAGACCGCGACGGGTTGCCCAATGTTCTGATGGAGGCTGCGTCTCAGCTGTTGCCGATCCTGTCGACGCCGGTATCGGCCATCCCGGAATTTATCGAAACCGGCACCCACGGCGTGTTGTCCGAAGATGATCCGGCTGCACTGGCCAGCGCTATCATCCGTCTGGCCGTCGAGCCGCAGCAGACTGCTTTGATGGCCAGCGCCGCCTATGACCGCCTGATCGCCGATTTCCGCATGGACCCCGGCATTGCCCGCTTGTCCAAGCGGCTGCGCGCGTTGGGCTCGTGGATAGATTGATGGCGCGAGTGGCCTTTTATTCGCCGATGAAAGCGCCGGACAGCCCGGTGCCATCGGGGGATCGCGAAATGGCTCGTAACCTTATGCAGGCAATTGCCGCGCAGGGGGATACGGTCGAACTGGCCTCACGGTTGCGCATATATGACAAGACCGGGGACGCGCAGGTGCAGGCTACGGTGCGCGCCAAGGCTGACGCAGAGGTGCAACGTCTGATCGCTAATCTGCCCTTGGATACCGCGCTTTGGGTGACCTATCACAACTATTACAAGGCCCCCGACCTGCTCGGCCCGCGTGTCTGCAAGGCGCGCAACATTCCCTATGTCCAGCTGGAAAGCACCCGGGCGACCAGGCGCCTGACCGGTCCCTGGGCTGGGTTTGCCCAAGCGGCGCATAATGCCTGCGATGCGGCGCATGTGATCTTTTACCACACCGCCAATGACCTGATCACTCTGGAGCGGGAACGGTATGAGGATCAAAGCCTTGTGGAACTGCCCCCCTTCCTGCCCCTGCCGGATTTGCCGCCCGCCTCTGGCTGCGACGGTCCGATGCTAACCGTCGGCATGATGCGGCACGGCGATAAGCTGGCCTCTTATACACTTCTTGCGCAGGCACTGACCTTTCTGGACGGGGACTGGACGCTGGATATTGCAGGCGACGGTCCGGCGCGCCCTGATGTCGAGTCGCTGATGGCCCCGTTTGGATCAAAGGTTCGGTTTGTGGGTCAATGTGACCGCGATGCTTTGCAAAAACTCTACGGCGCGGCCTCGGTTCTGGTGTGGCCGGGAGTGCACGAGGCCTACGGCATGATCTATTTGGAGGCGCAGGCCAGCGGTGTGCCTGTTGTCGCGCAGGACCGACCTGGCGTGCGGGATGTACTAAGCCCATCGGACTATCCGTCGGTCGAAGCAGGCCCTAAAGGCCTGGCCGCACGCCTGCGCGCCTTGCTAGATGACCCCGCGTTGCGCCGGACACTTGGAACCAAAGCCCGCGCGCGGATGATTGAACGTCACCTGATGCCTGCGGCCACCGAACGGTTCTGGCAGGCAGCGCGACCCTTGATAGAGGCCCGGCCATGACAAAACTGGCGTTACTTCGGCACGGTCACACGCACTGGAACCGCGCAGGCAGGATTCAGGGGCGCAGCGACATTCCGCTGGACGACGATACGAAGTCGGAACTGGCCACCACCCGCCTGCCCGTGCCGTGGAACGATGCTGATCTTTGGTCCAGCCCTCTGCTGCGGGCCAGCGAAACAGCCCGTCTGATCGCGGGGCGTCACCCGCAGACGTCGGATGCGCTGACCGAGATGAACTGGGGTGACTGGGAGGGGCTGCGCGGGGTCGACCTGATTGCAGACCCGGACAGCGGATACCGCCATATCGAGGACTGGAGCTGGGATTTTCGTCCACCCCGCGGGGAGAGCCCTGCCGAGATCTGGACCCGCCTGCGCCCATGGCTGGACGCTTTATCCGGCGACACAGTCGCCGTCTGCCATATCGGAATCATGCGGGTCATTCTGGCGCGGGCGTGGGGATGGGATTTCGAGGGCCCTGCTCCCTTTAAAATCAAGCGCAATCGTCTCTACATCGTTGACATGCCATCGCTCAGCCCCCTGTCCGAACCCATTCGCCTGATCAGACCAGAGGACTCACAATGAAGGTGATGATCGTTGTCACCCACTTGCTGGGCACCGGACATCTTAGCCGAGCACTGACTTTGGGCCGGGCTTTCGTGCGGGCCGGGCATGAGACCTTTGTTGCCTCGGGCGGAATGCCCGCACCGCAGCTGGATAGCACGGGTATGACCCTGTTGGGGTTGCCGCCATTGCGTTCGGATGGCACGGATTTCACCCGGCTTTTGACCCAAAACGGTGATGTCGCGGATACCGCCTATCTGACGCCGCGCGAGACCGCACTGGTCGAGGCTGTTCGGAGTTTCGCACCGGATGTGCTGATCACCGAATTGTTCCCCTTTGGCCGCAGGTCACTGGCGGCCGAGTTCAATGCCGCTTTAGAGGCCGCCTGGAATATGCCGCGCCGTCCGGTCATTCTTGGCTCGATCCGAGATATTCTGGCTCCGCCGTCGAAGCCGTCAAAGGCAGAGCGCACGGAAGAGATCGTGTGCCAGTATTACGACGGTATTCTTGTCCATTCAGATCAAAACGTAGTCCCGCTGGAGGTAAGCTGGCCGATGACCGACCGCTTGCGGCAGCGCTTGTTCTATACCGGTTTCGTCGCGCCCGAGGCCCCTGTGCCGCATCCGGATGCAGCCGGTAAAGACGAAATACTGGTCAGTGCTGGTGGCGGATCGGTGGGCCAGCCGATTTTTCGGGCGGCCATCGAGGCCGCCCGAAAGATGCCCAACAGCCGCTGGCGCCTGTTGGTGGGCGGACAAGACGCAAGAGCGCGCATTGATCAACTGACACAATTCGTGGGCGATGCCCAAGTGACACTTGAACCAGTCCGCCCGGATTTTCGGCAAATGCTGCCGCATGCAGCGGCCTCGGTCAGTATGTGCGGCTATAACACCGCGTTGGACATTTTGCAGTCGGGAACGCCTGCGGTGTTTATCCCGTTTGATGATGGCAAAGAGGTTGAACAGGGCTTGCGTGGTCAGAGCCTGTCGGACTTGTCGGCTATCGAGGTGTTGCCAAGCAAATCCTTGAATGGAGCTACTTTGGCGAAGGCCGTCGCGTCTGTGATGTCGGACGGTCCTCGTCCGGTATCGACGCAGGGCTTTGACGGGGCCTCAAGATCGGTCGAGATTGCCGTGAACCTGCGGGGGCAGGCATGACGATGGACTGGCGCCCTCTGGAAGCTGAATTAGACATCTGGCGCGTGCAGGGTTTGTCGCTGCCGCTATGGTGGCGGGATGATGACGCTGTTTCAAGGACACCGCAGCTTGAGAGGCTGTCGGAGTTGTCGCGGTCGCTCGATCTGCCCATTCATCTGGCGATCATCCCTCGCGATGCCGAGGCCGGACTGGTTGATTACGTCTCACAGCAGCCAACACTAATCCCGGTGGTGCATGGTTGGGCGCATCACAATCATGCGCCGTCTGCCCAGAAGAAATCTGAATTCCGCCTGCATCGCCCGTTTGAGGATATAACTGCCGATGCGCAGTCTGGGCTAGAGCAGCTGCGCACTTTGTTCGGAGACGGGCTGTGCCCAATGTTTGTACCCCCGTGGAACCGCATCTCGCCCGAAGTAGTTCAGAAATTGCCTGATCTGGGATATCGCATTGTCTCGACGGCGACACCGCGTAAGACGCGAGAACCTGCGCCGGGGCTAGAACAAATCAACACCCATCTGGACCCGATCGACTGGCGCGGAACGCGCGGGTTGGTCGCGGCGGACAGGTTGATCGCTCAAACGGCAGACCTGTTGCGTGACCGGCGTGAGGGGCGTGCCGACAATACCGAACCTTTCGGCATTTTGACCCACCATCTGGTCCATGATCAGGACATCTGGACCTTTACCCATGCGCTGCTGAGCCGACTTCTGAACGGCCCCGGTTTTGCCTGGGCAGCACCAACAGAACCAACCGGAGAACCCCAATGAGCCGACTGGATTCCATGCTACGCCGCCTGACGGCACAACGCGACGGTCTGAACTGGACCGTGGCGCAGATCAGCGACATGGACGGCGATGTTCTGGACATGGGGCTGGGCAATGGTCGCACCTATGATCATTTGCGGGAAATCCTGCCGGAGCGGCGGATCTGGGTTATGGATCGGGTTCTGCAATGCCACCCGTCCAGCACCCCTCCGACCGAGGATTTTTTGCAGGGCGAAGCGGAACCCATGCTGGCAAAGCTTGGCATCGACGGACCGAAGATCGCGCTGGCGCATTATGATTTCGGACGCGGAATCAAGGAAGAAGATGTTGCCGAAGCAGCGCGCCTTAGTCCGTTGATTGCGCAGGTGATGCTGCCCGGCGGGTTGCTGATTTCGGGGCAACCTCTGGTTGGATTCCAGCAGATCAAGGGCCCAGAAACCATCGCCCCGGACCGGTATCTGTTCTATCGCGCCTGATCAGGCCACGCGCCGCCCGCGCGACCACACCCCATTCAGAGCTGGGGCTCCCTGATGGAGACGAAATCGGATGATGTCTGCGCGGGCACCGCTGCGCAGTTCTCCGCGGTCATCCAAACCTACAACCTGCGCCGGATTCCGTGTCACTGTCCGCAGACCACGGGCCAGGTCACCCCACACCTCTCCCAAACGCACAGCCGACAGCAGCAGCGCGGCTGGAACATAGTCCGAGGACAGAATGTCGAGATGGCCCAGATCAGCTAGCTCCTGTGCGGCGACATTGCCGGAATGCGACCCGCCCCGGATCAGGTTGGGCGCTCCCATCATCACCTTGAGGCCGTGATCGCGGCAGGCACGGGCGGCCTCGACAGTTGTGGGAAACTCGGCCAACCGGATGCCGTGACCGGCTGAGACACGCACTTGTTCAGCTGTGGTGTCATCATGGCTGGCCAGCATGGCCCCGAACCGTTTGGCGGCCTTGACGGTCTCGACCTCGTGCTTATCTCCGTTCCGCTTTCGCATCGCCTTGAGGTCCGCGACATGGCGCTGAAAGCCTTCGCCTTCCAGCCCCAGCTTTCCTTTCAGATAAGTCTCAAGCTTGGACATATCTTGAAACTGACGTTGGCCTGGTGTGTGATCCATCAGCGATACTAACCCAACACGATCTTCGGGGCCGAATTCATTCAGTTCCTCAACCAGTGTTTCCGAACACACCTCGGCCCGTAGATGCAGAAAATGGCTGATCTTCAAGACGTCCTGTTCCCGCAGCTGCCACAATTCACGTGACAGTTCGCGAGCGTAACGCCGATACCGCTGGCCGCTGGGGATCGAGCCGACGCGCATAGCATCGAACACGGTGGTAATCCCGGTGCTGGCCAACTCGGCATCATGGGCCAGGATGGCCGCCGCATGCGGCCAGTCGACCTTGGGGCGCGGCTGAATATGGCGCTCCAGATTGTCGGTGTGTAGCTCGACCAAACCGGGGCAGACATAGTCGCCTTCGCAATCGACCGCACCCGCGGGAACCGCGCGGCCTGTGGCGACCTCGGCAATCGTTTCACCCACGATGCGGACGCTGCCGGTGATCACCTCATCGGCAAGAACAAGCGTGGCATTGGCAAGGATCAATTCTTCTGTCATCTGAACTCTACACGGTCTGAACGATTGGCAAGGCCGCGCACAGGAGGCCAAGGTGACATTCACGCGTTATGCGATCTATTTTGCTCCCCCGGCCCAAGCTGAATGGGCGAATTTCGCCACCAGCTGGCTGGGCTGGGATATGAAGGCCGGACAGCCCCTTGCCCACCCGGTGATCGACGGCGTGAACGTTGCAGCCGTGACCGAGGTGCCGCGCAAATACGGGCTGCATGCGACGATGAAGCCACCCTTTCGCCTGCAAGACGGGCAGTCGGTTGAAGCGTTGAGCGAGGCTTGCGCGCGGCTTGCGTCCACGCGGACCCGGGTTATTCTGGATGGGCTTCAGATCGCCCGTTTGGGCCGCTTTCTGGCCTTGCGCCCGCTGGGGGATGAGGCTGCGTTGAACGCGTTGGCCGCGGCCTGTGTGCGTGATCTGGACGGCTTTCGCGCGCCCGCAACGCAGGCCGAGTTGCAGCGCCGCCGCGCCCATGTCCTGAACGCCCAACAGGAGGCCAATCTCGAGCAGTGGGGCTATCCCCACGTGATGGATTCCTTCCGCTTTCACATCACCCTCAGTAGCAGGTTGGACAAAACCACGCTGGCCACGGTTGAGACTGAGCTGCAATCGCGTCTCGTTCCCCTGCTGCCCGCGCCCTTCCAAATCAACGATCTGGCTTTGGTGGGCGAAGCCGAAGATGGGCGGTTTCATCTGATCCAACGCTACGCCCTTTCCGCTTGAAGCTGGGCCAGGATGGCGTCGACCGTCACCTCAAGCCGTTCGGAATTATCGATTTCGATGACCCGTGCTAGCCCCTCGGGTAAAGGCGTTTTGGCACGCGCTAAGCGCCGCGTCTGTTCAATTTTGCTTTCGCGTCCACGTGCAGAAAGGCGTTGTGCCAACACGTCGGGGTCAGCGGTTAGAGAGATTACGATCAGATCGCCAAACACTTCTTGCGCCTGCAACAGGACAGACCGAGACAGGTTCACCAGCACAGCATCCGCCTGTTGCCTCTGGCCCTCAATAGCGCGAGTTACCCCATAGAACAGCCCATGCGCGGACCAGTGCACAGCAAAAGCGTCCTGCGCGACTAACTGCTGAAACTCGTCAATAGACACCCGGTCGAAATCCTCACCTTCCTCACCCTCAGGTCGCGTGATCACCCGACGTGCCCGTTGGATAACGGTCGCCCGGACTGCAAGCGCCTGCATCACGCTATCCTTTCCCACGCCCGACGGGCCGACGACCGCTATGACCGGGGCAAGGTTCATGCGGCCATTCCGGGTGCGAAATCTGACACGTTAACCTCGCGATCACACACCCGCGCGCGCGCGTCGTTATCATGGAAAATGCCTACAACCGCCGCACCGCGCGCCTTGGCCTCGATTATCAGTGCCAGTACCGTCTCGCGATTTTGGGCGTCCAATGAGGCCGTGGGTTCATCCAGCAACAACGCCGGATAGTCACGCACAAAGCCGCGCGCGATATTCACCCGCTGCTGCTCACCACCGGAAAACGTCGTGGGGCTTAGGGTCCACAAGCGGTCTGGAATGTTGAGTCGCGCCAGCAGGCTTGCCGCCTTGTCCAGCGCTGCCTGCCGATCACTCCCAATTGCCAGCAGTGGCTCCGCCACCACCTCAAGCGTCGGCACTCGCGGCACAACCCGCAGGAACTGGCTGACATACCCCAACGTCTCGCGCCGCAGGGCCAGAATCTCGCGCGGTTCGGCCTGTGCCACGTCCAGGCCACCGACCAGAACCTGACCGCAGGCCGCCAGATAATTACCATAGATCACTCGCATCAAGGTCGACTTGCCCGACCCTGACGCCCCGGTCAGAGCAACGCATTCGCCGGGGCACACCTTCAGCGATGCGCCCTCCACCACCGGGATCACCGCGCCGCTCTGATTGTGCAGGGTAAAGCTTTTACTGACATCTCTGAGTTCTATCATCGTCTTCGCCTTTAAACCTGCAGAACGCTTGAGACTAACAGCTGGGTATAAGCGTGCTGTGGATCATCCAGTACCTGATCGGTCAGCCCGGCTTCGACCACATGGCCGCCCTTCATCACCATCAAGCGGTCCGCCAGCAGGCGAACCACAGCCAGATCATGGGTGACGATAATGGCGCTCAGCCCCATTTCGCGCACCAACCCCCGCAGCAGGTCCAGCAGGCGCGCCTGAACCGAGACATCCAGCCCACCGGTTGGTTCATCCATGAACACCAGCCGAGGGCCCGTCACCAGATTGCGCGCGATCTGCAGGCGCTGCTGCATCCCGCCCGAAAACGCGGTGGGGCGGTCATCTACGCGGTCTGTGTCGATCTCGACCCGTCCCAGCCAGCTCATTGCCTTGCCACGGATCGACCCATAATGACGCTCACCTACGGCCATAAGCCGCTCGCTTATATTCCCCCCCGCGCTGACAGACATGCGCAAGCCGTCGCGGGCGTGCTGATGGACGAAGGCCCAATCCGTCCGCCCCAGCATTCGGCGCTCAGATTCCGACATGGTCATTGTGTCCTTCGGACCATCGGCGCGCGTGTCAAAGATCACCTGCCCGGTATCCGGCTCCAGATAGCCGGCCAGACAGTTCAAAAGGGTTGTTTTGCCCGAGCCGCTTTCACCGACGATCCCCATCACCTCGCCGGGATAGAGATCGAAACTGACACCAGTACAGCCGATCCGCGGGCCATATGTCTTGGTGATGTCTTGAACGCTCAGCAGGGGTGTCATGCCTGTTACCTCGGGTCGTAGGCAAATTCGATCCGGTTGCCGCCGGGTTCCCGGATCATGAAGTGGATTTTCGGACCCGCGCCCGATAGCTCTGGCGCGAATTCGACCTTAACCCCCGGCCAGTCCTTGATGGCATCGAATACGGTGTTCAGCGCGGCCTCGTCCGGCACTTTGAATGCCACGTGATGCAGACCCACATTTGCGTGCCGATCGAACCCGCGCTGGTTGTCACCCTTCTGCTGCCACAGGGTCAGCACGGCGGCACCGTTGCTGATGAAGGCCGAGGGGTATTCCGGCTTGCCACCAACCACGTCCCAGCCCAGCCCGTCGACAAAGAACCCTTTGGTCGCGTCCAAATCAGCGACCGTCAGGCCAAGGTGATCAATTCCCAATACCTTCTGACGCATCATACCGCGTCCTCCTTACTTAAACGTCCCTCATGCCCCTGCGCGCGGCGTGCCCGGCAGTAATCCGTGTCTGAACAAACAAACATCCGATTGCCCGCGTCATCCATGATCACCTCGTCCAGATAGCTGTCATCCGCCCCGCAGAGATCGCAGGGATGGTCGGCCTTGGTAGGTTCGAACGGGTAATCTTCGAAATCCAGACTCACCACATTGGTATGCGGCGGCACCGCATAGATGCGTTGTTCCCGCCCCGCCCCGAACAACTGGATCGCGTCCATTTCAAGTTTCGGATTGTCGAATTTAGGGATCGGCGACGGATCCATCACATAGCGCCCTGAAACTTTGACCGGATAGGCGTAAGCGGTCGAGATCGCCCCGTGCTGGCTGATATCCTCATACAATTTCACATGCATCAGACCGTACTCTTCAAGACTGTGCATCTTGCGGGTCTCAGTCTCACGCGGCTCCAGAAAACGCAGTGGCTCCGGGATCGGTACCTGATACACAAGGATCTGATCCTTGGTCAGATTTGCCTCGGGGATGCGGTGGCGGGTCTGGATGACGGTCGCCTTCGCGGTTTTCTCGGTCGTCGCTACCCCAGCTGTGTTTTCAAAGAACTTTCGGATTGAAACCGCGTTGGTGGTGTCATCGGCCCCCTGGTCGATCACTTTGAACGTATCATCGGGTGTCAGCATCGCGGCCGAGACCTGCACGCCGCCCGTTCCCCAGCCGTAGGGCATGGGCATCTCGCGGCTGGCAAAGGGCACCTGATATCCGGGCACGGCCAAAGCTTTCAGGATCGCCCGGCGGATCATCCGCTTGGTCTGTTCGTCCAAATATGCAAAGTTGTACTCAGACATTGATTTCTCCGCATTCTTGAAGGGATAGGCAGTGGAGCAAACGATTTTCTGGGCAATTTTTGCAGTTGTCGGAAGCCTGATCGCCCGCGACATGATCCGGAAGGCGAAGCGCAGAAAGTCTCTGCGACAAGACGAATACGGCCTTTGGGTTTGGATTGAAATTGACGGTAATGAACGAAAATCCATACTGCACCCCGACCGCCCAGGAGGAGAATGGTACTCGCAAGACGGAGGCGATGGGGATGGCGGCGGTGACGGAGGCGACTGAACTCATTCCGCAGCCTCCTGCGGTGTGGTCCGCCCGTCAGCCTCACGCTGCAGCTTGCGGACCAATTCCAGTTCAGCCTGAAAGTCCACGTAGTGCGGCAGCTTGATATGTTCGAGGAACCCGGTCGCCTGAATGTTGTCCGCGTGACTCAGCACAAACTCTTCGTCTTGTGCGGGGGCGCCCAGATTGTCTTCTCCCAATTCCTGCCAGCGCAACGCGCGGTCAACCAAAGCCATGGCGATTGATTTGCGTTCCGACTGGCCAAAGACCAGACCATAGCCGCGCGTGAATTGAGGTGGTTCGGTCTTGGAGCCCTTGAACTGGTTCACCGTTTCGCATTCAGTCAGCTCGACCTCGCCGATTTCGATTGAAAATCCCAGTTCGGGGATCTCCATCTCGACCGCGACTTTTCCGATCCTCAACTCGCCGACAAAGGCGTGGTTACGGGCATAGCCGCGCTGGGTTGAATAGGCCATTCCCAGCACGAACCCTTCGTCCCCGCGGGTCAACGATTGCAGGCGCAGAGGGCGCCCGGCCGGAAACTCCATCGGTTCGCGGGTCAAATCATCCGGAGCGTCGTCGCTTGCGGGTTCGTCCTGAATGATACCCTCGTCCTTCAGGAAATCGGTGATGTGGGGGATCGGCTCTGCGCGCGGCTGACCCTCGGGCGCCGGGGAAACCTCACCCTCGGCGGCCAGTTTGAAATCCAGCAGACGGTGGGTGTAATCGAAGGTCGGACCCAGCACCTGCCCGCCCGGCGCGTCCTTGAATGTGGCTGAGATTCGTCGGTCACAAGCCATCTGGTCCGTTTCGACCGGTTTCGAATAACCAAACCGGGGCAAGGTGGTGCGGTAGGCGCGGATCAGAAATGTCGCCTCGATCAAATCGCCGCGCGCCTGTTTGATTGCCAGCGCAGCAAGATCAGGATCGAACAAAGATCCTTCGGCCATCACCCGGTTCACTGCAAGGCTGAGCTGCTCGCGGATTTGCGGGATGCTGAGTTCGGTGACATCGGTCGCCCCGCGCCGTTCCTCGGCCAGCCAGGCATGAGCGTTTTCGATGGCCTTCTCACCACCTTTGGTAGCTACGTACATCGGCTAAACCTCTACCCTGATTTGCGTGCTGCGAGGCAGCGCCGCGACTCTGTCACCGCAGGTGAAGAAGAAATCACATCCCAGAGGATACAGTGCCGCATTGGCCTGAAGCGCCGGAATATCCGGCAACGACAGATGCGCCGTTTTACTGATCCCCGGACCGGTCAACTCGGGCCCCGCCTGTCGCAGGTCATCGCATTCTACGATCAGAGTTGCCGACCGGTCAGGGTATTCAGCCGTTCCAATGCGGAATTGCTCCAAGGGTACCAGCGCCTGCCACGTTCCCACAGCGAAATCGGCCTGTTCCGCAGCAACAAGCGGCGCGCCAGTGTGGAAGGTCAACCATTGCCGCACCGCATCAGTATCGGTCGTTCCCGCCAGAAAGACTTTGGTGTCCGGATCGCACAACGTCAGCAGCAATGTCCCCGCCGCCACAGACAAGGGCGTCGGTGGCTGACTGCCCGAGATGCAGCAGATATCACCCGGACGCGCCATAACGGTCATTGCTGCGCGGAAAGCACGGGCTGCGTTGATCGGTGCGTTCTGGAACCCGCCTGAGAATTGGTTTTGCACGGCCATCAATCCTCTCCCCGCGCCATCGTGAAGAATTCAACCCTGGTGGCCGCAGCTTTGGCGGCACGGGCGGTTTTGAGCGTCTGCATTTGCTGGCTAAGCGGAGCGATCACCCGCGCGCGGATTTCACTGGCGGTTTCGGTTTGCATCAACGCGTCAATCAGCGCCGCTGCTTCAGCCTTGCGCTTGGACCGTCCCTGCACGTAGCCATGACCAACTGTTCCATCCTGCAATACCAGCGAACAGCGCGTGACCGTCATTTCACCCAAGTTGAATGGCGCGCCGGTACCGCCGATCCGCCCACGCACCATCACACCGCCTACTTCGGGATTGCGAAGCCATTGGAAGCTCGGCTTCAAGCCCATCTCACCCCAAAACGCCATAAGCGTCTTTTCCGGCGCGCGGGCCAGCAATCCCATCCATTCCTGACGCGCGACAGCCGCTATATTTTTCTGATCTGCCATCAAACCCTCTTGGCCGGGTTGTCTATTTGAACTATACAACTAGACAAATATTACACCCCCGAAAGGTGGGGCGCAATCCGCGACCGGTGAAAGTTTGACGACATGAGTAAAACGCCAGTCTGGAAAAGCATTGCGCTGAGCCTGACCTCGGACATTGCCGAGGGGCGATACAATACGGGTGACCGTCTGCCGACCGAGGCACAGTTGGCGGCGCAACACGGGGTCAATCGGCATACGGTACGGCGCGCGCTATCGGACATGTCCGAGCAAGGTCTGGTCCGCCCCCGGCGCGGGTCAGGCGTTTTTGTGGCCGCGCGTCCGACCGACTATCCGATTGGCAAGCGAGTGAGATACCACAAGAGCATTTCGGCCAGCGGCAAGATGCCGGGCAAGACGATCCTCTCCCTGACCACCCGCATTGCAGATGAGACAGAAGCCGAAGCTCTGCAGCTTGCCCCCGGAGACAAGGTTCATGTGTATGATGGTTTATCTCTGGCCGATGGGCAGCCCGTCGGCCTGTTCCAGAGCGTTTTCCCGGCAGATCACCTACCAAACATCCTGACGGCCCTGCGAGACACACAATCCGTGACCAAGGCCCTGCAACACTGTGGCGTTGCAGACTACACCCGCGTGTCCACCCGCCTGACGGCACGGGCTGCCACGGCGACGCAGGCTTTGCATCTGCAATTGCCCCAAGGCGCCCCAGTGCTCTACTCTGTGGGAATAAATGCCGACCTGAACGGTGTGCCGGTGGAATACGGACGCACTGTTTTTGCAGGAGAGCGCGTTACTCTGACCCTGAACGACGATTGAACACCGGAGGCTCCCGCCCGTCTTCGACCCCCTAGGGGAGGCTTCATCCCGTTGGGCCCGGCGCAGCCGATGCACCTGCGGATGCGGGAGTATTGCCGCCTTTTGATGTGACAGTCTCCGTATTGATCGAACGTTCCCGCAACCCAGTGAGTGTTTTGTAACTTCGGGCAAACCATAAGGGCTACCCATCGCGGCGTGGCACAGGTATATGCGACCGCGACTCTTCAGCTGACACGAGGCCACCATGAGCTTTGACCGTACCATCAAGATCGCCCCGTCGATCCTGTCCGCAGATTTCGCCAATTTCGGACAAGAGATTCAGGCCATCGAAGCCCAGGGCGCAGATTGGGTCCATGTCGATGTGATGGATGGTCATTTCGTACCGAACCTGACCTTCGGCCCGCCCGCCGTGAAAGCATTCCGCCCGCATGTCAATACAGTGATGGACGTGCACCTGATGATCACGCCAGTTGATCCCTATATTCAGGCCTATGCCGATGCAGGCGCTGATATCCTGACCGCCCATCTCGAGGCCGGTCCGCACACTCACCGCACCCTGCAGGCGATCCGCGCTACAGGAATGAAAGCGGGCGTCGCCCTGAACCCCGGCACTCCTGCCGACGCGGTCGAGCATCTGCTGGACCTGACTGATCTGGTCTGCGTCATGACCGTGAACCCCGGTTTCGGCGGTCAAAAATTCATCGACATGACCAGCAAGGTTCGCAAACTGCGCGATATGATCGGTGACCGCCCTGTGCATATCGAGATCGACGGCGGCGTTGATCCGAAAACCGCCCCGCTGGTTGCAGCCGCAGGCGCTGACGTTCTGGTCGCCGGTTCAGCCGTCTTTAAAGGCGGATCAGTTGAGAACCCTGGTGTCTATGGCGACAATATACGCGCCGTTCGGGCCGCCGCAGAATCCGCGCTTTAGGCCATCTGCAATCTGGCGGTTTGCAGAAACCGCGAGATTTCGAGCCCAAGGCTGGCTTCGATTGAAATCGCCAGATCAGGTTGTTTCTGAAGTTCTGCAGTCAGATCTGGCATTTTCCATTCAATCACGCGTGAGGGCGTTCTCGCCGTCACGGTCACGGGCGCCGCGAAACCCCGATCTTTGCTCAGAAAGGCTGTTCCGCCAAGGAAGCGGCCTTCGCCCAGCGTATCGACGTGATTTCCGTTCATCTCAACGTCGATCTCGCCATCCACGATTAACGAAAGACTGTGCACCGGGCTTCCCTGCGTTAACAGACTGGATCCGGCCGGAACCGATTTGGCAACGCCCATTCTCAGCAGGTTATACGCATCCCGTTCTGAGAAATTGCGCAGAGCGGTTTCATAGAGGTGCCGTTCCGCATCGGTAAATGGCACTGGACGCCGTTCCAACAGCAAACGCACAATCCAAAAGATGTTGATACCGGTGAAGAACAAGTTCCAACCAATCGGAGCCCAAAGTGGTGCGGGTTGCAGATAGTAATAAGGGAGCAAGATCGTCGCCCCGATTACCGACAGAACACGCAGCCAGAAGATGTCGCGGACCGAATAGGAAATCAGGTAAAAGACATTCGCCGCATTCACCAAGATGTCCAAACCCACCATGCCCTTACCTCGTCAGCTATGCGCGCTGACAGATGCCAGCCACGCTTTAAGGATACATGTTGAGTGTAGCAGTCGCGGTGATCCGAGCCACAGTGTTGTATTCGGCCTATTGCTTATCTATCCGAAAGCTCTCGGGTTCTTCAGAAAGAAAGGTAATCGGACTTACCTTTTTTTGCGAGCGCAACTTAGGCGCCTTACCCCCGGACACAACATCGTCACCGCTTAAAATGGCTGTCTGCATGTCGTCCAGATCGATGCTGTGCAAGATGCGCGTGCTGTAATGTACAAACGGAAGGCCAAACATGGTTCACTCCAAGCTTTGATTGTCTGGCGCCTACACCAGAGTGTTCGGCACCCCTTATTTCGATTGAAAATATGGGGGGATTTCTTTGCGTTGAGGTGGAGGGAAAATTAATCCGTCCTGACGACCGCAGCGCTTACCGTGAAAATAGCAATTGCCAAGCTGGTCATCTTGTGACCATGAACACCCGCATCAAACATCCAAAAACGAGAATGCCCAATGATTGAACGCATCGATACCGGCGAACGGTCCTCAAAAATCGTAAAACACAACGGTGTAGCTTACCTGACCGGACAAGTCGCCGAGGGTGATACGATTCAGGAACAAGTCCAAATTTGCCTTGAGAAAATTGATGCCCTGCTTGTACAAGCCGGATCATCCCGCGAAAACATGCTGCGCGTAACGATCTGGCTGGCCGATATGAAGGACTTTGCCGGGTTGAACAAGGTCTGGAATGCCTGGGTTCCAAAAGGCCATGCACCGGCCCGCGCCTGCGGAGAAGCCAAACTGGCGCGACCCGAACTTAAGGTGGAATTCATCGTAGACGCGGCCTACGAGTAGATCCTCGGCAAACGCAGTTTGCAGGTTTAGTTTTGAATTAAAACAAAAAAAGGGCGCCCCTAGGGGCGCCCTTTCCGATAGATCATTCGCTTAAGCGATTTACTCGATGATTTTCGAGACAACGCCGGCGCCGACGGTGCGGCCGCCTTCGCGGATGGCGAAACGCAGGCCGTCTTCCATCGCGATAGGT
>NZ_JBQFSM010000002.1:0-711293 GCF_056538005.1 Ruegeria sp. BI11 | reverse complement strand
CACCAGCCCCCACATGAAGAAAAGGCGCGTCACCCCAAATCTCGACAGCCGTCAAACCAGCCAAAACATCGACTTCTTCAACAGTATCCGGGCAAAGCGACCATTGGGTCAACGTCCGCTTTCGCTTGCAAGACCCTAAAGTTCGACCAGCCGTTCTTTGACCGGTGACGACTGTACGATGGAAGAGTTGGTCGCGCCGAAGGGTACGATCCGGTCGATCACGGTCTCCATCTCGGCTACGTCGTGGACATGTGCCCGTGCGACGAAGCAATCCTCGCCGGACACACGATCACAAGCGACAATCTGCGGCGTATCCTGAATCGCTTCGATCATGTTCTTCATTTCACCTGGTAACGGACGCGCGCGGATAAGGATTGTCAGGCTATAGCCAAGTCGGGCCGGGTCAATACGAGCGCCATATCCGGTGATGATGCCCACGTCCTCAAGACGCCTCACACGGTCTGCAACACTTGGGGCGGATAGACCGACACGACGGGACAGCTCCGCGCGTGGGATGCGGGCATCTGCGCAGAGTTCCCGGAGAATCGCAGCATCAACGCTGTCGAGATCACTTTGTTCGGATCGAAGGTTTGAATTTGCTTCTCCCTTCTTTCGTGCGTTTAATTTCGCCATAGGCATATCTGATCTCCATACAAAAAGCCGCCATTACCTTGCATTATATTAGCATGTCAGATCAGATTCCCGTAAATCCCGACGTAGCCAATGCCACCAGAGCCATGTTGCGCATGTCCGAGGCCGTTCCCCCTCATGCTTGGTTCGGCGTCTCCGCCGTTTTCCATTATCTCGGCCCGGCCTTCGCGGTTCTACTCTTTCCGGTCGTTGGTGTGCTTGGCGTTGCCTGGTTCCGCATTGCTTCGGCGGCCCTGGTCTTCGCGCCCATCACGAAACCCTGGCGCACGTTTAGGAAATCGACGCCCCGTGCGCGCCTTCTCCTTCTCGGGCTTGGAGGTTGCCTCGCGGTGATGAACAGCTCTTTCTACTTGGCCCTCGACCGGCTACCGATTGCGCTCGTCGCAGCTATCGAATTCGTCGGTACCATCGTGATTGCCCTTTGGGGCCTCCGCACTGGGCGCAACTATCTGGCTTTCGCCTTCGCAATCATCGGCGTGGCCCTCCTGATCGACGTGCCGTCGCTACTGGCGGCGGATGGACCTGATCTCACATCTGATCTTCTTGGCTTGTTCTGGGCGGTGCTGAACGGATCGCTTTTCGTTCTCTACATCGTCCTCGGCCACAAGATTTCCGAAGGTGGCGCGTCGGGCGGTGTGGAGCGCCTTGGCGCTGCCATGACAGCGGCCTTCATCTTCGTGATGCCCATTGGCTTCCTGCAAGCCCTCGACGCTTTTGGTGCGCCCCTGCTAGTACTGGCCGGGATCGGCGTCGGCATCTGTTCCTCGGTCATCCCCTATGTTTGCGATCAGCTCGCGATGGCCCGCTTGCCACTCGCCAGCTTCGCGTTCCTTCTGGCTCTTCTGCCAGCGACCGCCACGATCATCGGCGCGACTGTCCTGCGTCAGGTTCCGAGCGCTGTGGATGTCCTGGGCGTGGCCCTCGTCATGATTGGCGTAGCTGTTCACAAATCCGCGCCGATGCAGTCTGCACCTGCCAACGGTTACTAAAACCGGCCATTCGCTGCAACCTGACGAACGAGCAGGTTGGGCTCGGTGCGGTCATTCAGGTAAATTCAGTGTATGTCTGCAGTGCGGACCTTTGCTGACGTTGGTCAATTGCATTAAAAAAGCTGTTCTCGGTACCTAAGCGGAACTTCGGCAATTCTACCGGGCCTAAGAAAACGACCTACGTTTGGGCCAGAAAACGCTTCAGTTACAGGTCTCCCTGTGCCTCCCGCCACCGATCACGCCCGATACTTGGCAAGTTCATTCCAAACCAATTCAACCGCGGCAGACGTGTTCTGCGACTTGCGCGCTGCGCAAATGTTCCAGGTAAGGGTCTGTTTCATCGACACGGGTTTTGCGGTCTTTGCACGGATCAGCTCTGCGAATGTGTCCGGCATCCCTCCAACGATAAATTCAGGCTCTGCCAGAAGTCCAGTCAGGAGGTTGTAGTCGTCGCATTCGATATGCGGCTGCGCATCGACCTTTTTGACCGCCTCGGCGCCGCCACCAAGCGCTTTTGTCAAAGCGGCTTTCCAATGTTTGTGGAGATGGGGTGACGCAAAGGGAAAATCGAAGATGCCTGCGATAGTTTGCGGGCCGAGCTGATGAATCTCATGATCTCGATGAGCAACGAACTGAATGGGTTGCTTCTCCATCACAATGATCTCGACATCTTCGGCTTCAGGTGTGTAGGTCAGATCACCGAGGAACACGTCGAATTCCCCATCCTGCAACAAATCTAGCGGGCGCGCGTAGGCACTCACCAGAATTCGGAAGCGCAGATCAGGCATTATTCTTCGGACGGCTCCCAAGACGGGCAGGATCAGGGTCCTCGTGGTGAGCGGCCCGCAACCGATCAGTAAAGTGCCCGGCCCGGTTTCTCGCAATCCGGAAACACGGGTCGCATAGCGGTCCAGGTCTTCACGCAACGCCTGGGCGATTGGCAAGAACTCCTGCCCCGCGCGTGTCAACGTGCTGCTGTTTCGGCTGCGATGGAACAAAACAAGTCCCGTGTGGTCCTCAGCCTGCCCGACATAGCGGGACAACGACGCGTTGGAGACACCCATCGCACGAGCGGCGTTTTGGAAACTGCCGGTTTCAGCCAATGCGAGAAAGGCGGTCAAAGCGTTTTCGTTCATCATACGGTCTGATTGTTTCAGGTTTTGTGTTTTAGTTTTCACAATATGAAATCATGGTAAAGCTCTGTTGCGACAAGAAACTCTCAATCGCTATCCCTGATGGACCCTTCGATATTCCCACCATCGATATCGTCTTCCACGTCCACAGAGGTAACAATGTTCATTCTTCGATCCATTGCGGTTTCCGCCACGCTGGCCACAGCTTCGGTCTGTGCCCTGCCGGTTTTGGCCGAAACCGACCAACCCAATATTCTTGTCATCATGGCCGATGACGTTGGTTGGGCCAGCCTTGGCAGCTATCATCAGGGTGTGAAGAGCATCAAAACCCCCAATCTTGATCAACTCGCTGCCGACGGTATGCGTTTGACGGATTACTATGCTCAGCCAAGCTGCACTGCTGGGCGATCCGCATTTATCACCGGACAATTACCGGTTCGAACCGGAATGCACACAGTCGGCCTGCCCGGAGATCCTGAAAAGGGTCTGAATGAAAATGACCCGACGCTGGCCAATATGCTAAAGTCTCTGGGCTATACTACTGGGCAGTTCGGCAAGAGCCATCTGGGCGATATGAACAAATTCCTGCCGACGGTGAAAGGGTTTGATGAATATTGGGGCTGGCTCTATCATCTGAACGCGATGGAATACACATCCGACCCGGACTGGCCAAAAGATCAGAAATTTAATGACACATTTGGCCCCCGGAACATCATTCACGCCTATGCCACGGATACAGTCGATGAAACTGTGGACCCACGCTGGGGTCTGGTTGGCAAGCAACGCATCATCGACGATGGCCCGGCCCGGCCCGAACGCCAAAAGACGCTGGACGACGAGGTGACAGCCCACACGCTGGACTTCATCAACCGCGCAGTCGACAGCGGCACGCCGTTCTTTGTCTGGATGGCACCGGCGCGCGCGCACGTCTGGACCCATCTGAGCCCCGAATACGAGGCCATTCTGGGCGACGGTCGCGGTTTGCAGGACGTCGTGATGAAAGAGCTGGACGACAACGTAGGCAAAGTCATGGCCCGGCTGGACGAACTGGGTGTCTCGGACAACACTATTGTTGTCTTTACGTCTGACAACGGTCCCGAAACCATGACCTGGCCGGACGGTGGAACAACGCCATTCCATGGCGAAAAGGGCACCACATGGGAAGGCGGTTTCCGCGTCCCGGCCATCGTTCGCTGGCCCGGAAAAGTCCCTGCCGGAACCGTGAGCAATGGAATTTTTGCTGGGCTTGACTGGATGCCCACCCTTGTTGCCGCCGCCGGAGGGCCTGACGATCTGACCGGATCATTGCTGGAGGGTTACGAGGGCTATCAGGTGCATTTGGATGGGTACAACCAACTGTCTTTCCTGACTGGTGAAGGCGAAAGTAACCGGGACGAGATCATCTACTACGAAGGACCGGACCTGCAAGCTGTACGCCACGGCGACTGGAAAGCACATTTCACGATCCAGACCGAAGGTTGGGCGGGGCCAAAAGAAGAATTGAACGCACCCCTGCTGTTCAACCTGCGCCGAGATCCCTACGAAAAAGCCGCCGAGGAGTCAGGTATGTATACTCGGTGGATGGGAAACAAGATGTGGGCGTTTGGTCCTGCTGCGAAAATTGTCCAAAACCACCTTTCTACGTTCAAGGACTATCCTCCACGGGGTTCGGACGTCACCAACCAAGGTCACGTTGAAGAACAAATCTCGACCGAAGGAGGGATGTCACAGTAGAAATCAATTCACGGGAGGCACCAATCCTTGCCTCCCGATCCTAAAAAGAACTCGCGGGAAACACCTGCTGACGAAGGTCCGCTTATGCACCAAGATTGTCATTTGGACCCAGCGCAGCATTGGTAAGTTTGAACTCCGAGTTGCCATTCTCTACAACCAACTCGATTGGCCGGTGGCAGCCCATAGCGGACGTTTGAGTCCGACGCTCGGGGCGGGAAGCAGACGTGTCGCTGCGACCGCGCCAAAGTCTCCAGTCACTTCAACAAAGCGGACGTTGGAGCGGTCTGCTGTTGCCGCAGTGTTCATGCCGCTATTGAAGAGGAGTTTTGGCAGTTTTCCACGAAACTCGGCCTGTTTGTCAAATCAAGGAGCGTCTCATTTAGTTTTAAGTCCCGAAACATGGCCTTGCTACTCAGCCGTTCAAGGTCTGGTTCAGGTCATCCCGTTTCAATCAAAATGAAAGCCCATTAAAGAATCGATTGCCCTGTAGACTTCCAATCAAAAAGAAACTGTTCAATGCCAGCGTTCGTGAGCGGATGCGTGACTAGTTTGCGGATGACGGACGGGGGTATCGTGGCAATGTCTGATCCGGCCAAAGCAGCCTCAGCTATGTGATTGGGGCTTCTGATGGATGCTGCAATGATTTCAGTTTCAATGCCATAATTGTTGAAGATGCTCCGGATATCTCTAATGAGGTCGACCCCATCTAGATTGATGTCGTCCAATCTGCCAATGAAAGGCGATATATAGGTCGCACCCGCTTTTGCCGCCAAGAGTGCCTGATTGGCTGAGAAACAGAGTGTGACGTTTGTGCTGATCCCTTCCTTTTTGAAATGAGCACAGGCCCTGAGGCCATCCAGTGTCAGCGGCAGTTTGACAACGACGTTGTCGGCGATTGCTGCAAGATGCTCTCCCTCTGCAATCATTCCCGCAGTATCCAGGGCTGCAACTTCTGCCGACACGGGTGTATCTGTCAGGGTGCAAATTTCGGCGATAACTTCTTTGAAATTGCGGTCGGACTTGGCAATCAGGCTTGGATTGGTGGTGATACCATCTACTAATCCAAAGCCTATAAGGTCTTTGATCTCGTCTACTTCTGCTGTGTCCACAAAGAACTTCATGAGGTTTCCTCATCGTGAATGGAGTGATTTTGGTTGCACCTGAACCCGCCTAGAGGTGCTGCTTTAACGGATGGGTGAATCCAATGCGCAAATTCAGAATGCGTAGCGCATCCCGAATTCGGTGTAATTCTGGTTCAGTGTAAGATCGGCTTTCCGGCTATCACGGATGACACGTTCAGCGTTTGGCAGATCGTTCGTTTTCGCGCGTTGCAACGCGGTTTTCGGATCAAATCCATGCTTGATCCAGCGGTGTTGCAACCGCTTTTCGAGTTCTTCCAAAGTTGGGCTGACAAAAATCGTTGCGGCATAGACATCCGCCAATGTTCTCCACGGGTCGCTATCCATCAGAAGGTAGTTCCCTTCAACAACAACAGTCCGAGTGTCCGGGTGAACCGCAATCGCGTTAGCAATGGCGAGATCCATTTGACGGTCAAATCTGGGGTGAAAAGATTCATGCTGCGCGGATTGCAACTTTTTTATTGCATTGCAAAACCCAACTGCATCGAAGGTTTCTGGCGCGCCTTTTCTCGCCAGCAATCCTCGCGCTTCAAGTACACGATTGTCTAAATGGTAGCCATCCATAGGCACTAACGTGGCTAACGGAACCACCGAGTTCTGTTGTGCGTTCAGCGATTGCACAACGGATTCTGCCAGGGTCGACTTTCCGGATGCAGGGGGGCCGGCGATTGCGACAATCGTCCGAACCCCAACCTGCCTCCGGGAGGAGATCAGGTCGCACACGCGCTTTGCATCCTGCTCGATCACGCGGCGTCTTCTTTTGGTGGTTCTTTGGCGCCGGTCATAAAGGCCACGGCGTCGGACATCGTGTAGTCCTTGGGATCAATCGTGCAGAGCCTTTTACCGAGCCGGTGCACATGAATTCGGTCAGCGACTTCGAAGACATGCGGCATGTTGTGGCTGATCAGAATGATCGGAATACCACGCGCCCGTACGTCCTGGATCAGCTCAAGCACCTTGCGGCTTTCCTTCACGCCCAAAGCAGCCGTCGGTTCGTCCATGATGATGAACTTGGTCGCAAAGGCGGCTGCGCGCGCAACGGCAACGCCTTGACGCTGGCCGCCAGACAGCGTCTCAATTGCCTGATTGATCGACTGCACCGTCATAAGGCCAAGCTCGGTCAGTTTTTCGCGGGCGAACTTCTCCATAGCTGGCCGGTCGAGCTGACGCATGTATTTGCCCATGAACCCCTTTTTGCGGATCTCGCGCCCCATGAACATGTTGTCCGCAATCGAAAGGGCAGGAGACATGGCAAGCTGCTGATAGACGATTTCGATACCCATATTGCGGGCGTCGATTGGAGAGGTAAAGTTTACCTTCTTCCCTTCGATCAGGATCTCGCCCTCATCCGGGATGGTGGCCCCGCAAATCGCCTTGACGATGGAAGATTTACCCGCACCGTTGTCCCCGATAACTGCAAGGATTTCTCCTTGCCGCAGTTCAAAGTCGGAATGGTCGATGGCGGTGACGTGGCCATAGCGCTTCACGATCCCGCGCCCTTGGACGACTGGAGTTGTGTCTGACATTAGCCCGATACCTTTCTGATCCACTGGTCGACTGCGACCGCCGCGATGATGAGAAGACCGATCAACAGGAAGGTCCACTGCGCGTCTGCGCCGAGCAGCCTTAGCCCAAGAGTAAACACGCCGACGATCAAAGCGCCGAATAGTGATCCCAGAATGGACCCCCGTCCACCGAACAGAGAGATACCTCCGATCACAACAGCAGTGATGCTTTCAATGTTGGCCAATTGGCCGGATGTCGGCGAGACCGATCCGATGCGCCCAATCAGAGCCCAGCCCGCGAAGGCACAAATCAAGCCAGACAACATATAGACGGACATGAGTGTTCGATGGACGTTGACACCTGACAGTTCGGCCGCCTCAGGATCGTCACCCACGGCATAGACATGCCTTCCCCAGGCCGTGTGTTTAAGTGCATAGGCCAACACAAATATCAGGGCGAGCATGAAAATGACGCCAACTGTAAAGGTCGCTCCACCTATGCTGAACTTGGTTCCGAAGAATTGAAGGAAGGGGGCGTTGGCTTCGATGTCCTGACTGCGAATAGTCTCGTTAGCAGAATACAGAAAGTTTGTCGCCAGAACGATCTGCCACATCCCTAGTGTGACAATGAAAGGAGGGAGTTTAACGCGGCTGACAAGCCAGCCGTTTAATGCTCCGATCAAGGTTCCAACTGTAAGTCCGCACATAACGGCAATTGGCACTGGAATGCCGTATCGGAAAGAGAACTGCCCCATGATAACAGAAGAAAATACCATGATTGCGCCGACGCTCAGATCAATGCCGGCGGTCAGAATGACCAGACTTTGCGCTGCGGCCACGATTCCGACGATCTGAACCTGCTGAAGAATCAAGGTCATGGCAAAGGGCGAAAAGAACTTTGACCCCAATAGCAGTCCGAATATCAATATCGCACCGACCAGAACGATAAGCGGCACAAAAGATGGATTGACGTGGAGAAGATGCTGCAACCTCCCCAGAACGCCACGCCGATGGTCCTCAAAAGCCGCAACAGTTTCTGTTCTGCTAGCAGCGGATTCAAATTCCTGGGCGCTTTGGTTTGCTTCGGACATATCTCCCCCTTTTCGCGGGCGGCGTAATGCCCACGAGATGAGTGTACAGGAAGTTTCGGTTTGCTGGTGAAAGGAGTGATGAGGCGCTCCCATGCGCCTCATTCATTAGGTCTATTTTAGCCCCAGCAGAGCTCCAAGCCTTCGGCGACAGAAATCGATTCCACGCCATCAACAGGTTGGTCCGTGATGAGCGCGACTCCGGT
The DNA here is from genome assembly GCF_056538005.1 of Ruegeria sp. BI11. Lineage (NCBI taxonomy): Bacteria > Pseudomonadati > Pseudomonadota > Alphaproteobacteria > Rhodobacterales > Roseobacteraceae > Ruegeria > Ruegeria sp. BI11. Next base: position 702,848 of record NZ_JBQFSM010000002.1, on the reverse strand, counting down.
ATCGTAGAAGTCTTTTCCGGGCGTGTTTTCGGGCTTTACGCCTTCCTCAGCCCACTTTTTAACAGCCTCGACCCCAAGCGAAGCCATCAAAAGCGGATACTGCTGGCTTGTAGCTCCAATAACTCCGGCCTGCACATTCTGTACACCGGGGCAGCCACCGTCGACCGAAACGATCAGCACATCGTTTTCACGCCCAATGGATTTCAGAGCCTCATAGGCACCTGCCGCTGCCGGTTCATTGATCGTGTGAACAACGTTGATCGTCGAGTCCTTGGCCAGAAGGTTCTCCATGGCGCGGCGCCCACCTTCTTCGTTGCCGTCGGTCACGTCACTGCCGACCAATCGAGCATCAGATTCATCGCCGATGACATTGGGGTCTGCCAGGTCCACACCGAAGCCGTCGAGGAAGCCCTGATTGCGAAGAACGTCCACGGTTGGCTGACTGACGTTCAGATCAAGCGTCGCAATTTTGGCGTCAGCCACTGCGTCACCCATCTTTGCCTTCGCCCATTGTCCGATCAACAGGCCAGCTTTGTAGTTGTCTGTCGCAAAGGTTGCGTCAGCGGAATCAATCGGGCTTAACGGCGTGTCCAGAGCAATAACCAGGAGGCCAGCGTCACGCGCCTGCTGAACAGCGGGGACAATCGAGCTTGTGTCCGAGGCCGTCAGAAGAATTCCCTTTGCGCCGTCGAGAATACAAGTTTCAATGGCCTGAACTTGAGTTTCATGGTCGCCGTCGATTTTACCGGCAAAGGCCTTCAAGGTCATGCCAAGCTCTTCGGCCTTGGCCGTTGCGCCTTCCTTCATCTTTACAAAGAATGGATTGGTATCTGTCTTCGTAATCAGACAAACGGTTTCTCCGGCTGCGTGAGCAGATGTAGCAGCCACCGTAAGCGCGGTAGCAGATGCGGCAATCTTGAATAGATTTTTCATGTAGTCCTCCCAGAAAATTGTTGATGCCCCGCATGGCAGGCCAACGAGACTCGCCCTCATCCTCCAATGAAGGTCTATTTCAAGAAACTGTGATTCTAGCCTTTCTGTCAATAAATAAATAAAGTTTATTTATTAATTTACCGGAGTGCCTTTTCATAAGAAAACAAGGTGTTTATGTTCAGTCTTATGGAGAGAGAAGCGCTCAACACACTGACCGGTGGGGTAAGTCAAAGCGGGGTTCGCGATCACAACGAGCGTCTGATTTTGACAGTTTTACAACGGCATGGGCCCGCCGCAGGCGCCGACGTCGCGCGATTAACAGGCCTGTCTCCTCAGACTGTATCAATCATTCTGCGCAAGCTTGAAAAGGACGCGATTCTCAAGCGTGGTACTCCACTGCGCGGGAAGGTTGGAAAGCCCTCAACCCCTATGGAATTAAACCCGGAAGGCATCTTGTCGGTTGGGATGAAGATCGGGCGGCGTAGCGCCGATCTGCTCTTGATCGACTTTACTGGCACGCCGCGCCGCCAACTTTCCACAACTTATGACTATCCGCTACCAGAGGTCATTTTCGGTTTTTTGGAGTCTGGTTTGGAAACGCTTCTGTCCCACGAGCCTCAGAGGCTTCGTGATCGTGTTTGTGGGATCGGGATCGGGACCCCATTTGAACTTTGGAAATGGCACGATCTGTCTGGGCTTGCTGCAAAAAAATTTCGGTCTTGGAGAAACGTGAATTTCTTTTCCGAGGTCGCCAAGTTCAGCGATTTGCCGGTTTTTGTGGTCAACGACGCGACAGCCGCATGTCACGCAGAGCATCTCTATGGGCGTGGGGCAGAATACCGTGACTACTTCTACTTTTTTATTGGCTCAATGATCGGCGGCGGTGTTGCATTGAACGGCACCGTGTTCGAAGGCAACCAAGGCAATGCCGGTGCATTGGGCGCCATGCGCACGACCGGTCCTTTGGGTGAGAGCCAGCAACTGATCGACACGGCGTCGCTATTTTTACTTGAGGACCGATTGATCGAAGCGGGTGTCGACCCGGCGATTCTATGGAAGAAGCCGCAGAATTGGAGCAGCATTTCTCGCTATGTGGAACCGTGGATTGGCACCACGGCGCAAGAATTAGCTAAGGCCGCCCTTTCAATCTGTGCTGTCATCGACTTTGAGGCCATTTTCATCGATGGCGCGTTCCCGCCTGAGGTTCGGGAAGAACTGGTGTCTAGGGTTCGCCGTTACTTAGTCAACCAAGACAAACGAGGCTTGATTCCTCCGGTCGTTGAGGCCGCTGCGGTTGGGGAAAACGCTCGCGGCATTGGGGCGGCTAGCAGCCCAATTTTCCGCCAGTTTCTATTGAATACCAATGCTGGGCTTTCTGGAATGTAGCCGAAGTTCATCGCATTCAAATTTTCAAAGCAGGAAGTATCCGCTGGTCATGCTTTAGGTGGCGGCCTTTGAACGCCGCATTAGCACGCGCGAGCTCAGCTTGGATTGGATCGCATGCCAGCCGCGAACGACCGCTTTGAAATACTATGTCGCAAGCTTATCATCTGCCGTCGAAAGTGGGTAATCGGCCGATTGCACATATTACACCGCCGTGGCCAACGTGATTTTGCAACGTCCGCTTCTTGCGCATCGCCGACATTGGTGCGCTAAGCAGCATCGGTTGATTTGGGCTCAAAGCGGCCAATCGAACATTCTCTTACGTGATATCTGCGAACAGGCCACTACTCGTGCCGCTTCACAATCACGGACCCCACCGAATACCCCGCACCGAACGAACAGATCAGCCCGATTTCTCCATCCGTCAGGTCATCCGAATACTTGGAAAACGCGATGATCGACCCGGCTGAGGACGTGTTGGCATAGTCCTGTAGAATATTGGGCTGCTCTCCCGCTTCGGGCTCGCGACCCAGCACTTTCTTACCGATGAAGTCGTTCATCGTCTTGTTGGCCTGATGCAGCCACAGGCGTTTCAGGTCTCCACTCGTTACGTTCTCGGCCTCCATGTGATCCGAAATGTGTTTGCTGACCATCGGCAGTACTTCCTTGAAAACTTTGCGGCCGTTCTGCATGAATTGCATGTCCCGCCGGTCGACAACCCCATCGGGCCGCGAGCGGCGCAGGAAGCCGTTATTGTTGCGGATGTTGTTCGAAAAAGACGTAGCGCAACGGGTCGAGAGGATTTCGAAATGCGGGCCCGTTGCGTCTTCAATCCGCTCGACCAACGTGGCCGTGGCCACATCGCCAAAGATAAAGTGGCAATCGCGGTCACGCCATTCCAGGTGGCCCGAGCAGATCTCGGGGTTGACCACCAGCGCTGACCGGACCGAGCCCGAGCGCACCATGTCTGCTGCCGCCTGAATGCCGAACGTGGCCGATGAACAGGCGACATTCATGTCGAAGCCAAAGCCGTCGATGCCCAAAGCCTGCTGAATCTCGATTGCAATCGCAGGATACGCGCGTTCATGGTTTGACGCGGCGCATATCACCAGATCAACATCCTCGGCACTGCGGCCCGCCTGAGCCAGCGCCTTTTTGCAGGCATCCACGGCCATCTCGGTCATAATGCCGGGTTCGTCATCGCCACGTTGGCGCAGCAGGGGGTGCATCACGTCCGGGTCCAGCACGCCGGATTTATCCATCACATAACGGTTCTCGATACCCGATGCCTTGAGGATGAACTCTTCGGACGAATGCTGCATTGGCTCGACCTCGCCCGCTGCAATCGCGTCGGCATTCCTGGCGTTCTGCGCGTCGGCATAGGCGTTGAAGGCGGCGACAAGTTCGGCGTTGGTGATGACGTTCTCGGGCGTGAAAACACCGGTGCCGGTGATTGCGGGCGTATACATGGCGGGTCCTGAATGTTTCGAATCCGCTTAAAATGCAGTCGCTGCGGGCTTTGATCAAGATAAGGTGACCCAAGGGAATGCAATCAAATCGGTTAAATTACTGCTTCACATCTTGAATGGTTCATAATCTGAAGTATATGACGCCGCGGACACACGGAGCCCCCAATGCCAGACAACATAAGCGACAGGCTAGGCCGCCTAAGCCCGGAAATTCAGTCTATCATGGGTGTGTATGCCCTGTATTGGAAACTGGAAGAGGCGTTCGATTGCATTGAAACGGAACTGAACCATCCGGAATGCCACATGTTGATCAAACTGGATCAACCCAAGCGTATGGGCGTTCTTGCAGCAGATATGCTGAGTGTCCCTTCGACCATAACCGCCACGGCGGACGGTTTGGAAAAAGCTGGCTACCTGACCCGCGAACGTGACCCCGAAGATCGCCGTGCCTGGCTGCTGGTTCTGACCGAGCAGGGTGAAGAAGCTAGGGACATGCTGGTGTCCGAAGCCGGAGACCTTTTTCATCGCGCGTCTGGATTGGATGCGAACGAAACCGTCGAATTCGCGCGATTGGCGCGCAAAATCCGAGACAACATCCTGAAAACAGGAATTCCCGAGGGATTGACGAAATGAAACTCCTCTCTTTTCTGAGTGCGACCCTGATCGCACTGACGACACCGGTTCTGGCGCAAGACACAGCCAAACCGGTCAAGCTGATGCAAGTGCGCGAAACCGCGCCGGGCTTTTCACGCCAGTTCTTTGGGCGCGTGGCGGCAAGGCAAACCGTCGACCTAGCATTTCAGGTCTCGGGGCAGATCGTTGAGATGCCTGTGTCCGAAGGCTTTGTGATCCCCAAGGGTGAGTTGATTGCGCAACTGGATCAGGCACCGTTCCAGCGCCGGTACGACCGCGCGGTTCTGCAAAAGGATCAGGCGGACCGGACTGTAGCCCGCCTGTCGCGCCTAAGGGGTACCACGGCCAGCCAAGTGGCCGTGGATGATGCCGAGACTGAGGCCCAATTGGCTGATATCGCAGTGCGGGACGCGGAATACGATCTGGAGCATGCCACTCTGACCGCGCCGTTCGACGCACTGGTGTCCAGCCGGGCGGTCGAAGCCTTTACCACAGTATCCGCTGGCGCGCCCATCGTGCGCATCCACGACATGTCCGAGTTGCGGATCGAGGTCGACGTGCCCGAGATCCTGTTTCAGCGCACAGGTCAGGAAGACAGCTACACAATCACTGCGAAGTTTCCGGTTAGTGACGAGGTGTTTCCGCTTCAGATTCGTGAATTTGATGCAGAAAGCTCGACCGTTGGGCAGACCTTTCGTATCCAGTTTGGCCTGACCCCGCCTGAGGGGCTGCAAATCCTGCCGGGCTCGTCCGTGACCGTGAATGTTCAGGTAGAGGATGGTCGGACCGGTATCGTCATTCCGGCTGCGGCCATTGTTGCAGGCGCTGATGGTGCGCTGGGCGTCATGGTGTTTTCGCCAGTTGGTGCCGATGAAGGCGCCGTCCGATACGTTCCAGTTACCATCGAACCCACTCAGACGGGCGAAGTTCGGGTGCTGACCGGCCTGTCTGATGGCGACGAAATCGTTGTTGCGGGTGGAAGTGCGCTGACCGATGGTCAGGCCGTGCGACGCTTTGCTGGTTTTGCGAACTGAGGGCAAACAGATGAACATCGCACGCGCCTCAATCGACCGGCCGATCTATACTTGGCTGATTATCCTGATTGCCCTGTTTGGGGGTATCTGGGGTTTCCTGTCACTGGGTCGTTTGGAAGACCCGGCCTTCACCATCAAGAATGCCGTTATTGCAACACAATACCCCGGTGCCACAGCGGAAGAAGTGGCGCTGGAGGTCTCGGAACCATTGGAATCTGCCATTCAGCAGATGGGCGAGGTTGATACGATCACCTCGGTCAACCAGCCTGGGTTTTCGCTGATCGAGGTCGAGATCAAATCGACCTATGACGGCACGGAGTTGCCTGAGATATGGACCAAGCTGCGCGCCAAGGTGCGCGATGCATCGCGTGCGTTGCCATCGGGTGTGAGCCAACCAATGGTGAATGACGGGTTCGGCGACGTGTTCGGCCTGTTTTATGCGGTCACTGCCGAAGGGTTTTCAGACGCCGAGAAACACGAGCTGTCCACCTTCCTGCGGCGCGAACTGCTGACCGTTCCCGGCGTTGCGGATGTCGAGGTGATGGGCCTGCCGGACGAGGCAATTTTCGTCGAGCCCGATCTGGCCATTTCCGTGAACCAGAACGTTCCCATCACGTCCATCAACGAGGCGATTGCCAACGCGGATTCGGTGAATGCGTCGGGCTCGGTCCGAACAGAGAATGACCGCACCACGATCCTGACCGCCGAAGGGTCGGACACGGTTTCAGCCATCGCCGGATTGTCGCTCGGGTCGCAAGGGCAGGTGATCAACTTGTTCGACATGGCGCACGTCTTCCGCGGCCGTCAGACCGACCCCGATGTCATGATCCGTTTCAATGGGACCGAAGCATTCACGTTGGGCATCGCGGGCCTGTCGACCGAGAATATCGTCGAAGTCGGTCAGCGTGCCGATGCTAAATTCGCAGAGCTGGATCCTCAGATTCCCTTTGGCGTCGAAATCCTGCCTATCTATCAGCAGCATGTGGTGGTCGAGCAGGCCTCGAACGATTTTCTGGTGAATCTGGCTATGTCGGTCAGCATCGTTGTGGCGGTGCTGGCTATTTTCATGGGCTGGCGCGCGGCGGTGGTCGTGGGCTCGACCCTGTTGCTGACCGTGGTGGGGACACTGCTGTTCATGTCGATCTTCTCAATCGAGATGGAGCGTATTTCATTGGGTGCCCTGATCATCGCGATGGGGATGCTGGTGGACAACGCCATCGTGGTGGCCGAGGGGATGCAGATCGCCATGCTGCGCGGTAAAAACTCCCGCGATGCGGCGGATGAGGCGGCGTCGAAAACGCAAATCCCGCTGCTGGGCGCGACGGTTATCGGCATTATGGCCTTTGCCGGAATCGGTCTCAGCCCGGACGCGACGGGTGAGTTCCTGTTCTCGCTGTTCGCGGTGATCGGTATCTCGTTGTTGCTCAGCTGGGTTCTGGCGCTGACGGTGACACCGATGCTGGGTCATTACTTTTTCAAGCAGGGCGAAGAGGGCGCGGTGGATGCCTATGGCGGCATCATGTTCCGCGTCTACGGAGCCATTTTGCGCTGGGCCTTGCGGATGCGTTGGTTGGTGATTGCCGCGCTGATTGGGGTGACCGTGGCCTGTTTCGCGGGCTTCGGGCTGGTGAAACAGCAATTCTTCCCCGACTCGAACACACCGCTGTTCTTTGTGCACTACAACCTGCCGCAGGGCACGCCCATCGCGCGCACGGCCGAAGATATGGCAGTTTTCGAAGACTGGCTGGCCGAGCGGGACGATGTTGTGTCTGTCACCACATTTGTCGGACAGGGCGCAACCCGGTTTCTGCTGACCTATTCAGCCGAAAAACCGAACCCAGGCTACGGGCACATGATCATCCGCACTGAGACACTAGATGACATTCCGGTGCTGCAGGCGGATCTGGAAGCATTTGGTCAGGCGCAATTCCCCGAAGGTAAGTTCCGCACCAAGCGGCTGATCTTCGGCCCGGGTGGCGGCGATCCGATTCAGGCGCGGTTTTCGGGCAGTGATCCGGCTGTATTGCGTCAATTGGCTGATGAGGCCGTGTTGAAAATGCGCGAAGCTACGCCGAATGCGCTGAACGTCTATCACGACTGGCGCGAGCAGGAGCTGGCAGTGCAGCCGATCTATGCAACCGAGCGCGCCCAGACCGCAGGTGTGTCCCGTGAAGATATTGCTGCGACTCTGCAGTTTTCGACGGACGGGATCACGGCTGGAGAATTCCGCGAACGGGACCGTCTAATCCCCATCATTCTGCGTCGGCCAGCTGACGGAGATTACTCGATCGTCGATCAGGTCGTGTTTTCGGAAGAGTCGGAAAAATTCGTTCCGATCGAGCAAATGGTCGATGGGTTCGAATACAAACCACTCAACACGTTGGTGCATCGTCGTGACCGAGTGCTCACGATTACGGTAGGGGCCGACATCCCACCCGATATGACGGCAGCACAAGTCCATTCCGAGGTGCGCGCAGCCATTGAAGACATGGACCTGCCGCCGGGCTATCGGATGGAATGGGGGGGCGAGTTCGAAAACGCGGGCGAGGCCAACGAAAGCCTCGGACGTCAGTTGCCTCTGAGCCTCCTGATCATGGTGCTGATCTCAGTGTTGATCTTTAACGCGATCCGCCAGCCGATCATCATCTGGCTACTGGTGCCGATGTCGGTGAACGGCGTCGTGATCGGGCTGCTGGGTACGGGTCTGCCATTTACCTTCACCGCGCTGCTGGGGCTGCTCAGCCTGTCGGGAATGCTGATCAAGAACGGGATCGTACTGGTGGAAGAAATTGACCTAGTTCGCGCTACCGGCAAACCCCTACGAGAGGCGATTGTCGAAGCCTCGGTCTCGCGTCTGCGCCCTGTGATGCTGGCAGCAATCACCACCATTTTAGGGATGGCACCATTGCTGACGGATGCGTTCTTCCGCTCGATGGCGGTGACGATCATGGGCGGTCTGGCCTTTGCCACGATCCTCACCATGGTCGCGGCTCCGGTCTTTTACATGGTGTTCTTTGCACGCGATGAAAAACGCGAGGCAGCACAGGCCTGATGGATGCGGGCGGCTGTTTCAGTCGCCCGCATCCTTTGCCGGATCGTATTGATGGTAAAAACAGGACAGCTTGTTGCCGTCCGGATCTCGCAGATAAGCGACATAAAAATCGGGCGCGTAATAATCCCGTGTTCCCGGCGCACCTTCGTCCGTGCCGCCATGCTTCAATCCTACCGCGTGAAATCGCCGGACCTGCGCCGCGCTACTTGCTGGGAACGCAATCATCGTTCCGTTGCCCGCGCTGGCGGGACCGTCATCAAATGGCGTGCAAACCCAAAACCCGGTTCCGGCGTCGGGATCGGTTCCCCAGCCTGCACGATCCTTGGACCATCCGGGAAGGCGCGGTTGATCCAGAACGGAAAAGACCGCGTTATAGAACCGAATGGCCTTTGCTAAGTCATTGGTTCCATATGTGGTGTACAGGTGCATGGCTTCCCTGGTCGGTTCAGGCCAGCATCATGCGGCGTGCAACGGCACAGGGAAAGTAAAACAGTGCCGAAAACCGTATCAGATCAACGGAATCAGCGGTACGTCACATGCGGCCAGAATCATTAGACCGATAAAAACTATAAACCTGCGCATTTCTTTTTCCTTCTGCTCGTTTGCAGAAAAGATGCGCGCCCGGTGACACGGGGTCAACGGGCGCGGAGTGTTTGGTTCAAAATGCGCGGATTTCGCCGCTTGTGGCCGGTTAGCCCTGCAGCGATTTCACCTCAACATCCCCTTCGGCTTGCGCCTTGATCGCCAGTGCTGCGGCGTGGCTGGCAGCAGCGGTGGTGAAGTAGGGGATTTTGTCATACAGCGCGATCGAGCGGATGGACTTGCTGTCCTCGACCGCCTGTGCACCTTCGGTGGTGTTCATCAGCAATTGTACCTGACCGTCTTTCAGCATGTCAGCCACGTCCGGGCGGCCCTCATAGACCTTGTTGACCACATCACAGGCTACGCCCTGTTCAGCCAGCCACGCCTGGGTGCCGCGTGTCGCCACAAGCGAGAAACCCTGCTCGGCCAGCACCTGCGCGGCTTCAAGCATTGCCGGTGTCTTGTCGGCATCCTTGATCGAAATAAACGCACGACCCGAGGACGGCAGGACCATACCGGCCCCCATCTGCGCCTTGAGGAAGGCGCGCGGGAAGTCGCGGTCCCAGCCCATAACCTCACCGGTCGAACGCATTTCAGGGCCCAGAATGGTGTCGACACCGGGGAAGCGGGCGAAGGGCAGAACCGCCTCTTTCACCGAGAACCACGGCATGTCCGGATCAGCGAGCGTCATCTGGTCAGCGATCTTGGTGTCCTGACCTTCCTGATAGGGCGGCCGCTGCGAGAAGCTCGCCAGCTTCTCACCGGCCATGACACGCGCGGCAATCGACGCGATGGCACTGTCGGTCGCCTTGGCGACAAAGGGTACGGTCCGCGAGGCGCGCGGGTTCACCTCGATCAGGTAGATCTCGTCGTCTTTGATGGCGAACTGTACGTTCATCAGGCCCACAACATTCAACGCTTTGGCCAGTTTGAACGCCTGATCTTTGATCTGAGCCAAGATTTCCTTCGACAGCGAATAAGGCGGCAGCGAACAGGCACTGTCACCCGAGTGCACGCCAGCCTCTTCGATGTGCTGCATGATACCAGCAACATGCACGTCAGTACCGTCGCACAGCGCGTCCACGTCCAGCTCGACCGCACCGGCCAGGTAGCTGTCCAGCAGAACCGGACTGTCGCCCGACACCACAACGGCCTCGTTGATATAGCGCTTCAGCTGCTCCATATCGCGCACGATTTCCATCGCGCGACCACCCAGAACATAGGAGGGGCGGATGACCAGCGGGAAGCCGATCTCATCAGCAATCTCCAGCGCCTGTTCATCGGTCGAGGCGATGCCGTTTTTGGGCTGTTTCAGGCCCAGATCATTGACCAGCGCTTGGAACCGTTCACGATCTTCAGCAAGGTCAATCGCGTCCGGTGTGGTGCCCAGGATCGGAATACCCTCAGCCTCAAGCGCGTTGGCCAGTTTCAGCGGAGTTTGACCGCCGAACTGAACGATCACACCGTGCAGCGTGCCGTTTTCCTGTTCCTTCGTCAGGATTTCCATCACGTGCTCAAAGGTCAGCGGTTCGAAATATAGCCGGTCCGAGGTGTCATAATCGGTCGAGACCGTCTCGGGGTTGCAGTTGACCATGATGGTTTCATAACCCGCTTCGGTCAGTGCAAAACAGGCGTGGCAGCAGCAATAGTCGAACTCGATACCCTGACCGATCCGGTTCGGACCACCGCCGAGGATGACAACCTTTTTGCGGTCAGAGGGGCGCGCCTCGCACTCGACCTCACCCATCATGGGCGCTTCGTAGGTTGAATACATATAAGGCGTCTGCGCCTCGAACTCGGCGGCGCAGGTGTCGATCCGTTTGAATACAGCGTTGACGCCCAGATTGCGGCGGGCACGGCGGACGTTGTCCTCATCCCGACCGGTCAGATTGCCCAGACGTGCGTCAGTGAAGCCCAGCATTTTCAGCTTGCGGATGCCCTCTTCGGTAACTGGCAAACCGTCTTTGCGGACCACACGTTCAGCCTCTATGATCTCGCGGATGCGGGCCAGGAACCAAGGATCGAACTTGGTGACGCCGAAGATTTCATCGTCGGTCAGACCGTGGCGCATGGCCTGAGCGATGGTGCGCAGACGGTCGGGGGTCTGCTGGCTGATTGCCTTGATGACAGCGGCTTTGTCATCGGCTTCTTCCCAGACGCCGACGTTCAGGCCGGGGATTTCGACCTCATCAAACCCGGTCAGACCCGATTCCATCGAAGCCAGAGCCTTTTGCATCGATTCGTGGATCGTGCGGCCGATGGACATTGCCTCACCAACCGACTTCATGGCGGTGGTCAGGTAAGGTTCGGAGCCCGGAAATTTCTCGAACGCGAATTTCGGGATCTTGGTGACAACATAGTCGATGGTCGGTTCGAACGACGCAGGCGTGACCTTAGTAATGTCGTTGTCCAGTTCGTCCAGCGTGTAACCCACGGCCAGCTTGGCCGCGATCTTGGCAATCGGGAAACCGGTTGCCTTGGACGCTAGCGCAGACGACCGCGACACGCGTGGGTTCATCTCGATCACGACCATGCGGCCATCAACCGGGTTGATCGCCCATTGCACGTTCGATCCGCCGGTTTCGACGCCGATTTCACGCAACACGGCAATCGAGTGATTGCGCATGATCTGGTATTCTTTGTCTGTAAGCGTCAGGGCCGGGGCAACTGTAATCGAGTCACCGGTATGCACGCCCATCGGGTCGACGTTTTCGATGGAGCAAACGATGATGGCGTTGTCGGCAGTGTCGCGCACTACCTCCATCTCGTACTCTTTCCAACCCAGCAGGCTTTCGTCGATTAGGATCTGGCCAACGGGCGAGGCATCCATACCCGAACGGCAAATATGAATATAATCCTCGCGGTTATATGCGACACCACCGCCGGTGCCGCCCAGAGTAAAGGCGGGGCGGATGATCGCGGGCAAGCCCACTGTTTCAAGAGTATTCAGGGCCAGTGCGACACCAGCATCGAGGTCCTTCTTGCCGGTGTCATCCTTGGGCGCGGTTACGATCTCGGCCTTGGGGTTTTCGATGCCCAGCCGGTCCATCGCCTCACGGAACAGGGCGCGATCCTCGGCCATTTCGATGGCGTCGCGCTTGGCGCCGATCATCTCGACGCCAAACTTGTCCAGAACGCCCATTTCTTCCAGCGCCAGCGAAGTGTTCAGGCCAGTCTGGCCGCCCATGGTGGGCAACAGTGCGTCAGGGCGTTCTTTCTCAATGATCTTGGCGACGACCTCGGGGGTGATCGGCTCGATATAAGTGGCATCGGCTAGCCCTGGGTCGGTCATGATCGTGGCTGGGTTTGAGTTCACCAGGATAACCCGGTACCCTTCTTCACGCAGCGCCTTGCAGGCCTGAGCGCCGGAATAGTCGAACTCGCAAGCCTGACCGATAACAATGGGCCCCGCCCCGATGATCATGATCGACTGGATGTCGGTTCTTCTGGGCATGGCCTGGTTCCTTTGATTGTCTGCGAGTCAGGACGCCCCCATGCGCCCAAATTGTCCTGCGTTATAGGGACCGCGCGAAAAGGTTCAAGGGGTATCGGAAACGGTGGCGAAATTGCCGCTTTCCCCTCTTTCCCTTGCCGCCGTATTCTCTATACCGCGCAGCACGACAAATGAGGATGCAATTGCGTATTCGTTTCGATCAGGGGCCAGCCGGGCCGGGAACCAGTTTCGACCGGCCAGCTAATATGATCCGCGCAGATAAGCCGGACGACGTGCCCCAGGCCCTGGCGGCGCTGGATGAAGCACGCGCCGATGGGGCGTGGCTTGCTGGCTATGCCAGTTACGAGCTGGGGTATGTGCTTGAGCCACGCCTGATCGACCTATTGCCCACGGATTGTCGTCTGCCTTTGATATGCTTTGGCGTCTATGAGTCCCCTGCGCAATGCGACCTTCCTTCGGCATCGGGCGGTGTCACCGGATTTGAACCCCGCTGGGATGAGGCGCGGTATACGCGCGCCTTTCAACAAGTTCATGACGCCATCGGGGCTGGGGATATCTATCAGGCCAACCTGACCTTTCCCATCGACCTGACCATTCAGGGCGACAGTGCCGCGTTGTATGCCGCGCTGGCATCCGGGCAACCAGTGGGCCACGGCGCGCTGGTGCAGCAGGACGGTCTGCCTGATCTGCTCAGCCGCTCGCCTGAACTATTCTTTCGTACCGATACGGAACGCGGGATCGAAACCCGCCCGATGAAAGGCACGCAGCCCCGCAGCGACGATATGGCCGAGGACGCCCGCCGCCGGGCCTTCTTGTCGATTGACGAAAAGAACCGGGCCGAGAACCTGATGATCGTCGATCTTCTGCGCAACGATATCAGCCGGGTTGCGTTGCCAGGGTCGGTCAAAGTGCCCGAGCTGTTCAAGGTCGAAACATATGCCACTGTGCATCAGATGGTCTCGCTGGTGCAGGCGCAGCTGCATCTGGGGGCCGAACTGTCCGATATCCTGACGGCGTTGTTCCCCTGCGGCTCGATCACCGGTGCGCCCAAGATTCGCGCGATGGAGATTTTGGCCGATTTGGAGCCCTGGCCTCGCGACATCTATTGCGGCGCCATAGGCTGGGCGGCCCCGGACGGCCGGTCGGAATTCAACGTAGCGATCCGCACGCTGATGGTCGAGGGTGACAAGGCCACACTGAACGTAGGCGGCGGCCTAGTCTGGGACAGCACGGCCCCATCGGAATATGAGGAAGCGCTATGGAAAGCCCGCTTTGCCCACCAGCTGATCCTGACTTCCGCATAATCGAAACGCTGGCTTTTCGGCCAGAGCAAGGGTTCGTGCGGCGTGACCGTCACCTTGCCCGTATAGCCCGATCAGCTGGAGCGTTTGGGATTCCCTTAGGAGCAGACCGAGCTGTTGAGTTGCTGAACAATGTTGGTGGCTCATCGCCGCTGCGCTGCCGGCTGACGCTGGCCGCAGACGGTCAGCTTGATGTAACGACCGGAGCGCTGGCCGATAATCCGTCGCTCTGGCGGATCGCCATTGCTCAGACGCGCCTGACAGCATCAGATATCTGGTTGCAACACAAGACGACGCAGCGTGCCCTATATGACGCCGCTCGGGCAGCCTTGCCCCGAGGGATCGACGAGGTCCTGTTTCTGAACGAGCGCGACGAGCTGTGCGAAGGCACCATTACCAACCTGTTTCTGCACATGCCGGATGGCAGTCGTCTGACGCCCACCTTATCCAGTGGCGTTCTGCCCGGAATCTTGCGTGAAGAATTGCTGGCCAATAAAGAAGTTACCGAAGCAACCCTAACCTTGACCGACCTGCAAAACGCAACAAAAATCTATATGGGAAATTCGTTGCGTGGTCTGATCCGGGCGGAGTTGGCAATACAGTGAGCAAACAAACCGATTGGGCGGACAGCGGGGTACCGCATTTGCGGTTACGGCTGGAATTCGGGCTGTTCTTCATCGCCGTGCCGGTGCTGATTGCGGTGTTGTTCCCACCTGACTGGATGTTCCCCTCGTTATTCACCTTTACGGCCATCGGCATTGTGTTGCTGCATTTCACACCCGGGTTTGCATGGGCTGAACTGCGGTACAATTGGAGCAACTGGTCCTGGCGTGAGGCCATCGCGTTCGCCCTTGCCATGACCGCCTTATGCGCCGCTCTGGTCTTGGCCACACGGCCCGAGGCGGCGTTTTTCTTGCTACTGTACAGACCTGAGTTTTTGGTCGTGATCTGGCTTGGGTACCCGCTCCTGTCAGCTCTACCTCAAGAACTGCTGTTCCGGTCTTTGTTCTTTCGCCGGTATCACGCGATCCTGCCAAACGGGCGGGCGGCCTATCTGCTGAACGCAGCACTGTTTTCGCTGGCGCACCTGATGTATTGGAGCTGGGTCGTCGCGGTCATGACCTTTGGCGGAGGGCTGCTATTCACCTGGGCCTACCGCAAACGCGGATCGTTCTTCTACGCGGTCCTGCTGCACGCGATTGCGGGGAATATCATCTTCCCCGCCGGTCTGGGTATCTATTTCTACTCTGGCAACGTGCAAAGGCCGTTTTGACGGCGCGACCTGCCTTGACTTTCCGGGCCTGACGGGGTGTATCGGCGCGACGAATTCTGCGCCCGAAGGGATATTTTCATGCACGCCTATCGCAGCCACACCTGCGCCGCTCTGACCGCCGCCAATGTCGGTGAAACCGTCCGCCTGTCCGGTTGGGTGCATCGTGTCCGAGATCACGGTGGCGTGCTGTTCATCGACCTGCGCGACCATTTCGGCGTGACGCAGGTTCTGTGCGACGGAGACAGCGCTGCCTTTGCCGAGTTGGAAAAGGTGCGCTCCGAATGGTGTATCCGCATCGACGGTACCGTCAAGGCGCGCGATCCCGAGCTGGTGAACCCGAAACTACCCACCGGCGAGATCGAAGTTTACGTGCGCGAATTGGAAGTGCTGGGTGCGGCGGACGAACTGCCGTTGATGGTATTCGGCGATCAGGAATACCCAGAGGAAACCCGCCTGCGCTATCGTTATCTGGACCTGCGTCGCGAGGCGATGCAGCAGAACATGACCCTGCGCTCGGATGTTGTCGCCTCGATGCGCAAACGTATGTGGGATCAGGGCTTCCGCGAGTATCAGACGCCGATCATCACCGCATCCTCACCCGAAGGCGCTCGTGACTTTTTGGTGCCGTCACGTCTGCATCCAGGCAAGTTCTACGCTCTGCCGCAGGCCCCGCAGCAGTTCAAACAGCTGATCATGGTGTCGGGATTCGACAAGTATTTCCAGATCGCGCCTTGTTTCCGCGACGAAGATCCGCGCGCCGACCGTTCGCCCACCGATTTCTACCAGCTCGACCTCGAGATGTCGTTTGTCGAGCAGCAGGACGTGTTTGACACGATCCAGCCCGTTCTGACCGGTGTGTTCGAAGAGTTCGGTGGTGGCCGCAAGGTTGATCAGGAGTGGCCACAGATCTCCTACAAGGACTCGGCCCTGTGGTACGGCACCGACAAGCCGGACCTGCGGAATCCTATTAAAATGCAAGTGGTCTCCGACCACTTCCGCGATAGTGGCTTCGCGATTTTCGCGAAGCTGCTCGAACAGGAAGGCACTGAAATCCGCGCCATCCCCGCGCCGACAGGCGGTAGCCGCAAGTTCTGCGACCGCATGAACGCTTTTGCGCAGAAAGAAGGTCTGCCTGGCATGGGCTATATCTTCTGGCGCGATCAGGGCGAAGGGATGGAGGCGGCAGGTCCGCTGGCTAAGAACATCGGCCCTGAACGCACCGAGGCGATCCGGCAGCAATTGGGTTTGGGTGTCGGCGACGCTGCGTTCTTCTTGGGCGGCAAGCCGAAGGCCTTTGAAAAGGTGGCCGGTAAGGCGCGCGATGTGATCGGTGAAGAGCTGAACCTGACTGAGAAAGACCGCTTTGCTTTTGCTTGGATCGTGGATTTCCCGATTTACGAACAGGACGAAGAAACCGGCGCGATCGACTTTGAACACAACCCGTTCTCGATGCCGCAAGGCGGTATGGAGGCATTGCAAGGCAATCCTCTGGACGTGCGTGGCTATCAGTATGACTTGGCTTGTAACGGTTACGAGCTGGTCTCGGGCGCGATCCGGAACCATAAGCCTGAGATCATGCTGAAGGCCTTTGAACTGGCAGGCTACGGCGAGGATGAGGTGAAAAGCCGCTTTGGTGCGTTGTTCAACGCTTTCCACTACGGCGCCCCACCGCACGGCGGTTGCGCCGCTGGTATCGACCGGATCGTCATGCTGCTTGCCGATGAGGCCAACATCCGCGAGGTCATGATGTTTCCGATGAACCAGCGCGCCGAGGACCTGATGATGGATGCTCCATCCGATCCGACTTCGGATCAGTTGATGGAACTGGGACTACGGATCATCCCGCAGGACTAATCAATCGCCCGCCGCAGCCCCTGCGGCGGGTTTTTCTTGTACGGCAGGCATCGAAATCGAGCGATTAACGTTCTGTGGTAGATTCTGAACCGCTCCAGCGTTGGATAACGGACAGGGCTGTGATCCGTGCGCGACCCGGATGTTTCGCGCAGTTGCGCGGGTCTGAAAATAGGCCCAGATGATTAGGATCGTGGACGTCAAGAAGTAAGCGGTCGCCATCTCAGATTGCCTCACGCTGTTCCAGCCGCGCCTGAACGATACCGGCGACCTGCGCGGCCAGCGCTGTGACCGGCGCTCCGCCTGCGCGCGATCTGGCCAGTTTTTGCGCGGCATCAGCCAGAATTGTATCCTCGGCATCACGGGCCACGCCAAGCAGAAACTGGGCGGCATAATCCAAGGTGCGGTGATCGTTTGGCCCGGCCAGCACATCCGCGATATGGGCCATGTCGTCCTGATAGGCCATCGGATCGGGGTGGATGACCTCATCGCGAATGGCGTGCAGGCTGTTAGGTCGGCGATCCTCGGGCAGATTTTCCAGAATGAACCGTTGGAAATGAGAAAGTGATTTCAGCGGTTTGGTCAGGAAACCATCGGCTCCGGCCCGCAGTGCTGTATCTTGGCTGTGTTCGTCGCCGGACATACCCAGAATGGCACCGATACGCGGCGTAGCGTCGGTCAATTCGGCAATAAGATCGGCACCTGAGCCATCTGGCAGGCCGATATCGACCAGAATGACCGAGGGGCGGTAAATCTGCAGGTGACGCCGGGCCGAAGCCAGGCAATCCGCCCGTCGTATGCGCGCACCGCTATGCAGGCACATCAGTCGGATCGCATCGCAAGCATAGCGGCTGTCTTCTACAACCAGAATTGTCTGACCCAGCAAAGGCCGCGTGGCGGTCGGCTGCGCGGGTGAGGCGAAGGGGCTCGAATCGTCCATGGCAGAACTCCTAATCAGCAGATGCCCTACGCTAGGAACTTCTGGCTAACACCGGGTTAACGGCAATTTGGCGCACTTGTTCTTTGCGCCAACAGCCCTCATAACCGCCGCAACGCAGAACAGAGGAGAGTTCAATGATCGGTCGTCTCAATCACGTTGCCATCGCCGTACCGGATCTTGAGGCCGCGTCCGCGCAGTACCGCACTGCGCTGGGTGCCAAGGTTGGCGCACCGCAGGACGAGCCCGATCACGGCGTGACTGTCGTGTTCATCGAACTGCCCAACACCAAGATCGAACTGCTGTACCCGCTGGGCGACAATAGCCCGATCAACGGCTTTCTGGAAAAGAACCCCTCGGGCGGTATCCATCATGTTTGCTATGAAGTCGAGGACATCATCGCCGCACGCGATCATCTGAAGGAAACCGGCGCCCGTGTTTTGGGTTCGGGTGAGCCAAAGGTCGGTGCCCATGGTAAACCGGTGCTTTTTTTGCATCCGAAGGACTTTAACGGCTGCCTGGTCGAACTAGAACAGGTCTAACTCGAGCGAGGCTGTCATGACGATTACCGCTGCACTGGTTCTGTTCGCCGTCATCTGGTTCATGACGCTGTTAGTTGTGTTGCCCATTCGTATCAAAACACAGGGCGATTTGGGTGATATCGTTCCGGGCACCCATGCGGGCGCGCCGGAAGTGCATCACATGAAGAAAAAGATGTGGATCACCACCGGTGTTTCGGTGGTGCTCTGGGCCATTATTGCCGGGATCATCATCTCAGGAGTAATTTCTGTTCGCGATTTCGATTGGCTGAATCAGCTCGAGCCGCGGGACTGAGCGTCAGGACGTGAGCCCTGACAGCTTGTGATAGATGTGGGTGAATGTGGCTGCCCCAAGGATTGGGATCACCAGGTTCACCAGCGGCACCGACAGGGGAATGGCCATCAAGGTACCGGCCAACCAGATAGCGGGGGTATGCTTGGCGCGCAGTTTGCGCGCGCCTTCCCGCCCAACCCGCCGCATCGCGGCCAATGTGAAATATTCCCGTCCCAGCAGGAACCCGTTCATTGCCCAGAAGATGAAGGGAGCCAGCGGCGTGAAGATCGCATAAAGGATCAGCGCTAGCAGGTTAGCCACAACCAGCACGCCCATGAAACTTGCCGCGTCCCTTATGCTGTCGCTGAACGGGATGCCTGGAACGGCGGGCAGGGTAGAGTAGTGTTTATCCTCGACCGCTTGCGCGACCTCTTCCAGAAACAGGGAAGTAATAGCCGAGGCCACCGGCACCATCAGGAACACCGGCAGAATCAGCACCACGAAGATGCCGGAATAGTTCAGCACATCGTTGAGCCACGGGACTGCGCCGATCCAAGGCAGCGAAATCTCATCCCCCGACAGCCTGTTGATCAGCCAGATTGCACCGGCGCAGGCCGCGATCAACAACACGATCGTCAGACCAACGCCGCGCAGGAGGACTGCGCGGAACTTGGGATCGCCGATCTGACCGAGTGCTGCAAAGAACGCGTTGAAGATCATCATTCCTCGACCCATTCGGTCAGGGCTGCAACGTCAGGGCGGGGGCGTTCCGGCGGGGCATTGCCTTCGGTAGCGATGTGGATCAGACCTGCGACGCGCTCGTTTTCCTGTAGGCCAAAGGCCTGACGGCAAAATTCGGGGTCATGGGTTTGCCAGCCCGACAGCCAGTTTGCCCCCCAACCCGCCGCCAGGGCCGCATTCAACAACCCCAGACAGACAGCACCAGCGGAATAGGTCTGCTCTATCGCCGGAATTTTCTCTGACGGTTTCTGCACCTCGATCACCGCAACGGCGAGATGACCCATGTCAAACTGGCTTTGGGCCTTTGCTATATCGTCAGGCGTCTTGCCCAAGGCAACACCACAGTTCTTCGTCAGCGCGGACAAGCGTGGCATTGCGCCTTTCTCGAGCACGATAAACCGCCAGGGTTCCAGCTTGCCGTGATCGGGGCTACGGGCGGCGGCGGTCAAAAGGGGCAACAGCTCAACCCGTGAGGGCGCCGGAGCAATCAGGGTTTTGGCGGGACGAGACCGGCGCGATTGCAGAAATTCCAGGGCAGCCGGATTTTTTAAGGACATATGTTAACTTCCTTTACATGAGCATTCTGTATCTGGTTGAGTATCTGGCGCGTTTCAAGTGCAATCAGCTGGACATGCCGGATCAATTTCATTCCCCGGTTCCCCGTGCAAGGGTGTTTACAGGCAAGAGGTAAAATGATGGCCAAGCCAAAACTGCGCGACATACCTGATCTAAGCGCCCATGCCTCACCCGGTGCGACGATTCCGGTCAGGGTCACGCCGAAAGCCGCAAAGGACAGCATCGCGGTGGAACAGGGCACAATCCGTATTACGGTGACCGCGCCACCTGAAAACGGCGAGGCTAATGAAGCGGTGCGCAGGATACTGGCCACGGCCATGCAGGTTGCCCCCTCGGCGCTGATCCTAAAACAGGGGCAGACCGCGCGGAACAAGCTGTTTGTCTATGCGCCTTGACTGGATCTTTCGTGGATTTGATACACCCCTTCGGGCAAATCCAGCGCAGCCGCCAGATCGCGGACCTGTTCGGGCGACAGCGTTATTTTCTGTATCTGGTCCGTGCGGGGGTCCAGCTGCTCAAGCGTCACACATTCGGCGAAGCTGTTGATGACGACATCCTCTTGCAAAGGCTTGGGGCCTTCGTCCACCAGAGTAATGACTGTCGAGTCGAATTCATGCTCAATCGAAAACATATATGCAGAGTGCAGGGCGCGCGGCGGCAATGCAACCCGTTCCCGCGCATTCCGGCGGTGGCAGTCCCGCCAAGCTCGCGCTATGGTTTTCCAAACGGGGTCGCCGTTTTAAAGGAAAATGAATGCGCCGTCTGAACTATTTGCTGTTTCCTCTGCTATTGACGGCCTGCAGTGCCGGTGTCCTGCGCGTGCAACCGGCAACGGAATGGTCGCTGGATTCGGATGAGTTTCAGGTCGACGCTGCCGCGTTTCGGGATATCAGCCGTAGAGTCGGTGACGAAGCCCGCAGGGAATGTCTGCGCCAGGCCAAGGTCGACAATTGCGATTTCACGATTCTGGTTGACCTAAATCCGCGCGCTCCAGCCAATGCATTCCAAACCCTGGATGAAGATGATCAGCCTGTGATCATCTTTACACGCTCGATGATTCAATCAGCGCAGAACACTGACGAACTGGCCTTTGTCATGGGGCATGAGGCGGCTCATCACGTCTTGGGGCACATCGCGCGGCAGTCACAAAACGCGCAAGAAAGCGCGGCGATTTTCAACGAGTTGGGCAAACTGCACGGCGAGAACGGAGAAGACCTGGAACGTACGCAGAAACTTGGAGCCGAGGTCGGCGTGCAAGTGAACATAAAAGCGTTCGAGCTTGAGGCGGACCAACTGGGTACGATCATCACCCACAATGCGGGATACAACCCTTTGATCGGTGCCAAATACTTTGACCGAATTCCTGATCCGGGGGATCAGTTTCTTGGTACTCACCCGCCAAATGCCGACCGAGTTCAGATCGTTTTTGAAACCGCTAGACAGTTGGGTCTGACGCAATGACTTCTCTGACACAGTTGGGCGTGATCCTGACAGATCGGGGGTCGAAATATGCGGTGTCGGGCGCAACCGTCAGCACACGGGCTGACGTTGATGCGGTCTTGCAGCAGCTCAAGTCGGACAAGGCTTATGCCAAGGCGACGCACAATACTTGGGCGGCCATGTTGCCGACCGGAGCGCTAAAGGCAGATGACGGGGAAAGTGGTGCAGGCATGGTGATCCTGCGGATGCTTGAACGCGCTGGTTTGGACAGCCATGTGGTGATCGTCACCCGCTGGTACGGCGGCAAAAAGCTGGGCGGAGATCGTTTCCGACGGGTGCAGGACGCCACCCGGGCCTATCTGGATCATATCGGCGTGGGGCCTTGACCTGAATCAAAGGCCCAAGCGTCGGGCTGGGATATCCTGTTCTGGACGTGCGACAGGAAAGGACCTTTCATGCCCGACCGTGAAGTGCTGAAACACCATGCCGGTCTTGTGGATCGGATGGCCACCAAACTCGGCGTGGATTTGCAACAATCCGCGATTGACGGAGATGTTTCGATTGACCAGTTGTCCGAGGCTGTACTGAGGTGCACCGGCTGCGCAAATCCCAGTCATTGTCAAAACTTTCTAGGGCAACCCACCCAAGTAAACCAAACGCCGGAATATTGTCGCAATCAGGGCTTGCTCCGTAAATTGCTGCCTTAACAGGCGGAACGCACCATGCAGCAACTCGGTGAGATCATGACCCATCTTCGACTGGTTCTGCGTATGGGGCAGGCAACCGGAACGGACATGGCTGCGGCGCGCAGACAAGGTCACCTAACGCAGCAGGATTGGGCCGAGATAGTTCAACATTGCCGGGGGTGTGGTTGGGCCAGCCAATGCCCGGACTGGCTGGACCGTCAGGAGGCCGAGGCGGACGCTCCGCAGATTTGCAGGAACCGGCAACGGTTTGCCATGTTGAAAACAAGATTAAAGCAGGAAATCTGATGGCACGGAATGTTCTGGGGGACGTCGAAAAACACTTTTGGCTGACCCGTTCAGTGGCGCGGTGCATGAATATCTCGTTAACCGAGGCCATGGCCGAGGGGCGGTTGTCACCGGATCTCTATGCCGAATTGGTGACACGCTGCCGGGCATCGCAATGTAGCGGCCAATGCACCAACTGGCTATCCGAACAACAGTCCGAAGCCCTCGCAGCCCCCGAATTCTGCGCCAACGCTGATTTGTTGAATGGGTTGAAAACCTGATTACAACTTGGAATGCGACCCGTCACAAAGCGGCGGATTCGCGCTGTGTTTGCAGCCACAGAAAAAGACCTTCTTGGTGCTGTCCGCAGTGTACTTGACCGGTTCAAACCCCGTGTCCTTGTGTGAACCATCGCAAAACGGCTGTCGTTTGGATCGGCCGCATGCGCACCAAAAATAACTCTTCCCTTCGGTTACCTCGACCGGGAAGGGGCCTTTTTGCGCGATGGTGGGGCTGTCTGACATGTGGCTACTCCGTCTTTGGCTGATGTCACCCTAACAGTGTAGACCAATACGTGAAATACGGTAGCTAATGCTCATAAATCCGCTGTTTCTGAGGGGGTTACCGGCATTGTTTCGCCTCCCCTCACAAACGCGTGATCGAATTCGTTGCAAAAATGCCATTCAGGTCGTATTGTGACACCGGCCCCGGATTCTTGGGCAATATCAGGAAATTAATAGAGGAATGACGGACATGAAACTCAAATTTGCTGCCGTTGGTGCATTTGCCCTTGTTTTGGCTGCTTGCTCGCAGCAGGAAGAACCGGCGCCGGTTTATATCACGCCCGAATATGACAAGTTCGGCACACCTAGCTGCCCGGCAGGGACCGAGCTGGCCACTACTGAAGCGGGCCAGACCGTCTGTAACCCAGTCGCTCAATAAGGATTTCGCGGGCGGTCTGTATAAAAGGCCGCTTGCACATTCCCGCCAAATGAACCGCCCCAAGGGGCGGTTTTTTCTTGCCCGAAGCACATCATTGCGGTTTCAGTTCTGTACATCGAAAAGTTGCAGGTTGATGAGAAATTTCTTTACCCGTCTAAAAGACCGCACCCGCTGGAGTTGGCAAGGGTTGGCCGCAACTTGGCGCGAAGAGTATTCCTTCCGTGCGTGGGTTTGGGCAAATCTGTTCTCGGGCATCCTGGCCATCTGGTTGCCGATCGGTGACGGGGTACGTGCCCTGATCTTGGTACTAGGTTTGCTTGTGTTGGTGGCTGAGCTGTTCAACACAGCGATTGAGCGTGCTGTCGATCACACCTCAACCGATCACAACAAGCTAGCGGGGCAGGCCAAGGATGCCGCCAGTGCAGCCGTTGCGTTGACGGCTGTGGCTGCGGGTGTGGCTTGGATTATCGGCCTCCTGAGCCTGCTCTGACTCAATCAATATCTGCGTCGCGAGTAGCCGTAGTGGTATCCCCGATTCTGAATGCCATAACGTCTTGGAAGATAGTAGGGCGAGGCGTGTTTGTTATTGAAACCAAATCCTGAGTGACGGCGTTGTTTGACCGGTGGGGCATAGTGCACCTTGGGTTTGGTTTTGTGGAGAAACACTTTCGGCTTGGCTTGATCGGAGTGATTACTGGTCGGATGATAGACCTTGGGCGCACCATAATATCGCTGCACGTGGTGCTTGCTGCGAAGATGCAGGCTCAGCGGTTTCGACCCGATGATAATGAACCCGCCCGAGCGGACGTTGTCGGCGACGGCAGGCATCGCAAAGAGCTGGGCGGCAAGGATCACCGTTATGCATTTCAGGCCAAGAGGGCGCGGACAGGGCATTGAACACTCCTTCCATAGAGGCTGAATGTCCTGTCATAATCCATCAGCCCGGCGCAAAACGCCAATAAACTTGCCTCACGCTTTCCCCAACTGGGGTGACCGGATCAGGTCAGTTTGCCCCACAGATCGTATTCTCCGGCCTCATCAACCTCGACCGAAACGATGTCGCCGGGGTTAAGGGTTTCAAACCCTTCGTCGATAAACAGGTTTCCGTCGATCTCGGGCGCGTCGGATTTGGTGCGGCAAGTGGCGGCCTCGTCATCGACTTCGTCCACGATCACGTCGATGGTATGACCGACCTTGGCGGCCAGCTTGGCCTCGGAAATCGCCTGCGCCTTTTCCATGAACCGTTCCCAGCGTTCTTGCTTGATCTCAGCCGGAACATGGTCGGGCAGGTCATTCGACCGGGCTCCGTCCACGTTTTCATACTGGAAACACCCTACACGATCCAACTGCGCCTCATCCATCCAATCCAACAACGTCTGGAATTCAGCCTCGGTCTCACCGGGATAGCCGACGATAAAGGTCGAGCGGAGGGTGATGTCCGGGCAGGTAGCGCGCCACGCGGCAATCTCGTCCAGCGTTTTGGCCGCTGCCGCCGGGCGGGCCATGCGTTTCAGAACATCCGGGTGGGCGTGCTGAAAGGGAATATCCAGATAAGGCAGGATGTTGCACCCAGCATCGGCCATCAACGGAATCAACTCGCGCACATGCGGGTAAGGGTAGACGTAGTGCAACCGGACCCAGGCATCTAACTGCCCCAGCTCTCGCGCGAGATCGGTAATGTGCGTACGCACCTCGCGGTCTTTCCACGGGTTCACGTCGTATTTCCGGTCCAGCCCATAAGCCGAGGTGTCCTGAGAAATCACCAGCAATTCACGCACGCCGTTGTCAACCAGCTTTTCGGCTTCGCGCAGCACTGCGTGGGCAGGGCGGCTGGCCAGTTTGCCGCGCATGTCGGGGATGATGCAGAATTTGCACTTGTGGTTACAGCCCTCGGAAATCTTGAGATAGCTGTAATGGCGTGGTGTTAGTTGCACGCTGGCGGCGGGAAGCAAATCAACAAAGGGATCAGGATCAGGCGGAACCGCCGAATGTACCGCATCCAGAACCTGTTCGTACTGATGCGGCCCGGTCACTGCCATGATGCGCGGATGGTGTTCGCGGATATAGTCAGGTTCAGCCCCCAGACACCCGGTCACAATAACCTTGCCGTTTTCCACCAAAGCCTCGCCAATGGCGTCCAAGGATTCAGCTTTGGCGCTGTCGAGGAATCCGCAAGTATTCACAATCACGGCATCGGCCCCGGAATAATCCGGCGAAATACCGTATCCTTCGGCCCTGAGGCGGGTCAGAATCCGCTCGCTATCGACAAGCGCCTTGGGGCAACCCAGCGACACCATACCAATGGTGGGCTGGTTCGAACGTGGCGTCTCGGGCATCCGGGCGGCGGGCGCCAGGTCGGGGCGGAGGTTTGGCGGGTTCGTGGTCATGGCGCGGCATATAGTGGGGAAAGCTTCCCCTTGCAAATGCGGGCTGGGCTTTGAATGATCTTTTCAACGCATGCCAAATAAGGGGAGAGCAGAAAAATGAAGTGGCTGTTGCGCATACTCTTCCTATTCGTGGCCGCATTTGGGCTGGTCATCGGTGCTTTGTTGCTGATGCCTGGTGATAAACTAGCGGCGATTTTGGCAGAACAGGTCAAAAGCGAAACGGGGCGCGACCTGACGTTGTCGGGGGATGTGAACCTGTCGTTCTGGCCGGTTCTGGGGATGGAGACCGGTCCGGTTACCTTTGGCAATGCAACTTGGGCAGGGTCCGAACCGATGCTGAGCGCCGAAAGACTTGCCGTAGGTGTAGATGCTTCGGCGCTGCTGAACGGAGATTTACGGATACGGCGGGTTATTGCGGACAATCCGGTGCTGCGGCTTGAGCTGTCGGATGGGCGCGGAAATTGGGAGTTAAGCGCCCCTGCCGCCCCTGCTAACCCACAGGCGACGACCAGCGGTGGTGCCAGTGCGCCATCCGCGTCCTCACCACAAGGCGCGGTGACGTTGGATCGATTGGAATTGACCAATGCGCGGCTGGTCTATGTCGAAGATGGCGCCACAAAGTTCAATTTCTCGAACGTTGATCTGTCGGCCAGTTGGCCGGGACCGACCTCACCTATGGTGATGGAGGCGCAGATGGCGGTGCCAGGTGGCCACGTGAAAGTGGACCTCAAAATACCGGATCTGCCGGCCTATGCATCGGGCGCCGTGACGCCATTGAAACTTGCCCTGATCGCGCCGGGCGGCGAGGTTGGGTTCGATGGCCGCGTCAATCTAGCTGGTGAGATGGACGGTGCGCTTGCAGTCAAAACTACGAATACCGAGAAAATGCTGGCGGCTTTTGGGCAAGCCGGTGTCGGGGTGCCCTTGGGGCTGGGGCGTAATGCCGACGTGTCGGGGCAGATGACCTATACCAGCGAGGGCCGAATCTCATTGCGCAACATGGTGGCCCAATTGGACCACAATCGCTTTACAGGCGAGACGGATATCGAAATTGCGGACCCACCGAAAATCACGGCGCGGCTCAAGAGTGGGGATATTGACCTGTCGCGATACAACGATGCGCCCGCAGCTACCGAGGCTCGCGCAGGGGCAAAGTCAACGGGTGGATCGGGGGCAGCGTCGACGCCCGACAGCGGATGGTCCACGGACCCGATTGATGCCTCGGCCCTGTCACTGGCCAATGGGGAAGTACGCCTGACGGCCTCGTCCATCGCCCTGCCCGACATAGAATTGGGGCCCAGCGACCTGACGCTCAGTTTGGACCGGTCCCGCGCGGTGCTTGGGATGAATCCGGCCACCTTGTTTTCGGGCCAGGTGAATGGGCAGATGGTTGCAAACAACCGGAATGGTCTGTCGGTAGGCGGTAACCTGAAGGCGCAAAACATCGATGTTCAACAAGCCTTGACCGCGATGGCTGGGATTGAACGCCTGACAGGAACAGGTTCAGGGGATTTCGAGTTTCTGGGCGTTGGTCAAACTGAAGACCAGATCATGCGATCGCTGAGCGGTAAGGGTAGTGTGAGCGTCGGTAAGGGCGTGATTGCGGGCTTTGATCTGGATCGCTTGATGGGGCGTGGCAAGGGGTCGGGTGGGACAACGGTGTATAATAGCCTGACGGCTAGTTTTGCCATGGATCAGGGCGTGCTGACCAACAACGATCTGCTCATGTCGCTGGACAATTTTCGCGCTGACGGGACAGGGCGGGTCAATATTGGCGCGCGCACGATCGACTACCTGTTTACACCTACCGCGCTGCGGGCCAACTCTGGGCAAGGTATCTCGGTGCCGGTACGGATTGTCGGACCGTGGAGCAACCCTTCGATCAAACCTGACCTTAGCAAGGTGATTGAGGCCGCCGCCGAAGGTCAGCTCAAAGACATTGAGAAAGACGCCAAGCAAAAGGTTCTGGACAAGGTCGGGGATGAGTTGGGCACCGCAGTCACCGACAGCGAAAGCGTCGAGGATGCCCTGAGGAACAAGCTGGAAGAAGAAGCAAAGAAGGGCTTGCTGAAGCTTTTGGGCGGAGATTGAAAGTTGAGGCGCCAATGGCGCCCCGATCCCGGATCAGATGGTCTGGTCGTAATCGCCAACGCCGGGTTCAGTCCGGATGACGGCATCGATGTCGGCGAAGATGGCGCGCATTTCGTCTTCGCTTTGGCTGCTTTCACAAACCACAACCAGGTTCGGCGTGTTCGAAGAAGCCCGCACCAGACCCCAGCTGCCATTGTCCAGAATGACCCGGGCGCCGTTGACAGTAACAACCTCTTTGATGGCGCGGCCAGCCAAGGTTTCACCCGCATCGGCCTTGGCAACCAGCTTGTCCACCAGGCGGTTGAGGATGTCATATTTCTCGGTATCAGCGGCATAAGGTGACATGGTCGGTGTCGACCAGGTTTTGGGCAGCGCCTTGCGCAGATCCGACATGCTATTATCCGGGTTGCGATCCATCAGTTTGCAGATCTCAACCGCGACCCGCATACCGCAGTCATATCCGCGCCCGATCGGCTCGGCCAGGAAGTAGTGGCCCGATTTCTCGAACCCGGCCAGAGCGTTGATTTCTTTAACTCGGCGCTTCATGTGACTGTGGCCGGTTTTCCAGTAATCTACTTTGACGCCATGGGCCTGCAACTCGGGGTCGCTAGCGAACAGGCCGGTTGATTTCACATCCGCCACAAAGGTCGCGTTGGGGTACAACTTGGCCAGATCGCGGGCCATGATCACCCCCACCTTGTCGGCGAAAATCTCTTCCCCCTCGTCATCGACAACACCGCAGCGGTCGCCGTCACCATCAAATCCCAGCGCCATGTCGGCACCGCTGGATTTTACGGTGTCTGCCATGTCGTGCAACATCTCCATGGCTTCGGGATTGGGGTTGTAGTTGGGGAAAGTGTAGTCCAGCCGGTTGTGGCTGGGTACGACCTCGACCCCCATTCGTTCGAAAATTTCGGGGGCAAAGGCCGAAGCTGTGCCGTTGCCCGTCGCACAAACGACTTTCAATGGCCGGGACATTTTGAAGTCACCAACCAGGTCGTCGATATAAGCCTCTTTCACACCGTCCACGAACTCATACGAACCACCTTCGTGTGGGACGCCCGTGCCATTTAGAACGATGTCGCGCAATTCTGACATCTCGTCCGGGCCGTGGGTGAGGGGGCGTTCAAAGCCCATCTTTACGCCAGTCCAGCCGTTCGGGTTGTGGCTGGCGGTAACCATGGCCACGGCGGGAACATCCAGATGGAACTGTGCGAAATAGGCCATCGGGCTTAGCGCCGGGCCGATATCCTTAACCTGAATTCCGGCCTGCATCAGGCCCAAGATTAGGGCATTCTTAATCGCCAGAGAATAGTCGCGATAGTCGTTTCCAACCGCGATCACAGGCGCGATCCCGCGCTTTCGCATCTGAGTGCCCAGACCCAGCCCCAGCGCTGTCATACCCGGCAGGTTGATCTCTTCGGGGTATTTCCAGCGGGCGTCGTATTCGCGAAACCCAGTGGGTTTGATCATCGGGTCACGCAGAAAACTCCAAGTGTTCGGAGTCACCTCGGGGATGGGTTTGGTCATTCTATCGCTCTTGGTTAAATCTGAATTGGATTGGCTTTGGCCAATGCATCAAAGCGCATCAATGTGTCAATCAATTGAGGCATTTGATCCAGATAGATCATGTTCGGACCATCGCAGGGCGCGTTGTCCGGATCCTGATGCGTTTCCATGAACACAGCGCCGGTACCAACGGCCACCGCGGCCCGTGCCATGACCGGTGCGAACTCTCTTTGACCGCCAGACGAACCACCCTGTCCACCGGGTTGCTGCACCGAATGGGTGGCGTCCATCACCACCGGGTAGCCGGTCTGGGCCATTTGCGGCAGCGACCGCATGTCAGCAACCAGCGTGTTGTATCCAAACGACGAGCCGCGTTCCGTCAGCAGGATGTTTTTGTTCCCGGTGCTTTCGATCTTGGCGACGATGTTGGGCATTTCCCACGGGGCGAGGAACTGGCCCTTCTTGACGTTGATCACGGCACCGGTGTTTCCCGCTGCCAGCAACATATCCGTCTGACGGCACAGGAAGGCCGGAATTTGAAGAACGTCCACAGCGTCAGCGGCAATGGCGCACTGGGCCTCGGAATGAACGTCAGTCAGGACCGGAATGCCCATCGTCTTACGGATGTCGTCCAGAACTTTCAGTCCGGCATCAATCCCCATGCCGCGTGCACCCGACAGAGAGGTGCGGTTCGCCTTATCGTACGATGCCTTAAAGACGTACTGCGCACCGGCGGCGTCGCAGGCCTCTTTCATTTTGCCGGCGATCATCTGGGCGTGATCGGCCGTTTCAAGCTGGCAGGGGCCGGCAATGATCGTCAGAGGCAGATCATTACCGACCGTGAGATCGGAGATTTTTACATGTTTCATGTGTCTTACGAGGATACCTGTTCACGAAGGACCGACGCGGTAAGCGAGATCATCAGGTAGATACCAGCAAACAACAGGAAAGCCAAAATCGTATTTTCGAACTTGCGCGGATAGCTGGGTTCCTCGCTGGCGACGGGGTTCACCGAAACCGTTAGGTAACGCACTTTGCGGTTGGCCTCGGTCCGGGTGGTTTCCATCTGTTCCATTGCGGTTTGCAGCATCATATCGCGCGCGACGAGGTCGGCCTGCGCCATCTGGATGCGCACACTTAACCGCGCCAGCGAGTTTTCGCCTGCTGATGCGTCCAACATCTCGGCATTCAGTTCTGCCAACACGGCCTCGAGTCTTTGAATGTCCGCGCGGACACCATCCACCTTGGCTTCGTTCGGGCGCAGGTTGTCCAAAAGTGCGGCCAGTTGCAGTTCCTTCTCCTGCAACTCGATTTCGATCGCGTTGATCCGCCCCCGCAGACCAGCAAGCACGTTTTCGGGATCCAGGACCGCCCCCTGCAACTGCAACTCGATCAGTTCTTCCTGAGCTTTCCGGCGTTCGTTCTGAGCCAGTTCAAAACCGGCTCGGGCGTCGCGCATTTGGTCTTCGCGCTTCAATTCAGTCAAACCGTTGATGGTTTCTTCGGCATAGGACAGCAAAAGAGTGGAAAGTTCGACCGAAATTTCGGGGCTTGGTGCGGCAACTTCCATGCGGATGATGCCGTCACTGGGGTCATACCCAATGGTGATCATCCGCCGGAACAACTTATAGGTATCTTCAAGGGATGCGTCCTGAGGCAGACGTTGGATCGGATCTATCCACTCCTGCTTGAAGATTGCCGAGAAATCAGTGTCATTCTCAAGTCGAACCAGCGCGTCTTTTGATTCCAGAAATTCCTGAGTGGCGACGGAATCTTGCGCGGTGGCAAATTGCGTTCCCGTAAACAGTCCGCCTATGGAGCCACCACCACCATCTGCCTGCAAGATCGAAAAAGCAGAATCGCTGGCGTACATCGGTGTTGCGAACCGGTAGAAATAAGTGCCCACAATCAGGGTCGGTAGCAAAACGAAGGCAGCAAGACGTGCAAACAACGCAAACAGCTTGCGTTTGCGGCGGCGAGCGATGTCCTTTTGAATTTCACCGATTTCAAGATTTCGCCGTTCTGCCGGGCTCAATTCGGGGCCGGGCAGACCTTGGGAGGAATCCGAGATGGTCTGGGGCAACTGAATCCTGATCTTGTCCTTCGCGGGGCTGTCCGCCTTATCCTTCTCGGCCGCCAAGTCCAGCAGATTGGTGCGTTCGAACGGATCGATGCCCTTCTCACGCAGCAGCCGCACCGCGTCGTAATCTGACGTGGCTGCTAGGCCGTTTTTTTGCGCGAGACGTCGCGCTATGCGCAATTGCCGACCGGTTAGTCCTTCGCGCTTGATCGCCTCAATATCAGTTGAGGGAGAAGGGTCATTCGCCGCCTCAACCGTTTCCGTTGCTTTTCTGATACGCGAGATCGCGTCGGCCCTGGCGTCCGCGGAATCCGCGCCCTGACGATTGCGGCGCCAGCGGTATTTTTTAGCCTTGGGTTTGGTAGTCATATAGCTGTCTTGCCTCTTCCAAGGTGTCGAACATGTAAAGCTGACCGTCCAATAGAACGGCGGCCTGCTGCGCAAATTTCTCAAGTACGTCGGGACTGTGGGAAACGATCACCAATGTCGTCGTCCGCAGACGTTCTCGCAGGATGTCACCTGCTTTTCGGTTGAATTCAACATCCGTGGATGAGGGCATGCCCTCATCAATCAGGTACATGTCAAAATCCAGCGCCAGCATCAGGGCAAAGGTAAAACGCGCCCGCATGCCGGTGGAATAGGTCCCGATTGGCTGGTTGAAATATTCACCCAGATTGCAAAGCCAGCTGCAGTACGCTTCGATGTAATCCGGATCCATTCCATAGATTTTGGCGATGTAGCGGGCGTTTTCCAAGGCTGACAGTTTTTTGACCACGCCGCCAGAAAATCCCATGGGGAACGAGATGCGGCAGGACTTGCGGATCGCACCCTCGTCCGGTTTTTCCAGCCCGGCCATCATGTTGATCAGTGTCGTCTTTCCGGTGCCATTGGGGGCAAGAATGCCAATCGACCGGCCTAGTTCGATCCGGAACGAGACCCGATCCAGGATTACCTTGCGGC
Organism: Ruegeria sp. BI11; assembly: GCF_056538005.1. Taxonomy (NCBI): domain Bacteria; kingdom Pseudomonadati; phylum Pseudomonadota; class Alphaproteobacteria; order Rhodobacterales; family Roseobacteraceae; genus Ruegeria; species Ruegeria sp. BI11. The sequence goes on along the minus strand of NZ_JBQFSM010000002.1, from coordinate 670,436 downwards.
GGGTCCCGGTCCAAAAGGACTTACTGACATTTTCAAACTCAAGCATTCACGGCCTGCTGCTCTGGCGTTTGTATTGCGCGCTACTCAGGTTGATTAACCAGCGGCTAATTTGTTGGTCTAGTTTGGCTACATTATGTCGAATTATGAAACAAATGATCAATGCGTACCAATGCTCCCCTGTTGGGATTGTGACTTTTGCACCGGTTGGCCTTGAACCGCCCGTTGACTATCTTTCCCATCGACCGTCAACCAGTTTGATGCAGGAAGTCTTGCGATCTGATGAATTCGTTACAGAAAGAGATTCAGGCCTGTCGCATTTGTGCGGACAAATTTCAGGCTACGTTTACCGCGCATGAACCGCGCCCGGTGGTTTGGTTCAGGTCTGGAGCGCCGTTGTTGATCGCAGGTCAAGCTCCGGGCGCGCGGGTCCATGCCTCGGGGCGTCCGTTCACCGACCCTTCTGGTGATCGGCTGCGCGACTGGTTGGGTATCGATGAGACCGTGTTCTACGACCGCCGCCGCGTGGCAATTGTCCCGATGGCCTTTTGCTTTCCCGGCTATAACGAACGCAAGGCCGATTTGCCGCCGCCGCCTATCTGTGGCCAGACATGGCATGACAGGGTGATGGATGAGTTGGGAGAGGTGCCGCTGACGGTTCTGGTCGGGGGACATGCGCATAAATATCACCTTGGTTTGCGCTCCGCCGTGACCGAAACCGTGCGCAACTGGCGAGACCATGCGCCGCGTGTCTTTCCCTTGCCTCATCCGTCCTGGCGGAATACGGCATGGCTGAAGAAAAACCCGTGGTTCGAAGCCGAACTGCTCCCGGTTCTGCGCGCGCGGGTGCAAGAGGTTCTGAATGACTGAAACCACAGCTCTGGATGCCGCCCATGCCGCGATGGAGGCCAGCCCGCAAGATGACGCGGCGCGCCTGCGGTTCTTTGAACGCCTTGCAGATTCCGAATTGTTTTTACTGCTGGCCGAAGAGGCGCGGGACGAAAATATCTCGCCGGAATTGTTCGACGTCGCCGATGGACGCTTTGTACTGGTCTTTGACCGCCATGACCGTTTGGCCCAATTCGCCGAGCGCCTTGTGCCCTATGTGGCGTTGTCGGGGCGGGTGCTGTCCTCGATGCTGGCGGGGCAGGGGATCGGGCTGGGCCTTAACCTTGAGGTCGCGCCGTCGTCGATGCTGATCCCGGCCGAGGCATTGGGTTGGCTGGCCTCCACATTGGAACATGCGCCGGAAGAGGTGCAGCAACGCTTGGCCGAGTTTCTGCCGCCAAAGGGCTTGCCGGATGATCTGTTGAAGGCGCTGGATGCGAAATTGGCCACGGCCGTCGGACTAGCCGAAGCCGCGTTTCTGGTCGGGACTAAAACGGAAGAGGGCGGTTCGGGGCATCTTTTGGGCTTTGTTGGTGCGGTCGAGGGGGCTGAACCAGCTCTGGCCAAAGCCGCGTCCGAGGCGCTGACATTTTCCGGGGTCGAGGCAGGCGCTATGGATGTTGGCTTCTTTGGCCCGCATGATCCAGCGTCGGCTGCGCTGGCGCGGGTCGGGTTGCGATTCGACCTTCCACAGCCCGAGGCGCGGATCTTCGAACAGGTTACGCCGGGCAGCGATCCGGACAAGCCACCGATTCTGAAATAAGTGGTCTGGGTAACCCCGCGATCCAACGAACCGCGGGGCACGGCAATTATTCTGCGGCCGCTTCCAGCTTGTCTTGTGTGCGGGTCTCAAAGTCGCTGGCGTCGTGACGTTCGTGCAGCTGGGTGTGCGGCTCACCGAACGAGCGGTTGACCATGCGACCGCGCTGAACGGCGGGGCGCGCGTCAATCGCCTTGGCCCAACGCATCACGTTCTTATAGGATTCGACGTCCAGAAACTCTCCTGCGCTGTAAAGGCGGCCCAAAACCAACTGGCCATACCACGGCCAGATCGCGATGTCGGCAATGGTATAGTCTTCGCCCGCGACATAGGTGTTTTCAGCCAGTTGCCGATCCAGCACGTCCAACTGCCGTTTGGCCTCCATCGCGAAACGGTTGATCGGATATTCCCATTTCTCGGGCGCGTAGGCGTAGAAATGGCCAAAGCCGCCGCCCAGATACGGCGCGCTGCCCATCTGCCAAAACACCCAGTTCATGACCTCGGTCCGGTCCTGGCCCGATTTCGGCAGGAAAGCGTCGAATTTTTCAGCCAGATGGAACAGGATCGAGGCGCTTTCAAACACGCGCACCGGCTCATCACCCGAACGATCCCACAGAGCAGGGATTTTTGAGTTCGGATTGGCGCCTACAAAACCCGAGCTGAACTGGTCACCCTCGCCGATATTAACCAGCCAGGCATTGTATTCGGCACCTTGATGACCCAGCGCCAGCAGCTCTTCCAGCATCACGGTGACTTTAACGCCGTTCGGGGTGGCGAGAGAATAAAGCTGCAGCGGGTGTTTTCCGACCGGCAGGTCCTTGTCGTGGGTGGCCCCGGCAATGGGGCGGTTGATATTGGCGAATGTGCCGCCGCTTTCGCTGTCCCATGTCCAGACTGCGGGTGGCGTATATGGGGATTGCTCGCTCATCTGTTATCTTTCTCAGCAAAGTTCGGGTGAATTTGTGTCCGCCCCAACAGGTAATGTTGCAAAGCCCCGAGTCCAACCCCGGAAGTTGGGGCAGTTTTGTAACAAACGGGATTGAACCTCTCACGTTTTTTCATTCGAGGTCACAGCGGCGCGAGCAGGCCTGCCCATCGGGGCGAAAATATCTATTCTCTCATCAATCGCCCAACTCCGAGGACAAAAGGATTGACCACATGAAAAGCTTTGCCCTGACTTTCGCAGCAGCTATGACCCTTGCCATGCCGGCATTCGCCGGTGATCAATACGTTGATGGCACCGGATACGCCGTCTCAGGCTATGACGTTGTTGCCTATCGCAGCTTGGATCAGGTGCCAGTTGGTCAGACCCAGCCCGAAGCCGTTCGCGGCCGGTCCGACATCACTGCGGACTATAACGGAGCGACCTGGGCGTTCTCGACGGAAGAGAACCGCGACAAGTTCCTGGAAAACCCAGCCTATTACGCCCCGGCTTATGATGGACACTGTGCATACGGCGTGTCGAAAGGTGGCAAGGTTCCGGCAAACCCGAACCTGTGGCGGATTGTTGATGACCAATTGTATCTGAACATCACCGATGTTGTTGTTGGCTTCTGGGAAGAGGATGTTCCCGGCAACATCAATCTGGCCGAAGGCAACTGGCCGGGGATCGAAGCCGATGGCGCATCGAGCAGCGTTATTCCGAAATTCACCTCGGAAGGGCCGATCGCAAACTAAGCTACCATTCGCCTAAGTCAAACCCGGCCGACCCCAGGCCGGGTTTTCCACGTCAACTCGCCAGCCAGAAATCATCCCGCATCTGCTGATCCGCATCAAACTTGATGCGAACACTCTTGGCACCAGGGAACTTTCGTTCTGTGATCGTATCGGGAACTACGACTTCACCGGCACCAGAGTCATTGGATTGAAAACTCAGCACTTCGGTTTCCGTTCGCCGGGCCGAGGCCAGAACCGAAGTCGGCAGTGCCACCCGATTGGATCCCTCGCAAACTGGCGTCGGGACAAAGTAAGTTAAGTGGCGACCATAGAACCCAACGGCCTCGGGCACATGGTCCGCTTCGATCGTGTTCTGCGACTCCGGGTCTGTGCCATCCGGGCTATGCGCCAAAGCCGTGTTCAGCAACACGCGGCAAGCATCAATATCGGCGCTTTCCAGTTCAATGACACGTTTACGCAGCTTTGGCCGTCTCGGCACACCTGTGGTCCGCCCTTTGGCAGTTAACCCTTCGCGACGTAGAAAGTCATAAGCCTCTTTGGCGCGGGCGAAATGGGTGCAGTCACCATTTCTGTGGTCTGGATGCGCATGAAATGCGATGTGGCGCCAAGCGTCCCGGATTTCGTCAGATCCGGCGCTTTGGTCCAATCCCAGAGCCTCAAGCGCGTCAGCGCGTGCATTTATCTTTTCAACAGGCTCCATACCCAATTTACTCTTTAAACAAACACTACAGATTCAGTTTGAGTGGCTTCACGAATTTGTCAAACTTTATCAAAAATTTATCGCTATTTGAGGGACAGTCCACAAGGGGTTGCTCTATTGTCCACGCCCGGATTTAGCCCGAGATCAAGTAAAAAAGCCCGGAGCCTTGCCAAGGTCCGGGCTAAGTTACCAATCAGGGATCAAATCAAGCGACGTTCTGCAATTCGGCCTTTGGTGTAATACCCAGTGCAAAACACACGTCGCGCGTCAGTTCAGGCCGATTCAGGGTATAGAAATGCAGCTTGTCCACGCCTTCGTCGATCAGGTCCGAACACAATTCGGTGCACAATGCGGTGGCCAGCAGATCCTCACGATCATCTCGAATCGCCTTTTCAAAGGCGTTTTCAATCCAGTCGGGGACATGCGCGCCGCAGCGGCGGGCAAAGTTGCGGGCACCTTTCCAGTTCTCGATAGGCAGGATGCCGGGCACGATCGGCTTGTTGATCCCGGCCTTTTCGCAGGCATCGCGGAAACGCAGAAAGGTCTCGGCCTCGAAAAAGAACTGCGTCAGGGCTTCGTCCGCACCGGCATCCAGCTTGGCCTTGAGCCAGTCGATGTCAGCTGAAAAGTCCTGCGCTTCTGGATGTTTGTCGGGATAGGCACCGACGCGGATGCTGAACATCTCGGTTTCGGCCAGGGCTTCGATCAACTCGACCGAGTTTGCGAACCCTTCCGGATGCGGTTCGAACCGGTCCTGACCTTTGGGTGGATCACCCCGCAGGGCGACAATGTCCTGAACCCCGGCGCGCGCGAACGTATCGGCGATCTCCAGCGTTTCCTGGCGCGAGGCGTCGACGCAGGTCAGGTGCGCCGCTACTTGCAGGCCGGATGATTTGTGCAGGGTGGCCACGGCATCGCGGGTCAATTCGCGGGTGGTGCCGCCTGCACCATAGGTGACTGAAACAAAGCGCGGCTCAAGTGGGGCCAACGTTTGAACTGTATCCCACAGGCGGAATGAGGCCTCGAGCGTTTGCGGAGGGAAAAACTCGAATGAAATCTCTGGTGTCGTCATGTCTGCCTCACAGGTCCTATCTGTGGTCCTTGTGCCAGTTTACGGATTGTGAGACAAACTCATATTACTCAAGAACAACATGAGTCACGTAACAATGCACATCGAATTCCGGCACCTGCGAACGATTAAGGCCATCCATGAATGCGGCGGCTTGGCCCGCGCGGCGGATCAGCTCAACATCACCCAATCCGCGCTGAGCCATCAGATTAAAGGGCTCGAGGATCAGGCCGGGGTTGAACTGTTCCTGCGTCGGTCCAAGCCGATGAAGCTGTCTGCGGCGGGGCTGCGTCTGTTGCGTCTGGCGGAACAGATTTTGCCGCAAATCGAGGCGACACAACAAGAATTTTCCTCACTGCGCGATGGGCGAGCAGGGCGAATGCATATCGCAATAGAATGCCACGCCTGTTTTGAATGGCTATTCCCAGTACTGGAATCTTTCCGCAAATCTTGGGGCGATGTGGACGTCGATATCCGCCCAGGTTTGGCCTTTGACGCTTTGCCTGCCTTGCAGAAAGAAGAGGTCGATCTGGTCGTGTCGTCCGACCCCGAGGACTTGCCCGGCATCGAATTCATCGAACTGTTCGACTATGACGCCGTCTTTGTCGCGTCGTCCGCGCACCCCCTGGCACAGAAAGAGTTCATCGAAGCCGAGGATTTCCGGGGGCAAACTCTTATTACGTATCCAGTTGAACGCACGCGATTGGATGTGTTCAGCCAGTTGCTGATCCCGGCCCGTGTCGAACCGGCTGCGATCCGACAGGTGGAGTTGACGGCGGTGATCCTCTTGTTGGTGGCCTCGAACCGGGGCGTTGCGGCGTTGCCCGACTGGGTCGTGCGCGAGGTAAAGTACAATTCGGACTATGTCACCCGCCCGCTGACCGAAGACGGAATTACCCGCACCTTGTACGCGGCCGTGCGCACTGAGGACCTTGAAAAACCTTATGTGCAGGAGCTGATCGAACTGGCAGGCACCGAGGCGCGCAAGCTGCAGGAGCAATAGGCATAAAACGCGGGTCTGCTATGCGCATCATTCCTCTTGGCAAGGGCGCGTTGCACCAGTATACGCGCGGTTTGACCGGACAGGAGCCTTTGGACAATGGTTGGCAGTGCAAACCTCAACATCATGATCAAAGCCGCGCGTAAGGCGGGGCGTTCTTTGGTCAAGGATTTTCGTGAAGTCGAGAACCTTCAGGTGTCGATGAAAGGCGCGGGTGACTTTGTTTCCAAAGCCGATATTGCCGCCGAGGCAATCCTGAAAGAAGAACTGCTGGGCGCGCGCCCGACCTATGGCTGGCTGGCTGAAGAGGGCGGCGCGATTGACGGCGAAGATCCAACCCGCCGCTGGATCGTTGACCCGTTGGACGGCACCACCAACTTCCTGCATGGCCTGCCGCACTGGGCGGTTTCGATCGCGCTGGAGCACAAGGGCAAGATCGTGGCGGGTGTGATCTACGACGCCGCCAAGGACGAGATGTTCTTTGCCGAAAAGGGCGAGGGCGCGTGGATGAACGACACCCGTATCCGTGTGTCGGGCCGTCACCGCATGATCGAGTCCATCTTTTCCACAGGTCTGCCCTTTGGAGGCCGCTCGGACCTGCCTGCCACGCTGCAGGATCTGGCCCGCTTGATGCCTGCCTGCGCCGGTGTGCGCCGCTGGGGCGCAGCGGCGCTGGACATGGCCTATGTGGCCGCAGGTCGCTACGAAGGGTTTTGGGAGCGTCGCCTTAACGCATGGGATGTGGCCGCTGGGATCATCATCGTGAAAGAGGCCGGTGGCTTTGTCCAAGCCCTGAACCCAGAAGGCAGCGTGCTGGAGGATGGTGAGGTGATCTGCGCCAATGAGCCGATCTTTGATCAGTTCGCCAAGGTGATCCGGGGCTGACGCCTTAGCCCTGCGAGCTATCGCAAAGTAATTATCGCGCGCCCGACAATCGGGCGCGCGTTTTTTTGTTCAGAAGTCGACTTCGATGGCGATGCCTTGTTTGACGGCAAGATCAACAACGGCGCTGGCAACCGCCAGATCCTGAAGCCCGACGCCTGTCCCATCGAACAGCGTCACTTCGGTATCCGATGTACGGCCCGCATGGGTGCCGTTGATGACCGCGCCAATCTGGTGAATGTCAGCTTCGGCTTTGTCGCCCGCAGCCACGGCATGCTGGCTTTCACCCAAAGTGATCGCCTGCGCGACCTCATCGGTAAAGACACTGGCGCGCACGACCAGATCCGCACCCACTTCTTGCTTGCCGACCGTATCTGTCCCCATGCAGGCCACGTGTGTCCCGTCAGAAACGTGTTCGGACAGCAATGTCGGCTCAAAGGACGAAGTGATGGTGACGATCACGTCAGCCTCGGTCAGGCCCGGCAGCTCAACCGCTTCAAAGGGCAGTCCGGCTTCGTTTGCAACTTTTTCGATGTTAGGCAGCATCTCGGGGTGCAGGTTCCAGCCGATGACTTTTTCAAAGTCACGCTGTTCCAGCGCCGCGCGCAGCTGGAATGTGGCCTGATGGCCAGCACCCACCATACCGATTACCTTGGCGTCCTTACGGGCCAAGTGGTTAATCGATACCGAAGAAGCTGCAGCGGTGCGCAGCGCGGTCAGCAGATTGCCCCCAACGATGGCCTTCACGCGCCCGGTATCGGGATCAAACAGAAACACGGTTGATTGGTGATTAATCAACCCATGAGTTTCCAGATTGTTCGGCCAATATCCCCCGGCCTTTAGGCCCAGCGTCATTCCGGCGCGATCGAACCCGCCTTTAAAGCCATACAGGGCATCGGCGTGACCGATGGCTTCGCGCACCACCGGAAAGTTATATGCATCCCCAGAGGCCATCGCAGCAAATACCTGCTCGACGGCACTGTAACTTTCTTTTCGACCCAGCAGAGCGCCGATTTCCTTTTCGGGAACGATGATCATCGTTTGTGCCTTTCTTTGATATTTTTGGGTCACAAGCAAAACGGGGCGGGTCGAAACACCGCCCCGTCAGTCAGCAAATGGGCTTACTAGTAAGCTTTTCCGCGGGCCGAGACCGGCCAAAGGGCTTCGACCTTGCCGTTGCGTACACCAACATACCAGTCATGGACATTGGCGGTGGGATCGCAGTGACCCGGTACAAGACGGAGTTTGTCGTTTACTTTCAGCGCACCATTCGGGTCAGATATCACGCCGTGTTCGTCCGAGCACTTGATGTACTCGACATCATCGCGCCCGTAGACAAAGGGCAGACCACTATCAATCGATTGCGCCTTGAGGCCCGCATCGACGATGGCTTTGTCAGCCTTTGCATGACTCATCACGCTTGTCAGGATGAAGAACGAGTTTTCCCATTCACCCTGATCGATCCGATTGCCTTGCTCGTCGAGGATACGACCGTAGTCCGCATCCATGAATGCGTAGGACCCGCACTGCAGTTCGTTGTAAACGCCCGAGTTGGATTCGAACTGATACGATCCGGTGCCACCGCCCGACACCAGTTCGGGTTCGATCCCGACGGATTTCAAACCCTTGACGGCGTTGTCGACCATTTCGATGGCGACATCCAGCTTGGCCTTACGGTCTTCGTAATTGTCCATGTGTTGCATGGCACCCTGATAGGCCTGAATGCCCTTGAACTTCAGGTTGTCCGCTGCCTCGACCGCTTGAGCAATCGCAACGACATCCTGCGTGGTTGTGACACCACAGCGTCCCGCACCGCAGTCGATCTCGACAAAGACGCTGAGTTCCGTGCCATGCCTGACGGCCGCAGCTGAAAGATCTGCAACATTGTCGATATCGTCAACGCAGACGATGATATGCGAGCCCAGCTTGGGCAGACGAGCCAGCCGATCGATCTTCGCCGGGTCGCGTACCTGGTTAGAGACCAGAACATCCTTGATGCCGCCGCGTACAAATACTTCGGCCTCGGACACCTTCTGACAGCAGACGCCAACAGAACCGCCCAGCTTTTCCTGCAGCTTGGCGACATCGACCGATTTGTGCATCTTGCCGTGGACGCGGTGGCGCATGCCATGATCCTTGGCATAGTCGCCCATTTTCTTGATGTTCCGCTCCAGCGCGTCCAGATCAAGGATCAGGCAGGGGGTCTGAATCTCAGACTCGTCCATGCCAATAGCGGCAGGGATGTCATAGCCGACTTCGAAATCGTCCAAATTCACGGGTTTATTCATTTTTACTCCTCCTCAGCCCTTGATCCAGGGCAGTTTATCCAAATCCACGTTGCCACCGGTAATGATCACGCCAACGCGTTTGCCTTTGAACACCTCGGGGTTTTTCAGGATGGTGGCCAACGGCACGGCGCTGCTGGGCTCCATCACGACGCGCAGGTATTTCCAGGTCAGTTTCATCGCATCGACAATCTCCTGCTCGGATGCGGTGAAAATGTCGGTGACGTTCTTCGAGACAAAGTGCCAGGTGTTTTCCTTGAGAGGCACCAACAACCCATCGGCAACTGTTTTTGGCGCATCATCGGCAATGATGTGCCCGGCTTTGAACGACCGGTAGGCGTCGTCGGCTTGTTCGGGTTCGGCCGCATAAATAGCGGTCTGAGGGGCCAGGTTCGACACGGTCAGGCAAGTGCCTGACACCATTCCACCGCCCCCGATAGGCGCGATAACCGCATCCACTCCCCCCGTTTGCTCCAGCAATTCCGCGGAACAGGTCGCCTGTCCGGCGATGACCCGAGGGTCATTATACGGGTGCACAAACTCACCACCGGTCCGCGCCTGAACTTCGGCAAAGGTCGCCTCGCGGGACGAAGTTGAAGGCTCGCACTCGGTGATCGTGCCGCCAAACCGGCGCACAGCATCTTTTTTGGCCTGCGGAGCGGTGCGGGGCATGACCACGTTGCAGGGAATGCCGCGCCGACCAGCAGCGTAAGACAGCGACAGGGCATGGTTGCCACTGGAATGCGTGCACACCCCTTTTTCGGCCATCTCATCGCTAAGCCCAAATACTGCGTTGCAGGCCCCGCGCACCTTGAAGGCCCCGGCCTCCTGAAAGTTCTCACACTTGAAGAACAATTGTGCGCCGGTCAGCTCGTCCAGATAATCAGAACGCATCACTGGGGTGCGTTTGATGTGAGGCCGAATCCGGTCGTGCGCTTCGCGCATGTCGTCCAGCGTCAGGCGGTCTGCCGTAGTCTGTGCGTCCAACATCAAGCTCCTCCTTACGCTGCGGATTGCATCGGCTTGGCACTGCCGGAGCGGAAATATTCCTGCGCCGCCGCAACACCGCTGCCCAATTTGATTGGATAGTCCAGATCAGCCATCGCCATTTCGATCGTGGCCAGACCGGACAGAACCATTACATCCGTCAAGCTGCCCAGATGGCCAATACGGAAGGCTTTGCCGTTCATTTCACCCAATCCGATACCAAAGCTTACACCATAAGCGTTGAAAGCGTGATCGGTCAGCGCATTGCTGTCAAAGCCATCAGGTACGTAAATCGCGCTGACCGTATCGGAATACAGTTCGGGCGATTGCGCCACCAACTCCAACCCCCAGGCGGCGGTCGCCTTGCGGACCCCCTCGGCGAGACGGAAGTGGCGGGCGTATACGTTGTTTAGCCCTTCTTCGAACAGCATCTTCAGGCTTTCGCGCATACCATAGATCAGCTGCAGCGGTGGGGTATAGGGGAACCCGCCTGACGCATTTGCGTTCATCATGTCGCGGAAATCAAAGAAGGTGCGCGGCAATTGGGCCGTTTCCATCGCGGCCAGCGCTTTGGGGCTGACGCACAGGATCGCCATGCCGGTTGCCAGCATGAAGCCCTTTTGCGAGCCCGAAACCGCGATGTCGACGCCCCAGCTATCAAACTCGAACGGCATCGAGGCCAGCGAGCTGACGCAATCCACAAACAGCATTGCTGGGTGGTCGCTGGCATCCATTGCCTTGCGAACTGCGCCGATGTCCGAGCGTACGCCGGTCGCCGTCTCATTATGTGTGACCAGAACCGCTTTGATCTTATGTTCTTTGTCTGCGGCAAGAGCTTCGGCAAACTTATCCGCCGGTGCGCCGCTGCCCCAGGGGCATTCGATGATGCGTACATCCAGACCGTGCCGCTCGCACAGGTCGATCCAGCGATGACTGAACATGCCATAACGCGCAACCAGCACGCTGTCGCCGGGGCTAAGCGTATTGGTCACCGATGCCTCCCAGCCGCCTGTACCGCTGGCGGGGAAGGTGATGATCTTACCTTCTTTAGAGCCGAACACCTTTTTGGTGTCCTCCAGCACGGGGGCGAAGGTTTCGACAAAATCAGGTGCGCGGTGGTCCTGTGTCTGGACCTGCATCGCCAAGCGCAAGCGATCTGGGATATTGGTAGGGCCGGGAATGAATACCGGGTTTTGATTGGACATAACTAAATCCTCCGATTTGCAATTAAGTGTCGTTGAAATCGCTGTTCTGCGCAATTTTCTTGAAAAATATTTTCATTTTTGCGATTAAATAAATAATCCTCTGAATACACGTCATTTTTTGTTTTTCATTTTCAAAGCCGAGGAATTAAGGTGAAAAAAACTGTGCCGGGTTGAAAAGGAGAAGCCAGGGATGGAAGCCCAAAAAAGACCGCGCGGCAGGCCCAAATCGCTGTTCAAGGAAAGCTCGGCGGGGACCATGCAGTCGCTGGATCGGGCGCTGGTTGTCCTGACCGCCGTGGCGCGATTGGAGCGGGCGGCGTTAAGCGATCTGGCGCGCGAGGTGGATGTGCCTACGGCCACCACGCACCGCATTCTGGCGACGTTGCAGAAACATGGCTTTGCTGCCTTTGATGACGAGCGGCAGGAATGGATGATCGGGATAGAGGCATATCGCACTGGTGCTTCGTTCCTGCGTCGAAACAGCGTGATTGAAATCGGACGGCCGATCCTGAGGCGTTTGATGCAGGATAGTGGCGAAACAGCCAATCTGGCGGTGCCGGACGGGGCCGAAGTGGTTTTTGTCGGTCAGGTTGAAACACAGAACCCGATCCGAGCGTTTTTCCCGCCGGGTGCGCGGACCCCGATGTATGCGTCCGGCACCGGCAAGGCGATACTGGCTGCAATGAGCGATTCCGCAGCAAGTAAGGCGTTGGCGGCTGATGCCGTTCGTTTCACCTCGCACACCTTACTGCCAGGCGAGGGGTTGCAGGAGGATTTGGCAAACACCCGCGCCCGCGGCTGGTCGCATGATCATGAAGAGCGGTACGAGGGCATGTCCTGCATCGGCGCCGCCATCTACAATGATAGGGGCGAACCCTGCGCCGGGATCTCCGTGTCTGGTCCGTCTGCGCGCTTCATCGCCGACCGGGCCACGGAACTAGGGGAATTGGTCTGGAACGCAGCGAAAGAGATCACGCAGCTCAGCGGTGGTCGACCGCCGAAATCGTCCGAAGAATAAGTTTATTTTCGCGGAACCCGTGGAATGCGGGATTGCGATAGTTTGTATTTGTGCTCGGGGTGGGGCGGGTGACCGTGGGTGCGGCCCCAATATGCGGGTCCGCCTCGTTTCAGCCAAAGCGGGATGCACAGGATCAGACCGACGAAAAACCCTCCGGTATGGGCCCAATAGGCGACGCCTCCTTCGTCCGGATTGCTGGCAAGGCTGCCCATGAACTGAAGGCCTAGCCAGATGCCCAACATGATGAAGGAGGGGATTGTGAAAACCCGGAAATAGACGATCAGGATCAGCAGAACGTCGACGCGCGCCTTGGGAAACAGCAATAGATAGCCCCCCATCACCCCGGCAATCGCACCTGAAGCCCCGATGGTCGGCACCACCGAGTCGGGCGCTGTAGAAACGTGGATCAGGCCCGCACCTACACCAGCCAACATATAGAATAGCAGGAAGGGCAGGTGGCCCATCTCATCTTCCAGGTTGTCCCCGAATATCCAGAGAAACAGCATGTTTCCGGCCAGATGCATCCATCCGCCGTGCAGAAACATCGAAGTCACAAGGGTTTCGAACGCAAACCCATCAGTGATCCGCGCCGGGATGATGGCATAGTCGAAATACAGTCTGTTGATCAGCGGCGCATTATCCATGATCCCCACATAGCTGAAGAAAATCAGGATATTGGCTGCCATTAGCAGGTAAACGACATAGGGTGTGCGCCCCGAAGGGTTGTGGTCACGGATCGGAAACATGGGGGGACGCTGGGCTTTTCCCAGCCCAGCGTCAAGGTACGGTTACGCCGCACCTCCTAACAAGGCCGCGTTGCCACCGGCGGCGGTGGTGTCGACACAGACGTGACGCTCGCCCATAACCCGCGCTCGGTCGGGTTGACCGGGGATCAGCGGCAGGATCGGGCCATCGCGGCGGGCCAGATGACGCTCGATCTCGCGCGCAGTTTCGTCGTCGCCCCACCACAAGATACCCGAGATGTCTGTAATGTTTTCCAGCCTGTGAAGGTCCACCATACCGGTCGCTTGAATGGCGATGCCACCCAGCGACATGACCACCTCGGCCTGCGCCTTTGCGGCATCGAGACCCGGACCCATGCACAGAAGAGGCGCGCGGGGAATTTCACTCAGCCGATTGGATTCGCCCGTCGGGCCAGGCAGTGACTGGGTGCGGATCGCAGCGGGCTGACCTTGCGGATCGGGTATCTCGCTCATGGTGCTGTCCCAATTCGCCGTGCTGTTTTGACGGTCGGGGGCACAAAAACGCGTCATATAGTTCGGCCCGCCCGCCTTAGGGCCTGTGCCCGATAACCCTTCGCCACCAAAAGGCTGAGAGCCAACGATCGCTCCGATCTGGTTGCGGTTGACATAGATGTTGCCCGCGTGGACGGCCTCGGTGATGTGTTGCACTCGGTCATCAATGCGAGTGTGCAGGCCGAAGGTCAGCCCATAGCCGGTGGCATTAATGTCGGCGATGACTTGATCAATCTCAGCAGCTTTGAAGCGCACGACATGTAGAACCGGGCCAAACACTTCACGCTCTAGTGTGCTGATACCGGGGACTTCGATCAGGGTTGGGGCGATGAATGTCCCTTCAGGGGGGGTATTCAGTTCCTTCAATACCCGATCTTCCGTGCGCGCTTTTGCAATGTGGTCCGCAATGCCCTGCAGCGCGATCTGATCAATGACCGGGCCACAATCGGTCGACAACAACCATGGGTCGCCGACCTGCAAAGCCTCCATCGCGCCGGTCAGCATGGTCAGCAGATCGTCGGCGATATCTTCTTGCACATAGAGGCACCGCAGGGCTGAACACCGCTGCCCCGCAGATTGAAAGGCGCTTTCAATGATGGATTGCACAGCCTGTTCGGGCAGTGCGGTGCTGTCCACGATCATGGCGTTCAACCCACCAGTTTCCGCGATCAAAGGCGTGCCCGGTTTCAGGTTCTCTGCCATTGCTGAACGGATTTTCAGTGCGGTGGCGGTCGAGCCGGTAAAAGCCACCCCCGACACGCGTCGGTCCGAGGTCAGCGCTGCCCCGACGGACGGCCCGCCAGGCAGCAGTTGCAGCACGTCGCGAGGCACTCCGGCTTCATGCAGCAGTTGCACAGCCCGGTGTGCGACCAATGGCGTTTGCGGCGCAGGTTTTGCCAGAACGGCGTTGCCAGTAGCCAGTGCCGCCGAAATCTGCCCGGTGAAGATCGCCAGCGGAAAGTTCCAGGGGCTGATGCAGGTGAACGTGCCGGCCGGTTTGGCCACCGGGATATTTGCCGCGTAATAGCGCAGAAAGTCGACCGCCTCGCGCAGCTCAGCGACTGCGTCGGGGACGGATTTTCCCGCCTCACGGGCCAACAAAGCGAATAGCTCTCCATAGTTCTCTTCGTACAGATCGGCCGCCGCGTTCAATATCTGCGCGCGTTGCTCGGCCGGAGCATTCCATGGAGACGCCGAGGCTAATGCGAGCTCGACATCCTGGGCGCTGGCTGCGGCAACTGCGCCCGGTCGGTCCTGCGGGTGCGCCGGATTGGTGACGGGTTCGTCAGCGTCAGGCTTGGCGTCCTCGGACAGAAGCGGCTGCGCATACCATTGATGCGCGCGAAACGCATCGCGGGCGGCGTCGATCCGATCCAGCGTCGGCGTATGTTGCAGATCGAATCCTTTCGAATTGGGCCGTTCGGGTTGAAAAAGTTCAGGGCCGGTTGGCAGCGGTGGCTTGGGTTCAAGAATGTTGTCAAACGGGTCCGAGGCGACGTCCTCGGGCGGAACATTTTCGTCGACGATCTGGTTCACGAAGGACGAATTCGCGCCGTTCTCAAGCAGACGCCGTACCAGATAGGCCAAAAGATCGCGATGCGCTCCGACGGGTGCGTAAATCCGACAGCGTGTGTTGCTCTGACCCCGGACAATCTGGTGCAGCGTCTCACCCATACCGTGCAAACGCTGAAATTCGAACGGTTGTGTATCGGCCATATGCAGGATTGCACTGACCGTATGAGCGTTGTGGGTGGCAAATTGCGGGTAAATCCGGTCGGTCATGTCCAGCAGCTTGCGCGCATTAGCGATGTACGAGATATCGGTCGCGTCCTTACGGGTGAATACCGGAAATCCTTCGACACCTTCGACCTGCGCGCGTTTGACCTCTGTGTCCCAATAGGCCCCCTTGACCAACCGTACCATCAGTTTGCGGTCATGGCGTTCGGCCATGTCATAAAGTGTATCTAGAACGAGCCCGGCACGCGGACCATAGGCCTGAACGACGATTCCAAAGCCGTCCCAACCAGCCAACGCGGGTTCACCCATAACCGCCTCTATCACCTGCAAGGACAGTGACAGGCGGTCGGCTTCTTCTGCGTCTACATTCAGACCCATGCCAGCAGCTTTGGCCAGCAGACACAGGGCACGCAGGCGGGGAACAAGCTCCTCCATCACCCGTTGTTCCTGCGCCAGTTCATAGCGTGGGTGCAGAGCTGACAGCTTCACCGATATCCCGGGATTGGCACGGATATCGTCGTGGGTGCAGGCATCGGCGATGGCCGCAATGGCACGGGAATAAGACAGGTGATAGCGCGCGGCGTCAGCCTCGGTGCGCGCGGCCTCGCCCAGCATGTCATAGGAGTAAGTGTAGCCCTTTGCCTCCATTCCGGCGGCACGGTCCATGGCGGATTGGATAGTTTCACCCAGAACGAATTGACGGCCCATTTCCTTCATCGCGCGGCCAACGGCCGTGCGGATCACCGGCTCGCCCAATCGCTTGATAGCCCCGCGAAGGGCTCCGACGGGCGACGCTTTGCCTTCGTCCAATACCTTGCCGGTCAGCATCAGCGCCCATGTTGACGCATTCACCAGTGAGGACGAGGACTGCCCCAAGTGTTTGCCCCAATCCGACGGCGCGATCTTGTCCTCGATCAGCGCGTCGATGGTGTCGGCGTCAGGAACACGTAATAGAGCTTCGGCCAAGCACATCAGTGCGATTCCCTCGTCAGTGGACAGGCCGTACTCGGCCAGAAACACCTCCATCATGCCGGGCGAGGTGCTGGAGCGGATGTCGCGCACCAACTGCGCCGCAGCTGCGCAGATCGCGGTGCGGTCGGTCTGTGACAGGTCGGCCTGTGCGATCAGGTGATCCAGAATTACGGACTGATCGGCATAGGTCTGGCCGTCGATATGGGTGCGCAGGCTGTGTGTCATGTATCCTCCGGGCTTTTGGAGAGTATACAGTCGATTTTTCAGAACAATCGCCTTAAGTTCCCAGATGAGAAGGCGAATAAACTGAAATTTCGAGGTTTAACGATGCAAAGAGACCGTCCCGATCTGGACCGATTCGACCGATCGATTCTGGCGATTCTGGCCGAGGACGGTCGTATCTCGGTCGCCGACCTTGCGCGGCGTATTGGGTTGTCAAAGTCTCCAACTCAAGCACGTGTGAAAAGACTTGAGTCCGAGGGGATCATAACCGGATACCGTGCCCTGCTTGACCCGATCCGACTTGGTCTGGATCACGTCGCCTTTGTCGAGGTGCGCCTGACGGATACGCGCGAGAAGGCCCTGGCTGAGTTCAACGCGGCAGTGCGCAAGGTGGCCGAGATCGAGCAAGCCCATATGATTGCGTCTAATTTCGACTATTTGCTGAAAATCCGTACCGCCTCGATGTCGGAATATCGTGCTGTGCTGGCCGAGAAAATCTCATCCCTGCCGCACGTGGCCAACACATCGACCTTCGTCGCGATGGAAGCGGTGAAAGAGACGGGTGTGTCCGGTGCCATTGATGGGATGGGTTGACGAAAGTCTTGCACGCGTCACCATTGGGTCATGAAACAGATCACCTATGCCACCATCCTGTTAATAACGTCCACAACTGCACATGCGCAGGATTGCCCTGTCGCACCGGATCACACCGCTGATGTCAGCAGCGTCATCGCGCAAATCCAGCAGGCGGAAAACGAACAGGCCGCCCGTGCCCTGTCGAACCAGTTGTGGGAATTCTGGACGGACGCGCCGGATGAAAGCGCGCAAGCGGTGCTGGACCGAGGTATGACGCGGCGCAACGCATGGGATTTGCTGGGCGCGATCGAGGATTTCAACAAGCTGGTCGCTTATTGCCCGCTTTATGCCGAGGGGTATAACCAGCGTGCTTTTGCGAATTATCTGCGGCAGGACTTCCAAGCCGCATTGCCCGATCTGGACAAGGCCATCGAACTTTCACCAAACCATGTAGCGGCTATCAGTGGGCGTGCTCTCACCTTGTTGGGGTTGCAAAGGATTGATGAGGCCCGCGAGGCTTTAAACCAAGCCTTGGAACTGAACCCATGGCTGTCGGAGCGTCACCTTCTGGCGCCCGGAGGGCCTCTGGCGCCTCCGGGGCAGGAACTTTGAAACAGCGCCCCCGCCTGCAGGACAGGGGCGCATTCTATCGTGTTTAGCCGACCAGACCATTATCAGTGCGCTTGATTGCGATCACCGACGATCGCGGCGTACCGCCATCGGGCCAATTGCTGCCTGGATGCTGGATGCCCACAAACATGGTGCGCAAGTCGGTGGACCAAGCCAAACCTGTGACCTCACACCCGTTCGGACCGGTCATAAAGCGGACGATCTCGCCGGTTACCGGGTCACCAACCAGCATCTGGTTGTTGCCGTTGCCAGCAAAATCACCCTCGTTGTTGTCCTTGCCGTCTGTCTGAATCCAGATCAGGCCGGTCGAGTCGATGACCATACCGTCGGGCGAGTTGAACAGGTTGCCTTCATTTACATTCGGAGAACCGGCGCGGTCGTCCGAGTGCGCGGTGGGATTGCCCGCCATCACGTACAGATCCCAGTCAAACGCCTCGGCGGCGTGGTCGTCATTTGCCGGGCGCCAGCGCACAATCTGACCGTATTTGTTGGCCTCGCGCGGGTTGACTGCGTTGACCGAGGTGTCATCACCACCAGCATTTGGTTTGACGCCACGGTTTTTGTTGTTGGTAAGGCAGCAATAGGCCTCGACCGCGACCGGGCTCGACGCGACCCATTCGGGGCGGTCCATGGTGGTGCCTCCGGCTTTGGATGCGGCCATACGGGTAAAGATCCGGATTTCAGGATCGTCCATACCAGTCGTTTCTGGCGTAAGGGGCAGCCATTCGCCGGTCGCATCGTCGTTGAACTTAGCGACATAGAGCGTGCCGTCATTCAGCAGGCTCTCTGTTTCACTACCTGGCTGGTAGGTGCCGGTCGAGACGAATTTGTACAGATACTCGCCCCGTTCATCATCACCCATGTAAACGACTACTCGGCCATCTGCGGCCAGAGTCACCTCGGCGTTTTCGTGCTTGAAACGACCCAAGCCGGTGTGCTTGATCGGCGTGCTGTCCGGCTTGGTCGGGTCGATTTCCACGATCCAACCTGCGCGATGGGGTTCGTTGGGATTTTTTGAGGTGTCAAAGCGCGGGTCGAAAAGCTCGTATCCGTTCCAGCTTTCGGCTTTGACGCCATAACGCTTCATGCCGTCCGCGACCTTCTGGTCATAGCTGGCATTTTCATCGGATGATCCGAAATAGCCGTTAAAATTCTCTTCGCAGGTCAAGTAAGTACCCCAAGGCGTCTTGCCAGCACCGCAGTTGTTCATGGTGCCCAGCGAGGCGGTGCCGGTCGGATCAGCTTCAGTTTTCAGCAGGTCATGACCCGCGGCAGGACCTACGATCTTCATCGGGGTGTTGTGGTGGATACGGCGGTTGAAAGGGCTGTCTTTGACTACCTTCCAGCCTTCGGGCGTTTCGGTGATTTCCATTACGGTCACGCCCTGAATATTCTGGAATTTCAGAACGTCGTCGGCGCTGGCAGGAACACCTTCCTGCGAGGCGGGCAGGTTGATTTTGCGGTTGGGGTATTCGTGGTTGATTGCAATCAGTTCGTGCCCTTGGAACGAAAAGGTCTCCATCCCGTCAGTGTTCTCGCCAAAGATACGGTCCGATTTCTCAACCGGGCCGCCATCGGTCAGGTCGTAACCATCAGCGTCGGAAAATAGCGGATCACCCCAGCGCATCAACATCTTCCATTCGTACCCTTCAGGCACGTGCACAGTCCCGTCGGTCTGCGCGGCAATCGGGGTAAAGGCAAAGCGCGAGGCGGTGACGGCGTGGGCGGCGGTTGACCCCATCAGGCCCGCGCCCATAGCTGCGGCACCGGATCCAAACGCCAGCACGCCACCCAGGAAACCGCGGCGCGAAATGGCACTTTCTACGACGCGGTCAAAATCGTTTTCTTCGGGGCGGGGGAAATGCAGCTCATCCCAGTCATCGGCGGACAGGGTGGCGGGATCAATGTCTTTCATGGATGGCTCCTGGCTGTCAGAAAATAGCAGATGAAAGGCATTTAGGACTTCTATGTGACAAGTTGATAACAGCCCAACTAAGAGGATCATCCGATCCTGCAAGGTTATTAAAGTGATGAAAAGGGCAAACGCCTTTTCCGCAGGGATTCGCGGGCGATGTCGAAATCATGCGCCCTGCGACATTTAGCGCAAACGCTGACCGGAGGCATCGAACCGATACGCCTTTTCAGCAGCGTAGGCGAATCGCAATTCTTGGCCTTCGGAAATGGCGTGCTGGCCGAACAGGCGCGCGGTTACGGATTGGTCGTGAACTTTGGCGATGACGTTCGTGTCCCCGCCTAGCTTTT
Organism: Ruegeria sp. BI11; assembly: GCF_056538005.1. Classification (NCBI taxonomy): domain Bacteria; kingdom Pseudomonadati; phylum Pseudomonadota; class Alphaproteobacteria; order Rhodobacterales; family Roseobacteraceae; genus Ruegeria; species Ruegeria sp. BI11. Next base: position 650,313 of record NZ_JBQFSM010000002.1, on the reverse strand, counting down.
CCACGTGGCTGACGCGCGCGACTAGCGGGCCATCGTTGGACAGGAACAGGTCCTCGGGGCGGATGCCGATGGTATTCTGACCGCTATCGCCCAGCAGAGTTTCGGGTAGAAAATTCATGGATGGTGAGCCCAGAAATCCGGCTACGAACTGGTTAGCAGGGTTGTTGTACAGCTCCATCGGAGTGCCGATCTGTTCTACTCGCCCGTCACGCAGCACAACGATCTTGTCAGCCAGCGTCATCGCCTCAGTCTGGTCATGAGTGACATAGATCATCGAGGCATCCAGCGCACGATGCAGGTTGGCGATCTCGATCCGCGTGTTCATCCGCAGGGCGGCGTCTAGATTCGAGAGCGGCTCGTCAAACAGGAACAGTTTTGGTTCGCGCACGATGGCCCGCCCGATGGCCACACGCTGGCGTTGACCGCCCGATAATTCCGAAGGGTAACGATCTAGATAGGGCTCAAGATTCAGCATGCGGCTGGCAGTGGCGACACGTTCTTCGATCACAGCCTTCGACTGTTTCTCTTGTTTCAGCGCAAGCGTCATGTTTCCGCGTACGCTGAGATGCGGGTAAAGCGCGTAGCTCTGAAATACCATCGCGATCCCGCGCTTGGACGGCGGCACCAGATTGACCTGCTGACCGCCGATATTGATCTCGCCCGAGGACGCATCCTCAAGCCCTGCAATCACACGCAACAAGGTAGACTTGCCGCAACCCGAAGGGCCGACGAAGACGACAAACTCGCCTTCTTCTACCTCAAGTGTGATGTCTTTGAGGACATGCACATTGCCAAAGGACTTGTTCACATTGCTCAGCGTCAGGGCGGTCATTTTGCGGGCTCCTCAAGGGAAACGGGCTGGCCGGTGCGAATGCTTTCATCCGCAGCCAGGCAAATGGCGAGGGATTGGACGGCGTCATTCATATGCCGCGTCAGGTCGATATCTTCTGCGATTGCGCGCAGCATGTAGGCCTGCTCGGAATCGCAGAGTTCCTGATGGCCGGGCTCATCAGGCATCTCGATGGTGCGGTCTCCGCTTGGCGTGTGGACCAGTAAGCCACCGACTTTTGTGTGACCGTCGATATCTGCCGACGCGCCCTTGTTGCCATCGGTGATCGAAACCGACCCATTGGGCGACACGATATCTTTCACGAAGAAGGCGGTTTCAGACATCATTGGGCCCCATCCGGCCTCGTACCAGCCAACCGAGCCGTCCTCGAAGATCACCTGAAACTGTCCATAATTATACATGTCTTCGGCGATCTCATCGGACAGGCGCAGGCCCATTCCGTGGACCCGAACGGGCGACGCGTCGGTGATCTGGCACATCACGTCGACGTAGTGCACGCCGCAATCAACGATGGGGGAGGTGGTTTGCATCAGCGCCTTATGCGTTTCCCACTCTGCGCCCGAGGATTGCTGGTTCAGGTTCAAGCGAAACACATAAGGTCCGCCCAGATTTCGGGCCTCATCAATCAGCCGCATCCATGAGGGGTGATGGCGCAGGATATAGCCCACCACCAGCTTACGGTTCAGTCGCGTGGCCGTCTCGACCACCCGTCGCGCATCAGCGACGTTGGTGGCCAGCGGTTTTTCAACGAAGACGTGGGCACCGGCCTCCATCGCAGCACAGGCGTAATTGGCGTGACTGTCGGAATAGGTTGCGATCACCACCAAATTGGATTTCGTCTCGGCCAGAGCAGTTTCGAAATCCGAATACGCGCGATAGCCTGAAAGCTCAGGGTGGTCCACATGCCCGGATCGGTTCACTAGCCCGACGATTTGTGCATCGGGGTGGTGGTGATAGGCCAGCGCATGGCTCAGCCCCATATTGCCCAGGCCTGCGATCAGAACACGGGTCATTTGACAGCTCCGGATGTAATGCCGCGGATCAACTGGCGCGAGAAGATGATGTAGAGGATCAGCACCGGCAGGATCGCCATCGACAGCGCCGACAAGACCGCGTTCCAGTCAGTGACGAATTGGCCGATAAAGACCTGGCTGCCCAGCGTCAGCGTTTTGGTTTCCTCGGATGGGGCAAGGATCAGCGGGAACCACAGGTCATTCCAGATCGGGATCATGTTGAACACCGCCACAGTTGCCATCGCCGGGCGGACCAGAGGCAGCACCAGCCGGAAAAAGATCGTGTATTCTGACAACCCGTCGATGCGCCCTGCGTTTTTCAGGTCATCGCTGACCTGCCGCATGAATTCAGACAGGATGAAAACCGCCAGCGGCAACCCTTGCGCAGTATAGACAAAGATCAGCGCCCAGAGCGTATTCACCAGACCGGTCGCCACCATCATCTCAAGGATTGCCACGGTACCGATGCGGATCGGGATCATGATCCCTAGCGCCAGATACAGCCCCATAAGCAGGTTGCCTTTGAACTGGTATTCGGACAGCGCGTAGGCCGCCATGGCGCCGAACAGCAGGATGAAGAACAGAGATGCGACCGTGACGATCATCGAGTTCTGGAAGTAGAGGAAAAAGTCCCCCTGCTTCATTACCGTCTCATACCCGATCAATGAAAAGCTGTCCGCGCTGGGCAGGGCTAACGGCTCGCGAAAGATCGCGCGGCGGGTTTTGAAACTGTTGATCAGGATGACAAAAACCGGGAACAGGGCAATCAGCGTGTACAGGATCAATGCTCCGTGCATCGCGGCGGTGTTGAGGGGGTTTTGACGTGCTTTGTTCATCGCTGGGCCCTCACAGTTGATACCGGCGCATCCGGGTCTGGATGCCGAAGAGGTAAATACAGACGCCCACAAGGATGATCGCGAACATAGCCCCGGCGATGGCAGACCCCATATGCGGGTCGCCCAGTTGCAATTGGAAGCCAAAGAAGGTGCGGTACATGAACGTACCCAGAATATCGGTTGAGAAATCCGGCCCTGCCAACGCACCCTGCGCCGCATAGATCAGGTCGAACGCGTTGAAATTGCCCACAAAAGTCAGGATCGAGATGATCCCGATCGAGGGCAGGATCAGTGGCAGTTTAATCTTCCAGAAGGCCGAGGCGCCGGTGATGCCGTCAATCTCTCCGGCCTCTAGGATTTCCTCGGGGATGGTCAGCAAAGCGGCATAGATCAGCATCATCGGGATGCCGACAAACTGCCAGACCGAGATCAGCGCCAGCGTGGTCAGGGCGTATTCTTCTTTCCCCAGCCACGGCGCAAACAGCGATTTCAATCCGATGGCATCCAGCATCGAGGGTGCGATGCCCCAGATCGGCGACAGAATCAGCTTCCATGCGAATCCGACGATCACAAAGCTGAGGATTGTTGGGATGAAAATAGCCGAGCGGTACAACGCCGCAAATCGCAGGCGCGGGTGGCTTAACAGCGCCGCCAGCGCGATGCCAATGGGGTTCTGCACAAGCATATGGATTAGGAAGAACCAGAAGTTATTCCCCAGCGCATTCCAAAACTGTTCAGACCAGACCGGGTCAAAGAACAGCGTGTGAAAGTTCTGTAGCCCAACGAACATGCGGGTCTGGTCGACCTCGGTAAACAGCGCGAGACGCAGCGTGTTGAACAGCGGAAAGATCATGACCGCGGTATATACAAGCACGGCCGGTGCCAGAAACACGACGATATGCCAGCGGAAGCGGGGGCGGTTCATTGGATTGCTTTCAATGGGGTGTCCGGTTTACCCGGGCGATCACCGCCGCCCGGGTATGTGTGGGATTACTGGTGCGGAGCGTACCAGTTGGATAGCCCTTCCTGCAGGCGCTGACCGGCGTCAGCAGGGCTTTCTGCGCCCCGAACGACATTGGCTGAGGCGTTCCATGTCTCAAGCTCCAGGTTAGGCTCGCCGCGCGACAGGATTTGATAGGTCGACCGGATGGTGGATTCGCATTCATCCCGCCATCCGACGAATTCCTTGGCCAAAGGGTCCTGCAATTCGACCGGCGCATTCGAAAGAGGGAAAAAGCCGGGTAGGGCGTTGCCGAAGATTTCGGCGAATTCAGGGCTTGCCACCCACGCCAGGAATGTCTCGGCAGCTTCGCGATTTTCAGTGGCGGCGTTCATGCCAATCCCGATATCGGTGTGATCCGAGATATAGCAGGTATCACCTGCGTTGCGGACCGGTGGCTTGAACGCGCCCAATTCAAAATCGGCTTGGGTGTTGAAACCTGAAATCTCCCAGCTGCCAGCAGGATAGATGGCGGCACGGCCAAGCGTGAAGAGGTTCTGACTGTCGGGATAGGTCTGCGCCTCATATCCGTCCCCAAGATAGTCTTTCCATTTCGCCAAGGTCTCATACGGCTCGACCCATTGTGGGTCAGTCAGTTTTTGCGACCCTTCGATCAATGCAAGACGGCCTTCTTCACCTTTCCAGTAGTTCGGGCCGATGTTGTTGTAGCCCATTGTGGCGGCTTCCCACTGGTCAGTGGTACCCATGGCCATGGGAATGTAGGTGCCGTCTTCCTTAAATGTTTCGAGGGCGGCAAAGAATTCGTCTTCAGTAGTCGGCACTTCGACGCCCAACTCTTCGAACGCATCCTTGTTAAAGATAAAGCCGTGGATCACAGACGCCATTGGAACGCAAAAAGTGGCTGCGCCGTCATCTGTTTGCCAAGCGGATTTGGCAACGTCCGAAAAGTTCGACATTGCGTCCAAGCCGGATAAGTCGGCCAGATGCCCAGCATCATACAGGCCCAAAGACCGATCAAACGGGCGGCACGTTATGATGTCTCCAGCAGAGCCAGCTTCGAGCTTGGCGTTCAATGCGGCATCATATTCCGTCGGAGCGAACGGAGAAAACACTAGTTTAATTCCGGGGTGCTGCGCCTCGAACGCAGGAATGATCTGGTCCTGCCATAGCGTCAGATCGTCATTGCGCCAACTCTCGATGGTCAGGGTTACGTCCTCGGCATAGGCCGATGTGGCTATCAGGGTCGTGCCCAGTAAGGCGAGTTTAAGTCTCATGTGGTTCATTTCTCTCTCCCGTTTTTTAGTTGTTAATCCTTGGCCAGTGCTGCGGTCAGAACTCCGTTAGTGGCTCGCAGGCGTGCGTCAGCTTGGGCCAGCGACAGGTCTTGTGCAGCAATCAGAATGGCGGGCTTTACGTCACCGTGCGCAGTGTCCAATGCATCCTGCGCGGCCTTCGCGTCTACTTCGGCAATGCGGGCAACGATCCCTACGGCGCGGCCTCTCAGCTTGTCATTGTCGGCGCGTAAATTGACCATCATACCACCGTGCACGTGGCCAAGTTCGACGGCCATAAGCGAAGACAGCATGTTCAGCGCAATCTTCTGCGCTGTACCGGCACCCATGCGTGTGGAGCCCGAGACCAGCTCGGGCGGAGTGGCTAGAAGAATGGGAATGTCAGCGCCCAGCAGCAGCGGGCTGCCCGCATTGTTGGCAATGCTAATCACGGTCGCGCCCATAGCTCGGGCAATGTTCATGGCGGCCACGGTGTAAGGGGTAGATCCGCTGGCCGAGACCGCAATCACCGTGTCCTTGGATTGCAGTGTGCCCAAGGCCTGTTCCAGCCCTTCGGTCGCATCTTCGGCCCCGCCCGGCATTTGGACCCCGGTGGGCAGGCCGCCTGCCATGTGAATGCGCAGACGGGCAGGGGGGATCGAGAATGTGCCGCCCAACTCTTGTGCGTCAGCAGCTGCCATCAGGCCCGACGATCCGGCGGCCACAAAGTGCAGAACGCCCTCTGCACGGATAGTTTCCGCCATGGCCCTGGCCCCTTGGACGATGCTAGCCTCGGCGTCACGGATGGCTGCAGCAGCGGTGATTTGACCATCTGCCAGAGCGCGCGCCGAAGCGGCCAGGTCGCTCTGAGTCAAGCGCGTGGCATCGGGGTGCAACTGTTCGGTCGACGGCAGCGTCAAGAGAATCCTCCCATGTGTTCCTCATATAATACCTATTTAATACCACTTGTCTAGAAATTTATTTCGCCTTGAGACTTTGCTTATAATTTCGTTGCTTTATAAAAAAATCGCCCGCTTTTACCCGAATACGGTCTTCCCTATCGATTAAAGGTATTATAATGGTATTGTTATGAATGAGTCTCGGAATAATGCTGTGCTGGCCGTCGATGGCGGGGGGACGCGGTGCCGCGTTGCCTGTGAAATCGGGGGCGTGGTCCATTGCGTTGAAACCGGTGCAGCCAATGTTACGACAAATTTTGACAGCGCGCTGACGCAGATTCGGGCTGGGCTGGATCAATTGTCGCTGCAGGTTGGGATTGGCGCCGGGGATGTGCTCAACCTGCCGGCCTTTGTTGGTCTGGCAGGCGTTACCGATGCCGTTATCGCCGGGCGGTTAAAGGATGCGCTGGGCCTGACCTGCGCGCGGATCGAGGATGACCGGCCTGCCGCCGTGCGGGGGGCGTTGGGCGTGCAGGATGGTTTGATTGCACATTGCGGCACCGGGTCCTTCCTTGCGGTGCAGACGGATAGCGCGATGCGCTTTGCCGGAGGCTGGGGCTCGGTTTTGGGGGATGAGGCCTCGGCCCAGTGGGTAGGGCGTAGGGCCTTGGCCGAAACTCTATGCGCAAATGATGACACGCAGGTCGAAACCAGCCTGACGCAAAAGCTATTGGCCGACCTTCAAGGTCCGGCGGGCATTGTACGCTTTGCTGGCACGGCTACGCCGGCACAGTTCGGGGCCCTCGCACCTGCTGTGACGTCGGCTGCGAAAAAAGGCGATGTCGTCGCCGTTCACATTCTGCAGTCCGGGGCAGGTTATATCGCAGAAACCGCAAGGCGATTGGGCTGGCAGGAAGGCCGGGCGATCTGCCTGACGGGTGGAATCGCTGGTCAATATTCAGAGTACCTGCCCGATGACATGCAATCGGCCATTCGTCCGCCACTTGCTGAACCGCTCACAGGGGCACTGACACTGGCGAAGGAGATCCGACATGAGCATCTCTGAATTTTTGCGCGCCGACCAGTGGTTGAGCCCGGAAAAAGGCCCACGCTATGTTCAGCTGAGGCACAGGCTGCAAGAGGGAATCGACACCGGTGTGCTGCCCCCAAATTCCTCGTTGCCGTCGGAGCGTGAACTGGTTGAAATCACCGATCTGTCACGCGTCACTGTTCGCAAGGCGATTCAGGAGCTTGTGCAGGAAGGCGTGATCGAACAACGCCAGGGATCGGGCTCGTTCATTCGCGAACGTGTGGCGCGGGTCGAGCAATCGCTGACCCATTTGACCTCGTTCACAGAGGACATGTCGAGCCGTGGTATGCAAACCACCTCGAAATGGCTGGAGCGCGGTGTCTTTGCGCCAACGCCAGAGGAAATTAAGGCCTTGAGCCTGAAAGAGGGCGAACAAATATCGCGCATCTATCGCTTGCGTGAGGCGGGTGGCCGCCCGCTGGCGCTGGAGCGTGCCGCGCTGCCACTGGACATTCTGCCGAACCCGATCGAGGTCACCACCTCGCTGTATGAAGTGCTGGAAGGTCTGGGTCGGCGACCTGTGCGTGCGGTGCAGAAGATATCGGCCCTCAACCTTGCGGCGCGCGAGGCCGAGTTGCTGGAGGTGCCCGAAGGGGCCGCAGGGCTGAACATCGAACGCGTATCATTTCTCAAAAACGGGCGGGTCGCGGAGCTGACCCGATCCCTCTATCGGGGCGACACGTATGACTTTGTCGCCGAGTTGCGGCTATAGCCGGAAAGGCCAGATAAGCATGTCAGAACACAGTTCGAAAATGCGGCAGGAGGTTTTGGAGATCCCCGACGCCGTTGACCGATTGCTGAGCCACGGCGCGGCCAATATTCAGGACGCGGCAGGGCGGGTAAAAGAGGCCGACCCCCGGTTTCTGATTACGGTGGCGCGGGGGTCGTCCGACCATGCCTGCACCTATCTAAAATACGCAGCCGAATTGCTGCTGAACCTGCCAGTGGCTTCGGTCGGTCCTTCGGTCCGATCGATCTATGGCGCTGACCTGCAAGCAGCCGGGGCCCTGTGCCTGTCCGTGTCGCAGTCCGGTCAAAGCCCGGACATCGTGGGCATGAGCCGATCGTTGCAATCCTCAGGCGGAACGACCGTAGCGATCACCAACAACACGGGGTCTCGCCTGGCCGAAGTGACAGATGCTGTCTTGCCGCTGCATGCGGGGCCGGAACTGAGCGTGGCCGCGACCAAAACTTTTGTTACCTCGCTGGTGGCGGGGTTGTGGCTGTTGGCAGAGATTAAGGGGGATGACACACTGATTGCAGCTATCCGATCCTTGCCCAGTCATCTAAGGCAAGCCGCGCAGTGCGACTGGTCGGCAGCAGCTGATGCGATCACCGGCCGATCGCTGTTTACGCTAGGCCGCGGTCCATCTTTTGCAGTGTCCAATGAAGCCGCGCTGAAAATCAAAGAAACCTGTCAGATTCACGCCGAAAGCTATTCGGCGGCTGAGGTTCTGCATGGTCCGGTATCAATCGTTGAGCAAGGGTTTCCAACCATCGTTTTTGCAGCCGCAGACGCCGCAGAACAGACAACGGCCGAGGCTGCCGATGCATTGGCTGGCAAAGGCGCGGCCGTTTTTGCGGCGACCGATAAAGTCACTAAAGCGTATAGTTTACCGGTGACCCGAACCGCTCACTGGCTGACCGACCCCATAGCCGCTATCACTTCGTTTTACAGCATGGTCGAGGCCGTGGCGCAGGCACGCGGGATCGATCCTGACACACCGCGCCATCTGAGAAAGGTGACAGAGACGGTATGACCTCGGACTCAACGACATTTCTCAACGGCGCCCTATTTGATGGCGAACGCCTGCATTTCAACCATGCCATGATCTTTCGCCAGGGCTCTTTGGCCGCGCTTGAGTCTGAGGAGACTGTGAAACCCGAAGGGCAGGTCATCGACTTAAACGGAGATATCCTGAGCCCCGGTTACGTTGATTTGCAGGTGAACGGCGGCGGCGGCGTGATGTTCAATGATGATCCAACGGTCGATACGATCCGGCAGATCGCGCAAGCGCATCGTCGTCTGGGCGTGGCGTCTTTGTTGCCGACGCTGATCACAGACACGCCCGAGAAAACCAGCGCTGCCATTTCGGCTGCCGTACAGGCGGTTCGGGCGCGGGTTCCGGGTGTGGCCGGGCTGCATCTTGAAGGGCCACACCTTTCGGTTGCGCGAAAAGGGGCGCATGACGGGGCGTTGATCCGTCCGATGGAAGACGCCGACTTGGCCGCGCTGATTATGGCGGCAGACCAATTGCCGTGCCTCAAGGTGACCCTTGCGCCCGAATCCGTGTCTGAGCAACAGGTGCAGGCTTTGTCCGAAGCTGGTGTTCTGGTGTCTCTGGGCCATAGCGATGCAGATTTCGCAACGTGTAAGCGCTATGCTGCAGCCGGTGCCCGCTGTGTCACACATCTGTTTAACGCTATGAGCCAACTGGGTAGTCGAGAACCGGGTCTGGTGGGGGCAGCACTGGCCATTGGCGGGTTGTCTGCTGGATTGATCGCTGATGGTATCCATGTCCACCCCGAAGTGATCCGCGCAGCCTGGGCCGCCAAAACTGTCCCCGGACAGATTTTTCTGGTTAGCGATGCGATGGCCGTTGCGGGTACGGTTCAATCCGCATTCGAGTTGGAGGGACGCCGGATCACACGGACGGATGGACGTCTGACACTTGAGGATGGAACGCTTGCCGGGGCGGATTTGGACCTGACAACCGCAATCCAAACTCTGGTCAATAAATCGGGCGTACCGCTTCAAAATGCGCTGGCCGCTGCGACGTCTTATCCGGCGTCGCTGATCGGTCAACCGAGTGCGCAGCCGCTACGTGCCGAGTCGATGATCCGGATTTCAGCCGGCCTCGATTCCTGTTCGTGGCTTTGCGACCAGAATTGAAGAAAGGCTGCTTGCCGCCTTCGCTAAAACAGAGTGACAGAAATTGATTTCCACCGTCGAACGGCGCTTGACGGCACCAGACGCATCGCTTAAACCGACCTCCGCTGAGCGGGCGTCGTATACTGGCTATTACCTCAGCCTTCCAAGCTGATGAAGCGGGTTCGATTCCCGCCGCCCGCTCCAAATCAGCCCCGAAATTCTGCGTCAAATAGCCCTGACTGGTGGGCAATTTGTGACGCGCTGCTTGACCCCGTCGTCCGCTGCCGCCAAGAAGCGATCACAAGAATGCGAACATGAATTAAGGGCCACGCATGGCAAGAACCGCCCCAGCCAGTCCAACACAGCAACCAGCACCAGGCGCTAGTGAAGAGCGCGCCCGGTCCAAGAAAATTGGCGTTCTTGCGTCACTGTGGCCATTCATGCGCCCTTATCGAGTGTTGATGGCCGGGGCGACGTTGGCCCTAGTGCTGACGGCAAGCATGACCCTGGCGCTGCCGCTGGCCGTGCGCCGCGTGGTCGATAATTTTCGCATCGAAGATGGCGATCTGCTGGAGTGGTACTTTCTGGCAGCACTTGGCATTGCAGCGGTTCTGGCCGTGGGTACCGGCCTGCGCTATGCGCTGGTAACCAAACTCGGCGAGCGTGTCGTTGCCGACATCCGCGAGGCCGTGTTCGACCGCGTTATCGGCATGAGCCCCGAATTTTATGAACGTATCATGACCGGAGAGGTCCTGAGCCGGATTACGACCGACACGACACTGATCCAATCGGTGTTGGGCTCGTCGGTGTCCATCGCGCTGCGTAACATGCTGTTGTTCTTCGGTGGGCTGGTTTTGATGTTGCTGACCTCGGCCAAGCTGACGGGTCTGGTGTTGCTGTTAATCCCGGTTGTAGTGGTACCGATTCTGGTGCTGGGGCGTCGTCTGAGGGTAATCAGCCGAGAAAATCAGGACTGGATCGCAGCCTCGTCCGGTAACGCGGGTGAGGCGCTGAGCGCGGTGCAAACGGTGCAGGCCTTCACTCATGAACAGGCCAGTCGCAAACAGTTCGCGGATATGACGGAAACCTCTTATGCCGTCTCGCTACGCCGCATTCAGACCCGCGCGGTTCTTACTGTGATCGTTATCTTTCTGGTGTTTTCGGGCATTGTCGGCGTGCTGTGGATGGGCGCAAATGACGTCCGCAACGGCGTGATGACCGAGGGGGTTCTGATCCAGTTCGTGATCTATTCGATCATCATGGCTGGCTCCGTGGCAGCTCTGTCCGAAATCTGGAGCGAGTTGCAACGCGCCGCAGGTGCGACAGAGCGCTTGGTGGAATTGCTGAATGCGGAGGACACGGTTACCGACCCTACCAATCCCAAGGCGCTTCCAGCGCCGGTCCGGGGTGAGATTCGCTTTGATGATGTCACCTTCCGCTATCCGTCGCGCCCCGATGTTGTCACGCTGGAAAATCTGACGCTGCAGGTGAAACCTGGCGAGACGGTGGCCTTCGTGGGCCCCTCGGGGGCGGGCAAGACAACTGTCATCCAGATGATCCAGCGGTTCTATGATCCGACCTCGGGACAGGTCAGTCTGGATGGCGTCGATCTGCGTGACATCGACCGGGCCGAGTTCCGCCGTCACATGGCGCTGGTGCCGCAGGACCCGATCATCTTTGCTGCCTCGGCCCGCGAAAACATCCGCTTTGGTCGCCTTGATGCGACGGATGCCGAGGTTGAAGCCGCCGCCCGTGCCGCTGCCGCACACGATTTCATCTCGGCCTTGCCTGAAGGCTATGACAGTTTCGTCGGTGAACGGGGTGTGATGCTGTCGGGCGGGCAAAAGCAACGCGTCGCAATTGCCCGCGCCATCTTGCGTGACGCGCCGGTTCTGCTGCTGGACGAGGCGACCTCGGCGCTGGACGCCGAAAGCGAACGCGCTGTACAGGGGGCCGTCGATCAGATGCGCGCCGGGCGCACAACGCTGATTGTGGCGCACCGGCTGGCAACCGTCAAAAAAGCCGACCGGATCGTGGTGATGGAGGCTGGCCGGATTGTGGCGCAGGGCACCCATGACGATCTGGTGGCGCAAGACGGACTGTACGCCAGATTGGCGCGTCTGCAGTTCACCGACGGCATGGCAGCTGAATAACGTGACGCTGGGGCACGACAATTCGCTCCGCAGCGTAATTCTACCTCTTTCCGGCCTTCGCAGCTAAGCACTTTCTTGAACCCGCGCGGTTTTGCTTCCATCTTGGCGGTGGATACAAAACCCGTGCCGGACACGGGAGAGATAAGGGAGGAACCACATGGCCTTTGTGGGTTTAGAAGACAAGGCAAGGATGGAGCAGGAAATGCCGTGGGAGGACCGCGACGTTCCGGTCACCTTCCATCAGTTACTGTCGCGCACGGCAAGCAAGTTTCCCAACAGCAATGCGATCAGCTTTCAGTTGTTGTCCGGCCCGACCGACAAGGCCGAAACGCTGACCTGGTCTGAACTGCTGGGTAAGGTTAATCAGGCCGCCAACCTGTTCCGCTCGCTGGGGATCGGCGAAAAGGATGTGGTGGCTTATGTGCTGCCCAACAGTAACGAGACGCTGATCACCATGATGGGCGGAGCGGTCGCAGGGATCGTGAACCCGATCAACCCGTTGTTGGAGCCCGAGCAAATCGCCGCGATCCTGCGCGAAACCGGTGCCAAGGTCGTGGTTACGCTGAAGTCCTTCCCCAAGGCCGATGTTGCGCAAAAGGTCGAAGAGGCCGTGCGTCATGCGCCTAACGTCAAAACCATTTTTGAGATCGACCTCAACCGCTATTTGACGCCGCCGAAATCCTGGCTGGTACCGTTCCTGCGTCCCAAGATGGGTGACAAGGAACATCTTGCTCATGCGGATTACAAGAACTTCAACAAAGAACTGGCCAAACAGCCCACGACGCTGACCTTCGAGGACAGCAAGGAAGACCGCGTCGCCTGCTATTTCCATACTGGTGGTACGACCGGTATGCCCAAGGTGGCGCAGCATAAATATTCGGGCCTGATCTATAACGGTTGGCTTGGGAACACGCTGCTATTCTCGGACGAAGACGTGATCATGTGCCCGTTGCCGATGTTCCATGTCTTTGCTGTGCATGTGATTGTTATGGCCGCCGTGTCATCGGGTGCGCATGTGGTGTTCCCAACCCCTGCCGGGTATCGCGGCGATGGCGTGTTCGACAACTTCTGGAAACTGATTGAGCGCTGGAAGGTCAGTTTCATCATCACCGTTCCCACCGCGATTGCCGCCAAGATGCAACGCCCGGTGGATGCCGATATCTCAAGCGTGAAAACCGCGTTCTCGGGTTCGGCCCCGCTGCCCGTCGAACTGTTCCGTCGGTTCGAAGAGGCAACCGGTGTGACCATCGTCGAAGGCTACGGCCTGACCGAAGCGACCTGCCTGGTATCGTGCAACCCGGTGGATGGAGAAAAGAAAATCGGGTCGATCGGGATTCCGTTCCCCTATACTGATGTGAAGATTCTGCAAGACGGACCGGACGGACCCAAGGAATGCGGTGCGGATGCGATTGGCGAAATCTGCATCTCGAACCCCGGTGTCTATGCCGGTCACACCTATACCGAGGCGGACAAGAACGAGAACCTCTATCACTTCGACAAATACCTGCGCACAGGTGATTTGGGCCGTTTTGACGAAGATGGATATCTGTGGATCACCGGCCGCGCCAAGGACCTGATCATTCGTGGCGGCCACAACATTGACCCGGCTGAAATCGAAGAGGCCTTGTTAGGCCACGACGCGGTTGCATTTGCCGGTGCCATCGGTCAGCCCGACGCGCACTCGGGCGAGGTGCCCTGCGCCTTTGTCGAACTGGTCGACGGGGCCAGTGTGACCGAAAAGGAACTAATGGACTACTGCGGCGTGCATGTCCACGAACGTGCCGCAAGACCCAAGCACATGACCATTCTGGACGAGTTGCCAAAAACCGCAGTAGGCAAGGTCTTCAAACCCGAGTTGCGTAAGCAGGCGATCACCCGCATCTACAACGGTGCGTTGGCTGAGGCCGGGCTGGACGCGCGCGTTGTGTCTGTGAATGACGACAAGAAGCGCGGACTTGTCGCGCAGCTTGACGCGAACGGCTGCTCGGACGACGATGTTGGTAAGGTGCTGGGATCGTTCACCCGGCCATGGGAATGGGCTGCCTGACCGGGAGGGAAAATGGATTATGAACGTCTGATCGATGAAGAGACCTGGGCGTTCATAAGACGAACGGCTGAAAGCTATCCTGATGACGCTGTTGATCTGTCGATCGAAGATCAGCGCAATGTCTACAACAGAATGTGTCAGGACTTTCGCCAACCCCGACCCGTTGGTCTGGATGTACAGGACAGGTCCGCCGGTGGCGTGCCTGTCCGTGTTTATACCGCCGGAGAGCCAACACGAACCGTCGTCTATTTTCATGGCGGTGGTTTCGTCGTTGGTGGGTTGGACAGTCATGACGATGTCTGCGCTGAACTGTGCGTTCAGACCGGGTATCGGGTTGTCGCCGTGGATTATCGCCTGTGCCCCGAACATGTGCACCCGGCGCAGTTTCAGGACAGCTGGACTGCGACAAACTGGGTGGTACAGGAATTCGGCGATCCGTTGATTCTGGCTGGTGACAGCGCGGGCGGCAATCTGGCTGCCGCCGTGGCACAGCATGCGCGGGGACGGCTTGAGGGGGTGCTGGGGCAGGTCCTCATCTATCCCGGTCTGGGCGGAGACACATCCGCAGGGTCATACATCGAACATGCTCAGGCACCGCTTTTGACGCTGGAAGAAATCCGGTACTACGAGCAAGTGCGCTGTGGCGGGCCTGCGCCCCAAAGCGATCCCACATTTGCGCCGCTGCAGGACGTCGATTTCTCGGGCCTGCCACCCACCGTGGTGGTCACTGCCGATTGTGACCCGTTGCGCGACGACGGCCCGGCCTATTGCAACAGGATCACCGAAGCGGGCGGGCGGGCGCATTGGGTGAATGAGCCCGGCCTAGTGCATGGGTATCTGCGGGCGCGCACCTCAGTTAAACGCGCCGCAGACAGTTTTGAGCGGATATCCGTCGCCATTGAGGCACTGGGTCAACAGATCTGGCCCTACGACTGATTACTTCAGGAACGGCTTGGCTTTCATCGTCTCGGCGATTGGTGCGCCCATACGGTTCAGGATCGTGGGTGCCAGTTGCAACTGGTCGATCACCGTATCAGCCTGGGGGCCTTTGGCATCGCCGAAATAATACAGTGCTGTTTCCTGTTGCAGTGGTCCGCGCCCGCCGTGATGGCCTCGTTCATCCTGCCCGTGGTCGGCGGTTACGATGACCTCATATCCCAGTTGCCGCCAGCGCGGGATGAAAGGGGCCAGCATTTCGTCCATGACGAAGCAAGCATGGTCCATTTCCTCGCAATCGTGATGGAAACGGTGACCCATGCTGTCCAGCGTGCAGCTGTGCAGAATTCCGTAGTCTAACCCAAAGCGCAGGCACAGATTGGTCAGCGTCCCAAACAGATCCACGTCCGAGGGCGTCATCTGGTTCACCTGCCCATAGCCGGTCATTGAGTGGAACCGGCCATGGTTGATCGTCTTGCTCTCAGGCTCGTCGTATTCGATGTCGCGGGCATAGTCGAAGGGGTGACGGTTGAAGAATTGCGACCAATAGCTGTGGGTCACGGCGCCGGTCACGCCGCCCGCCTCGCGGACCTGGCTGAAGACGTCCTTGTGGCTTAGGCGAAAGACGTTGCTGTTACCGGTGCAGCCATGTTCCTGCGGCATGACGCCGGTGTGGATTGAGGCATAGCAACTGGCCGAGGTCGATGGCAGCACCGCGCGATGCTTCCAGACTTGTGCCTC
Organism: Ruegeria sp. BI11; assembly: GCF_056538005.1. Lineage (NCBI taxonomy): Bacteria > Pseudomonadati > Pseudomonadota > Alphaproteobacteria > Rhodobacterales > Roseobacteraceae > Ruegeria > Ruegeria sp. BI11. The sequence goes on along the minus strand of NZ_JBQFSM010000002.1, from coordinate 634,644 downwards.
GCCACTGTCGACCCAGCCTTCCAGGTTGCCGAACAGGCGGCGAAAATTGCGCCATGGAACACCGTCCAGAATGATGAGGAGGAGTTTGCGGTCCATTCCCTGACCCTTTCTTAGTATCCTTCAGGCGACCCTAGGGGATTCGTTATCCCGGGGCTGCCTGTTCCCGCCCCCAATAGCAAAATCCCGACACCTGTCATCAGACAAAGCGCCGGGATTTTCAGTTTTTCAACCTCTCACGGTCCGGGTCAGTTGCCCGCACTCTCCATCTTGCGATGGGCGACAACCTCTTCCAGCCAACCCAGATGCATCTCGGGCACCGAACTGAGCAGCAGGTCGGTATAATCGTCGAACGGCGGGCTCAGCACCTGGCTTTTGGGGCCATAACGAACCACGCGGCCTTGATACATCACCGCGATGCTGTCGCTGATTGCACGCACCGTCGCCAGATCGTGGGTGATGAACAGATAGGCCACATCCTCGATCTTTTGCAGGTCGAGCAATAGCTTGAGAATACCGTCCGCCACTAGTGGATCAAGCGCCGAGGTGACCTCGTCACAGATGATCATCTTGGGCTTGGCGGCCAGCGACCGCGCGATACAAACACGCTGTTTCTGACCACCCGAGAGTTCAGCCGGATAGCGGTCGATGAACTTTTCGCCCAGTTCGATCTCATCCAGCAGTTCAATGATCCGCTTGCGCTTTTCCGCGCCGCGCATGTTGAAGTAGAACTCCAGCGGGCGGCCGATGATCGTACCAACGGTCTGGCGTGGGTTCATCGCCACATCAGCCATCTGATAGATCATCTGCAACTCGCGCAGGTCTTCGCGGGTGCGCCCCTTCAGGTCAGGGCTGATCTTGCGACCGGCAAAGGTGATCTCACCATCACGTGGCGGCAGAAGGCCGGTGATCACCCGCGCAAGCGTGGACTTGCCCGAACCAGATTCGCCCACCACAGCCAGCGTCTGTCCCGGGTGAAGCTCGACATTGACGTTGTGCAACACGTCGAAATTCAACCCTTTGTAGCGCGCGGTGATGCCGTCGACGCTTAGCACCGCTTCGGGTGTGGGCTTCTTCTCTTCGTGCTCGATCGAGCGGACCGAGACCAGCGCCTTGGTATACTCTTCTTGCGGATTGTTGATGATCTGGTCGGTATTGCCATACTCGACCGTATTGCCCATCCGAAGCACCATGATGTCGTCGCTGACCTGCGCCACAACCGCAAGGTCGTGGGTGATGTAAAGCGCGGCAACGCCGGTGTCTGCAATGGCCTCCTTGATCGCCATCAGAACGTCGATCTGAGTTGTCACGTCCAGCGCCGTGGTGGGTTCATCGAACACCACCAGATCAGGCTCGGGGCAGAGCGCTAGCGCGGTCATGCAACGCTGCAGCTGACCACCTGAAACCTGGTGCGGATAGCGCTCGCCAATATTATCAGGATCGGGCAGACCCAGCTTGGCGAACAGTTCCCGGGCACGGCCTTCGGCCTCTTTACGGCCGAACTTTTTCTGTTCCACCGCAGCCTCGACCACCTGATCCATGATCTTTTTGGCAGGGTTGAAGGACGCCGCGGCGGACTGGGACACATACGTGACCTCACCCCCGCGCAGCTTGCGGATATCGCCATGCGATGTCTTGAGGATATCGCGCCCGTTGACCCAAACCTCACCACCGGTGATTTCCACGCCGCCCCGGCCATAGGCCATTGAGGCCAGTCCGATGGTCGATTTACCAGCGCCGGATTCACCGATCAGCCCCAGCACCTTGCCGGGCGCGAGGTCAAAGCTGACCCCGTGCACGATTTCGATGTCATGGGGTTTTTCACCCGGCGGATAAACGGTCGCGCCGATTTTGAGGTCGCGGACCTTGAGAAGGGTATCACTCATCCCCGGCCTCCTTTCAGCGATGTGGTACGGTTCAGGACCCAGTCAGCTACAAGGTTGACCGAGATCGCCAGCGTTGCGATGGCTACAGCAGGGTAGAGTGCTGCACCGATGCCATAAACGATGCCGTCCTTGTTTTCCTTCACGATGCCGCCCCAGTCTGCCAGCGGCGGCTGTACGCCCAGGCCCAGGAACGACAGGGTCGAGACAAACAGAACCATGAAGATGAACCGCAGACCCAGTTCCGCGACAAGCGGCGACAGGGCGTTGGGCAGGATCTCCCGGAAGATGACCCAAGTCTGGCCTTCACCACGCAAGCGCGCGGCCTCGACATAATCCATCACCGCGATATCCACGGCAACGGCACGCGCCAGACGATAGACGCGGGTGGAGTCCAGCAGGCCCATGACGAGGATCAGAACAGGGATGGTCACCGGCACCATGGCCAGAACAACCAGCGCAAAGATCAATGTCGGGATCGACATGATCAGGTCCACTGTGCGGGACATGACCTGATCGGCCCAGCCACCCAGCACTGCAGCCAGAAAGCCAAGGATCGAACCGGTCACGAAGCTTAGGATTGTTGCAGCAGTGGCGATAAAGATCGTCGTACGCCCGCCGTAGATCATGCGGCTGAGAAGGTCGCGGCCAATGTTGTCAGTACCCAGCCAGAATTGTGAGCTGGACGGCTCCCACACGTCGCCCACGACCTCGGCCATGCCATAGGGGGCCAGCAGAGGAGCAAGGAGGGCGATGATGAAGTACAGGGCGGTGAAGGCCAGCCCAATCATTGCAGAGATAGGGATGTTCTTCATTTCGGATGCCTCAGCCTTGGGTTGGCCAGAATGGCAACAATGTCTGCAATCATGTTCAGTCCGATATAGATCGCGGCAAAGATAACGCCGCAGGCGAGAACCACCGGAACGTCACGCTTGGTCACGTGGTCCACTAGGTACTGCCCCATGCCGGGATAGACGAACACCACCTCAACCACGACGACGCCAACGACCAGATAGGCCAGGTTCAGCATCACCACGTTAACGATGGGTGCGACTGCGTTCGGAAACGCGTGGCGGTAGATAACCTGAAAATTGCTCAAACCCTTCAGCTCTGCGGTTTCGACATATGCAGACTGCATCACGTTCAGGATCGCAGCGCGGGTCATGCGCATCATATGCGCCAGAACAACCAGCGTCAGAACGATAACGGGCAGAGCAATCGAATTCAGTTTTTGCCAAAAGGACATGCTGTCATTGATCATCGCAAGGGGCGAGAACATGCCCAGTTTCACAGCGACGAAATAGACCAGCACGTAACCGATCAGAAACTCGGGGATCGAGATAGTGGTGAGTGTAACCGCCGAAATCAGCTTGTCCGGCCAGCGGTTGCGATAGCGCACGGCCAGCAGGCCCAGAAAGATGGCCAGTGGAACCGAAACGATGGCGGCCCAGAAGGCCAGAAACAGAGTGTTGCCAAGACGGCTGCCAACCGAATCGGCGATATCCAGTTTATTGGTCAGAGATTGACCGAGATCGCCCTGAACAATGCCACCCAGCCATTCGAAATAGCGGGTCAGGGCGGGGCGGTCGAGGCCCATTTCCTCGCGCAGGTTTGCCAGCGCCTCGGGGGTTGCGGATTGACCAAGGACCGCTTGCGCCGCGTCCCCAGGAAGGGCTTCAGTGAGGCCGAAAATCAGAGCCGATGCACCGAAGAGAAGCAGGAGTCCCAGCGCAAGGCGCTGGGAAACCAGTTTGATGATGGGATGCATGATCCGTGGCCTTTATTATGCGAACCACATCTTGCGCGAAACCTGACCGTTCATCATTTCGCCGTTGGGATCTTCTTCCCAGCCCGCCAGCACATTGCTGGTTGCATCGACAAAGTTGTTGAACATCGGGCAGATCAAGCCGCCTTCGTCGCGAACCATCTGGCCCATCTGGCTGTAGATGCCTTTGCGCTTTTCTGCATCCAGTTCGGCGCGGGCGCTGAACAGCATTTCGTCAAAGGCCGGTACCTTGAAACGAGTGTCGTTCCAGTCTGCGGTCGACAGATACGCGGTCGCGTACATCTGATCCTGCACCGGACGGCCACCCCAATACGAGGCGCAGAAGGGCTGCACGTTCCAGACCTCGGACCAGTAACCGTCATTGGGTTCACGCTTGATTTCCAGCGGAATACCGGCCTGAGCGGCGCTTTGCTGGAACAGGGCAGCGGCGTCCACAGCACCTGGGAAGGCACCATCGGCCACGCGCAGGATGATCGGCGAACCGTCATGCCCCGAGTTCTTGTAATGCTCAGCCGCTTTTTCCAGGCTGAATTCGCGCTGTGCGATGGACTCATCAAACAGCGGATAGGCCGCGTTTACAGGCATGTCGTTCCCGACTGAACCATAGCCACGCAGTACCTTGTCTACCAGATCCTGACGGTCGATCGCGTATTTCAGTGCCAGACGCAGTTCGTTGTTGTCGAACGGTGCGGTGTCGCAATGCATGATGAACACATAGTGACCGCGACCCGGGGTCGATTGAACGGTGATGTTGGGCGCACGGCCCAGCAGATCAGCGACTTTGGGTTCAATCCGGTTCGCCATTTGAACCTGACCACCTTGCAGCGCCGCTGTACGCGCGGTTGCATCGTTGATCACCACGTTTTCGACACTGTCGAAATAACCATCGTCATTCCAATAGTTTGCGAACTTGGTGAACAGGTGCCGCACACCGGGCTCATCGACTTCGACCTGATATGGACCGGTTCCGATACCTGCGCCGGGGTTGTCCATACCGCCATCGGGCTGGATCACAAGGTGATAGTCCGACATCAGATAGGGCAGGTCGGCGTTTGCCTCAACCAGCGTCACCTGGAAGGTGTCGCCGTCGGCTTTCATGGACTCGATGCCTTTCATGACGCCCAGTGCACCCGACTTGGAGTCCTCGTTCGAGTGACGCTGCATGGTTTTCAGCACGTCCTCGCTGGTCATGGTTTTGCCGTTGTGGAATTCGACACCCGGGCGCAGTTTAAACGTCCAGACCTTGGCATCCGCGCTGCCCTCGACGCTTTCGGCGAGGCGCGGTTCGATCGTACCGTCAGGCGCGACTTCAACCAGCGTGTCACCAAAGTGACGGCCATTCATGTATGGTACCGAGCTGGCGTAGGTTGCCGGGTCCAGTGAGTTGGTGGATTCACCGCCAAACAGGCCGATTTTCAGATCACCGCCTTTTTTCGGGTCTGCCGCGCGCGCGGCATCCGCGAACAGGGTGCTGGCCATTGCCGTGGTGACACCCAGAGCCGCCGCTTTCCCCATGAATTCGCGGCGGGTCAGCTTGCCAGCTGTAACCTGCTTGGTCATGTGAGTGAGTTGTTCGTTCATTCAAAGATCTCCCAGTTGATTGGATTGTTCGTCCTTTGCGGACTTTTTATTGACGCATGAGTCAAAGTAGGCGCATTTCGGTCAGACGGGCAAGGGTAAATGTCTGCACCAAACTGACGGATGATTTATATTTGATCGCGTGAAACGGTATCCTCCACCTGCTTTGTTGATACCAAGCTTTCGCCGTCAAAGGCATTCATTTCCGCCCTCAGGTAAAATGTCGTTCGATCTGACCACATTTCGCAAGACGTTTCTGTCCTCAGGTTGATACCGTTCCGGTTGATTTCCTGCGTCCAGCGGCAATAGCCGCGGGCTGAAAGAGGGTCCTCCGGATGGATCGACCAGCGTTCAAAGGCCGTGCTGCCATGGGTCAAGCCATGGTCGTTGTTGGTAACCAATCCGAAGTCATCGTCGATGATCAGATGGGTTTCGCCGGTGTTCATATCCATCTCGACCCGTCGGGAATTGTTCGGTTCTCGCAGAGTGGATTGATCCAGCGGCGGGGCCGATTCCGGGGGCGGGAACGCGTATGTGTCAGGTGTGGCTGAACGGTGGGGCAGGCTAAGTGTGCCCTCGGTCAGATGCAGTTCGGCAATTTCAGGGGATGGCCAGATCAACGGCCAATAAGCGCTTGAAATCGCGACCCGCAGGCGGTGTCCTTTGGGAACGCGATAGGCGATATGGTCCAGGTCCAGCGCAATTTCGTAACTGGTGCCGGGGGCAAGAGGTGTCGGTTCGGCGTGACTGTCCCGGTGCGACAGGTTCAGAACGCCATAGGTGATGCGGGTTGACGCGCCATCTGGGTGCAGATGATTCAAACGCACTGCAATCTGCGCCTGCGGTTTGTTCGCGCTCAGGCGCAGTCGGATGCGCGGCGCACCGACAATGTCCAGATCCTCAGTCAAAGCTGCGCCATCGAAACAGGCTGACAGCGCGTCGTCGGCGCGCTGATCCCCGGGCATGTCTGGACCAAGCCAAATTGCGCAGTATTCGCCGCCCTCCATGCCGCATGTCTGTGGCGAGAGAACACGTTGGTGCAGTGGACCATTCTGACCCAGCCCGGCATTCGATAACCCCAGCGTCAGGCGGGGCAGGTCAGAGGTGGCCCCATCACTTTCCGAGATCCAGCGCCCAGGTCGTACGCTATACCATCGTTGCGGTCGCACGCCGTCCATCAGATAGGCGCGATAATCGGGATCAGAATCGACACCGGTATCCAAGCCTTTAAGCCAGTGGTCCCACCAGCGCAGCGCTTCCTGCAGGAAACCGATCCGGGGTTCAGGCACTGCGAAATGTGGGTATTTGTGCACCCACGGTCCAACGATGCCTTTGACCGGGGCCTCCAACTGTTCGACCAGTAGCGGCACAGTGTTCTTATACGCATCGCCCCAGCCGCCAATCGCCAGCGTTGCCGCCCGGATGGCGCTGAAATCCTCGCAAACCGAGCCGTGCTGCCAATATTCATCCCGTCGTTGATGGCGCAACCAGACAGAGGGCAAAAAGGGTTCGTTCTCCAGCCGATCCAACCACAGCTCGCGCCAGTTGGGGCGCAGCTCCGGGTCTGGCGGGCGCGAGGAGTATGACCACATGGTCGCGCCCCAGCCCAGGTTTTCGTTCAGCAAGCAGCCACCCTTATAGTGGATATCGTCTGCGTAACGGTCAGCCGTCGAGCATAAGGTGATGATCGCTTTCAGGGGCTCGGGCTGTAGCGCCGCTACTTGAAGCGCGTTGAAGCCGCCCCAGCTGATGCCCATCATTCCAACCTTGCCCGTACACCACGGCTGTTTGGCCAGCCATTGGATGGTGGCCACGGCGTCATCGAGCTCTTGCTGAGTGTATTCGTCCTCCATCACCCCTTCGCTGTCGCCATTTCCGCGCATGTCCACGCGAATGCAGGCATAGCCGCGTTCGGCGAACCACGGATGGGTCAGCTCATCCCTCACCGAGGTGCCGTCGCGTTTGCGATAGGGTAGAAACTCCAGAATGGCGGGGACGGGGTTTTCCACCGCATCAATGGGACGCCACACGCGTGCGGATAGGCGACAGCCATCCGGCATTTCGATGCCAACGTCGGGAAGATCTTCGATATTGCGTAGCGCGTTAGAGGGCGGCGTCATTAAGATATTGTCCGGATGTTTTGCAATCCGGGCAGTCCGAAAACCGTCAAATCATGTGCGGATCGCGACAAGCAAATCCATCACGTTGGTTCCTGTTGGCCCCGTCACCAGCAAAGCCCCGACGTCGTCCAGATAGCTGCCGCTGTCGGCCTGTTGCAACGCCAGATCTGCGCCGTCGCCCCATGTGGTTCCGTCTATCACAGCTCCGGCAGCCTGCGTTGGACCGTCCGTGCCGTCGGTGCCGCCGACAACAACCGTGATTCCGTTGCAACCCGCAATCTCGCGCGCCAGGGCCAGAGCCAGCGCTTGGTTACGCCCCCCACGACCTGGATTTTCCGGCAAAATGACGGTTGGTTCACCGCCAAAAATCATGACACCCTTGGACATGGTGCGGATGCGTTCGCCGAGGGTTTCGGCGATATTCAGGAAATCATCGTGCAGGCATTCTTCGTTGGCATGTACTGTTGTGCCATCGTCTTGAGCCAATTCCGCCGCGGCCGCGCGGGCATGAGCGTTTGATGCTACGATCTGAGTTGTGGCAGCAAAATCAACCGCATCCGGCAAGGCTCCGATCCCCGAGCCAATTACATTCAGATCATCGCCCGGGACGTCTGAAATCGCCAGAACAGTCGCCTTGTCGCCTTGGAAGTGAGACAACAAACCGCCTCCCTTGATCCGCGACAGCTTACGCCGTTCCGCGTTCATCGCGGTGATGTCCAGCCCCTCGGACAGCAGCTTTTTGTTTAGCTGTTCCAGGTCACTCAGCGTTTTACCCGGCAATAGATCCTCGGCGAGCGAGGATGCCCCGCCCGAAACCAGCAACAACAGATGCGATCCTGGCTTCATTGCCTCAACTGCCTGACACAGGGCCTGACCACCCTGAAGACTGCGTGCATCCGGAACAGGGTGCGAGGCCTCTATCACCTTGACGTGATCCGGCAGATCGCGCCCGTGGTCATCCTTGGTGACAACCAGCGTCGGGCGCGGTCCGAAATGCTCTAATGCTGCGCGGGCCATGGATGCGGCGGGTTTGCCGACAGCCAGTATCTGATCGGGTTCGGGGATGTCCTGCAAAACTTTGCTGGTCGCGGCGTAACCTCCAACGGCGTCGACCCCGGCCTGCCAGATGCGAATTGCCTGTTCTTTACTATCCATCAGCTTTCCATCCAAATCGTGACCGGTCCATCATTGACCAGCTCAACCGCCATATCTGCGCCGAATTGCCCGGTCTCTACCGGCACACCATGCGCCTGCAACCGCTGGGCAAAGACCTCATACAGGTGTTTGCCGACATCCGGTGCGGCGGCCTCGGAAAATCCCGGCCTGTTACCGCGTGATGTATCGGCAGCCAGTGTGAACTGGCTGATCACCAGCGCGGATCCTTCAATATCTTTCACGGACCGGTTCATTTTACCGGCGCCATCCTTGAAGATGCGCAGTTTGGATATCTTGGCGGCAAGCTGATCTGCCTTTACTTCATCGTCGCCCTGCATGGCACAGACCAAAATCATCAACCCCGGTCCGGTCTGACCGATCACCTGACCGTCGACCGAGACGTTGGCCCGTGAAACTCGTTGTAGAACAGCGCGCAAAATCGTTCTCCGCTTGGTGTGGTTGTTATCCGATCCAATTCACGATCTCACTCAGATCGGCGCGGTCGGTGCGAAAGCCGTTGGCTGGGTGATCTGTATCCGCATAGCCAAAGGAAATCGCGCATAAAATCAACCGGTCTTTCGGGACGTCGAAATATCTGCGGAGGAACGGGCTGTAGGTAGCCAGCGCGGCCTGCGGGATTGTGGCGACGCCAAGCGCCTGCGCGGCCAGTGAAAAGGCGGTGACGAACCCACCGCAATCCAGAGCGCCATAGGTGCCAAGCTCGGCTGGACTTGAGATGATGGCGCAATGGGGAGCCCCGAACAGAGAGAAATTCTGCATCATCTGCTGGGTCGAAGCGGCGCGATCGCCGCGCTCAACTCCGACGGCCTCGTACAATGCCCAACCACAGGCCCTGCGGCGATCCTGATAGGCGCCGGAATAAGAGGTGGGAAAGGGGATGTCCGGGCAGGGGATGCCCGTCGCAGCCTCGGCCTGCATTGCCGCGCGGAACTGATCGGTTTCTTCACCGCTGGTGACCGTGACGTGCCAGGGTTGGGCGTTGCACCAGCTAGGCACACGTGCGGCGCTGGTTAAGATTTGTTCGATCTGATCCTTGGGCACCGGATCGGGACGAAAGGCCCGGCAAGAATACCGCGTGGCCAGCAACCGGTTCAGATCGGATAGTGTCACTCTGGCCTCTCCTCTCTGGCTTTGACGCGGCGGAGAATGGCGTCAGACTGATAGAAGTTCAAGCGCTAACACTGCCTGATTTTATAGCCTGCTTTCAGCGTCATCACTGTTGGCCGGTTGCCATCAGATACCCGACACCCGCCGCCACAAGCAGGCCCAGTACAACGGCAATGGTGATCTTGATGGCGGACCAGGGGCGTTCTCCCTGAACGCGGCCCGTGCGTCCGTTCACGACGAAGCGATAGGTCTGGCCACGATACTTATACGCCGCCATCCAGACCGGCAGCAGGATATGCTTGAAGGTCACGTTACGCACATCCGTATCAATCGCGTGTATCCGCTGACGGTCGCCACCGATATCAAAGCGCACGTCGCGTTCGATCACCCGCGCCATATACCCGCGGGCCTCGGTGTAGCCTTCTTGCAGTTCAACGGTGTAGGCCTCGGCCCTGAAGCCGGCGAGGTATTCCGGCTGATAAGGTTCCAACGCCGGCAGGTCCCAGGGCTCCAGCGCGTCAGTATAGCTTTTGGGCAATGACTGAGACGCCAGCACCAGCACGTCGTCAAAGAACCGCGCGACCCGCCCGGATTTCGGAGACCACCGTACCTTGGGCACCTGCTGTTGCACGCGCTTACCATCTCGCATGACGGTTCGGGTCTCATAATAAACAGTGCCCCGTTCCCCGCGATAGCTGGACTGGGTGTCCGCATCGAAGGTCCAATACGGAACATAGATGCCCTGCATCTTACGGCCTTTACGGGCGTATTCCTTCAACCCGTTAGGCGCGAACCAGAGACGACCCAGCCAATCCCCCATCGCCTTGTGCGCAGTGCGCTCGTCCAGTGCAAAAGGCAGCACGCCGCGCGGCTTGATATGCCGGCTGACGCCAGTATCCGTTACCACAGGCGTGGCGCAAAACGGACACTCAGCCGCGTGAGTGGCCGGATCGAACTCGACCTGAGCCGCGCAGTTGGGGCAGGACAGAACACGCGTTTCCTCGATCTCGCTGTCAGGCAGTTGCTCCGCGATGGCAGCGTCGAAATCCAGTTCTTTCAGACTGGCATCGCCCCAAGGGCCAGCGCCGATTACTTCGGAATGACCGCAATGGTCACAGGTCAGACTGCCATCGCCGGGATTGAACCGGTAGTCCGAACCGCATTGCTCGCAGGGAAATCTGTGTTCTTCGCTCATCATGCAGCCCTATGCGCTGGCAGCTGAAAGGTTACGCACCCGGAGGTGGAGGCGGCAGGATGGTGAACAGCTGCGCCAGTTCCTGAACGTCTCCGGCTTTTTTCCAACCGTCCTGACCGGCGGTCCAGACATGGGTGTCGCGGGTGATCTCTCCGTCGGTGGCCATGCGACCCATCTTGGCTTTCGAGAATGGCCCGCTGGTCTGTCCATCGACCGCAATGTGCCACACATGCTCGACCGGAGGTGGAGGAGGTGGTGCGGCATGCGTTGCCGGTTGCGGCGCAGCGGGGACGGAACGGCCCCACGGGCCGCTGGGTTGACCCGCTGCCATGTTCGACATCTGCTGTGCCATCGCCATGCCCATGCCCATACCAAGCCCGGCGCCCATGCCGCCACCCTGACCGGGATTGTTGGCCGCGGCTGTCATTGCCTCGGCCGCAGAATACTGGGTGAACTTGCCCAGATCGCCCGCCAATCCCATCGAGGTCCGCTTGTCCAGTGCCGCTTCAACTGCAGGTGGCAGCGATATGTTTTCAATATAGAATTCCGGCATCTCCAGGCCGTACCCGTCCAGCACCGGAGAAACTTCGGCTGCGATCAGCTTGCCCAGATCGGCGGTGTTGGCGGCCATGTCCAGAACCGGGATGCCCGATCCTGCGATCACCCGGCTGAATTCCTGCACGATGATGTTGCGGATCTGGAAGCTGATCTCATCCATTGTGAACTCACCATCGGTGCCCACGATTTCGATCAGGAATTTCGCGGCATCCTTCACGCGCACTGTATAGGTGCCAAAAGCCCGGATGCGGGTCGGACCAAATTCCGGGTCGCGTAGCATGATCGGGTTCTTGGTGCCCCATTTCAGGTCGTTGAACCGGGTTGTGTTGACGAAATAGATTTCGGATTTGAACGGAGATTGAAAGCCGTGATCCCAATGCTGCAGGGTCGTCATGATCGGCATGTTGTTGGTCTCAAGCATATAGAGACCCGGCGTGAACACATCCGCCAACTGCCCTTCGTGCACGAACACCGCTGCTTGGCCTTCGCGTACCGTCAGCTTGGCACCGTATTTGATTTCGTGGCCCTCTCGTTCAAACCGCCAGACCATGGTGTCCCGGGTGTCGTCGACCCAGTGAATGACGTCGATAAATTCTCCGGTCAGAAAATCGAAAATACCCATTGGGGTCTCCTTTCCTTTGGGCTCAGAGCTGCTGGCCCATCAATTCGCGTGCAATGATCCGAACCACGGGCCGCGCGTCTTCAACCGTTACACCGGGTTCAAGGCGTGGATCGTAAAGCATTGTCAGAAGTTTTTCGTCATGGCTGGTCAACAACGCAAACTCATCATTATCGTTGAATATCGAAGGCCGCGCGGCGGGGCTGTCATTGGATAGCCCAAGCCCCTGCGCGATTTCCTCGTGAATGCAACTGCGGCGCGTAAGATCCGGCAATTCAGCCCGGATGAGCGTCACGGCCCGTACAAATTTAAACGGCGAGCTTTTAGTAGGGGATGCGAAAACGAGGCAGTCAATATTGGCACGCGGATTTGCAACCAAATCCAGTGAAGGCGTGCTGATGCCGGGGATCAGCTGTTTCAAGCGTTTAACCACGTAAGCGCTGTCATCCTTGCCAGCAAAGAAGACATGGAAATTGGCTTTGCGATTGACGACCGAGATTGGATGGTCCGTCAATTTGGCAAGCCGATTTGCAAATGCCTCAACCTCGGCCGCGTCCTTTTCACGCGCTTCGGGAGCCACAGATGGAGCGAACTCGGCTTGAATTCGCACGGGCCCGGCCCACCGACTAAGTTGCCCTTCCGTTCGTTGGAGGCGCGTGGTTACCGCGTGATCGGGGTATTCGCTGTAAAATGCGATGGCCTCGAAATTGCGGGCCAGATCGTCTGCGTCATAGGGTGTATCAGGGCCGCCTCCGTCCACACGCAACATGTCCCGGGTCAGCAGGTCTCGTTCGACCCGCTGATAGAACCGGGCCAGGTCCTGACTGGCTGCGGACGGGGGGACATAGGCGTTGGGCGCAGGGGCGGGTGCTACTGGTCGCGGTTGAGGAACGACAGAAGACGTCAGCGCCTCATCGCAATTGGCCAATGCCAAAAGCGCGACAAAACCCAACAGAGGTTTCAGATATCCCGTTATCCGCACGCGCAGCCCGCCGTCAGCCCGGTACCGCCGTTCCGGCATTGTCGCCGATCCCATCCTTGCGGGCTTTGGCAGCGGCGAGGGTGTCGCGCAGTTCGGCCTCCATCTTCTGCAGTTCCTGTTCGGCAGCGGCACGTTTGGCCTTGCCTTCATCGGCTATTGCCAGGCTTTCGTTGATGGTACCAATTAGATCGGCATTGGCTTGTTTGACCGCCTCAATATCGAACACACCGCGTTCCATTTCCTCGCGGATCATCTTGTTCGACTCGCGCAGGTTGGCCGCGTTCGAGGTCAGCAGTTCATTGGTCAGATCGTTGGCATCGCGCACGGCCGAAGCGGCTTCGGCGCTGCGTTGAATGGTGACCGCCTGCGCCAGCTGAGTTTCCCACAGCGGCACGGTATTGACCAAAGTCGAGTTGATCTTGGTCACCAGCGATTTGTCGTTTTCCTGTACCAAACGGATCGAGGGCAGCGACTGCATCGTTACTTGCCGCGTCAGCTTCAGATCATGCACACGACGTTCCAGATCATCCCGCGCGGCGCGCATGTCACGCAGCTCCTGCGCTTTCATCACCTGTTGATCCTCGGGCGCGGCCTGAACCTCGGCCTCTTTTTCGGGGATGTCCTGACTGTCCAGTTCGGTCAGCTTTTCCTCACCCGCCGCGATGTACAGTGCCAATTCGTCGTAGAACCCAAGTGTTTTTTCATACAGCAGGTCCAGCGACTTGATGTCTTTCAGCAGCGTGTGTTCATGGCCCAGTAGGTCGTCGGTAATCTTGTCGATCTGGCCCTGAACCTCTTCGTACTGCGCGGTAAACTTGGCGAAAGGCGCGGCCTTGCCCAGCAGTTTCTCCCACCAGCTGCGTTCGCGACGCACGTCCAGTTCGCTGACTGAAAAGCCGCGGATCGTGGTGACGATATTGCGCAGGCTGTCCCCGGCGGGACCCACATCCTTGTTGCGCACATCCGCCAGCATGGCCTGGCTGATTTCCTGCAATTCCGCCTGCGCGGACGATCCGAAGGATACAATCGAATTGGTGTTGCCCATGTCCAATTCATCCATGCGTTTGCGGATTTCAGCGCCAACAGGGTCGTCTGCTTCTTCCAGCGAGATGATCTGAGCCGTGGGTTCAGGCAACGCAACGGCCGTCACTTCTTGTACCAGCGTTTCTGCTTCGACTGCCTTGTTTTTGATCGCGTCGGACATGGGGTAATCCTCTCTCAAAAAATGGTCCGATTAGTCCAACCGGACGCCTTCGCGCTGCAGCCGTTCGCGCAGCACGTCAATTTCAACCGTCAGATCGCTGCGGTCATCCAAAAGCAACTTGCGGGTACGAGCCGCGAAATTCTGTTCCAGATCGTCCAGCAAGGCCGAATAGTCAGCCAAAGCCTGCGCATCCCGCGTGCGCGCATAGACATCGGCGAACTTCACTGTCGCGTCCCGAGCACCTTGCAGGTAGACGGTCAGGTATTTACGGGCACCGGCCAGATCGCGCGGGTCTTCCTCGACCGTACGGAACAGATCGCGGGCGGTGTCCTGAAACCGTTCGACGCGTGCTTCGATCCGGCGGTCGCCCGAACGTTTGATGGCATCGGTCATCTCTGTCAAATGGGCTTCGGCATCTTCAACCACACGGGCCACGCGGTCTTGCTGAAAGGTATCGATACCCTCCATACCCTTATCTTTCATCGGATCCAGACCAAAGGACACAGAATGCAGAACCGTTGCCACCACCCCGAACAGGATCGGGGCCAGGAGGCTGGCTTGCGCCGCGGTCTCGGCATCCAGGTATTCAGTTCGGTACGCGGCCACAGCGACACCAACCCCGGTCAGTACGCTTGCGAAAACCTTGCGTGGAAATGCTGGGCGTCGCGCGGTGCGGCGCGCGTTAAACGCAGCCTCGGCCCGCAGGCCTTCGCGCAACAGAAAAGCAGCGGCGGTCAGCAGACCAGCGGCGACCAGCCCGATCGTCATCCCGACTGCGCCGTCGTTCAGTGACAAAAACACCAAAGGGATGGCAGGCAGAAACAGGATATTGGCCCGCGCGCCTGCCGGTTCGACCCGCGCGCCATGAAATTGCCCGCGCTGCGGCTGGTCGTCGTCAGACCTGCCACCTTCGGGGCTGAATTTTCCGCCATACCGCTTTGCCATGCGCTAAAGGCCCCCAAGAACGCCGGTGCAAACACCGAGCATCAGCACAAGAAGGGCCGCATAGGCCAGTTTTTGCACTCCGGTCCCTGACATGGCGTTCCCCCGTGAAATAACTTACGGAAAATTTAGGCGATGCGCGGGCTTGGCGCTAGGGGGAAGGTTGCTAAACCAGCGTCACTTGCGAGATTTCTTGCCGACCGGTGGCCGTTTTCGTTGCGGGCGGGCAGGGCGTTTGGGCTTGGTTTCGGGTTCGGCCTCCAATCCCAGCTGATCGCGCATCACACGGCGGCGGATTTCTTCAACCTCACCGGGTTTCAGGCTGCCCAGCTGAAACGGGCCGTAAGACACCCGCAACAGGCGGTTCACGGCATAGCCGATATCCTCCATCGCGCGGCGAATCTCGCGGTTTTTACCTTCGCGCAAACCGATGGTCAGCCACGCGTTTGCGCCTTGCTGGCGATCCAGCGATACGTCCATCGGCAAGAAACGCTCACCGTCGATTACTAACCCCTTGCGCAAGGGCGCAAAATCTTCGTCCTTCGGTCGACCATTCACCCGCACGCGGTATTTGCGCAACCAACCGGTCGAGGGCAATTCGAGTTTGCGTTTGATGCCGCCATCATTGGTCAGCAACAGTAAGCCTTCGGAATTCAGGTCCAGCCGACCCACGCTCATGACGCGGGGCATGTCCTCGGGCAGGTTGTCGAAAATAGTGGCGCGGCCTTTTTCGTCGCGCGTCGTCGTCACCAGACCGGATGGCTTGTGATACAGCCACAGGCGCGAGGGTTCGGGTTCCGACACTGGTTTGCCGTCGACGACGATCTTGTCCTTGGCGGTCACGTTCAGGGCCGGGCTGTCGATGGTCTTGCCATTCACGGCCACGCGGCCAGCTTCGATCATGCGTTCCGCTTCACGGCGCGAGGCAACGCCTGCGCGGGCAAGGACTTTGGCGATCCGGTCGCCGGGAGGAGGGGTTTTGGTCATTCGCAGCCCATAGCGCATCCCGCCCGCTTGCGAAAGACAGGTTTCTGATGCAGTCAGAGGCATGACGTTCAAATCGCATATGGACAAAGCGCTGGTCGAGGCGCGCGCTGCGGCAGATCGTGGAGAGGTTCCGGTAGGGGCCGTAATTGTCGCGCCCGACGGCCGGATCGTGGCTGCGGCGGGCAACCGGACACGCGAATTGAACGACCCCACCGCTCATGCCGAGATTCTGGCCCTGCGTGCGGCCTGTGCTGAGGTTGGGTCCGAACGACTGCCGGATCATGACCTTTACGTCACGCTGGAACCCTGTGCCATGTGCGCGGCTGCTTTGGCCGCGGCGCGAATTCGGCGCATCTATTATGGGGCTGCAGACCCGAAATCCGGCGGCGTGGCTCATGGTGCGCGGGTTTTTACCCATAAACAGGCGCACCATGTCCCCGAAATTTACGACGGTATCGCAGCGCAAGAGGCCGCCGATCTTCTGAAAACCTTCTTCGCCGCACGCCGCGATATTAAAGAGTGATGGGTTTCATCAACTCCGGTTCGATCACGTCCACCTCCGGCAACCCATCAATCAGCGCCTGAGCAGACTGTTCCAGAATCGGGAAGGTTTTGTAGTGGCAGGGAATCACCGTCTTGAAGTTGAAATATCGTTTGGCCGCATAGGCCGTGCCCTTCATGTCCATGGTAAAATGCCCGCCCGCAGACAGGATGCCGATGTCGGGTTTGTAGTAATCGCCCATCCACTCCATATCCGCCATGATGTCGGTGTCGCCTGACACGTAAAGCATGTGATCGTCCGAAGCGATCATGAAACCGACCTCGCTGCCACCGGTCCGCAGGCCGTCCGGAGTTGAAAAGGTCGAGCTGTGCGAGGCAGGCACCATGGACACCTTGACCCCATTCAAATCCACTGTGCCGCCCTTGTTGAAGCCGACAGTTTCCAGCCCTTCGGTCTCGCTCCAATATCCCATAAGATCGTATTGGCCGACAACCGGTACTTTGAGGTGCTTGGCCAGCGACACCACGTCCGCAACGTGATCGAAATGTGTGTGCGTCAGCAGAATGTGCGTCGCACCATCCAGCGCGTTGTCATGGTGATCCTCGGACAGCACCGGGTTGCCGGTCAGCCAGGGGTCGATCAACAGAACCTGCCCCCCGGTTTCTATGCGGAAGCTGCCGTGACCCAGCCAGATGATATTCATAGAAAAAATCCTCTCAAACATACTGTTGGCCTCAACCTAGCATCGGCTATGTAAAAGTGCATGGACTGGTTTCAGGAAATTGACGGCTATTGCGAGCGTCTGTCGCCCGCCTACTGGGCCGAGCCGATAAACGCCGTGACAAACGCGGCGTTTCTGATTGCGGCTTTTGTTATGTGGCGGCGCGTGCGGGGGCAGGGAATGCCGCTGGCAATGGCTCTGGTGGTCATTCTGGCCGCCATTGGTATTGGCAGTTTTCTGTTTCATACCCACGCGCAAGCCTGGGCGGCCATGGCGGATGTTGTGCCGATCCTGCTGTATATTCTGGTCTATATCTTCGCCATCAATCGGGACGTCTGGCGGCTTAGACCGCTGATCGCGTTAATCGTGACGGCCCTGTTCATACCATATGCCGCGCTGACCGTGCCTGTGTTTCAACTTGTTCCGGGGCTGGGTGGATCAGCGGCTTATGCCCCGGTTCCGCTGCTGATCCTGATTTACGCGTTTCTTCTACGCAACCGGGTGCCGGAAACCGCGCGGGGTTTGGCCATCGGGGCGATGATCCTGATCGCCTCGATCACCTTTCGCGCCTTGGATGACCCTATTTGCGCGCAGGTGTCACTGGGCACGCATTTCATGTGGCACATCCTGAACGCCGTCATGCTGGGTTGGATGATCGAGGTCTATCGCAGGCATCTGGCCCGCGCGTCTCAGACCTGAAACGCGGCGGCCAGATGTTCCGGCAGATCAAATTCGGACAGAACCCGCGCCCGACCGTCACCTGACATCTTACGCGCTGTCTTTTCGACAATACGCTGAATTTTCTCAGCCGAATGCTTTTCCGCGAAGGGCGCGAAATACCACTTTAGGAATACAAAACAGATGACGTCTTCCAGCGCTTGAACCTCATCATCACGCTTGATGCCCTGTTTGCGCAGCATACGACCGGCGGATTCGGCCTCATCCGTGCGGTATCCGGCCTGTTCCATCAATCCCATGACAACCTCGGCGTGATGCTCACCCTGCGCCTTGCGCCAGGTCAGATATCCGGTGCGACCTTCGGGGTATTCGCTGCGCGCCAGCTTCCAGCGTTCCACATGCTGCCCACGCGCCGCGATCCGCAACGGGTCCGAGGCGTCAGGAAACAGCCTGTCTAACTCGGCGCTCATCCTTTGGCCGTATAGCAGGGCGGCGGGCTGGCCGTCTTCGATCGTGGGGTCCTGCTGGTTGGCCGCATCTATTGCGTCCAGAACCGTTTGCTTGCGTGCGCTCATCTTCCGCTCCGTTGGCTTGCCGGATTCGTGATGCAGTCCGGCGGGATAACTCGCACCATCGTAGCGGTTGGTTTCATCGGATGCAGCAGGCAATTGTATCCTGGCCGGGTCAGCAGGGGGAGTCTGACCCGGCCGCGCACGTCATCTTATTTGCCCAGTTTGGCACTGTCTTGCGTCACCGTCTCGGATGCGGGGGTCGGGAACGAGAGGTCGGGGATCAGGGTTTGCGTGCTAGGGCCAAAGGCCAGGGCGGGGGTGCTCAGAACGGTTGCGGTCAAAAGAGCTGCGGTAATGAAGGTTTTCATTTTCTTTCTCCGGTTTTCGGCTGTGCCGTGCTCTATGAGGTGAACCGTTTAGTTCACTTTTTCAAGGCAAAAGCTGAACTAACTAGTTTACTTTTGCGTATACGGGCTATTCAGTTTTGAATGGCTATCTACACCCGAGAGGGAAACAGGCTCACATCCGCCCTTCGGTGGACTTGCGACCCGCGCATCAGACGGGTAAATGCCCCCTAACGCATATGAGGTTTTCCGATGTCGATTGACCAAAGCACCGCCGCCAAGGTGGCCAAACTGGCCCGGATCAAGGTCGAGGATGACGCGCTGCCCGCGCTGGCATCCGAGTTCAACACCATTCTTGGGTTCATCGAGCAACTGAATGAGGTCGATGTCGAAGGCGTCGAGCCAATGGTCTCGGTCGAGCCGATGCGCCTGAAGCGTCGTGAGGATGTGGTCACCGACGGCAACCAGCAGGACAAGGTTCTGGCCAACGCCCCCGACGCGCGCGAAGGCTTTTTCGCAGTCCCCAAAGTGGTGGAGTAAGACATGAGCGATCTGAACAAACTGGGCCTGGCCGAGGCCCGCGACGCGCTGCGTAAAGGTGATGTGACCTCGGTCGAGCTGACCGAATCCTGCCTCAAGGCGATTGACGACGCTGACGCACTGAACGCTTTTGTCCACAAAACGCCCGAGATTGCGTTGGAACGCGCCAAAGCAGCGGATGAGCGGATCAAGGGTGGCGACGCGCCGTCGATGTGTGGCCTGCCGATTGGCATCAAGGATCTGTTCTGCACCAAGGGCGTGCCCTCACAGGCAGCTTCGAAGATTCTGGAAGGCTTCAAGCCGGAATACGAATCCACTGTTTCTCAGCAACTGGCTGATGCGGGTGCCGTGATGCTGGGCAAGCTGAACATGGACGAATTCGCCATGGGTTCGTCCAACGAAACCTCCGTCTATGGCAACGCGGTCAGCCCCTGGCGTCGTGGTAACGATGACGCGCGACTGACACCGGGTGGTTCATCGGGTGGTTCGGCGTCGGCTGTTGCCGCCGACCTGTGTCTGGCCGCAACGGGCACCGATACAGGAGGCTCGATTCGTCAGCCTGCCGCTTTTGTTGGCATCACCGGTATCAAGCCGACTTACGGTCGTTGCTCGCGCTGGGGCATCGTGGCCTTTGCATCCTCGCTGGATCAGGCAGGCCCGATGACCAAGAACGTCCGCGACGCGGCGATCATGTTGGAAACCATGTGCGGCCACGACCCCAAGGATTCCACTAGCGCCGAAATGGCCGTGCCGAATTTCGAGGCGATGCTGACCGGCGATATCAAGGGCAAGAAGATCGGTATTCCCAAAGAATATCGTATGGATGGTATGCCCGCCGAGATCGAGAAACTCTGGGCCGACGGTGCCGAGATGCTGAAAGCCGCTGGGGCCGAAATCGTCGATATCTCGCTGCCGCATACGAAATACGCGCTGCCTGCATATTATGTGATTGCGCCGGCCGAGGCATCCTCTAACCTCGCCCGCTATGACGGCGTCCGCTATGGCCGTCGCGCACAGCTGGCGCAGGGTGACGGCATCACTGAGATGTACGAGAAAACTCGCGCCGAAGGTTTTGGCCACGAAGTACAGCGCCGCGTGATGATCGGGACCTATGTGCTGTCGGCTGGCTTCTACGACGCCTACTACAACCGAGCACGTCGCGTCCGGACCCTGATCAAGAAAGACTTCGAAGATGTCTTTGCGGCAGGTGTCGATGCGATCCTGACCCCGGCAACGCCGTCCGCGGCGTTCGGCCTGGGTGAAATGACCGAAGCGGATCCGGTTCAGATGTATCTGAACGACGTCTTCACCGTGACGGTGAACCTGGCCGGTCTGCCGGGTGTCGCGGTGCCTGCTGGGCTGGACAAGCAAGGTCTGCCGCTCGGCTTGCAGTTGATCGGTCGTCCGTGGGAAGAGGGTGATCTGCTCAACACCGCCTATGCGCTGGAAAACGCCGCCGGGTTTGTGGCCAAGCCGGGCAAATGGTGGTAATCCTCAGGTCAGGCAAGACAACGAAAGACGGAGCAGCTGGATGCGCTTTATGCTTCTGATCCCCGCAATCGGGTTCGTGGCCGCCTGTAATACGGTGGCCCCGATAGGTGGCACGGATTTCAACACGCCTTCCTATCAAGCACAGCGCGAGGCGCAGCTGGCCGGGCAAGGGTATACGGGCAACCCTCTGCTTGGCCCTGCCGAAGTGTCTGAACAGCAGCTGGGTGCGCCCGGTGCTGTTGCCCCGTTGCCGACCGGCGAAAATGCCGACCTCGCTTCGGAGACGGCGGCCGCGCTGGCAAACACGTCCGGGCAAAGCACGATCACACCAGCACCGTCGCCGGTCGAAGACCCCATCAACAACGGGATTTCAGACGAACAGGATTTCGGAGCGGTCTCTGACCGCCGCACCATCGAATCCGATGCAGCGTTGATCGAACAGAACCGCCAGACCTATGAGGTGGTTGCGCCGACCACCGTCCCGGAACGCGGAACGTACGGCCAGCCCAATATCGTGCAATACGCGCTGAACACATCTAACCCGGTCGGAACCAAGCTTTACAGCCGCGCCGGTTTGAACCTTCAGGCCAAAGCTCAGCGCAATTGCGCCCGTTTCCCGTCTCCGGATCAGGCTCAGATCGAGTTCCTGTCCAGCGGCGGCCCTCAGCGTGACCGCAAGGGTCTTGATCCGGATGGTGATGGCTATGCTTGTGGCTGGGATCCCAGCCCGTTCCGCAGTGCCGTCAACAACTGAGCCACTGACACCCAACTGGCACCCGTCCCCCAATTTTGGTGAGCGCAGGGATGGGCTGACGCCATCGTTTATCGTACTGCACTATACGGCAATGGAAAGCGCCGAGGCAGCGCTGGACCGTTTGTGTGACCCCGCCCATGAAGTATCTGCGCATTATCTGATTGGTGGGGATGGTACGCTTTGGCAGATGGTACGGGAAGAGGATCGGGCATGGCACGCCGGTGCAGGCGAGTGGCACGGCCAGCGCGATATCAATTCCCGTTCGATCGGGATTGAACTGGACAACACCGGCGCGCACCCTTTTTCCGAGCCACAACTGGACGTGCTGGAATCTCTGCTGCGTCAGATCATGAACCGGTGGTCGATCCCCCCAGAACATGTCATTGGCCATTCTGACATGGCACCGGGGCGCAAAGCTGATCCCGGAGCACGATTTCCGTGGCAGCGGCTGGAACATATGAACCTTGCCGGAAGACGCTCTCAAAACGACTTCGGCAACACCCCGATACAATCGTTCAAAGCCTTGGCGCACGCCGCAGGTTACACGGCCGAGGCGGACGATGACACGCTACTTGCAGCGGTGCGCCTCAGGTATCGCCCATGGGGCAAGGGTCCATTGGAACCGGACGATCTTGCGCCATTGACCAAAAAAACCTGATCCGCTCTTCATCTGGCCAATAGTACCTCGGGGTTAAATTGGCCGAAGGCCAAAAAGGGGCTGACCCCTTCACCCCCTATCTGCTCTTGACGCCACCCTACCCAAAGCATACCCACGACCCCGCGCGGAGGGCCGGATGGCCGCTGGGGCGTAAGCCCGAGAGGAAAGTCCGGACTCCACAAGACAACGGTGCCGGGTAACGCCCGGGCGGGGTAACCCGACGGAAAGCGCCACAGAAATCAGACCGCCCAGGACTTCGGTCCTGGGTAAGGGTGAAACGGTGGGGTAAGAGCCCACCGCGCCGCTGGCAACAGCGGCGGCACGGCAAGCCCCACCGGGAGCAATGCCAAATAGGGTCCCCGCGCGGGCCGGTCGGCGTCAGCCGATACCGCCGCTAAGCGCGTCTTGGCTGAGAGGGACCGGGTTGGCAGCTTGAGTCGCGCAGCAATGCACGGCCTAGAGGAATGGTCATCGAAGGGGGCAACCCCGGAACAAGATCCGGCTTACAGGCCCTCCGCGCGTATTCCTGATTACCGGCCCGGCGCTTTGTAAGCTCCGGTCAGTTTGGCGGCCTTTTTGGTCACGGCGACAAAGTCCTTCGCCTTCCACGCACGTACGGTTTCAACCTTCGACACCGCGCCTGATGCTGCAACGGCCATACCGATCGCAACGGCATCTGTGCCTTCCGGCAACTCGCTGACGACCACCACGTCATTGTCACCCGTGGTCATGTAAAACGCCAACATCTTGCCGCCAGCTTTCTTCAGCAGTGCCCTGACCGCGCCCGAACGGTCCACGGGCTTTTTCAACATTCCTTTGACACCATCCTGCGAATAGGACGCGTAAGTAATGAAAATTGGCATGTCTACCTCCTGTTTAAAGTTTATGCAGGACCCGAAAATTGGCCGGTCCTTTGGCCTTTATGCGTAATTCAGCCTGTCGCGAAAAACGGGTCTGCGACCAGCCAAATGCCCGCAACGATCAGTGCCAGACCTGTAAGCGGAACAAGCCACCGCGCTCGTGGAATCAGCTTTTCCAACGCGACATAAACGGCGATGCCGACGATCCAGTACAGGTTCATCACACCGCCCACGAACAGCAGCAGCATCAGTGCCCAGCAGCAGCCAAGACAAAACACGCCATGCAGCGCACCGGTACGAAACGCACCATAGGCACCGGGCCGGTTGTGATCCGCCAGGAACTGGGCCGGGCTGCGGCAATGGCGCAGGCAGGCGGTTTTGAGACTGGACATCTGATACAATCCCGCAGCGATCAGGACACAGCCAGCGAAAAACTTTGAATGGATTGTCATCATCGGCCCATCAGACAGACCGATGCTTTCCAGCCCCCATTGCGCCCCGGTTGCGAGGATGCTGAACGCTGCCCAGGCGACCAGATAGCCTGCCAGAAACATCAGGCTGAGATGCGACGCCCGCGATTTGTCTGGCCCCATCCTTTTGATAGCCGTGTACAACAGCACGGTTGGCGCAGCGCTGGTTGTCATCATGGCAATCATCATGACCCACCACATCAGGAAAATCAGTATGGCGTAGACCGGGGTCCAGCGTGCCTCAGCCGCCATGCGCATCGGCTCGCCGATCGGACCGGCCATCCGGGTCATGTCGATGGCGGACATGTTCATACCGATGCCCGCAATCGTATACCAAGACGCGCCCAGAATGATCAGCAGAACACAGAACAGAACGATGCCACTGTCGCGCCGCAGCACCCGGTCAACTACTCCGGGTCGGGGAGGGGATGCGCTCATTTCAACCCCCGCTACGCGCCGAGGACCCCGTGACCTGAGATGTTGAGATGCGCCAGATGCGCGTGTGTCGCGTCAAAGGTCAGGCTAATTGCGCCGCCCGTTGTCTTGGCCGTCCCCGAAGCTGCCTCGGCATGACGATACTCAAACCCATTGGGCAGTTGGATCGAGGCCCGGTGCGGCATGCCCGAAACGATATGCGGGATCGGGCTGACCTCTACGTCGAAGACACCGGAAACCTTGGCGTACCCAGCGCGCTCGTCCCGGTCCCATTTCAGCTCAATCGGAGCATACAGAGTTTCATGTTTTGTCGGGGCCATGGCGCTGTATACGTACCACATGGTCGCCATCTCGTCGGTGTCCTCACCTTTCATGATGGCCTCAATAGCGGCGCGCTGATCGGCGCTGGCGCTTTCGTCAATGACCAACTGCATCTGGCCGTTGCCCTCGTGAATAGGGCCGGGCCAGTGGTACACGCCAGCCGCGCGCACTCCGGCAAGATCGGTGTCGCCATAGTGCCCGGATTCGATATCGAACACGACGACGGCCTCGCAATTGCCGTGGCTTGGAAGAACACTGAACTGGCACGGACAACCAAAGTTGCAGTTACAATTGGCCAATTCCTCGCCCTGAATTTCCCATTCCGTCATGATAGCCCCCAAAAACATGCTTAAAACCTCTGCTCACAGAGGGTTTCGCCTGGTGCTGCCGTTTCGAAATATGAGCCTGTTGTCGGCTTCTTTGCGGGATAGAATGGCGGGACCTTATCACAGAACCGTGATCGCTCCAAACCGGGCGAGGGCGCAAAGGCAGGAATTGTGTGCTTTGCGGGCGGAATCCGGTTGACTCGGCTGCGCGACCGGGTAAAAGCGCACGCTCATAGGAATTCAACCGAAAGGCCCCTGCCTTTCCGGACGCAGGAGATAACCATGGCGAAGCCGACGACAATCAAGATCCGTCTGAACTCGACCGCGGGCACGGGCCACTTCTACGTGACCAAGAAAAACGCTCGCACCATGACCGAGAAAATGACCATTCGTAAGTACGATCCGGTCGCTCGGAAGCATGTCGAGTACAAGGAAGGCAAGATTAAGTAATCTGCCGTCCAGCTTGGACAGTTTCAAAGGGTTCTGCCGCGGCAGAGCCCTTTTTCTTTGCTTGTGCCTTGCAGGGTAGGACGCGTGTGGCGTTACGTGCCGTTGCAACGAAGCATCAGAGGTCGGTGCAATCGGATCGTCGACGGGTTGCTTTTTTGAAGAGCTTGCCTCTACGCTTCAACAACTCGTTCCAAAATGTTGGCCGTCATGAAAAAAATCTTGTTTTCCTCTACGATCATACTGGCCCTAGCGGCCTGCGAAGATCCGTATAACCGTCAAGGCATCGGTTTCACGGGTATCGATGGTGAGCCCAGCACGCTGTCGGATGCGCCGGGTGCCGTGAGCTTCCTTCCACCTGCGACCAATGTGCCAGCTGAACTGGCTGTTCTTCCCACTCTAGCGGTCACGACGGATCAATCCGAACTAGAGAAAGTTGCCCGTGTCGCCATCGACAATGGTGGGCGTAGCGATACCGACTCGGTGGTTCTGACTGGGCAAGATACAAACCTGCACCTTAGCACCGTCAAGGTGAACGGCACCCTGTACGGTGTTTTACGCACCCCGAACAACAGCACACGCGTCGACAATGCAATCGGTGCCAGATTTGGCCAAAATGTTGAGCAGTTTACTGGCTGCCTGTCCGCGGGTGATGTGTTCCGCAAAGGATCTTCCGGCAGAAGCTCGGGTTTTGCGGTGCCACTGAACTGCAGCTAGAGTTTTTTCTTTGTGTTTTCTAAGGCCTCGTCATTCGGACGGGGCCTTTTTGCATGTGCCGGTCTTAATGATCTCAGAGTGTAGAGGTTGCTTTCCCACCTTTCAAAAGAAAAGGGCGGGTCCGAAAAGGCCCGCCCTTTGAAGTTCAATGTTGCTTTTGCCTTACTCGCGGCTGCCGAACAGCTGCAGCAGGAACATGAACATGTTGATGAAGTCCAGGTACAGGCTCAGCGCACCCATGATAGCGGCTTTGCCCAGCCATTCCTGATCGCCCGAATGGGCCATCTGAAGGTAAGTGTTCTTGATGTTCTGCGTGTCATAGGCCGTCAGACCTGCAAAGATCAGCACGCCTAGGATCGAGATAGCAAATGCCATAGCGGAAGACGCCAGGAAGATGTTGACGACCATCGCTACGATGAGGCCGATTACGCCCATCATGAGGAACGTGCCCATCGCGGACAGGTCCTTTTTCGTCGTGTACCCGTACAGCGACAGCCCCGCAAATGCGATTGCGGTGATCAGGAACACCTGAATGATCGACTGTCCGGTAAAGACCAGAAAGATCCAGCTGATGGACACACCCATAACGGCGGCAAAGAGATAGAAAACCGTCTGTGCACCCGCTGCGGACAGGCGGTTGATACCGGCGCTGAAGCCGAAGACAAACGCCAGCGGGGCGAACATGATCAACCATTTCAGCGGTGACGCGAACAGGGTGTAACCCAACGATGTCAGGTATTTGCCCTCGCTCAACTGCGCTGCGGCCGCTGACGGGTCAGTTGTTGTTGCAAGACCGGCGATCGCCCAGGCTGCTGCAAAAGTAATCAGCATGCCCACGGACATCGTGCCGTAGACTTTATTCATATGGGCGCGCAGGCCCTCGTCAATCTGGGCAGCGCGCGCGCCGGCCGCCGTCCGGATCGTGTCAAATTGTGCCATTAAAGGGTCTCCCTTCACATAATTCTTTTCGCGGTCCGAAACCCAGACCCCGTTCCCAGCAAATATCGGCAACTGCGGGCTGTGTTTCAAGAGTTTAGAGACGGAAACCGATTAAAACACGCAACAAAATGGCGACCTGCGGCAGCGGGTCGCCATTCAGCAAGAAAACATGGGTGTCAGATTCATTTTTGCCAGAATTCCGGTGCATCCCAGATGGGTCGGGCAGCTTCGGCTTCGGCCTGCTCGCGGGTGATTCCGATATCTTCCAGCGCGCGGGCATCCAACCTTGCCAGAGTGCAACGTTGACGGCGCAGCGAAAACGCATCCAGCAACATGGTCAGGCCAAAGCGGCGGCGGGGCGGGCAAGGTCTTTGGATCGCAATTTGGGTCATAATCTTTGTCCTTTCGTTGATCCTCGATGAGTTTTTGCCATCTCATCAAGTTCCTTGATTTATATGGCGCACTATGAGACATTTTGAAAATGAATGTTTTTGAAGTGATGCATAAGGATTCGTGAACATGCGGAATTTGGACATTACGACACTGCGGTCATTTGTTGCTGTGGCGGATCAGGGCGGCGTAACGCGTGCAGCCGGTTTCCTGCACCTGACGCAATCCGCCGTTTCAATGCAGCTGAAGCGTCTGGAAGAGCTATTGGGCCTGGAACTGCTAGATCGTAGCGGCCGAACCATCGCGCTGACCGCGTCCGGAGAGCAGCTGTTGGCATATGCCCGCCGAATGATTGCTCTGAATGATGAGGTGATCTCGAAACTCACCGATCAGGCTTTTGAGGGCGAAGTTGTTCTGGGCGTACCACACGACATCGTTTACCCGGCGATTCCACGTGTTCTGCAACGGTTCAACGTGGATTTCCCACGGGTGCGGGTTCAGCTTGTGTCCTCGTACACGATGCAATTGAAGGAAATGTTCAAGCGTGGCGAGTGTGATCTGATCCTCACGACCGAGGCAAACGCGGGCGGCGGGGCCGAAACCATCGCCGAATTGCCGTTGCGCTGGATCGGGGCACCGGGTGGATCGGCGTGGCGCAAGCGGCCAATTCCCATTGCACTTGGCCGCCGCTGCATGTTCCGGCCGCAGGTCATCGCGGCCTTGGACGAGGCTGGCATCCCGTGGGAGCTGTCGGTTGAAACCGAAAATGACCGCACCATCGAGGCGACCGTCGCCGCTGACCTGGCTGTCCACGCCATGCTCGACGGAACTGAGGCCGCGCATTTGGTTCAGATCGACGATGGCGGCGTGCTGCCCGACCTGCCTGCACATATGATCAACCTGTACGGAGGTGAAACCGGACGTGGCCCACTGGTCGAGGCGCTGGCGGCGTTAGTTCGGCAGAATTTCCGCATACTGGGCAGTGCGCCCCTGAAGGCCGTGGTCGGTTAAGGGGTAATAACGACCTTGCCGGTTGCTGTGCGGTCGCGCAGCAACTGCAGGCCTTTCTCTGCTTCGGTCAGTGGTAGCACATGGCTTATATGGGGCTTAATCCGTCCCTCGGCACACCAATGAAACAGCGTGTCAAAACTGTCGCGCACGATCTGCGGCCGAAACGTCAGGTAGCCGCCAATGTAAAAGCCGATCACGGTCAGGTTCTTGACCAATAGGTGATTGGCGGGAATCTGCGGTACGTCTCCGCCTGCAAAGCCGATGGGCAGCAGGCGGCCCTCGGGATTGGTGGCGCGGAACGCTGCTTTGAACACATCGCCGCCGATGGCGTCATAAACCACGTCTGCCCCGCCCAGTTCCTTGACCCGAGTGCGCAAATCCTCGGACGCATCGATCAGGTGATCCGCCCCTGCGGCCTGAGCGACGGCCAATTTGTCCGCTCCACGCGCTTGGGCAATCACAGTTGCGCCCATCAGCTTGCCGATCTCGACCGCCGTTAGGCCAACTCCACCTGCCGCGCCGGTGACCAGCAAGGTTTCTCCGGGTTGCAGGTGGGCGCGGTGATCCAAGGCGAGGTGGCTGGTTCCATAAGCGATCTGAATCGCGGCAGCATCTTCGAAGCTGACAGAATCGGGCAGAGGAATCGCGCGATCCGCATCAAATACCCCGAACTCCGCCAAGCCGCCCTGTCCTGAATAGACCGCAATCCGGTCACCGGGTTTCAGTTGCGCAACGCCAGGACCCGTTGCTTCTACCACACCAGCAATCTCCATTCCCTGAGTGAACGGCGCGGGCGGCGTATCCTGATAGGTCCCTTTCTGCATCAGCAGATCGGCGAAGTTCAAACCACACGCCTTAATCGCGACGCGGACCTGCCCTTCTTGCGGGACAGGCACATCAACATCGCAAAGACGGGCGGTCTCGCCCTGGGATGAAATTCTATAGGCTAGCATGGTCGCGCTCCTGTGGTTTGGCGCATAGGCTCGTGCCGGGCGGGGATTGTCAATCTCTTACCCGTCACCTCGTACCTGCAACGCGCAAAATGGCAGGGAAAGCTTACCTTACGGCAGGTACAACCATAGTCCTGTGCCCGGTGAAACAGATTCAACCTCCTTGAAAAAAAGCCCAAAAAGCGCAATATTACCCCAGGTGCTGATTTGGGGGGGCATGTTCCTCATTAGGGAGTGATTAAGGGCGGCTCGCTAGTGTTGCGGTAGTACATGCATGTCGCACACCCGAATTAGTTGTGTGTGTAGTTAAGAGGAGAATACCAATGACCCATCACGTCGATGTCCATGTGGGCAAACGCGTCAGGCATCGCCGCTGGCTGATTGGCATGACCCAACAGCAGTTGGCGCAACAGGTTGGTATTAAGTTTCAACAGATTCAGAAATATGAGACAGGCGCCAACCGGATCAGCGCGTCGCGCCTGTGGGACATTGCCGAGGCATTGGACGTTCCTGTCAGCTTTTTCTTCGAAGGCCTGGAAGAGGCGGAAAAAGATGCAACTGGCAAGAAATCAGTTCCGGCCGATCTGATGGGGGACAAGGAAGCTCTGGATCTGGTGCGCTCTTACTATGCGATTCCGGAAAATCAACGACGCCGCCTGTTTGAACTTGCCCGGGTCCTGAGCGACGTCGCCTGATCAAACGGGGGTTGACTCTGTTACGTGCGAACCGCACGGGTAACGCATGCGAGAGACTACTTTAAGCGATCTGGAAGTAGCCGAAGAAATGGCCGACGCGGCACGCGCGGCCATTCTTCCGTTTTTCAGACAAGCTAACCTTGAAACTTCGAACAAGCTGGCTGAAGGCTTCGATCCGGTTACGGTAGCGGATCGGAATGCGGAAAAAGCCATGCGCGAGGTTCTGGCCCTTCACCGCCCCGACGACGGGATTTTTGGTGAGGAGTTCGGCCAAGTTCGGGGTCGCTCAGGCCGGACTTGGGTGTTGGATCCGATTGATGGCACGCGCGGCTTTATTAGCGGCACACCTACTTGGGGCGTGCTGATAGCGCTTAGCAATCAAGAAGGCCCATTCTTGGGCGTTATTGACCAGCCCTATATAGGAGAGCGTTTTGTTGGATCAGTGGACGTAGCGAAGGCGACCGGTCCGACCGGGACAATGCCGTTGAAGACGCGCGCGACCTCCAGTCTGGATCAGGCGGTTTTGTTCACAACCTTCCCCGAAGTCGGCACCCCCGAAGAACGGACCGGGTTCGAGGCCGTGGCCCAACAAGTGAAACTGACCCGGTACGGCATGGATTGCTATGCTTATGCTCTGCTGGCGGCCGGCCAGGTTGATCTGGTGATCGAGGCGGGCCTGAATGCCTATGATGTACAGGCACCGATTGCGGTGATCCAGGCTGCAGGCGGTATCGTGACAGATTGGCAAGGTCGGCCGGCCCATGAAGGCGGGCGGGTGCTGGCTGCGGCAAATGCTGAATTGCATGCGGCGGCGCTGGAACTTCTGCGCAATTGCTGAAACAGGTTGTCGGGTTAAGGCTGGTCGGGTAATCTCTGCCCGGCTGGTTCTTATGCCCGTTTTCCGCCAGCCCTTGCCTTCTTGCACGAAACGGGCGGATGCAAGGAGGGCAATATGACCGAAATCCTGATCAAGAACGCAGACACTATCCTGACGATGGATGATGCACGCCGTGAACTTTCTGGTGCTGATATCCTGATCCGTGATGGACAGATCGACCAGATCGGCCACGGGCTGCAAACAACCGCAGAGGTGCATGACGCTAAAGGATGTGTCGTCACGCCGGGGCTGGTGAATACCCACCACCACCTTTACCAAAGCCTGACCCGCGCGGTGCCCGGTGGGCAGGATGCGCTGCTGTTTGGTTGGCTCAAGACGCTTTATCCTATCTGGTCCCGGTTTGGGGCCGAAGAAATGTTTGTCTCGGCCCAGATCGGTTTGGCCGAGCTGGCGCTATCTGGCTGTACGCTTAGTTCCGACCATCTTTACCTGTATCCCAACGGTGCGCGGCTGGACGACACCATTGCCGCCGCTGCAGAGATCGGATTGCGTTTTCATCCGACGCGCGGCGCGATGAGTATCGGAGAAAGCGACGGAGGGTTGCCCCCAGACGCCTTGGTAGAAAAAGAGCAGGCGATTCTGGATGACATGATCCGCGTGGTCGATGCGTTTCATGACCCAACCGAGGGCGCAATGTGCCGGGTCGGGCTGGCGCCGTGTTCGCCTTTTTCCGTTAGCCGTGACCTGATGCGCGATGCAGCAATTCTGGCGCGGGATAAGGGCGTTATGCTGCACACCCATCTGGCGGAAAACGATGAGGATATCGCCTATTCGCAGTCCCAATTTGGTTGCCGTCCTGGGCAGTATGCCGAGGATTTGGGCTGGACCGGCCCAGACGTCTGGCATGCCCATTGCGTCAAGCTGGATGGCGCTGAGATTGACTTGTTCGCTAGAACCCAAACCGGTGTCGCGCATTGTCCCTGTTCCAATTGCCGTCTGGGCTCGGGTATCGCGCCTGTACGCGCGATGCGAGATCAGGGTGTGCCTGTTGGTTTGGGCGTGGATGGTTCGGCGAGCAACGATAGCGGCAACCTGATCCTCGAGGCGCGACAGGCTATGTTGCTGCAGCGGGTCGCAAACGGTGCAGACGCCATGTCGTCGCGCGAAGTGCTGGAGATTGCGACGCGCGGTGGTGCCGACGTATTGAACCGTCCCGACTGTGGACGTCTGGAGCCCGGGAAACGCGCCGATATCGCGATTTGGGACACAAGTGGGATCGAAAGCGCGGGCAGTTGGGACCCGGCGGCCTTGCTGTTGGCCGGGCCGCAGAATGTCAAACACCTGTTTGTCGAGGGCCGCCAGATCGTGCGCGATGGGCATGTCATCACTTTGGACATGCCTCGTGTGATCGAAAGGCAGAACCAGCTGGCTCGCGCGCTGCAAGTCTAATTAGAAACGCGCTGACCGGCGATCCAGACCTCTGTGATCGCCCGGTCATCGCCCATCATGATGGTTGGGAAGATGGCCTCCCACAGGTCTTCGGCGCAGGCTTCGCGCTGGGCGATGGCAGGGGTAGAGGCGAGGTCGAGCACGATCAGATCGGCCTCCATCCCCGCTGCCACGTTGCCGATGCAATCGTCCAGCCGAAGCGTGCGCGCTGATCCGACAGTGCTGAGCCACAGTAGCTGCGCCGCGTGCAGAGGTGTTCCACGCAGCTGTCCGATTTCATAAGCCGCAGCCATCGTCCGCAGCATCGAAAAGCTGGACCCACCACCGGTATCCGTCGCCAGCCCGACGCGATGACCATCCCGCATCAAACCGTTCATGTCGAACAGACCAGAGCCAATGAAAGTATTCGAGGTCGGACAATGGACCAGCGCCGCGTCAACTTCGCGCAGGCGATCGCGTTCGCGGGCCTCAAGATGAATGACGTGGCCATAAAGGCCGTTTGACCCGAGCAAGCCAAATTTTTCATAGGTATCCAGATAGTCGCGCGCCTCGGGGAATAGCTCGCGGACCCAGGCGATCTCATCAGTTTGCTCGCTCAGATGAGTTTGCATCAGGCAATGCGGATACTCGGCCCAAAGCGCGCCCATGGCTTCGAGTTGTTCTGGCGTGGAGGTGGGCGAAAAGCGCGGAGTGATGGCATAGGATAGTCGGTCGATGCCGTGCCATTTCTCAAGCAGCACCTGGGACTGATCATAACCCGTTTGTGCCGTGTCCCGCAGCCCCTCGGGCGCATTGCGATCCATGCAGGTTTTGCCCGCCACAACCCGTTGGTTTCGCTGTTGAGCAGCGGTGAAAAACGCATCAACGCTTTCGGGATGGATGGTGCAAAAGCTGCACATTGTCGTGGTACCGTGCGCGCTTGTCAGTTCAAGGTAGCGGTTGGCGATTTCAGAGGCATAGGACGAATCGCCGAACTTCATCTCTTCGGGGAAGGTGTAGGTGTTCAGCCAGTCGATCAGGCGTTTACCCCAACTCGCGATCATTGCGGTTTGAGGATAGTGTACATGCGCGTCGACGAATCCCGCCATGATCACCTTCTGACCGTGATCCACGACGCTGGCGTTAGGGTGGGTCGCGCGCAGGCTGTCGGCGTCTGCAACCGCAGATATGCGACCGTCTTCGATCAGAACAGCCTCGCTGATTTTGACGGCCTCGGTTGGTTCGCCTTCAAAGGGAGAACCAGTGAAGCTCAAGACGCGCCCTTTCAGCAGCGTTTTTTTCGCCATTTTCATCCATCTCCGCCTGTGTGGGACTGTGAAACAGCATAGGCGGGTGAAACTTGTCGGTAAATCGGCGCATTGTCATTGTTTTCCGGTAGCTGCTTCTTCTAATTAGGGGGCAATGAGCGCGCGAAACGGGGGCAGACATGACGACAGGCTTTGATGAACCCGTAAATGAGTCCACAAGTGACGAAGACGTCTATGCGCTGGATCGCAAAACTGTGGCAGACATCCTGTACGCGGTCGAGGTAGACGATCGCGACAAGCTGATCCAGTTGATGGACCCGCTGCACGCCGCGGACATCGCTGACCTTCTGGAACAGATCAGCCCCCAGGAACGCGCCCAGTTGATCCGTCTGTACGACAAGGAATTCGACGGCGACATCCTGTCGGAACTGGACGAAGCCATCCGCGAAGAGGTCATCGAAGTTCTGCGCCCAGACGTTCTGGCCGACGCCGTGCGGGACATGGAGAGCGACGACGTCGTTGACCTGCTGGAAGATCTGGAAGAACCACAGCAAGAGGCCATCCTGGACGCGCTTGAGGATTCTGAGCGGATCGCAGCAGAACAGGCACTGTCTTATCCTGAAAACTCGGCTGGTCGCCTTATGCAGCGCGAAGTTGTCATGGCGCCCGAACATTGGACCGTTGGGCAGGCTATCGACTTCATGCGGGCCAATGATGACCTGCCCGAACAGTTCTATCACGTTGTTTTGGTCGATCCCCGGCTGAAACCGGTGGCGCAGGTTATGCTGGGCAAGCTGATGGCCGCCCGGCGCGAGGTACCGCTGCACGACATCGCCGAAGAAGAGTTTCACACCATCCCCGTCGATCAGGACGAAGAGGACGTGGCCTATGCGTTCAACCAATATCACCTGATCTCATCACCTGTGGTCGACGGTGACGGGCGGCTAGTCGGTGTGATCACCATCGACGACGCGATGGTTGTTCTGGATGAGGAATACGAAGAGGACATGCTGCACCTTGCCGGGGTCAGCAATGAAAGTTCGCTGTCCGACAGCGTTGCCGCGACCAGCAAACGGCGTCTGCCGTGGCTGGCGGTGAACCTGTGCACAGCGATCTGCGCCTCGCTGGTGATCTCGCAATTCGAAGCGGCGATTGATCAGTTGGTCGCGCTGGCCATTTTGATGCCGATCGTGGCGTCGATGGGGGGGAATGCGGGTACTCAATCGCTGACAGTTGCAGTGCGGGCGCTTGCGACGCGCGACCTTACGGGTTCGAACGTGTTGCGCGTGATCCGGCGGGAATTGTTGGTGGGGCTGCTGAACGGCCTGTGTTTCGCCATCGTTTTGGGGACTGTGGGGATGATGTGGTTCGATTCTGCGATGCTGGGTGTCGTGATCGGTGCCGCCTTGGTCGTGAACATGATCATCGCCGGGTTCATCGGTACGGTAGTACCAGTGGTGCTGGACCGACTGGGCGCTGACCCGGCGCTTGCATCCGGCACCTTTGTGACAACCACAACGGACGTCATGGGGTTCTTCCTGTTCCTTGGGCTTGCCAGCGTGGTGCTACTGTGACCGACCTTACCGAAATCAAAGCCGCCGCGCGCAAGGCGGCTTTTGCGCGCCGCAAGGCTGCATTTGACACCCGTTTGCCCGGAGCGGCGGGGCGCTTGTCCGAAGTGTTGGCAGGTCATCGCGGCGTACCCTTGTCTGGCTACATGCCGATCCGCACCGAGATTGATCCGGTGGCGGCGATGGCCGAGGCTTCGGCTTATGGTCCGGTCGGTGTGCCGGTTATCCAGGCCGCAGGTCAGCCTCTGAAATTTTCGCGCTGGACGCCCGAAGGCGCGCTGAAAGACGGCCCGTTCGGGGCCATGGTGCCCGAGGTCGACGATTACTTCGACCCCGAGATCCTGATCGTGCCGCTGGTCGCTTTCGATGCGCAGGGCGGGCGGCTGGGTTACGGCGGCGGCTTTTATGACCGCACGCTGCAGGGGTTGCGCGCCAAGCGTCCGACGCTGGCCATTGGCTTTGCCTTTGACGCGCAAGAGGCCGAAGGGCTGCCGTTGGAGCCCACGGATCAGCCGCTGGATATGGTGATTACCGAAAGTCGGGTTCTGACCTTCTCGACCTGATTGCCTCAGCCCGGATTGTTCTCACGGAAGAACTCCCACGCGTCCACTTCGCGCCCATCCGGCAGAATGCAAACGCCGGTTTGGCCGTTGTCACCGTCGCGGATCTCATATTGGGCACCGCTGTCGATGCAATAGGTCGCCGCCGGATTTGCCAGCTGAGTGGTGGAATCGGTCGTTGGGGTTTCGTCGCAGGCAGCAAGTGCTGACAGGCCAGCAACGGCCAAAAGGGTGCGAGTCATCAAGATTCTCCTATTTTAAAGGCTTTGGCAGATTATGCAGGCAGCTTAATCACTTGTGCTTGGTCATTACCACACTTAGGACAGGTTGGATGAGGATACTTTTTCTGGGTGACGTCATGGGCCGCGCGGGACGCACGGCCATACAGCAACATCTGCCACGTCTGCGCGACGAATGGCGGCTGGATTTCGTTGTGGTCAATGGCGAGAACGCCTCGAACGGGATGGGTCTGACTGGCGATCACGCCAAGTTGCTACTGGACGCGGGCGCGGATTGTCTGACGCTGGGAGATCATGCGTTCGATCAGAAAGAGATGCTGCAGTTCATCGAGAATGAGCCGCGTATCATGCGCCCGGTAAATTTCGCCAAGGGCGCGCCGGGCCGGGGGCATCGGCTGTATACCGCGTCGGGCGGGCGTAAGGTTTTGGTGGTGCAGGTGCTGGGGCAGGTCTTTATGAAGCGGCCCTTTGATGATCCGTTCTCAGCCGTTGAACCCATTCTGAAATCCCACCCGCGTGGCGGGCAGGCGCAGGCGATCATCGTGGATATGCATTGCGAAGCGACGTCCGAAAAAATGGCGATGGGCCATTATTGCGACAAACGTGCCAGCCTTGTGGTCGGCACGCATACGCATGTCCCGACTGCAGATGCGCAGATCCTGCCGGGTGGCACGGCGTATCTGACAGATGCGGGGATGTGCGGCGACTATGACTCGGTGATCGGGATGGACAAGGTCGAGCCGATGCGCCGTTTTATCACCGGCATGCCCAAGGCGCGCTTCACTCCGGCCAATGGTGAGGCAACGCTAAGCGGTGTCTTCGTCGAGACCGATGACAGCAACGGGCAGGCAAAGTCTGTTCAAATGGTGCGCGTTGGCGGACGTTTGCAGCAGGCCGGACCGCAATAAGGCGATGTCAGGCTTGCTCTGCCGCTCGCAATGCGTGAAACTGGCCGCCGGGCGCGCAAGCCAGGCCAGGGTTCGGACAGAATACCAAGAATGCAATTCCTTCAACTGACAGAAACAGGCAGCGCGATATTGGCGCTTATGGTCGTCGCGGGCATGTTCGTCATGTTTCTGCGCGAGGCCTACCCGACCGAAGTCGTCGCCATTGGCGGTGTCGCCATCATGCTCGTGACGGGCATCTTGCCCTATCAGAGCGCGTTGGCGGTGCTGTCAAACCCGGCGCCGTGGACGATTGCGGCGATGTTCATCATCATGGGGGCACTTGTGCGCACCGGGGCACTGGATGCGTTTACCTCGACCGCGCAGAAGCAGGCACAGGTGAACCCGCGTTTTGCCATCGGGCTGCTTATGGCATTCGTTGTGCTGGCCTCGGCAGTGGTATCGAATACCCCGGTGGTGGTCGTGATGATCCCGGTTTTTGTGCAGATCGCGCGTACGTTGAATGTGCCAGCTTCGAAATTGCTGATCCCGCTGAGCTATGCGGCAATTCTGGGTGGCACGCTGACCCTGATTGGAACCTCGACCAACCTGTTGGTGGATGGTGTGGCCCGGGCGCAGGGAATGACCGCTTTCACCATTTTTGAGGTGACTCCGTTGGGCATCGCGCTGGTGATCTATGGCATGGTTTACCTGCGTTTTATCGCACCGCGCCTGCTGCCGGACCGGGACAGCATGGCCACGCTGCTGTCCGACCGGTCCAAAATGAAGTTCTTCACCGAGGCCGTCATCCCCCCCGAAAGCAACCTGATCGGACGCGAAGTAACAGGGGTTCAGCTTTTCAAGCGCCCCGGCGTGCGCCTGATCGACGTGATACGTGGGGATGACTCGTTACGGCGTAACCTCAAAGGGGTTGAGCTGAAACTTGGCGACCGCGTCGTTCTGCGAACCGAGATGACCGAACTGCTGAGCTTGCAAACCAACAAGGAACTGAAGCGCGTCGATCAGGTTTCGGCGGTTGAAACCAAGACGGTCGAAGTTCTGATCACCCCCGGTTGCCGCATGGTGGGCCGGACGCTGGGCACGCTGCGTCTGCGGCGTCGGTATGGTGTTTATGTGTTGGCGGTGCACCGTCGGAACCAGAATATCGGACGTCAGCTGGACGATCTGGTGGTGCGGGTCGGGGATACGTTGCTGCTGGAAGGGTCACCTGCCGACATTCAGAAGCTGGCCGCCGACATGGGTATGGTCGATGTTTCGCAACCGTCGGCGCGGGCGTTCCGGCGCAGCCATGCGCCCATCGCGATCGGGTCGCTGGTAGGCATCGTCGCTTTGGCCGCCCTTGGTGTCGCGCCGATCCTGTTGCTGTCGGTTCTGGCTGTTGCAGTGGTTCTAATCACGCGGTGCATCGACGCGGATGAGGCATTCTCTTTTGTCGAAGGCCGATTGCTGGCGTTGATCTTCTCGATGCTGGCCATAGGAGCTGCATTGGACAAATCCGGCGCCGTTTCGCTGATTGTCGAAGCGATTGCACCTGGCCTCAGCGCATTGCCGCCTTTCCTGATCATTTGGGCTGTCTACCTGCTGACCTCGGTCCTGACCGAGCTGGTGTCAAACAACGCGGTGGCCGTAGTGGTGACACCGATCGCCATAGGGCTGGCGCAAGCGGTCGGCATTGATCCGCGCCCTCTTGTGGTGGCCGTGATGGTCGCGGCCTCGGCCTCGTTCGCGACGCCGATTGGGTATCAGACCAATATGATGGTCTATGGTCCGGGCGGGTACAGATTTGTCGACTTCATGAAGGTTGGTGTTCCGCTCAACTTGACCGTTGGTCTGCTTGCGTCGTTGTTGATCCCGCTGATCTGGCCCTTGTAAGGCAGGCGTGGAATCGCCGATCTGGATCGGCAGGTCTTGTAAATGCTGATCCAGCCACGATCTTTTCACCAAGACGGAAGTGAAAGGATTGTGTCATGCCATTTCCAAAGCTCGGCCAGGCCATCGTAGCCTGCGCTCTTGTCCTGACTATTCTGGGCAGCCAAAGCCATGCTGGAACCGTAACAGGAACCGCAGCGTATCGTGAACGCATTGCCGTGCCACCCGATGCGACGCTTTATGTTGAGCTTCAGGATGTTTCCCTGGCGGATGCGCCGGCGGTGTCCCTTGCCGCAAAACGGTATGCTATGGACAGCGTGCCCGCTCAGTTTGAGCTGACTTTCGATGATGCGTTGATCAAAGACGGGCACCGCTATGTGGTGCGGGCCTCGATCAGTCAGGGGCAAGACTTGTTGTTCACCACCGATACGGCCTATCCGGTTCTGACCGAAGGGGCGGGGAATTCTGCAGACCTTATGCTGGTGCAGGTGCAGGGGGGAAGCATGCTGGACAACACAAGGTGGACAGCCGCCGCGCTGAATGGCTCACCGATTGAGGCCGAGCGCCGCCCCGAGATTAACTTTGCCCAAGACGGTGCCTTCTCCGGCAGCGGTGGCTGCAACCGGTTCAACGGGCAGGCCGACATTTCCGGTGCGAATATCGCATTCCCTGACAATATGGCGGCCACGCTGATGGCTTGCCCGCCGGCCTTGGAAGAGGTCGAGCGGCAATTCTTCCAAGCCTTGCAGAGCGTCACCACTTATGCGGTCGAAGGCGATGCTCTGGCCTTTCTGGATGCCGCAGGAGAGCCGGTTATCAAATTCGTGCGTACCCAGTAAAGCAGGGCCGTCAGGCGACGGCCCTTGATCGCCCGGCATTGCGGCCAGAGAATATGCAGCCGCCCAGAAACGAGCCTTCGAGCGCGTTGTAGCCGTGATAGCCACCGCCGCCGAACCCGGCGACCTCGCCCGCCGCAAACAGGCCGGGCACAACCTGACCATCCGCGCCAATCATCTGACTGTCGAGGTTGGTCTGCAGCCCGCCCAGGGTCTTGCGCGTCAAAACATGCAGCTTCACCGCAATCAGCGGGCCGTTGGCGGGATCAAGGAACTTGTGCGGCTTGGCGGTGCGGATCAGCTTGTCGCCGCGATAGTTGCGAGCAGCCAGAATGGCCGCCATTTGTGCGTCTTTGGTAAAGGGATTGTCGACCTGGCTATCCCGCGCCTCAATCTGGGCGCGCAGATGAGCCTCGTTAATCAAACCCCCGCCCAACTGGTTCATGCCGCTGACCAGTTCGGTCAGGGTGTTGGCGACAATGAAATCCTCACCATGTTCCTTAAAAGCTTCGACGGGCGCAGTGGCTTTTGACCCGGTCAGCACACGCTGAAACAACACCTCGCGCCAGCCACCGTCGGTCATGTCTGGGTTCTGCTCTGACCCGGAGAGGGCGAATTCCTTTTTGATCACCTTTTGGGTCAGCACGAACCAGCTGTATTCATAGCCGGTTTTCAGAATTTCCTGTAGCGTGCCCAACGTGTCGAACCCCGGCATGAAGGGCGGTTTCAACCGGTTTCCATGGGCGTCAAACCACATCGAACTGGGGCCAGGCAGGATACGAATGCCATGCGAAGGCCAGATCGGATTCCAGTTCCGCACGCCCTCGGTATAGTGCCACATCCGGTCGCCGTTGATCACGTGACCGCCGGCCTTTTCGCTGATGGGGATCATGCGGCCATCGACGTGAAACGGAACACCAGCCACCATGTCCTTGGGAGGCTCGCCCAGCCGGTCGCGGGGCCAGCTTTTGCGCACCATCTCGAAATTGCCGCCGATCCCGCCCGAGGTGACGATGACCGAAGGGGCATAGACCTCGAACTCCCCCACTTCATCGCGGTTGGTCTTGGCACCGTGAGGGGCCGTGTCGTCGGCCAGAACCTCGCCCGAGACCCCTTTGGCGCACCCGTTCTGCATGATGATGTGGCTGACCTGATGGCGGAACTTCAACTCGATCAGTCCGGTACTGATGTGCTCGCGCACGCGGCGAACAAAGTTCTTCAGAACGCCCGGTCCGGTGCCCCAAGTGATGTGAAACCGGGGTACCGAGTTGCCGTGACCATCCGCATATGACCCGCCACGTTCAGCCCAGCCAACGATTGGGAACCAGCGCAGACCCATCTCATGCAACCACGGCCGCATCTCTCCTGCGGCGAATTCCACATAGGCCTCGGCCCATTTGCGGGGCCATGCATCTTCTTCGCGGTCGAACTGCGCGCTGCCCATCCAGTCGCGCAGCGCGAGATCCTGACTGTCCTTGATACCCATCCGGCGCTGCTCCGGCGTGTCGACCATGAACAGGCCACCCAGGCTCCAATGCGCTTGACCGCCCAGAAAATGCTCGGGCTCCTGATCCAGCACGATCACCTTTTTGCCGCGATCCCCCAGTTCGGCCGCAGCGGCCAGACCGGCCAACCCGGCGCCCACGACGATGGCGTCAGCAGTGTTGTTGGTCATGATTTGTCCTTTCAGCGGCTGCGGAGCCAGGCGATGTAGGGCAGGGCCACGACATACATCATGATCCCGTATACGGCTGCTGGCAGGGCCAATGGGCTGAATCCAGTGTCCGTTGCGGTGATCAACGCCGCCAGGGTGATTCCAAGTGTCGAGTTTTGAATGCCGGTTTCGATTGAGATTGTCTTGCTTTCATTCCACGACAGCTTCGCGGCACGGGCGATCCCCAGCCCAATCGCCAACAGTGCGATGTTCAGCGTTACCAGCCCCGCACCCATGATGCCTAAGTTGTCAAGCAGCAATTGCCAGTTCCCCGCCACAGCGGCGATCACGATCAGAACAAAAAGGACGGTGGCCGCTTTCGACAGCGGTGCGTCGATCCGTTCGGCGAAACTGGTAGCGAAATGGCGCAGACTGACGCCGACTGCCACGGGAAGGGTGGTAATCAGGAACATGGCGACGGCCAACCCGGTGATCGAAACCTCGGGTGCGTCCTCGCCCATGAAATGACTGATAGTCCAAGCTGCCAGGACGGGAACAGTTACCATAGAAAGCAGGCTGATCACGGCGGTTAGGCTGACCGACAGCGCAACATCAGCCTTAGCCAGTTTGGACAAGATGTTGCTGGTCACGCCACCGGGGCAAAAACTGAGCAGCATGAAACCCACCGCGATTTCGGGCGGCAAGGAGAACAGTTTGACGATGATGAACGCCACGATGGGCAACAGCACAACCTGGCTCAGTGCACCGATGGCGAAGGGGTAGCCCCGGCTGAGTACGCGTTTGAAATCAGCAACGTGCAGTCCAACGCCCAGAGACAGCATGATGATGGCCAGCGAAACCGGCAGGCCGACATTTATTAGCAGATCCAAGAACAACTCCTCCCAAAGCCATTCGGGTCAGCCTATGCGAGGGGGGAAGTCACAGGCAATAACGCCGTTGGGTCACATGTAGCGTTCGGCGAAACGGCGCAGGATTTCGCCGGGTTTGGTAACGTCTGCCGCGTGGCAAATATCGATCAGGCGCTGGGCGTCCTCGGGCGGGAAATAGCCGAAATCCTTGTAGATATTGATGCGTTGTTCGAAATCCTGCGCGTCGGCTTCTGGGTGGAACTGTGTGGCATAGACGTTCTGGCCCC
Source organism: Ruegeria sp. BI11 (assembly GCF_056538005.1). Lineage (NCBI taxonomy): Bacteria > Pseudomonadati > Pseudomonadota > Alphaproteobacteria > Rhodobacterales > Roseobacteraceae > Ruegeria > Ruegeria sp. BI11. The sequence continues at coordinate 592,425 of NZ_JBQFSM010000002.1, read as the reverse complement.
AGCGGATCATCTGAAACGGGCAGGGGTCTGAGGCCAACAGATGCACGCAACCGTCGGGCAGGGACTGCACGGCTTCCTTGTGGCCGACAAAAGCCTCAAAGCTTTCACCCAGCCCAGTGGTCAAAGGGTCGCTTGCGCCTTCTTCGGTTATTTGGCAGGTCGAGGGGCCGACAGGTTCTCCGAACTGTTTCTTGCTGACATCGCCGCCCAGATGTGCAGCTAGAATGCCTAATCCATAGCAGCAGCCCATGAACGGGTGATCGTTTTCGGTGATCTGCGGCATCAACCCCATGATGGCCGCTTCGATACCCGCATCCATTTCGGATTTCGTCGCCGGATCGTCACTGACGCAGCCGGGGCCTCCGCCGACGATTACGCCAGCATAATCTGTCACATCCAGACCCTCAGGCAGGTCTTCGCAGTCCAGACGGATACGGTGGGTCTGGTCCGGCGACAGGCCAGTCTTGTCCAGAATCGAGGCGTATTCGGCGTCCGAGGCTTCGGTCTCGGGGCGCAATTGCAGGATGAGAAATCGTTTCATGCAGAGCCCTTACCCGTCAAAGCGGCCAGAAGACAAGGATGGCGGGAACGGAAACTGCAACGATGATGATTTCCAGCGGCAGCCCCATGCGCCAGTAATCTCCGAACCGATAGCCTCCGGGGCCCAGCACCAGCGTATTGTTCTTATGTCCGATCGGAGTCAGGAACGCGGCCGAGGCTGCCACGGCAACCGTCATCAGGAACGGGTCGGGCGAGACTTCAAGCGTGCGCGCCATTTGGATGCCCACGGGGGCGGCGACAATGGCTGTGGCGGTGTTATTCAGCACATCCGACAGGGTCATTGTAACAACCATCAATACCGTCAGGATCGCCCATGCGGGCAGCCCATCTGTCAGTTGCACCAGCGCATTGGCGATCAATTCGGTACCACCTGATGTCTCCAGCGCACTGCCCAGCGGGATCATCGATCCCAGCAGCACAACGACCGGCCATTCGATATGATTATACAGATCGGCAATCGGCAAGATTTTAGTCAGCACATAGGCGACTACGACGAACCCCAGCGCAATCGGCAGGTAGATCAGCCCGACACTTGCGGCCAGCACCGCAGCGACAAACAGCCCGATGGCCAACCAAGCCTTATCATTGGCGGTAACGTTTAGGCCGCGCTCGGCCAACGGCAGGCAGCCCAGCCACTCAGTCACGTCAGCACTGCGGTCACGGGGGCAGAGTAGTAGCAGGATATCGCCCGCTTCCACCTCGGTCTTGCGGACCTGTTCGGTGATGCGGCGACCCTGGCGGGAAATACCCATCAAAACGGTGCTTTGCCGCCAGGCCAGCCCCAACCCTTGCGCGGTTCGGTCGGTGATGCGGGAGCTTTCGGTGGCCACAACCTCGATCACTTCCAACCCGTCACCCTCGGCTGTCAGCAATTCTTGCCTTCGCGTGTCCGAGAAATCGAGGTTCAGCGCCGCGCGAAATTCATCCAGCGCCTCGGGTCGTGCCTCAAGTACCAGCGCGTCCCCCGATTTCAGCGTGGCGTGGGCAGACCGCCCATAGCGCCGCTTGCCATCGCGGATCAGACCAAGGATGGCGACGTCGGCTTTCTCGGCGGCCTCGTACAATTCGCTGACCCGCTTGCCGATATGCGTCGATTCCGGAGGGATAGTCAGTTCAGCGATGTATTCCGCCAACGCTTCGGATGTTTCTTCCTGCGGGCCACGGTTCGGGATCAGCCGCCAGCCGATCAACGATACAAAGGCCAGCCCGGCAATGGCCGCCAGACCGCCGACCGGGGCAAAGTCGAACATCTTGAACGGCTCGCCCAGCGTTTCCTGCCGGATCGAGGCAATGATAATATTCGGGGGCGTGCCGATCAGGGTAGCCATGCCACCCAGAATGGTGGCAAAGCTCAGCGGCATAAGGGTCAAGCCCACCGACCGCCCCGCCTTGCGAGCGGTTTGGATATCGACCGGCATCAGCAGTGCCAGCGCGGCCACGTTGTTCATAAAGGCCGACAGAACAGCTCCGATCCCCCCCATCAGTGCGATATGCGCTCCAAGCCCGCGCGAGGCATCAACTAATGTGCGCGTGATCAGAAACACCGCCCCGGATCGGACCAGCCCTGCTGAGACGACAAGAACCAATGCCACAATAATAGTCGCAGGGTGCCCGAACCCCGCAAAGGCGTCATCGACGGGCACGACGCCCAGCACAACGCCGATCAGTAGCGCCGTAAATGCCACAAGGTCATAGCGGAACCGCCCCCACAGAAGCATTCCAAACACAGTGGCGAAAAGGGCAAAAAGAATAATCTGATCTGTCGTCATGCCGTCACCATACCCGCAGGGGGGCGTCTCGCAAGCCGCTCTCTTGATCCCATGCCTCGCAAACGTCTATATGAGCGCCGAACACGCAATCACTATCACGAGGACGCACCATGGCAGGCCACTCCAAATGGGCCAACATCCAGCACCGCAAGGGACGTCAGGACGCCGCGCGGTCCAAGCTGTTTTCCAAACTGTCGAAAGAAATCACCGTTGCCGCCAAAATGGGCGACCCCGATCCCGATAAGAACCCCCGCCTACGTCTGGCGGTGAAAGAGGCCAAGTCGAACTCGGTCCCCAAGGACGTGATCGACCGCGCGATCAAAAAATCCGTTGCAGGCGAAGGTGACGACTACGAAGAAATCCGGTACGAGGGCTATGGCCCCAACGGCGTTGCTGTGATCGTTGAGACGATGACGGACAACCGCAACCGGACCGCGTCGACCGTGCGTTCGACGTTCTCCAAGAACGGTGGCAATCTGGGCGAGACCGGCTCGGTCGGGTTCATGTTCGAACGCAAGGGTGAGGTCGTTTATCCGGCGACCGCAGGCGACGCTGACGCGCTGTTTGAGGCGGCAATCGAAGCGGGTGCCGAAGATGTCGAAAGCTCGGAAGATGGCCACATCATCTGGTGTGCCGATACCGACCTGAACGAGGTGTCGGGCGCGCTTGAGGCTGCCCTGGGCGAATCTGACTCCACCAAGCTGGTGTGGAAACCCACCACCACGACCGAGCTGGGGCTGGAAGACATGCAAAAGCTGATGAAGCTTGTGGATGCGCTGGAAGATGACGACGACGTCCAGCGCGTAACGACCAACTTCGAAGCGACAGACGAGGTTATGGCGCAGCTTTAAGCGTTCTGAAGTTCTGATGGAAAACCCGGCCTCTGGTCGGGTTTTTTCCTTTGTTGGTTTTGGGTTATTGGCCGGTTGGTCAGAACCCGATAGGCTTTATCCGAATTTCTTTGCCCACACGGCGCATAATCTGATTGAGCGAATGACCGACAGCCCACCCAGCACGCCGAAACGGAATATCCCGGTTCTAACCGGCCAGAGCATTCTGTCTCAGGTCGCGTGGACGCTTGGCAGCCCGTCTATTGTCCTGCCGTTTCTGGCGGTATCGCTGGAATTGCCCATGTTCATCGCAGGCGCGCTGGTGTCTATCCGAATGCTTGGCAGTATGATTTCGGACATTTTTCTAGCGCAGCCTATTTCGGCGCGGCAGCAAAAGAAACACGGAATTGCACTGACCGAGGTTGGGATCGGTGCCTGTCTTGTCATGGCCGTTGTGGTGGCCGCGACCGGGTATGTTCCCGCGATTGCCTTGGCCTTTGTCACGGCATTCTTTGTGATCGGCCTGATCGAAGAGATCCAGTCGCTAATGTTAACGGATCTGATCGGCGACCACGTGCAGTCCAAATCGCGGATGATCATGCATTATCTTCAACTTGGCATCGGCGGGTTAGGGGCCATCGGATTGGCGCTTTTGGTGCATGAAATCACCAAGGAAAACCCGCCGTTTTCGCGGCATTCCGCAGTGATTGCGGTTTCGGTGACTTTTTTCGTTCTGTCAGCGCTGTCTATTCTTGCGATCTCGGAAATCGTGGGAGGAGCCAAGGTCAAGGGTGCGCCGAAACAGGCGCGGAAACGAAAGCTCTCGGAGAATTTCACCGATATAGCCGACATGTTCCACCAGGCTTGGTTCCGACGGTTTCTGATGATGCGTCTGCCCCTGGTCGTGGTGTCCCTGTCGGTGCCGTTCTTTGCCCTAATTGCGGCCGAGGCGCATCATGCCTCGGCCAAGGGGCTGACCGCCATGATCATCTCGTCCGCTTCGGGATATCTGGTTTCGGCACCGCTGTGGCAGTTGGTGAATATGAAATCCCATCGCGCCGTCCTGGTGACCGGAAACCTTATGGTTGCCGTGACTGGTGCCATACTTGTTACGGTGCATTTTCTGGGTGTCGATCATGCAGTGCACCTGCATGCCATTGCCCTGTTCGTCGTGACCGTGGCCGTTACCGGTATAAGCGGAGCCCGGCAGCTGTACTATCTGGATGTGGCCCCCAAGGATCAGCGTGTGAAAGGAGCAGCTGCGATCAAAAGTATTTGCCGGATCACGGCGGTGATCCTGTCGGCGGCCTTGGCAGGTGTCGCGCATATGCACGAGGTCGCCTGGGCAATTGTGTTCATCATTCTGGTCAGCCTGTTCGCTGCCATCACCTGTTACCGTGTGGTCTTGCCCAACGCTAAAAAGGTCACGGCCGCCTGATCCGGACTGTCATGATTGCACAGGAAGAAGCGCTTCTGCCGCAATTCGCTTAACCGCACGGGTCAGTGGCGCCAGTGCGGGCGAAAGAACGCGACCCACCTGCCAAGTCAAGGGCACGTCGAGGGGGGCGTCGGGCAGCAGAGGGCAAAGCCGACCGTCGCTTAGCGCTGGCTGCGCCAGCCCGATCGGGTTCATGCCCCAACCCAGCCCGGCGATAGCCGCGTCCACAAATCCTTGCGGGGAAGGCAGAAAATGTGAAGGCGGAGTAATCCGGCGCCCCAATTGTTCTATAATCCAAGTGCGTTGCAGACCGTCCTTGCGATTAAATGTCAAGCAAGGGGCAAGGGCCAGCGTGCGTTCGTTGACACCCTCCGCAAACCACTGCTGCATGAAGGCCGGACTGCCCGTCGCGATGTAACGCATCACACCCAATGCATAGGTATCGCACCCCGAAACCAGTTGGTCTCCGACAGTAATGGCAGCGCTGACCTCGCCGCGACGCAGCCACTCGGCCGAGTGGTCCTGATCGTCCACCACCAGATCGAACAACAGCCCGTCCACCTGTGCCATGGCGTCGATGAACCAGGCGGCCAGAACGTCAGCTGGCACCGCCACACGGACACGGGCCGGGCCAGTGCCTTGATCCAGCGTCAGTTCGCGGGCCAGCTTGGCTTCCAGCAATCTGATATCTTCGGCATGTTGGGCGATACGCAGCCCGGCTGGCGTGCCGGTGCAGGGCGGTCCGCGATTGATCAACGCCGCGCCCACGCGATCCTCCAGTGCCTTGATCCGCTGAGAAATGGCCGAAGGCGTCACCGCAAGTTCCGCCGCAGCGGCATCAAAGCTGCCATGCCGCAGGATCGACGATAAAGCCGACAGGTGATTGGGATCCAGCAGCATTAGCCAAACTTAACTAAGGTCAACATCTTTAATTTGATAGGGTGCGCCGACATCCGTAGTCAATGCCTCAGAACACAGGAGGTTTCATGTCTACATCCCTGATCGCCGGTTTTGCCCTGGGCTTCAGCCTGATCCTGGCCATTGGTGCACAGAACGCATTTGTTCTGCGTCAGGGGCTGCGGCGCGAGCATGTGTTCCCTTTGGTCCTGACCTGCGCGGTGTCGGATGCCATCCTGATTGCTGCGGGTGTTGCAGGGTTCGGTGCGCTGGCAGCAGCGGCGCCGTGGTTTGAAACCGTCATGAGGTACGGAGGGGCCATTTTTCTGACGTGGTACGGGCTGCGCAGCTTGCAATCTGCGTGGCAGGGTGGGGCGGCGATGGATGTGTCCAAAGGCCAACGCGCCAGCCTGCGATCTGTGTTGCTGACCGTGCTGGCATTTACCTGGCTGAACCCGCATGTCTATCTGGATACGGTTGTGCTGATCGGGTCGATCTCGGCCCAGTATGATGACCGTTTGGCCTTTGCCAGTGGGGCGATGCTGTCAAGTTTCGTGTTCTTCTTTTCGCTCGGCTATGGATCGCGGGTGCTGTCCCCGATTTTCGCCCGACCTCGCGCTTGGCAGATTCTGGATGTTGTCATCGGCATCGTAATGCTGGGCATTGCACTAAAACTTGTTGTCATGTGAAGGGTTGTGCCTGCGCTGGTTTCAGTGTTCAGGTTTCGGCATGACAACCTCTGCCGCCTCATACCGGCCCCTAGCGGGCATGTTCTGGATGTTTGCCGCCGGGCTGTCCTTTGTCGTAATGACGGCCCTGGTCAAATCGCTGGGAACGACCATGAGCCCGATTCAGGCGGCCTTCATACGTTACGCTCTGGGGTTGGTGTTTTTGCTGCCGGCCCTGCGTTCGATCCTGTCGACCCATCTGACGAGGCGGCATCTGACCTTGTTCGGGCTGCGAGGCATCATTCACGCCTTTGCGGTGATGCTGTGGTTCTACGCAATGACCCAAATTCCCTTGGCCGAGGTCACCGCAATGAACTACATGACTCCGGTCTATGTCACATTGGGCGCTGCTCTGTTTTTGGGTGAGCCGCTGGCCTTTCGCCGGATCGCGGCGATTCTGGTAGCGCTGGTCGGCGTGGCGATCATCCTGCGCCCTGGTTTCCGAGAGGTGTCGACCGGTCATCTGGCGATGCTGGGAACGGCATTGCTGCTTGGCGGCTCCTATTTGCTGGCCAAACTGCTGGTACGTGACATTCCTCCGGCCGTGGTCGTGGCCCATTTGTCGATCTGGGTGACGCTGGCGCTGATTCCCTTTGCCATTGCGGTCTGGCAGCCACCCAGCCTGCGTGACATTGGGGTGTTGTTTCTGGTCGCCTGCTTTGCCACAGCAGGGCATTATTTCATGACGTTGGCCCTACAGGCCGCTCCGGTAGCGGTCACGCAGCCGGTGACCTTCCTGCAATTGATTTGGGCCACGCTGCTGGGCGCGCTGGTCTTTCACGAAAGTGTTGACATCTGGGTCGTTGCCGGGGGTACGCTGATCCTGTCCGCCGTCAGCTTTATCGCCTGGCGCGAAGCTGTTCTGAACCGCAGCAACCTGACCACGCCCAGTATAGCCCCAAAACTCTAGCGGGTTTCAGCGTGCGAAAATGGTTATTGATTGACGAGTCAATAAAAACACCGTAGCGTTTTCCTTACCAATTGTAGGGAGGGGAGAGCTATGCCGAAAGTCGGAATGGAGCCAATCCGCCGTGATGCAATCGTCCGGGCGACGATTGCCGAGCTTGGATCCAAGAAATCCCTCGATGTGACCGTCAGCCAGATTGCGAAACGGGCCGGAATGTCCAGCGCCCTTGCGCATCACTATTTTGGCGGCAAGGATCAGATCTTTCTGGCGGCGATGCGGCGCATCTTGTCCGATTTCGGTGCCGAAGCACGCAATGAGCTTAAGGTCGCCGCGCCGCAGGAGCGGGCGCAGGCGATCATTCGGGCCAGCTTTGCACCTTCGTGCTTTACGCCTGACGTCATCGCTGCATGGATGACGTTCTACGTTCTGGCCCAGACGAACGATGACGCGCTGCGCCTATGGCAAATTTATCAGGCGCGCGTCCGATCCAATCTGATTGATGCCCTTCGCTCGCTGGTAAGCGATCCGGTCGAGACTGCCGAGAACATGATCGCCTTGATTGACGGACTGTATATTCGCGCAGCACTAAGCGCCCCTGAAGAACCGCAACTGGCCGTGAACCACGCGATGCGTGTCCTGAACACTCTGCTCGAGGCTGAAAAATGACAAAACCGAACATTCTGATCCTGATGGTGGATCAGCTCAACGGGACCCTCTTTCCGGACGGTCCCGCAGACTGGCTGCATGCACCCAATCTGAAGAAACTGGCGGAACGGTCGACCCGGTTCGCCAATGCCTACACGGCCTCGCCGCTTTGCGCGCCGGGACGCGCCAGCTTTATGTCTGGCCAGTTGCCCTCACGTACTGGCGTCTATGACAACGCGGCTGAGTTCCGCAGCGACATTCCTACCTACGCGCACCACCTGCGCCGTGCGGGGTATTACACCTGCCTGTCCGGCAAGATGCATTTCGTTGGCCCCGATCAGTTGCACGGGTTCGAGGATCGCCTGACCACCGACATCTATCCGGCCGATTTCGGCTGGACGCCCGATTATCGCAAACCGGGTGAGCGCATTGATTGGTGGTATCACAACATGGGCTCGGTGACGGGCGCGGGCGTGGCTGAGATTTCCAACCAAATGGAATACGACGACGAGGTCGCCTATAACGCCAAGACCAAGCTGTATGATCTGGCGCGTGGGAAGGATGACCGCCCCTGGTGCGTAACCGTCAGCTTTACCCACCCGCATGACCCCTATGTCGCGCGCCGGAAATACTGGGACCTCTACGAGGATTGCGAGCATCTGCTGCCCGAAGTCTCGGACCTTGGCTATGACAACCAGGACCCGCATTCCAAACGGATTTTCGACGCCAATGATTGGCGTAGCTTCGACATCACCGAAGAGGATATCCGCAAATCGCGCCGTGCCTATTTCGCCAATATTTCGTATCTGGACGACAAGATAGGCGAGATACTTGAAGTGCTGGAAAGCACGCGGCAAGAGGCGATCATCCTGTTTGTTTCGGACCACGGCGATATGTTGGGTGAGCGCGGATTGTGGTTCAAAATGACCTTCTTCGAAGGCTCGTCACGCGTACCGTTGTTGATTTCCGCTCCTGATCTGCCTGCCGGCCGGATCGACACGCCGGTCTCGACAATCGACGTCACGCCGACACTGGGCGCGTTGGCGGGTGTGGATATGGCCGAGATCGAACCGTGGACCGATGGGGAAGACCTCGTTCCGCTCGCCAAGGGGGCTGAACGTACTGCGCCCGTTGCGATGGAATACGCGGCTGAGGCGTCGTACGCCCCGCTGGTTTCGCTGCGCTACGGTAAGTGGAAATACAACCGCTGTGCGCTGGACCCGGACCAGCTGTTCGATCTTGAGGCTGACCCGCACGAACAGGCCAATCTGGCCGAAGATCCGGCGCATGCCGGAACGCTGGAAACGCTGCGCGCCAAGTCCGAAGCCCGCTGGGATCTGGATCAGTTCGACGCGGATGTCCGCGCCAGCCAGGCCCGCCGCTGGGTGGTATACGAGGCACTGCGGCAGGGTGGCTATTATCCGTGGGATTATCAGCCGCTGCAGAAGGCGTCGGAACGCTACATGCGCAATCACATGGATCTGAACGTCGTTGAGGAAAACGCCCGTTTTCCGCGTGGCGAATAGACTTATCAACCTAATCGAAGACACCCCGCCGAAAATGCAAACTTAGTTCGGCGGGGTATGGAGACCTAATAATGGAAGCAGATTTCGTCATCGTTGGCGCAGGTTCCGCAGGATGCGCGATGGCTTATCGCCTGAGCGAGGCAGGGGCCTCGGTTTTGGTGATCGAACATGGCGGCACCGATGCGGGGCCGTTCATCCAGATGCCGGCGGCGCTGAGCTATCCGATGAACATGTCGCGCTATGACTGGGGTTATCAGTCCGAGCCTGAACCGCATCTGAAAAACCGCCGTCTGGCTTGCCCGCGCGGCAAGGTGATTGGTGGGTCATCTTCGATCAACGGGATGGTTTATGTACGCGGTCACGCGCGCGACTTTGACACCTGGGCCGAGATGGGCGCTGACGGCTGGTCCTATTCGGACGTGCTGCCCTATTACAAACGGATGGAGACCTGGCACGATGGTGGCCACGGTGGCGATCCTGCGTGGCGGGGGAAAGACGGACCGCTGCATGTGTCTCGTGGCCCGCGTGAGAACCCTCTGTTCCAGGCCTTTGTCGATGCTGGGCAACAAGCAGGTTATGAAGTCACCGGAGACTATAACGGTGAAAAGCAGGAAGGCTTCGGCCCGATGGAGCAGACCGTCTGGAAAGGACGGCGCTGGTCGGCGGCGAATGCGTATCTGAAGCCCGCGCTCAAGCGTGAGAACTGCGATATCGTCCGAGGGCTTGCCGCGCGTGTGGTCATGGAAAATGGCCGTGCAACCGGGGTTGAATTGGTGCGGGGTGGCAAGAAGGAAATCATCCGCGCCCGGCGCGAGGTGGTTCTGGCCGCGTCCTCGATCAACTCGCCCAAGCTGCTGATGTTATCGGGCATCGGTCCGGCGGATCATCTAGCCGAGCATGGAATCGAAGTCGTTGCAGACCGCCCCGGAGTGGGTGCGAACCTGCAGGATCATCTGGAGCTGTATATCCAGCAGGCCTCGCTGCAGCCGATCACGCTGTACAAGCACTGGAACCTGTTCAGCAAGGGCCTGATCGGGGCACAGTGGCTGTTCACCAAAACCGGCCTTGGCGCGTCGAACCAGTTCGAAAGTGCGGCCTTTATCCGCTCGAATCCGGGTGTGGAATACCCGGATATACAGTATCACTTCCTGCCCATTGCCGTGCGGTATGACGGGCAGGCGGCGGCTGAGGGGCATGGATTCCAGGCGCATGTGGGGCCTATGCGCTCGCCCTCGCGTGGGGCGGTCACGTTGCGCTCGAACAAGCCCGAGGATGCGCCCGTGATCCGGTTCAACTACATGAGCCACGAAAAGGATTGGGAGGATTTCCGAAAATGCATTCGCCTGACTCGCGAGATTTTCGGACAAGACGCGTTCAAACCCTATTCGGGCAAAGAAATCCAACCGGGTGCCGATGTGCAGACCGACGAGGAATTGAACGGGTTCATCGCCGAACATGCCGAAAGTGCTTACCACCCTTGCGGTACCTGTCGTATGGGCCGGGCCGACGACAAAAACGCAGTGGTCGATCCGGAAGGTCGCGTGATCGGTGTGGACGGGTTGCGCGTGGCCGACAGCTCAATCTTTCCGCAGATCACCAACGGCAACCTCAACGCCCCATCGATCATGGTGGGTGAGAAAGTGTCGGATCACCTGCTGGGCAAAGAGGCGCTGCCAAAGGCCAATGACCGCCCGTGGATTCACCCGGCATGGGCCACGGCACAGCGGTGATTTGATCCGCGTCAAAGCAGGGTGTGGGAAAGGCATATAGACCTGAATCGCAACGATTTAATTTCAGGAGCGAACAGGAATGTCCCACACCCCGCATGAACTGGCCGAAGAGTTTCCGGACAAGGTCGAGCTGATGAGCCAGCTCAAACAATCGGATGCGCATTTTGCCCGACTGGCGGATGAGTATCACGAGATCAATCGCATCGTGCATCGGGCTGAAACCAATATCGAACCGATGGAGGATCTAACCGAGGGCGAGATGCGCAAGAAACGCGCGGCGCTCAAGGATGAGATCTGGGCGATCTTGTCAAAAGCCTGAAGCCATAGGGCGGGGGCGCTGCCCCCGTCGCGGCAGGCCGCGACTCCCCGAAGTTTTTCAGGTCAGGTGACTTTGTAGGGCAAGGTGCCGCGGGTATGCGCGTCAATAGACAGACGGCGTTCCAGCGGCGGCACCGAGCGTTGGTGGCAGGTTTGCCGCTCGCAGATGCGACAGGAAATGCCAATCGGTTCGTAAGCGCTGGCGTTGTTGATATCGAGATTGTCAGCATAGACCAATGCCTCGGCATGGCGGATTTCACATCCCAGGGCGATGGCATAGCGGCGCACCGGCGCGCCGTAGGAACCGCCCGATTTCGAAACATCCCGCGCCAGTGAGATATAGCGCACACCATCCGGTGTTTCCGCCAGTTGCCGTAGGAAATGGCCGGGCGTTTCAAAGGCGCGGTGGACATTCCACAACGGGCAGGCGCCGCCGAACCGGGCGAATTGCAGACGGGTGGCCGAGTGACGTTTTGTGATCGTGCCAGCCTGATCGACACGGACGAAAAAAAACGGGATGCCCTTGGCGCCGGGGCGTTGCATCGTGGAAAGCCGATGTGCCACTTGTTCAATCGACGCGCCAAATCGGTTGCTGAGCAGTTCCAGATCGTGTCGATACTCCTGCGCCGCGGTCAGAAAGGCGTCGTAAGGCATCAGCGAGGCCCCTGCGAAATAGTTGGCCAGACCGATCTTGGCGATGGCGCGGGCCTCTTCGCTTTGGAACTTGGCAAAGTCCAGCGTGGCTTCGAGCAATTTGTCCTGATTTATGAGCGCCACCTGCAGCAGCAATTGAAAAACTTGTGTCTGCGGTGCGGTCCGTGACGAAAGCTGCAGTGTTTTGCTGTCAGCGTCATATTTTCGCGTTTCGGGGATGTCGACAAATTGGACCCGAATGTCGCGTTCACCAAGGTTGTTGATCGCTTCACTCCGGACGCCTCCGGCCTCGTCGGCGCGGGTCGAAAAACGCTCTGCAGCGCGGTCGACCGCATCGATGTAGTTGTCGCAGTAGTGGAAGAAGTCGCGCACCTCTTCCCAAGGGCTGGCCTGAATTTGCGCGTCCTCGCGGCCCAATGCTTCGTCCAGCGAAGCGAGCCGTTCATGGGTTTGGCGATACGTTCGATGCAACGCGATGAACGCACGGGCCAGCGCAGGAGCATTCGAGGCCGTCAGGCGAAGATCGGCCAGCGGTGGCATGGCGTCGTCGAATACCGGATCGGCCAGCGCCTCACGCATGTCCGAAACCAGACGTTCGCTGTCGCCTGTACTCAACTCGGTCACATCCATGCCGAACTCTTGCGCCAGCGCCAGAACAACGGTGGTCGAGATCGGCCGGTTATTGTTCTCCATCTGGTTCAGGTAAGGTAGGGAAACGCCTAATTTCGTGGCGAATTCCTTTTGCGTTAGGGTCAGGCGCGTGCGCATTTCGCGCAGTTTTGCCCCGGCATATAGCTTTTGGGTGGCCATGGTGTGCCTTTGCAACTTTTCTATTGTCGCAAGCTAACTTTGCAAACTGGTGGGCGCAAGCCGTGTTACAGGCCCAGTTGCCTTTCGCGTCGGATGACTGACATGATCGCGCAGATCGCCAGCGCCGATGTCGCCAGCATCAGCCACAACAGCGGCATAGCGCCGGTTTCATGGGTCAGCAACGCTCCGGCCAGAGCACTCAGACCGGCGCCACCGCCCAACATGATCGCACCGCTTAAGCCGGATGCGGTGGCGGCCAAATGCGGGCGTACTGACAGGGCACCCGAGGTGGCGTTGGGGATGGTCATACCGTTTCCGAGGCCCACAAAGGTCATGAGGCCAAAGAAACTAAGTGCGCTGCCAAGACCTGCCAGAAACAAGATTGCCGAAAAGGCAACACCCATCGCGTTTAGCCAACACCCCCAATAAACCATTCGGTTCACGCCGAACCTGACCGAATACCGACCGCTGAGAAAATTGCCGACAAAATACCCGACAGCAGGCGCGCCGAAATAGATGCCGACCTGCGCAGCGGTAAGTCCGAACAATTCAGTGCCAATGAAGGGGGCGCCGCCCAAATAAGCAAAAAACGCACCCGAAGACAGGGCGGAGGACAAGGAATACCCCCAAAATCGAGGTGAGCGCAGTAATTCTGGATATTCCCGGAATTGCTGTATCAGCGTTTTACCGCTTTTGGCGGAAGTTTCGCCGAAATCAACGAAGGTCAGTGCCAGTGTCATAGCGCCCAAGCCAAACGGCAGCCAGAAATTGGCTTTCCACCCAAAGCTTTCTTCTAGCAGGCCGCCTATGGCAGGGCCGATCATCGGCACGATGGCCATGCCCATAGTCACATAGCCTATCATCGAGGCCGCCTTATCCTGATCATACAGGTCCCGGACTGCCGCGCGGCTGAGTACCATGCCGACCACCACAACGGCCTGGCACATTCGGAAAGCCAGAAAAACCTCGATCGTTGGGGCATAGATGCAACCCAGCGTGGCAATCAGGAACAGCGACAACCCCCAAATCAATACGGGCCGTCGTCCTGCTTTGTCCGCAATCGGTCCGATCAGGACTTGAAGTACTGCATTGATCAGCAAGTACAACGCAATAGACAGCTGCATGACCTTGTAGTCAGCTTGAAAATGCAGCGCCATATTCGGAAGGCTGGGCAAGAACAGGTTAAGGCTGAGGGCGGACAGCCCCGACAGTAAAACCAGCGTGAAAATGGTGGGTGGCGACCGACGGGCCACAGGTGAACTGAACTGCATGGTTCACAGGTATAATGAGGGTTTCACGGAAAGCCATCCATGACCGCGTTTCAATGTGAAACTTAGCAAGTTTACAGTATTCAGTAACTTAGTATTCAAAGATTTGCAAATTTGCCGAAAGATGCTTTGGCTTTGATGGGTCTACGTATAGTGTCGCGCCAAATTTCACAGGGAATTAGCGCCATGAAAGACATCCTGACTGAGCTTGAAGACCGTCGCAACAACGCCCGTCTTGGAGGTGGGCAAAAGCGCATCGACGCGCAGCACGGCCGTGGCAAGTTGACTGCACGCGAGCGGATCGAACTGCTGGTGGATGAGGGCAGTTTCGAAGAGTTCGACATGTTCGTCAGCCATCGTTGCACCGATTTCGGGATGGAAAATCAAAAGCCTGCGGGCGATGGCGTGGTGACTGGCTGGGGCACGATCAATGGCCGGATGGTCTATGTGTTCAGTCAGGACTTCACTGTGTTTGGTGGCTCGCTGTCGGAAACCCATGCGCAGAAGATTTGCAAGATCATGGATATGGCGATCCAGAACGGCGCACCTGTGATTGGAATCAACGACTCAGGCGGTGCACGAATCCAGGAAGGCGTGGCTTCGCTGGCCGGTTATGCTGAGGTGTTCCAGCGCAATATCATGGCTTCGGGCGTCGTGCCGCAAATCAGCGTGATCATGGGGCCGTGCGCGGGCGGGGCGGTTTACAGCCCGGCTATGACCGATTTTATCTTCATGGTCAAAGACACGTCATACATGTTCGTGACCGGCCCCGACGTTGTGAAAACCGTCACCAATGAGGTTGTCACCGCCGAAGAACTGGGCGGGGCGTCGACCCACACCAAAAAATCCTCGGTCGCGGATGGCGCGTTCGAGAATGACGTTGAGGCACTGGCTGAGGTGCGCCGTCTGGTCGATTTCCTGCCGCTGAACAACCAAGAAAAACCCCCGGTGCGACCGTTCTTTGATAGCCCCGAGCGGGTTGAAAGTTCGTTGGACACTCTGATCCCGGACAACCCCAACACGCCCTACGATATGAAAGAGTTGATCACCAAGGTGGCTGATGAGGGCGATTTTTACGAAATCCAGGAAGACTATGCCAAGAACATCATCACCGGCTTTATCCGGTTAGAAGGGCAGACGGTTGGCATCGTGGCCAATCAGCCGATGGTTCTGGCCGGGTGCCTGGACATCGACAGCTCGCGCAAGGCGGCGCGGTTCGTTCGCTTTTGCGACTGTTTCGAAATCCCGATCCTGACATTTGTGGATGTTCCGGGCTTCCTGCCAGGCACTTCGCAGGAATATGGCGGTGTGATTAAGCACGGCGCCAAGCTGCTGTTCGCCTATGGCGAGGCGACGGTTCCAAAGGTCACCGTGATTACCCGTAAAGCCTATGGCGGTGCTTATGACGTTATGGCGTCAAAGCACCTGCGCGGCGATTTCAACTATGCCTGGCCTACTGCCGAGATCGCGGTGATGGGTGCAAAGGGTGCGACCGAGATCATCCACCGTGCCGATCTGGGCGATGCCGAAAAGATCGCGCAGCACACGCAGGATTATGAAGACCGCTTTGCCAATCCCTTTGTCGCGGCTGAACGCGGCTTCATCGACGAGGTGATCATGCCGCAATCCACCCGCCGTCGTGTGTCACGTGCGTTTGCCAGCCTGCGAAACAAGCAGCTGAAAAACCCGTGGAAAAAGCACGACAACATTCCGCTGTAAGAAGGAAGAACTGAATGGCTTGCCCCTCTGCGGGCAGACCATTCAAGGGAGCCAGCCGGTATATTTGACTTTGAGGCCAAAGCTGCTAAATGACACGTCTTACCAGATACAAACACGCGCTGGCCGAAAGCCATGCGCGCGCGATCCCGGAGAGAGGAGCCCACCTGTGGGTCTGGGGTCGCGCTTTTGTACTGGCCGTTCTGTCGTGGTCGTCGCCTGCATTCGCCCAATCCGATAACCTGCTGCCAGTCCCCTCGGGCCAGCCCGTGCATCTGAGCGATGTGCTGCTGGACAACAATCCGGGTGAGCTGTGGGTTAGGTTCCGCTTTATTGCGCCCAAGATAGGGTCGACCGTTGGGCGCATAGGGTATGATGTGGCTTCGGCCGATATGGAGCATCTGTGCCAAACCCTCGCAGTGGCCTATGTCGCGAAATACGAGCTCGATCCGGCGCGGGTCGTGATCTCGCTGTCTGATCGGCCTATTGAATTCGGACGATCTGCGCCTGACGCAACTCAGTTCTTTGAAGCCTACCGGTTGGAGCAATCCCAATGTATCTGGGAGGGGCTCTGACCATGAAACCCCGTTTTCACCACGTCCGAGCGTTTCTGAACACCAAAGCGGCTTTGGAGGTGCGCGAAATGACCCCGTTTGCACTCGGGTACGAGATTGCTTTCCCGATTTTGTCTAACAAAGAGGTGCAAGCATGCTAAAGCACCGTGGATTCCCCGGGCGTCTGCCCGGAACAGATTTTCAGTTCACCATTCGACGCGCCAATCCCAAAGGCGTAACGCCAATCACACGGCGCGAGCGGTTCCGTGATCGTAAGCCGGCCGACCGCCGCGCGGACGCAGCGTTCATGGAGGCGTTGTGGCAGAATTTCGGAGATCAGCCTTTCGAGCGTGGTAATTTAGACGCCGGCCGCTTGAGCTGGTTGTTCGAACGCGAGGTTGTCGCGGCCGAAGACCCGTTTGATCCGGTCAGTTATTACGCGCTTCTGGTGATTGACGTGGATGCGGCGCGGATGTCGTTCCCCGATATTTTCGACGGGGTGCGTTGATCCGTGCAACCTGCTGCCGCACATATCCAATCGGGTGAAACTTTGGAAAAAACCCTGCCCGGGACCGGGCAGGGTGGTGTTATGTGTTTAGAAGTTCAGCTGGGCCGCGACCTGTACACGATCGCCATCAAACGTCCGACCTGTGCTTGCGTCATTCCGCTCGCCAAAGATGTATTCGGCGCTGAACGTCAGGTTTTCAGTAGCCTGGTAGAAAGCGTTGACGTGGACCGTTTCAAGTTCGGTGAAGGCCAGCGTACCGGTCGAGGTAGGCAGGTCATAGTCTTCCTTACCGTATGCGACACCGACGTTCCATTTTTCACCCAGCTGCTGGCGCAGCTCAATGGTATAGCCGTCGACGTCGTTGGCCTCACCACCGACCACGGGGTCACCCAGACCGATCAGGTAAGGACCCAGAGCCTCGCCGGTGGTGTAGTTGACCTGGAACAGGCCGCCTTCCCAGAGTTTGGCAGATCCGGACAAAGTAAGACCAGTCTGGTCAACCTCAACTCCGCCGCCTTCTGCCTTGCCGTACAGGAGTGCTGCACGTGCGATAAACCTGCCGTCATTGTATTCGGCCGAGGCGGTCAGCACCGGATCATCCGAGTTCGACCCGCTGACGTTCTCTTCGACCGAGAGCGCGAAGGATGTCTTGGTACCGAAGTCATTCGTGTACCGGACCTGTGGCACACGCGCAAAGGCAATGCCGACCGGACCATTGAATTCTACCGAGACAGGGTAGGTATCCAGCGGCTGGAAGTTGGTCCAGTATTGACCAATGAGCCAGTTGTCTCCGATACGGATATTGGCGTGGCGCAGGCGGAGTTCGGCGGTGCCGTTCGAGGCAAACAAATCGAGCTCCAACTGACCGCCAATTTCACCAATCCCGCTAGGAGTAGAGGTCAACAATCCGATCCGCGACTGACGGAGGGTCGAACCGAATGTGCCGCTGGTGGCGGCCGAAGGCTCACCAATGACGTTCACGAATGCCGTGTCGCCTTGATCAAAGTCGAAGTCATAAAAGAAGTCGGCTTTGATGTAACCATAGACGTCCAGGGCGGTGTCACCGATCCGAAATTCGCCGGGTGTAGAGCCTGGTCCAACGGACTCCAGTGCTTCGATCCGGGCGCGCAGTGCGTCCAGTTCGGCCTGGGTTTCAGCATCCTGAGCAAAAGCCAGCGATCCGGTCATGGTGAGAGCAGAGGCAGCAAGCAGGAATGCCGTTTTTCTCTTTATAATCATATGGGTGTTCCCTTGTGTGCGAGTGTGCACGAGCAAAGTTTCACGCAAACGTCAGCTGGGGAAATCACGAGAACGGTAGAAAAAGCTCCGTTTTTCTCAAGCAATTTTGTTCAAAATGGTTGGATTTTACACGCCAAGGTGAACAGATCAGTTAACCATCCGTTCGTGAATACTTTTTCATACAAGGCCAACCGATCGGATCGTGATGATGCAAGTGCAGAAAGCTGCGCAGAGACTGAGATTTGTAACGAAAGTGTGACGGTGTCAGAGGGGGATATCTCTCTGTTCGCACTACCGGATGTCGGCACGTTTCTGCGCGGGGTTTCGCCTTATGGGCGATTTCCAGCCGGAATCTTGGCTGGAAACAATACTTTGTTTGCGGCCTCATTGGCGCCGTGCAATGTGAACGGGCCGTGCGGCTCTACTTTGCCTGCGCCGCACAAGCACCTACTATTCCGTACCCCTTCCTTCCGCGGGCAGGTTTGTGAAACCCACAAAATCCTGCCCGCGTTTTTCTTTGCGCATAGTGCAAGCGTAAGGCGGCATAAATCTGCGCAAAATTCCGAATTATATCGCTTGTTATTGAATAACAGCGCTTGGTTCCCGCATCTGCGTCCCAATGCATCAAGAAACCTAAAGGGGCAGAACACATGCGATTCTCAAAATTCTACTTGGTCGTCGCGACCTGCGCGGGTCTTGCGGCCTGCGGTGACTCGACCGGTGAACAGGCGCTACTTGGCGGCGGCGCGGGGGCCGTTGGCGCAGCCGTCGTCAGTGCCGACCCGCTGCTTGGCGCCGTCGTCGGGGCTGCAGGCAACGTGCTTTACTGCAAAACGCAGAAGAACTGTTACTAACGTAAAACTCGGGGCGTCCGTCGCCCCGTTCGTCATCGCGCATCACGCCGTCGCAGGGTTTACGCCCCGCGGCGGCGTTTTGCGTTTCCAGAACATCAAGACAAAGGACGTTCCATGTTCAACAAGATCCTGATCGCCAACCGGGGTGAGATCGCCTGCCGGGTCATCAAGACTGCACGCAAGATGGGTATCGGCACGGTCGCCATATACTCGGACGCGGACAGGCAAGCGTTGCATGTGTCGATGGCGGATGAGGCCGTTCATATCGGCCCGCCGCCTGCGAACCAGTCCTATATCGTGATCGACAAGGTTATGGACGCCATCCGCCAAAGCGGTGCGCAGGCGGTTCATCCCGGTTATGGCTTCCTGTCGGAAAACGCCAAATTCGCCGAGGCGCTGGAAGCCGAAGGCGTCGCCTTTGTCGGCCCCCCGGTTGGTGCGATTGAAAGCATGGGGGACAAGATCACCTCGAAGAAAATCGCTCAGGACGCGGGCGTGTCGACTGTCCCTGGTTACATGGGGCTGATCGAAGACGCGGATGAGGCGGTGAAGATCTCGAACGACATCGGCTATCCGGTCATGATCAAGGCCAGCGCCGGTGGCGGTGGTAAAGGCATGCGGATCGCGTGGAACGACGAAGAAGCGCGCGAAGGCTTTCAATCCTCCAAGAACGAGGCAGCGAACTCGTTTGGTGACGACCGGATTTTCATCGAGAAATTTGTGACCCAGCCGCGCCATATCGAAATTCAAGTGTTGTGCGACAGCCACGGCAACGGGATATACTTGGGTGAACGCGAATGCTCGATCCAGCGCCGGAACCAGAAAGTGGTGGAAGAAGCTCCGTCGCCCTTCCTTGATCCTGAAACTCGCAAGGCGATGGGTGAACAGGCTGTCGCCCTGGCAAAGGCTGTGAGCTACGCCAGCGCGGGTACGGTGGAATTCATCGTGGATGGCGAGAAGAATTTCTACTTCCTCGAAATGAACACGCGCCTGCAGGTGGAGCACCCAGTAACCGAGCTGATTACCGGCGTCGATCTGGTCGAGCAGATGATCCGTGTTGCGGCGGGTGAGCCCCTGTCGATCACGCAGGACGATGTGACCTTGACCGGTTGGGCCATCGAAAACCGTCTTTATGCCGAGGATCCGTATCGCAACTTCCTGCCGTCGATTGGCCGTCTGACCCGCTATCGCCCGCCGCAGGAAACCGCCGCCGGTCCAATGTTGGACAATGGCAAGTGGCAAGGCGACGCGTCCAATGGCGAAGCTGCCGTGCGCAACGATACCGGTGTCTATGAGGGCGGCGAAATCAGCATGTACTACGACCCGATGATCGCCAAGCTGTGCACCTGGGCTCCGACCCGTGAAGCCGCGATTGAAGCCATGCGAGTGGCGCTGGACAGTTTCGAGGTCGAAGGCATCGGCCACAACCTGCCGTTCCTGTCCGCCGTGATGGATCATCCAAAATTTGTCAGCGGTGACATGACAACTGCCTTCATCGCCGAAGAATATCCCGACGGGTTCGAAGGTGTAACGTTGCCCGAGGCTGACCTGCGTCGTATCGCGGCATCCTGCGCGGCGATGCACCGTGTTGCCGAGATTCGCCGCACCCGTGTTTCGGGCCGTATGGACAATCACGAGCGCAAGGTCGGAACCGATTGGGTTGTCACTCTGCAAGGTCAGGATTTCGAGGTTGCCATTGATGCGGATCACGATGGCTCAACGGTAACCTTCGTGGATGGTACGGTGATGCGAGTTGCATCGGATTGGACACCGGGCGATCAGCTTGCATTACTGGACGTCGACGGCAGCCCGCTTGTACTGAAGGTGGGAAAAATCTCAGGCGGTTTCCGTATCCGAAATCGCGGTGCTGACCTGAAGGTTCATGTCCGCACGCCGCGTCAGGCGGAACTGGCCAAGCTGATGCCCGAGAAACTGCCGCCCGACACTTCGAAAATGCTGCTCTGCCCGATGCCCGGCTTGATCGTAAAGATCGACGTCGAAGTGGGGCAAGAGGTGCAGGAAGGTCAGGCTCTGTGCACGGTCGAAGCGATGAAGATGGAAAACATTCTACGCGCCGAGAAAAAAGGCGTGGTCGCCAAGGTCAACGCGGGCCCCGGCGACAGCCTTGCCGTGGACGATGTGATCATCGAGTTCGAGTGATCATGACTGCGCGTTTGCCACATATCCAAGCGGGTCCGGCGTTCTGTGTCGGATCCTTCGGGCGTGGCGAACGCGTTCAGCCGCCTTGCCGCCGCTCGCGAATCTCGCGTTCGCGCAGGGGAGTTTTGTCGATGGATCGACCGATTTCACGCACGCTCCAAGGGGACGGTTTGCGCAGTTTGACCACACCGTCCTTGTCGACGAACACCATTTGGAATCCACGCGGCCGCAGCTGCGAACGGATCGGGGACTGGGCCGACGGGTCAGTGTCAGTCAGCACGATCACGTCCCGGTCACGCATCGCCGCTTCGCCTTCGACCAGCATGTCGATCTGTTGTTGGAACCGCGGGTCGGCGGGCGTGTCAGCAAAGACGACGATGGGCCGGTTGACCCAAAGAAACTCACTGAGATCGCTATCACCAGTGGGGCGAACAAATTCGTCTTCCGCCGGAGCAGATCCGTCCGCGGCCAAGGCGACCAGCGGGAATAGTGCCGAGAAAACAAGGGCAAGCGTTCGTGTCATAGGGCCTCCTGTTGAATTGAATATAGCCCCTGCGACGATGAATGCGACCGGCGAATTGCATCAAAGGTTCAAAATTTTGCGTTTTACGCTGCCTAAGCCGACCCGTCCGAACACAACCACGCGCAGGCCAAGCCCCAGCGCGACCCGAATTGAGAAAAGGATATCGCTATGACCGATACGAAAGACTGGCAGGCGCTGGCTGAAAAAGAGCTGCGCGGCCGCCCGTTGCAAGACCTGACCAAGGAAACGTTGGAAGGCATCGACGTCAAACCGCTCTATACGCAGGATGACACTGCCGATCTGCCGCATATGGGGTCGTTGCCTGGGTTCGGTCCGTTTACGCGCGGGGTGAAGGCAACGATGTATGCGGGGCGGCCGTGGACGATCCGCCAGTATGCGGGGTTCTCGACTGCCGAGGAATCCAACGCCTTCTACCGCCGTAATCTGGCCGCAGGTCAGCAGGGCGTCTCGGTTGCTTTCGATCTGGCGACGCACCGCGGCTATGACAGTGACCATCCGCGCGTGGTTGGTGACGTCGGCAAGGCTGGTGTGGCCATCGACAGTGTGGAAGATATGAAAATCCTGTTCGACGGTATCCCGTTGGACAAGGTCTCGGTCTCCATGACGATGAACGGGGCGGTGATCCCGATCCTGGCCAGCTTTATCGTCGCGGGCGAAGAGCAGGGGCACGACAAGTCGGTCCTGTCGGGCACCATTCAGAACGATATTCTGAAAGAATTCATGGTGCGTAATACTTATATCTATCCGCCGAACCCGTCGATGAAGATCATCTCGGATATCATCGAATTTACGTCGAACGAGATGCCCAAGTTCAATTCGATCTCGATCTCGGGCTATCACATGCAAGAGGCCGGGGCGAACCTTGTCCAGGAACTCGCCTATACTCTAGCTGACGGGCGTGAATATGTACGCGCCGCGACGCAGGCTGGGATGGACGTGGACAAATTTGCGGGCCGTCTGTCCTTCTTCTTTGCCATTGGCATGAACTTCTTCATGGAAATCGCCAAACTGCGCGCCGCACGCACCTTGTGGCATCGGGTGATGACCGAGTTTGGTGCCAAGTCCGAGCGGTCTAAAATGCTGCGGACTCACTGTCAAACGTCGGGCGTGTCGCTTCAGGAACAGGACCCTTATAACAACGTGATCCGCACCGCCTATGAGGCGATGAGCGCGGTTCTGGGTGGCACCCAGTCGCTGCACACCAACGCGTTGGACGAGGCGATTGCGCTGCCGACTGACTTCTCGGCCCGCATCGCGCGTAACACTCAGTTGGTGCTGCAGGAAGAGACCGGCGTGACCGATGTGGTCGATCCGCTGGCTGGTTCCTACTACGTCGAAAGCCTGACCAATGAACTGGTCGAAAAGGCCTGGGCGCTGATGGAAGAAGTCGAGGAGATGGGCGGCATGACCAAGGCGGTGGCCTCGGGCATGCCCAAGCTGCGCATCGAAGAAAGCGCCGCACGCCGTCAGGCCATGATCGACCGGGGCGACGAGGTGATCGTCGGCGTCAACAAGTACCGCAAGGAACAGGAAGACCCTATCGACATTCTGGACGTCGACAACGTTGCCGTGCGCGAAGCGCAGGTCGCAAGGCTGGAACGCATTCGTGCCACCCGTGACGAGGCCGCGTGCCAGGTTGCGCTAGACGCGCTGACCAAGACCGCCCGCGAGGGTGGAAACCTGCTGGCTGCCGCGGTCGAGGCCGCCCGCGCCCGCGCTTCCGTAGGAGAGATCAGCATGGCAATGGAGAAAGAATTCGGTCGTCACCGCGCCGAAGTAAAAACGCTGGCCGGTGTCTATGGCGCTGCTTACGAAGGCGATGAAGGTTTCGCCGCCATTCAGAAATCCATCGAGGAATTCGCCGAGGCCGAAGGCCGTCGCCCCCGCCTACTAGTGGTCAAGATGGGGCAGGACGGACATGACAGGGGCGCTAAAGTCATCGCCACGGCCTTCGCCGATATTGGGTTTGACGTGGACGTTGGCCCCTTGTTCCAGACACCTGCTGAAGCGGCACAGGATGCAGTGGACAACGATGTGCATGTGGTTGGCATCTCGTCGCAGGCCGCAGGGCACAAGACGTTGGCCCCGCAACTGGTCGAAGAGCTCAAAAAAGCCGGAGCCGAGGATATTATTGTGATCTGCGGCGGCGTGATCCCGCAGCAGGACTATCAGTTCCTTTATGATCATGGCGTGAAGGCGATTTTTGGTCCGGGTACCAATATCCCCGAGGCCGCGCAGGACATCCTGCGTCTGATCGGCGAGGCAAAAGGCTGACATCGATCAAGGTTTTTCTCCAAAAAACCTTGTGATTCATCTGCGTAGACGAAAACATGCGACCAGATCCATTAGGGTCTGGTCGTTTTTGTTGGAGAGCGCACGTGTTACTGGATCATCTGGCCGTTGCGGGCGAGACGTTGGAAGAAGCCTCGGCCCATATCGAACAAGCATTGGGAATGCCTCTGCAAGCGGGTGGCAAGCATGACGCTTTCGGCACGCATAATCGACTTCTGGGGCTGCGCGATGGGCTGTATCTGGAGGCTATATCAATTGACCCAGAGGCCCCAAAGATAGAACGAACGCGGTGGTTCGATCTGGATCGTTTCACTGGTCAGCCACGCCTGACCAACTGGATATGCCGGGTCTCGGATATTCAGGCTGCGCTGTCCATCTTTCCCGATGGTGTGGGGCAGCCCATCGATCTGGCTCGCGGCGCGCTGAGGTGGCAAATGGCAGTCCCGCCCAATGGACGGTTGCCATTCGACAACCTGTTGCCGGCGCTTATACAATGGCACGGCGACCTGCATCCGGCGCGGATGCTGCAGGACAGCGGATGTCGGTTGAAACGTTTGGTGGTCTTTCACCCTGATGCTCTGGATTTGGCTAGGTTGCTGGGAAATCTGGACACCGTGGCGTTCGATACTGGCCCGGCCGCGTTGCGGGCCGAGTTTGAAACGCCTCATGGCCCGCGCGTGTTGGAATGAAAATACGTCGGGCACAGATCTCGGACGCCGCTGCAATTGCAGAAATTACTAACACGATCATACGCGATACGCTTGTCACCTTCACCACGGATGAACGCAGCGTCGAAAGCATCTCAGAGGATGTCGCGTCCCGGGGACGCGCCTATTTGGTGGCCGAAGAGAACGGACAAGTGTTGGGATTCGCCACCTATGGCCCTTTCCGCTCTGGACCGGGTTACGCGCAGTGCCGAGAGCTTACGATTCAATTGGCCCCTAAAGCACGGGGGCAGAGCGTTGGACGCGCCTTAATGTCGGCGCTTGAGGTTGCAGCCCGAACTGATGGCGTGCACGTGCTGGTCGCCGGAATTTCCTCGGCCAATTCGGGTGCGGTCGCATTCCACGCGGCATTGGGGTTTGTGCAGGTCGGCTGCATGCCCGAGGTCGGGACCAAATGGGGCAAACGGCTGGATCTTGTGCTGATGCAGAAAATTATTTCTACGGATTGATCTGTCGCACCTGACAGTTGCAATTTCCGGCGCTAGGGTGCGAGCATGTCGATCTGGACCCGTATATCCGACGCGCTAAGTGCGCTTGCCCAAGGCGAAAGCCTGACGGACGTATTTGAAAAACTGCGCACGCCGCCCGAACGTTCGGTCGCGTTTGCGATTGCCGTGATCGCGCTGGGCGCGAAGATGGCGAAGGCTGACGGGCAGGTAACGCGGGATGAGGTCACGGCTTTCCGCGATGTCTTCCAGATTGCCCGCGATGATGAGGCCGGCGCCGCCCGCGTGTTCGACATGGCCCGGACGGACGTTGCCGGCTATCAGGATTATGCCCGCAAGATCGCTCGCATGTTTGCCGATGACAGCACCACCCTATGCGACTTGATGGAGGGGTTGTTTCACATCGCCATGGCCGACGGGTTTTATCACCCGAACGAGAACGAGTTTCTGGAACAGGTCAGTCGTATTTTCGGCCAGACAGATGCTCAGTTCATGGCCTTGCGCGCGCGGTTTGTCCCCGACGCGCCCAATGACCCTTACACCGTTTTGGGTGTGCCGCATGACATGCCGTTGCCCGATATCCGTAAGGTTTGGCGAAAACTTGTGCGTGAAACCCATCCCGACGCGATGATGGCCCGGGGCGTGCCCGAGGAAGCCATTCGTCTGGCCGAGAAGAAGATGATCGACATCAATCGCGCCTGGGATGAGATCAACGGCGCACGTGCCTAAGCGAATGCGGTTGGCGACCTACAACATCGAATGGTTCGCCAACTTGTTTGATCGCAACGACAATCTGGTCTTCAATGACCGGTGGTCAGGCCGTCACAATGTCACCAAGGCACAACAGGTCGAGGCCATAGCCAAGGTTCTGACGGCAATCGACGCGGATGCTATTCTGATCGTCGAGGCTCCCAATTCCGGAAAATCACAAGACACCATCCGCGCATTGCAGAACTTTGCCGAGGCGTTTGACCTGCGTACCTCGCGCGCGGTGATGGGGTTTGCCAATGATACCCATCAGGAACTCGCTCTGCTTTATGATCCGAATGTGCTGCAAGCGCGGCACGATCCGATTGCGGGCAACGAGACAGCCCCTCGGTTCGATAGTGTTTTCCATATCGACCTCGACATCGACGCGACCGAGGATCACGTGCGCTTTTCCAAGCCTCCGATGGAACTGGCGGTGCAGACCCAGTCCGGCGCGCAGCTCTGCTTGATCGGGGCGCATCTAAAGTCAAAGGCTCCGCACGGGGCTGGATCGCGGGATGAGGCGATCCGAATCTCGATCGCGAACCGCCGCAAACAATTGGCGCAGGCTGTGTGGCTGTCCCGGCGCGTCAAAGCGCATATCGCAGCCGAAGAGCAGGTTATCTTGCTGGGTGATCTGAATGATGGGCCAGGGCTGGATGAGTTCGAAAATCTGTTTGGACGATCCTCGGTTGAGATTTTGCTGCAGGCCGGATTGTTTGACCCACACGCCGCAGTGGCGGATCCGGAGCCGTCAACCGCCCGGTTTGCGCGGGAGGGCGGGGAGTACCTTGAGGCGCTGCTGGACTACATCATGGTCAGTGAAAACCTGCGTGCCAAACATCCGGCGTGGCGAATCTGGCATCCGTTCAAAGACGCAGGCTGTCGCGCGTCGCCAGACTTACATCAGGCTTTGCTGACCGCGTCCGACCACTTCCCCGTTACACTGGATATTGCGTTGTGACCTTTCATCAACTGGCGGTGGCGCTTATATTCATTTCCATGAAACATTTCATTCCAATCTGCGCATTGACAGCTGCACTGGCTCTGCCCGCAAAAGCCGAAGAAGACACCGGCCAATCTCTGATGGAGCAGGGGGCCGAGCTGTTCTTTGAGGGGCTGCGCAAGGAAATGGAACCTGCTCTAGAGGACCTTCAGGGGCTGGTCAGCCAATTTGGCCCGGCGATGCAATCATTCTTTGAAGAGATGGGGCCAGCCCTGACCGAACTGGCGGGTGAGATTGAGGATTGGAGCGCTTATGAGGCGCCCGAGATATTGCCGAACGGGGATATCATCATCCGTAAAAAGCCGCCTCAGGAACAGCTAGACGAAACAGAGAAAACCGAGGAAGAAGTCGACGGAGCGACGGAAATCTAACCTCGGATTTTGACGCTGACTTCTGACTTAAGTGCATTGGCCAAAGAGTTCAGGCGCGCTTCGGCGACCTCACTGAACAATGGCTCGCTCGCCTTGGGCAGGCGCAGTTCAAGTTGGCGTTTTTTGGGGTAGAAACGCAGGGTGCCCATCTTAGCATCATGGTGCATCCAAAGCATGGCTCCAAACCGCATGGCCTTGCCCAGAATTTCAGCCTGTTTCTGTTCTTTCTCATCTAGCAGCTTATACAGCGGCTCGAACCGATTGCCCTCGCGCTTATTGCGATAGCGGTGTTGCAAGGCGAGACCGATAAAGACCCGTTCGGAATGTTTCAGCCCGCCCAGATTGGCGCGGGTGACGTTGTCGAAACAGATTTCGGCCCGGTAATCGGGGTGGGCGCGCCAGCTTACATCATGCAACAAGCAGGCTGCCTTGATCAGCCGCACGCGCGCCTCTGGTGCTGATTTGAACAGCGGCATAACGAAGTCGTACAGGTGTTTGCCAAATCCGGGCAGGCGGGCATCCTTCGCTTCGGAAAAGCGGCTGGCCTCGATCAACGGGTCGCGGTCACGCAGGATCTGCGGCATTTGTTCGTACAGCAACCCCTCACGTATGCCATAGCTTGAGATCGCGATATCCTTGGGTTTGAACGTGCGGATCAATCGCGCCAGCACGTCCATCGCATAGGGGATCAGCGCCATGCGGGAGCTAGAGACGCCCGCCTGGCTGCGCAGCTGGTTTGGATCACCCTTTTCGATGAACTTTATGGTCTCGTGAACCTGCTTTGTGGTCATGCGGTATTCGTGCAGCACGTTCAGGGGATAGCCCCGGCGCAGCATGTCCAGCCGCGCAAAGGCACGCCAACTGCCACCCACAAGGAACAGACGATCCCGCTGTGGTCCCAGCTGATCTCGCAGCTCTTCCATGGTGGCCTTGATATGGGCTTTGCGTGCCCGCCGCCCGCCTTTGATGTCACGCAATTTCAGCGGACCCAGGGCCGAGGTCAAACGGCGCCCGACCTGCCCGTCACCAATTTCGGCCAGCTCCATGGAGGAGCCGCCGATGTCGCAGATCAAACCGTAAGCGCCAGGCCAACCCAGCAATACGCCCTGCGCGGACAATCGCGCCTCTTCCCCGCCATCAATAACCTGAACGGTCAGGCCGGTTTCTGAATGAACCTGATTACAGAAATCCGGCCCATCCGAGGCCTCGCGCACAGCGGCAGTCGCGACGACATGCAAGCCGGGCAAGTCAAGATCGTCGGCCAAATGCTGGAACCGGCGTAATGCCGTCAGCGCACGCTTGCGGCCAAGCGGGTTAAGGCATCCAGACTCCGAAAGGCCCGCGCCCAGTTCGCACATGATCTTTTCGTTGTAGAAATAAGCCGGGGATCGCGCAGCCCCGTCAAAGATCACCATCCGGACCGAGTTTGATCCGACGTCGACCACACCCACCCGCGACAGGGCGCGGGCCTCGGGGTTGTCGAACAGCGGTTTACCGAATGGCCCCCAGTCCGGGATGTCGGTTTCTGCGATCTGATCCATGTCTTTTCCAGATATTCCGGTGCCAGAATGCGAAATCACCGGGTGTGGGTCAATTGTTGGATACGACATCGGTCATGTCCGCGTTCAGCACCCGGATTGCAAGCGCGCGGGTGATTTCGCGCTTTTCCAATAACGCCAGATGATCTAGCCGCGCCACCACTTCGGCCGCTGTTTCAAAACGCCGGTCCATGTGTTTGACGAGATAGGCAATTACGTCAGGCCCGGGGTTTAGTTGGCGGTCGATAAATAGCTTGGCTAGAACCGCCCCCAGAAGGGCATCGTCAGGCGGGTCCAGTGCCACGTGGTGTGCGCCCTCGATCCGGCTTTGCAGATCAGGCAGCGGCAATTCCCACAGCTTTGGTGCCAGTCGCCCGGTCATTAGCAGTGCATGTCCTTCGGCCAACACCAGATTGTGCAGGTGAAACAGGGTTTTCTGCTGCTCGAGATCGCCCGCGACCATCGGTACGTCTTCTACCGCAATTGGCGTGCGAGCCAAGGCAGGCACGTCCTCGTGCCGCACGTCACAGGCCTGGATGATTCGTCCTCCGGTTTCGGCGGCCCAAACATGGGCCAGATGCGTTTTACCAGACCCGGCAGGGCCGCTGAGCACCAGCTTATTGCCGGGCCAGGAGGTCGCCGAGATCATCGCAACAGCAAGCGCATTGGCCGGCGAGACAAAGAAATCCTCGCGGCCCAGTGCGGTCTTGGCCGGTAGATCAAAGCTAAGTTGCTGGGCCATTTACTCGTCTTCCTGCTTCAATCCGTCGAGACCGGTATACAGGCGGCTGTCCAGATAGATCGAGGTAAGGAACCGGGCCACTACGCCTAGTGCAGCAGCAACGGGCACTGCGACGAGCATGCCCACAAAACCAAACAGCGCGCCAAAGACCGACAGGGCCAGCAACAGCCAAACCGGATGCAGCCCGACCGAGCTGCCGACCAGTTTCGGGGTCAGGAAATTCCCCTCGGTCACCTGACCCAGTGCAAAAATGCCCGCGACCAGCCCGATATGAACCCAATCACCCCAGAACTGAAACAGCGCCAAGCCAATGGCCAGCGTGCCGCCGATCAAAGCACCCAGGTACGGGATGAAGGTCACAAGCCCGGCGATGAACCCCACGATCAGGCCAAATTGCAGGCCAACGAGCATCAGCGCCACGGCATAATAGGTGCCTAGGATCAGACAGACGGTGCCCATCCCCCGCACGAACGAGGCCAGAACGTCGTCAATCTCGCCAGCCAGACGTTTGATTGTTGGGGCGTGATCGCGGGGCAACAGCTCTCCGATGCGAGCAATCATGCGATCCCAGTCCAGCAAAAGATACACGGCTACCACCGGCACGATGACCAGCAGAACCACCACGTTGATAGCTGACCCCAGCGAAGCGGCGACGGATTGCAGTACGTCTCCGGTTTTGGATTGCAGCGTCTCGCCCAACGACACGAGGAACTGGTGTGAGCTGGATTCGGTGTCCAGCAGGGACGGGAATTGCTTTTCGATGAAGCCGCGCAGTTGCTTGAGCAGACTGGGCATGACCTCGACCAGATCAATCAACTGGGTAATCAGCGCGGGTACCACCATCAGAACCATCAGCACAAAACCCAAAACGCCCACAATGGTGATGATCCCCGTTGCGGCCATTCTCGACAGACCCAGATTTTCCAGCCGGTCTGCAATTGGATCAAGGAAGTACGCGATGGCTCCGCCAATAACAAAGGGCAACAAAACGTCGCCAAGTGCCCACAGCAGAAGCACAAAAACTGCAGCGGCTACGCCCCAGTATCTGAGCTGATCCTTCACCGGCAAAGCCATGGTTGTCCCCTTGTTTTTGGCCCTTGCCAGTGTTCTTGGCGCATGCAGCCTCGTGATGCAAGCGCTTCATCGCCCGGGCATTTCCAGGGCGCTAATCGCTAAGCGTGCCCAGTTCGGGTGTGGCCTCGTGGGCAGCCTCGTCGGGCCAGTTAGTGCGCCAGATTTCAGCCGACCAGTGGCCGCAATGGACCGCAGGTCGGTCAAAGTCCGGCAGGGGGGCAACCAAAGGCGCAACGACAACATCGTGGCGGGGCACAGCGAAATAAGGAAACGAGTAACGTTCCTTACCCGAGCGGTTCACCACCCGATGCGGCGTCGATTTCAGCTGCCCGCCGGACCACAGCTCGAGCATATCTCCGATATTGACGACAAATCCGCCGGGCGGGCAGTCGGGGCTGACCCAGCCACCGTCGCGGGTTTGTACCTCAAGCCCACCAACGGGATCGGGGGCGATGATGGTCAGAGCGTCGGTGTCCTTGTGAGGGTGTATGCCATAGCCGCCCTCATCCGGGGCCTGAGGTGGATAGTGCAGCAGGGTCATGTTGGTCATAGGATCGCGGAAGGCGTCACGGAATTGGCGTGGGGGTAGCCCCAGACCCGCTTCGAGTGCGCCCAGCAGGGCGTCCGCGACCCGATCCAGTTGGGACCAGTAGTCAAGGATCACATCACGCGCGTTCGGAACCTGCGGTGGCCAGACGTTCGGACCGTACAGGGCACAATCGCTGCGGATCGGTGCGTCGCTGGCAACCTCGTGGTGAAGCTTATAACCTTCGTATTTATCCGCCTTGCCGGACCCGTCGTTAGGGGTGAAGAACCCCAGCGGGATGAACCCGCGATAGTTTTCGCGGGTGATCGCTTGTTCCCACTTGGTATCTTCTTCAACGTCAAAGATGGCCCGCACGCAGGCGCGCATGTTCCGAACGGTGTCAGCGGCAATGCCTGTTCCGGTGATCGACAGAAACCCGATATCGGTACAGGCGTTCATGACCTGCTGCACGGTTCGGTCATAGCCCGGATCGGTCGCGTCAAACAGCGGGGCGATGTCGATTGTGGGGATGCGGCCCATCAGTGGATCCTGACGCCTTGGCGGTCTAGTTCGGTATGCACCGGGGCAAGGTTCAGCTCATGCAAGTCCTGATTGCTTTTCAGCGACAGAGCCGCTGCAATCCCGGCACCCTGACCCATGACCGCACAACAGGACATGTTTCGGGTAGCGGCATGGGCCACCTTGTCCGCTCCGTGTGACCGGCCTGCAACCAGCAGCGCCTTGATCCCTTTCGGCAGCATCGAGCGGTAGGGCACATGCATATACCGACCCGTGGTCGGCAGGATCAGAATGCCGTAGCCGTCGATGAATTCGGGATAAATACCGATCGTGTCCTCGAACCGGCCCTGATGGCGGGCATCGTCTTCGGTCATATTGTAGATCGCGTCGATCTTGCGAGTGTCGCGAATGCCGATGGTCATGCCGAAATTCCGCAGCCGGGCGTTTTCGCAGCCGGGCATGAAACGGCGCAGCGCTTCGATGGCCAGCATCGACTGACGACGACCCTCGATCTCGCCACGGGTCAGACTATCGGGATCAGTGCCGTCTATCCCGTCCATATGAATCAGGTTCATATAAGTCAGCTCACCCGTATCGTGCATCGCACCCCAAGTGCCCGCGATGGTGTTTAGGTGCGGTGGGATCAAACCCTGTTCGATAGCCTGCTGGAACGGTTTCTTGACGAAGGGCGAGAACATGTCGTCCTCTTTACCGCTGGTCTCGATATTCCATTCGCCACCGCCGCCCCAGTCCTTGTAGGTCTGCGGGTCGGCCTTGACGCCCTCCATAAAGGCACGTTTGTCGACGCCTGCCAGATGGAACATGACCGAAGCGGCCATCATCTCTTCGGGCGCGGTCTTGTGGGTCGGTGCGCCTGCGCGGTGGGCTACATCGGCATCGCCGGTGGCGTCGATCACGACACGGGCCAGAATCGCTTCGCGCCCGGCCTTGGATTCGGTGATGATGCCGGTGATCCGATCGCCATCCATGATCGGAGCGACGAATTGCCGGTGCAGCATCGGATGCACCCCAGCCTCTTCCACCAGTTTGTCGGCCACCAGCTTGAACCCTTCGCTGTCCAGCTCATAGCTGAGCGACTGGCTTTCCGGCACTGCTGCGCCCATATCCCTGGCCCGGGTTTCGAATTCTAAACCAATGCCGCCCGCCTCGACTGTTTTCTCATGGCGGTACCACGCAAAGCCCTCGACCCCCACGGCTGTGATATTGCCACCCATGCAGCCGAAGCGGTCGACCAGAGACACTTCGGCGCCTGCTCGCGCTGCGGCCAAGGCAGCGGCCAGCCCCGCGGGGCCAGAGCCCACGACCAGAACGTCGGTTTTGTGAACTACGGGGATTTGACGGGCGGGTTCCTGAATGGTCTGCATCGGCGCCTCATGGAGTTTGCATTTAAGCCACCATTGAAAACCTTGGCTGGCGGGTCAATCAAAATTCCGACGGGTCCAAGGTCGCAAAATCACCAATGGCCGATTGCCCCCGGCGGGGCTTTGGAATAAGGACCTTTGAAGTCGAATTCTCACCCGTGAAGGTCATACAATGCGCCTCAGCCGTTACTTTCTGCCCGTTCTCAAGGAAAACCCGTCCGAGGCCCAGATTGTCAGCCACCGGCTGATGCTGCGCGCCGGGATGATCAAGCAGGCTGCAGCCGGGATTTATTCATGGCTACCGCTGGGCTTCAAAGTGCTGCGCAAGCTGGAAAATATCATCCATGAAGAGCAGGCGCGCGCAGGCCATATCGCGATCCAGATGCCCATTATCCAATCGGCAGACCTATGGCGTGAATCCGGGCGTTATGATGACTACGGTCAGGAAATGCTGCGTATGAAGGACCGGCATGACCGGGATATGCTGTTCACACCCACGGCCGAAGAACTGGTGACCGACATCTTCCGCGGTCACGTCAACAGTTATAAAGACCTGCCGCTGACGCTGTATCAAATCCAGTGGAAGTTCCGCGATGAGATCCGCCCTCGTTTCGGTGTGATGCGCGGGCGCGAGTTCTACATGAAGGACGGGTATAATTTCGACCTGACCAAAGAGGACGCGCTGCACGCCTATAACCGTCATCTGGTCACCTACCTGCGCACCTACGAACGCATGGGCCTTCAGGCGATCCCGATGCGCGCGGATTCCGGCCCCATCGGCGGAGACAACACCCATGAATTCCTCGTGTTGGCTGACACAGGTGAATCCGAGGTGTTTTATGACAGCGCTGTCACCGACCTGACCTTTGGCGACCGTCAGATCGACTACGACGACCGTGCGCAGTGCCAAGCCATCCTTGAGGAGTTCACCTCGAAATACGCCCGCACTGACGAGACCCACGACGAGGCACTGTTCAACGAAATCCCCGAGGAACGCCGCCGCGTAGCACGCGGGATCGAAGTTGGCCAAATTTTCTATTTCGGCACCAAGTATTCCGAGGCGATGGGTGCAACCGTGCAAGGCCCCGATGGCAAACCAACGCCGGTCCATATGGGTAGTCACGGAATCGGCGTGAGCCGTCTGATTGGTGCCATCATTGAAGCCAGCCATGACGACAAAGGCATTATCTGGCCGGAAGGTGTCACTCCGTTCCATTGCGGTATCGTCAACCTCAAGCAGGGCGATGAAGAGGCAGATGCTGCTTGCGACAAGCTGTATGGTGCCCTGACCGCGTTGGGGCTTGAACCTCTGTATGACGACCGTAACGAGCGGGCAGGGGGCAAGTTTGCCACCATGGACCTGATCGGTTTGCCGTGGCGTATCACCGTCGGGCCGCGTGGTCTGAAAAACGGCGTGGTTGAACTGACCTGTCGCCGGACTGGTGAAAGCGAGGAGTTGAGCCCCGAGGCCGCTGTCACAAAAGTTGCCGAAATCTATGAGCAAATCGCCTGAAAAAGATCAACGGCCGCTGATCTCGGTCGTCACCGTTACACGGAACCTGATCGAAGCAGGGCGCGAGGATCAAGTCCTCGCCGCCCTGGACAGCGTGCAGTCCCAGAAGTTTCGCAACGTTGAACATGTCATCTGGGACGGCCAATCCAGAGACGGTACGCAAGACCTGCTAGACGGTGCGATTCAAAAAATCTCGGACATGAACAATCCCATTCCGGTGCAATATTTCTGTGAGGCGGACAAAAGCCTCTATGACGCGATGAACCAGGCGGTCGAACGGTGTGCTGGCGAGTATATTCTGTTTCTCAACTCGGACGACCTGATCGCTGATGCCGACAGCTTGCTTCGGGTGCAAAAGGCCATTGAGCCGGACAAGCCCGACTTTGTGTATGGCGAAACCGTCTTTTTTGACGATGAGGGTAACCGCCGTCACGCCCGTCGGCTGACCCCGAAATCCATCTTGCAGCGTCTGCCCTTCGGCCACAATGCGATGGTTCTGAAAAGGGCGCTGTTTCAGGAACTGGGCGGTCATGACCTCCAATTCCGTATCGTTGCGGACTATGACATGGTTTTACGGATGATCCTGTCCGGCCATTCTGGTCAGCGATTGCAGGCCCCGATCTCGCTGTTCCGGATCGGCGGATTGTCAGCGGACACAGATGCCGTCGGGGCTGAAATGGCCACCTGTTGGCTGAAAAATTACAGTCAGTTTTGTGATCTGTCCGGATATTCGGATGCACAGCGCTTTGGGTGGTACAAACAAGGCCACCTGCCGGTTCAGGTTTCAGCGGCTATCTTGCTGAAATCGCTATCTCAGCCCGCCGTCGCTCGTGCAGCGCTATACAGCCTGACGAAAACCTTGCGTCGCAAGGCTCAGTTCTGGCGGAGCTACTAGTTTCGCTGTGGTTCCGGCCGTTCCGTCAGAATATCACCATCCGCACTGTTGCCGCGTGCCACGACAACCGGACGGCCCAGACGCCTGACCAGTTCCTTGAATTCGAACCCCAGAAAACGTATCCCGCAAATCCTTTCATCGGTTGCGCGATCCGTGATGCACAACCGCCCCTGACGAAACGCCAGACGGTACCCTTTGTCTTTCAGGATATCGGTTAAATTCGACCAGCTTGCCGCAGTATCGAAAACAGGGCGAATGGTTGCACGCAACAGCGCTGCTGTCTCACAATCCAGTTCTGTAGATGCGTTTCGGACCAAAATCGGGTCCAACAATTCCGTATTACTCTTTACAAACATGAGCGAACCCCCCGCTCTTTAAATGGTATCCCCCTTACCTCCTAGGGTGACAAAGTTTTAAAAAATAAGCAAAAGGCGAAATAAAATTGCTTAATTGATGTTGCATTTTGAGTTCAGTAACTCACGCAACGGCCCTATTGACTTCATAGCTGAAACAATTGGGGGTTGTCTGTGAAGGGGGTCACAACTTCGGGTATAAGTTAGCCCTTGCCTATCTCCTTATGCCAGAGCACCTCTCCTGATATCGAGAGTGATTCGCACTAAGCCGTGCCGACAGAAGCCGCAAGATTGCCTATCGTTGGGCGGGACGCGCATAACCACCTTGACCATCCCGGCAAATGCCGAAAGGGTCGCGCAAACCAAAAACGCCCGGAGCAGACATGGCCAAGACGCCCCCGCCCTTTGCCCCATTCGAATGGAAGATCGCCTGGCGATACCTGCGCGCGCGCCGCGCCGAGGGCGGTGTTAGTGTGATGACCTGGATTTCACTGATCGGAATTACGCTAGCGGTGTTTGCCTTGATCGCGACGTTGGCTGTCCGTTCCGGGTTCCGTTCCGAATTCGTAGGCACCATTCTGGGGGCCAATGCGCATGTCACCGTCTATTCGGCGGGCAATTTTGATACGCAGGGCAATCTGGATCGCACCATCGAGGATTATGACAGCGTGGCTGACCGTATCGCCCAGGTGCCCGGGGTTGAACGCGCCGCGCCCTTGGTCAAAGGGCAGGTGTTGATTACCAATCGCGAGCGCAGCAGCGGAGTCGAGGTCTTTGGTATTCAGCCTGACGATCTGCTGGACTTGCCCGGCGTTGCTGAAAGCGAACAGGCGGTGGGCGATCTGACTGAATTCCAGAATGGAGAGGACGTCATCGCCATCGGTTCGGGGGTGGCGCGCAGTATTGGGGCAACTGTTGGGGATACAGTAAAACTGACCTCCCCCAACGGGGTGAAAACGGCATTCGGGACGTCTCCGCGTGTAAATGCGTATCGGGTGGTCTATGTTTTTTCGGCTGGGCGCTACGATATCGACCGCACCCGCGTTTACATGCCGTTCGAACAGGCGCAGAGCTTTTTCAACCGCGAAGGCGTGGCGGATGAGATTGAGGTGATGGTCGACCGCCCCGAAGAACTGACGCCGATCCTGATCCCCATTCTTGAGGCTGCCGGTGAGCGCAGCCAGATCTGGACCTGGCAGGACGCCTCGGGCGGGTTCCTGCGCGCGTTGGAGGTTGAAGACAACGTGATGTTCATCATCCTGTCCATCCTGGTGCTGATTGCGGCGATGAATATCGTCTCGGGGCTGATCATGCTGGTGAAGAACAAAGGGCGCGATATCGGCATCCTGCGCACCATCGGCTTGAGCGAGGGCTCGGTCCTGCGGGTATTTTTTATCTGCGGTGCGTTTACTGGGATCATTGGCACCGTAATGGGTGTTGTTCTGGGCTGCTTATTCGCGATCTATATCGACCCGATCTTTTCGTTCGTGAACTACGTCATGGGCGGCGGTGTCTGGGACCCTTCTATTCGCGGCATTTACGCTCTGCCTGCCGAGCTTCATCTGTCGGACGTGCTAAAGGCAATTGGTTTGTCGCTAGGCCTGTCTTTCTTCGTCACCTATTTCCCTGCCCGCCGCGCGGCGCGGCTGAATCCGGTTGAGGCGCTTCGCTATGAATGACGTGACTTTACGGTTGAGCGGTCTGACAAAGACCTACCTGAAGGGAACGCCGGGCGAGGTTCAGGTACTGCGTGGCGCCGATCTGGAACTACGCGCGGGCGAAGCTGTGGCGCTGGTCGCGCCGTCCGGGGCGGGCAAATCGACCCTGCTGCATATTGCCGGACTATTGGACACGCCGGATGGCGGCTCGGTCGAGATTGCGGGGCAAAAAGTCAAAAACAAGGGCGATCGGACACGCACCGCACTGCGGCGGCAGGATGTTGGGTTTGTCTATCAGTTTCACCACCTTTTGCCCGAATTCACGGCGCTGGAAAACATCACCTTGCCGCAACTGGCTAACGGAGTGTCCGAGAAGGCGGCGCAGACGCGAGCAATGTCTTTGCTAGACCGCGTTGGTGTTGCACCCCGCGCCGATCACCGTCCTGCGGCCCTGTCTGGTGGCGAACAACAGCGAGTGGCATTTTGTCGAGCGCTGGCCAACAAGCCGCGCGTTCTACTGGCGGATGAGCCAACCGGCAATCTGGATCCCAAGACCTCGGATCAGGTGTTTGACGCGCTGATGGCGCTGGTGCGGGACGAGGGGCTGTCGGCACTGATCGCCACCCATAACATGGACCTTGCCGCGCGGATGGACCGGAAGTTGCGGCTTGAGAGCGGCGTGCTCAAGCCAGTTGAGTGATCGCTACGCCTACAGCCATCACGGCGATCCCGCCCGCTCGCACCATTGTCAGCGGCGTGACCTGCGCGCCGAACAGCCCGAAATGGTCGATAGCCGCCGTGCTGATCAACTGCCCCAGCAGCACGAAGAATACCGCATTGCCGACGCCGAAATGTGGTGCGACATGGGTGATCGACAGGACGTAAAAGGCGATCAGGACTCCTGCCAATAAAAGGTGTTTGGGGGCCTGCGTGACTTTGGACAATGCCCCCATGCCGGGAAACATAAGCATTACCAGCGCGGATGCTCCGAACGCGATGGCGAACAGGATGACGGCGGCGGTGGTCGGAGATCCGATCAGCTTGCCAAGGGCCGCGTTAAGCGCGGCAAGAATCGGAACGCCAATCCCGGCGGCCAGCATGATGGCTGCGTATTGTGTCATTGCCCGTACCCTTCTGCTTCGTTGATCTGGATCATTGCGCCAAGCAGCGCTTCGGGCAAGCCTACATATGTCAATCGTGACAGGAGGATGCGATGACCAGACCGTTAATGACTGCCATTTCCGCCGGAATGCTGATGATCGCGGCGCAAGTGGTAGCGCAGGACGTGGATACCGGGGCTGAATTGTATCAGCATTACTGTGCAACGTGTCACGGCATCGATGCGACCGGGCATGGGCCGATGGCTGGGATACTGGTCATTCAACCCGTAGATCTGACCAAACTGGCTGGAGAAGACGGCGTATTCCCAACCGCACGCGTCGTGGCGCGGATTGACGGGCGCGACCCCTTGGTCAGCCACGGCAGCCCGATGCCAGTTTATGGGCCGTATTTCGATGGTCAGGACACTTCGATGAAAACGCCCGAAGGGCAGCCGATCCTGACCAGTCAGCCTATCGTGGATCTGATTGCTTATCTGGAAACGCTGCAGGGCGGGTAAGGCCTAGCGACAAATGCCTTCGATCTTTGCCCCGCTCCATGGGATCACGATGTCCCGCTCACGCGGTTGGT
This sequence comes from Ruegeria sp. BI11, assembly GCF_056538005.1. NCBI lineage: Bacteria > Pseudomonadati > Pseudomonadota > Alphaproteobacteria > Rhodobacterales > Roseobacteraceae > Ruegeria > Ruegeria sp. BI11. The sequence goes on along the minus strand of NZ_JBQFSM010000002.1, from coordinate 553,293 downwards.
CCGGCAAGGGGGCAATGTCGAAATGCACGCCCAGCATATCGTGCAGGCGTTGAGTACGGGGGGCTTTGGGGTCCAGCGCCCGACAGCAGACATATTCCTCAACAATCGCGCCTTGTTGTTCAAAGCCATAGGACAGAAAATCGGGGGAGGTCTCGATGTCGAATAGATATGGGTCTTTGTTGCCGCCATGCTCAGCCGCAGCGCGCAAAGGGTGATAGCCGGTGGTTTTCCGGTTCTGCCATTGCCACACATGGGTCAACTCATGCGCCAGCAGCATTCCGGCGATCAGGTTCATCTGCTCGGGGAACTCGGACATATAGTCTTCAAGATACCATTCGTGGGTGAAATAGACCTTGTTGAATAGGGCAACGGCGGCGGGTTTTGCAGTCACCACCCCCTCGGTCGGCGGTGGTAATATGCGTTCTCGGCAGGCCAGGCGGGGGCGTTCCTTACGGTAGAAGGTAATCGGCGCGACCGGAGCGCCCTCGACCAGACGCACCCGGTCCAGATTCAGCGACTCACCTTGTACGGCGCTGGCAAAGGCGCGTTCCTGCTCGGTCAGGGGGCGACCGCAGGATGCAAGCAGAAGGAGAACCATCATCAGGAAGCGGCAGGTCATGAGGTGAGCCTAGTGTGATGCTCCCGCTCTGCAACCGGTTTTACAGGCTCATCGCCAAAACTCGGCTGATTTCCGTCAACGACCGCCCGGATTGATCCATCCACGTGTTGAATGCGTCCTGAACAGCGGCCATCGCTTTTTTGGAACTGGGGGCTTTGTCGACCACGCCTTCGGCGATCAGCCGGGCGGTGACGTCCCGCGACAGAATGAAACTGTCGCGCCCAGCAAACCGCATTGCATATTGCGCCGAGGCCCCACCCAAGCGCGACCCTCGCTTGCCTAGCATTGCCAGCAATCCTACGTAGTCGGTCGAGGGCCAGCCGCCCAACACCTGACCCACACCACCTTCCTGACGCAACTCCAACAAAAACGCGGCATTGTCCCGGACGGCGGCGATCTTGGTCCCGTTGCGGACGATGCGGGTGTCCTGCAGCAAGGCGTCAAATTTTTCATCATCCATAAAGGCGCAACGGCCAACGTCGAAGCCATCAAATGCGGTCTCGAAACCATCCCATTTGTTCTCGATGACCTTCCAGTTGAACCCGGCCTGAAAGACGCATTTCGTGATGATTGAAAGCCAGCGATCATCCGGCAGAGCGGTCAGTTCAGCCACGCTCTTGGGTTTGTTGAGCTTTGCCTGCAGTGCTTCGGGCCCACCGTGGCGATTGGCGGCCATGGTGTAGATTTCGTCGAAATGGTGCATCGGTGTCCTCCACCGGCAGGGTTGCCTGTTCACCGCCGGGTTGCAAGCGTCGATGTAATGTGTGTTGAAATCCTGCGCGTCGCGCGCGACTTGATTTCGGACAAGGACCATCCTGTGTCGCGGCCCTAAACCGGACCCAACTTTGACGGAGAACACTATGCTGGGTTGGGCCCTTTTCCTTGCCGCACTGATCACCTTTCTGCTGACCCATGCCATCCCGGCCAGACCCGCCATGCGCGGGCGGTTGATCGAAGTGATGGGGCGTAGGGGCTATTTCATCGCCTATTCTGTTTTGTCCTTGCTGATTCTGGGCTGGCTGATCATGGCCGCAGCACAAGCGCCTTATGTCGAAGTAATCCCACCGTTTTTCGTCCTGCGCTGGGTGCCGTTGTTGATCATGCCGCTGGTGTGTTGGCTAGCCGTGGTAGGCTTAACGATCCAAAACCCGTTTTCTTTTGCAGGACTGGGTCATCGTCGGTTCGACCCCGAAAATACCGGTATCTTGCGGACCACGCGCCATCCGCTTCTTGCTGCCATGATGCTGTGGGCGCTGGCGCATCTTCTGGCGAATGGCAGCCTGTCGCATGTCATACTGTTTGGTCTGTTTGCGGGGTTTGCGGCTTGGGGTATGGCCCTGATCGATCAGCGTAAAGCGCGCGATATGGGCATCGAATGGGTGCGCCTGTCCCGCAATACGGCGCGGTTTTCCCTGCGTGTCCCGCACCCTTGGCCGGGCTTGTGGACCGCTCTGGTTTCACTGACCGCCTTTGCAGTTCTGCTTCATCTGCACGCGCCTGTTATCGGCCTTTCACCCCTGCCATAACGCAGGGAGTGGTCGGACCGGGCCATGCGTGCTATCTGGAATGTCACACTTTAGGACTATGAGGGTCTTTCAATGTATCTGGCCTATGTTACCACCATTGACCGCGGCGCGACCGACCGCCTGCTGAGCGCCGTTGCCGAACATCTTCTTGCCAACGATGCCCGTCTGGTTGGTGTGGTTCAAACCAACACCGAATGCGCCGACAGCAGCAAATGCGACATGGATGTCCGCGTCCTGCCTGAGGGTGAGACCATCCGTATCTCGCAATCGTTGGGCGAGCATTCGCGCGGCTGTCGGCTGGACCCGGCTGCGTTGGAACGGGCTGTGGGATATGTCACCAGCTCGCTGGAGGACTCGCCGCAGCTGCTGATCATCAACAAGTTCGGCAAGCACGAAGCTGACGGGCGCGGGTTTCGCCCGGTGATCGCCGAAGCGCTGACGCAGGATATCCCGGTGCTGGTTGGCGTGAACGGTCTGAACAAGGATAAGTTCCAAGAGTTCACCGGCGGCGCGGCCGAGCAGCTTGAGCCGAACCGCGAAGCCATCACCGCTTGGTTCGACCGCGTTAACGCGCAACGCGCAGCTGCGGCTTAAGGCAACCTCCCGTAGGGTAAACCGCTGTAATCCTGTCTTGTTTCAACCCACCTGTGCTGCAATCTTCGATCCAAGGGGAGATTGCACATGTGGACAAATTGGGCCGGAAACCAGCGGACGCAGACGCCGATCACACGCCCGACCTCGATTTCTGAGGTGCAGCAGGCGGTGGCGCAGTCGGGTACTCTGCGGGTCGTTGGGGCCGGTCATTCGTTCACACCCATAGTTGCCGGTGGGGATCGGGTATTGGACCTTTCGAACCTCCACCTGCCTGCGATTGGAGAGGTGAGGGAAGACACGGTCTGGGTAAACGCAAATTCCCGGTTGCGCGACCTGTCCCCGGCCTTGGCGGAGCAGGGGCTGGCCTTTCGCAATCTCGGCGACATCAACACGCAGTCTTTGGCCGGTGCAGTATCAACGGCCACGCATGGAACCGGACGCACGCTGCCCTGTCTGGCGGCCGAAATCACCGCTGCAAAACTCGTCAGCGCGGGCGGAGATATCCTGTCCACCGATGACATCCCGCTTGAGATGGCACAGGTCACCTTGGGCATGCTGGGCATTCTGACTGAGGCTCAAATCTCGGTGGTGCCCAAATACAATCTGCACCGCCGAGTGCGATTGGCCGATCTGCAGGACAGCATCGCCAATATGCACCAGAACTGGGTCGAAAACCGGAATTTCGAGTTCTTTTATATCCCGTTCACCGGCAAGGCTGTCGAACTGCACCATGAAATCTCAGACGCACCCGAAAGCAAGGCGCCGCGTGATCTGGACATGATTGCCGTCAAAGTGCTGAAGCTGGCGCGTAATGCAGGCAAGCTCAGCGGCGGTTTACGCTATATGCTGTTGAATCTGCTAACCATGGCGCAATCAGACGAAGACTATGTGGGTGAAAGCTGGCGGGTGCTGTGCAGCGACCGGCGTATCCGGTTCAAAGAAATGGAGTACCACCTGCCGCCCGACGTCGCCCAAGATGTCCTGCAAGAGGTCATCGCGCGGCTGCATCGCGACCATAAGGATATCTACTTCCCGATTGAGGTCCGCCAGACTGCGGGTGACACGGCGTGCTTGTCCCCTTTTCAGGGTGGGCCGCGCATTTCAATAGCGATCCACACAGACGCGGCTGAAGACCACCAACGGTACTTTGACGCGATTGAGCCGTTATTTGTCGAAGCCGGGGGACGACCGCACTGGGGTAAGATGCACAGCTTGGGCTTTGCCAAGCTGTCCAACCTGTACCCAGATTTCGATCGATTCTGTGCGCTGCGGGAACAATTGGACCCATCGGGCAAGTTCCTTACCCCCGCGCTTGCCAAGTTGTTTCGGCCATGACGGACTATCTGCAAACCTTGTCTGAAACGCTACGCGTTCATGGTGTGGACCAGTCGATCATTGTGATCGATTTGGATCGGCTCGACGCAAACTGTGCCTTGGCAGTGAGCAGTTCGGATGCGAGGCTGGATCGTCGGCTGGTCGCGAAATCTCTGCCTTGTTTGCCACTGCTGGGTTATATCCGGGACAAGATTCAGACCTCGGGCCTAATGACGTTTTCGGAACCGATGCTGATGGCGCTGTTGCAGGCCGAGCTGAAAACCGATCATTTGATTGGCAAACCACTTCCGGTCAGTTCGGCAGCGCGGGTTCTGAAAGAATGCCCCGACGCTGCTGCGCGCGTTCAATGGTTGATTGACTCTCCGGAACGGTTGCAGGCCTATCTGACCCTTGCTGCGGACCGGCAAATTGCGCTGCGCCTGTCGCTTGAAGTTGATATCGGTCTGCATCGCGGCGGGTTTCGGCCCGAGCAGATTGCAGGAATCGCGCAGGAAATCGAGGCGAGCCCCAATGCGCGACTGTCCGGAGTGATGGGGTACGAGGCGCATCTGGCCAAACTGCCGGGGTTCCTGCGCAAACGTGCGGTTCAGACCAGCGCAGATGCGTTCGATCAGGCCGTGTCCAGCCTGCCGAATGCGGCTAAGGGGCTTTGTCTGAACACTGGTGGCAGCCTGACGTTTCAGTCCTACCGCGTGGGAGGGAAGGCCACTGAGATCGCTTTTGGCTCGGTTCTGGTGAAGCCCACAGATTTCGACCACGCAACGACTCAAGGCTTTCAGCCCGCGGTGTTCATCGCGACGCCGATTCTGAAAACAATGCCGGGTAATTCTCTGCCAGGGTTGGATTTTCTAACCCGCCGCAAAACCGACCTTGCGATATTCGGAGGATATTTCCGGGCCCAACCTGTATTCCCCAACGGCTTTGGCTATTCGTCCATTTTCGGGCGCTCGACCAATCAGGAGGTCTGGACGGGTCCGCCAGCCGCGCCGGTCAAGCCAGGCGATATAGCACTGCTGCGCCCAAGCCAAAGCGAGGCTGTGCTGAATCAGTTCGGTATTATGCTGGCGGTTAGGGGCGATCAGGTGGTTGACGAATGGGAATGCCTGCCGAATTAACGGCCCCTTGCACTTTGTCACCATCAGAAGAAGATGGTGGGCGACCCTGGAATCGAACCAGGCGTGCGTCTCCGCGAGGGAGTTACAGTCCCCTGCCACACCTTGCGGCCTGTCGCCCACTGTCAGGCGTTGCACCTGACGTGGAGGCGTGATTACTAGCGCCTTAAAGGAGCGTCAACAGGAAAATTCCGCTTTGACGCAGGAAACCGAATTCCCGGCCCGGAGGCCCAAGAAATGAAGAAACCCAAGTGGGTCGTCGAAAAGGAGCAGGCCCGTAAAGCGGCCGCTGCCGAAACCGTCTGGCTGTTTGGCCTGCACGCTGTACGCGATGCCTTGATGAATCCAAACCGGCAAAAACTGCGCTTGATTGTGACGCGTAATGCGCAGGACAAGCTGGCAGAAGCGATTGAATTTGCAGGAATCGAGGCCGAAATGGTCGACCCGCGTAAATTCACCGCGCCGATTGATCCAGGCTCCGTTCATCAGGGTGCAGCACTTGAGGTCAAGCCACTGGATTGGGGTGGGTTAGCCGAGAATTGCATCGGCCGCGAACATCCCCGCGTGATTTTGCTGGATCGGGTGACTGACCCGCATAACGTCGGGGCGATTCTGCGTTCGGCCGAGGTTCTGGGGGCCAGTGCGGTCATCGGCACGCGGCACCACTCGGCACCGGAAACCGGGGCGCTGGCCAAAACTGCCAGCGGCGCGCTGGAACGTCAGCCCTATCTGCGGGTTCGCAATCTGGCTGATGCCATTGTCGAACTTCAGGATATGGGCTTTCTGGTGTTGGGTTTGGATGGAGAGGCCGACGAGACTATCGAGACGGCGCTGGGCGGCAAATTCGATCAGCCAGTGGCGCTGGTTCTGGGGGCCGAAGGGCCGGGTTTGCGACAAAAAACCAAGGAAACCGTTGATCAGCTGGTGAAAATCGACGCAGCGGGCGGGTTTGGGTCACTCAACGTCTCAAATGCGGCTGCGATAGCCCTATATGCCTCTAGGCACAGATAAATAGGAGAGTCCCATTTCCGGCCCGTCCAAAATCGCCACCTGCTGCTATTGCGGAACCCGCGCTGCGCTGGTTCTGAAGGGACAGGATCGGCATGAACTGAGTTGTTCCAGTTGTGGGGCGCCGCTGCACAACCTCAAGATGATGCCCAAGCGCAAGTTGGCTGACGGTCAATCGAAACGCGGGCCGGCTAAGTCTGCAGGCAGCTACAAGAAAAAGAAGCAGAAGAAGAAAAAGAGCGTCTTTTCGCGCGTATTGGATGAAGCGTGGGATGTCATCGAAGATATCTTTGACTGATGTGGTGTCAGGGCGACACAGGTGATCACAAGCCCGTTAAGTGGGGTGTCACCTAGCCATAAAAATTGCATTTTGAGACCCTGATGACCTTGTTCCGATTTCTGAGATGCTGACTCGACGTTTTTTGCTGGGCGCAATGGCCGCCGCTTTGATCACTCCTGCGGTGAAGGCGCAGGAAATGCCCATCTTCTTTGTGACCGATGGAACGGCAATGTCCGGGTATGACGTGGTGTCTTATTTCAATGGCGATGCGCCGGTTCATGGTCTACCGAAATACTCGGTCGTCTGGAAAGGGGCCCAGTGGCACTTTGCAAGCGCCGAAAACCGCGACGCCTTTGAACGTGACCCACGCGCGTTTGCTCCGCGGTTTGGTGGATATTGTGCCTATGCCATGGCGCACGGCAAGTTGGTCAGTACTGATCCTAAAGCGTGGCAGGTGGTAGATGGCAGGCTGTATCTGACCCACTCTCCTGAAATCGAAGAGATGTGGCGAGAAGCCAGTGCGGAATATATCCGCATGGCCGATGCACATTGGCCTGTAATCCTCTACGAACAATAGGCAAGTTTCCGCTTTTTGTGACCTGTCATCACAAAAATGCGCATCACCTCTTTTTTTCTCTCAACTTATGCCTAAATGTCACAGTGACCGCGGAACGGAACTGCCGCGGGTCATTTCACTGTCCCTCGTTCCAACAACTGGCGCTCAGGTCTGACCTGGGCGCTTTTTTCTTTGGGGTAGGCGGCATAGGGTGCGGAATGGCCAACTATTCTGACGATCATCTGAAATTGATTCTGCAGCGCACCAAAGTGGTCGCTGTTGTGGGCGTTTCAATGAACCCTGTGCGCCCCAGCTATTACGTGGCGCGATATCTGTCGTTAAAGGGTTTTACGGTCATTCCGGTCAATCCGGGCCACGCAGGCAAAGAGCTTTTTGGTCAGACCGTCAGGGCATCCTTGTCTGAGATTTCCGAACCCGTGGATATGGTCGATATTTTCCGCCGCTCCGAAGCCGTGCCGCCAATTGTGGATGAAGCTTTGGACGCATTTCCGAACCTGCGCACCGTCTGGATGCAAATCGGTGTCGAGAACGCAGACGCAGCCGCCAAGGCACAGGCGCGCGGGGTGGATGTTGTGATGAATCGCTGCCCCAAGATCGAATATCAGCGGTTGTTCGGAGAGCTGCGCATGGGCGGGTTTGCCACCGGTGTGATCTCATCCAAAATCTAGCCGCCCGTATAGGGCAATAGTTCACCGTATTGTTCCACGCGCCGCTTCTCCAGAACGACGTCGCGCGGCACCCATTCGTATTTCGTGTCTTCGATCAACGGCGACCAGAATAGCACTCCGCCATAGCGCCAGGGATCCAGCACCACACCGTCATACATCGGTTCCCCTCTGCGGCTGATGATGGCGGTGCTGTGGTCGATTCTAAAAGGGTTGTCGGCATTGGCGATGGCGCGGTGGAGATCAAGCGTCTGGAAGTTTTCCTGTTGCAGACGGCGTTCGATATCTTCAGCCCAGTGCCAGCATAGTCCGCGTGGACGCAGCCCCTTGTTGACCTTGGCATTGTGGATCAGCGGAGGGTCGGTGATTTCGTATTCCTGCACCAGTTGCGCCGTATAGGAATAGGCGATGCGCGCGGCGCGGTCAGCCTCCTCCGGGTCGATATCTGGGCCGAGGCTGCGTATTTCGCTGGCCAGCCGCTGAACTTCATCTCCGGTCGACGGTGGCGGGGTCGCGCAGGCGCCCAGCGTCATAAGGGCCAGCACCAAGGTCAAGGCTTTGATCATCTGCGTGCCCTTCGATCTGCAAAGCATGAAACACGATGATAAAGGGTTGGATGGTATGACGGAACCCTGTCGCTTACCCTTCGGTACGGGCGGCTTTCTCGGCGATGCCGCTGGTGCCCTGACGCCGTTCCAGTTCGGCCAGAACATCATCCAGTGTCACATCCCGCGCAGCCAGCATGACCAGCAGATGATACAGCACATCTGCGGCTTCGGTCGTCAGCCCGGCTTTGTTGTCCTTGACGGCCTCGATGATAGCCTCAACGGCCTCTTCCCCGAATTTTTCGGCGCATTTCTCCGGCCCTTTGGCCAGCAGCTTGGCGGTCCAACTGGACTCGGGATCAGCGCCTTTGCGGGCCTCAACGGTGGCGAAAAGATCGTGCAGAATGCTCATGTCAGCCTCATGGGAATACCCGCGGCAGCCATATGATACTTGGCTTCGCGAATAGTGTATTCGCCGAAATGAAAGATCGAGGCGGCAAGTACCGCGCTTGCCCCGCCTTCGGTCACGCCTTCAACCAGATGATCCAGGTTGCCAACTCCACCCGAGGCGATCACCGGTACGTCCACCGCGTCCGAAATTGCGCGGGTCAGAGGCAGGTTGAACCCGGCCTTGGTGCCGTCGCGATCCATCGAGGTCAGCAGGATTTCACCAGCCCCCTTGGCAACGACAGTTTTGGCGAACTCTACCGCGTCGATGCCGGTAGGCTTGCGGCCGCCATGAGTGAAGATCTCCCACTTGCCGGGGCTGACAGTTTTGGCGTCGATGGCGCAGACAATGCATTGGCTGCCGAACTGATCGGCCGATTCCGCAATCACGTCCGGGTTTGCTACGGCGGCTGAGTTAAAGCTGACCTTGTCCGCACCGGCCAGCAGCAGGGCGCGCACGTCGTCCTTGGTGCGGACCCCGCCGCCCACGGTCAGGGGAACAAAACACTGCTCGGCCGTGCGCTGTACCACGTCGAACATGGTGCCGCGGTTTTCGTGGGTGGCGTGGATGTCAAGAAAACAGATCTCGTCTGCGCCAGCGGCGTCGTAGGCCTTGGCCGATTCTACCGGGTCGCCCGCATCGCGCAGGCCAACGAAGTTCACGCCCTTGACCACGCGGCCATCAGCGACATCCAGACAGGGAATGATGCGGGTTTTCAGCATGTCGGCATCCTTTGTTGGCGCACCTCTACCGGCAAAGCCCCGCCGATGCCAGAGTTGTGATTGCTACACGGCTTAAAACTGTGAAAACTACGCCCAAATTCATCAGGAGATCAATGAGATGCACAGACTTCTTTTGACAGCAGCTTTTGTATTTGGAGGAACCGTCGCAGCAATGGCAGACGACATCATTAAGGTAAATACAGCCAAATCCGTGTCCGAGGCGATGGACGCGCTTGAGGCCGCCGTTGGCAAGGCAGGCGCAACGGTGTTCGCGCGTGTTGATCACGCAGCCGGGGCTGAAAAGGTTGGACTGACTATTCCGGCCAATCAAGTTCTGATCTTTGGCAACCCGGCATTGGGTACACCTGCCATGCAAATCGATCCGCGTGCCGGATTGTTCCTGCCCCTGAAAGTGCAGGCCTACGAGGATGAAAACGGCCAGGTCTGGTTGGCCTATGAAGACCCCAAAGAAACTATGGATGAACTCGACGACGTCGAGAAGTCACCCGTCATCGAAAAGATGCGCGGGGCATTGGCCAAATTGACTTCGGTCGCGGCCCAATAATCCCAGAAACGCGGCAGCAGAACGATTGGCTGGCGCGTTTCGGCCCCAAAAACAATCGGTTCAATCTGGTTTAATTACTCAGAGTTGTAAGGGCTTCTTTCAGATCAAGGGCCCCGTCATAAAGCGCCCGGCCGGAAATTGCGCCGTTCAGATCCACACCGCAATCGCGCAGAGCGATCAGATCATCCAGTGAGCTGACGCCTCCAGACGCAATTACAGGGATCGACACGGCGCGGGCCAGATCGGCCGTCGCTTCGATATTCGGGCCCCGCATCGCGCCGTCGCGGTTAATATCGGTGTAGATAATAGCTGCGACGCCCGCGTCCTCAAAGCTGCGGGCCAAATCGGTGACCTGAACGTCGGTCTCTTCGGCCCAGCCCTTGGTGGCGACCATACCGTTTCGCGCGTCGATGCCCACTGCCACCTTGCCGGGGAAGGCTTTCGCTGCCTCGCGCACCAGATCGGGGTTTTCTACTGCTACCGTACCCAGAATAACGCGGGCGAGACCCTTTTCGATCCAGGTTTCGATCGTGGCCATGTCGCGAATGCCACCACCCAGTTGGGCAGGCACGTTGCAGGCTTTCAAAATGGCTTCAACCGGTGCGGCATTGACCGGCTCACCGGCAAAGGCGCCGTTCAGATCGACAAGATGCAGCCACTCGCACCCGGCCTCGACAAAGGCGCGGGCCTGCGCGGCCGGATCGTCGTTGAACACGGTGGCCTTGTCCATTTCACCGCGTAGCAGGCGCACGGCCTGGCCGTCTTTTAGGTCGATGGCGGGGTAGAGGATCATGTCGGGCGGCCCTATATCTTGGTCAGTCGCGCGGGATATCGCACAGTCGGGGCAGGGGATGCAACGCGACGCAAAGTCATTCTTGCCCGAAGCCGGTCGCCGGGTCAGAGTGAACGCAATACAGGGAGAACATCATGAAGAAATTTCTACTTGCAGTGGGTTTTGCCACGATGGCAACCTCCGCCTTTGCCGCCGATCCGGTTGATGGGCTTTGGAAGACAGCAGCAGGCGAAACGGGCGGCTACCTGCATGTATCCATTGCGGAATGCGGCAGCGCGGTTTGTGGCACAATCGACAGCGCGTTCAGTGCTGATGGCGATCAGAATCTGGAATACGAAAATCTGGGTAAGCAGATCATCTGGGACATGGTGCCCGAAGGCGGTGGCAGCTACGACAATGGCCAGATTTGGGATCCAGAGAGTGACAAGACCTACAAGTCAAAAATGACTCTGGACGACCAGAACAAACTGACCGTCAAAGGCTGTGTCGCTGGTGGTCTGGTCTGCAAAGGTCAAACTTGGACGCGGGTTCAGTAACCGCTCAGGGCGTCCAGGTCAGGAAATTCCCGATTATGCGCAGGCCCACATCCTGGCTTTTCTCGGGGTGAAACTGCATGCCAACCATCGTGTCGCGGCCAATTACGGCCGTGACTTCCTGTCCATAATGCACGTAAGCCAACCGCTCGGCCGAGTCTTTCACTCGGAAATGGTAGGAGTGGACAAAATAGACGTGGTCGCCCGTTTTGACACCGCTAAACACCGGGTGATCGCTTTCCAGCACCAGATCGTTCCAGCCCATATGGGGCACTTTCAGCGCGCTGTCTGACGGTTCTATCCGCAGCACATCACCTGCCACCCAATCCAGACCGTCGGTCTCGGTGTATTCATGACCTTTCGAAGCCATCAACTGCATCCCGACGCAGATACCCAGAAACGGGCGGCCTTTTTGTTCAACCGCCTCAACCATCGCGTCATAGATGCCCTTGTGGCCGCGCAGTTCGGACGCGCAAGCCGGAAACGCCCCGTCTCCGGGCAGGACCAGACGGTCGGCCTGCGCCACGACGTCCGCGTCTGAGGTCACAACGACCTCGCCAGCATCCATCTCGCGGGCCATACGTTGAAACGCTTTTTCGGCCGAGTGCAGGTTGCCGCTCTCGTAATCGATAATTGCGGTCAGCATTTATAGCGCGCCCTTCGTGGAGGGAATCGCATCGGCCTTGCGCGGGTCAGTCTCAACCGCCAGTCGCAGGGCGCGAGCAACGGCCTTGAACGCGGCCTCGGCAATGTGGTGGCTGTTGAAGCCGTGCAGCTGGTCGATGTGTAACGTGATGCCGCCATGAGTGCTGAACGCCTGAAAAAACTCGCGCACCAATTCGGTGTCGAACGTTCCAATCTTGGGTGTCGGCATATCCACATTCCAGATCAGGAACGGACGGCCCGACAAGTCCAGTGCACACCGCACCTGCGCGTCATCCATGGGCAGGTGGCACTCGCCATAGCGGCGGATACCCTTTTTGTCGCCCAAGGCCTGTGTCAACGCCTGACCCAGCGCGATGCCGGTATCCTCGACCGTGTGGTGATCGTCGATGTGGTAATCGCCCTTGGCGCTGATCGTCATGTCGATCAGAGAATGGCGCGCCAATTGGTCCAGCATATGATCGAAGAAACCGACGCCGGTCTGATTGTCATAGGTGCCGGTGCCGTCAAGATTGACCTCGACCGAGATTTCGGTCTCGGCGGTTTGACGGCTGATCTTTGCGCTGCGCATGGCGAATTCCTTTTGCTACAGGCGCGCTTATAGACTTGGATGGCCCGCCTTATCCAGACCACACGTGGCATTCACCGCAAACTGTTGCAGGGGATTGCGCCCGGTCGCGGCCCATGCCAGCCTGCGGGCAACTGAACCAACAAGGCACGGCCCATGTCCACCTGCGTTTTCATCCAAATCCGCTGCAAACCTGGCACCACCTACAAGGTGGCAGAAGAAATCGCCCTGCGCGAAATCCACTCTGAACTGTATTCGACCAGCGGTGAGTTTGACCTACTGCTAAAGCTCTACATTCCTGAAACCGAGGATGTAGGTCATTTCATCAATGAAAATCTGCTGGTGATTCCCAATATCGAACGGTCGCTGACCACAATGACGTTTAAAGCGTTCTAGCTCAGTGCGAACGTGGTGACGCCAAAGATACGATTCAGGTCGATGTTCGCTTAATGGCTGGAGTACTCCAGCCCGGCGTTGCGCGCGATGCAGTTGGGTATAGCGCGTTGTTAGATCGTAAGCTCGTATCCAGCTTCACGAAACGTCGGTCGAACAGTGTCGAACCCAAGGAAAGCAACTTCAACGCCATGGCGAATCCTGTATTGCGCAATGCAAGAAGAATGACACAACGTTCTACGAAAACCGGCATATTCGGAAGGATTGTATCTGGAGCGGGCGAGGCGATTCGAACGCCCGACCCTAACCTTGGCAAGGTTATGCTCTACCCCTGAGCTACGCCCGCATCAGATACATATTTTGGTCAAAAGACCCCTCAATGGAGCGGGCGAGGCGATTCGAACGCCCGACCCTAACCTTGGCAAGGTTATGCTCTACCCCTGAGCTACGCCCGCGCCGTTGAGTGAGGAGGGATGTATAAATTCCCACGCGGGGCTGCAAGCGGAAAAACACAAAAAGCGGAAAAATCTTTCGACGGAAACCCGACCGCCGCACGTTCAAAACACAGAGCACAATAAAACAAGAGGGTTCGAGGAGGGGAAATGACACGGATTGCAGATATGAAAATGGCACTGTTGGCCGCATTGATCGTGTTGACGACGGTGTTTTGCGCGCAGGATGAGGACAAGCTGGTCGAGGTTGAGCCGGTCCTCATGAAGGCGCCGTTGATCGAGACGCAGATATTGGCGGGATAAAGCCCGCCAGCCAGGTCAGAGCGCCAGCACCAAATTCGCGATGGCGGCCACTAAAATCGCCGTAAAGGTCAGCAGCATGCCGATCTGGCGCAGAATCACGATTTGTGGGCTGCGACCGAAGCCATAGGCGTGCATCACCCGCCCTGTCAGCAGCGCCAGACCCAGTAGGTTCAGCAGCAGCCCACCCGCTCCTTGCAGTTCAACCATCGCGATCAGCAGCAGAGCAAAGGGCGTGTATTCGACAAAATTGGAATGGGTCCGCATCACCTTTAGCATGCCCTGGCTGCCTCCGTCGCCGTATGAAATCTTGTCGCTGCGACGTTGGCTGATAACCTTGGCGCTCAGGGCGACGTACAATATCGCCAGTAGGGCGGCGTAGATTGGGGTTACGGACAGCATCTTGATCCTCCTCGGCGTAGAAAAGGCCGCCCGGTTCCCCGCGCGGCCCTTGTAAGTTTAGGAGGCTAAACCGGTTATTCCAGTTCGACCAGCAGGTCCTTGGCGTCAATTTGGCCACCGGGCTGCACGTGAACGGCTTTAACCGTCGCGTCGCGTTCGGCGTGGATGCCGGTTTCCATTTTCATCGCTTCGATGGTTAGCAACATGTCGCCTTCCTTGACCTGCTGACCAGCTGTGACGGCGACAGTGGCCACAACACCTGGCATCGGTGCGCCGACATGGTCGTGGTTGCCCGCCTCGGCCTTGGGCCGCGCCTGCGTGGTCGAGGTGACCATCCGGTTCGGCACCCGGATCACGCGGGGCTGGCCGTTCAGTTCGAAGAAGACTTTGACCTCGCCCTTTTCATCCGTATCGCCGATGGCCTGACAGCGGATTTCCAATGTCTTGCCCGGATCGATCTCGGCGGTGATCTCTTCGCCGGGCTCCATGCCATAGAAGAACGTGCGTGTGGGCAGGGTGCGAACCGGACCATAGACGCGGTGACGGCCCATGTAGTCCAGGAACACCTTTGGATACATCAGGTAGCCGTTCAGGTCCTCGTTATCGACATCTTTGCCCTCAAGCTGTTTGGACAGATCGGCGCGGGTGGCTTCCAGATCAACCGCAGGCACGTCCTTGCCGGGGCGGTCGGTGTTCGGGGCCTCGTCCTTGAGCACCTTCTTGATGATGGTGTCCGGGAACCCGCCCGGAGGCTGACCCAGATTGCCGCGCATCATATCCACGACTGAGTCGGGGAAGGCCACATCGGTCGAGGGGCTTTCCACGTCATCGCGGGTCAGACCCTGGCTGACCATCATCAGCGCCATGTCGCCAACAACTTTGGACGATGGCGTCACCTTCACGATATCGCCAAACATCTGGTTCACGTCGGCATACATCTGTGCGACTTCGTGCCAGCGTTCCTCCAGACCCAAGCTGCGTGCCTGCGCCTTGAGGTTGGTGAACTGGCCACCAGGCATTTCGTGCAGATAGACCTCGGAGGCTGGGGCCTGCAGGCTGGATTCAAATGCCGCGTACTGGCCGCGCACGGCTTCGAAGTAATCGCTGATCTCACGGATCGCTTTGATGTCCAGCCCGGTGTCACGCTCGGTATGGCGCAGCGCCTCGACCACGGTGCCCAGAGTTGCCTGCGAGGTGTTGCCGCTGAAGCTGTCCATCGCGCAGTCCACCGCGTCCACACCGGCCTCGGAGGCGGCCAGAATGGTGGCGCTGGCGATGCCAGCGGTGTCGTGCGTGTGGAAGTGGATCGGCAGCCCGACCTCTTCTTTCAATGCCCGGATCAGAATCTTGGCCGAGGCCGGTTTCAACAGACCCGCCATATCTTTCAGGCCCAGTACATGTGCCCCTGCATCGCGCAGCTCTTTCGCCATGCCGACATAGTATTTCAGGTCATACTTGGAGCGGTCCGGGTCCAGAATGTCACCGGTATAGCAAACGGTGCCTTCGCAGATTTTGCCATTCTCGACCACTGCATCCATCGCAACGCGCATGTTCTCGACCCAGTTCAGCGAGTCAAACACGCGGAACACGTCGATATTCTTGGACGCCTGCCGCACGAATTCCTGCACCACGTTGTCGGGATAGTTGGTGTAGCCAACGCCGTTCGCCCCGCGCAGCAGCATCTGGGTCATCAGGTTCGGCATCGCCTCACGCAAGTCGCGCAGACGCTGCCACGGGCATTCCTGCAAGAAGCGATAGGCCACGTCGAAAGTCGCGCCCCCCCAGCATTCGACGCTGAACAACTGTGGCAGGTTGGCCGCATAAGTCGGGGCCACCTTGATCATATCGATCGAGCGCATCCGGGTCGCCAGCAGCGATTGGTGGCCATCACGCATGGTGGTGTCGGTGATCAGCAGCTGACGCTGCGCTTTCATCCAGTCTGCAACAGCCTGCGGACCCTTCTGTTCCAACAGGTTGCGGGTGCCCATTTGCGGTTCAGCTTTGGCCACGGGGGCTTTGGCCTCTTTCAGATCGGCACGCGGTGCAGGGCGATCCGTGGTTTCGGGATGCCCGTTCACGGTGATATCTGCGATATAGGTCAGAACCTTGGTGCCACGGTCACGGCGACGCTTGAAGGTGAACAGGTCCGGTGTCGTGTCGATGAACTTGGTGGTGTATTCATTCGACAGGAAGGTCGGGTGCTTCAGCAGATTGATGACAAAGTCGATATTGGTGCTAACGCCGCGAATACGGAACTCACGCAGCGCCCGGTCCATCCGCGCAATCGCAGCATCGGGCGTCGGGGCTTTGGCAGTCACCTTGGTCAGCAACGAGTCATAGTACCGGGTGATTACCCCGCCCGCATACGCCGTGCCGCCGTCCAGACGGATGCCCATACCTGTGGCCGAGCGATAGGCGGTGATGCGGCCGTAGTCGGGGATGAAGTTGTTCTGCGGGTCTTCGGTGGTGATCCGGGTCTGCAGCGCGTGGCCGTTCAGATGCACATCGGCCTGGCTGGCAGCACCTGTGGCCTCGGCCAGAGTTTTACCCTCGGCGATCAGGATCTGGGCCTGAACGATGTCGATACCGGTGACTTCCTCGGTGACGGTGTGTTCCACCTGCACGCGCGGGTTCACTTCGATGAAGTAGAACTTGCCGGTCTCCATATCCATCAGGAATTCGACGGTGCCCGCGCACTCATAGTTCACATGGGCGCAGATCTTGCGACCCAGTTCACAGATTTCCGCGCGCTGTTCTTCGGACAGATACGGGGCAGGGGCGCGTTCCACGACCTTCTGGTTCCGACGTTGGACCGAACAGTCGCGCTCATAGAGGTGGTAAATCTCGCCATGTTTGTCGCCGAGGATTTGGACTTCGACGTGGCGGGCGCGGGTGATCATCTTCTCAAGATACCCCTCGCCATTACCGAATGCGGCCTCGGCCTCGCGGCGGCCTTCCAGAACCTTTTCTTCCAGTTCGTCTTCGGATTCGATGGGACGCATGCCGCGACCACCACCACCCCAAGAGGCCTTGAGCATAAGCGGATAACCGATCTCTTTGGCCTCAGCCCGGATCGCGTCCATGTTATCGCCCAGAACCTCGGTCGCCGGGATTACCGGAACGCCAGCTGCAATGGCGACGCGCCGCGCGCTCGCCTTGTCACCCAACGCGCGCATGGTCTCGGCCTTGGGGCCGATGAAAGTGATGCCGTTCTGTACGCAAGCATCCACGAAATCGGGGTTCTCGGACAGCAAGCCGTAACCGGGATGAATCGCATCCGCGCCGCATTCCTTAGCTACGCGGATAATCTCGTCAATCGAGAGATAGGCGGCGACCGGTCCCATCCCTTCGCCGATGCGATAGGCCTCATCCGCCTTGAAACGATGCAGGCCCAGCTTATCTTCTTCAGCGAAGACAGCGACAGTGCGTTTGCCCATTTCGTTTGCTGCGCGCATCACGCGAATGGCTATCTCGCCGCGATTGGCGATCAGGATCTTGTTGAAGTTGGTCATATCAGGTCCCGGTCTTGATGGTTTGGCCGTGTTCATACGCGGACAATACGCGCTCGTATATCAGTCGTTCTGGGTAGAACCGGCATGTTAACGCTCGCAAACGCCGCTTGTTGGCGCAAACTTACTAACAATTCTGCGCTGCAGCATCAATTGCTGTGTTGACGTACCGTAAGCTGGTTCAGCTGTGCAAGACCCATCTGGCCCATATTCGCCAGCATATCCTGTCTTAGGATGTCGATGACATGGGCCGGGCCACGTGCCCCAAGGGCTGCCAAACCATAGAGAAACCCCCGGCCCAGCATGACAAAATCCGCCCCAAGTGCCAGAGCGCGGAGGATGTCGAGCCCGCCTTCGATCCCACCGTCGAAGATCAACGGCAAATCCGTAGCCGCTCGAATCGAGGGTAGGACGGAAATGCTGGCGGGGGCACCGTCAAATTGCCGCCCACCGTGATTCGAGACCCAAAGGGCATCAACACCGGCCTGTTTCAGGCGGTCCGCGTCTTCGGCGCGCATTACACCTTTCACTATGAACGGGCCATCCCACGCATCGCGCAGCCATTTGACATAGTCCATATCCGGCGATGTGCGCAGCAGGTATCCAACATGCGCCGTGGGGGGCAGTGCGCTGTTGCCGTCGATGTACTTGTCGAGCGTCTTCATTCGCGGCATGCCATGTCGTGCCATGCCCAAGGCCCAAGTCGGGCGTTGGGCGATCTGCGCCAGCAAACGTGGCGTCAGTCTGGGTGGATGGGTCAGGCCAGATCGCACCTGTCGTTCGCGCCGCGATGCAACCGGGACATCAACTGTCAGCACAAGCGTTGAAAACCCGGCGGATTTGATGCGACCTAACATGTCCGCGCGAATGTCCGGGTCCTTTGGAGGGTAAAGTTGAAACCAGGCGTTTTGACCAAGATGAGGGGCCAGATCCTCGGGGCTTTGGCTGGCTACGGTCGATAAGGTGTGGGGCAAGCCCGCCTCGGCTCCGGCCTTTGCCAATAGCCTTTCCGCGTCCGGCCAGATAAGCCCAGACATCCCAATGGGCGCAATGCCAAAAGGCAGAGGGAAGTCCCGACCCAGGAACCGCGTGCCGGTATCACACTCGATGGGGCCATGCAGGATCGAGGGCAAAAACTCCACATCATCCAAAGCAGTCCGATTGCGGCGCAGTGTGACCTCAGACCCCGTGCCGCTGTCCAGATACTCCCAGACGAAATGTGGAATTCTGCGCTTTGCGCGATGTTTCAAATCGGTAATGCCGGGGAATGAGCTGTTCAGGTCCATATGAATTGATCCGACCTGCACAGCGATTCTGCAAGGTTTTCAGGCCGCTGACGGCGGAGGTGCAGTCCGGGGCGATTTCCGGGGCCTCGTCGCGTTGCCTTCAACTGCAACAATACCCTCGGCGACCTGTACCTGATTGCGACCTTTGTCTTTGGCCACATACAGGGCGTCATCTAACGCACGCATCAGGTCCTGCGGCATCGTACCGTGTGCGGGATAATGGGCAACACCGACGGAAATCGTGATCCGCGGAAGTGATTTTTCACCGTATCGGACCGAGACTGCCTCGACCGCTTGCCGCAATTGCTCGGCCCGGATCATGGCGTCTTCGGGGGTATTGTCTGGCAGGATCAGCATGAACTCCTCGCCTCCGATGCGGCAGGCAATCTCGTCCCGGTCACAGCCCTGTTCCAAAGCCGAGCCCACGGCCCGCAGCACCATGTCGCCCGCATCATGACCATGGGTGTCGTTGAACTTTTTGAAGTGGTCCACATCCACGGCGATCAGGCTCAGCGGCGCGCCCGTCTGCTGGCTGCGGCTGATGGATTTGCGCAGCGTGTCGGTCATATGCCTGCGATTGAATAACCCGGTTAGCGGATCGCGAACCGACTGACCCCGCATCCGCACGTTTGCAATCGCCATGCTGATCTGTTCTGCGCACAGTTGCGCCAGTTTCCTATTGGAATGAAATACTTCTTCGCTGTCTTCGTGCGCCCGCAGATGCAGCAGGCCGACTGTTTCGCCATGCGCTAGGATGGGAAAACAAAAATAGGGGCGGCCATCATGCGGTTCAGCATGTTCGCAGACAAAATCAATCTCGGATGCGCCGTATTGATATGTGCGACCGCGACGCAGGCCCCAGCAGCCCTCGGGGTGGATATGAGCCTTGTGCGTGCCGTCATTCCAACTGGCGCAGCCGTCCAGCACATCACGCGAGTTAGAGTAGACATAAATGCTGCCCTCAGCCTCGGGCAGGATGTGGGTCATAAAGCGCGAGACCATGTCGAACAACTCGTCCAGAGACCGGCTGGATTGCAGCCATTCGTTCAATTCACCTAATAGACGTACCTCACGTGCCAGCCGAAGCTGCTCATCCATAAGTTCGCGTTCCGCTAACGCACGGCTTTCTAGATTTTGCACCTGCCGTCGGTTGCTGCGGTATGCGACGCTCGCGACGATCAAGACTGTTGTAGTAAGGAGCCCACCGATTAAGGCCAGTAACGGGCGTACTTGTGCGAAAAAAATCGATCTCAGATCTGTAACGTCGATCATAAATTGAACGCTGCCGAGATAAGCCCCGCTATCTGTCACCGGCATTACAGATTCGGCTACATCGCGGGTTTGGGTCGAACTGCTCAGCGAAGCTGTTTCGGTATACAGAACCTCAAGCGCTGATTTATTCGAAAGCGCGTAAAATACCTCGCCTTGCAACGCTGTATAATGTCGGCTTTCAGGCAAGGCGGGTGCATGGCTGTGTGGTCCGGAAGAAGACCAGATGGCCCAACCGGCAGCGTCATATATCTGCATCCGGTAGATATCTGTCACGCCCATCATGCGGCGCAGCACTTCGACATCTTCTGCATTGAACTGGCCTTGCCCGAAGGCCTGTCGCAGATTTGGTAAATAGCTGTAAAATGCCGCTGCCAGACATCGGTTTGATGGCGCACATTTGCTTCGACCATTCTGTTGACCAGAGGGGCAGCGCCATACAACGATATCCAGCCCGAAGCCCCGATCAGCACGCCCCACATCAACCTCCACTTGGATAACTCTCATTTCTTGGCTCAGTTCTCTTGAAATTGCGTTAAGGCGGTTGGATCCGGTTCAGGGCAATTGGGCGAAAAAATTTTTAATGGATGCGAACAAGCCGTGAACAAACTCTTTCCCTTGCTACGGAACCAGCGTAGTTTGGGTATATGAGCAGTTTCGACGAAATGGACGCCTTTGAAGGCGCATCACTGTCGGCGCGCGCGATCGCAGCGCGGCCCGCACCATATCTGGATGAGTTGAACCCGGCGCAACGCGACGCGGTTGAGCGGCTGGACGGTCCGGTTTTGATGCTGGCCGGAGCGGGGACGGGTAAAACCAAGGCATTGACCGCGCGCATCGCCCATTTGCTCAGCACAGCGCGCGCCCGACCGAATGAGATTCTGTCGGTGACGTTCACCAATAAAGCCGCGCGTGAAATGAAAGACCGGGTGGGTCGCCTTTTGGGTCAACCTGCTGAGGGGATGCCATGGTTGGGCACCTTTCACTCAATCTGTGTGAAGCTACTGCGCCGCCATGCTGAGCTTGCGGGTCTGAAATCGAACTTCACCATTCTGGATACGGACGATCAGCTGCGTCTGCTGAAGCAGTTGATTCAGGCCGCGAATATCGACGATAAACGCTGGCCTGCAAGAATGCTGGCCGGGATCATCGATGACTGGAAAAACCGGGCTCTGACGCCGGACAAGGTGCCCGCAGCGGATGCCGGGGCTTATAACAACAAAGGCAATGAGCTTTACGCGCAGTACCAGATTCGCTTACGCGAGCTGAACGCGGTGGATTTCGGTGACTTGCTGCTGCACATGGTCACGGTTTTCCAAACGCATCAGGATGTGCTTGAGCAATACCAACGCTGGTTCCGCTATATTCTGGTGGACGAATATCAGGATACCAACGTCGCCCAGTACCTCTGGCTGCGTCTGCTGGCCGGGGCGCATAAGAACATTTGTTGTGTCGGTGATGATGACCAGTCGATCTATGGCTGGCGTGGGGCCGAAGTGGGCAACATCCTGCGGTTCGAAAAGGACTTTCCCGGTGCTTATGTGGTGCGGCTGGAGCAGAACTATCGCTCAACCCCGCATATTCTGGCCGCTGCGTCGAACGTGATCCGAGGTAACGAAAACCGGTTGGGCAAAGAGCTTTGGACGGACGCGCAAGAGGGCGAAAAAGTTCGCCTGATCGGCCACTGGGATGGCGAGGAAGAGGCCCGCTGGATCGGTGAAGAGATTGATGCGATGCAGGGTGGCACGCGGGGAGCGCGGCCCTTCAATCTGGATGAGATTGCCATTCTGGTCCGTGCGTCGCATCAGATGCGCGCATTCGAGGATCGGTTCCTAACCATCGGCCTGCCTTACAAGGTGATTGGCGGTCCCCGGTTCTATGAACGCATGGAAATTCGCGATGCCATGGCCTATTTCCGGCTGGTGGTCAGTCCCGGCGATGATCTGGCGTTTGAGCGGATTGTGAACACTCCGAAACGGGGTCTTGGAGATAAGGCGCAGCAGACGATCCAAATGACGGCGCGCGAGCATGGCGTGTCGCTGGTCGATGGCGCGCGGATCGCAGTCGATAACGGATTGATCAAGGGGAAAGGTGGCAAAGCGCTGCGCGAGTTGATCGACGGGCTGGTGCGGTGGAATGCGATGACGCGCGGTCCGCGAATCGAGGTCGACGACGATTCGGTGATTGACGACGGCACAGCGCCCATGCGGTTCGGTGAGCCGGAGGTGTCTCATATTGAACTGGCGCAGATCATTCTGGACGAATCCGGCTATACTGCCCATTGGCAGAACGAAAAAACGCCGGAGGCCCCCGGTCGGCTGGAAAACCTGAAAGAACTGGTCAACCAGCTGGATAATTTCGAGAACCTGCAAGGGTTTTTGGAACATGTCAGCCTGGTTATGGATAATGAGCAGGAGGGTGACGGGGCCAAGGTCTCGATCATGACCCTGCACGCGGCCAAGGGACTGGAGTTTCCCGCCGTATTCCTTCCGGGATGGGAGGACGGGCTGTTCCCGTCGCAACGATCGATGGACGAATCCGGTCTAAAGGGCCTCGAAGAAGAACGGCGACTAGCCTATGTGGGCATCACCCGCGCAGAGGATGTGTGTACGATCTCCTTCGCCGCCAACCGGCGTGTGTTTGGACAGTGGCAAAATTCCATGCCGTCGCGGTTTATCGACGAACTGCCCGAAGATCATGTGGAAGTGCTGACGCCTCCGGGTCTGTATGGCGGTGGTCAACCTGCAGCGGGGATCGAGTCTCGTGCGGCTGAGGCGAATGTCTATAACTCTCCGGGCTGGAAGCGGATGCAGGCGCGGCAGGGGCAGTATGGAATGTCTCAACCTCGCGAAAGCCGCAATACAGTGATCGACGCAACTGCTGTCGCCAGCTTTACTCTGGGTGAGCGCGTGTTCCACCAGAAGTTCGGCTATGGTGCAGTGATCGGTATCGAAGGCGACAAGGTCGAAGTGGATTTTGAAAAGGCGGGCACCAAAAAGGTCGTCTCGCGGTTCCTGTCGGCCAAGGACGACGTTCCGTTTTAATCAAAAGGAATGTGCCTGACGGCACATGCTCGATTCTTTAGGGCGCCCGGTCATGGCTGCGGCGCTATTTACATGCGTGGAAAAGAAAAACGGCGGTTCCCAGGGAGGAGGAAGGGAACCGCCGTTCTTTTCAACATCCGGGCAGGGAGGAGAAGAGCCCCGATGTATCCGAACCCAGGTTTGATCCCGGTATGTGTAAGTCGCGGCGACGTCAGGGAGGAGGAAGACGTCGCCGCGCGCTTTCAACACCGAGAAAGGGAGGAGAAATACCCGGTGTGTCAGTGTCCGGCATTCAGGGCCGGTATAAGGTGCGGCGATATCAGGGAGGAGGAGAGATATCGCCGCTGAAACACAGGTCCTAAAGGGAGGAGGAAGGACCTGATCTCGGTTATGTCAGCGCGCTTATTGCGCGACGTATTCTTCGGCCGCTTGCATTGCCAGGCGGCGGATCATCGAACGGTGCAGGCCCAGATCGGCCAATTCTCGGTTCGACAATTCGGACAGTTCGCTCACTGTCTGGCGGTAGACGCGGTACCGGATGAACCGGGTCTTTGCAGCTTCGATCAGCGAGGACAGGCCGGTTGTCGGTGCGCCTTTGAGCGCGGTCTGATGTGTTGCTGCAGCCATCTGCGTTACCCGATATGTTTTGTTATTGCCGATGTGTTTCGGCGTTTGCGTGAGAATGAAAATAGGCAAATGCTGCGCGCGCACAATAGGTAACCTCGTCAATGCTGCTATGCAGCAATTGCATAGATATCAACGTGTTGATGTCCTGGTGCCTTGAGGGCCTTGAAAACAAGGGTTTTGCCAATGTCATGCCCACTGCTGTAATCTTCCACGTCCTAAGCGCGCAAAAATGATTGCTGCTTCTTTGGGCGCAATGTTTCTAAGTTGAGCATTTGGGATTCGGAGCTGTTGCTTGCCTTGTTTGAACAACGTCATTGAGCCTATGGGAAATCATGGGCGTTGCGTGGGATTAGCTTCGTGCTTTGCGTCAAGGGCTGTAACTCGAGGGTGATTCGGGCGGCGAAAACTGCGGAATAGAGCTCTAGGCAGTTGAATTTGCGAATGCTAGAAAAATAATTGGGAATTCATGGGACATTGCTGACTATATGAAGAGTACACTATATGTAGTTAATTTTTATCGAGCTTATCTATTTGTTGTGTAATATGGGTGATTTTCAATTGAGCTTTGTGTGGTTATATTGCGATTCTTGATTTTCTGTTTTGAAATTTCCTATTGATTTCCATGAATTCCCATGGCATCCCTTATTCATCCGATGAGGACGAGGCACATGGGGCGCCAAACGACCCCGAAACAAAAAAATCAGGTTTCATACAGGCATCTCGCTTTCATCAATCAAGAGATCCGGCGCGCGGGCGAGCAGACATCCCCCCAGGTGGCGCGCGCAGCTGGACATCCCGCAAAGCGGGTCAATGCGGCGGGTTGATCAGTGGCAGCAGATCAACCCGCCGTTTTTCATCCGGGGGGGACGTGAAATTTAGGTGGGGCGCAAGCGAAAGGGACAGTCGTCTTGGCGCGCAGGTTTAGAGGTGAAAGCCACCACAAGGTGGACACGAAGGGCAGGGTGTCGATCCCGGCCTCGTTTCGCCGTGTGCTTGAGGCTTCAGACCCGAACTGGCAGCCCGGTGATACCCCTGAACTGGTGATTGTATACGGTGATCACCGCCGCAAATTCCTTGAATGCTATACAATGCAGGCGATTGACGAGGTCGATCACAAGATCGATGCGCTGCCGCGTGGTTCGATGCAGCGCAAGATGCTGCAGCGCATGTTCCACGGTCAGTCTTTCCCGACTACCGTGGATGAAACCGGTCGTCTGGTATTGCCGGCCAAGCTGCGCACCAAGATCGGACTTGAGAATGAGGCGTTCTTTATCGCCGCGGGTGATACGTTTCAGATCTGGAAGCCTGAGACCTATGAATCCGAAGAGCTGGCCTCTGCCGAAGAATGGCTGGACGAACAGCCCGAGGATTTCGATCCTCTGGAGTTCCTAGATGGCGTCGGGGACGCGTGACGGCATGGCCGGCGCTGACACCCCTTCCGATAAACCACATATCCCTGTTTTGCTGCGTCCTCTGCTGGCGGCCGTGGCACCGGTGTCCGGTGTCTGGCTGGATGGGACGTTTGGGGCGGGCGGCTATACCCGTGGCTTGTTGGAGGCAGGGGCTGACAAGGTTATTGGCGTCGATAGGGACCCGCTGGCCTTTGACATAGCGGCAGACTGGGCGGGTGGCTATGGTGACCGTCTGGTGATGCAGTCCGGCGTATTTTCCCGCATGGATGAATATGCCCAAGGGCTGGACGGGGTTGTGCTGGATCTTGGCGTCTCTTCCATGCAGTTGGATAAGGCCGAACGTGGTTTTTCCTTCATGAAGGACGGCCCGCTGGATATGCGGATGAGTCAGGAAGGTGAGAGCGCCGCCGATCTGGTGAACACGGCGACCGAGGCGCAGTTGGCCGACATTCTGTTCCATTACGGCGAAGAACGCGCCAGCCGCCGTATCGCGAAGGCTATCGTGAAAGCGCGGGCGGAAGAGCCGATCACAACGACTTTGCGTCTGGTCGGGGTTATTGAATCCTGCCTGCCGCGCCCGAAACCGGGGCAATCACATCCGGCAACGCGCAGCTTTCAGGGCCTGCGGATTGCTGTGAACGCGGAATATGAGGAACTGTTTCAGGGACTTATGGCCGCCGAACGTGTATTGAAGCCGGGCGGAAAGCTGGCCGTGGTGACATTCCATTCCATCGAAGACCGGATGGTCAAACGGTTCTTTCAGTCCCGCGCAGGAAAGACCGGCCGGGCCAACCGTTACGCGCCTGAAATGGAACAGGAACTGCCGCAATTCACGATCAAAACCCGCAAGGCCGTAGGACCGGATGAGCAGGAATTGCAGGAAAATCCGCGTGCGCGTTCAGCCAAACTGCGCGTGGCGGTACGGACTGAGGCGCCGGCGGGGGAAATTGATGCCCGCGCTATTGGGATGCCGCAACTGGGGGGAAGGGCAAAATGAAGAGTGTTTTGTATGTGTTGACTGCTCTGGCCGTGTTCGGACTGGCGCTTTGGGCGTATCAAGAGAATTACCGCACCCAGCAAGTGGTGAAGCAAACACAGAAGCTTCAGCGCGAGATTGGCATGGCGCAGGTTCGGCTGGCCGTTTTGAACGCGGAATGGGCCTATCTGAATCGTCCCGACCGATTGCGCGAGTTGGCCGACCTGAATTTTGAGCGTATGGGCCTGTTACCGCTGCGCGCCGAACAATTCGGACGCGCTGACCAGATTTCTTATGCCGAGGACCCGGACCTGCCCATCGTCGACCCGATTGAATTGCAGGCCATCACCAGTACTCAGGCGTTGGGTGAGGTGCAGATTCCATGACCCGCACCCCTCTGCGCCCTCTGGCCCGTGTTCTCGATGCCCGCGCCCGCGGGGAAAACCCAAAGGCGATCGAGCGGGAAAATATACGTCAGCGTCACGAAGACATGAAAGACCGTGCCCGTGCTCGCGCCGAGGGGCGTTTGCTTGTGCTGGGTCTGTTCTTTTTCTGTGCTTTTTTGGTGGTCGGTATCCGAATGGGGATGCTTGCCACGTCCGAGGCGCAAGAGCCGCTGGCCAGCGCCCCCGGTGCTGCGATTGCGATGCAACGTGCCAATATCGTCGATCGGGAAGGGCGCATTCTGGCGACCAATCTGGACACCTATTCTGTCTATGCCCAGCCGCCTGTGATGATCGACCCGGTCGCCGCCGCAGATCAGCTGGTGGCGATCTTCCCTGATCTGGATAAAGAGCGTTTGGTCAAGGATTTTACCGGCACTCGCAAGTTCTTGTGGATCAAGAAGCGTATCTCGCCAGAACAAAAGCAAGCGGTGCATGATATCGGTGATCCGGGTATTCTGTTTGGCCCGCGCGAGATGCGGTTGTACCCAAACGGGCGTCTGGCCGCGCATATTCTGGGTGGTTCGGGTTTTGGACGCGAGGGCGTCAGCGCCGCGGAAGTTATTGGTGTGGCGGGGGTCGAAAAGCAATTCGACGACTATCTGCGTGACCCGGCCAACGGCAACAAGCCACTGCAGCTTTCGCTTGATCTGACCATTCAGGCTGCGGTCGAGCAGGTTCTGTATGGCGGTATGAAAATCATGAACGCCAAAGGGGCCTCGGCAGTGCTGATGAACGCACACACGGGTGAGGTCATCTCGGCCGCGTCGCTGCCGTCTTTCGACCCGAATGACCGCCCGCGCCCGCCAACCTCGGGGTTTGATCCGTCGGATAGCCCATTGTTCAACCGTTATGTGCAAGGCGTGTACGAGTTGGGGTCGGTGTTCAAAATTTTTACTGCCGCGCAGGCAGTTCAGCTGGGTCTGGTGAATTCGGAGACGATCATCGATACCTCTGGACCGATGCGGATCGGACGGTTCCCGATTGGTGAGTTTAATGGCAAGAACTACGGCAAGATCAGCGTGGCGGATGTGATCGTCCACAGCTCGAACCGTGGCACGGGTCGATTGGCCTTGCAGATCGGGTCGCGTCGTCAGCAAGATTTCCTTGAGGCGCTGGGCATGTTCGAGCCAACCCCTTTTGAAATTGTCGAGGCCGCAGGCGGCGAACCGCTCAAGCCCAAGAAATGGGGCGAGCTGAGTACGGTGACCATTTCTTACGGCCATGGCCTGTCGACCAGCCCGATGCATCTGGCGGCTGGGTACGCGGCGATTGCCAATGGCGGGCATTACGTCAGCCCGACTATCCTGCGTAAAAACGGTGCTCAGTACGGGCCGCGTGTCATGTCCGAGAGCGCTGCCAAACAAGCGCAGAATATGCTGCGTCGTGTGGTGACGGATGGCACGGCCAGCTTTGGCGATGTGGCTGGATATGACGTGGCCGGCAAAACTGGTACGGCGGATAAACCCAAGCCGCGTGGCGGTTATTACGATGAGAAGGTGATCGCGACCTTTGCGACGTTCTTCCCGGCCTATGATCCGAAATATGTGCTGATCGTCACGCTGGACGAACCGTCGATTGTTGCTTACGGCGAAAAGCGCCGGACGGCGGGGTGGACAGCAGTTCCGGTGGCCGCCGAGTTGATCGGACGGATCGCTCCGTTGTTGGGGTTGCGTCCCCGGCTTGAGCCTGAGGCGCGCGCTGCTATAACCCTGACCTCAAATTAGGCTGTCCAGCAGAGGTGGGTCATGGGCACAAGGACGAAAACACTCAGCCAACTGGCCCTGACAGCGCGGGGCGGAGCGAATCCTGATATCACCGGACTGGCCGTTGACAGCCGCGAGGTGAAAGACGGCTATCTGTTTGCTGCGCTTCCCGGCAGCCGTGTTCATGGCGGAGAGTTCATCCAATTTGCCCTGCGAATGGGGGCCGCTGCGATCCTGACGGATGCAGAAGGTGCTGAAATTGCGGCAGGCGAGTTGGCCGTATCAAGCGCCGCTTTGATCGTGGTCGAAGACCCCCGGCAGGCTCTGGCTGGATGTGCCGCGCTTTGGTTTGGAGCGCAACCACAACACATCGTGGCCGTCACCGGGACCAACGGAAAAACGTCCGTGGCCACTTTTGTGCGTCAGATTTGGATGGAGCTTGGCCTGGCCGCCATCAATCTTGGCACGACAGGGGTCGAGGGTGCTTGGACCGCCCCCTTAACACATACTACGCCCGAGCCGATCACATTGCACCGCTGTTTGGCCGAGGCTGCGGAAAACGGTGTGACCCATGCGGCTATGGAGGCGTCCTCGCACGGCTTGGAACAGCGACGTCTGGACGGCGTGCATCTGGCCGCCGCTGGGTTTTCGAATTTCACGCAAGACCATCTGGATTATCACGAAACCTTTGAGGCTTATTTCTCTGCTAAGGCGGGGCTGTTTGATCGAGTTTTGCCGCAGGACGGCACCGTGGTGATCAACATGAGCGATCCAAAAGGTGCCGAGGTTCGCAAGATCGCCGAAGCGCGCGGTCAGAAAGTCCTGACCGTCGGCCTGGGCGATGCCGATCTGTGTCTGATCGGCCAGCGCTTTGACGCAACCGGGCAGGATTTGCGGTTTTCGTGGCAGGGTAAGGTGCTTCAAACCCGCCTGAACCTGATCGGAGGGTTTCAGGCCGAGAATATCCTGCTTGCCTGCGGATTGGTTATCGCTGCCGGGGAAGAGCCCGAACGTGTATTTGAAACGCTGCCGCATCTGACAACCGTTCGGGGCCGAATGCAGTTGGCTGCAACCCGCGACAATGGCGCGGCGGTATTTGTCGATTATGCCCATACTCCGGACGCGGTGGCGACAGCGCTCAAGGCGATGCGACCGCATGTCATGGGCCGTCTGATCGCAATTGTTGGTGCGGGTGGGGACAGGGATGCCACCAAGCGCCCATTGATGGGTAAAGCCGCCGCCGATCATGCGGACCTCGTCTTTGTTACTGACGACAACCCACGCAGCGAGGACCCTGCAACCATCCGCGCCGCCGTTTTGCTGGGCGCGCCGGAGGCCACCGAAGTTGGTGATCGGGCCGAAGCCATCTTGCGCGGCATTGATGCTCTGCAGCCCGGCGACGCGCTGCTGATCGCCGGGAAAGGGCATGAGACCGGGCAGATCGTTGGCGATCAAGTGCTGCCGTTTGATGATGTGGAGCAGGCCAGTATCAGCGTTGCGGCTCTGGACGGGAGGGTAGCATGACGCTTTGGACAGCAGCCGAGGCGGCAGAGGCCACCGGAGGGCACTCCACCACCGATTGGGCGGTGAACGGTGTTTCGATCGACACTAGAACCATTCAGCCGGGCGAATTGTTCGTGGCACTCAAAGACGTCCGTGACGGGCATGATTTCGTGGCACAGGCGCTGGAAAAAGGCGCGGGTGCAGCCTTGGTGTCACGTTTGCCCGAAGGAGTTTCAGAAGACGCTCCACTTTTGATTGTCGATGATGTTCAGACCGGGCTAGAGGCGCTGGGGCAAGCGGGCCGCGCCCGGACCAGTGCGCGCGTAGTGGGGGTCACCGGCAGCGTCGGGAAGACCTCGACGAAGGAAATGTTGGCAACTATATTGGAAACGCAGGGAAAAACCCATGCCAGCGTAGCCAGCTACAACAATCACTGGGGCGTTCCTTTGACGTTGGCACGGATGCCGCGTGACACAGAATTTGCGGTGATCGAGATCGGCATGAACCACCCCGGAGAGATTGCACCTTTGGCCCGGCAAGCCCGACCGCATGTGGCGCTGGTGACGACCGTTGCGGCGGTTCACCTTGAGGCATTTGAATCCGTTGCGGGCATCGCACAGGAAAAAGCCGCGATCTTCGAGGGGCTCGAACCCGGCGGTGCGGCCATCGTGAATGCTGATATCGAACACGCAGAGATTCTGCGTCAAATCGCGCAGGACCAAGGGGCAGGGATCGTCGATTTTGGCCGCAAAGCATCTGATTACGGCCTGACCGACGTTGTGCAAGGGGGCGACTCGGTCCGCGCAGGTGCTGCAGTGGGTGATGAGGCCATCACCTATGACGTGCAGTCTGCGGGTACGCATTTTGCAATGAATGCGCTGGGGGCGCTGGCAGCTTGTGTCGAATTGGGCGTTAGTCTTGAAGAGGCCATCGATGGCCTGCGCCAATGGTTTCCGGTCAAGGGCCGGGGCGTGCGCGAAATACTGCCACTGGCGACGGGCGGGCAGATCGAGCTGTTGGACGACAGCTATAACGCCAATCCGACTTCGATGGAGGCCGCGCTGGATGTGCTGGCCGCAGCGCAGGGCGCGCGTAGGATCGCCTTTTTGGGCGATATGAAAGAATTGGGCGCTCAGGAAGTCGCTATGCATGCAGCTATGGCGGATGTTGCGGCAATGGCGCAGGTCGATCAGGTGCACTGTATCGGCCCATTGATGAAGGCGCTGCATGAAGCGTTGCCCGAGGGCAAGCGCGGGTTGTGGAGTGAAACAAGCGCCGAGATGGCCGGGCAACTGCCGGATTTGATCCAGGCAGGTGATACGGTTCTGGCCAAAGGTTCGTTGAGTATGGCGCTGGCTCAGATTGTTGACGGTTTGCGGAAAATGGGGCAAGGGAGCGCGCTTGACCCGTGACCTCCGCATGAGAAAGGTTTTGACATGCTCTATTGGTTAACCGCCCTGTCGGATGGGGGGGATTTCTTTAACCTCTTCCGCTATATCACCTTCCGTGCGGGCGGAGCCTTTCTGACCGCTTTGATCTTTGGCTTCATCTTCGGCAAGCCCCTGATCAACGTATTGCGCAGGAAGCAGGGCAAAGGTCAGCCGATCCGGGATGACGGCCCTGAGGGACATTTTTCCAAAGCCGGAACACCGACCATGGGCGGTTTGCTGATCGTGGGTGCGCTGGTGACCTCGACGCTGGTTTGGGCGCGCTGGGACAACCCGTATGTCTGGATGGTGTTGTTTGTAACGCTGGCTTATGCGGCCATCGGTTTTGCGGATGATTATGCCAAGGTCTCTAAGCAGAACACCAAGGGTGTGTCCGGCAAAACGAGGATGGCGCTGGGGGTAATTATCGCGGTTTTGGCCTCACTTTGGGCAACCCTGCATCATCCTGAAGCTTTGCAGAACCAACTGGCAGTGCCGGTCTTCAAGGATACGCTGGTCAATCTGGGTATTTTCTACATTCCCTTTGCGATTGTGGTGATCGTGGGGGCGGCCAACGCGGTAAACCTGACCGATGGTCTGGATGGGCTGGCGATCATGCCAGCGATGATTGCCGCGTCGACATTGGGTGTGATCGCCTATGCGGTCGGGCGGGTCGACTTTACCGAATATCTGGACGTGCATTATGTGCCAGGCACGGGGGAGATTTTCATCTTTACCTCGGCGCTGTTCGGCGCAGGGCTTGGGTTCCTTTGGTACAACGCTCCACCGGCGGCCGTATTCATGGGTGATACCGGTTCGCTGGCCCTTGGTGGTGCATTGGGTGCGATTGCGGTGGCAACCAAGCACGAGCTGGTTCTGGCTGTTGTCGGCGGGCTTTTCGTTGTGGAAGCGCTGAGTGTGATCATTCAGGTGCTCTATTTCAAGCGCACCGGTCGCCGCGTGTTTCTGATGGCGCCGATTCATCACCACTATGAGAAAAAGGGCTGGGCCGAGCCGACTATCGTGATCCGGTTCTGGATCATCTCGCTGATCCTGGCGATGATCGGTTTGGCGACTTTGAAGGTCCGGTAACGCTCCCGCCAGGTTCGGCGAACCTGCGGTCCGCCTGCCACCTGTTGGGCCCGGCTCGCGCTGATGCGCGAGCCTTTTGTCTCTCTTGCCATCGGGGATTTCTTCTGCGCAGTGTGACGGCCAATTGGACGTCAGAAGAAGGTGGGCGACATGATCCCGGTCAAAGGGTTTTCAGGGCAAAAGGTTGCGGTTCTGGGGCTTGGCCGATCGGGTCTGGCCACGGCGCGCGCATTGCGGGCGGGCAAGGCTGAGCCGGTCTGTTGGGATGACAATCCCGCCGCGCGCGAAACGGCTGAGGCCGAAGGGTTCACTTGCGCCGACCTTCACCGCCATGGGGCATTTGACGATATTGCATCGCTGATTGTGTCGCCCGGTATTCCGCATCTCTATCCCGAACCGAACCCGGTTGTGGCCGCAGCGCTGGAAGCCGGAGTGCCGGTGGACAACGATATTGGGCTGTTCTTTCGGTCCTTTGCCGGATCGGAATGGAACAACTACGACACCCCGCCACGTGTGATCGCGGTGACCGGTTCGAACGGGAAATCAACCACTGCGGCCTTGATCAATCACATCCTGACCGCAGCCGGGCGCGAGGCGCAGCTGGCCGGGAATATCGGGCGCGGGGTGCTGGATATTGATCCGGGCGGTGATGGGGCGGTGGTAGTGCTGGAGTTATCCAGCTATCAGACCGATCTTGCCCGCGCCCTGACACCAGATGTGGCGGTGTTCACCAACCTGTCTCCTGATCATCTGGACCGGCATGGCGGCATGGGTGGTTATTTTGCGGCCAAGCGTCGATTGTTTGCCGAAGGTGGGCCGGACCGCGCGGTGATCGGTGTGGATGAAAAGGAAGGCGCGTTTCTGGCAGGCCAACTGGCCGAAGGACCGACGGATGACCGGGTGATCCGTGTTTCGGTGGCGCGCAAACTGACCGGGTCGGGTTGGCAGGTTTTTGCGCGCAAGGGGTTCCTGTCGGAATATCGCAAGGGGCGGCAGGCCGGATCCATCGATCTGCGCCGGATCAAGGGGCTGCCCGGAGCTCACAACCATCAGAACGCCTGTGCCGCCTATGCTGCCTGCCGCGCGTTAGGGTTGGCACCGCGGGTAATTGAGGATGCTCTGCACAGCTATCCCGGTTTGCCGCATCGTAGCCAGATCATCGCCGAAGCGGATGGCGTGACCTATGTGAACGACTCCAAAGCCACCAATGTGGACAGTGCGCTGAAGGCACTGAGCGCGTTTAAGAATATCCGCTGGATCTGTGGGGGACTCGAGAAAGAGGGCGGTCTTTCAGCGTTGAACGGCGCGGTGGACCAGGTGAAAAAAGCCTATGTGATCGGGCGCGATGCCGCGAATTTCGCGCTTCAGCTCGAGGTCGAGGTGCAGGTCTGCATCACCATGGCGGATGCTGTGGCGCAGGCCATGGCAGATGCGCAACCGGGTGAGACTGTACTGTTGGCCCCCGCAGCGGCCAGTTTCGATCAGTACGACAATTTTGAACAACGCGGAGAGGATTTCGCCGAACAGGTTCGGCAGAGGCTTTCAGACTAGCCGTTTGCAATAGACCGCCGGTTGGGCCAAGTTAAGATGCTATCAGCTTGACGCGCCATGACAATTACGTTTGGCTCCGGGCAAACTCAACACGAGGTAATGACTATGCCATACCGTAAGTTTTCTTTGATCCTTCCCGCCATTCTGTTGGTCGGTGCCTGCTCGAATGTTGGCGCGAACTACGTGCCAATTGTCGACGGTCCGGTAGGACCGAACTTCCAGTCCGATTTGGCGAACTGTCAAGCGTTGGCAAGAACGCAAGGAACCGTCGATGGCAACACGGCCGGTGCCGCAGCAATCGGCGCGGCCGGGGCCGCGGCAACTACTGCGATCATTCAGGACAGCAGCAGCAACCTTGGTCGTGCCGCAGCAGCGGGCGCTTTGGTCGGAGCCGGTGCAAGTGCAATCAACAACACCCAGAATCAAGAAGTTATCGTGCGCAACTGCATGCGCGGACGTGGCTACAACGTCGTCGGCTAACGGTTCGCAATGGCAGTTCCAGCGGCGTGGCCCGAGGACCACGCCCATTGGAAGTTGTAGCCGCCCAACCAACCGGTGACATCCACCGCTTCGCCAATTGCATAGAGGCCGGGGACACCCCTGGCCTCCATCGTTTTTGACGAAAGACCATCGGTGTCGATACCGCCCAGTGTGACTTCGGCAGTGCGATAGCCTTCGGTGCCCGAAGGGGTCAGTTGCCAATTGGACAGGGCCGCGATCAAGTCGGTGAGTGCTGTGTCGGACTGGTCAGCCAGATTGCCCTGCATCGGGATGTGCTGGCTTAGGTAGTCCACCAGCCGCGTTGGAAGGTGGCGGGCAAGCTCGGTTGTCAGGGCCTTGCGGCCGCCGCTTCGCCGTTGATCGCGCAGCAGGTCGAATAGGGGCAGGTCGGGGATCAAGTTGACCCGGATCGCTTCACCCTCACGCCAATAAGAAGACAGTTGCAGCACCGATGGCCCGCTGAGGCCGCGATGGGTGAACAGCAACGCCTCGTCAAAGCTGGTGCGATCGTTCGACAAACGCGCGGGTAGAGAGACACCGGACAGATCCTTGAATTTCCCGTCCGAGAAGGTGAATGGCACCAGCGCCGCGCGGGTATCGGTGATCCGTAGCCCAAACTGACGGGCGATGTCGTAGGCCAGCCCAGTTGCGCCCGTCTTGGGGATCGACTTGCCGCCGGTGGCCAGCACCAGATTGGTGCAGGTCAGGCTCAGGCGTTGCCCTTCACGGTCAACCTCCAGCGCGAACCCGGTCTCGATCTTGCGCAGGTCTTTCAACTCGGTTCTCACCCACAAATCGGTTCCGGCGCGTTCCATCTCAGTCAGCAGCATCTGGATGACCTGTTTCGAGGATCCGTCGCAAAACAACTGACCCAGCGTTTTTTCGTGCCAAGCGATGCGATGACGTCCGACCAGATCGACAAAATCCCACTGTGTATACCGCGCCAAGGCGGATTTGCAGAAATGCGGGTTCTGCGACAGGAAGTTGCCGGGCCCCGCAAACAAATTAGTAAAATTGCAGCGCCCACCGCCTGAGATGCGAATTTTCTCTCCGGGCGCTTTGGCGTGGTCGATCACCAGCGCGCGCCCGCCGCAATGGGTCGCGCACATCATGCCGGCGGCACCGGCACCAAGGATGATCGTGTCATAGGTCATGCGGTGCGCATGGCGTGGAATGCGAAGGAAGGCAAGAGCCAGCACAGTTTCAGCACACTACAGATGCCTTCATGCGTCACTGGGTCTTGAGGCGCATTGGCCAGTAGAAATGCAGATTGAAAGCATTACAACTCGCTGTCATGCTGTCCTTTTAAAACACGTTTTCAAAGAAGGAAAAATGGATGCAATTTCCGGGCTTTATTACCGCGTTTCCCAAGTTGGACGTTCCGTTCCCCGAGGATGTAGTGCAGACAGCGGTCATAAGATCCGATGCTGGCCTCGCGGCGTTTTTTACGTTTCTCAAGGATATGGAGCTTCCTTTGCATTCGCATGGGGCACAGTGGGGAACGGTCATTGCAGGTGAGGTAGAGCTGACCATCGGAGGGGTCACCAACACTTATCGCCCCGGTGATAGTTATTCGATTCCCGCCGGGGTGGAACACGGTGGGCAGATCAAGGCTGGAACCCGCGTGATCGATGTTTTTGAAGAGCCGGATCGGTATCCAATCAAAGAGTGACGGCAATTCTGTCACTGACTTGCGCAGTCAATTGTCTGCTGTTTGAGCGGCCTGTTTGGCCATTTGTTGCGGCCGCCGACTCATGCAGGCCGTTTTCCGCAAATGCGTTCATTCCGCTAGCCCAAACGCAAAAATGCCTGTAGACTCTCAATCAGATCCCGAAAACGGGACGTGAACGAGGCAGTAAGTGGCGGTATCTCATGACTGAGATGGTGTATGGCGCGGTCCAGGACCAGCGCGGAGAACCGATTCTACCAAAGTGGTGGCGGACAATTGATCGCTGGACCATGTCCTGTGTGCTGATCCTGTTTGTCATCGGACTTTTGCTTGGGTTGGCCTCGTCGCCGCCGCTGGCCGGGCGCAACGGGTTTGATCCTTTTCACTATGTCGAACGGCAGGTGATCTTTGGTGGGCTGGCGTTGATGGCGATGCTGCTGACCTCGATGATGTCACCGACATTGGTGCGGCGTCTGGCGGTGTTGGGCTTTCTTGGCGCGTTTGTCGCGCTGGCTTTTCTGCCGGTTTTCGGCACCGATTTCGGTAAAGGTGCGGTGCGCTGGTATTCGCTAGGCTTTGCCTCGATGCAACCATCCGAGTTTCTCAAGCCCGGCTTTATCGTCGTAGCCGCGTGGCTGCTGGCCGCGTCGCAGGAAATCAACGGCCCTCCGGGACGACTATGGTCGTTTGCGCTGTGCATGGCCATCGTTGGTATGCTGGTGTTGCAGCCTGATTTCGGTCAGGCCTGTTTGATCCTGTTCGGCTGGGGCGTGATGTATTTCGTGGCTGGGGCACCGATGCTGCTGCTGTTGGGTATGGCCGGGGCGGTCGTACTGGGCGGTATGCTGGCCTATTCCAACTCGGAACACTTTGCCCGCCGCATCGACGGTTTCCTGAACCAAGAGGTCGATCCGACCACGCAACTGGGCTATGCCACTAACGCCATCCGCGAAGGCGGATTGTTTGGTGTCGGTGTAGGTGAAGGGCAGGTGAAATGGTCGCTGCCAGATGCGCATACCGATTTCATCATCGCCGTCGCGGCCGAGGAATACGGTCTGATCCTGGTGCTGATCATCATCGCGCTTTACTCGATTATCGTTGTACGCTCACTGTTGCGGTTGATGCGCGAACGGGACATGTTCATCCGTCTGGCAGGCACCGGCCTGGCCTGCATGTTCGGCGTGCAGGCGATGATCAACATGGGCGTCGCGGTGCGACTGTTGCCCGCCAAGGGCATGACGCTGCCGTTTGTCAGCTATGGTGGTTCGTCATTGATTGCGGGCGGTATTGCGGTTGGCATGTTGCTGGCCTTCACCCGGACCCGTCCACAAGGCGAGCTTGGCGATATCTTGCGCGGAAGAGGTTGATGAGCAAACCCTACCTTCTGATTGCGGCTGGCGGCACCGGGGGCCACATGTTCCCGGCGCAGGCACTGGCCGAGGCAATGCTGCAGAAAGGCTGGCGCGTGCGTCTGTCCACCGACGGGCGTGGCGCGCGGTATGCCAGTGGTTTTCCGCATTCGACCGAGATTGTCGAGGCGTCCTCGGCTACATTCGCCCGTGGTGGGCTGGTCGCTAAGGCGCTGGTCGGTCCCAAGATTGCAGGCGGCGTGACCAGTATGTCGCTGCAGATGATGCGTGATCGACCGGACGTGGTTGTGGGATTCGGTGGCTACCCCTCAATCCCGGCGTTGGGCGCAGCGACAATGCTGAAAATCCCGCGCATGATCCATGAGCAGAACGGTATTCTGGGGCGGGTTAACCAGCTGTTTGCAACCCGTGTGTCTCAGGTGGCTTGTGGCATTTGGCCCACGGACCTACCCGAGGGGGCAAGGGGCATCCATACCGGCAACCCGGTCCGCGCCGCTGTGCTCGAACGCGCCGCAGCTGGTTACATTCCGCCCGGTGATTACCCAATGTCCGTCCTGGTGATGGGGGGCTCGCAGGGCGCGCGTATCCTCAGCGATGTGGTGCCTGGCGCGATAGCTGCCTTACCCGACAATTTGCGTGATCATATCCGCGTAGCCCATCAGGCGCGCGACGAGGATGGCGAACGGGTGACGGCATTCTACGCCGATCATGGCATTCGGGCCGAGGTCAAGCCGTTCTTCCACAACGTTCCCCGCCGCATGTCAGATGCGCAACTGGTTATCTCGCGTTCGGGGGCGTCGAGCGTTGCCGATATCTCGGTCATCGGGCGGCCCTCGATCCTGATCCCGTTTGCCGCCGCCGCAGGCGACCACCAAACCGCCAATGCTCGCGGGCTGGTGCAGGCGGGCGGGGCGATCATGATTCCTGAAAACGCCCTTGACGTTTCCTCGCTGACCGAGCAAATCACCGCAGTTCTGACCAACCCCGAAGCCGCGCAAAAAATGGCCCATGCCGCCCTTTCGACCGGTGCGCCGGATGCAACCGAGCGTCTGGTACACCTTGTTGAAGAACTGGCGCAGAAGGAGACCGCATGAATCCTGCAACCAAACTGCCGCAAGACGTAGGGCCGATCCATTTCGTAGGGATCGGCGGGATCGGGATGTCGGGCATTGCCGAAGTGCTGCTGAACCTGGGCTACCGGGTGCAGGGGTCTGACCTGAAAGCGTCGAAGATTACCGACCGCCTGGCCAGTTTGGGGGGCGAGATATTCGTCGGCCAGCGCGCCGAAAACCTGGAGAACGCTGCCGTTGTGGTGGTGTCGACCGCGATTAAACCGGGTAACCCGGAACTCGACGGGGCTCGCGCCCGCGGCCTGCCGGTGGTACGACGCGCCGATATGCTGGCCGAGCTGATGCGCCTGAAATCCAACATCGCCATCGCAGGGACCCACGGCAAAACCACTACGACCACGATGATGGCAGAACTGATGGTGGCCGGCGATTTCGACCCGACTGTGATCAATGGCGGGATCATCCATGCCTATGGCTCGAATGCGCGGATGGGGCAGGGCGAATGGATGGTGGTCGAGGCCGACGAATCCGACGGTTCGTTCAATCGTTTGCCCGCAACCATTGCCATCGTCACCAATATTGACCCCGAGCATATGGAGCACTGGGGCGATTTCGACAAATTGCGTGACGGTTTTTACGAGTTTGTCTCGAACCTGCCATTTTACGGTCTGGCCGTATGCTGTACCGATCACGCCGAAGTGCAGACGCTGGTTGGCCGTATCACTGACCGTCGCGTGCGGACCTATGGTTTCAACGCGCAGGCCGATGTGCGGGCGGTGAACCTAACTTATAAAGGTGGCATCGCTCATTTCGACATTCACCTGCAATACGAAGATACCGTGATCGAAGGGTGCACCCTACCGATGCCTGGTGATCACAACGTCTCGAACGCGCTGTCTGCGGCGGCCGTGGCCCGGCATTTGGGCATGAAAACTGCGGAAATCCGCGATGCGCTGGCCAATTTCGGTGGCGTCAACCGGCGGTTCACCAAGGTGGGCGAGGTCGACGGGGTCACCATCATCGACGATTACGGGCATCACCCTGTGGAAATTGCTGCGGTGCTCAAAGCTGCCCGTCAGGCGACCGAGGGTCGGGTGATCGCCGTACATCAGCCGCACCGCTATTCCCGCCTGTCCAACCTGTTCGACGATTTCTGCACCTGCTTCAACGACGCCGATGTCGTAGCCATTGCTGACATTTTCGCCGCCGGAGAAGACCCGATCAAAGGGGCCTCGCGCGATGATTTGGTACAGGGCCTGATCCGCCACGGCCACCGCCATGCCCGCGCGCTGCTGGATGAAAGCGATCTTG
The DNA here is from genome assembly GCF_056538005.1 of Ruegeria sp. BI11. Classification (NCBI taxonomy): domain Bacteria; kingdom Pseudomonadati; phylum Pseudomonadota; class Alphaproteobacteria; order Rhodobacterales; family Roseobacteraceae; genus Ruegeria; species Ruegeria sp. BI11. The sequence continues at coordinate 513,427 of NZ_JBQFSM010000002.1, read as the reverse complement.
AACGTCTTGTCCGCGAACAGGCCCGACCTGGGGATATGGTCGTCTGTCTGGGTGCAGGTACAATTAGCGTCTGGGCCAACGGATTGCCCGCGCGATTGCAGCAAAAACAGGCTGTCTGAGGCAATGGACTCTCGCGCGTCGCAACTCTAGAGTGTGGCGTCGCAATCGCAGAGGTGATGTCCTCGGAGGGGCAATTGGCATATTCGGTAATGTTCGCAACCTTGTGGGTCGTGGCCTCGACAATTGTGGCCATGTTGCCGATGCGCTTACAGTTCCCGCCCGGGGTTGTGCTATTCGTCTCTGCGCCTGCATTGATTGTCTGGCTGGGCCATGATTATGGCTGGGTGTATTCGCTGCTGGCCTGCGCCGCTTTTGCATCCATGTTCCGCAATCCTATCCGTTATTATTGGCGCCGGTGGACCGGAGCGGAGGTTCAGGAATGAACTGGTCTATCGCCCTTGCCGCGCTTTGGGGAGTTGCCGCGAACGTGTTTGCGATGATCCCCAGCAAAGATAACCACTGGACCCGCGCCTATATCCTGATCGCTGTGGGTATTCCGATTTTGGGGTACGTGACGCTTCAGAACGGGCCATGGATCGGGTTGATAGTGATGGCGGCAGGCATGTCCGTGTTGCGCTGGCCTGTGATTTATCTTGGTCGTTGGCTGCGACGATTGGGGCGCAGTTACGAATGACGGCTGCATTGGTTATTTATTGTATCCTTGCCGTTGTTTCGTTTCTTGCTGCTTTGACTATTACCCACTTTTTGTCCAAAAACGGTTTTGCTTGGATCGTGGTTGCCGCAATTGCAGGTTCAGCTGTGATCGTTGCGGCTCTCTTCCCCTCAAGTAACAACGGCCCGCCAGAAGACTCTGATTTTCTAATATTTATTTTAGCTTGGTCATTGATTTTTCCTGCATTGGCAGGTGCCATCTTGGGCGGACTGGTTGGTTTCATAAAGGAGGTTCGCAGTAATCGTTGATCTTTGTCCGTTCGTTGGATGACATCCCTGAAAGTCAGATATAGAAGGGGCCGATGACACTGAATTCCTTTCCGGTTCGGGGTAAACTTACCGAACAAAGATCCCTTAACGACCTGACATGGCTTAGGGTCGGTGGACCTGCGGACTATTTGTTCCAGCCCGCTGATATCGAGGACCTGCAACATTTCCTGCGCGACCTGCCTGCGGACGTTCCGGTCTTCCCGATGGGCGTCGGCTCGAACTTGATAGTCCGGGATGGCGGGCTGCGTGCGGTGGTGATCCGGCTTGGGCGAGGGTTCAACAGCATTACGGTCGAAGGCAACACCGTTACCGCAGGCGCAGCGGCTCTTGACGCACATGTGGCACGCAAGGCGGCGGATGCGGGTGTGGACCTGACTTTTCTGCGCACCATTCCCGGCTCGATCGGTGGGGCGGTGCGGATGAATGCGGGGTGTTATGGCAGCTACACGGCAGATGTGCTGCGTAAGGCCACCATCGTAACGCGACAGGGTGAGGTCTTGGACCTGAACCCAGAGGATCTGAATTTCCGTTATCGTCAGTCCGATTTGCCCGAGGGCGCGGTACTGATTTCCGCCACACTCGAGGGTCCGTCAGGTGACCCCGCTGAACTGCACGCGCGCATGGCGGCGCAATTGCAAAAGCGTGACGAAACCCAGCCCACCAAAGATCGCAGCGCCGGGTCGACCTTTCGCAACCCGGCGGGCTTTTCGTCCACGGGTCGCGCTGATGACGTGCATGACCTCAAGGCTTGGAAAGTCATCGACGATGCCGGTATGCGCGGGGCATCGCTGGGCGGGGCGCAGATGAGCCACAAGCATTCGAATTTCCTGATCAATACCGGCACCGCCACGGCTGCGGACCTCGAAGGTCTGGGTGAAGAGGTGCGAAAAAAGGTTTACGAAACAAGCGGCATCACGCTAGAATGGGAAATCATGCGGGTCGGTGATCCGCTGAAGGAATAAAGCCCCAACCGTCAGACCATAACAGGCAATTTAAGGCGACGGATCAAAGGCATAACACAGTACGGACCACTACATAAGGTCCGGGGACATTGAGGCGCTAGGTGGGTAAGTCGAGCAGGACAAACCCCAAAGTGGCGGTATTGATGGGCGGCCCCTCGGCGGAACGCGAGGTGTCTCTCAGCTCTGGGCGCGAATGCGCAGCCGCCCTGCGGGGAGAAGGCTTTGAAGTTGTAGAGCTGGACGCAGGTCCCGACCTCTACGCGCGCCTTTTGGATATCAAGCCAGATGTGGTTTTCAACGCCTTGCATGGCCGCTGGGGCGAGGATGGTTGCGTACAGGGCTTGCTGGAGTGGATGCGGATTCCGTACACGCATTCCGGCGTGCTGGCCTCGGCTTTGGCGATGGACAAGCAGCGAAGCAAAGAGGTGTATCAGGCCGAAGGCCTGCCAGTTGTTCCCAGCGTAATCGTGCCCAAGGTCGAGGTGATCGAGGTTCACGTGATGGAACCACCTTACGTCGCCAAGCCCAATAACGAAGGCTCCAGCGTCGGTATCTATATCGTGCATGAAGGATCGAACGGTCCGCCGCAACTGTCCGAGGATATGCCGGAATTCGTGATGGTCGAGAAATACATCGCGGGTCGCGAATTGACGGTGACCGTGATGGGCGACCGCGCCCTGACGGTGACCGAGATCATGACCGATGGCGGCTGGTACGACTATGACGCCAAGTACAAGCCGGGCGGATCGTGGCATGTGCTGCCTGCCGATATTCCGCAGGATATCTTTGAACGTTGCTTGGATTACGCTTTGCGCGCCCATAATGCGTTGGGGTGCAAGGGGGTCAGCCGCACCGATTATCGTTGGGATGACAGCAAGGGGGCCAACGGGCTGTTTCTGCTGGAAACCAATACGCAGCCCGGCATGACGCCGACGTCGCTGGTGCCGGAACAGGCCGAGCATTTCGGCATGAGCTTTGGCCAGCTTTGCGCGTGGATGGTGGAGGACGCTTCATGCGACCGCTAAGAGCCACCCGCGCGCCGGTGATCCATCGCTCAAAGCCGCTGGCCGGGCCGGATGCGGATTTTAGCTCGGGCGCACGGTCCGAAGCAGAGCCAAAGCTGCGGCTACGTGGGGTCAAGCTGTTCGGTCGCAAATCGCAACGCTTTGATCCGGCACCGTCGCGGCTGAATTACCGTTTGCAGCGCTGGATGCTGACGCCAGGTGTGCGCCAGGGTTTGCGGGTTGGATTGCCGATATTTGCGATTTGCGCCGCGACCGGGATTTACTTCGGCTCAGCCGAGCGGCGCGAGGCGGTGGTGGCGTATGTGGCCGACGTCAAGACCTCGATCCAGCAGAGGCCGGAGTTTATGGTCAATCTGATGGCCATTGACGGCGCGGGCACCAATCTTTCGGAAGATATCCGCGAAGTGGTTCCCTTGGATTTCCCGATCAGTTCCTGGGATCTGGATGTCGAGCAGATCCGCGAGACGATCACTGGGCTGGACCCGGTCAAATCTGCCTCAGTCCGGGTGCGCCCGGGTGGCATTCTGCAAGTGGATGTTGAGGAACGCCAGCCGGTCATAGTGTGGCGTACGCGTCGCGGGATCGAATTGTTGGACGAAACCGGCGCGCATGTGGAACGCATCGCTTCGCGTAAGGAACATGCCAATCTGCCGCTTATAGCGGGCAAAGGCGCTGATGCGCATGTGGCCGAGGCTTTGCAACTGGTGACCACCGCCCGAAGCCTAGGTGGCCGGGTGCGTGGCTTGGTACGGATCGGTGAACGCCGCTGGGATCTGGTTCTGGATCGCGGCCAACGCATCATGTTGCCAACCGAACGCCCGGTGCGCGCGTTGGAACGTGTGCTTGCCGTGAACGAAGTGCAGGACCTGTTGGAGCGTGACGTGGCCGTGGTGGACATGCGGCTTGGGCAGCGCCCGACAATCAGAATGACCAAAGCTGCCAGCGAAGACTGGTGGAATACAAAAGTGACAGTGGGTAACGGGCAGTAACGACTATGATGACCGATCTTTATCAGTCCCAACGGGCCATGCGGCAGATGCGCAGGCAGGCGATGCAACGCGGTGTGGTCGCCATTCTGGACGTCGGCAGCTCCAAGATTGCCTGTCTTGTACTGCGGTTCGATGGGGTAAATCGTCTGAGCGAGGATAATAGCATCGGGTCTCTGGCGGGGCAAACCGGGTTTCGGGTGATCGGTGCTGCAACCACTCGGTCGCGCGGTGTGCAGTTTGGCGAAGTTACCGCCATGCAGGAAACCGAGCGCGCCATTCGAACCGCATTACAAGCGGCGCAGAAGATGGCAGATATCCGGGTGGATCACGTGATCGCCTGTTTCTCGGGCGCGAACCCTCGCTCCTATGGTCTGGACGCGCAGGTTGATCTGGAGGGGCAGGTTGTGTCCGAGGCCGAGGTCGGCCGTGTGCTGAACGCCTGCGACGTGCCCGATTATGGAGCAGGGCGCGAGGTGCTGCATGCCCAGCCGGTGAACTTTGCGTTGGATAACAGGTCGGGCCTGATCGACCCGCGTGGACAGATGGGGCAGAGTCTTGCGGTCGACATGCATATGTTGACCGTCGATACAGTGGCCATCCAGAACATCGTGCGCTGCATCAAACGGTGCGATTTGGAGTTGGCGGGGATTGCGAACTCGGCCTATGTGTCGGGTGTTTCGGCGCTGGTCGAGGACGAGCAGGAACTGGGTGCGGCCTGTATCGACATGGGCGGTGGTACGACCAGCGTGTCGATCTTTATGAAAAAGCACATGATCTATGCCGATTGCGTGCGTATGGGCGGTGATCATGTAACCGCTGATATCTCGATGGGGTTGGGTGTTCCCGCCGCTGTGGCCGAACGGATCAAGACCTTTAACGGTGGCGTCCACGCGACAGGTGCTGACGACCGCGACCTGATCGACATCGGCGGTGATACCGGTGATTGGGAACACGACCGCCGCACTGTTAGCCGGGCCGAGCTGATCGGTATCATGCGTCCGCGCGTCGAAGAGATTCTGGAAGAGGTGCGCGTGCGTCTGGATGCTGCGGGCTTTGAACATATGCCCAGCCAGCAGATCGTGCTGACCGGTGGCGGTAGCCAAATCATGGGGCTGGATGGCCTCGCGACCCGTATCCTGGGCCAACGCGTACGGTTGGGCCGACCATTGCGCGTTCACGGCTTGCCTCAATCTGCGACGGGGCCGGGGTTCTCGTCGGCGGTAGGGCTCAGCCTGTTTGCGGCACATCCGCAGGACGAATGGTGGGATTTCGAAATCCCGGTCGACACCTATGCCGCGCGGCCCTTCAAGCGCGCTATGCGCTGGTTCCGTGACAATTGGTAAGGCGATTGGGGTCGCGGCGCTGATCGCCGCGATTCCGTTTGTCGCACACGCCCAGACCCGTATCACACCCGAGGTTTTTCTGGCCGCTGTTCAGGGCAAGACCGTCACGTTTCATGGCTATCCCAGTGGTATTCTGGTGGGGACCGAGGAATTCCTCAGCCCCAAATTGTCTGTCTGGCGAATGGAAGGGCGGGGCTGTGTCTATGGGCAGATCACCACGCCCAACGGGCAGATCTGCTTTTTATACGATGATGATCCGGATGACGTACCGGTGTGTTGGTGGACCTTTGAGCACGGAGGTCGCCTGATGGTGCGACTGGCCAACTTCGAAAAACGTGAAATTCAAGAAGTTCGTAGCATAACCGAGGACGGTTTGAATTGCCCAAGTGCCCCAATTAGCTAAAGAAATGGGTTGCAGGTGGCAGCCATATCCCGCAAGATATCCACAAGGCCCGTCAGAGGCCCCGCGGCAGGACCAGAGCAGTTTTCCGCATCTTTAAAATCGATGATTCCCTTTGGGTGGCGAGCATGTTGGTCGCGGCGCAGGTGCCGTAGGCTTTGTGGTGGATTGAGTTCATTCCGCAACATCTGGCAATGAATGCAAAATACCGCAGTCAGCTGCCTTATTTCCTCCATATTTTGTAGGAATCAGCGATTTTTGGCGTGACGTTTGTGGATTCGACCGGTAGGATTGTAAGCGGATAGGTAAGAAAAACACCGCTTTGGCGGGTCAATAAAACAGGCGGACAGAGCATGACATTGAATCTTTCGATGCCCGGGCACGACGAACTGAAGCCTCGGATTACAGTATTTGGCGTTGGTGGTGCGGGCGGTAACGCTGTCAACAACATGATTGAGAAACAGCTGGACGGCGTAGATTTTGTCGTCGCTAACACCGACGCGCAGGCGCTGCAGCAAAGCCAGTCCTCGGCGCGGGTGCAACTGGGCGTTAAGGTAACTGAAGGTCTGGGGGCAGGGGCCCGTCCGACCGTGGGTGCAGCAGCCGCCGAAGAAAGCATCGAGCAGATCGTCGATCATCTGGCCGGCGCGCATATGTGTTTTATCACGGCCGGAATGGGCGGCGGCACTGGTACGGGTGCGGCTCCGATCATCGCGCAGGCCGCGCGGGAGTTGGGTGTTCTGACCGTCGGCGTCGTCACCAAACCCTTCCAGTTCGAAGGTGCCAAGCGGATGCGTCAGGCCGAAGACGGCGTCGAGGCGCTGCAACGGGTTGTCGACACCCTGATCATCATCCCGAACCAGAATCTGTTCCGTCTGGCCAACGAAAAGACCACGTTTACCGAGGCGTTCTCGATGGCAGACGACGTTCTGTATCAGGGCGTCAAAGGTGTGACTGACCTGATGGTCCGTCCTGGCCTTATCAACCTCGACTTTGCCGATGTTCGTGCCGTGATGGACGAGATGGGCAAGGCGATGATGGGCACTGGCGAGGCCACCGGCGAAGATCGCGCGGTTCAGGCCGCCGAGAAGGCGATTGCCAACCCGTTGCTGGACGAAATCAGCCTCAAAGGCGCCAAGGGCGTGCTGATCAACATTACCGGCTCGCACGACCTGACCCTGTTCGAGCTGGACGAAGCCGCGAACCGCATCCGCGAGGAAGTGGATCCCGAGGCCAATATCATCGTCGGTTCGACCCTGGATACCGCCATGGAAGGCGGCATGCGTGTGTCGGTTGTTGCCACTGGCATCGACGCCAGTGAAAAACCTGTCGATGTACCGGTTGCGCGCCGCTCAATGTCAGAGCCGCTGACCCGCACCGTATCTGCAGAAGAGGCGCAGCAGGAAGAGACGCCCGCTGCTGTGGCCGAAGTGACAGAACCCGCTCCGCAGCCTGAAGTGAACCGTGAGCCTTCCTTGTTCGAATCGACAGAGGAGCCTTCGCAGCCGCAGTTCCAACCGCGGACAGAGCGTGACGACGATGGTTTGCCGCCCCCGGCTTATCAGCCACGCGTGGCTGAATTTGAGCCGACACCGGAACCGGTCGAACCCGCTCCGGAAAGTTTCGTTGCACCGCAGCCGCAGCACGCAGCTGGTACACCGTCGCCAGAAGCGTTGCAGCGTTTGCAAGCCGCTGTTCAGAATGTCCCCGCATCTGAACGTGCCCATGCAGCTGCACGCACACAGGCGCCGCAACCAGCACCTGCGCCGCAAGAGGATGCTCAGGATCGTCCCCGTTTCGGCTTTAACCGCCTGATCGACCGGATGACAGGCCACGCCGCAGACACACCGGCTCAACCGGTACGTCAGCAGCCCCCGATGCGCCAAGCTGACGCTACGGCACCTGCGCATGAGGAAGCCGATCCTGAGCAGGATCGGATTGAAATTCCCGCCTTCCTGCGCCGTCAGGCCAACTGATCTCGGTAACAAATTAACGAATTGGGGTCGCCATTTGGCGGCCCTTTTCTTTTTTAATACATGGCTTTAAACGCATGTAAGCAGGCTTTTGCCGATCTGTTACATTCATGTTTCAATCAGTTACAAAGAGTGAGTTGAGCCTTGACGCTTGCTTCCTTAGGTGAGTGTCCAACACGGACCGAAAAGGCCGGACATCACTCTCCGAGGTTCACCTTGCAACATACGCTCAAATCTCCGATCACGTTTACAGGCGTCGGGCTGCACAGCGGCAAACCGGCGACGATGATCCTGAAACCGGCAGCCGCCGGTCACGGCATCTGGTTCAAACGGACGGATATCGAGCTGGGCAATGCGTTGATCCCCGCTATTTACGATGTGGTCGAGCGGACACCGCTTTGTACCCGTCTAGTGAATGACGCAGGTGTTTCGGTATCAACCATCGAACACATAATGGCCGCACTGGCTGGCTGCGGCGTGCACAATGCGCTGATCGAGATTGATGGCCCCGAAGTTCCGATCATGGATGGGTCGTCGATTGATTTCGTGCGCGGCATCATGGCCAAGGGTGTGCGCCGTCAGGCCAGCCCTGTTCTTGCATTTGAAGTTCTGAAACCTGTCATTGCCACGCGCGAAGGCGCAAGTGCGGCGATTGCGCCTGCGGACGGGTTGATAATCGACTTCCACATTGATTTCGAAGACAGCGCGATTGGTAGCCAAACCAAAACGCTGGACATGCGTAATGGTTCCTTCGCGCGGGAACTCAGCGATTGCCGCACGTTCTGCCGCCGCACAGATGTCGAAGCGATGCGTGAAAACGGTTTGGCACTGGGTGGAACGCTGGAAAACGCTGTTGTGGTTCAGGGTAACGAAGTGCTGACCCCTGGTGGCTTCCGCCACGCGGATGAGGCGGTCCGTCACAAGATGCTGGATGCTCTGGGCGATCTCTATCTGGCAGGGGGGCCGATTCTGGGCCACTTCACCGGTGACAAATCCGGTCATGCGATGACCAATACATTGCTGCGCAAACTATTCGAAACGCCCGGCGCGGTGCGTCCGGTCCTGTGTACACCTGAGCAAGCTGCACGCCTGCCGGGCCAGGGCCTGATCTGGGACGAAATTCCCGAAGTTGCCTGATTGGATCAACTCTGCCGACATTTCCGCCAGCTAGCGTACTAAGGCGTTTTGCCCCGGAATTATATATGCTAAACCAAGGGCCAGTCCGGGGCTTGCCCCCACAAGCAATACGACAAGGATAGGCGGAATGGTTGGCACCAAAGCGGCAGTCAGATTCGCAGGGGCGATTCTTCTGACAGCAGTTTTGACGGCATGCGGCAATTCGGGCGCAGACCGCGATCAGAACCTGGAAGGCTTTACGCCAGAACAGATCTACACGCGCGGCGAGTTTGAGCTGTCGCAGAATCGATCGGATGATGCGGCGTGGTACTTCTCGGAAGTCGAGCGCTTGTACCCTTATTCCGACTGGGCAAAACGCGCGTTGATCATGCAAGCGTTCTCGTTCCACACGGACAAGAACTACGAAGAAAGCCGGGCGGCTGCGCAGCGCTATATTGATTTTTACCCGACGGACGAAGATGCCGCTTATGCGCAGTATCTTCTAGCGCTCAGCTATTATGACCAGATTGACGAGGTTGGCCGTGATCAGGGGCTGACTTTTCAGGCGCTGCAATCCCTGCGCACGGTGATCGAGGTTTATCCCGACAGCGAATACGCCACCTCGGCGGTTCTGAAATTCGATCTGGCCTTCGACCATCTTGCTGGGAAGGAAATGGAGATCGGGCGTTATTATCTGCGTCAGGATCACTATACGGCAGCTATCAATCGGTTCCGTGTTGTGGTTGAGGATTTCCAGACTACGACGCACACCGCCGAGGCGCTTTATCGTTTGATCGAGGCCTATCTATCTCTGGGTTTGGTGGATGAGGCGCAATCAGCCGGGGCCATTCTGGGTTACAACTATCAGTCGTCGGAATGGTACGACGCGGGCTATTCCCTGCTGACCTCGCGCGGGCTGGAGCTGAAGAGCCGTGGCAATAACTGGCTGAGCCAGATTTACCGCCAGACGATCAAAGGTGAGTGGTTGTAATCGCCATGGTTAAAGGCGTGGGACGCTAAGACCCGATGCTGCGCGCCCTTGATATCCGCGACATGCTGATTATCGACCGGCTGGAACTGACGTTTCAGCCGGGCCTGAACGCGTTGACCGGCGAGACTGGCGCGGGGAAGTCTATCTTATTAGATTCTCTAGGCTTTGTCCTGGGTTGGCGTGGGCGTGCCGAACTAGTCCGGCAGGGTGCCGCGCAGGGTGAAGTCGTAGCCGAGTTCGAGCTGCCTGAAGGACACCCCGCTCATGCGGTTCTGGCCGAGGCTGGCCTGCCCGGCGGCGTGGAATTGATCCTGCGTAGGGTCAACACGGCTGAAGGGCGCAAGACAGCTTGGGTCAATGACCGACGCTGTTCGGGCGAGGTGCTGCGCACACTGTCCGAGACGCTGATTGAACTACATGGCCAGCATGATGACCGGGGATTGCTGAACCCGCGCGGGCATCGGGCGATGCTGGATGACTATGCTGCGGCGAGCGACCTTCTGGCGCAGGTGCGCGCGGCGTGGACGCACATGTCCCGTGTTCGGAACGCGCTGGCCGAGACCGAGGCGACTTTGGCCGCCATGCGCGCCGAAGAGGAATTTCTACGTCACGCCGTTGCCGAGTTGGACAAGTTGGATCCGCAGGCTGGCGAGGATGCTGAGTTGGATGCCCGTCGGCGCATGATGCAGGGGGCGGAACGGATTCGCGATGATGTTGCCCGCGCATACGACCTGCTGGGCGGCGACGGAGCTGAGGGCACGATGTCTGACGCAGTGCGCTGGTTGGAGGGCGTTTCCGATAATGCGGGCGGGCAGCTTGAAGGCCCGATTGCCGCATTGGGGCGTGCCTTGATTGAATTGGGTGAGGCGCAAGACGGGGTGAACGCCTGCCTTCAGGCGTTGGATTTCAACCCGGCAGAGCTTGAGGCTGCCGAGGAACGCCTGTTTGCAATCCGCGCGTTGGCCCGCAAACATGATGTGGCGCCTGACGATTTGGGTACTTTTGCAGATACGCTGCGTGTTCGTCTGAATCGGTTAGACGCCGGTGATGCCGATCTGGCGGACAAGCGTGTTGCAGTCGAGGCTGCGCAAGAGGCTTACAACAAAGCCGCCGCCGCCCTCAGTACTTTGCGCCAACAGGCGGCCGGGCAGTTGGATGCCGCCGTGATGGCCGAGCTTGCGCCTCTGAAGATGGAGCGCGCGGTATTTCAAACCGAAATCACCTCTGCCGAACCGGGCCCCGAGGGCACCGATGCCGTGGCTTTCACCGTCGCCACCAACCCGGGTGCACCCTCTGGCCCACTGAACAAGATCGCTTCGGGCGGGGAACTCAGCCGCTTTCTACTGGCTCTCAAGGTGTGTCTGACCGGGGATGACAGCGCCCGCACCATGATCTTTGATGAAATTGATCGGGGCGTCGGGGGGGCCACTGCGGATGCGGTGGGCCGCCGTCTGGCGTTGCTGGCGCAAGGCGGGCAGGTTCTGGTGGTAACGCACTCGCCGCAGGTCGCGGCCCGTGCGGCGCACCATTGGCGCGTGCAGAAACAAGTAACCGACGGGCAGACCTTGTCCACTGTCGTCCCGCTGGCTGACCCTGACCGCGTGGATGAAATTGCACGGATGGTCGCCGGGGACACCATCACGGACGAGGCGCGCGCCGCCGCACGCGCCTTATTGGACGCCTGAAGTAAATCTGCCGCTTTCAGGGTTTCACACCGTCGCGATCCCACTTTTATCAAGGGGCTCTGTGGCTTACTAAGGAACAAACCTTGATCCCCGAGAGCCAATGACCCAAACGACCCGCACCGTTCTGCGTAACCAGCTCAATCAGGCTCTGGCCGCGATGAAAGACGCATGGCGGGTGATGTTGAGGCGTGGGCCCAGCCAGATACAGTTCTGGTTCATTGCGTTGGCGATTGGGATTGCAGCAGGGTTCATGGCGCTGGGGTTCCGCAAGGCGATCAGGGCGCTGCAGGCCTATGTTTACGACACAGACGATATCCTGCTTTTGCACAGCCATGCTGAAAAACTGCCATGGTTCCTGATTCTGATCACGCCGATCATCGGCGGCCTAATTGTTGGTGTAATCCTAAACAAATTCACCGATGACGGGCGTGTGCGCTCGGTTGCAGACGTGATCGAAGGTGCAGCGCTAACCAATGGCCGCGTCGAAGGAAAGGCGGGGATCGCCTCGTTCTTTGCCTCGCTGATCACGCTCAGCACCGGCGGGTCGACGGGGCGGGAGGGCCCTGTGGTGCATATGGCCGGGGTGATATCGACTTGGGTCAGCGACCGTATCCACGCAGATGGTATCACAGGCCGCGACCTGTTGGGTTGCGCTGTCGCAGCGGCAGTGTCGGCCAGTTTCAATTCTCCTATCGCAGGTGCATTATTCGCGCTTGAGGTCGTACTGCGCCACTTTGCGGTGCATGCTTTTGCGCCCATCGTTATCGCCTCGGTCGCGGGGACGGTGATCAACCGTCTGGAATATGGAGATGTGACCGAGTTTGTTCTGGAAACCCCTGGTTCCCTACAATTCTACGTCGAACTGCCAGCATTCCTGATCCTGGGTTTGATCTGTGGATTGGTGTCTTTGTTGCTGATGCGCTCTATCTTTTTTGCCGAGGATTTTGGCAACCACATCCAAAGCCGCCTGTCACTGCCGCGTTGGCTGCGCCCAGCGGTTTCCGGTGCGATGCTGGGCCTGCTGGCGATCTGGTTTCCGCATATCATCGGGGTCGGTTACGAGACGACGATCCGCGCCCTGACTGGTGACCTGACCCTGACCGTCGCAATCCTGTTTGCCGTGATCAAAACGGTTGCGCTGGCCATTACCATGGGCGGGCGTATGGGCGGCGGAGTGTTTTCGCCGTCGTTGATGATCGGCGCGCTGACGGGCCTGGCCTTTGGCCTGATCGCCACGGGGCTGCTGCCGGATGTATCGGGGACCCACACACTCTATGCCTTTGCCGGCATGGGTGCCGTAGCTGCCGCAGTGCTGGGCGCGCCGATTTCCACCACGATGATCGTGTTTGAACTGACCGGAGATTGGCAGATCGGGATCGCCGTGATGGTCTCGGTTTCGATGTCCACCGCGCTAGCCTCGCGCCTTGTGGACCGTTCGTTCTTCCTGACTCAGTTGGAACGGCGCGATGTTCACCTGGCCGCCGGGCCGCAGGCTTATTTGCTGGCTATGCTGCGTACCGGAGCAGTGATGCGCCCGATCGGAGATCCGCGTTCGATCACCAAAGAAAAGGCTCAGGAATTGATTGAACAAGGGTTATGCGTACATGCTAGCGCCACGCTGGAGGCCGCAATGCCCTATTTCGATCACGACGACATCCCCTGTATTCCGGTCGTGGTGATAGACGATGAGGGTAAGGAATCTCCGGTTGGCGCGCTTTTCCATATCGATGCGCTCAAGGCCTATAACCGGGCGCTGGCGGCCACAGCCGCCGAGGAACATTCTTAACCGCCGTACACCGTTGCCGCGTCACCCAGATAATTGTCCCAGGCAAACCAGTAAGAGATATGTCCGGCCACTCGCGGCAACCGAGTTCCGTCAGGACCGATCAGCGCCTCTTCGGTTACGGTCCATTTCCGACCATTCTGATCCACCAGACCACCATCGGACGCGGTGAACCGGTGCGAACCACGTTCAAACGCTCGAACCGCGCGCTTGTCTGAGTTGCCGATCAGAACCAGCGGCCGGTTGGCAATTGCGTCATTGATCACGTGTGTCTTGGTAAACGCATCCAAGGGCCACGCCCGCGCTGCGCCAAATTGGCGGATGGCGAAGACATAGTCTTTCTGTCGGTGCGAGGATTGATCAACCAATGCCGGGAACATCAGTTCGGACGAGGCGAAATATTCGCGATACACCACGCCGGAGCCATAGTTGCGTCTGTGACCGGTCTTCAGCGACAGAACGCGCGTGCCGGGATGTGAGGTCTTCCAGCTTTCCCATGTAGTAATCACGACCGGGCGCTGCTTTAGCTCAATCCCGCTGTTGACCAGCGGTCCGACGACCGGTTTGCCAGTGTATTGGTTCCACAACGAATGCGTCTCGCGATCAAACATTAACTTGTTGGAGCGATACAGGAAGCCTGATGAGCCGAAAATAAGCGGCTTTCGCCGCCCAGCCACTTGCGTTTCGAACAGGATACCCGACCCGCACAACGTGCAATAGGCCAGCGCCACCGGGACCCCGCCGATCACCTCGTTGAACATCTCATGCCACCCCATGATCCGCAGTGGATAGGCGCGCTCATCCCCGTTGATCGAGATGCCAAAAACCAGATCATCGTTTTTTAAATAGCTGGCACTGGGAGCCTGGATCAGTGTTGGATTATCCAGCGAGGGGATGCCGTCCTTGCGCACGCCGCCCCATGTGATCTCCTCCAGCCGGATTTTCATCTTGTCCCGCTGAAGGTATTCCGGACGCAGGAAGTCGTCGAAATTCGGGTCGATGCTCAGCAGTACTTCACGCTTGAACGGGATCAACGAGGGGTGCGGGACCAGTTGCGGGTTCTTTTCCTGCCATAACATCCAGTCGAACCAGTCGGTGCCGATGTTCTGACTGGTCAGAGTTTGCATGACTTCGGCGATTTCATCGGTGCGCCGATGTGCAAACCTCAACCCAGTTAACAGCGCTGGAACCACGTCCGGATTGCCGCGTTGCACCAGAAAGGCCATGCCCTGATCGAAATCAGCTTTGCCGCCATACAAAGTGGACCTGATGGCCTCAAGTACAGGGTCCTGCTGTGCTGACAATGCGCCGGGAATCGCGGTCGCGGCTATCATTCCAGTGAAACTGCGGCGGGTGATCGACATGGCATCCTCCGGTGGTGTCCATGTCTAGTTTGCACTGTGTGTTGATCACTTGCATGCAACAGGTGCGTGAACGGAGAAAGGGCGCAGGTTCAGCTCATTGGCTAAACGTGTTATTTTCCTGGGGTGAGGGCGTTAAGCGTAGAAACATATTTGTCTAGTGCATGCCCTTGCGGTTGCGGAGCTTGTTTACAATGGGCAGTCGGTTAAAGAAGGATGTATCCTTCCGGATCGCTTCCGCGCAGTCCTTTACACGCGCGTTCCAAATTGCGCGTGGCTCATCACTGTCTTTGTTAATTGGCACAAATTCCAGGCCCGGGTGCGAAAGAACATATGTCGCGACTCTCAGTACGTGATTGTTGGCACCACCCCATTCAGTTTCTTCAGTGACCTCTAAAGCCCTCAGAACTCGCTTTCTGATGTCATCTGACAGCGGGTCCAGAACTGATTTCCGGTGAACGTCATGCAACCTTTGTGCGCTGGAATAAGCCGCTTCTACCGCATTCAAAAGGTGAAGGCGTTTGTCGTAGTCGTCCAGCAACTCAGCAGCCTTGTCTCCAAAAAGGTCAAGCCATTCGAGTTCGGCGAGAAAAGGATTGTTCTGCATAGACCAATTCAGCCGCTTTGCACCCTTGTCGGCGGTCGTCAGAAAGGCGCGCGTGAACTCAATCCCCTCAAGAACAACCAAATTGCGAAGACTTGTTCTTGCGCCATTGCTACTTAAACCGCCTCACGCCGTATTCAGGGTGCCGATTTCCTGAAAGTCTTCAGGGAACTGGTGCCAGCCAATTCCGGCTTTTTCCAAATCGCTAAGAAATACACCAAACTGCCAGGTAATTTCGCCCAGCGACGTTTCCTTTTTCGCGCAGAAGTCTGGCAGGAGAATTGGCACCGGTTTTTTGCTCATTGCGCCTCATATCTGCGGTGGGCAGGATGTAAATTTGCGTTTGACTAGGCCTTGATGGCCGTGAAGCCTTCAATTCAGAGCCCAATCAGATCTGCTCAACCTTCACCGAGTCGACCGGATAGAACGCAACATAACCTTTGATCTCGGCCATGGCTGGGACGGGGTTTTCATAGCTCCACGCGGCGTTTTCTGTCACTGAGGATTTGTTGACGATCGAGAAATGCGAGGCTTCTCCTTTATGCGGGCAATGGGTGACCTTGTCGGTGCTGTCCAGAAAGGCCATCGCGATATCGGTGCGGGGGAAATAGATCACGGGAGTCAGATCGCCTTCGGCCAGTTCCAGCGCGCCAGTACTTTCGCCCAGTACGGCACCACCGGAACGGACGCTCCATTTGCCCGGAGCTTTGCGGATCGTGATCTCAACCATTTTTCTTCCCTCGTCCTGTTTTGGGCCGCTCAACTACTCTGTCTACGTGACAGGTGTATGTCAGATCGGCGCAGTTGCGGCATCCAACCACAGTTGTGCGTCATCGCCCAGCCTTGAGCGCAGTTTTTCCGCAACGTCGCGGTGATAGGTGTTCAGCCAGTCACGCTCGGCAGACGTCAACATGTCGGTCACGATCAGTCGTCTGTCGATCGGGACATAGGTCAGTGTTCTCCAGTTCAGCATGGCGCGTTCCGCGTCACCGCCGGGCAGGGCCGGGGCCTCTTGCACGACCACAAGGTTTTCAATGCGGATACCAAACGCGCCTTCGCGGTAATAGCCCGGTTCGTTGGACAGGATCATGCCCGGTTGCAGCGGCACATGGCTGACTTTCGACAGACGTTGGGGGCCTTCATGCACGCTCAGGTAGGCGCCAACGCCGTGCCCAACGCCGTGGTTGAAATCCTGACCTGCAGCCCACAGGGGGATACGCGCGATACACTCGATGTCACGCCCGGCTAAACCCACGGGCCAGCGCAGCATGGACAGGTTAATCATGCCCTTCAACACGCGAGTAAAGCACGCTTTTTCTTCCTCTCCAACCTCACCGATGGCGATGGTTCGGGTAATGTCAGTGGTGCCGTCCAGATATTGCCCGCCACTGTCCAGAACTAAAATATGACCGTCTTCAAGGCGGCTGTCGGTCTCTTCGGTGACACGGTAGTGCATAATCGCGCCATTCGGGCCAGTGCCGGCGATCGTATCGAACGAGATATCCTGCAGCGCATTGTCCTTGCGCCGGTTTTCCTCCAGCCGGGTAACAACCTGCGTCTCGGTCAGGGTGCCCGGGGTTTGCGCGTCCAGCCAGCATAGTGTCTCGATGACGGCCGCTGCATCGCGCAGATGCGCTTCGGCGCTGCCAGCGATTTCGGCTGCATTCTTGCAGGCCTTGGGCAAGGCACAGGGATCGCCGTCATCCACAATCTGGTCTTGTAGCACATCCGCCACGGCCTGCGGTAGCGTTCCAAGATCGACCTGAACGTTTCCCTCAAGCGAAGTGACGGCGTCCAGAAACGCCTCGGGGGCATGGACCGAAACTTGATCCCCCAATGGTTCCGACAGTTTTTCCTGGTCCATGAACAAATCCACCCGGCCATCGGCATGCAAAATGGTAAAACCATGCGCCACTGGGTTGTATCCGATATCCGAGCCGCGAATGTTCAGCAGCCACATGATCGAATCCGGCAGCGTGATCACCGCTGCCGCGCAATGTGCTTCGTGCAGGGCTTCGGTCAGGCGTTTGATTTTACTGTCTGCTGTTTCACCCGCAAAATCAATCGGATGCGCCTTGACTGGGTTCATCGGTGCAGCGGGCTGATCTGCCCACACGCGATCCACTAGATTGTCACAGCGCACCAGTTCGATGCCGCTTTTGGCTAGCTCTTTCTGCACGCTTGCGATCTGACCTGCCGCGTGCAGCCAAGGGTCAAACCCCACCTTACCGCCATCGGGTAGGTGCTCTTTCAACCAGACGCTCAGGCTTACTTCGGGCCATGGGACCGGGGTAAATTCTGCGGCGACCTGTGCTTTGGCTTGGGTTCGATAGCGGCCGTCGACGAACACACCCGCCACATCCGGCAGCACGGCGCAAAACCCTGCGGATCCGGTGAAGCCCGTCAGCCATGCCAACCTCTCGTCCCGAGGGGCCACGTACTCGCCCTGATGCGCGTCTGCGCGTGGGATAAGAAACCCGTTTAGGCCTTCGTTCGCAATCTCATCCCGCAGAGCAGCCAGACGGGGCGGCCCCTGTTCCGGGCGTGCCGTTACCTCAAAGGACTGAAACATCACATACCTCTCCCAAACGGGGTTTCACCCCTTGTTCTTTTTGGAAAATACTTTGGCGTGAGGCAAGGCCAGCGTTAGCTGACCCTTTTCATCCCCATCACCCGCGCGCGTGCACGTGGATCACTGTCGAACAAGGCCGCCAGTTGCTCGGTCATCGCGCCTGCCAGTTGCTCGACATCAGTGATTGTCACCGCCCGGTCGTAATAGCGGGTGACGTCGTGACCGATGCCGATGGCCAGCAGCTCCACAGCTTTGCGTTTCTCCACCATCGCGATCACGTCGCGCAGGTGTTTTTCCAGATAATTCGCGGGGTTGACGCTCAGTGTTGAATCGTCAACTGGCGCGCCATCCGAAATCACCATCAGGATCTTGCGTGCCTCGCGTCGTGCCAACATCCGGCGGTGCGCCCATTCCAGCGCCTCGCCGTCGATGTTCTCCTTCAGCAGCCCCTCTTTCATCATCAGACCCAGATTGGGGCGTGCGCGCCGCCATGGGGCATCCGCACCTTTATAGATAATGTGGCGCAGGTCGTTCAGACGTCCGGGCTGTTGCGGGCGGCCGTCGTTCAACCATGCCTCGCGCGCCTGACCACCTTTCCAGGCGCGGGTGGTAAAGCCCAGAATCTCGACCTTCACATTGCACCGCTCCAGCGTCCGCGCCAGAACATCTGCACAGATCGCTGCGATGGAAATCGGACGCCCACGCATCGACCCTGAGTTGTCCAGCAGCAGCGTCACCACTGTGTCACGGAATTCGGTGTCTTTCTCGACCTTGAAGCTCAGCGGCGTGGTAGGGTTTGCCACAACACGTGCTAGGCGGCCCGCATCCAGAATGCCTTCCTCGCGGTCGAACTCCCAGCTGCGGTTTTGTTGAGCCTGCAAACGGCGCTGCAGCTTGTTGGCCAAACGGCTGACGGCACCTTTCAGCGGCTCTAACTGCTGATCCAGATATGCCCGCAGCCGTTCCAGCTCGGCCGGTTCGGCCAGATCTTCGGCGGCGATCTCTTCGTCATAGGTGTTCAGATAAACCTTGTAGTCTGGATCAGCCTCCGACGCCGGCTGAGGGGCAGGGGGTTCCAGCGGAGCCTCGCCTTCGGGCATCTCTGCCTCATCGCCCATCTCATCCTCGGCCATCTCATCCATCGAGACTTGCGCCTGAGATTGGTCCTGCTGTTCTTCCTGCGTTTGTTCAGGAGAGGCGTCGGCGTCCTGTTCTTCCTGATCATCCTGCCCGGTGCTGTCTGGGTCTTGCTGTTCCTCGGCGTTTTCTTCGGCCTGATCTTCCTGTTCGTCGTCCAACTCATCCGGGTCTTCACCCAGTTGGTCGCCGTAACCCAGATCCTTGATCATCTGACGAGCGAACTTGGCAAATTCCGCTTGATCCGAGAGAACATCCTCAAGGTTTTCCAGTACGCCGCCGGCCTGTTCCTCGATAAACCCGCGCCACAGATTCATGACGTTGGCCGCCGCCGGAGGCAGGTCACGCCCGGTGGCCAGATGACGGATCAGGTACCCTGCCGCCACGGGCAGCGGAGTATCGGCTGGTTGCGTACATTGATCGTAACCGCGCCGCAGTGCCTCATGCTTGATCTTGACGTCAATGTTCGAGGCCGTGCCGGGCATATCCCGCGCACCCATCGCCTCGCAGCGGGCGGTTTCCATTGCCTCGTACAGATCACGCGCCAAATCCCCCGGTGGGGCATAGCGCGCATGGGTTGCGTCGTCATGATATTTGCGCTGCAGTGCCAGTGCATCCGCCGTGCCACGGGCCAGCAGAACTTCTTCACGCGTCATCCTTCGGGAAACCTGAGGCAATCGCATGGACTCGCCCGACAGGCCCGAGGGGTCGACCGTGTAAGAAACGTTCAACTCGGGATCATCGGCCATGACCTTGGTGGCTTCGGCCAGCGCCTTTTTGAACGGATCAGCGGGGTTGTCGTTGGGTTTCTTCATTTCGCCATTCTCACATTCAGCGCGTGCAGGGCAAATGTATTCTTTTGCGCGCAATCATTTCTACTTGCGTGACCGCGTGGCCCATGCTGGCAGCATGTCCTGAAACGCGTCGAATTTGTCTTCATAGCTTTGCACTTCGTAGTGCGTGACGGCCGTACCATGCGCCTTGCGCAAGAGGCTTGCGATGCTCTGGTCATGGCGATGTTCCTGAAAGTTTGGATGATTAGGGGCAATTGAGGGGGAGTCATCGGAAAAACGGTAATTGTCTTTGACGGCCAAGTCGCACCACTGCTGTACCATATCCCGAATACTTTTTGTGTTCACCAGAACCAGCAGACCCGACCCGAACTGGCTGATCTTTGCGTCGGGGCTGTCCAAGGGAACACCAAGTTCGTCGAACAAATCCGCCTTTGTCCACATGTTTTCCGTTAACACGTTCATGAAGGACAACATTCCGCTGTCATGGCTTTGCGCGATCTCAACATATTCCTGAAACCGGATGGCAGCGCTTGGGTTGAGGCTGAATCCTCCGTCCAAGTAGACTACCGTTTCTCCAGGGGCCGCATTGTTTAAGGCATCGAGGATGACAACTGGTTTCCAAATCCAATACCCCAAGCCACGAGCCGTTCGCGCCATGTAATCCCCGTGAGCCGCACGGAAGTCCGCTGGAAGCGATTCAATGCTGTGAACGTTGACAGTTGAGAAAAAGCCAGACGCTTCGGCTTTCTTTTGAAAGACTGGGCGTCTAGCCGCGAATTTCCCATCTGCGAAAGAGACGAGCTTTGGTCTGGGGTGGGCTATGCCAGGGGCGGCAGATGCTTTTGCCGTGGATTTTCGGCCAAACGAAAATAATTTGAATTTCGATTTGCCCACAGACCTATCCCAAGCTTACGCTCGCTGCGCTTTCTGGCAGTTCCTCGTCAAAGCAACGTTGATAAAACTCGGCAACGGTCTGGCGTTCCAGTTCGTCACATTTGTTCAGGAAGGACAGGCGGAATGCATAGCCCACATCGCGGAAGATCTCGGCGTTTTGGGCCCAGTTGATTACTGTCCGCGGGCTCATCACAGTCGACAGGTCGCCGTTCATGAAAGCGGTCCGGGTCAGATCGGCGACGGTCACCATCTGGCTGACTTTTTTGCGGCCTTCTGCGGTGTTGTAATGCGGCGTTTTGGACAGAACGATCATCGTCTCGGCGTCGTGGCTCAGATAGTTCAGGGTCGAGACCAGCGACCAACGGTCCATCTGCGCCTGGTTGATCTGTTGCGTGCCGTGATACAGGCCGGTGGTGTCACCCAAACCCACGGTGTTCGCAGTGGCAAACAGACGGAAATTCGGGTTCGGCGTGATGATCTCGTTCTGGTCCAGCAGGGTCAGCTTGCCGTCATGTTCCAGCACGCGCTGGATCACGAACATCACGTCGGCGCGGCCCGCATCGTACTCGTCGAACACGATGGCGACGGGGTTGCGTAGGGCCCAGGGCAGGATGCCCTCGTGGAATTCTGTGACCTGTTTGCCGTCACGCAGTTTGATCGCGTCTTTACCGATCAGGTCGATCCGGCTGATGTGGCTGTCCAGGTTCACACGAACGGCGGGCCAGTTCAGGCGGGCGGCAACCTGTTCGATATGGGTCGATTTACCGGTGCCGTGATAGCCTTGAATCATAACCCGGCGGTTATGAGAAAAGCCTGCGAGAATGGCCAGCGTGGTTTCCGGATCAAACTTGTAGGTAGGGTCGATGGCCGGAACGCGATCGCTGCGTTCTGCAAAGCCTTTGACCGCCATATCGGTATCAATGCCGAATACGTCCCGAACCGAGATCTCTTCGGTGGGTTTTGCGTTGATATCAATCGATCCGTCAGCCATTCGCCTTGTCCTTATCCTTTGGCCCGTTTTGCCGGGTTTGAACCCGTGTGTGGTGCAACATATTGCCGGGAAGGGCAAGGGAAAGAGGCGCCGCGCGGAGGCTGAGAGGATGTTTCTTCGAAACTGGCCTTATTGGGATGAAAGCGCACAGATAGCTAAGGCGATCGAGGAGGGCGCTTGTAAGGAAGAATATTCTCAATCAAATACAAATATCGAAATATTTAATTTGGGTTAAAATTGAATCTTGTAGACTGCGCTTAAGGGAATAGTCCGATAGTCTTAATTTGTGAGGCGTAATTGAACGAGACTAGCAGCCGCGAAAGAGTGTCCATCCACCCGTCGCATGATGGCGCCCCCGTTCTGACCATTGCTGGCGCAAAGGGCGAATTTGATGGCTTTTGATGTCCTGCTGCATAGCGTAAACACAACTGGCCCGGGCGACTTGGTCGTTCAAAACACGACTCAGCCAGCGATTGTTGATGGTCAAACGATCTCATTCGACGGGGGTCTTACGTTTCAGCCTTATACCTATCTTGGGCAAGGCACCAGGGTGAGCAACGGCGACTCCGGCGAATTTATTCAGGTCGGCACACAGATTTTCGCTTGGGACACAAACGACCCAACTGGACCAATGAGCACCGGCAATTGGATGATCACTCAGAGTGATCTCGATCCGTCGAACCCGCCTTGTTTTGTTGCCGGTACCTTAATCGAAACAACGGCAGGCCCGCGACCGGTCGAGGATTTGGCGGTGGGCGACAGGGTTTGCGTATCTGATGATCAAACCCTTCCTATTGTTTGGATCGGGAAACGAACAATCAGCGTTCAGACTTTGCGTTTCCAGCCAAGGTTTCGCCCAGTGAGAATTCAGCGCAACGCATTAGGCAAAGGTCTGCCCGACCGCGATCTGTACGTATCCCCGCAACACCGGATTGTGATTGAAGGCTGGCGGGCCGAGTTGCTATTTGGGGAACCGATGGTCTTCTCGGCCGCGATTCATCTGGTCAACGATGATACGATCCGTCAGATAGGAACGGATGAGCCCGTCACCTACTTTCACATTGCCTGCGAGCAGCATGCCATCCTGTCCTCGCATGGCCTGCAAAGTGAAAGCTTGTACGTCGGCGGTCGGACTTTGGATTCTTTCGGCCGCGAAGACGTTGAAGAACTGCGCACGCTTTTTCCAGAGCTTCGTGACAGCACGCAGGTTCTGAAAACCAAACTGCGTTGCTTGAAACGCCCCGAAGCGCAGGCGCTGCGGAGTATGTTTTCAGCATAGCAGAGCTTATTTAAAGTTCCGGCTGTCCTTGATCTGATCCCAGGCCCAGACGACCTCTTGCAGCTGTTCCTCTTGGGATCGGTCGCCGCCGTTCATGTCCGGGTGCAGTACCTTGATCAGCTTTTTATATGCCTTGCGCACCTCGGCCTTGGACCAGCTGTCCTGGGCCTCAAGAATTTCGATAGCACGACGTTCGGTGGGGGGCAGGCGGCGGCCGCCGGAATTGGCGCGGCCGGGGTTCTTGGTGGCGTTCTCGCCCAGAACCTGATGCGGGTCCTCGATGCCCAGTCGGGCCCAGGCGCGCGCCTCGGGGTCGCCCATCGGCTTGGTCTCACGCTCCCACACCTTGTCTTTTGAGCGTTGCGCGTTCAGCTCTGCCTCGGTGGTGCCGTCGAAGAAGTTCCACTTGTTGTTGTATTCGCGGACGTGTTGCTGGCAAAACCAGTAGAAGTCGTCCAATACATCCGGCGCCTTGGGCGCACGGAACTTACCGGCCTCCTCACAACCCTCGTGATCGCAGATACGCGTCGAGGTCTCTGACGCACCCGACATCCCCCGGCGACCGCGCGGGTTCTTTTTCTTTGCGCTGGAAACGGACATATCGAATCCGAAGGGGTCTGATTTCACCATGCTCTGATCCTCGACAAGGCATCTTTTCGACTCGGAGGCAGCAGTTTAGTCTAAGCAGCCGAAAGTAGAAGAGGGGGAGCGGTAAATTTTTTGCCGCTGAGCGAAAAAATGAGCGTGACCGACGAAATCCATAAGCGCCTAGATGCCGCGTTCAATCCGCGTGAGCTTGAGGTTATTGACGACAGTGAAAGCCATCGTGGCCATGCCGGGTATCAGGACGGAGGCGAAAGTCATTTCAACGTCCGCATCCGCGCCAGCGCGTTCGAGGGTCAGTCCCGCGTCGCCCGCCACCGCGCGGTGCACAAGGCACTAGGCGATATCGTGCCGCGCATTCATGCATTGGCGTTGGATATCGGAACCTAGCATCAGGTCGACCCAAGGCCGGATTTGCGCTAAGAAACGGATATTCAATCTTTTTTATAGCGATATCGGAGTCTGTTGATGGAGTCGAAGGAACTGAGCGCATTCAGCGCGTTCCCCGTGATTTTCTGGGCCAAGAACCTAAACGGCGTTTATATTTTCGGAAACGACACGATCAACACCTTTGCCGGGTGTGATGTAGTTGGCAAAAAAGATACCGATCTGCCCTGGGCCGATACGGCTGACGCGTTGGTAGCCCATGATGCCAAGGTCTATGCATCAGGAAAGCCGGGTTATATGCACGAGCTGGTGCATAAGTCCGCAAAAGGCGAGGCAACACTGAATGTCTGCAAATGGCCAGGTGAATTGGACGGTGTGCCCTGCACCTTGGGCATTTCCTTTGTGATCGAAGAATAGAGCCGCCTTAGGACTTGTCCGAGTGGCGAAATTCGACCTGAGGGTCTTTTAGCGTCAGCGGCGGTTCCTTGACCTCTTCGGCGATTGGTTCCGGCGCTTTTACCGTGTCCGGTCCAGGAACCGGTTTGGCTGTTGGCGCGTCTACAGGTTCAGGGTCAGGCGCTTCGGCCGTCACAATCGCGCGGCGAAAGACCAGAACATTGCGCCAATTCACGGTCGAACCGGTCAGGCCAGCGCGTTCTTCGCTGGGCAGCAATTCGGCGCGCTGATATTCCCAACCGTCTTGCCCCATCTCGTTCAGCACCTGTTCCACGGATGCTGCGAACCGGCCTTCGGCGGTTTTGACACCCTTGGCCTTGGTGCCTTTTTGCGGGGCTGGGACAACTTTGTATTCGTAGCGCTGCATCGGATTTTCCTGGTTGCCGGGTTCCGGCAATCTAACATGTTGGTGATTTTGGGAAAGTCATCATCGCACGGACGTAGCGGAAAGAAAAACGGCAGGGCTTTATGCAAACCCCGCCGCGACTATTCGATATTTGGAACGCTTTACGATCCCAGCTTTCTGCTAACCAGCTCGTTCACCGCCTTAGGGTTGGCTTTGCCGCCAGTGGCTTTCATCACCTGACCGACGAACCAACCTGCCAGTTTCGGGTTCACCTTGGCCTTTTCAACCTGTGCCGGGTTGGCGGCGATGATCTCATCCAGTGCGGATTCAATCGCGCCGGTGTCGGTCACCTGTTTCATGCCGCGCTCTTCCACGATCTGCGCCGGATCGCCGCCTTCGGTATAGACGATCTCGAACAGGTCCTTGGCGATCTTGCCCGAGATCGCGTCCGAGGCGATCAGGTCGATAATCCCACCCAGCTGCGCCGGAGACACGGGCGATTCCGTAATGTCGTGGTCTTCCTTCTTCAGACGACCAAACAATTCGTTGATGACCCAGTTCGCGGCCAGCTTGCCATTGCGTCCGCCAGCGACCTCTTCGAAATAGGCGGCCGATTCCACTTCGGCGGTCAGCACGGACGCGTCATAGTCCGTCAGGCCGAATTCGCTGATGAAGCGCGCTTTCTTGTCGTCGGGCAATTCCGGCAGCTTGGCGGCAATGTCATCTACCCATGCCTGCTCGATTTCCAGCGGCAGCAGGTCGGGGTCGGGGAAGTAACGATAATCGTGCGCCTCTTCCTTGGACCGCATCGAGCGTGTCTCGCCCTTGTCCGGGTCATACAGGCGGGTTTCCTGATCGACTTTGCCGCCAGCTTCGACAATGGCAATTTGACGGCGGGCCTCAACCTCGATCGCTTGCTGGATGAAACGCATTGAGTTCATGTTTTTGATCTCGCAGCGTGTGCCCAGATGAGAGAAGTCCTGCGTTTCCTGATACTTCTCATACGCGCCGGGCAAGCAGATCGAGACGTTCACGTCCGCCCGCAGGTTGCCGTTCTGCATGTTGCCGTCGCAGGTGCCCAGATAGCGCATGATCTGACGCAGCTTGGCGATGTACGCTGCGGCTTCTTCAGGGCCTCGGATATCGGGGCGGCTGACAATCTCCATCAGGCAAACGCCTGTGCGGTTCAGGTCCACGAAGGACATATGCGGGTCCATGTCGTGGATCGATTTGCCCGCGTCTTGCTCCATATGGATGCGTTCGATGCGGACCATGCGCGCGGTGCCGTCACCCATTTCAACCAGCACTTCACCTTCACCCACGATGGGGTGGTATAGCTGGGAAATCTGATAGCCCTGCGGCAGGTCAGGGTAGAAATAGTTCTTGCGGTCAAAGGCAGATTTCAGGTTGATATCCGCCTTCAGGCCAAGCCCGGTGCGAACCGCCTGTTCAACGCAGTATTCATTGATCACCGGCAGCATCCCCGGCATCGCCGCGTCCACGAAAGCCACATTGGCGTTCGGTTCGGCCCCGAATTGGGTCGACGCGCCCGAGAACAGCTTGGCATTGGACGAGACCTGCGCATGCACCTCCATCCCGATCACCAGTTCCCAATCGTGCTTGGCCCCGGCAATGGTTTTGGGTTTGGGCATTTCGTATGTCAGGTCGAGCATGGCGCGCCTCATTTCCGCAGAAGTCTAAACCTGCGTATTAGGCCCGGCAGGGGCGAGGGGCAAGGGGGAATCAGTGCTCAGACAGGCGCAGGCCCGACGGTGTAAAGGTTACGTCCATGCCGCTACGCAATTCCTCGCGGAACAGATTGCGGATGGCACGTAAAGCATCGCGCTTGCCACGGGCTGCAAACCGTTCGGCTGAATTGATACGGACCGAGTTGTTGAAACCGTTCGCGGCATGCGCCCAGATCAGCGGGTGCAGCTCAGTCATATGATCGCGGATCAGCCCATTCGCGGCTTGGTGGATTTGCGAGCGCACAAGATCGGCCTTTTCGTTCAGACCCTGACCGTTCAGAATCGTGATGGCGCAATAGGCCGACAGCATGTTGACGGTCTGTTGATCGGGACGGCGATGCAGAATGTCGTGCAACCCTTCCAAGAAGTATTCTAGATCCAGCCGGGCGCAAGCTTCCTCATCCAACGCGATGGCGTCAAACTGGACCCACGTATAGCCGCCAGCCCCCCAGATATCGCCAGTCCGCGTTGCGTTGCGCAGCGCCTGAACCTCAAGCTTTTCATAGCTGCCGAACCAACGCGGCAGCAGATGCGTGCCCATCGCCCGCATGTGGCGCTGATTGTGCGGGTCCAATGAAATCAGGCGTTCATATTCTTCAGCCACGCGCAGGTTGGTTTTTCGCTGGCCCGCCAAAAGGGCACAGCCTGCTGCCGCAATAACAGGGCTGTCGGGCAACGCGGCGCGGCAGGTTGGTAAAAGGGCAGCGGCCCGATCAAAATGCGCCGCACAGCGCGACCGATGCAGCGGAGGCAGCGTCGCGTCCGTTGCAGTACCACGCCACGCCCAGGCCAGATCGATATGCGTTAAGGCGACCACCAGTGTGATCATCGGATCATCCGGATGCTCGCGCATTTCGTCTTCAAGCTCTGAGATGCCACCCAGCAAGTCGTATTCGCACAGCGCGCTGCCATCTGACAGGGCGTGCTCCACCGCCAAAACAACGTCGGACCGCGCGCCAAAGGCCAGCAAGTCCGCAATCGGTGTACCTTCGGGTGCGGTTTCGCGTTCTTTGTCCGCCGCGCCCATCTTTCTGGACAGTTCAACCCAGCGGTCCTGCCTGGCCAGGGTACGGCCTTCTTCAATGGTATTCCGGGCGACCAGGTCTTCGGCCCTGATGTCTGCTACTGGAATATTCAGTTGGCCTTTGTCCGGCAGTGCCGCTGCCACGGCGCAGTCGGACGCGCGCACGTTCTGCGTGGAATGAGGGGGTGACAAAGGAGAACGGGCCTGACGTGCCCTTAAAAACCGAAACATGGCAAAACTCGTAACCGAAACAAACTGGCAGCTTAGCTTGAAACTTTGAATGAAAATCGCCTCAAATTCAAGCTTTTTGGGGTGCGCTCGGTGACGGACAGGGGGAATGGGGGCTATTCCTGCTGATTGTTTCAGAAAACAGTGAAATGGTGTCGTTCAACCCGCAAACCGGCCTTCTGGAGGACGGTCTCAAAGGATTTGTGGGGTGGAGTGGCTTCATCCGGCAGCCGAATCCTCTTGTCCGAAGTCAGAACCAGCGTCGTGCGCACCGAAAAGTCCCAGCGGGTGTCGAGCCGGGCGTGGTCAATGTCGGCCAAAGCAACCTCGGCCTCACGATTACCGGTAAACCAACGTATCGCGTTGTCATCAATAGTCAGCCCCGCACGTGTGCCCTGAGCGATGTCCCAAAGGGCGGGCAAGGTGGGTAAACTTAGCAACCCGACCAGCCACCACGCCGCATTGAACAGGATCACCAACGCCATCAACCCTGCGTAAACGCAAATCAGGATCAGGACGGCGCGTGGTGTCCGGTTGTGGCGCGTGAAGGTAAACGGTGTCATGCGCCGAGGATGCGAGACACCATTTCAGTTGTATCCCGCGACAGATTCGGCGTGTCGGCAATGCGGGTTAACTGAGCCTTCATCAGTTCCTGACGGTCGGCGTTATACCGCTTCCAGGTCTGGAAGGCGGAACACATCCTTGCGGTGGTCTGCGGGTTAACCGGGTCCAGCCGGATGAGCCAGTCCGCCAGCACCTCATACCCGGCTCCGTCTGCACGATGGAACCCGGCGTGATTCATCGCCAGCGCCCCCATAACCGCCCGGAAGCGGTTCGGGTTTTTCCAATTGAAATCAGTATGCTCGGTCAGTGAACGTGCAGCGTCTGCAGCCGTTTCAGGTGCGGCCGTCGTCACTTGCAGGCCGAACCACTTATCGACCACGAGCCGGTCATGCTGCCATTGCGCGTAGAAATCCGCCAGTTCCGCCTGACCCGCACCTGCCTGCAACAGGCAGGACAGGGCGGTCAGTTGGCGTGTCATGTTGTCTGCCGCCGCATATTCCTCGGCTGCCTTGGCACCGCCATCCAGTCGCGAGGTCAAGTACAGCACCGCGCCGCCTAGCGCGCGCTTACCGGCCTGATCGGCATCGGGGCTGAACGGAGCGTCGATTAGTGTTTCGCCGTGCAGCCTTGGCAGCAGATCCTGCACATGCTGTGCCGTGGCCTGCCGCAGGGTTTCCACAGCGGTCCAGATCGCCATCGGATCGGGGGTTTCGCCGCTTTCGAACAGGGCCGCAGCCAGTTCGGATTGCGCCGGCAGGCCCAGCATCAAAGACCGATAAGCCGGGTCCAGATCACCATCGCGCAACAGGGTCAGCATACCATCCAGATAGTTGGTGCCCGGTGCAGCATCTTCGCGGATCATTCGCAACAGCGTGTCCTGCGCCAGCGACCGCCCGGCCTGCCAACGGTTGAACGGGTCCGTGTCGTGGGCCAGCAGGAACGCACGTTCGGCATTCGTATGGTCATGCTCCAGAATGACCGGAGCCGAGAAATCGCGCAGGATCGAAGCCACGGGTTTGGCCGCCAGCCCGGTGAAGGTAAAGCTTTGTTCGGCTTCGGTCAGTTCCAGCACCTTGGTGGCGCGCACCTCGTCCCCGTTTGGGCTCAGCAGGCCCACAGCGACCGGGATCACCTGCGGCAATTTTTCGGATTGGCCGGGCGTTGGCTCGGTACGTTGCGACAGAGTCAAGGTATAGGTGCTATCCTGCCAATCTTCGGCAACCGTGACACGCGGAGTGCCGGACTGGCTGTACCACCGTTTGAACTGTGTAAGATCGCGGCCCGTTGTATCCTCAAACACCTTGATCCAGTCTTCGATGGTGCAGGCCTGCCCGTCATGGCGATCAAAATAGAGGTCCAGCGCCTGCGCATAGGCATCTTCCCCCACCAGCCGCTTCAACATGCCGATAACTTCGGCGCCTTTTTCATAGACGGTCGAGGTGTAGAAGTTGTTGATTTCCTGAAAGCTTTCGGGGCGAACCGGATGTGAGAGCGGCCCATTATCTTCGGGGAACTGCCGCGCGCGCAGGTCGATGGCGTCGTGGATGCGTTTGACCGGGGCCGAGCGCATGTCGGATGTGAACTGCGCATCGCGGAACACGGTCAGGCCCTCTTTCAGGCACAGTTGAAACCAGTCACGGCAGGTGATTCGGTTGCCGGTCCAATTATGGAAGTACTCATGCGCGATGATCGCCTCGATCCGTTCGAAATTGACATCGGTCGAGGTTTCGGGGCTGGCCAGAACGGCAGAAGAGTTGAAGATGTTCAGCCCCTTGTTCTCCATCGCACCCATGTTGAAGTCATCAACGGCCACGATGTTGAAAACGTCCAGATCGTATTCACGGCCATAGACGTCCTCATCCCATTTCATCGACTTCTTCAGCGCCTCCATCCCAAAGGCGCATTTGCCTTCGTCGCCAGGGCGCACCCAGAGATTCAGCTCGACATCACGACCCGACATGGTGGTGAACTGACCGGGGTAGGTGATCAGGTCGCCTGCCACCAGCGCAAACAGATACGCGGGTTTTGGCCATGGGTCGGTCCATTCTGCCCAGCCGTCACCTTTGCCCGTTGGGTTGCCGTTGGACAGCAGCACCGGCAAGTCACCATTGATGCGCACAGTGAAGGTGGACATCACATCCGGGCGGTCGGGGTAATAGGTGATCTTGCGGAAGCCTTCGGCCTCGCACTGGGTGCAATACATGCCGTTCGACATGTATAGCCCCTCAAGCGCGGTGTTATTGCCGGGGTCGATCTCGACGACGGCCTCCCAGATAAACGGCGATTCGGGGGCGTCAACGGTCAGGCCCTTGTCAGTGACCTCGGGCTTGACTTCGAACCCGTCGATGGTCGCACGGATCAGGGTCAAGTCTTCTCCATGCAGAAAAAAAGTTCGATCCGTGGCTTGGGGGTTGGGGCGGAACGCAATACGAGAGGTGACGCGGGTTGCGTGATCGGCCAGATCAAAAGTCAGGTGCACGCTGTCCACCAGATAGCCGAAGAGTGTGTAATCTTTCAGGTAAATCGTGGTGGGGGCAGCGTCACGCATCGGGGGCCTCATATCGGTTGAGCTTGGGCGTGACGTTATGGGGATCACCTGCCAGCTGCAAGCTGATGCTGGGCATTTGAAAGGGGGCTGGCAGATAGATTTGGTAATATATTTTGACCGAAAATCGGAAAGAACTGTTGCCTATCGGAAACTTTCGCTCTAATTGACGCCGGCATACCAACGTACACAATGCGGGAGAATTGACTAATGAGCGGCAGAGAAACCCGGAAAGGGCTGCAGATTGCCTGGGAATTGGTAGACTTCATCGACAATCAGGCTTTGCCTGGAACAGGTGTTGCGCCCGAGGCATTCTGGTCCGGTTTCGCCCGCTTGGTTGATGAGCTTGGTCCGAAGAACCGAGCGCTGCTGGCAAAGCGGTCGGATATTCAAAGCCGTGTCGATGGCTGGCACCTTAACCGCAAGGGGCAAGCTCATGATGCCGCCGCATATGAGTCATTTCTGCGTGAAATCGGGTATCTGGTAGACGAAGGACCCGAATTCCAGATTGAAACCGCAAATGTCGATCCCGAGATCGCAGTGACACCAGGGCCGCAGCTGGTTGTACCGATCACCAATGCTCGTTTTGCCCTGAACGCGGCCAACGCACGCTGGGGCAGCCTGTATGATGCCCTTTATGGCACTGACGCAATGGGCGATCTGCCGGCTGGCAAAGGTTACGATGCAGCACGTGGAGCGCGGGTAATTGCTTGGGCCAAGGGCTTTCTGGATGATGCTGCACCTCTGGCCAGTGGTTCGTGGGCGGACGTATCCGAACTGCGCGTCGAAAACGGTGCGCTGGTGCCTGCGCTGGCCGACGCATCGCGTTTTGTTGGCTTTGGTGGTGCGGCTGAAAAGCCCGAATTCGTTCTGCTGAAGAATAATGGCCTGCACGTCAAAGTCGTGATCGACGCGTCCAGCACTATCGGTGCCGCCGATCCGGCAGGCATCGCGGACGTCGTTGTCGAAGCGGCCTTGTCGACGATCATGGATTGCGAAGACTCGGTCGCGTGCGTCGATGCCGAGGACAAAGTTGTGGCTTACGGCAATTGGCTGGGCCTGATGAAAGGCGACCTGACCGAAGAGGTCTCGAAAGGCGGCAAAACCTTCACTCGCAAACTGGCAGATGACTTGGTTTACACAACCGCAAATGGTGAACAGGGCACGCTGAAAGGCCGCTCGCTGATGCTGGTGCGCAACGTGGGTCACCTGATGACCAACCCCGCCGTTCTGGATGCTGATGGCAATGAGATCGGTGAGGGCCTGATGGACGCGCTCTGCACCACGCTCATCGCCATGCACGACATGCAGCGCGAGGGCGGAAACTCGGTTACCGGGTCGGTTTATGTCGTAAAGCCCAAGATGCACGGTCCGGAAGAAGTTGCATTCTCAGTTGAGATTTTCGACATGGTCGAAGGCATCCTTGGCCTGCCGCGCAACACAGTAAAGCTGGGTATCATGGATGAGGAACGCCGCACCTCGGCCAACCTCAAGGAATGCATCCGCGCAGCGAAATCGCGTGTGGCCTTTATCAATACCGGTTTTCTTGACCGGACTGGTGATGAGATTCACACCTCGATGGAGGCGGGTCCGATGCTGCCCAAGGGCGACATCAAAAATACTCCCTGGATTACATCTTATGAAGACCGCAATGTTGATATCGGTCTGGCCTGCGGCCTGAAGGGCAAAGCCCAGATTGGTAAAGGTATGTGGGCGATTCCTGACCGGATGGGTGAGATGCTTGAGGCCAAGATTGGCCATCCCCAAGCTGGTGCGACCTGCGCCTGGGTGCCTTCGCCGACGGCTGCAACCCTGCACGCAACGCACTATCACAAGATCGACGTTCTGGCCCGTCAGGACGAACTGGCAGCTGGCGGTGCCCGCGGCACTCTGCAGGATCTGCTGACCATGCCGCTGCTGGGCGGCCGCAACCTTAGCGCCGAAGAGATCACGCGTGAGATCGAAAACAACGCGCAAGGCATTCTGGGATATGTCGTGCGCTGGGTCGATCAGGGTGTAGGTTGTTCGAAAGTACCGGACATCAACGACGTCGGTCTGATGGAGGATCGGGCAACTTGCCGGATCTCGTCGCAGGCTCTGGCCAATTGGCTGCATCACGGCGTTGTCAGCGAAGAACAATTGACGGCTGCAATGCAGAAAATGGCCGCTGTGGTGGATCGCCAGAACGAAAACGATCCTTCATACACGCCGATGGCACCGGGATTCGACGGTGTTGCATATCAGGCGGCCTGTGATCTGGTGTTCAAGGGACGTGTTCAACCTTCGGGGTACACCGAGCCGGTTTTGCACGCGCGCCGTCTTGAGCTAAAAGCCAGCCTTTAATCCTATAAGAACGTTAGGACAGAATATGACCGTTTCTCTGCGCAAAGCCCGCACGATTATTCGTAAAACACTTGAAAAAGGCCGTGAGATGGAGCTGAAGCCGCTCTCTGTTGTGGTATTGGATGCGGGTGGGCACGTCATCGCCTTCGAGCGTGAAGATGGCGCAGCCCCTGGTCGTTTCGCAATAGCGCAAGGCAAGGCCTATGGTTCGGTCATGCTAGGTTTGGCAGGTACTGCGCAAATGCAGCGCGCCGAAGCTCAGGCCTATTTCATGGCTGCGGTGAATGGCGTTTATGGTGGCCAGGTCGTGCCAGTTCCGGGCGGTATCCTGCTGCGCGACCGCAAAGGTGCGGTAATCGGTGCTGTTGGGGTTACCGGCGACACATCGGACAATGATGCCGTCGCGGGTATGACCGGGATCGAGGCCGCCGGCCTGACAGGCGAAGCCTAATTTCAGCCAACTTACAGTTCTGGTATTTGCGGGCGTTTGGGAAAAATTCCCGCAAAACACAAAAGAACCGAAATTGTGTTCCCGTTTTTACGCCTAACTCGGAACACTTTGTGCGTGGCTGAACACGTCCTTGCGCTGTGGCGCAGGGCGTGTTCTGTTGCACGTTCATTCTGCTGCGGATAGCTTTCTTGTGAGTTAAGGAAACTGCAAGGAAAGCGGAATGTCTCGACCTGTCGTCGGTATCATCGGCAACTCTTACCTTATGAACGATGAATACCCTACCCACGCGGGTGGGACGATGAACTCTGAGGCCGTGGCCAATGTTTCGCATTGCTTGCCGCTGCTGATCCCTTCTGATCCGCGGTTCGTCACGGTCGAGGAGTTGCTCGAAGTGTGCGACGGATTTCTGCTGACCGGTGGGCGTCCGAACGTGCACCCCGAAGAATATGGTGAAGACGCCACTGACGCTCATGGAGAATTCGACCGGGCGCGGGATGCGATTACTTTGCCTTTGGTCAGGGCCTGTGTCGAACGTGGCCAGCCCTTCATGGGCATCTGCCGGGGGTTTCAAGAGGTCAACGTGGCCATGGGCGGCACGCTTTATCCTGAAATCCGCGATTTGCCGGGCAGGATGAACCACCGCATGCCCCCGGACGGTACGCTGGAAGAGAAATTCGCCCTGCGCCATGTGGTAACCCTGAACGAAGGTGGCGTATTCCACCAACTGTTCGGCGCGCCCGAGGTGATGACGAACACACTGCACGGGCAGGGGATCAAGACGGTCGGCGAGCGCGTGATCATCGACGGCCACGCACCGGATGGCACGCCGGAGGCGATCTATATCAAGGATGCTCCGGGCTTCACCCTGTCGGTGCAATGGCACCCAGAATGGGATGCGATCAACGATCCTGTTTCCCGGCCTTTGTTCGAAGCGTTTGGTGCTGCCGTGCGTGCTTGGGCGACCGGTTCGGACGCCAGTCTGATCCAGCAAACGGCGTGAATTTCGCACCGACCCGCAAGAGGGGAGGCGGATCGGCGCATCGTGTTTAAATCAGCAGATCAAACTGCTGATTCAGCGGCAGTTTCCGGGCGCGCTCTCCGGTCAGGTCGAACAGCGCATTGCCAAGCGCCGGCATCGACGGGGGGGTTCCGGGTTCGCCCGCGCCGCCCATGTGGCGGTTTGTTTCCAGCACACGCACCTCGACCTGCGGGGCGGTGTGCATTCGGATCGCGTCATAGTCGGGGAAATTGTATTGCTCGACCTCGCCGTCGGCAAAGGTGATCTCACCATAGCAAGCCGCCGACAGGCCATATATCATGCCGCCGAACATCTGCGCCTTGACGTTCTCCGGGTCCAGAGCCAGCCCCATATCGCAGGCGATCCATGCTTTGTTGATGCGGATGGTGCCGTCTTCGTCAACCACCTCGATCACTTGTGCGACCGGGGTGCCGAAGCTGTAGGTAAAGGCCACGCCGCGCCCTACGCCGTCCGGTGTCTGCCCAGTCCAGCCAGACATTTCGCGCACGGCTTCAAGACACCCGGCCGAGGGGGCATGTTCGCTTTTCATCAGCTCCAGCCGGAATTCCAGCGGGTCACGACCTGCGGCATAGGCCATCTCATCCATGAAGGTTTCATGGAAAAAGCCGTTATGGCTGTTGCCGACTGAGCGCCAGAATCCCACGGGGACGTCTAGCTTGGCGATATGGCCACTCATGCGGTAATTCGGCACCGCGTAGGGCTGGTTGAAAAAACCTTCAACCAGCACCTTATCCGGTCCTGCGCCGGGCATACCAGTATAGCGCGTCACCGCTTGCTGAGTGCAGGACTGAGCTGCAACTTTGCCTTCAATCAGAACCGCCTTGCCGTCCTGCACCGCGCCGCGCATACGGGCGATCGCACCGGGTCGGAAATAGTCGTGGCGCATGTCTTCTTCGCGGCTCCAGGTCGTCTGAACCGGGGTGCCGGGCATGGCCATGGCAACTTTGGTCGCAATCTCGCCGAAATCCAGCTCACCCCTGCGACCAAACCCGCCGCCCAGATAGGTGGTGTGGATCTGCACGGCTTCGGTGTTCAGATTGGCCGTGTTGGCAGCACGGAACCGGATCAGGGTCGGGGCTTGATTGCCGCACCACAGTTCCAGCGCATCGCCGGTATACAACGCGGTGGCGTTCATCGGCTCCATAGTGGCGTGGGCCAGATATGGCACCTGGTACTCAGCGGTGATTTCGGTTGCGCCGTCGGGCGTGACACTAACATCGCCATCGTCGCGCATGGTCGAATTCGCCGAGTCATCAAACGCCTCGGCGATCTTGGTGAAAATACCATCTGTCTCGGGCGGGTAGGGGGCGTCGCTCCAATCCACGTCGATGGCCTCGACAGCCTGATTGGCGAGCCACGTATTGTTGGCGATCACGGCGACGCCCGTCCCTAAATCGACAATTTTCTCGACCCCCGGCATGGTTTTCGCGGTGCTGTCGTCATAACCGTTCATCGCGCCGCCCAGCTTTGGGTTCATGCGTACGGCGGCGAATTTCATGCCGGGCAGTCGAACATCGACGCCGAATTCTGCGGTACCTGTTGCCTTTTCGACCATATCCAAACGCGGCTGGGTCTGGCCCAGATAACGCCATTCGGACGGGTCGCGCAGAGGAGCTACGACCGGTTCAAGCCCAGCTGCATCCACGGCCAAATCCGTATAGGCGATCTTGTCGCCATTTGGCGCAATGACATGCCCCGAGGCAGTTCCAAGTTCCGACGGATCAACACCCAGACGATTGGCAGCAGCGCGTTTCAGTGTTTCGCGCGCCGAAGCGCCGGCCTGACGCATCCGCTCGAACCCGTCTTTCATCGAGGTCGAGCCACCTGTGACCTGTAGGTGCAGGGCTTTGCCAAGCACACCCAGCGCTTCGCCCAGATTGTGTTGGAAATCGGAGATATCATAACCCTTGTTGGGCAAGCTTTCTCCCATGAGGGCCGAGTTATAGTAGGCCGCTGCCGCAGGGCCGTGTAAAACAGTGATCTGGTCCAGATCCACATCCAGCTCCTCGGCGATCAGAGCGGCCCAAGTTGTCTTGACGCCCTGTCCCATCTCGGCACGGGGCGCAAAGAGGGTAATGCCGTTCTGGTCAATTAGGACAAACGGGTTCAGCGCCGCCTGGCCCTCGCTGGGTTTCAGCGGGTTTGCGGCCGGGCGGCTTACATAATAGGCACCGAACGCCACGCCACCGACAATCGCAGCCGAGCCGATCAGGAAAGTGCGGCGAAGGATTTTACCAACAGATGCCATCGGTTACGCCTCCTTCAACTTGCCAGCTGCGTCATGGATCGCAGCGCGGATACGTGGATAGGTGCCACAGCGGCACAGGTTACCCTGCATCGCGTCATCAATATCGGCATCCGACGGCGCTGGATTTTCGGCCAGCAATGCAGCGGCCTGCATGATCTGGCCCGACTGGCAATAGCCGCATTGGGCCACCTGATGATCGACCCAGGCTTGCTGGATCGCGGCCATCGCGTCTGGTGTCCCGATACCTTCAATCGTAGTCACATCGCCCCAGACATCTGACAGGGCCACCTGGCACGAGCGAACGGCTTCGCCATCAATATGCACGGTGCACGCCCCACAGGCAGCCACGCCGCAGCCGAATTTGGTTCCGGTCAGGCCGACCTCATCCCGCAATACCCAAAGCAAGGGGACGTCGTCGGGCAGATCGACTTGGTGTTGCTTGCCGTTGATCTTTAGGGCGGTCGCCATGGCGCACCTCATCTAGCTGTGGCTGGTTTCTGACATATTTAGCGTAAAGTGTCAGTATGTCAATTGACAAAATAAACAAAAAGTGTCAGAGGTTCGGATATGACCGAAGCAGTTGACGATTCACGGCAAAAGACCATCCTGAACTCAGCTTTTCAGGCTTTTGCCGCCTATGGGTACCGAAAAACCTCGATGGACGACATTGCGCAGGGGGCGGGAATGTCCCGGCCAGCGCTGTATCTGCATTTTAAGAACAAAGAGGCGATCGTCAGCAAACTGACCGAGGTTTACTATGTCGAAAAAAGCGCGGCTGTTGCCGCGGCGCTGGCAACGTCTGGAACGGTGCCCGAGGTGCTGACCCGCGCGATACAGGCGCAGACGGCAGGGATGGCGGCGATACTGGCCTCGCCTCATGGACTTGAGATGCTGGATAACACCAAGTCCTTGTCCGCTGAGATTATCGCGGCAGGAGAAGCCAAATTGGCCGGTCACTACGCTGATTGGCTCTCACAGCAAGCACAAGCGGGACGGGTGCGTCTGCTGGCTGACGCGGCCGAGACCGGTCGGACAATTACGGCCTCTATCAAGGGACTCAAACTGATCGGAGCGGGTGCTGAGGTCTATGAACAGCAGGTTGCGCAGGTTGCGGCCTTGATCGGCGCGGGGCTTGAGGTCAGGTAACCCGCTGCCGCACTTTGTATTCGGGTGCTTCCCACAAACGGTTCTGCATGATGTCAGCTAGTATTTCGACTGCGTGTTCAACGTCCTGATCGTCGATATACAAAGGTGTGAACCCAAAACGCATGATATCCGGCGCACGGAAATCTCCGATCACGCCGTGTGCGATCAGGGCCTGCATGGCGGCGTAACCATCGGCAAAGCGGAACGAGACCTGACTGCCGCGCTGGTTTGGGTCACGCGGACTGGCCAGTTCCAACTCGGGGCAGGTGGCTTCGACGCGGGTGATGAACAACTCGGTCAACTCGATGGACTTGGCGCGCACATCGGTCATGTCGGCCATGTCCCAGATATCCATCGCAGCAGACAAGGCGGTCATCTGAAGGATTGGAGGAGTACCGACCCGCATCCTTTCGATCCCGCTGCCGGGTCGATAGTCTAGATCGAATGCGAAGGGGGCCTCGTGCCCCAGCCAACCTGACAAGGCCGGACGGGCGCGATCTGCCAGATGGGGTGCGACATAGATAAAGGCAGGCGCACCGGGGCCACCGTTGAGGTATTTATATGTGCAGCCCACCGCGAAATCGGCGTTGCAGCCGGACAGCTCCACCGGAATTGCTCCGGCAGAATGGGCCAGATCCCAAACAGTGATGGTTCCATTGGCATGCGCGAGTTCGTTCAATGCCTTCATGTCGTGTATACGGCCGCTGCGATAGTCGACCTCGGTCAGCATCAACACGGCAACGTCTTCGGTGATGTTTGCGGCCACGTCCTCGGGTGCGACAACGCGCAGTTCGTAGTCGGGACCCAGCGAGCGCAGAAGCCCGTCCACCATATACAAATCAGATGGGAAGTTGCCGTTATCCGACAGAACCACCTTGCGATCAGGGCACAGTTCCAACGCCGAGGCCACGGCCTGATACACTTTGATCGACAGGGTGTCGCCGGTCACAACCGTTCCAGGCTCAGCACCGATCAGGCCGCCGATGCGATCGCCCAAACCAGTCGGCAAGGCCATCCATCCGGCCTTGTTCCAGCCCGTGATCAGCATCTGCCCCCATTCGTTGACCATCATCTCGCTGACTCGTTCACTTGCGGCCCGTGGCAGCGGGCCCAGCGAATTGCCGTCCAGATAAATGACGCCTTCGGGCAGATCGAACATGGCTTTGGTCGCGGCAAAGTCAGTCATGGGCGGCTCACTACCTTGTGTTGAGTTGGTTTCCTTTGGCGTAACTGATCCATATCTGCCTGTCCATTGATGCGACAACCTGAGCTTTTGCCAATTCGGTTCGAAAGCGGTAGGACATCGGCCAGAAACGACATGCCTACGCATGTTGTCAGTTGCGGGGATGTACATGCACCGGATTGACATACCACCTGTCTGGCTTGTTGGGTTCGCCTTGCTGGCCTGGCTGCAGGCGCGTCATTTCCCCTTGGGGTTGTCACTGGACAGCGGATTGACGGATTTGCTGAGCGGGCTGCTGATCGGCGGGGGCATCCTGGTCGCCGTATTGGCGATCATGGAATTTCGCCGTCACAAAACAACGGTGATCCCGCATGAAACTCCTTCGGCGCTGGTTCAGTCAGGCATATATAAGCGCAGCCGCAACCCGATCTATGTCGGTGATGTTCTGATTCTGGCCGGCCTGGTTTTGCGGTTCGATGCGGTGTTGTCTTTGATCCTGGTCCCTATCTTCGTCTGGGTGCTCGAGCGCCGATTCATCCTGCCCGAAGAAGACCGCTTGCGCCGCACCTTCCGCGCCGATTTTGCCCGTTACGAACGTAAAACCCGCAGATGGGTTTGATATGGACTGATTAATAGCATCATATCGTGAATGCTGCGCTTGCGAAATAATGTTGCGCGAGATACATGTTTGCTTAACGAAGAATACCGACCACCCGCTCGGCTTGAGTGAAAACTAGGGGGACTGCCAGTGAAGATAGGCACACCAAAGGAAATATATGACGGCGAGAACCGCGTCGCGATGACGCCGGACTCAGCCGTGCAGTTGCAGAAACTGGGCTATGAATGCCTTATCGAAAAAGGTGCGGGTGCAGCCGCTGGGTTTTCGGACGCGGCGTATGAGGCTGCGGGCGTTGAGGTGGTTAAGACTGCGGCGGCGCTGTGGAAGGCGGCCGATATCGTTGCCAAGGTGCGCCAACCCGATGCGACCGAACTAAAGCGTCTGACCAAGGGCAAGACGCTGATTTCTTTCTTCAACCCGGCAGGGAATGAAGAAGGGATGGAAGCGGCCAAATCCAAAGGCGCCAACGTCATCGCCATGGAGATGGTGCCGCGGATTTCGCGCGCTCAGAAAATGGACGCGCTGTCGTCGATGGCAAATATCGCCGGTTATCGTGCGGTGATCGAAGCGGGTAACAACTTTGGCCGGTTCTTCACTGGTCAGGTGACGGCGGCGGGCAAAGTGCCGCCTGCGAAGGTGTTGATCGTGGGGGCCGGTGTGGCCGGTCTGGCGGCAATCGGGACCTCGACCTCTCTGGGTGCGATCACCTATGCATTTGACGTGCGCCCCGAAGTGGCTGAACAGGTCGAATCCATGGGGGCCGAGTTCGTCTATCTGGACTTCGAAGAAGACCAGCAGGATGGTGCGGCCACTGGCGGCTATGCCTCTGTTCAGTCTGATGAATTCCGCGAGGCGCAGCTGGCCAAGTTCCGTGAGTTGGCTCCGGAAATGGACATCGTCATCACGACGGCGCTAATCCCGAACCGCGAAGCGCCCGAGCTTTGGACCAAGGACATGGTCGAAGCGATGAAGCCGGGCTCGGTCATTGTTGACCTGGCGGCGGAAAAGGGCGGCAACTGTAAGCTGACTGTCGCTGATGAGAAGATCGTGACCGACAATGGCGTGACCATCATCGGCTATACCGACTTCCCCAGCCGGATGGCGGCGCAATCGTCGTCTCTGTATGCGACCAACATCCGCCACATGATGAGCGACCTGACGCCTGAAAAGGACGGTCAGATCAACCACGACATGGAAGACGACGTGATCCGCGGCGCGACCGTGACCCATGAGGGTGAGATTACCTTCCCGCCACCACCACCCAAGGTGCAGGCGATTGCGGCGCAGAAAAAGCCCGAGGTCAAGGAACTGACTCCGGAAGAGAAAAAGGCGCAAGAGATTGCAGCCTTCAAGGCGCAGACCAAGCAGCAGTTCACCCTGCTGGGTGTCGGCGGTGCGCTGATGCTGCTGGTGGGGCTGGTTGCTCCGGCCAGCTTCATGCAGCACTTCATTGTCTTTGTGCTGGCGATCTTTGTGGGCTTCCAGGTGATCTGGAACGTCTCGCACAGCTTGCACACTCCGTTGATGGCAATCACCAATGCGATCTCATCGATCATTATCGTTGGGGCTTTGATGCAGATCGGATCGGGTTCGTTCCTAGTCATTCTGCTGGCGGCGCTGTCCGTCTTCATGGCCGGGATCAATATCTTCGGCGGCTTCCTCGTAACCCGGCGCATGCTTGCCATGTTCCAGAAATCTTAAGGAGGCCGGGCACATGGAATTTGGCTTCACTACTGCCGCCTATGTCGTTGCGGCTGTTCTGTTCATCCTTTCGCTCGGCGGTCTGTCGAACCAGGAAAGCGCCAAGCGCGCTGTCTGGTACGGCATTGTCGGTATGGCGCTGGCAGTTTTTGCTACGCTGGTTGGCCCTGGTTCGGGTCTGTGGCTGCTGTCGTTGTTGCTGATCGCGGGCGGTGGTCTGATTGGTCAGTACGTGGCGCAGCGCGTGCAAATGACCGAGATGCCTCAGCTGGTTGCCGCGATGCACTCGCTGGTCGGTCTGGCGGCTGTGTTTGTTGGCTACAATGCCCATTTCGAAGTTTTGAACGTCGCCGAAGTGATGGCCGTTGAGGATGCTTCGAAAGAGGTTCTGTACACGGGACTCGGAGGGTTCGCCCAGCTGATCGCCAAGAAGACCCCGGCGGAACTGTCGATCCTGCATGTGGAACTGTTCCTGGGCGTCTTTATCGGTGCGATCACCTTTACCGGTTCGGTCGTGGCCTATGGTAAGCTGGCGGGCAAGGTGACCTCGGCGGCGACCAAACTGCCCGGCGGTCATGCGCTGAATGCTGCTGCCGCAGCTTTGTCGCTGATCTGCCTGATCTGGTACACCGCATCGGGCGGCTTCTTCCCGCTGTTCCTGATGACGCTGGCCGCGCTGTTCATCGGCTATCACCTGATCATGGGCATCGGCGGCGCCGACATGCCGGTGGTTGTGTCGATGCTGAACTCGTATTCGGGCTGGGCGGCCGCGGCGATCGGCTTCTCGCTGGGCAACGACCTGCTGATCGTGGTCGGAGCGCTGGTAGGCTCGTCGGGTGCAATCCTATCCTACATCATGTGTAAGGCGATGAACCGTCACTTTGTCAGTGTGATCCTGGGCGGCTTTGGCGGCACGTCGGGTCCGCAGATGGAAGTGGAGGGCGAGCAGGTGGCGATTGAGGCTGACGGCGTAGCCGCAGCCCTGAACGACGCCGACAGCATTGTCATCATCCCAGGTTATGGCATGGCTGTTGCCCAGGCGCAGCAATCAGTCAGTGAACTGGTTCGCAAGCTGCGCGCCAAAGGCAAGAATGTGCGCTTTGCGATCCACCCCGTTGCCGGACGTCTGCCGGGCCACATGAACGTGCTGCTGGCCGAAGCGAAGGTACCGTATGACATCGTTCTGGAGATGGATGAGATCAACGATGACTTCCCCGAAACGGATGTTGCCATTGTCATCGGCTCGAACGACATCGTGAACCCTGCGGCGCAGGAAGATCCCAACAGCCCCATCGCCGGGATGCCGGTTCTGGAATGCTGGAAGGCCAAGCAGGTGTTCGTGTCCAAGCGTGGTCAGGGCACGGGTTACTCGGGCATCGAAAATCCACTGTTCTTCAAAGAAAACACCCGCATGTTCTATGGCGACGCAAAGCAGTCGCTGGACAAACTGCTGCCTATGATCGACTGATCAAAGGGTGTTATCAAATTGCAAAGGGCGCCTTCGGGCGCCCTTTTCTTGTTTGTTTTGCAGGAGGCTCTGCCTCCTGACCTTAGGGATATTTGTAGCCAGATGAAGCAGGCGGATTGTGATAGGCTGACAGAATGGTCGGCTAAGGAGCAGGCGATGGAGAAAGTGAACGGTATAGGTGGCGTGTTCTTCCGTGCCCGCGATCCAGAGGCGTTGAGTGCTTGGTATGAAAATCATCTTGGGGTCAATCACTACGATCCTGTGCCTTGGAAGCAGCGTGAAGGATTTACGGTCTTTGCCCCTTTTGCTGAAGACACCGAATACTTCGGTCGTGCGGAGCAACAATGGATGATCAATTTCCGCGTTGACGATCTGGCGGCGCTGATTGCCCAGCTTGAGGCCGCCGGAATCTCAGTGGAAACGCGTGCCGAGTGGGACAGTGAGGTGGGAAAGTTTGCCCGCATTCACGATCCCGAGGGTAATCCGATCGAGCTGTGGCAGCCAAATCAATGAGATAGCGGAAATGTATACAGCTGTATCCGATTAAGTATATGAAATAAAAAGAGAATTGATGTATTTCAAAGGTGGCGTATAGTGCCCCGGACAAAACGGAGCCCTACATGACGCCCATTGATGACCACCCGCTGCGTTATTCGCTGGCCAATGAACTGCATGCGCGCCCTTTTCCGGTGGCTGCGACGCCATGCACGGTGGTGTTTCTGGCGATCAAGAAACCAGAGGCTGCCGTGGCGCGGGA
Organism: Ruegeria sp. BI11; assembly: GCF_056538005.1. Classification (NCBI taxonomy): domain Bacteria; kingdom Pseudomonadati; phylum Pseudomonadota; class Alphaproteobacteria; order Rhodobacterales; family Roseobacteraceae; genus Ruegeria; species Ruegeria sp. BI11. The sequence continues at coordinate 469,670 of NZ_JBQFSM010000002.1, read as the reverse complement.
TCGGGATGAGGATCTGGCCCATCTGATCAATCTGCTGGATCGCCACGGCGCACAGCATCCGCAACCGAATGCCACGCATTACGCCGGTCAAATCGGCCGCCACTGGTTGAAGTGGGAACAGCACACCGAATTCGTCACCTACACTGCGATTACACAAAACGTCAGTGATCGCCCCTTCAACCCGGCCGATTTCGAAGTCTTTCCCCCAGATTGGCTGATGGCCAGCCCGGGGCAAAGGGTGACCTCGGCCATGCTCCGTGTAGTGGAACGCCAGGACGATGATGCGGTCCGGTCCGCTTTGGCCAACTGGTTCGAGCCTGAAAGCCTGGCTGTGGCGCGGGTGCTGGACGATGCTGCCATTTGTGCCAGCGATTTCCGTATCGACCCGGCAGGACATATGCGTTTTGCGCTGTTTGTCACCAAGGGCACGGGGCGGCGCAGGACGGGGCGGATTATTCAGCGCCTGTGTGAAATTGAAACCTATAAGGCGATGTCGATGCTGGGTTTTGCCCGCGTCAAACAGCTGACCCCGCGTATCGGAGAGTTGGATGGCAGACTGACCGAGTTGATGGGGCAAATGACGGACAACGCGGCCCACCCTGACGAATTGCTACCCGATCTGTTGTCCACCTCGACCGAGTTGGAAACCCTGTCAGCCCGGTGCTCTTTTCGGTTTGGGGCTACGGGAGCCTATGAGGCTATCGTGAATCAACGGATCGAAGTCCTAAGGGAAGAGCGATTTGAAAGCCGTCAGAGTTTCGCCGATTTCATGATGCGCCGTTATGATCCGGCTATTCGAACCGTCAAATCAACAGAACGCCGTTTGCGGGCCTTGTCCGACCGGGCGATCCGAGCCGGGGAATTGCTGCGTACACGGGTTGATGTGGAGCGCAGTGCACAGAACCAGGCGCTGCTGGAAAGCATGGATCAGCGGGCTCAGATTGCGCTGCGGCTCCAGCACACGGTCGAGGGGCTGTCAGTGGTGGCTATCAGTTTCTATGCAGTGACGCTGGTTAGTGACTTTCTGTACCCGCTGACCGAGGACGGGATCAGTCAGGGGCGGCTGACATCGGTTGTGACGATCCCTGTTATTATTTGCGTCTGGGTCGCTATCCGTCAGATCCGAAAGCGTTTGCAATAACCCGCAATTGCGACTTACCTAGGGCGCTGTAGAACGAGCAGACTGCGCGCGGGGGATTTTCTGTGATCGGAATTGTGTCTGCATGGCGGGCAGTGGCGGCAATGTTCATCCTGAACGGTGCGCTGTTCGGTATCTGGGCGTCCCGTATTCCAGCAGTGCGCGATCATCTGAACCTCAGTCATGAGGCGCTTGGTTATGGGTTGCTGTTCATGGCTGCGGGTGCTGTATGCTCCTTTCCTGTGACAGGGCGGTTAACTGACAAGTTCGGTGCTGTTGCGATCACACGGGTCATTGCGGTGCTCTACACATTGTCTCTGATCCTGCTGGCGGTGGCCGATGGGTTCTGGGCGCTAGCGGCTTTTTTGTTTGTTTTTGGCGCCTTTCACGGTTCGATGGATGTGGCCATGAACGCCTGGGCCGCCGAGGTAGAGCAAGCCTATGACAAACCCGTCATGTCCTCGTTCCACGCGATGTGGAGCCTTGGGGCCGGGTTAGGGGCACTCAGCGGGTACGGAGCGGTGCAGATGGGGCTGACGGTGATGCAGCACTTTCTGCTGGCCGGTGGGGTTGTTGTGGTGCTGTCGTTAACTTTGTCTTGGGTAAAGTGGACGTCGCGCAAGGCGGCTTCACACAGCGGTGGCGTCTTCGCCCTGCCGTCGGGTGCGTTGATCTTAGTCGGGTTCACAGCGCTGTGCGGCGCTTTGGGTGAAGGTGCCGTGGCGGATTGGAGCGCGATATTTCTGCGCGATGTGACCGGTGCTGCCGAAAGCGTCGCTGCACTGGGATACGCTGTGTTTTCGGTAACAATGGTGGCGTTCAGGCTTGCTGGCGGTTTTGCCATCGCGCGATTTGGCCCTGTTGCAATGGCCCGTTTCGGAGGCATTTGCGCGGCACTTGGCGTGTTCGGCGTAGTCTCGGCATCAGAGGCGGGGGTGGCCTTGGCGGGGTTCGCTCTGATGGGGATAGGCTATGCGGTAATTATGCCGCTGGCCTTTAGTCGGGCGGCCAATGATCCACATGTGCCACCGGGGCAGGCTATCGCCAGTGTGGCCACTCTGGGCTATGGAGGGTTGCTGATCGGTCCGCCGCTTATTGGGATTCTGGCCGAGATGCTTACATTACGACTGGCGTTCATGGTTTTGCTGCCTTTGGCCGTCCTGATCGTCCTGCTGTCCGGCGCGCTGCGGCCTGCCTCTTTGGACTGATTTAAAATGCCGTGCCGGGATAGAGCTGCGGTAAAGAGAAAAAGATGGGAGAAGACTATGCCGATCAAAAACCGTTTTGCTGAACTGCAGGGAGAAATCACTGAATGGCGGCGCGACATTCATGAAAACCCCGAGATTCTGTTTGATACGCATCGCACCAGCGCACTGGTGGCCGAGAAGCTGAAGGAATTCGGCTGTGATGAGGTTGTCACCGGAATTGGCCGCACTGGGGTTGTCGGGGTTATCAAGGGCAAAGTCGACACGGGCGGCAAGGTGATCGGCCTGCGTGCCGATATGGACGCGCTGCCGATACATGAGGCGACGGGGCTGGATTACGCCTCAAAGACCGATGGCGCGATGCACGCCTGTGGCCATGACGGGCATACGGCGATGTTGCTGGGCGCGGCCAAGTACCTCTCGGAAACACGGAATTTCGACGGCACGGTTGTGGTGATCTTTCAGCCTGCCGAAGAAGGCGGCGGTGGTGGTCGCGAGATGTGTGAAGACGGCATGATGGACCGCTGGGGTATTCAAGAGGTCTATGGCATGCACAATTGGCCCGGTCGTCCTGTCGGCAGTTTTGCCATTCGTCCGGGCGCGTTCTTTGCGGCAACCGATCAATTCGACATCACCTTTGAGGGCAAGGGCGGTCACGCGGCGAAACCGCATGAAACTGTCGACACGACCGTGATGGCGGCACAGGCGGTGCTTGCGCTGCAGACAGTCGCGGCGCGTAACGCTGATCCGGTAGATCAGGTCGTGGTTTCAGTTACTTCGTTTGAAACCTCGTCGACAGCCTTTAACGTGATCCCGCAGACGGTACAGATCAAAGGAACCGTCCGCACGATGAGTACGCAGATGCGGGAAATGGCAGAAAAGCGCATCAAAGAGATTTGTAACGGTATCGCGGCGACGTTTGGTGGAACGGCTGATGTAACCTACTACCTGGGCTATCCGGTGATGGTGAACAGCGATGAGCAGACCAACTTTGCAGCGGATGTCGCACGTTCGGTGGCGGGTAATTGCGACGAGGCGCCGTTGATCATGGGCGGCGAGGATTTCGCCTTTATGCTCGAAGAACGACCGGGCGCGTATATTCTGGTTGGCAATGGGGATACGGCGGCGGTGCATCACCCGGAGTATAATTTTAATGACGAGGCCATCCCGGCAGGGTGCAGCTGGTGGGCCGAGATTGTCGAACAGCGGATGCCGGCGGCTTGATCTTGCGGTAGGGCGGCGAGGGGTCAGCCCCTCGCGCAAGCTTGGACATAATTAGTCAGATGAAGTTGGACCCGACCCAGTTAAGTTGAGTTCGGTGCAAAGGGTCTCGACGATTGCATCCAGTGCCGATTGTTGGGTGTTTACGCAGGATTTCGCGGCAGTACGAGCTGTGTCCAATGCGGCTTGGTCTGAGAGCCAGGCTGCCACGGCCTCAGTCATTTCGGCGGCGGAATGAACTTGCAGTGCCCCACCGGCTTCGATCAGCGAGGCGAAGGTTTCCGCAAAGTTAAAATAACCCGGTCCGGTGATCACTGCGGCACCTGCCTGCGCCGGTTCGAACGGGTTGTGGCCTCCGATCTCTTTCAGTGATCCTCCAAGGAATACGATGGGGCAAATCGCATACCATGTGCCGGTTTCACCCAGCGTATCTGCCATGTAGACTTGCGTTTTGTCGGTGATCTTGTCGTCATTCGATCGAATGGCCACGGTTTGCTCGGCTTGGGCCACCTGCGTCGCCACCTCGGCACGGCGTTCGGGGTGGCGCGGGATCAGCAGTAGTAGCAGGTCGGGCCAGCGTTTGAGCAGCTCTGTGTGGGCGGCGAGAACGGTTTCCTCTTCGCCCGCGTGGGTTGAACTGGCGATCCAGATGGGGCGATTGCCGATCTGCGCGCGCATGTCGGACAACGTGGCCTGATCCACGGGCAGGGGATCAGACATGGCTTTCAGGTTCGTGCCCGGTTGTACACGATCAGCGGGTGCGCCCATGTCGATCAGGTTTTGGGCGGTCTTGTCGTTCTGGGTCAGGAACAGGCGAAAATGATCCAGAATGAATCGCGCCGTGTCCGGGCGTTTCTTCCAGCCGTCGACGGATTTATCCGACAGGCGGGCATTGAGCAGCGCCAAGGGAATGCCACGGCTAGCGCCCTCGACAATCAGCCGCGGCCAGATTTCGCTTTCAACGAAGATACCGGCATCCGGGCGCCAGTGGTCCAGAAAGCGCCGCACGGGGCCAGCAGTATCCAGAGGCGGGTATTGATGGCGGGTGCGCGGCGGCATGCGTTTTTCGATCAGCGCGGCAGAGGTGGGCGTGCCCGAGGTGATCAGAAACTCGGCATCCGGCAGACGCTCACCCAACCGTTTAATAAGGCTGATGACAGAAAGGGTTTCGCCAACGCTGGCGGCGTGGAACCAGATCAACTGGCCGTCGGGGCGGGGCAGACTGGCATGGCCTTGGCGTTCCTTTTGGCGGACCTCGGGAACATCCGCAGCCTGCAGCTTGTTCCGAACGGTGCGCCAGACGAATGGCCCCGCAACAGAGGTCAAGCCGCAATACAGATGATACAGCAGCGTCGGCCGGCCAATCTGATCCGGCACGTCAGCCGCCTGTGTGGCTCATGTGACGGCTCATCTTGCCGTCGACAGCTTGGCGGGAATAATCGAAATCATGCCCTTTGGGCTTGAGGTTGATCGCCATGCGGATCGCGTCTTCGAGCGGTTGCTCGGTGTCCGGGTGATCGCGCAGGGGGCCTCGCAGGTCAGCCATGTCCTCTTGCCCCAGGCACATATATAGCTCACCAGTGCAAGTCAGGCGAACGCGGTTACAGCTTTCGCAGAAGTTATGCGACAGTGGTGTGATGAAGCCGATTTTTTGCCCGGTTTCTTCAAGGCGAACATAACGCGCTGGCCCGCCAGAGCGCTCAGCCAGATCGGTTACGGAATAGTGTTTTTCATATTCTTTACGGACGTCCTTGAGCGACCAGTATTGATCTAGACGATCCTCATTGCCGATATCACCCATGGGCATGACCTCGATCCAAGTCAGATCCATGTCGCGTTCCGCACACCATTTCGTGATCGTTGGCAACTCTTCTTCGTTAAACCCCTTCAGGGCAACTGCGTTGATCTTGATCCGCAGCCCGGCCTTCTGTGCCGCATCGATCCCGTTCAGCACTTGTTTCAGGCGACCCCAGCGTGTGATCGCAGCGAATTTATCTTCGTCCAGCGTATCCAGCGAGATATTTACCCGGCGCACACCAGCAGCATATAGATCATCGGCAAAACGATGCAGCTGCGAGCCATTGGTGGTCAGCGTAAGCTCTTTCAGCGCGCCGCTGTCCAGATGACGGGTCATGCTGTTGAAAAACGTCATGATATTTCGGCGTACAAGCGGCTCACCGCCAGTAATACGCAGCTTTTCAACCCCCAGCTTTACGAAGGTCGAGCACATGCGGTCCAGCTCTTCCAGCGTCAGCAGGTCTTTCTTCGGCAGGAACTTCATGTCCTCGGACATGCAGTAGACACAGCGGAAATCGCAGCGGTCCGTGACGGAGACGCGGAGATAAGTGATCGCACGTGCGAATGGGTCGATAAGCGGAGCAGTCATGCGACATAGGTAAAGCCGCGACCAGCCTGCGACAAGGGCGAACTTTCCTTTGCGCTGGAACAGATGCGCACAGGGCGATAGGTTGATCGCATGAGATATGTGCTTTTCGCTTTGTGTATTCTGGTGGTCGGGTGCGACACTGTGCGGTCGACAACGGATCGGGTGTTTGGGGGCGACAGACCTCCCGCTGAAGCAGAAGAAGCTGTGGTTGAGGAAGCGGTTGGAGAGGAAACGGTTGAACTGGAACCTGTTGCGGCCACTGCTGTAGGCTGGGTGGGGGCAAAAACGACTATTGCTGGATTGGGTGACCCGACTACACCCGGCCGCTGGCTGGAAACGCCGTTGGTCGATGTTGAAGTCACCGGTCGCGTGGTCGTTCCCAGAACCGGATCACAGGCCTATATCACTTTGGTTCCGGCACCAGGGCCGGAAAGTGGCGGCAGCCGATTGTCCTTGGACGCGATGCGGGCCTTGTTGTTGCCGTTCGACGAGTTGGTCGAACTTGAGGTCTATTCCAACTGATCTTTCAGGTACTTTCCGGCTTCGCGGCGGGCAAAAGGTTTCATGCAGTCGCCGTGCGCGGACAAAAAGGCGATGACGCGTTCAGGGTCGTGTTTGGACAGGTCACGCAGCCACCAGGCGATGGCTTTTTGGATGAACCAATTCCGATCCGGTACGTAGCTTGCTGCCCATCCAAGTATACGATCGCGCCGTGCCATATCATCTGGTTTGGGATGGTTCTGCTTGGTCCAGGGCAGGGTGGACACAAGCGCCGCGCGCCGCGTCCACATATGTTCTGAGGTTGTCCAGGACTCCACCTGATCCAAACGAGTTGGATCGGCTGACAAACGCTTTTGCATTGCCATGCTGGCGTGATCGGCCATGGCCCAGGCGTCGAAATCAGGCAACCAACTTTGCAGAAGGTCCCAGACCGCCTCATCGGGCCGAATGCGCGCTTGGGTCAGTAATTTGGCGGCCGCCAGACGGCCTTCATGTATATTGGTCTGCCACAAGGCATCTGCCAGTTCCACGCGCTCAGGTATGTCCAAATCCTGGCGCCAAGATTTTGTCAAATCGTTAAGCGCGGGGTTCGAAACGCCCAGATAGGGGCGGTCGACCTTGTGATAGGCCGCCATCTGGCTTGCACGCTCAGGGTCGGCAAAAGCTTTGATTTGGTCCAGATGAGTTTTCAGCATGTGACGCTCGGATGAGTGATGCGGGCCGGCCCACGGCCCGATCAAGGCTTACTCGACAGTGACAGACTTAGCCAGATTGCGCGGTTGGTCCACATCCGTGCCCTTGGCAACGGCCGTGTGATAGGCCAGCAGTTGCGCTGGAACGGAATACAGGATCGGGGCAAGGCTAGGGTGGATATGGGGCATTCGAATAGTGCTCCAGACGCCGTCCTCGGCCTCGGCAACGCCGTCATCGTCCGAAACTAGGATGACCTTGCCTTTGCGTGCCATGACCTCTTGCATGTTCGAAACGGTCTTGTCGAACACTGCATCGCGTGGGGCCATGACCACAACCGGCATGTGTTTGTCGATCAAGGCGATGGGGCCGTGCTTCAGTTCACCCGACGCATAACCTTCGGCGTGGATATAGCTGATTTCCTTAAGTTTCAGCGCTCCTTCCATCGCCAGCGGATACATCAGGCCGCGCCCCAGGAACAGCACGTCACGCGCTTCGGACAGGCGCTGGGCCGAGGCTTTTATGGCCTGGTTCTGATCAAGTGCCGCATTCAGGGCCGTCGGCAACCCTCGCAGCGCGGCGGCGTGATCGGCGATTTCCTCCTCGCTCAGGGTGCCCCGGTCGACGGCCGCTTTGAGTGCGAGCATCAACAACACACTTAGCTGGCAGGTGAAGGCCTTGGTCGAGGCCACGCCGATCTCAACCCCGGCATGGATCGGCAAGGCGATGTCGCTTTCACGCGCGATCGAGCTTTCAGGGACATTAATCACGGATACGATCTTGTCGGCCTTGCCCTCGCAATAGCGCAGCGCGGCCAGCGTATCGGCGGTTTCGCCCGACTGGCTGACGAACAGCGCCGCGGTGCGTTCCGGGATCGGAGGTTCGCGATAGCGGAACTCGCTTGCGATATCGACCTCGACGGGCATTCTGGCCAATTGTTCGAACCAATACTTTGCGGTCAAACAGGCATAGAATGCGGTGCCACAGGCGACCATTGTCAGACGGTCCAGCTTGGTGAAATCCAGCTCATAGGGCAGGGTGATCGTATCGCCCCCTGAGGGCAAGTAGGATTGGATCGCTTCGGCCACCACCACGGGTTGCTCGGCGATTTCCTTGGCCATGAAGTGCTTGTGACCGGCCTTGTCGGCCCGTGTCTGATCCAGTTTGATCTGGCGAGTCTCACGGTTGGCCAAATCACCGGCTTCGTTGCGGATTTCAAGCGAGGTGCGGGTTAAAACCGCCCTGTCGCCTTCCTCAAGATAGGTGATGCGGTCGGTCAGCGGCGCCAGCGCAATAGCGTCCGAGCCCACGAACATTTCACCATCCCCGTGCCCGATGGCCAAGGGTGAGCCCTTACGTGCCGCAACGATCAAGTCGTCTTGACCGTCAAATAGGAAGGCCAGTGCAAATGCGCCCTGCAGCCGGTCGATGGTCTTGAACGCTGCATCCACCGGCGAGAGACCATTGTTCAGGTAATACTCAGCCATCAAGGCCACGGTTTCGGTATCAGTCTCGGTCTCGAAATTGATGCCATTTTCTGCCAGTTCGGCCCGCAATTCACGGTAGTTTTCGACGATGCCGTTATGAACTACGGCCACCGGACCTGCCTTGTGCGGGTGAGCGTTGGTGACTGTGGGGGCGCCATGTGTGGCCCAACGGGTGTGCCCAATGCCCGATTTTCCGGGCAGCGGATTGTGCACCAGCAAATCGCTAAGGTTAACCAGCTTGCCCACGGCCCGCCGCCGCCCAAGCGCGCCATCATTGACCGTCGCGATACCCGCGCTGTCATAGCCGCGGTACTCTAGCCGTTTCAGGGCTTCAACCAAAATGGGGGCGGCTTCGTGTTGCCCCAGAACTCCTACGATTCCACACATGGATCAGGCTCCTTTGTCGCGGCGAGCCTTCTTCGCCTTCAACATATCAAACAATTTACGTGCATAACCTGACTTGTTGGCCTGCTTGGCGCGGCCCACGGCCAGCGCATCGGGCTCTACGTCTCGTGTTACCACAGTGCCGGTCGCTGTCATTGCGCCGTCCCCAACCGTCACCGGGGCCACCAGCATAGTGTTCGACCCAACAAAGACATTCTCACCAATCGTGGTGCGATGCTTCATCACACCATCATAGTTGCAGGTGATTGTGCCCGCTCCGATATTCGAGGCTGCACCGACCGAAGCGTCGCCGATATAGCTGAGGTGGTTGACCTTGGCCCCTTCGGCGATTTCGGCGTTCTTGATCTCGACAAAATTGCCGATGCGTGTGTTTTCCGCCAACTCGGCACCGGGGCGCAGGCGGGCATAAGGGCCGACGACGGCACCGCGACTGACATGACAGCCCTCTAGATGCGAAAATGCCCGGATCGTCGCGCCGCTTTCGACCGTGACGCCGGGGCCAAAAACCACGTTGGGTTCAATCACTGTATCGCGGCCGATGATGGTGTCGGCGGCCAGATATACAGTTTCAGGAGCCATCAGGGTGACGCCAAGATCCAACAACTCGGCACGGGCATTGGCCTGAAATACTGCATCTGCTGCCGCGAGATCGGTGCGGGAGTTCACACCCAGCGTCTGAGCTTCGTCACAGGCGACGGCCGTGACTTTCAGGCCGCGATTGCGCGCGATTTCTACGACATCGGTCAGATAGTATTCTTCCGACGCGTTGTCATTTTCCACTGCGCCGATCAGTGAAAACAGCGTTTGCGCATCACATGTCAAAAGTCCGGAATTACAAAAGGTTATAGACCGATCTTCATCTGGCGCATCCTTGAATTCGACGATCCGTTCAAGGCTGTCGCCGTTCATCACCAAACGGCCATAACGGGCAGGGTCAGCAGCTTCGAATCCCAGAATGACCAGATCGTTTTCTGCCCGCGCCGCGATCATGCGTTCCAGCGTATCAGGTTGCAGAAACGGCGTGTCGCCATACAGAACCACGACATCGCCCGAAAACCCGTCCAGCGCCTGCCGGGCCTGTGCAACAGCATGAGCGGTGCCTAATTGCTCTTCCTGGACGGCGATTTGTGCGGCTTCATCCTCGGCCATGGCAACTTTGGCCACGGCCTCTGCCCCGTGCCCGGTGACAATTACTGTACGTTCGGGCGACAATACGCCCCCGGCACGCATGGCGTGGACCAGCATCGGAACTTGCGCGATGGGATGCAGAACTTTGGGGATATCTGAATGCATCCTGGTGCCTTTTCCGGCGGCAAGGATGACAAGAGCAGTACTCATGAAATCGATTTCTCTTTGTGTTTTGTTGCGGTCCGTTTTATCCGCTGAGGGCAAAGGCGCAAGCGGTTCGGGGATCAAACAAGATTGCCGTTTGCAATACGAGACGGCAATAAACCGCCGAGGCAGGAGAAACAATGCGTACGGTAATCTTTGATCTGGACGGAACTTTGGCCGACACGTCGGGCGATCTGCTGGCCGCAGCCAACCACTGTTTTCGCCAGATGGGGCACGGGGACGTTTTGATTCACGATGATGACGCAGCCGTAGCATTGCGGGGTGGACGGATGATGTTGACCCATGGTCTGAAGCGGGTTGGGGCTTATGATGAGGATACAGTTCTTGCCTATTATCCAACGCTGCTTGAGGCCTATGCTCAAGACATCGACACCCATACCCGGTTCTACCCCGGTGCTCTTGAGGCCGTCGAATTGTTGAAGTCTCAAGGCTATGGCGTAGGTATCTGTACCAATAAACCCGAGGCTCTGGCCGATCAATTGCTGACCCAGATGGGTGTGCGGGACCAGTTCGCGTCCTTGGTGGGTGCAGACACGCTGCCAGTGCGGAAGCCAGACCCCGAACCACTGCGCGAGGCCGCGCGCCGGGCGGGGGGGCATCCCGATTTGTGTGTGCTGATCGGCGATTCAGACACTGACCGTAACACGGCACGGGCGGCGGGGGTGCCCTCGGTGCTGGTGACTTTTGGCCCGTCCGGAGACGACATGGCCGCGCTGGAGCCCGAAGCGCTGCTGCATCACTTCGATGACCTGCCCGAACTGGTCACCGGCTTGATTGGCGCCGTGGCATAATTTCTTGACCCCCACTCTTTGCAGGATCAGAACAAACCCATGACCGAGACATTCACTGGCAGCTTCACCCAGCAGGAACCCATCCCTGACGAGGCGATCGACGCCGCCATGGCCGTTCTGCGCCACGGGCGACTGCACCGCTATAACGTCGTGCCCGGAGAGTTGGGAGAAACCGCGCTGCTTGAACAGGAGTTTGCGGCCCAGATGGGGGCGAAATACTGTCTGGCCGTGTCCTCCGGGGGGTATGCGCTAGCCACCGCATTGCGGGCCGTGGGGGTGCAGCCTGGTGATCCGGTCCTGACCAACGCTTTCACACTGGCGCCAGTGCCGGGGTCGATTGCCTCGGTCGGGGCGAAGCCGGTTTTCGTGGGCGTGACCGAGAACCTGACGATTGATCTGGATGATCTTGAGGCCAAGTTGGATCAGGCGCGGGTTCTGATGCTCAGCCATATGCGCGGGCATCTATGTGATATGGACCGGCTGATGCAGATGTGTGATGCGGCAGGTGTTACGGTGATCGAGGATTGTGCTCACACGATGGGTGCGGCATGGCGAGGGCAATTGTCGGGGCGTCAGGGTGCGATTGGCTGCTATTCGTGCCAAACCTACAAGCATGTCAATTCCGGTGAAGGCGGATTGCTAATCACCGATGACGAAGAACTTGCGGCCAAGGCCACCATGCTGTCGGGATCGTATATGCTGTATGAACGTCACCTTGCTGCGCCGGGGCCCGAGGTGTTCGAAAAGATCAAATACACCACCCCCAATGTGTCCGGTCGCATGGACAACTTGCGTGCCGCGATCCTGCGCCCGCAGCTTCGTGACCTTGATCGGCAGGTGCAGCGCTGGAACGAGCGCTATGACGAAATCGCGACCGGCTTGCAGGACACTCCGGGCCTAACCATCGTCGAACGTCCTGAGCAAGAGACTTATGTCGGCTCGTCGATTCAGTTCCTGCTACTCGACTGGACACCCGAGCGAATTGCCGAGGTCATCCGGCGCTGTGCCGCGCGGGGGGTCGAGATTAAGTGGTTCGGTGGGGCGGAGCCAAACGGATTCACCTCGCGCTATGACAGTTGGCGCTATGCGGACAGTGAGCCTCTGCCCGCGAGTGACCGCATCCTTGCCGGGGTGATGGATATGCGGGTGCCGCTGACCTTCTCGTTGGACGATTGCCGCCTGATCGCGCGCATCATCCGGGCTGAGGTTGGTGCAGTTTTTCAATCCTAATCAGGAAAACTGCATCTAGAGCACGGGTTTGTGGTTCTTGCGGAACCGCTCGACTATACGATTCTGTTTTTGGTTTTCGGGGATCATGTGCGGAGGCGGGCGATATCCTGAATTGGCGGATCGGCAAAGATCGACCAGATTTCATGCGTATCGAACTGTAAACGGGAATACACAACTTGATAGGAACTTTGGTTAATTTCGGTCAATTCGCTGGCCGAAACCAACCTTTCCAAGGTGCCGAACACACGCTGCGCTATGACCGATCAAATCTGCATCATGTGCTGTTCACGAAAAATCCAAGTGGCGAGAGATTTTCGACAATCGTCCCCAGGCTGTCATTGGTACCCACTCCAGTGCAGAGTAGGGTACAGTCGCTTGCAACAGGGAATTCGACCTGCATCGTGACAGTGGCAACGCTGTCGCTGTGGGCAGGATCGTCATTGATGCGATCACGACCCCGTTGCAGTCCTACATTTCGACCGTAAACCCTTCGTCCCCTTCTTGTGAATTTGATGCGGTTCTCAGCGCAGTGCGCAGGCTCAGCCGACTCTGGTGGGGATCATCCAGAATAAAGGTCTGTTGCGATACCGTGGCCTGGCTCGAGCGCCCATCCATTTCAGTTTCGCGGTTGGAGGAGCCATTCCTCAGATAGGCGTTTTGCTGTGATTGGTTTCAAGATCCGAGCCTTTCCAGTAGGCGTTGCCGCCATCGAAGGTGCCGTTAAGTATAACTTTGGTAGGGCGCGTCGCGAATGTCAGGGGCGTAAAGACTACTTCAGTTTCAGTTGGTTGTGTGTGTTTTTTCTAACGGATGCTGTCTTCCAAGTCGCTTTGTGAAGAACGACAAGCCTGACTGTGCTTGACCCCTGCGCAAGGTCGTGTCAGATTATTTGAACAACTGTTCATTAACCGGGAGGGGTGGATGTTCACGGCCACAATGCAATTCGATCTGGGTGAGGATGTGAACGCCCTGCGCGAGATGGTGCATCGCTGGGCGCAGGATCGGGTCAAACCGATCGCAGCCGAGGTCGACAAGTCGAACGCCTTTCCCAATGAGTTGTGGAAAGAGATGGGTGATCTTGGGATGCTGGGGATCACCGTTCCCGAAGAATACGGCGGGGCGGGGATGTCCTATCTGGCTCACACCGTTGCGGTGGAAGAGGTCGCGCGGGCTTCGGCCTCGGTTTCGCTGTCTTACGGGGCGCATTCCAACCTGTGCGTCAACCAGATCAAACTCAACGGCAATGATGAACAGAGGGCGAAATACCTGCCGCGCCTGATCTCGGGTGACCATGTTGGTGCACTGGCAATGTCCGAGGCCTCGGCCGGATCGGACGTTGTGTCGATGAAGCTGCGCGCGGAAAAACGCAATGATCACTACCGGTTGAACGGCAATAAATACTGGATCACCAACGGGCCGGACGCGGATACCTTGGTCGTTTACGCCAAGACAGATCCTGATGCGGGGTCAAAAGGGATCACCGCCTTTCTGATCGAGAAGGAGATGAAGGGGTTCTCGACCTCTCCCCATTTCGACAAGCTGGGTATGCGGGGGTCAAACACGGCCGAGCTGATTTTTGAGGACGTCGAAGTGCCGTTCGAGAACGTGCTGGGCGAAGAGGGCAAGGGCGTTGCCGTTCTGATGTCGGGGCTGGACTATGAACGCGTCGTGCTGGCCGGAATTGGCACCGGCATCATGGCCGCCTGTCTGGATGAGATTATGCCCTATCTGGCAGAACGTAAGCAGTTCGGCAAACCGATCGGCAGCTTCCAACTGATGCAGGGCAAGATCGCCGATATGTACACTGCAATGAATTCCGCTCGGGCCTACGTCTACGAAGTTGCCAAGGCCTGTGACCGGGGCGACGTGACCCGTCAGGATGCCGCCGCGTGCTGCCTTTACGCGTCGGAACAGGCGATGACGCAGGCGCATCAGGCTGTGCAGGCGATGGGCGGGGCCGGGTTCCTGTCGGATTCGGCTGTCAGCCGAATTTTCCGGGATGCCAAGCTGATGGAGATTGGCGCGGGCACCAGCGAAATCCGTCGGATGCTGATCGGGCGCGAATTGATGAGCGAAATGCGCTGAGAAAAACGCCCCGCCAAAGGGTAGCGGGGCGTCGATTGAGAGGGATCAGAAGCGATGGACGTAGGACAGACCGACCAGCCAGGGGTCGATTTCCGCCTTGCCGATATCCATGCCGTCCAGCTTGACGTCCGAGTCGATATCGAACCAGCGCACGTTCAGACGCACGGCTCCTTTTTCGGTGATCATGTAGTCCAAACCGGCTTGCAGCGAAACTCCAAAGGAGTTGTCGATGTCCAGATCACCAAGCGCGGATTTTTCGTCGAAGAAGATGGTATAGTTCAAACCGGCACCAACATAGGGCTTCCATGCGCTGTTGGTCGCGAAGTGATAGTTCAGCGACAGGGTGGGCGGCAGGTGTTTGGTGCTGGCCAGGTCGGTGCCCCCCAGCGCGATGGTGTGGCTGAACGGGGTCGCGGCCAGCAGTTCGATACCCAGATTGTCCTGGACGAAATACTCTACTGTGAAGATTGCGCTGGTGTCCGCGTCAATGTCGGTATCAAGACCAGCCAGAGTTCCGTTATCGGATTTCGGGTCCAGATAGCCAACACCAACACCCACGGTCCAGTCACCCTGGTTCTGGGCCATGGCAGGGGCGGCAAGTGCGACAAGCGCAGTCGAAAGCGTCAAAGCGGTGAGTGTTTTGGTCATTTTATGGCCTTTGATTTTGCTGATGGGCCGCTTGTGCAGGACCAACGCGCGGCGAACTCTGATCTGCATCAAGTTTCTGTGAGATCGAAAGATTGTCCGCAGCCGCTAAGGGTCAGAAAAACAAGGGGTTTTGCGCATGCATCCCAATAGGCGCATACCCGGTATGCAGGAGATGGGCGTCTGGGAAATCCCGGCACAGCTCAATATGGCGCGGCAATGCCTAGCGCATCCTCGTGACAACGTGGCGATCATTGATCTGACAGGCACGGGCCGTGAGGATGTCACCTTTGGCCAGCTCACGCGCATGACCGATGGGATCGCGCGGGAACTACAACAGAAGGTGCAGCCAGGCGACCGCGTGGGAGTGTTGCTGAGTCAGTCGCCGTGGTGCGCTGCGGCGCATTTGGCGATCTGGAAGCTCGGGGCGATCTCGGTGCCGCTGTTCAAGCTGTTCAAGCGGGACGCTTTGGCCTCGCGCGTGGGGGACGCGGGCGCGCAATTGGTGCTGACCGATGCTGAAGGGGCGGCGTTGCTGGACGATCTGGCCCAGCCGGTGTTGGTCGATCAGATTGCACCATCGGATGATCCTTTCCCTTTTGCCAATACCGGCCCCGAGGACTCCGCGGTGCTGATCTACACCTCGGGAACCACGGGCAGCCCCAAGGGCGCACTGCATGGGCACCGCGTTTTGACTGGCCACTTGCCGGGTGTCTCGATCAGCCATAACCACCTGCGCGATGGTGACTGCCTGTGGACGCCTGCCGATTGGGCGTGGATTGGAGGTTTGTTTGATGTTCTGATGCCCGGCTTGGCGCTGGGTATCCCGGTGGTGGCCGCGCGGCTTGAGAAATTCACGCCCGAAGCCTGTGCTAACGTGATCGCACGCGGCGGGGTGCGGAACGTTTTCTTCCCTCCGACCGCGTTGAGGATGCTGAAGGCGGCGGATCAGGCTCTCCCCGGTTTGCGCTCGGTCGCTTCGGGGGGCGAGCCGCTGGGTGCCGAGATGCTGGCCTGGGGGCAGCAGGCGTTTGGGCTGACAGTCAACGAATTCTACGGCCAGACCGAATGCAACATGGTCGTGTCTTCTTGTGCCGAGGATTTCCCGGTGCAACCCGGCTGCATTGGTAAGCCGGTGCCCGGGCATGAGGTTGCGGTGATTGATGAGGATGGCAATCCAACAAATGAAGAGGGCGACGTGGCCATCCGGCGCGGCTCGGCCTCGATGCTGCTTGAATACTGGAACCGCCCCGAGGCGACTGCTGAGAAGTTTCGGGGAGACTGGCTGATCACTGGAGATCGGGGCGTGTGGGAGGGCGACTACCTGCGCTTTGTCGGGCGTGATGATGACGTGATCACTTCGGCCGGATACCGCATCGGTCCGGCCGAGATCGAGGATTGCCTGCTGACCCATCCGGCGGTGGCAACCGTGGGTGTGGTCGGCAAGCCCGACCCGCTGCGGACCGAGATCGTGAAAGCTTATGTGGTGTTGAAGCAGGGCACTGAGGCCTCGGGACGAGAGTTGCAGGACTGGGTCAAGGACCGTCTGGCGCAGTATTCCTATCCGCGCGAAATTGAGTTTCTGGAAGCGTTGCCGATGACAGTGACAGGGAAAGTGATCCGGAAGGAATTAAAGGCGCGGGCGGCAGGAGAGGTAAAGGTATGAGACACAAACTAGCAGTTTATTTTTTGCCAGTGTCATTCGCTTGCCAAGCGCTAGCGGAAAACAATCCGGTCCCGGTTGATGTTTTGGCGTGGTTTGAAGGGTGTACACAACTAACACAACCTGCCAACGGGATGTTCATGGATACCAACTGCGCGGATCTCGCCGTTCAATACTGTATGATCGGTCGCGCAAAAGACAAACAGCAAAGGTGTTTTGTTGAATTTTCAAAGCAGGTCTCTTTCCTGTCGGGCAAAATTCGAGATGGCCTTCCTCAAAGTATTAACGGCACGACCTGGCGTGCGCGCGGTTATGAGCGAACGTATAGACAGTTGGTCGAAGATGTTTTTGACGTCTGTGACTCTTCTCCGGTTGCCGATATTTCACCAGATGTGTGGTGCGACGCGTATCTGAAAACCGGAGAATGGTTGCAGTGGCGATCCTTGGAGCGAATTGCTGATGAGGTGCAACAATGAAACTCACATCCAAAGCTATGCCCTCCTCCGAGGGCTTCAAATCAAACCGTGCTGCCCATCTCGAAGCGCTGGCCCAAATCTCTACCGCCGCCGAAGTAGCCCGCATGGGCGGTGGTGAGAAATCCCGCGCGCGTCATGAATCCCGGGGCAAGATGCTCCCTCGACGTCGGGTGGCGAACCTGTTGGACCCGGGGTCTCCATTCCTCGAAATCGGGGCAACGGTGGCGCATGGGATGTATGGCGATGCCGCGCCTGCTGCCGGGGTCGTAGCGGGCATAGGTCGGGTGCAAGGGCGTGAGGTTATGGTGGTGTGCAACGACGCCACCGTGAAGGGCGGCACCTATTACCCGATGTCGGTCAAGAAACACCTGCGCGCGCAGGAGATTGCCGAAGAAAACAACCTCCCCTGCATCTATCTGGTTGATAGCGGCGGCGCGAACCTGCCCAATCAGGATGAGGTCTTTCCGGATCGCGACCACTTTGGCCGCATCTTTTACAATCAGGCACGGATGAGCGCGAAGGGGATTGCCCAGATCGCCGTTGTGATGGGGTCTTGTACGGCGGGTGGGGCTTATGTGCCCGCGATGTCGGATGTGACGATCATCGTGAAAGAGCAGGGCACGATCTTTCTTGCCGGGCCGCCCTTGGTCAAGGCTGCGACCGGAGAAGTTGTCAGTTCCGAAGATCTCGGCGGCGGCGATGTGCACACCCGCCTATCAGGTGTGGCGGACTATCTGGCCGAAGATGACGCTCACGCTCTGGCCTTGGCGCGCCGGGCGGTCGGGTCTTTGAACCTGCGCAAGCCGCAGACAGTGGACTGGGCCAGCCCCGAAGATCCGGCCTTTGACCCCGAAGAAATTCTGGGTGTCGTCCCTGCGGATTTGCGCACGCCCTATGACATCCGCGAGGTGATCGCGCGGCTGGTCGATGGCTCCCGGTTCGATGAATTCAAACCTCGGTTTGGGGAAACGCTGGTGACCGGGTTCGCGCATGTCAAAGGCTGCCCGATCGGGATTGTCGCCAACAACGGCGTGCTGTTTTCCGAGGCCGCGCAGAAGGGCGCGCATTTTGTCGAGTTGTGTTCTCAGCGCAAAATCCCGCTGGTGTTCCTGCAAAACATCACCGGCTTCATGGTCGGGCGGAAATATGAAAACGAAGGTATCGCGCGGCATGGCGCCAAGATGGTGACTGCCGTGGCGACGACAAACGTGCCGAAGGTTACAATGCTGGTCGGCGGATCCTTCGGAGCCGGAAACTATGGCATGGCCGGTCGCGCCTATCAGCCGCGTTTCTTGTGGACCTGGCCGAACTCGCGCATTTCGGTGATGGGTGGCGAACAGGCCGCGGGCGTGCTGGCCACCGTCAAACGCGACGGGATCGAGCGGCAGGGCGGCACATGGTCCGCCGAGGAAGAGGCCGAGTTCAAACGCCCGACGCTGGAGATGTTCGAGGAACAATCGCACCCGCTCTATGCCTCGGCCCGGTTGTGGGACGACGGCATTATCGATCCCCGCAAAAGCCGCGATGTGCTGGCCCTGTCGCTGAGCGCTGCGTTGAATGCCCCGATTGAGGAGACACGTTTCGGCGTGTTCAGGATGTAATGCGCATGAACCTGACAGAAGTAATGGCCCGCTACCCGGGCGCACAGACTTTTAAGTTCGGCGATAGCGCTTCCTTGAGTGCTGAATTGCTGGCACTGGTGCGCTCGGGCCAAAAAAAAGCAACTTGTGGGGCGCTGCGCGATTACCCGGACGGAAGTCCCGAGACACCGGTTGTCGGGCGGCGCGATATCGCTCTGGAATGGGATGACAACCCGGCTTTGGTGATCGAAACAGTCGATGTCTCGATCTGTCGATTCTGCGATGTGACTGAGGACTTCGCATTGGCCGAGGGTGAGAATGAAACGCTTGATGGATGGCGCGAGGATCACCGTCGTTACTTCGAGCGCAATGGCGGTTTCGATCCCGAGATGGAGCTATTGTGCGAACGTTTCCGTCTTGTCGAAGATCTGGCTGTTGAGGGGTAAAACATGTTCTACAAAATCCTGATTGCCAACCGGGGCGAGATTGCTTGTCGGGTGATGGATACTTCTCAGAAAATGGGGGTGTCTTGCGTTGCGGTTTACTCCGACGCGGATGCCTCGGCCAAGCATGTGCAGATGGCCGATGAGGCGGTTCATGTTGGCGGGGCGGCTCCGGCTGAAAGCTACCTAAAGGGCGACGTGATCATTCAGGCCGCGCTGGATGCTGGGGCGCAGGCTATCCATCCGGGCTATGGTTTTCTCTCGGAAAACCCTGATTTTGTGGATGCGGTCGAGGCAGCGGGTTTAACCTTTATTGGCCCTTCGGCAGAGGCGATCCGCAAGATGGGCCTCAAGGATGCGGCCAAGGTTCTTATGGAGCGGGCAGGTGTGCCCGTCGTTCCGGGGTATCACGGTGACAATCAGGACCCCGAACATTTGGCGGGTGCTGCTGAAACCATCGGCTACCCGGTCCTGATCAAGGCTGTGGCAGGAGGCGGCGGCAAAGGCATGCGACTGGTCGAACGCCCCGAGGATTTCGCCTCTGCGTTGGACAGCGCGCGCGGCGAGGCGAAAACCGCCTTTGGCAATGACGCCGTTCTGGTCGAGAAATTCGTCGCCAAACCACGTCATATCGAGGTGCAGGTCTTTGGCGATGGCACCCATGCGGTTCATTTGTTCGAACGCGATTGCTCGTTGCAACGCCGCCATCAGAAAGTGATCGAAGAAGCGCCGGCCCCCGGCATGACGCCTGAAATGCGCGAGGCGATGGGGCAGGCAGGCGTGCGTGCGGCCGAAGCGATTGGCTACAAGGGGGCGGGGACGGTCGAATTCATCGTCGACGCGTCGGACGGTCTGCGCCCGGATCGTTTTTGGTTCATGGAGATGAACACACGTCTGCAAGTGGAACACCCGGTGACCGAGGCGATCACCGGGGTCGATCTGGTTGAATGGCAATTGCGCGTCGCCGCCGGAGAAACCCTCCCGAAACGTCAGGAAGAACTCTCCATCACCGGTCATGCATTTGAGGCTCGCCTCTATGCCGAGGACGTTCCCAAGGGGTTCCTACCCGCAACGGGCACACTGACGCATCTGCAATTCCCTGCAGCCTGCCGTGCCGACAGCGGAGTACGCACGGGCGATACGATCAGCCCTTGGTATGACCCGATGATCGCCAAGGTTATCGTTCACGGCCCCACACGTGCGGTTGCGTTGGGGCAGTTGCACCGTGCCCTTCTCCAGACCGAAGTGGCTGGAACCGTCACCAACCTCGCCTTTTTGGGCGCGCTGACCCGGCATGAGGGCTTTGCTGCAGGGGATGTGGATACCGGTCTGATCGGACGGGACATTGACGCGCTGACACAGGCTGCGCCGATTAAGACTGCGTCCTGTGTTGCGGCGGCAATGACGGCGTTAAATCTGGTGGAAACGGCTGAAGAGACCGGGTTTTCCTTGTGGGCTCCGTTACATCGCGCGGTGCAGCTTAAGGCGGATGATGTCTTTGATCTGGACGTTCAGGTTGAAGGCCCAGATCGCCAGATTTGGCAGGTTGGTGAAGAGATCGTCATCGCCGAACGCAGCAGCGGTATTTGGTCCATTGGCGGCAGCCCAATGCCGCAGGTTTCGGTTTCGGGAACACGGATCACGGTTTTCGACAGCTATGGGCAGGCGTTTGACATCGTTGATCCACTGGACCGCGATGCCAGCGCTGCGGGCGATACGAACGTGATCGAGGCCCCCATGCCCGGGTTGGTCAAGGCGGTGTTTGCTGCCGTGGGTCAAGAGGTGAAGGAGGGGGATCGGCTGGCCATTTTGGAAGCCATGAAAATGGAGCATTCCCTGCTGGCCGCCCGCGACGGTGTTGTGGCCGAGGTACTGACCGAAGATGGCGCACAGGTCGAGGCCGGGGCTGCGCTGATCAGGTTGAAAGAAGAGTAATCTGTTCCCTTGCGGCTTCGCGTGGCACAGTCAGGCTATCCGAACAGGAAACGGAACAAAACCGGGAGGAGCGCAGCCATGGGCGAGCGGGTCGAGATTTTCGAGGTAGGTCCACGCGATGGCCTGCAAAATGAGCAGCGTGAGATTCCGGTGGTCGAGAAGGTGGCACTGGTCGATTGCCTCAGCCGCGCAGGGTTCAACCGGATCGAGGTGGCCAGCTTTGTGTCCCCTAAATGGGTGCCGCAGATGGCCGGCAGCGCAGATGTGTTGGCTGGGATTAAAAGGGCCGATGGGGTGCGCTATGCTGCGCTGACACCCAATATGCGGGGATATGAAGATGCTTTGGCGGCCAAGGCAGATGAGATCGCGGTTTTCACTTCCGCCTCCGAAGGGTTCTCGAAAGCCAATATCAACGCCACGATTGCCGAATCCATCGAGAGGTTTACGCCGATCCTTGAGGCTGCGCGCCACATTGATCTGCCGGTGCGGGGCTATGTGTCCTGCGTGACCGACTGTCCTTATGACGGCCCTACCCCGCCCGAGAAGGTGGCCGAGGTTGCAGATCAACTGTTCGGTTTGGGCTGCTATGAAGTTTCCTTAGGCGATACGATCGGGCAGGGGACGCCAGATACCATCGCACATATGCTGCTGGCCGTGCGTGAACGCGTGCCAGTAACCCGTCTGGCTGGGCATTTCCATGACACCAATGGCCGAGCCATCGACAATATCGATGCTGCGCTGGCGCTGGGCGTGCGGACTTTTGATGCGGCGGTTGGTGGATTGGGCGGTTGCCCTTATGCGCCCGGAGCAGCGGGGAATGTCGCGACCGAGGCCGTAGCTGCCCATCTGGAACGGTTGGGTTATGAAACCGGGCTTGATTTGGAAATTGTTGAAGAGGCCGCGCAGATTGCGCGGGCCATGCGACCGGAATGAGGGGCGGGTATGTTTGAAACGATCTCGGTGACCACAGATTCGCGTGGTGTTGCGACTTTAACGCTCGATCGGGCGGAAAAGCATAACGCTATGTCGGCTCAGATGATTGCCGAGCTGACCCAAGCGGCTGCACAATTGGGCGCTGATGATACGGTGCGTGTGGTGGTGCTGACCGGGGCGGGTAAGAGTTTCTGTGCCGGCGGCGATTTGGGATGGATGCAGGACCAGATGGCCGCCGACCCCGAAACACGGTTTGCCGAGGCGCGCAAGCTGGCCGAAATGCTTCAAGCGTTGAACACCATGCCGCGCCCGTTGATCGGTGCACTTCAGGGTAATGCCTTTGGGGGCGGCGTCGGATTGGCCGCCGTTTGCGATGTGGCCATTGGCGTGGGCAGCGTGAAGATGGCCCTGACTGAGACACGGCTGGGTCTGATCCCGGCCACGATTGGCCCTTATGTCATCGCCCGTATGGGCGAAGCGCGAGCGCGGCGTGTCTTTATGTCAGCCCGGATGTTCGATGCCGCCGAGGCGGTTGAACTTGGGTTGCTGGCGAAATCCGTTCCAGCCGATGACTTGGGTGAGGCGGTCGAAGCCGAGGTTCTCCCCTATCTTTCCTGTGCGCCAGGCGCGGTGGCTTCGGCCAAAGAACTTGTCCGAAAGCTGGGGCCTAACATTGACGATGCCGTGATCGACCAGACGATCCGCGCCTTGGTAGAGCGGTGGGAAACCAATGAGGCCAAAGAGGGAATCAGCGCGTTTTTTGAAAAGCGAAAACCTGTATGGAAAAGTTAGGTTTAGGCCTTAGTTTCAATGCAGTTGCGATTGGAATCACCTTGTCGGGATCACCTGCCATGACAAGTGGATTATTACCCCCCTGCGCGTCTGTGTTCGGTTGACCCTCTGACCCCGCGCGGATAGAGAATGTCCAGTCAACACGCCAATTGACGGCGCCCCCCGTCCGGGTTGCGCAGGAAAGGAGCTATTCGTGGAAGACCTGCTGCGGGAGTATCTCCCGATTCTGGTGTTTCTGGCCGTTGCTGTCGGCCTGGGAATCGTCCTGATTCTGGCGGCTGTGGTTCTGGCAGTCCGCAACCCCGACCCTGAAAAGGTCAGCGCATATGAATGTGGCTTCAACGCCTTTGACGATGCGCGGATGAAATTCGACGTCCGGTTCTATCTGGTCTCGATTCTCTTCATCATCTTCGATCTGGAAATTGCCTTCCTGTTCCCGTGGGCCGTAGGCTTTAAGGACATCAGCGATGTGGGGTTCTGGTCGATGATGGTATTTCTGGGCGTTCTGACCATCGGCTTTGCCTATGAATGGAAAAAGGGAGCCTTGGAATGGGAGTGATGACGGGTGCAAACACCGCCGGCGTCGACAAAGAAGTCGCCACCCAGGCCCTGAATGCCGAGTTGCAGGACAAAGGGTTCCTGCTGACCTCGACCGAAGACATCATCAACTGGGCCCGCACCGGATCGCTGCACTGGATGACATTTGGTCTGGCCTGCTGCGCGGTTGAAATGATGCATACCTCGATGCCGCGCTATGATGCGGAACGGTTCGGGATTGCCCCGCGTGCGTCTCCGCGCCAGTCGGACGTAATGATCGTGGCGGGAACGCTGACCAACAAGATGGCCCCGGCTCTGCGCAAAGTTTATGACCAGATGCCCGAGCCGCGTTACGTGATCTCGATGGGATCCTGCGCAAACGGCGGTGGTTATTATCACTATTCCTATTCTGTCGTGCGTGGTTGCGATCGCGTGGTTCCGGTAGATATCTACGTGCCTGGCTGCCCACCGACCGCCGAGGCGTTGCTGTACGGTCTTATGCAGTTGCAACGCAAAATCCGCCGCACTGGCACCATCGTACGCTGAGGAGAGAGCTGATGAGCGAAGCACTCAAGGAACTCGGCGCGCAGCTTGAACTGAAACGGGCCGATTGCGTTCTGTCTTGGGATGTGACCCACGGCGAGCTGAACGTGGATGTGGCGCCGTCGAACCTTGTGGAATTCGTGGAATTCCTGAAATCCGACCGGAATTGTCAGTTCTCGTCGTTGGTTGACATCACTGGCGTGGACTATCCGGAAAGGGCCAAGCGGTTCGACGTGGTGTATCACTTCCTGTCGATGTACCAGAACCAACGCATCCGTCTGCGGGTTTCGATCCGCGAAGAAGACATGGTGCCCTCGATCGTTGACGTACACCCCTCTGCCAATTGGTTCGAGCGTGAGGTGTTCGACATGTTCGGCATCCTGTTCTCGGGTCATCCGGACCTTCGCCGTATCCTGACCGACTATGGGTTCCGCGGCCATCCGCTGCGCAAGGATTTCCCGACCACCGGCTATACCGAGGTTCGCTATGACGAAGCGCAAAAGCGCGTGGTCTACGAACCTGTGTCGCTGGTGCAGGAATACCGTCAGTTTGATTTCATGTCCCCCTGGGAAGGCGCGAATTACATTCTTCCGGGGGATGAAAAGCAGGAGACGTAATCATGGAGTTCCTGATCTGGATAATTCTGGTGGTGGCAACGGTCGTCCCGATGCTGAAACTGCTGCCGCATTTCGGGATCAACAAGAACTGGGCGTTTGCATGCATCATCTCTCCGGTCGTGATTGTCCTGCTGTGGATGATGGCGATGAAACTGCAAGAGATGGAGCGCCGCTGACATGATGGGCGAACTGATCATTTTGGGCGCATTGGGCGTCTTGCTTGCAGGGGCTGCTGCCAAAGCGGCCGAAGCTGAAAAGGTCCGGGTCCGGGCCGAAGCAAAGAAGAAACGAGGGCGTTGATGGACGGCTCAAGATACGATGACGGCAGCACGGACGCGCTGAGCGGAGAACAGAAGATCCGCAATTTCAACATTAACTTCGGCCCGCAACACCCTGCGGCGCACGGAGTTTTGCGTCTTGTTCTTGAGCTGGACGGCGAGATTGTCGAACGCTGTGACCCGCATATCGGCCTGCTGCACCGTGGCACAGAAAAGTTGATGGAAAGCCGCACGTATCTGCAGAACCTGCCGTATTTCGACCGGTTAGATTACGTAGCACCGATGAACCAGGAACATGCCTGGTGTCTGGCTATCGAAAAGCTGACCGGGGTTGAAGTGCCGCGTCGTGGCTCGCTGATCCGGGTGCTGTATTCCGAGATCGGGCGCATCCTGAATCACCTGCTGAACGTGACCACGCAGGCTATGGACGTTGGCGCGCTGACGCCGCCGCTGTGGGGGTTCGAGGAACGCGAAAAGCTGATGGTGTTCTATGAGCGTGCTTGTGGCGCTCGCCTGCACGCCGCCTATTTCCGCCCCGGTGGTGTACATCAGGACCTGCCGCCGGAACTGCTGGACGATATCGAGGCCTGGAGCCACGAATTCCCCTCCGTTCTGGATGATATCGACGGGCTGCTGACCGAAAACCGCATCTTCAAACAGCGCAACGCCGATATTGGCGTCGTGACCGAGGATGACATCCAGAAATACGGCTTCTCGGGCGTCATGGTGCGTGGATCGGGTCTAGCATGGGATTTGCGCCGTGCGCAGCCCTATGAGTGTTATGACGAGTTCGAGTTCCAGATCCCTGTCGGTAAGAATGGCGACTGTTATGATCGCTACCTCGTCCGCATGGAAGAGATGCGCCAGTCGTTGCAAATTATTCAGCAGGCCATCGCCAAAATCCGCGAGTGCCCGGGTGATGTTCTGGCACGAGGCAAGATCACCCCGCCGAAACGCTCGGACATGAAGACCTCGATGGAAAGCCTGATCCATCACTTCAAGCTCTATACCGAAGGCTTCCACGTTCCCGAAGGCGAAGTCTATGCCGCCGTGGAGGCCCCTAAGGGCGAGTTCGGCGTCTATCTGGTCGCCGATGGCACCAACAAACCCTACCGCGCCAAGCTGCGCGCTCCGGGGTTCCTGCACTTGCAAGCCATGGATCACGTCGCAAAGGGCCACCAACTGGCCGACGTCGCCGCCATCATCGGCACCATGGATGTCGTATTTGGAGAGATTGACCGCTAATGCTCCGCCGTCTTCACCCCGAACAACCCGAAAGCTTTGCCTTTACTGCTGCCAACCAACAGTGGGCCGAAGCGCAAATCACGAAATATCCCGAGGGCCGTCAGGCCAGCGCGGTTATTCCGCTGCTGTGGCGCGCGCAGGAACAAGAGGGCTGGCTGAGCCGTCCGGCGATTGAGTCCGTCGCCGACATGCTGGGCATGGCCTATATCCGCGTGCTCGAAGTAGCCTCGTTCTACTTCATGTTCCAATTGCAACCAGTTGGTTCGGTGGCGCATATTCAGGTCTGCGGCACGACTTCCTGCATGATCTGCGGGGCCGAGGATCTAATTGCGGTTTGCAAGGAAAAGATTGCCGGCAAGCCGCATGAGCTGTCGGCAGATGGCAAGTTGAGCTGGGAAGAGGTGGAATGCCTCGGGTCCTGCACCAACGCGCCGATGGCTCAGATTGGCAAGGATTACTATGAGGACCTGACCACCGATAGCTTTGGCAAAATCCTCAACGATCTGGTTGCGGGCAAAGTACCGACGCCGGGTCCGCAGAATGGGCGTTATGCAGCAGAACCTCTTAAGGGTCTGACCAGCCTGACGGAATATGACAGTGGCAGAACCCAGTACAACGCAAGTGTTGAACTGGCGCATGATCTGGGTGACACAGTTAAGCGCATCGACGGGACCGAGGTGCCGATCCTGAGCCCTTGGCTGGGTAAGGACGGTAAGGCTGCGGCGACCAAGGCGGCGCCGAAACCTCCGAAAGCACCTGTGTCGGGTAAGTCTGCGGTAAAACAGGCCGAAGAGGCTAAGGTCAAAGAAGACCAGCCGGAAACTCTGACCGAACCGCGCGGTGCTAAGGCCGATGACCTCAAGTTGCTGAAAGGTGTCGGCCCTAAACTGGAACAGACGCTAAACGAGCTGGGCTTTTATCACTATGACCAGATTGCGGCTTGGACTGTCGAGCAGGTGGCCTGGGTTGATGCGCGGTTGAAGTTCAAAGGCCGGATCGAGCGGGATGGCTGGATCGAACAGGCCAGTAAGCTGGCGGCGGGTGAGGAAACCGAATTCGCCAAACGTGCCAAAGAAGACGGCACTTACGAAGACTAGGATACATGCTCAATAAGGGCATGAAGGATGAGATGGATAAGGACAAGGAACAGGCCATAGCCCGCAAGGGCCGTCATATCGGGGTGGTCATCGCCGCGACCATGCTGCTTTGGCTTGCCATGACATTGTTCATAGGCCCCGCGCTGGGATTGCCGGGGCGATTTGCGCTGCTGTTTGATTTCGCTGCTTTGGCGGGATTCATCTATGCAGGCGTTAATATATTTCAACTCTGGCGCATGCGTCAGGATAGCTGAAGGTAACACGCGATGCTGAAGGATCAGGACCGGATCTTTACCAACATCTACGGGATGCATGAGCGCACGCTGAAAGGCGCGCAGGCCCGCGGGCATTGGGACGGCACAGCTGGCCTGATTGGCAATGGGCGTGACTGGATTATTCAGACGATGAAAGATTCAGGCCTGCGTGGTCGCGGCGGTGCTGGCTTTCCCACGGGGTTGAAATGGTCGTTCATGCCCAAGGAAAGCGATGGTCGTCCGGCCTATCTGGTGGTTAACGCGGATGAATCCGAGCCCGGCACCTGTAAGGACCGCGAGATCATGCGCCATGATCCGCATACGTTGATCGAAGGCTGCCTGATCGCGTCTTTCGCGATGAACGCGCATACCTGCTACATCTACCTGCGCGGCGAATACATCCGCGAGCGTGAGGCGCTGCAGGCCGCGATTGACGAAGCATACGATGCTGGGCTGCTGGGCAAGAACGCTGCTGGTTCAGGTTGGGATTTCGACCTGTTCCTGCATCACGGGGCAGGGGCGTATATTTGCGGTGAGGAAACAGCCCTGATCGAAAGCCTTGAGGGCAAGAAGGGCATGCCGCGGATGAAACCTCCGTTCCCGGCAGGCGCGGGGTTGTATGGCTGCCCCACCACAGTAAACAACGTGGAGTCCATTGCGGTTGTACCGACCATCTTGCGGCGTGGAGCCGACTGGTTCGCTGGATTTGGTCGTCAGAACAACGCGGGCACCAAACTGTTTGCCATCTCGGGGCATGTGAACAACCCCTGTGTAGTAGAAGAGGCGATGTCTATTCCCTTCGCGGAGTTGATCGAAACCCATTGCGGTGGCATTCGAGGTGGCTGGGACAATCTGCTTGCAGTCATCCCGGGTGGGTCGTCGGTACCTTGTGTGCGTGGTGAGAACATGCGTGATGCGATCATGGACTTCGACCATCTGCGCAATGATTTGGGTTCGGGTCTTGGCACGGCAGCGGTGATCGTAATGGACAAGTCCACCGACATCATCAAGGCAATCTGGCGGCTGTCAAAGTTCTACAAGCACGAAAGCTGTGGCCAGTGTACGCCCTGCCGTGAAGGCACCGGCTGGATGATGCGCGTGATGGACCGTCTGGTGCGCGGCGAGGCCGAACTGGAAGAGATCGACATGCTGTTTGATGTGACCAAACAAGTCGAAGGCCACACGATCTGTGCATTGGGCGATGCGGCTGCCTGGCCGATCCAGGGTCTGATCCGCAACTTCCGCGAAGAGATCGAAGATCGCATCAAGGCCCAGAAATCGGGCCGTATGGGCGCGATGGCGGCGGAGTGATCGAGATGGAAATGTTCGCGGAATATGGTCACGCAGTTGCCTCGGTGGTGATTTTCACACTTGTGGTGCTGTTCATGGCGCCCTTCAGCGCCTTGGCGAAGCAGAACAAAGGATTGGCTCCGGGTGCGACCCCGGATCAGGATTATAGCGATACGGCCTACCGCTTGAACCGGGCCTATCTGAACGGGACTGAGACGCTGCCCGCTTATCTGACGGTCACAGCGGCAGCCATTTTGATGGGTGTCAGCCCGTTTTGGGTCAACCTGTTGGCTTCCATCGCGCTGGTTGCGCGTTTGGTTATGCTAATCGTTCACTTACGAGGCATTGGTAAGCCAAATGCTGGCCTGCGTTCAGTTCTTTATGTTGTTGCTTGGGCCTGCATGTTCGTGATGGGTCTTATGGCAGTGGTGGCGGCTTTTTGATGTTGGCTCGGGGGAAATATCGAATGTTCGGGCGTAAATGCGTTGCCGGCCGCGTATCCATGCTGGGCGGAATTATTGCGTTGTCGGTTGTTTCCGCGTGCGGAGGAGTCACATCGTCCAGTGATCGCGTCCTCTTTGACGGTAAGTATTTTCGGGCCAAGGCAAAGCCCGTCGATAAAAAGAAGATGCCGACCGAGTTCACCGTGGTTGTTAATGGGGTTTCGGCCTCGTTGGATGGTGCGCGTGAAGCAGGGCGGTATGAGGGAACAAGATTTTGCATTAAGAATTTTGGTTCTTCCAGCATCGCGTGGAAGGTCGGCCCGGATACCGAACCTCAGAACTTGCGCATCAGCGACGACAAACTGACCTTTGCAGGGGCGTGCCAGCGACCATGACGCGCATGCCCGCATATCACTCTGTGACAAAGGGGTTGTTATTGCATAGCCCCCTGGCTGCCGATCGTCTTGGGTTTCCCAAGAAGAAAGGAATTGTCATGTCCGGAGTGAAAATGCTGGCGTTGCTGTCTGTTCTGAACCTGCCAAGCATTGCTGAAGCGAAACCGCCCTTGCGCGAAGTCAAAGAGATCGACAACGAACTCTATTACATCGCCATTGCAAATGAGATTTCGGAGTATTGCCCCTCGATAAGTGGGCGGCGTCTAAAAGCGATCGGTGTGTTGTGGGGATTGAAGTCGCAAGCGAACAAGCTGGGGTACTCGGATGATGAAATCCGGGCCTATGTGGATTCGGATACCGAAAAGGACCGGATGCGCGCCAAGGGCGAGGCTTATCTGGCCCAGCACGGTGTCACTTACAACAACCCCAATTCCTTCTGCACGCTGGGACGGGCAGAGATTGAAAGAAACAGCGCCATTGGCGTGTATTTGAGGGCGAACTAGACGATGTCTGACCTCCGAAAGATCAATATCGACGGGCAGGAAATCGAAGTCGATGGTGCGATGACCCTGATCCAGGCTTGTGAGCAAGCCGGGGTCGAGGTACCGCGCTTCTGTTATCACGAGCGTTTGTCGATCGCTGGGAACTGCCGGATGTGTCTGGTTGAGGTCGTGGGCGGCCCGCCGAAGCCCGCCGCATCCTGCGCGATGCAGGTCCGCGATCTGCGCCCGGGGCCCGAGGGGCAAGCACCGGAGGTCAAGACGAACTCACCCATGGTCAAAAAGGCCCGCGAAGGGGTGATGGAGTTTCTGCTGATCAACCATCCCTTGGACTGCCCGATCTGCGATCAGGGCGGAGAGTGTGATCTGCAGGATCAGGCGATGGCATATGGTCTGTCCGGCTCGCGCTTCAAAGAAGCCAAGCGCGCGGTTGATGATCTGGATCTGGGGCCGTTGGTTGGGACGGCAATGACCCGCTGCATCAGTTGCACCCGTTGCGTTCGGTTCACGACCGAGGTCGCCGGGATCACTCAGATGGGTCAGACCGGACGGGGTGAAGATGCCGAGATCACCTCGTATCTGAACCAGACGTTGGATTCAAACCTGCAAGGCAACATCATCGACCTGTGCCCGGTGGGGGCGCTGACCTCGAAACCTTACGCCTTTACGGCCCGCCCTTGGGAGCTGACCAAGACCGAGAGCGTCGACGTTATGGATGCCTTGGGTTCGAACGTTCGCGTGGACACAAAGGGGCGCGAGGTCATGCGTTTCCTGCCGCGTAACCATGACGGCGTGAATGAGGAATGGATCAGCGACAAGACACGCTTTGTTTGGGACGGTCTGCGTCGTCAGCGATTGGACAAGCCATACGTTCGTGAAAACGGCAAGCTGCGCCCGGCCTCTTGGCCCGAGGCCCTGACCAAAGCCGCCGAGGCGCTGAAGGGGGCTGAAAAGTCAGCGGGTATCGTGGGTGATCTGGCCCCGGTCGAAGCGGCCTTTGCGTTGAAACAACTGATCGAGGGGCAGGGCGGTGTCGTCGAATGCCGTACGGATGGGGCCAAGCTGCCTGCGGGCAACCGCGGGGCCTATGCCGGGACTGCCGCGATCGAAGATATCGACACGGCCGAGCGTATTCTGCTGATCGGTACCAACCCGCGTGAGGAAGCTCCGGTTCTGAATGCGCGTATCCGCAAGGCTTGGGCGCACGGGGCCGAGGTGGCTCTGGTCGGTCCGGCCGTCAATTTGACCTATGCATATCATCACATGGGCGATGACCGCGCGGCGCTGCAAAAAGTTGTCGACATGGGCGGTGACGATGAGATCAAGGGCAAGGCTTCTCTGGTTATTGTCGGTCAGGGCGCACTGCAAGAGGCTGATGGCACCGCTGTTCTGGCCGCTGCCCAAGCCATTGCTGGGAATACAGAAAGCGGCCTGATCGTTCTGCATACCGCAGCCTCGCGTGTGGGTGCGATGGACGTGGATGCGACCAACGAAGGTGGCATGGATGCCGTAAGCGCGGCGGACGTGATTTATAATCTGGGTGCGGATGAGGTCGAGATTGGCGAAGGTGCCTTTGTCATCTATCAGGGCAGCCATGGAGACCGCGGTGCACACCGTGCAGACGTGATCCTGCCCGGCGCCGCCTATACCGAGGAAAACGGTCTGTTCGTGAACACCGAAGGCCGCCCACAATTGGCCATGCGCGCGGGATTTGCACCAGGCGAAGCCAAGGAAAACTGGGCGATCCTGCGGGCCCTGTCGGCCGAGCTGGGCGCAAAGCTGCCCTACGACTCGCTGGCGCAACTACGCAGCGCACTGATCGAGGCGGTGCCGCATCTGGCACGTATTGACGAAGTGATCGAAAACGAAGCGCAATCGGTAGGGGAAGGCCCGCTGGGCACAGCCACTTTCCGCAACGCAATCAAAGACTTCTACCTGACCAACCCGATTGCCCGAGCCTCGCAACTGATGGCCGAACTGTCGGCGCAAGCCCAGGCACGCAATGCTAAAAAGATCGCGGCGGAATGAGCCGGACCTGTTTCATATCACGTTTGGGTGCCTGCAATGCGGTGGGTATGGAAATGCGTGTGAGACGCAACAATAAGGGTGGCGTAAGTGCAGCGGATGCTGTTTACACCAACGCGCCGACCCAGACGCAGTTTGCGCAGGCACATGGCCTTCGCAGCGCGCGTGGAAAACGGAATACCCACGGTGTGAGGACCAATGGCTGAATTCTTTAACACCCCAGGCGGAATAGCCATCATCATTCTGGCGCAAGTGCTTGCAGTCGTTGCCTTTGTGATGATCTCGCTGTTGTTCCTCGTCTACGGCGACCGCAAGATCTGGGCCGCTGTCCAGATGCGCCGCGGCCCCAACGTGGTGGGCGTCTATGGCCTACTGCAATCGGTGGCGGATGCGCTGAAATACGTGGTGAAAGAGGTGGTCATACCCGCCGGGGCCGACCGCACGGTTTTCATGCTCGCACCACTGACCAGCTTTGTTCTGGCGATGATCGCCTGGGCGGTAATCCCGTTTAATGATGGCTGGGTGCTGTCGGATATCAATGTCGCCATCCTGTATGTTTTCGCTGTGTCCTCGTTGGAAGTTTATGGCGTGATTATGGGGGGTTGGGCGTCTAACTCAAAGTACCCGTTCCTCGGCTCTCTGCGCTCTGCCGCGCAGATGATCTCTTACGAGGTTTCGATTGGCCTGATCATTATCGGCGTGATCATCTCGACTGGATCGATGAATTTCGGTGAGATTGTACACGCACAGGATGGCCGTTTTGGCTTCTTTAGCTGGTATTGGCTGCCACATTTCCCGATGGTCTTCCTGTTCTTCATCTCGGCGCTGGCGGAAACCAACCGCCCACCGTTCGATTTGCCCGAAGCGGAATCGGAATTGGTCGCAGGTTATCAGGTGGAATACTCGGCCACGCCGTTCCTTCTGTTTATGGCCGGTGAGTATATCGCGATCTTCCTGATGTGCGCCCTGACCACGCTGCTGTTCTTCGGTGGCTGGCTGTCGCCGATCCCGGGCCTGCCGGATGGCGTGCTGTGGATGGTCGCCAAGATGGCGTTCTTCTTCTTCCTCTTCGCGATGGTCAAGGCAATCACACCGCGCTACCGCTATGACCAATTGATGCGGCTGGGTTGGAAAGTCTTCCTGCCGTTTTCGTTGGCGTGGGTGGTGTTCGTGGCCTTTGCGGCAAAATTCGACTGGTTCTGGGGCGCGTTCGCTCGTTGGAGCGTAGGAGGCTGATCATGACGCAAATCGACTATACCCGCGCTGCCAAGTACTTTTTGCTGCAGGACTTCTGGGTCGGCATGAAACTGGGGCTGAAGTATTTTTTCGCGCCGAAAGCTACTGTGAACTACCCGCACGAAAAGGGGCCTCTGTCGCCGCGTTTCCGCGGTGAGCACGCCCTGCGTCGCTACCCGAACGGTGAAGAACGCTGCATCGCCTGCAAACTGTGTGAGGCGATCTGCCCGGCGCAGGCGATCACCATCGACGCCGAGCCGCGTGCAGACGGCAGCCGCCGCACCACGCGGTACGACATCGACATGACCAAGTGCATCTATTGCGGCTTCTGCCAAGAGGCCTGTCCGGTCGATGCCATCGTCGAAGGCCCGAACTTCGAATTCGCCACCGAAACCCGTGAAGAGCTGTTCTACGACAAGCAGAAACTGCTCGACAACGGTGAACGCTGGGAAGCCGAGATCGCCCGCAATCTGGAAATGGACGCGCCGTATAGGTGATCGGAGATAAGATGAATAGTGCAACTGAAAATATGCAGTATCAAGTTACTGGTCTTCCGGCCCTTCTGATCTTTTTGGCATTTGGTTTTTTTGCCTTTGGGCTTCCGTCGATGAAAATCGCTAGGCGCACAGGCTCGTCGCCGTGGCTGGCACTCTTGATGTCGATACCCTTCGTCAACATCGTAGTAATTTGGGTTTTTGCATATTCTCCTTGGCCGGGTGTGGATGGGACGGTGAATAATGAATGACACGCCGACTAATCCGTTTGAGCTGATGATGAAGCAGGCTCAGGACATGGCAAAGGCGATGAACCCGGCGATGGAGAGTTTCTCGCCCAAAGGGTTCGAGGCGCTGTGGCCGACCATGCCCAAAGAGGTCATGGAGATGATGTTCGGCAACACCGTCAACAAGGACGGGCTGGATGCCAAAACCCGCCTGCTGTTGACGCTGGCCGGGCTGACCTGTCAGGGCGCGCAAGCGGACTCGGCTGTGCGTCAGACCGTGCGCCACGCGCTGGAAGCCGGGGCCAAGAAACAAGAGATCGTGGAAACGATCGGTCAGATGTCGGTCTTTGCCGGCATCCCGGCCATGACCCGCGCGCTGGACTTGGCGCAAGAGGTCATGGGCGACAACAAGGATGAGGATCAATGACCGTCTTTGCCTTCTATCTGTTTGCCATCAGCGCCATCACCGGCGGGCTGTTCACGGTGATCAGCCGCCAGCCGGTACACTCGGTGCTGTGGCTGATCCTGTCCTTCCTGTCCGCGGCGGGGCTGTTCGTGCTGCTGGGGGCCGAGTTCGTGGCGATGCTGCTGATCATCGTCTATGTCGGCGCGGTCGCGGTGCTGTTCCTGTTCGTGGTGATGATGCTGGATGTGGACTTTGCCGAACTCAAAGCCGAGATGGCCCGTTATATGCCGCTGGCCTTGCTGATCGGTCTGGTCATCCTGATGCAGTTCGTCATGGCCTTTGGCGCATGGGACAGCGCGCAGGGTGCGGCAGCCAATCTGGCGCAGCCGGTCCCCACGGACCGCCACAACACTGAGGCGCTGGGTGTCATTCTTTACGATCAATACTTCCTTTTGTTCCAACTGGCGGGTCTGATCCTGTTGGTGGCCATGATCGGCGCCATCGTGCTGACCCTGCGCCACCGCCAGGACATCAAGCGTCAGGACATCGTTGGCCAGATGATGCGCGACCCGGCCAAGGCGATGGAGTTGAAGGACGTGAAACCGGGGCAGGGGTTGTGAGACGAGTTTCGAAGCATATCCCTGCGATCTGTTTCGCTTGGGTTGCGTCAAGCAGCGCTTCCTATGCTTGTTCGTCGGCCTCAATGGCGGGCATCCTGATGGAAACGGGTACAGAGTATCATTGGGAAGTACTCGACAAGATCCGCAACCAAGAAGGTGGCGAAGGCATATTTCCAATTGTCCGTGGGCAATACTGTAGTTTTGCCTTTGCCGGCGAATACGATGATTACTTTGGAACACCGGTCAGCAAAGTCAAATCAGGCTTTCTAGTGCAAACGGTTCACAGGCTAGATGCATGTAGTCCTGAAACCAACTTGGTGATCACTGATTGCGAGAATGTGCAGGCTATCCTACTGCTTGGCAAAGGACCTTAT
The DNA here is from genome assembly GCF_056538005.1 of Ruegeria sp. BI11. Taxonomy (NCBI): domain Bacteria; kingdom Pseudomonadati; phylum Pseudomonadota; class Alphaproteobacteria; order Rhodobacterales; family Roseobacteraceae; genus Ruegeria; species Ruegeria sp. BI11. The sequence goes on along the minus strand of NZ_JBQFSM010000002.1, from coordinate 434,130 downwards.
CCAGAAGAAGGCCAACCTCATGTCGCAGGATTTACGCCAAGCCTTATTGGGCACCATCTTGCACCCGACGGCCCGTTAGAAATTTCTGAATTCGACAACTTGAATGATCTACGCGTCCAAGCGTCGGAGATTGAGCTTCGTTCCTACGACGAAAGCGAATTCGACAATTTCTACGAGCACCGTTTGGATGGCGACACGATAGACGCATTTTGCGGCTGCAAACTCTACTACCCCGACTCGCCAGGAGCGAAGCTATGATCGGACTTGAACACTATCTTACGGTCGCGGCGACGCTGTTCGTCATCGGCATCTTCGGTCTCTTCCTGAACCGCAAGAACGTCATCATCCTGCTGATGAGCATCGAGTTGATGCTGCTGGCGGTAAATATCAACCTCGTGGCGTTTTCCAGCTTCCTCGGCGATCTGGTCGGGCAGGTGTTTACGCTGTTTGTGCTGACCGTTGCGGCGGCCGAGGCGGCGATTGGTCTGGCCATTCTGGTCTGTTTCTTCCGCAACCGCGGCACCATCGCGGTTGAAGACGTCAATATGATGAAGGGGTAAGAGAACATGGAAACCACCATCCTCTTTGCCCCGCTGGTGGGCGCGCTGCTCTGCGGGTTCGGCTGGAGATTTATTGGCGAGAAGGCCGCGATGTGGACGGCCACCGGCTTGCTGTTCCTGGCCTGCCTGCTGTCTTGGATCGTATTCTTTACGTTTGACGGGGTGACCCAGCAGGTCGAGATCATGCGCTGGATCGAAAGCGGCTCGCTGTCGACAAGCTGGGCCGTGCGTCTGGACCGTTTGACCGCGATCATGCTGATCGTGGTGACGACAGTGTCGGCGCTCGTACATCTGTATTCCTTCGGCTACATGGATCACGATCCGCAGTGGCGCGAGGGCGAGAGCTATAAGCCGCGCTTCTTCGCCTATCTGTCGTTCTTTACCTTCGCCATGCTGATGCTGGTGACGGCGGACAATCTGGTTCAGATGTTCTTTGGCTGGGAAGGCGTGGGTGTCGCGTCATACCTGCTGATCGGCTTCTATTACCGTAAACCTTCGGCGAACGCCGCTGCTATCAAGGCCTTCGTGGTGAACCGGGTCGGCGATTTTGGCTTTGCTCTGGGCATTTTTGCGCTGTTCTTCCTGACCGACAGCATCAACTTCTCAGACATCTTTGCCTCGGCACCGCAGTTGGCGGAAACGCAACTGCACTTCCTGTGGGGTGAGTGGACCGCCATCGAGGTGATCTGCGTCCTGCTGTTCATCGGTGCGATGGGTAAATCGGCGCAATTGATCCTGCACACTTGGTTGCCGGATGCGATGGAAGGCCCGACACCTGTGTCGGCGCTGATCCACGCCGCGACCATGGTTACTGCGGGTGTGTTCCTGGTGTGCCGCATGTCGCCGCTGATGGAGTTTGCGCCGGGCGCGACCGGTTTCATCACCGTGCTGGGAGCCTCGACCGCGTTTTTCGCCGCGACTGTGGGTCTGGTGCAGACCGACATCAAGCGCGTCATCGCTTATTCGACCTGTTCGCAACTGGGCTACATGTTCGTGGCTGCTGGTGTGGGCATGTATTCGGCGGCGATGTTCCACCTGTTCACGCACGCTTTCTTCAAGGCGCTTCTGTTCCTTGGCGCCGGTTCAGTGATCAACGCGATGCATCACGAGCAAGAGATGACCGAGTACGGCGGCCTGCGAAAGAAAATCCCCTATACCTTCTGGGCGATGATGATCGGCACGCTGGCCATCACCGGTGTTGGCATTCCGCTGACGACTATCGGTTTTGCAGGGTTCCTGTCCAAGGATGCCATCATCGAGAGCGCCTATGCAGGCGGGTCGGCCTATGGCTTCTGGCTGTTGGTAATCGCAGCTGCGTTCACCGCGTTTTACAGCTGGCGTCTGATCTTTCTTACTTTCTACGGCACGCCGCGTGGCGATCAGCATACGCACGACCACGCACATGAAAGCCCGATGACCATGCTGGTGCCTTTGGGCGTGCTATCCTTGGGTGCGGTCTTTGCCGGGATGATCTGGTACGGCAATTTCTTTGGCCACGCGGACAAGGTCGGCAAGTTCTATGGCATTCCGGTGGCTGAGGCGTCGGAGCATGCTGAGGCGGGCGATCATGGCACAGTGGACTCACATGCGGATGATGCACACGCTGATGAGGGGCATGCCGATGACGCTCAAGCCGATGATGGCCACGGCGAGAAGGATGCGCATGGTGGGGACCACCACTATGTCTTCGCAGGTGAACCGGGCGAGGGCGCGATCTATATCGCGCCGGACAACCACATTCTGGACGATGCCCATGCAGCTCCGAAATGGGTAAAGGTTTCACCGTTTGTCGCGATGGTGCTGGGTTTTGTCATGGCCTATTGGTTCTATATCGTGAACCCGTCCCTGCCGGGGCGTTTGGCACAGAACCAGCGGCCGCTTTACCTGTTCCTTCTGAACAAGTGGTACTTTGACGAGATCTACGATGCGATCTTTGTCAAGCCCACCGTTGCGCTTGGTCGATTCCTGTGGAAACGCGGTGACGGCAACACCATTGACGGCTTCCTGAACGGGGTTTCGATGGGCGTCATTCCCTTCTTCACCCGCCTCGCAGGCAAGGCGCAGACGGGCTACATCTTTACTTACGCCTTCTGGATGGTTCTGGGTATCGCAGCCCTGGTCACCTGGATGTCGATCGGCGGAGGCGCACACTAATGGATAATATCCTCTCGATCGTCACCTTCATCCCCGCAGTGGCGGCAGGCATTCTGGCCCTGTTCCTGCATGGTGAGGACGCGGCTGCGCAGCGCAACGCGAAATGGGTTGCGTTGGTGGCGACCACGGTGACCTTCCTTGTCTCGATCGGTATTTATACGGGCTTTGATCCGTCCAATACCGGCTTTCAGATGGTGGAAGAGGCCGAGTGGCTGCTGGGCCTGAAATACAAGATGGGCGTGGATGGTATCAGCGTTCTGTTCGTTCTGCTGACGACCTTCATCATGCCGCTCACCATTCTGGCCAGCTGGCAGGTCACCGACCGCGTCAAGGAATACATGATCGCGTTCCTGCTGCTGGAAACGCTAATGCTGGGCGTGTTCATGGCGCTGGATCTAGTGCTGTTCTACCTGTTCTTCGAAGCGGGCCTGATCCCGATGTTCCTGATCATCGGCATCTGGGGTGGCGCGAACCGTATTTATGCGAGCTTCAAGTTCTTCCTCTATACCTTCCTCGGCTCGGTGCTGATGCTGGTGGCGATGGTTGCAATGTATGCGGATGCGGGCACCACCGATATCGAAGCACTCATGACCCATCACTTCTCGTCTGAGGGGTTCAGCGTGCTGGGTGTCTACATCGTCGGCGGTATGCAGACGTTGATGTTCCTGGCCTTCTTCGCATCCTTCGCCGTGAAAATGCCGATGTGGCCCGTGCACACCTGGTTGCCTGACGCGCACGTTCAGGCGCCAACTGCGGGCTCGGTCGTGCTGGCGGCGATCCTGCTGAAGATGGGTGGTTACGGTTTCCTGCGATTCAGCCTGCCTATGTTCCCGGTGGGATCGGCAGTAATGACTGATCTAGTGCTTTGGATGTCGGCAATTGCCGTTGTCTACACCTCGCTGGTGGCGCTGGTGCAGGAGGACATGAAAAAGCTGATCGCCTATTCCTCGGTCGCGCATATGGGCTTTGTGACCATGGGCATCTTTGCTGCGAACCAGCAGGGGATCGACGGCGCGATCTTCCAGATGCTCAGCCACGGGTTTATCTCGGCAGCGCTCTTCCTGTGTGTCGGCGTGATTTATGACCGGATGCACACACGTGACATCGATGCCTATGGCGGTCTGGTCATTCGCATGCCCGCCTATGCGCTGGTCTTCATGCTGTTCACTATGGCCAACGTGGGCTTGCCGGGTACCTCCGGGTTTATTGGCGAATTCCTGACGCTGATGGGCGCGTTCCAGGTCAATACCTGGGTAACTGCTGTGGCTGCATCCGGCGTGATCTTCTCAGCCGCTTATGCGCTGTGGCTATACCGCCGGGTGGTGTTTGGCGATTTGATCAAGGAAAGCCTCAAGGCGATGACGGATATGAGCTCGCGCGAGCGGTTGATCTTTGCGCCGCTGATCGTGATGACCATCCTGCTGGGCGTTTATCCTTCGCTTGTGACCGACGTGATCGGCAATTCGACCGCCGCGCTGATTTCGAACTATGACACGGCTCTGGCCGCGGCAGAGGCCGCGACCCAGACGGCCGCCTCGCATTAAGGGAGCTTTGGAGACATGATCCAGGCTGATCTGACAATAATCCTGCCGGAAATCATTCTGGCCGTGTATGCGATGGCCGCCTTGATCGGGGCCGTTTACACGACGAAAGACGCGCTGGCGCCGGTATTGGTGTGGACGACTGCGGGGCTGATGGCGCTGCTGTCCTTCTGGATTGCGACAAATGGCGATGGAACCAACGTGGCCTTCAACGGCATGTTCGTCGATGACGGGTTCTCGCGCTTTGCCAAGATTGCAATCCTGCTGTCTGCCGCCGCCGTGCTGGTCATGAGCCAGGAATATATGGCGCGTCGTGATCTGCTGCGGTTTGAATACCCTTTGCTGGTGGCCCTGGCTGCCGTGGGTATGATGATGATGGTAAGCGCGGGCGATCTCATGTCCCTGTATATGGGGCTGGAGCTGCAATCGCTGTCGCTGTACGTCGTAGCCGCACTGCGTCGTGACAGCGCCAAATCGACGGAAGCCGGTCTGAAGTACTTCGTGCTTGGCGCGCTCAGCTCGGGGCTGCTGCTGTATGGTGCATCGTTGGTTTACGGCTTTACCGGCACCACGCTGTTCTCAGGCATCATCCAGACAGTTCACCACGATGACGTTTCGGTTGGTTTGCTGTTCGGTCTGATCTTCCTGATCTCGGGTCTTGCCTTCAAGGTTTCGGCCGTGCCGTTCCATATGTGGACACCGGATGTGTACGAGGGGTCGCCTACACCAATCACCGCCTTCTTTGCCACGGCACCGAAAGTAGCGGCGATGGCGCTGTTTGCCCGCCTGATGCATGACGCTTTTGGTGGCGTAGTGAAGGACTGGCAGCAGGTAATCGTGCTGCTCTCGGTCCTGTCGATGCTGTTGGGTGCGGTTGCCGCGATTGGCCAGCGCAACATCAAACGACTGATGGCGTTCTCGTCGATCGCTCATATGGGCTATGCGCTGATCGGTTTGGCGGCGGGTACCGAAATGGGCATCAAGGCGATGCTGATGTATCTGGCGATTTATGTGACCATGAATATCGGCACCTTTGCCTTCATCCTGATGATGGAGCGTGATGGAAAACCTGTCACCGATATTGATGCTCTGCGTCAGTTTGCCAAACGCGATCCGGGTAAGGCCCTGGCAGTTTTGATCCTGATGTTTAGCCTCGCCGGCGTTCCGCCCATGCTGGGCTTTTTCGCCAAGTTTGGCGTATGGCAGGCAGGTATCAGCGCGGGTCTAACCGGATTGGTGATCGTGTCAGCCATCGCATCGGTGATCGGTGCGTTCTATTACCTGCGGATCGTGTTCTACATGTATTTCGGGGCCGAGAACGAAGACCCGATCGAAACCCATTCCACCCCAGTTCTGTGGGTCGCGTTGATGGGGTCGGCGGCGCTGATGCTGGTCGGCGTATTCTATCAGTTCGGCATCGAGGGCGCAGCTGCAGCTGCGGCGGCGACGCTTGTCAACTGACGTGCTTAACATCCAACGACAGGGGGCTCGGTCAAAAGACCGAGCCTTTTTGACATGACCGATTGGCCACAAGGATACGGGCTCCACATTGTGCAGGAAGTCGACAGCACCCTGAATGAGGCCGCCCGACTTGCACCCACCGCGCCGGGCCCGGTCTGGATCATGGCGCATCATCAGACAGCCGCGCGGGGACGACGGGGCAGGGCCTGGGCCAACCCCAAAGGCAATCTGGCAGCAACTTTGTTGATGAGACCGCAGGGCAATCCTGAACAGGCGGCCTTGCGCAGCTTTGTGGCGGCACTGGCGTTGTTTGATGCCTGTGTTGCGGTTACCGGGCGCGCGAGCGGGCTTTCGCTGAAATGGCCTAATGATGTGCTGTTGAACGGGGGCAAGCTGGCAGGGATCCTGTTGGAAAGCACCGGGAAGGGGGGTGGTGTGTCGCATCTGGCGATTGGCATCGGCGTAAACCTTTCCGAGGCACCTCCAGCCTATGCAGTGGAGCAAAGCGCGGTGCGGCCGGTCTCGCTGTTGTCGGAAACCGGCGCAGCAGTACTGCCCGAGGATTTTCTGACCGAATTGGCCGCGGCCTATGCGCGATATGAAAGTCAGTTCGTGACTTACGGTTTCGAGCCAATCCGAACCGCCTGGTTGTCCCGCGCCGCCCGTTTGGGTGAGGTCATCACCGCCCGCACCTCAACGTCCGAGACTGTGGGAACCTTTGAAACCGTGGACTCGAACGGCAACCTTGTCTTAAAGACCGCCAAGGGCCGCGCCAGCATTCCTGCGGCGGACGTGTTTTTCTGAAGGGGGCTCAGATGCTTCTGGCTATCGACTGCGGCAATACCAACACTGTTTTCTCGATATGGGACGGTAAAAAGTTTCTGTGCACCCTGCGTACCTCGACCCACCATTCGCGAACGGCGGATGCTTACTTCACCTGGTATTCGACGCTGGTGAAACACTACGGGATCGAAGCGGAAATTACCGACGTAGTAATCGCGTCAACCGTTCCGCGCGTGGTTTTCAATCTGCGTATTTTTGCTGACCGTTTCTTTGGGTGTCGGCCGCTGGTTGTGGGTAAGCCGGAATGCCTGTTGCCCGTGGCACCGCGCATCGACGAAGGTACGATTCCCGGCCCGGACCGGCTGGCCAACGCGGTTGGCGCCTTTGATCGTCATGGTGGTGACGTGGTGGTTGTCGATTTCGGGACGGCCACGAATTTCGACGTTGTGGCCCACGACGGGGCTTATGTCGGTGGCATCATTGCGCCGGGTGTGAACCTCAGCCTTGAGGCGCTGCACCAAGGCGCAGCGGCCTTGCCGCATATCGACATTACCCGCCCGGAAAAAGTGATCGGTACGAATACGGTTGGCTGCATCCAGTCCGGCGTGTATTGGGGCTATTCCGGCTTGATCGAGGGGCTGATTGCCCGGATCAAGGCAGAATACGGCATGCCGATGAAAGTGGTCGGCACCGGTGGGCTTGCGCCTTTGTTCGATCAGGCGGATGTCGGGTTTGACGCGATCGAAGACGATCTGACGATGCACGGGCTGACCGTGATCCATCGCTATAACAAGGATAATGGCTCGACATGAGCAGTGAACGACTGATCTACCTGCCGCTGGGTGGTGCCGGCGAAATTGGCATGAACGCTTACGTCTATGGCTATGGAAAGCCTGGGAAAGAACGACTGATCCTGGTGGATCTTGGGGTGACTTTTCCGGATATGGATACCACGCCGGGCGTTGATCTGATCCATGCCGATATCTCATGGCTGCGCGAACGGGCGGACCGTCTTGAGGCCGTTTTCGTTACTCACGCGCATGAAGATCACGTCGGTGCCGTGGCGCATTGCTATGAAGCATTGGGCGCGCCGATTTACGCCCGTGCCTTCACCGCCAATATCGCGCGCCGGAAGATGGAGGAGCATGGCCACCCCGAGGACGCGGTCCGCACGGTTTCGGCCTGGCCCGAGCAGGTCTCGGTCGGTCCGTTTACGGTTGGCTTCCTGCCGGTGTCGCACTCGATCCCCGAAAGCGCAGGGCTGGTGATTGATACGCCCGAGGGACGGATTGTGCATACTGGAGATTTCAAGCTGGATGAAAACCCCGTGGTGGGTGAACCGTTCGATCCCGACCTATGGGCCGAGGTTGCGAGATCTGGCGTCAAAGCGTTGGTCTGTGACAGCACCAATGTGTTCTCGGATCACGCCGGTCGGTCTGAATCCGAAGTCGGCCCCGAGATCACCAAACTGGTTGAAAGCGCCGAGGGTATGGTGGTCGCGACCACCTTTGCCTCGAACGTGGCTCGGGTGAAAACACTGGCCGAAGCGGGCCAACGCGCCGGGCGTTCGGTTGTGTTGCTGGGGCGCGCCATGCGGCGGATGATCGAAGCCGCAACCGAAACCGGCATCCTGACGGACTTCCCTAAGGTCGTCAGCGCCGAAGAGGCCGTGGACCTGCCGCGCCAGAACCTGATGCTGATCGTAACCGGCAGCCAGGGTGAACGCCGCGCCGCCAGCGCTCAGCTGGCGCGGGGGAAATATCGCGGGCTGGAACTGAAAGAAGGTGATCTGTTCCTTTTCTCATCCAAAACCATCCCCGGAAACGAGCGCGGCGTGATTTTCATCATGAACCAGCTTAGCGAAAAGGGCGTGGATGTGGTGGATGACAGCTCGGGCCTGTACCATGTGTCCGGCCATGCTAACCGTCCGGATCTTGAGAAAGTGCACGCGCTGATCAACCCGCAGATGGTGATCCCGATGCATGGTGAGCACCGGCATCTGCGCGAACATACCAAGGTGGCTGAGGCAGGCGGACGCACGGGTATTCTGGCGGTCAACGGAACGATGGTTGACCTGACGAGCAATATGCCGAAGGTGGTGGATTATATCGAAACCGGCCGCACCTATCTGGACGGAACCGTCAAGGTCGGGGCGCTGGACGGCATCGTACGCGACCGAATTCGCATGGCACTGAACGGTCATGTGACGGTGACGGTCATTCTGGATGAAGAGGATGAGCCGCTGGGTGAGCCGTGGTGTGACACCATGGGTCTGCCCGAAATCGGAACGTCCCGTGCGGCGCTGGTTGAGGTGTTGGAAGAGGACCTGAACCAGTTCCTGATGCGGGCCGAAGCCAAGACGCTGCGCGACGATGACAAACTGGAAGAAGCCATGCGCCGCATCGTGCGTCAGACTGCCAAGGCAGAGATTGGTAAAAAGCCCGAAGTGACTGCGGTTATCAGCCGGATGAAGTGAGGCCTAGTCCGCTTCGGGCATAGGATACCCTTTAAGCTGCAGGAACAGACTTTGTTCTTCGGTATGCAGGTACAAAGGCACTGTGGTGGGCGGTTCAGGGTTTGTAACCCTGGCCGCTATTTCCGCCAGAACGACCTCGGTTATGAACGGCAGGTCCAGTTCCCGGGCGCGATCCAGTGGGACCCATTGCAGATGAGACAGCTCGTCCGAGGCGCGACTGAAATCGTCCAGATCCCCCTGAACCGCACTTGCGTCAACCAGAAAGAATCGCGCATCGAAACGGCGCGGGCGACCCGGCGGGGTCACAGCGCGGAATACAAACTGAAGCGCGTTGGCAGAGGGGCGATAGCCCATTGCGGCGAAGTCCTGCCAGTCGTCCGGGATCGCATCGGTCCAAGTGCCGGGATCGCCCAGGATCAGCCCGGTTTCCTCCCACAACTCGCGAACGGCTGCTGCCGCCAGCGCGTTTTGCAAACCCGGCTCGGACTTTTCGCCTAGCCTGTCGCTGCACAGCGCGGGCAGGGGGGAGGCCAATGGAACAGCGCTGTCCTCGGCATCGACCGCGCCGCCGGGAAACACGAATTTGTTGGGCATGAACACGGCTTTTGCGCCACGTTGCCCCATCAGGATCGACGGATTTGTCATACGATCCCGCAGGACGATGACTGTTGCCGCATCCCGAATTGCTGTTTTGTCTATTGTCATGCGATGTATGACCTGATGCTTGAGGTCATTGTGCTTTTTCAAACCCGTGCATTCGGCGTGCCCATTGATAGGCGACGACGGCCCCTTTCAACCGAGGCAGAAGGAACAGCGACAGGGCAGTACAGCCGATGGCGAAGATCAGGAACATGGTTAAGGGTTCGGGGCGCCATTCCACATAGGTCACATGCAGCGCAGGCGCCAGCAAGTGGCCGACCAACAGAATGGTCAGATAAGCCGGGCCGTCATCCGCCCTGTGGTGAAACAGCTCTTGCCCGCAGCTGTCGCAGCTGTCCTTGACCTTCAGATAGCCCTTCAGAATCTTTCCTTCACCGCATTTCGGGCAGCGACAACGGAAACCTCTGACCAATGCAGGCCAGGTCGGGCGATCATTCTCGGTCGTGGTGTCGATCGTCTGATCTGTCATGGTGAAACTCGCGCGTTCGTTCGCCCGAGATATTGCGCTTGTTTTGCTGTTCAGAAAAGGGGGGTGCGTCGCTTTGTGACTTAACCGGGCAAAGAGGGGGCAAAGTTTTTTCGTGTTTTTGCGACGGAACCCGCGCGCCGCGCCGTTTGAAACTATGTGAGCAGCGGCGATGGGGCCGCTAAACAAAAGGAAAACGACATGAAAAGCGCCAAATTCATTCCGGCCATCCTTATCTCGGCCGTCGCAATCACAGGCACTTCCGTATTGGCGGCTGGACCCAAGGATCGCGAACCTGCAAGTTTTCAGGAACTGGATGCGAACGGTGATGGTCAACTGACGCAAGAAGAAATGGAGGCCCATCGCACGAAGCGATTCTCAGACGCTGACACAGATGGCGATGGCAAACTGAGCGTCGAGGAAATGCAGGCCGCTGGTCAAAAGCGCGCCGGGGACCGCGTGACGAAGATGTTCGAAAAGCATGACGCCAATCAGGACGGTTTTCTGAGCGAGGACGAGTTGCCCAAGCCGCGCCGCGCTGGCAAGATGTTTGACCGAATCGACGCGGATAACAACGGGACGATCTCGGAGCAGGAATATGCCGATGCGAAAGAGCGGATGGGCCGCAAGCACAAGAAACACGGCAAGGCGGACTCTGACGACAGCTGATGAAGGATGGAGGATCTGACCTCTCCATTACAGGATGTCCGCGGCGCAGATTGTGCCGCGGATACATCGGATGATGCGTTGCTGCGGCACTTCGCGGACGGTGACGCTGCGGCTGCCCGTCAACTGACTGACCGGTTGGGGCCGCGTTGTTTCTCAGTCGCTATGCGAATGCTGGGCAACAGGGCCGAGGCCGAAGATGTAACGCAGGACGCCATGATGCGGCTTTGGCAGATGGCTCCGAAATGGGTGCCGGGACAGGCCAAAGTGTCCACTTGGCTATATCGTGTCACGCTGAACCTGTGCGTGGACGTGCAGCGCAAGAAAAGGCCGGATCGTCTGGACGATGTGCCCGAGCCTGAGGATGAAGACCTCAGCGCGGCCGAGCGATTGCAAGAGGCGGCACGTAAGGACGCGCTGCAGTTAGCGTTGTCGCAGTTGCCTGACCGTCAGCGTCAGGCGGTCATTTTGCGGCATATCGAAGAACTGCCTAACCCCGAGATCGGCGGGATCATGGGTATTTCGACGGAAGCGGTGGAAAGCCTGACTGCGCGCGGGAAGCGCGCCTTGGCAGCAATACTGGCCGGACGACAAGATGAACTGGGGTACGAAGATGACTGAAAACGATATGGAACTGGATCAGTTGTTTGCTCAGGCACGGCAAGCCCGAACTGAGCTGCCCCATGAACTGGCAGTCCGCATTCTGACGGATGCCGAAACGGTACGTCTTGACCGATTGAAACCTGTCGATCCACAGCGTTCTGTCTGGGCGCGGATATTGGACGGGATCGGGGGCTGGCAAAGCATGGGAGGCTTGGTCGCGGCTAGCGCCGCAGGGGTCTGGATCGGCTTTGCCGCGCCTGACTTTCTGCCCGACCCAGCAACGATTATCTATCCGCAGGACACCAGCTTTGTGGTCGCTGATCTTGGTCTGGATGCAACTTTTCTGGAGGACGCCGAATGAGCGATAATGCCAAACCCAAAAAACGATGGGTGACGGTTCTACTGACCGTGTCGTTGGCGTTGAACCTTTTGATTGCCGGGGTTGCCCTGGGCACTGTCTACAGGGTCAAAGGTGGGCATCACGGCAAAGCTCCGCCCGGATTTGCCCCGACGTTGTATCGTGCGCTACCCAAAGAGGAACGTAAGGTGCTGAGGGGCGAGCTGTCCGAGCGGCATGTCAAAGGGGCAAAGATGCGGCTACAGGACTTTGCCGCGCTTGAGGCAGCCTTGCGGGCGGAACCATTCGATCCCGAGGCTGTTCAGGTGTTGCTGCAGCAACAAGCGCAGGCCATGGCCGAGTTGCAAGGTGCCTTACAGGACAAATGGCTTACCCGCATCACCGCGATGACCGATGCAGAACGTCAGGCCTATGCGGACCGACTGCAAGAGGTTGTGACGCGCAAGGCGCATGGGCGCAAGCACAAGGATTAATCCGTTCAGGCTGCGCTCTGCAGAACCCGAACCTGATTTCGCCCGGCCGACTTGGCAGCATAGAGCGCAGTGTCGGCTGACTTGATCAGCCCCTCCAACCGGGGTGGTTGATGTGATTGCAACAACTCGCTTGGTTGGGCAGCAATCAACCCGATGCTGATCGTGACCGGAACCGGGGTAGGGGTATCTGGTAGGTCAAAGGGCTTGCTTCGGATGCAGTCACACAAGCTCCGTGCTAGTTTCAGCGCCCCGGCTTGCGTGGTGTCCGCTAGGCCAATCATGAACTCTTCTCCGCCGATCCGCGCAATGAATCCGGCTGAACCTATCGTTTGCTTCATCCGTTTCGCCGCTTCGGCCAGCACGAGGTCTCCTCCGGTATGGCCGAACGTGTCGTTAATAGATTTGAAGTGATCCAGGTCTGCCAGCATCACGGCAAAGCCCCTTGCGGCCTTGTGCATGATTTGATCCATCGCGCGCATTGCATAACGACGATTGTGCAGACCGGTCAGTGGGTCGACCCAGGATTCGGCCAGCCCCCGGCGAAGCGAGGCGCGCATTTGGTCCAGCCGGGCCTTTCGCGCGATCTGGTTCTCCAGACGTAGTACAGTTTCTTCGGCGCAGAAACTGCCCATGCAAATCGCGTCGACCCCCCGGTCCAGCGCTTCCGATGCCAGTTCAGCATTCTCTTCTTCCAGAACGCCGATCAGAACCGTATGCCGCGTGGTGCTGCGGGATTTCAAGTCGGCTAGCAAGTTAAGACCCGATGGGTTTGCACCAATCTCAAACACAATGGCGTCTGGGACGGGGCCCGACAGAATACCCTGAAGGTTTGACGTGGTATGCGCAGACAGGTTGTGCGCCACCCGTTTCGATAGGGCCTTTTTCCACAATGCGCTGGTGCAGGACGATTGCGTCAGAATGGCAACTTGGGCCGTTTTTGCGGGCGCGATCAACGCAGCGCCGGGTTCGGCAAATCCGATGGGGTTTGAATTAGTTCCAACCTGAAGCTCTTGCGTATCTGCACGCGCGCGCAAAAGGCTGCGCACCCGTGCCAGCAGGAACGTATCTTTGAACGGATGAGCAAGAACATCGTCCAACCCGTCAGAAAGTGCCTTTAAACGGGCCGCCTTGTCGTTTTGCTGTGCAATTGCAATCACAGGCACGTCAATCAGGTCCGGGTCAGCCATTACAAGTCTTTTAACGTCGGCTGCGGTACCGTCCGGCAAAGTCTGCGAAGTCAGCACCAGATCGGGCTTGGCGCGCCGCAACAGCCCAGGCAGGCCTTGCAGCCGTTCCCCCTGGACAACGTGATACCACGCCGCAGTCAGCTGAACCTTCAGCATGATGCGATTGGTTGAGGTCCCGTCGAGGACAAGGATAGTTCCTTGCACGGACATATCAGTCACCGTTGATTGCATGCGTTGCTAAAGTGTTTATGAGTCTGGTTAACAAACCCTTTCCAAGACCTGATCCGGGGCTATTTTATGTCAATCACCGCCCAATCTGCCGAAACGCTGGCGCTCAATGTTCTAGGCTGGCTGGTGGGCAATGAAGAATTGCTGCCGATTTTCCTTGGCTCGACCGGAGCATCTGCGAATGACCTACGCGACAGAGCAGGCGAGCCCGAGTTTCTTGGATCGGTGCTTGAGTTTCTTATGCTTGACGACTCGTGGGTGATCGCTTTCTGTGACGCAAATTCCGTGCCCTATGACCTGCCTGGTCAGGCCCGCGCGGTTTTGTCCGGCGGCGCCGAAGTCCACTGGACCTGATCCAACCAAACTGCAGGAGCATGCAATGCCAATCGACGCAATCCTGTTCGACAAGGACGGTACCTTGTTTGACTTCGCCAACACTTGGGGGGCTTTTGGACGTAACGTCGTGATGCGCCTGGCCGATGGAGACCACGCGCGCGCATCGGAATTGGGACGCGTTATCGGCTTTGATTTGGAAGAGGTCGCTTATTCCGAGGACAGCATCGTCATCGCTGGAACTGTCGAGGAAATTGCCGAAGTTCTGACTCCGCATCTGCCGGACATGACCCAGCAAGACCTGGTTGACCTTCTTAACACCGAATCTGCCTCGGCTCCGCAGGCGCAGGCTGTGCCCCTGGTGCCCTTTCTGGACGGTTTGCGGCAGGCCGGGCTTAAGCTGGGCGTGGCAACAAATGATGGTGAGATGCCCGCGAAACAGCATCTGTCCTCGGTCGGGATTCGCGATCACTTCGATTTCGTGGCAGGGTATGACAGCGGCCACGGATATAAACCCGGCCCCGGGCAGCTGCTTGCCTTCGCAACCCATGTAGGTGTCGCGCCGGAACAGGTGGCTATGGTGGGCGATAGCCTGCACGACCTAGAAGCGGGACGCGCGGCGGGGATGACCACAATCGCCGTTCTCACCGGCATGGCTCCGGCCGAAGCGCTGGCACCGATGGCGGATGTCGTGTTGCCGGATATCGGACACATTCCTGACTGGCTGGCGAAAAACTAAGGTCTCGCCAGCCAATTTCGCCGCTTCGGGATTAAAACCGACAAAGTCTGTCGCAATCAGAGCGGCCGGCCCACGACCTTCGGGGCTTGCTTGTACTAACGCAAGCTCCGGAGGATCAAATGGCAGACACAAAAACTCGCAGGCGTCGTGGGGGCGGACGGGCCGGAGCTGCCGAGCGCAGAGGCACTGCAGTGATCGACCAGATGCCGTGGAACCCGCCGATCAATATCGACCACCCGACCGAGCCGCTGGATCAGGACGGGATCGAGGCGATCCATGAAGGGGCTATGCGCATCCTCGAAGAGATTGGGATCGAGTTTTACAACGAAGAAGCCAAGGGCATTTTGCGCGAGGCGGGTTGTACGGTCGAGGGCGACAACGTCCGCATGGGCCGGGACTTTGTCATGGATATGGTGGGCAAGGCACCGTCAAACTTTACGATCACTCCGCGTAACACGGACCGCACGATTGAGATCGGCGGAAAAAACATGGTGTTCGGCAACGTTTCCTCGCCGCCGAATTACTGGGATATGGAGATCGGCACCAAGGTTCCCGGTAATCGAGAAATGTGTCGCAACCTGTTGAAGCTAACACAATATTTCAACTGTATCCACTTTGCGGGCGGGTATCCGGTCGAACCGGTCGATATCCACGCCAGCGTGCGGCATCTGGATGTGCTCTATGACAAGCTGACGATGACCGACAAGGCGATGCATGCTTATTGCCTTGGGAAAGAACGGGTCGAGGATGTGATGGAAATGGTCCGCATCGCTGGCGGGCTGAGCCACGAGGAGTTCGAAGCAACACCTCGGATGTATTCGAACATCAACTCGACCTCACCGTTGAAGCATGATCATCCGATGATCGATGGGTGCCTGCGATTGGCCCGACGGGGTCAGGCGATAGTTGTGACGCCGTTTACGCTGGCCGGAGCGATGGCGCCTGTGACGATGGCAGGAGCCGTGGCGCAATCCCTAGCCGAATCCTTGTGCGCGATTGCCCTGTTCCAATACGTGCGCCCAGGGATTCCGTGCGTCATCGGGACGTTCACGTCGAACGTAGATATGAAATCAGGGGCACCGGCATTTGGTACACCGGAATACATGCGATCGACCCAGATGACCGGGCAAATGGCGCGGTTTTACGGCCTGCCGATGCGGTCGTCGGGTGTGTGTGCCGCAAACGTGCCGGATGGCCAATCGGTTTGGGAGACCTCGAACTCGTTGTGGGCTTCCGTTCAATCGGGCACGAACATGGTTTACCACGCAGCGGGCTGGCTTGAAGGTGGGTTGATCGCCAGCCCCGAGAAATTTATTATGGATTGCGAAATTCTGCAGCAAATTCAGCGCTATATGCAGCCCGAGATTACGGCGACCGGCCCTGATGAAATCGCGTTGGATGCAATTCGTGCAGTAGGTAATGACGGCCATTTCTTTGGCATACAGCATACGCAGGACCGATATACTACCGCGTTCTATCAGCCCTTCCTCAGTGATTGGAAAAACTACGAAGGCTGGAACGTTGCAGGCGGTATCTGGACGGCGGAACGGGCTCATCACATGTTCAAAGAGATCATCACCAGTTTTGAACCACCGGCGTTGGATGACGGGATCAGGGATGAATTGGCCGACTTTGTCGCTCGCCGTAAGGCTGAAGGCGGCGCTCCTACGGATTTCTAGTTCTCTGTCAAAGGCTTCCACTGTGATACTTGTTCGGATTGTAGGTATCTCAAAGCCAATCTTGGGGTTTTATTAAGGAATCTCGGGCCAGATTGAACAGTAAAGCAATCTGGGGCATCTCATGCATGGTCTGATCAATCGGGCGGTACAATCATTTGTATGCGCAACTTACGGGCAGTCGTGCTGGCTGCGTGTAACTGAGGTGGCGGAACTGGGCTTTACCGAGTTTGAGGCCATGCTCGTCTACGATGATGACATGACCATTCGAGTTTTGGACGCACTGTGTACTGACCTCAAGCGCCCGCGGGCCGAAATTCTTGAGGACTTGGGAACCTTTCTGGTTTCCCACCCCAAAATGGAGGATCTGCGTCGCCTGCTGCGCTTCGGCGGGGTCACTTATGTCGAATTCCTGCACTCTCTGGACGATTTGTCCGACAGGGTCCGGTTGGCGGTTTCGGATCTCTGCCTGCCGGCGCTTGACCTCATCGAGGTGAGCCCGACAGAATATCAGCTGTATTGCCATCCGGGTTTGTCCGGATATCCCAGCGTTATGGTTGGGGTCTTGCGCGCTATGGCCGACGACTACGGAGCATTGGCCATGTTGTCCCATAACGGGCAAGAGGGCGAGGCCGAAGTCATTTCGATCATGTTGGTCGAAAGCGCTTTTGCCGAGGGGCGTCATTTTGATTTGGGGGCGCGCAAATCATGAGGGATACCGGCGATCTTGGAACACTGCTTGAAACACTGTGCCCGATGTTCGTTCTGGTGAACGAAGAGGGTCGGATAATGCGCGTTGGGCCCACTTTGCAGAAATTGCGCCCCGATCATCCGATGGCGGGGAAGGATTTTCTGGAGGTTTTCGAGCTGGTCCGTCCGCGCGCCGTTACGACCCTTTCGGCGCTGATGTCATTGGCCGGGGCAAAACTGCACCTGAAACTCCATGATAAGCCACGTACGGCTCTCAAGGGGCTGATTGCGCCGTTGCCCGCAGGAAAAGGCGCCGTTATCAACCTGTCCTTTGGGATTTCTATTCTGGACGGGGTGCGTGACTATGCGCTGACCAGTGCGGATTTTTCGGGCACCGACCTTGCGATCGAGTTGCTGTATCTGGTTGAGGCAAAGTCTGCCGCGATGGAGGCTTCACGGTCTTTGAACCTGCGGCTGCAGGGGGCAATGCTAGCGGCCGAAGAACAAGCCTTTACCGATATGCTGACCGGGTTAAAAAACCGGCGGGCAATGGATGTGGTGCTGGGGCATTTGATCTCGGGGAATTCGCCCTTTGCCTTGATGCATCTCGATCTGGATTTCTTCAAATCTGTTAATGATCAATACGGGCACGCGGCGGGGGATCATGTGTTGCAGCAGGCTGCCCGGATCATGGTAGAGGAAACCCGCAATGATGACACAGTGGCTCGTATTGGTGGGGATGAGTTTGTTATTATTTTTAAAGGCCTGACGGACGAAAAAGTCCTGTCGGCAATTGCGGCACGTCTTATCGATCAGTTGCAAAGACCGATGGTGTTCGAGAATAACGCCTGCCAGATTTCAGCCAGTATCGGCACCGCGTTGTCGACCCAGTTTTCACCCCCGAATACTGCCGAGATTTTGAATGCAGCCGATCTGGCTCTTTATGAGGCGAAAAGAAAGGGCAGATCGAGGCACTGTCTGTATTCGACGCTGGTGGGGCATCGGCAGAGTGACGCATCGTCCGGAGTTCCCTCGGGTCTGGGCGGCTAAGGCCCTGTTCGGTCCTTTTCAGCCCTGATGGAACACGCGGGTAAGGGTAGTGGCAATATGGTGTTTGATCTGCGGCAGTTCTCCGACCACGGGCATGATCTGACCTTTGAAGGCTGCCTCTTCCAGAGCATGCGGAATGTCATCGAGAACATGGCCTCCAGTGCAAGCGAAGTATGGCAGGCATAGAGTTTGTGTTGGCAGACCCGACGCTGCCTCGGTGATCGACGGTGATTCTTCGACGAATCCCGGACGAATGGATCTGAAAGTCAGATGTTGTCCCAACGCGCTGGCAAATGTTCGTGTGACGGCGGATGGATTGCGGCTACGACCCGAGCCATGGGCGGCCAAAACCAGATCGGTTTCTCGCGCAACCCAACGGTTTTTGGCCAACCTGTCACGCAATGCCTCGGCTACTAATCCGGGAAGTTCAGGATCGATGCCAAGCGGATCGAGAATGCGCAGGTTGCGCCCCGCTAACCGTTTGGGCAGGGCGCTGGTAACAAACCACCCCTTCGCCATGAACAGCGGGTATATCACCGCTTTATCCGTCAACTCTGACACACATTGTTCGAACACCCCCGGTGCAGCCAGAGTGGCCGACTGAACGCCCACTTCATCACACAGGGCATCTACCTTGGCGGCGTAGTCCGACAACGCCTGTTCGGCCGTGATCGGGTCCGAGGGTTGACCGTGGGCGACGATAAGGGCTTGGTGCATTTTCATAGTCCCGTTAGCTTTACCGATAGGTGTGTCCGGACAGGCCAGAGTCAATCCAAACTATACGTTTCTCAGCCTAAAACTGTCAGCCAGAACCAGACCGTCACCAGCGAGGCCGCCGTTCCGATCAATACAGAGGAGGCCGCAACTCGTTTTGCGCGACCGTACATATTAGCGAAGATATAAACATTGAAACCGGGGGCCATCGCGGATGTCAGAACACCAGAGCGGAACAAATCCTGCGGTAAGCCTATCGTTGCGCCAAATAACCAAACAAGGCTGGGATGCAAGAGCAACGAGATGCCGCAGACATAGGCGATCGCTCGCAGGTCACCCTCGGGTTTGTATTTAACCAGCACACCCCCTAACGCGAAAAGAGCACCGGGCAAGGCGGCGAGAGTAATTAGGCTGAGCGCTTCGTCCAAAACCCCAGGTACACCGATTCCCGACAGGTTGACGACAAATCCTAGCGCAATGCCGAGGATCAGTGCGTTGCGGGACATTGCGGTCATTACCGACTGGACCATACGCCTGCTGCCGTTGCCTCGGTTTCGAATCACTTCCATCACTGTAATGCCTACGGCGTAGCAAAATAGCGCGTGGAAGGAGATGATAGCGTAGTTCCCGTCCAGATTTTCAGGGCCGTAGGCGCGTTCCGTGATCGGAAGGCCCAGCAGGACCGAGTTCGAAAACAGGCAACAAAAGCCAATGGCAATGCAATCCTCCCACTCGCGGTGAAAGATCAGGCGGGCGCCGTACAGCCCGGCGGTGAAGCACAAAGTTGCAGCCGCGTAAAAGCTGGCCAGAAGTCCAGGATCAAAACTGGCGTTCAAGTCCAGATGAGCGATGGCCAGAAACAGCAGGCAGGGGATCGCAAATCCTTGGGTGAACTTCATCAACCCTTCGACATGGACTTCTTTGAAATATCCCAGACGGGTCGCGGCGTATCCGGCGCCGATCACAAGGAAAACTGGAAGGATTACGTTGATTAGAGTTTGCAGCATCTTGCCGTCCCGAGGGGTATTACGGGCTGCAACGGCAGTACCCTACAGGTCCTGGTGAATCACCATGCCGTCATAGGCGGGGGTGATGTGTTCGGCGGTTTCAGCGTCGACCGTGACATAGTCGAGGTCGATATGCATGTTGGTCAGCACCGCACGTTTGGGCTTCAGCTGTTCGATCCATTCCAGCGTCTTTTCCAGATGGGTGTGGGTGGGATGGGGTTTGCGGCGCAGGGCGTCAATGACTAGGCAATCCAGCCCCTCCATCATCGGCCAGGAATCGTCATAGAGATCGGCCACATCTGGCAGGTAGACCAGCTTGCCCATTCGGAAACCCAACGAGTCGATCGAGCCGTGGTTGACCTTGAACGGGTGAAACGGGATCGGGCCACCGGGGCCGTCAATTTCAAACGGTCCGTCGATAGACTTTAGGTCAAGGATCGGTGGGTAAGGTGAGCCTTCGGGCTGGATAAAGGCATATCCGAAACGTCCCAGCAACGCGTTCTGCGTATCGCCGTCGGCCCAAACCGGGACCCTTTCGCGCATGTTGAAAACAATCATGCGCAGATCGTCGATGCCGTGGACGTGGTCGGCATGGGAATGGGTGTAAACCACGCCATCCAAGCGACCGGTTCCAGTGCTCAGCAATTGGCTGCGCATGTCGGGCGTGGTGTCGATCAAAACCGAGGTTGTGCCGTCGGACCCGTCTCGTTCAACCAGCATCGAGCAGCGGCGACGGATATTTTTTGGGTTCTGCGGGTCGCAATCCCCCCAGTGTCCGCCCAATCGCGGCACGCCGCCGGACGAACCGCAGCCGAGGATGGTGCAGCGCAGCTGGGTCATGCAGCCGCCTTGTAGGTCGCGGCCTTGGTGAACAGCCGGTCGAAATTGGTCTGCGTCTGGGCGGCGAAATCGGCGTAGTCCATCCCGAACACTTCGGCCCCTTTGCGGGCGGTGTGGGCGGTATAGGCCGGTTCGTTGCGTTTGCCGCGATAGGGGGGCGGGGCCAGATACGGGGCGTCGGTTTCAACCAATACGCGGTCGACCGGGGCGGCGGCGAAGATATCGCGCAATTCCTGGCTTTTAGGGAAGGCAGCGATGCCGGACATGGACAGGTAGAACCCCAAATCCAGCGCGGCTCGGGCAAGTTCCGCCGAGGATGAGAAGCAATGCATCACGCAGGAATAGGGCGCGTTGCGGTGTTCCTCGGCCAGAATACGCGCCATGTCGTCATCAGCTGCGCGCGCGTGGATGATCAACGGCAGACCAGTACGCTGCGCGGCTTCGATATGGACGCGTAGCGATTGCTTTTGAACCTCGGCGCTGTCGGCCGTGTAGTGATAATCTAACCCGGTTTCACCAATGCCCACGAATTTCGGATGTTGGGACAGCGCGACCAGTTCGTCGACTGTGGCCATGGGCTCATCCGCGGCGCTCAAGGGGTGCGTGCCGGCGGCGAAAAAGATCGGCGCGTGGGCTTCGGCAATGGCACGAATGGTGGGTTCATTGCGCAGACGGGTGCAGATCGTGACCATGCGGGTCACGCCTGCCTCGGCGGCATTGGCGATGATCTGATCCAGCTGCCCCTCAAAATCGGGGAAATCCAGATGGCAATGGCTGTCGGTGATCTGGGGGGTGTCGCTCATCTGCTCTGACCGGCGGTTTCCTGTATCTTGAACACCGTATCTAGGACCAGAGCGGCAGGGTCAAGGTTCACCGCCTGACCATGACGTGTGCGCGCCGTGATTGTCGCCGCAACCTCGGCCCATTGGCGGGCCTGATATGGGGACGTGGATAGGCGAGACAGCACTTCCGCCTCGTTCGGCGCAGCCTCGGGCAAAGGCGGCGCACCGGTTGCGCCGGTCAGCGCAAGGCGGGACAGGACGACGTCGATCAGGTTTAGCAGCAGTTCGAACCGCTCAGCTGCGCCGCGCTGGGCGGCGGCTTCGGCCAAGGCCAACGCACGCTGGCGATCCATGCGGGGCAGGGTGCCTAGAATGGCGATCAGTTCGGCATAGATCTCTAACCCACCCAAATTAATAAGCCGTACTGCATCCCCGACGGATCCCGCGGCAAGCGCGGCCAGATGATCGGTTTGTGCGGGCAGTTCCGAACCGGTTTGTGTCAGGGCTGCCTGCATATCCTCGGGTCCAAGCGGTGAAAGGCGCAGGGTTCGGCAACGAGACCGGATTGTCGGCAGCAGGCGCGACGGCTGGTGCGAAACCAGCAGCAATGTCGTGCGCGCAGGCGGTTCTTCGAGCATCTTCAGCAAGGCGTTCGCCGCGCTGACATTCATCTCATCCGCAGAATCGACGATCACGACACGACGCCCGCCATCGGCGGAGGATAGGCCGAAGAATTTCCCCAGCTTGCGGATGTCATCAACGACGATTTCGTTGCGCAGCCGCCCCTGATCGTTCACCGAGCGTGTGATAGCGGCCAGCCCCGGCTCGGCCCCCGCCAGAATGCGGTGCGCGACAGGGTGTTCGGGATCAATCGCAAGCGTTTCAGGTGGCGGAGGGGCACCAAACAGCCCGTCCTCTTCCATCGGAGGCGTTGCCAGCAAAAAGCGTGCGATCCGCCAGGCCAAGGTTGCCTTGCCCACCCCGTGCGATCCGGTCAAAAGCCAACCGTGATGCAGGCGGTCCGAGGTGTAGGCGCTTAGAAACGCCTGTTCGGCCGCAGTCTGCCCGAACAATTGCTGGGTTTCGCACGGGTGCGGGGCACCGGGGGCCTGATCCGGGGTCGGGGTATCGTCGCTCATCTATCGTCTGTCACAAAGCTTGCAGAACGATATCTGTCACATCCTGTGCAACGCTGTCCATGTCCCGATTGCCGTCAACTACGCGGAAACGGTCCGGGAACTCTTGGGCCAAAGCCAGAAACCCGGTGCGCATCTTTTGCTGCAGGTCGATGCCGAAATCCTCGAACCGTTCTTCTGTGCCTTGTCGCCCCTTGGCGCGGGCCAGACCGATCTGGGGGTCCATGTCGATCAGCAGTGTCAGGTCAGGTTCGCGCCCGATCATCAAGCTGTGCAGTTGATCGACCGCCCCGCGCAAATCGCCTCGCGACAAACCCTGATACATGCGAGTGCTGTCGGCAAAACGGTCGCAAATCACCACCTTGCCAGCGGCCAGGGCAGGCTCAATGGTGCGCTCCAGATGATCCCTCCGCGCAGCCGTGAACAGCAGCAGCTCCGTCTCAGCAGACCAGCGATCAGGGTCGCCCTCCAGAACCAAACGCCGGATTTCCTCCGCCCCGGCCGAGCCGCCGGGTTCACGCGTCAGCACGACGTCGTGACCAAGATCGCGTAAACGCTCGGCCAGTGTGCGTGCTTGCGAGGATTTGCCTGATCCGTCAATGCCTTCGAAGGTCAGAAATAACCCGGGTTTTGTCACAATGCGTCCAATGGATTGCCGATCACGTCGGTCAGAAAGATTCCGCCCACAGTCATCATACGTACCACGAAGCCTCCGGCCGGGACGCTTTCAGATGCCACCAGCGGACGGCGGATTTCCGGCAGTCCCTCGGGTTTGATAACCAACTCAGCCAGTTGCTGACCCTTTTCGATTGGTGCATTGACGGGGCCGTCATAAACAACCTCGGCCTCGATGTTCTTGTCACCCAGTACCGGGAACAACAGAGACAGGTCTTCTTCCGGGACCAGGCCTACGGTCTTTTGCGCGCCCATCCAGATCTTGGCTTCTGCTATCGGCGTGTCCGCGTTGGCAACTGTCCTCTCGACAAAATTTCGAAACGACCAGTTAACCACGGCCTCAGCCTCCTCTGCCCGTTTGCCGGTGCTATCGAGCCCAGAGAGTACAAAGATAACCCTGCGGTCACCCTGTTTGGCGGAACCGACAAGACCGTACCCGGCCTCTTGCGTGTGGCCGGTTTTCAGGCCATCCGCGCCGATCCCTAGTTTCAGCAGAGGGTTTCGGTTGCGTTTGTTTGACGGCGCGCGGCCATCGAATTCAAACTCTTCTTCGGCGAACAGGGGGTAGTATTCCGGGAAATCCGATATCAACCGATTTGCCAGCACGGCCAGATCGTGAACGGACATCATATGCCCGGCAGCAGGCCAACCGTTCGAGTTGGCAAAGTTGGAATTGTCCATGCCCATCTGTTGGGCACGTTGGGTCATGTAGCGGGCAAATCCAGCCTCGGTTCCATCAGGGCTGAGCGCCTCGGCGATTACAACACAGGCGTCGTTGCCAGAAAGCACGATGATGCCACGCAACAGGTCCTCAACCCGGACGCGGTCCTGCGTATTCAGGAACATTGTCGAACCGCCATAACTCATGGCGTGTTCCGAAACCGGAAGTGTTTCATCCAGTGTCAGGCGGCCATCGCGCAGCGCCTCGAACGCGACGTAAAGCGTCATGAGCTTTGACATCGACGCAGGCGGTAGGGGCTGGTCGGCCTCTTTGGACAGTAGAACGGTACCTGTGGTTTGGTCTACCACGTAGGCCGCACGGGCTGTTGTGTCAAAGGCGTGGGCGGGCAGGGCAAACATAGCCAGCCCAAGGGTCAAAACGGTTGATCGCAGTGAGGACAGCATGTGAGGCCTCCTTTGTTTCAATTCTTGACAGAGAACGCGTCGGAAAAGCCAAGGTCCTTGACGTCGCTTTGCAATGCATTGCGTTCCGAGCGGGTTGTCGCCGGGCCGACCAGAACACGCCAAACGGTTTTGTCGTCGGTTTTCAGTTCGCGAATATTGGCGAGCATTCCGTTCCGCTCGATCTTCTGGGCCGCGCTTTTGGCATTTGCTTCGACGTTGAACGTTCCGACCTGAACAAACGGTTTGGCCAGAGACCGCGATGTCTGGCTCTGGGTCGTCGTGGCGGGGGCGCTGACCGGAGTGGGATCGGCTGCTTCAATAGCGGCGGCAGCGCCTGCAACGGGATCAAGTGGCGTTTCGGTGATCTCGTTGGAATCTTTCTTTTGCCACCATTTTCTTTTGGCTGGTTTTTCCTCGGGTGCTGTAACTTCGGGATCAGACAGAGACGGGGTAGCCTGAGCTGCGGTTTCAACGACGTTGTCAACTGCCTCAGAGGTTGTTTCGGCAGCGGAGTCGTCTGTTGCTGCGACGGCGGCCCCGGCTGCACCTGTGGCGGCGACCGTTTCTTTCTTTTGCCACCATTTGCGTTTGACGGGCTTTTCGGTTTCAGCTGAATCCGATTCAACTGCGGTGTCAGCCGCAGTTTCCACCACGTCGTCCGCCACTTCAGCAGTTGCCTCAACTGTGGTGTCGCTGGTTGCCGCCGCGGCGACTCCGGCTGCGCCTGCTGTGGCAACGGTTTCCTTCTTTTGCCACCATTTGCGCTTGGTAGGCTGTTCGTCAGTTGCAGCCGTATTTACTGCGACATCTTCTGATTTCGCCTCGTCGGCGACCGGCTGGTTGTCAGCTGTTTCAGTTACCGAGGCTTCTTCGGGTTTAGGCTCTTCTTTTTTAACTGGTTTGCGCCGCAGGGCGGTCACCTGAACTTTGGTCGGCGCACCTGCTAGGATACCCAGCTCAGCTGCTGCCGCAGATGACAGTTGTAATGCCGGACCGGGCAGGTTGCGTTCCCGCCGAAACAGGGCACCGTTTACGGATTTGTTGTTATTCGGGTTCTTGATGACCACGCGTTCGGGTTGGGTCACATCCGGGTGGGCGACCCAGATACCACCCAATGACGGACGACCATCCCACAACGCCGCCTCGGATACGTTGAATGCGTCCGGTGCCTCGACCGTTTCACGTGATTTGTCTGCGTGACCCGGGAAAATTTCGATTGTGCCGCTGGATTGAGTGTCGTTACTTGAGGCGTCTTGCAACGCCTCTTCGGTCGACAGTGTCTCGTCACATGCTGCCAGAACTGCCAAAGTCACGGCCAGCACCGCCCACGATCGCGGTATTACGCGTGTCTCAGTCGCTCGCTTCATTTTGTCATCCCTTGCCTGAAGGGGTCTCGTTTCCTGAACCCCGCCAACTGCCGGTTCTCTTATCGCCGGTCTATTACGGTCCTCGCGTGAATCATAACGCGGGCAGGGTGCTATGGAAAGACCGCTGCGCATGCTTAGGCAAGATTTCCCTATTTGCTCTTGCCACCGATTTCAGTTGGCCTTAGACCCGGCCCTACGCGGGGAGGTGGCAGAGTGGTCGAATGCGGCGGTCTTGAAAACCGTTGGGCGTGAGAGCGTCCCCAGGGTTCGAATCCCTGTCTCCCCGCCACCCATACCCGTCTCACTTCAGTTGTGTTTTCTGATCCAGAATTGTGCCGTATTTCCCGCGAGTTGGCGCATGCGCTTTCAATCAGAGAATGAGCAGACCGTACACTCGGAGTGCAATTCAGGCCCAAGTCTCAGTGCCGCATTTTGGCGGGGTCGCTTTGGGGTGGATTTCCCTGATAACCTGCAATTTGGTATTGTCAGAATAACATTGCTTGAGCGGGGCAGGGGTGTTGCGTAGCTTTTTCCCATGACCAGACCTGCCTCTTTCAAGTACTTCCAAACCAGCCCAGAGGTCATCCGTCTTGCGGTGATGCTGTACATCCGTTTCCCGCTCTCGCTTCGGAATGTCGAAGATCTGTTGCACGAGCGAGGCATCGACGTGAGTCACGAAACTGTCCGGTATTGGTGGAATAGGTTTGGCCCAATGTTTGCTGCTGAGATCAGACGGAAGCGTGTTCAGCAGTTGCGCGCGTTCTCCAAATGGAAGTGGCATGTAGACGAGGTTTTCGTGAAGGTGAATGGCAAGAGGCACTACCTCTAGCGGGCTGTAGATCATGAGGGCGAAGTGCTGGAAGCCGTTGTCACCAAACGCCGAAACAAGGCTGCAGCACTGAAATTCCTCAGGAAATTGGTGAAGCGGCTCGGTTGCGCCGAAGAGATCGTCACAGACCGTTTCGCATCGTACAAGGCGGCGCTCAGAGATTTGGGTGCTCTCGAAAAACAACAAACGGGCCGTTGGATCAGCAACCGCGTCGAGAACTCACACCTCCCGTTCCGACGACGCGAACGTGCAATGCAGCGTTTCAGGCGCATGCGAAGTTTGCAGAAGTTCGTCTCCGTCCACTCCTCCGTCTACAACCACTTCAACCAGGAAAGATCGCTCGCCAGCAGAGATACCTTCAAGTTGACACGCACCGCCGCTCTCGCCGAGTGGCGTCAACTTTGTTCCGGATAAGTTCGCGGATTTGGCGGCAAACTGAGACTGGTTCGAATTCGTCTGACAGCACCCTGGAAGCCGTTGTCACCAAACGTCGAAACAAAGCTGCAGCAATGAAATTCCTCAAGAAATTGATGAAGCGGCATGGTTGCGCCAAAGAGATCGTTACCGACCGCTTTGCATCCTACAAGGCTGCGCTCGGACAAATGGGCGCGCTAAAAAAACAAAGAACGGGCAGGTGGCTTAATAACCGAGTCGAGAACTCGCACCTGCCGTTTCGACGACGCGAACGCGCCATGCAACGTTTCAAACGCATGCGAAGTTTACAGAAATTCGCCTCCGTCCATTCCTCCGTCTACAACCACTTCAACCAGGAAAGATCGCTCGCCAGTAGAGCCACCTTCAAGCGGACACGCTCCGCCTCTCTCGCCGAGTGGCGCGAACTTGGTGCGGCTTAAAGGGCAGCTCTACTGGCCTAGCTGAGACTGGTTCGAATTCGTCTGACAGCACCCTGTCGAGTTTCTTCGGTCGGTATCTGTCTAATTGTGGAAATCGACGCCGAATTTACGTGCCACGTCGACCACACGGGTATCCCCAGATTGAATGGAGTTCGCGGGATTGCTTCCTCCAAGTTCCGCCTTAGGAGAGATCATCCAAAAGGCACGTTGCCAAGGCGTCATATCAGCTGGCAGCGCCTTTAACACAGTTTCCATCAAAGGAAGCGGAGTTCCGTCTACTGCGAACTGGAAAGATGGGTATCCGTCGATGCCTTCATATGGAACAGAGAAAACCTTCCCGGTCCTCTTCCAGATCTCACCTATCCGCGTGATTTGCCAGGAACCTTTCTTCCACTGCGCATGAACAGATCTATTGTCCAGCAACGGATATTTCCGGGCAAACTCATCTTTGCGGATGTCATCGACCGCGCAAAACGGTTCTTCGAACTTGGCAAAATACATCTTCTAACCAACATCACTCGTTTAAACACACAGGTCCATACTGTCAGAAACTCAACTTCTTGAAAGTACAATTGTTCACACTTTGGAAAACGTTCTTTAGCGGTGATGCAGAATTAAGTAACTGAACTTAAATGAATTTTTTATAAGTCAGTTCGAAAGCAAATCATCATTTGCTCAGCGTGATAGTCCGCATTGCCGCAGATTCGGGCGACAATCATTGCAACATGAGCGTATTGATCACACATCATGCATGAGCCGTGTAGAGGTCTGTTTCGAATGGGTTATGCGAAGACTGCAATATTGATGGCCGCAATGACGGCCTTGTTCATGGGGCTGGGGTACCTGCTGGCAGGTACAGGAGGCATGCTGTTCGCCTTGGTGTTGGCAGCAGGCATGAACCTGTTTACCTGGTGGAACTCAGACAAAATGGTCCTTCGCATGCACAACGCAAGGCCAGTTTCATCTGGTGACCATATGGGACTGTCGCAAATGGTCGGGGATCTTGCAAATAACGCGGGCATGCCAAAGCCCGCTGTGTATTTGATTGAAACACCCCAGCCCAATGCATTTGCGACAGGCCGCAATCCCAATAACGCTGCCGTTGCCGTCACTACGGGGTTGCTTCAAACCCTCAAAAGGGACGAACTGGCGGGCGTTGTCGCGCACGAACTCGCACATATTAAGAACCATGACACTGCGATTATGACCGTAACTGCCACATTCGCGGGCGCAATTACGATGCTGGCAAACTTCGCACTGTTCTTTGGTGGAAGACGGGATAGCGCTGTTGGATTAGTGGGGACCATTGCGCTGATGATATTGGCGCCATTGGCGGCGGGTTTGGTCCAAATGGCTATTAGTCGGACAAGAGAATACGCGGCCGATCGCGTCGGTGCCGAGATTTGCGGTCAGCCTCTGGCATTGGCGTCTGCCCTCGAACGTATTCAGCAAGGAGCTTCACGCATCGACAACGATGCTGCAGAACGCAACCCGTCGACCGCACATATGTTTATTATCAATCCATTGCATGCGCACACACGTGACAAGCTGTTTTCAACTCACCCGTCGACGGCAAACCGGATAGCTGCGTTGAGAACGCTCGCCCAGCAGACTAATACAGTCGACGCAAGCAGAAAGGCTCGCAACAGAAAACCACCATCCAGGACTGGCCCTTGGGGGTGAAGGTCGCGTGCGCGAACTGCTTTCTAGAGGGCTTTGTTAGAAGAAGTCGTCTTGAGTCGGACAGGTGCCTTTCCTAACCTTCGCGCATAAACAAACGCTCAGGTGTCCTTTTTTGGGTGGGTGGATTGACCACAAGTGGGACAGCGATCCGCTTCTGACACCGTTTCGGCATGCACACGTTCTCGGATATGGTCGGCAGAGCGGCGAGACAGGCCCAAATGCTTGCGAACTGCTTCAATGTCTGCCTCGTCCGCCTCGCAGATATCGCCATCTTCCAAGGCCTTTCGAAACTCGCGTTCCAGGCTGGCACGCCGACGGTGCAACTGATCGTTAAGGCCGCTGGCGATGATCCC
Organism: Ruegeria sp. BI11; assembly: GCF_056538005.1. NCBI lineage: Bacteria > Pseudomonadati > Pseudomonadota > Alphaproteobacteria > Rhodobacterales > Roseobacteraceae > Ruegeria > Ruegeria sp. BI11. The sequence goes on along the minus strand of NZ_JBQFSM010000002.1, from coordinate 404,661 downwards.
TGCAGGCAATGCAGCCATGCCAATGCCGATTACCGTGATCGCAGCGCCGAAAATCTTGCCGGCGACTGTAACGGGTGTCACGTCGCCATAGCCCACCACATCGCAGCGGGGATCGAGCCAAATGCTTCTGGCTGCGCTTCGTGTTCTGCCAGCCAGGCACCGCTGGCGGCAAAGATCAGCATCACCATCAGGATGAAGAAGCCTGCAAAAAAGGCGCCGGCCTCTTCTTCGAACACGGCTAGCAACATGCCCAGTGCGGGCGAATACCGCGTGAGTTTGAGTAGCCGCAACATACGGAAGGTTCGCAGCAGACGCAGGTCAACCGGGAAAAACAGGTAAAGCAGCGCTGGCAATATCGCCAGTAAGTCGATGATAGCAATCGGAGAAACGGCCCAGGAAGCTCGCGTTCTGTAATTTGGGTTTTCCGTCGCAACCCAGAGTCTGCCCGCGTATTCGACAACGAATACGAACAGAGACAGGCCCTCAAAAACATTAAGCGTCAGCCCCCAGCGGTCATAGATAGATTCGACCGTCTCAAGGATGACAGCGGCAACGTTCAGCGTTATCAGGGCGATCAGCGCCAGTTCCAGCAACCAGGGGCCGGTGGCAGCCCGGTCCGGGCGTTCCAGCCACCAATAAACTCGTCTTCTAAGACTGCTCGAACCCGTCACAGCTTCACTCATGTCGAAACTTTGTCCAGGCGCGCATCAAGGGAAACGCGATCTGCGATAGCAAGGCTGTGCCCCAGATCAGATTGCCGACCAACGAGGGGACATGTGGGACGACATAGAAACAGGCAATTGCCAGAACGATCCCAAACACCCGTACGTCCCAACGTCCGAAATCCGAGGCAAGACGGTGTTCAATGACGTTCTGAAGCACCCAAAGCATGGCAATGTAGCCAGCAAGGCCGAAACAACCAATGGCGGCATATTCGGTTGGGTATGGCTCCCAAAACCCGACCTTTACCTCTGCAGCAAGGGCCACTCCGACCATGACTCCGCACAACATCAAGATCAGGTGCGCAAGCCACCAGATGACCAATGTCGACACCTTTTTGTCCTTTGGTTTGGCATTTCCGACAAAGTCGAAATAGATCCAGCACATGACGAACATCGACACACCACCGATGACAAAATTGACCAGTACGTCGGGCGAAACTTTGTAGATGCCTTTCTCGGACAGGGTGACGACCAGTTTGAAAAACCCTTCGCCCAATACGATCAGTGTCAGCAGCGCAAACCGTTCGGCCATATGGCCAAGGCGGGGGACGAACCGCTCAAACTGCAAGACAGTGACGCCGGGGATCATGTACATTGCCTGTGTGGCCACCATCGCGGCGGCAAACACCCAATAAGCAAGCGGTGTTGGCAGAAACGCTGTGATGGCGAAGATCACCGCAAAGACCGAGAAGTTGCGGATCTGCGCCGCTGACATAGACTCGCCCGAGGAATTGACACGCCTGGCGCGATAGTACAGCGCGGCGATCATGGCTCTGTTCGCGGCAAATCCTAACGCAAAGAAGACCCAACCTTTACCGTCGATGGCCGGGATCGCAGCGGCCATGAACATAACCGTACAGATCATCACCGACATGATGAGGCGGTGCCAGAAATCGGTACTGACGTAAATCGAATTGAAAATGCTGAGCTCACCCCATGCGTACCAAAGCGTGATGAAGACGCCGGCGAACACAAGAAAACCATGCAGATCAAGGTGATGTGACAGATAGTTGCCCAGCAGGAATATCGTCACGACATGGATCAGGTCATAGAACAGCTCGGCCCAGTGGACATGGTCATGCGCGTGGTCGAGGTCTTGATGGTGTTGCGGCTTTCGCCACATGGGGTGGTCATGCAGTGCCATAAATTGGGAACTCTTGAAAGTTGACAGGCTGTAGTGGCCGGCCTGCGGCCACTCTGATTGAGTTGCTTTTCAAAGACGAAGGTTGTCGCGGAGATCATGACCTTGCAACCCCTGTAACGGTTGTTAAGCGAGGGCAGGCCGGACGACACCCAGTTAATCTTGCGGTAACCACGCCGCTCGGGGCCGGTACTCACTGGCGTTACGCGGCCCTGTTACCTCGCAGATGCCGCAGGATGCGGGCGTAGTTTTCTTCACCTTGCGCGCCGGTTGCAAGGTGACGTTGGTCTAACACCATTGCGGGCAAGCCCTGAATGCCTTGGCCAATCCAGAATTGCTCTTTCTGGCGGACGCTTGCCGCACGTTCTCCGCTTTGCAATTTGGCAAGTGCATCCGCGCGCTTCAGCCCGATGCCTGCGGCTGCGTCGGCGAGAACCTGTATGTCCGAGATGTCCTCGCGATGCGTAAAGAAGGACGAGAAAAGGGTCTGCTTCATCTCGTGGCCTCTGCCCTGCTCTGTGGCCCAGTCGATCAACTGATGCGCGCGGAAGGTGTTATACATCCGCATGTCATCAGCGTAATTGAACGTGAACCCAAGTGCCGCGCCCATCTCGGTGAGGCGGGCACGCGCCTTGATCGATCCTTCCAATGTGGTCCCGTATTTTGACGCCAGGTGTTCGCGCAGGTTCTCGCCATCCTCGGCCATCTGCGGGTTCAACTCGAAGGGATGCCAATGGATATCCAGTTCGGTATGGGCGTCGCGCGGCCTTGGCCAGCTGGTGGTAGCCAATCACACACCACGGGCAAACAACGTCTGACACGATATCGACGCGAATGGTCAGAGTATCTTCCACGGTTCAGGTTCCTTTCACATCACTGGAAAACCGCGCCGCGTTTTCCTTGGTAAAAGCGCTGGCATCCGCATCGGCATCCCAGAACTGCGGATTGGCCGTGGGAATGGTCAGCGCCCGCTGCACGGCGGGCCGGGCATCGAGGCGGTCGAACCAGGCATTTAGATGTGGCAAGTCCGACACTCCCACCCGCGCCCAGACATAAGCGCGTGCCCACGGGTACAGCATCATGTCAGCAATGGTGTATTCGTCCGCGGCGATCCATTCACGCCCGTTCAGGCGCGTGTTCATCACCTCCATCAAGCGGCGGCTTTCGTCTACGTAGCGGCGGATTGAGAAGGGCTCTTCATGGCCATTGGGCGCGGCGATGTGCTGGAAGTACATCGCCTGTCCCATCATTGGACCGATATGGCCGACCTGAAAGAACATCCACTGCATGACCTCGGACCCTTTGACCGGGTCCGATGGCAGGAATTTTCCGTATTTCTCGGCCAGGTGCCACAGGATCGCACCGGACTCGAAGATCGCTCGCCCATCCGAGCGGTCTTCGATAGTTGGGATTTTTCCGTTTGGGTTCAGCGCCAGATAATCCGGCGATTTTTGTTCCTGTTTGGAAAAGTTGATGTGAGTCAGGTCATAGGGGACACCTGCCTCTTCCAGGAAGATGACCGGCTTGTACCCGTTCATCGTACCCGCGGTGTAAAGATGGATATCAGGCTGGGACATGTTCAACCTCTGTAAATGCTGTCTTGAGGTGTAACTTAAATCGGACGAAATCAGTTTCGATATCCGGGTTCTTCATTACATCGAATGCTGCAAACGTCGGCAATGGCTTCAAGTTGAGGAACTTTGCAGTCAGGTGTATCGGGCGCAAAAGGTCATCAACGCTGTCACCGGCAAAGAACGGTTCGGTTACGTCGTCGAACGCCTCTTTTGGCGCGTTGAACGTCACCGAAAGCATATACGTCTTGTCGCTCAGCGCGCCTCCCATCCCATAATTGGCCTTTGGCGCATCTGCCGTCCGGCCGTCACCAGTACTTAGCCGTCCATCCATTCCAGCGGTGTAAACTTCATCCATGTATTTCTTGAAAACCCACGGAACTCCCATCCAGTTCACCGGAAACTGCATGATGATTGCGTCGGCCCAAAGGTGCGCCTCAACCTCAGCATTGGCGTCATAGCCCTCGGCAACGGTTGTCACGCGTACTTCGTGGCCCATTGCAGTCAACGTGTTACGCGCGTGTTCGGTCAGGCTGGCGTTCAACTGTCCGGGGGCGAATTCGTAGGGCTGGGTGCCGTTCACGATCAGGATTTTGCTCATGTCCGTATCCTATATGTGCAATTTCAGAACCCTTGGCACTGGGTGGGTTCACAGAGCATTTGATTGTGCAGGTATAGGAAATCAACCAGTATACATTTAGTAACCTAGTTTTCTGATCGAAAGGACGGAGATGCGAGCGCGGATTGACGAGGATGCGAAAGGGCGTCGACAGGTTTCCGAGGCCTGTCTGGAGCCGTGCGCAATCGAACGCGGTATGCGGATCATTGGCGGAAAATGGACCGGATCAATCTTGTGGCACCTCAAGGATGGCCCTGTGCGCTTCAACGACCTGTCCCGTATGATCGGTGGGGCCAGCAAGAAGATGATCACCGAGCGGTTGCGTCAGCTTGAGGAGCAGGGCCTGGTGCGCCGGCAGGTTATGGATACGTCTCCTGTTTCCGTGCAATACTCGGTGACCGAGTTTGGTCAGACTGCTCTTTGTTTTCTTGATGAACTTCGAAAGTGGAGCGAAGAATTGCCTCAAGAGCTGGACCGAACCACTTGATTTAAAAAAGGGACCGAGTCTTTGGGCAGTCTGAAATCAATCCATCATGCTGCAGTCATCTGTTCGGACTATGAACGGTCCAAGGCGTTTTATTCAGAAACGCTAGGATTGCAGATAATTGCGGAAAACTTCAGGGCAGAGCGGCAATCCTGGAAGCTGGATTTGGCGTTGCCTGATGGGTCTCAGATCGAGTTGTTTTCTTTTCCCAACCCGCCCAAACGCACGTCTCGCCCCGAAGCACGAGGTCTGCGGCATCTTGCGTTTGTTGTAGATGATATCGAGGCGCTGAAAGTCCGTCTGGAACAGAAGGGTGTTCCCGTCGAAGACATCCGTGTCGATGAATACACCGGACGTCGGTTTGCGTTTTTCAGAGATCCGGACGATCTTCCATTGGAATTGTATGAAGCCGCGCCGCTTGCGTTGAAGTGATATTCCTCGTTCTTTAGGCTGAGCAAAGCAGGGAGGAAGGCGCATGGAGATAAAACCTCTCACCGGTGGATTGGGCGCGGAAATCGTCGGGGCGGACATCCGGCGCGAAGATCAATTTGATGCGATAAATACGGCCTTTGCAGAGTATTCCGTAATCGTTCTGAGGGGCCAAAGCGTTAGCCCGCAAGAGCATCTGTCCTTTGCGCGAAGGTTCGGCCCGATCAACGTGAACCGCTTTTTCAAACCTGTCGACGGCTATCCCGAGATCGCCACGGTTTTGAAAGAAAAAGATCAGAAAGAAGCTGTGGGAGAGGGCTGGCACACCGACCACTCCTATGATCAGGAACCGGCCATGGGCTCAATTCTGCACGCCTTGGAAGTCCCGCCGCACGGCGGCGACACGCTGTTTGTGTCAATGGCTGCTGCCTACGAGGCTTTGTCGCCCACGATGCGTGGTTTTCTGGATGGTCTATGGGCGGTGCATTCCTCTCGCCATGTCTTTGGCGCCAGCATCATGGATTCAGAAGCCGCAAAAAGCGGTCGTTTGGGTAATGCAGAAGCCGCCACGCAAGACGCATTGCATCCCGTTGTCATCACGCATCCGCTGAGCGGCAGGCGTGGACTGTTCGTCAATCCTGTGTTCACCACCGAAATCAAGGGTTTGAGCGCCGGTGAGTCTGCGGCGGTGCTTGGGATGCTTTATGATCATTGCAAGCAGCCTGAATTCCAGTGCCGCCTCCGTTGGCAGGCAGGGGACGTCGCCATTTGGGACAATCGAGCAACGTGGCACAAAGCTATCAACGACTACCACGGATTTCGACGCCTGATGCACCGGGTGACGGTGGAAGGGGTTGCCTTGACGCAGTGAGGCAAGTGGCACAAGGCTGCCCTCTGCGACTCAGTTTTGGCGCGACGACGCAATGACACCCCCTCGATTCCTGGCGCCCTTTTGAAAAAGGGCGATCTGTATCTAATTTTCTGTTTAATTTATTATACATAGAGTGCCTATCGAATTTTCTCTTGTCATAATTGGAACGTTCCACTATTGATTATTGGAACGTTCCAATTATGGGGTGAGTGGATGAATTGGGCATTTGTCGGAGCGAGCACAATAGCTTCGCAATACATGTTGGACGCGGTGCGCCGGCAGGCAGGCAACAACGTGACCTGGGTTGTCAGTAATTCTCCAGATCGGGTTCAGACCTGGGCCAAGGAACACGGAATTCCCAACGCAACGACGGACTTGGACGCTGCGCTTTCTGACGAGAACGTTCACACTGTGTATGTTTCCTCGACCAATGAGAAGCACCACGGTCAGGCAATGGCAGCCATTTCCGCTGGTAAGCATGTTCTATGTGAAAAGCCGCTTGGGATGACACAGGTGGAAGCTGTCGAAATGGTGCGCGCAGCCGAAGTAGCTGGCGTGGCATTTGGTACAAATCACCACCTGCGATGCTCTGGCAGCCATCGAGCCATTCGTGACCTCATTGCAGACGGGCGCGTCGGTGACGTTCTTTCGCTGCGTATACATCACGCGGTACATTTGCCGGGGAACCTACAGGGGTGGCGCATCAACTCAGCAGATGCTGGCGGCGGCGTGATCCCCGACATCGTCGTTCATGATGCGGATGTCACGCGGTTCCTGCTTAATGAGGACCCGGTTTCTGTCGTTGCGCAAATGGCCAGCTCTGGGATGGGGCAGGGGGTCGAAGACTCGTGCATGTCCGTCTGGACGATGCCATCGGGGGCGATGGTCATGACGCACGAAAGCTTTACGCACCCCTTTGCCGGTTCGGGCCTACAAGTGCACGGGACCAAGGGCTCGATTTTTGCGGATGGCGTCATGACGCAGCGCCCGGTTGGGGTAATAAAACTGGTGACTGAAGCCGGAAGCGAAGAAATCCCGTTTTCGGATCATTCGCTCTACATTCAGGGCGTCTCCGAATTTGTCGCCGCAGTAGCGGGTCAAGGCCGTCCAGCCGCGGACGGACCTGACGGAGTGAAATCGCTGTCCGTCGCGCTGAGCGTTCGTGAGGCCGCAGCGTCAGGTAGGCGCATCAACGTAGACTATGGTGGCTTCTGATGACCAAGCTTGTTTCCGTTTCCGAGGCCGTTTCTCGCATTCCTGACAATGCGGTGGTAACCGTTTCATCGTCCTCGGCACTGGGGTGCCCTGACCTTTTGCTGAAGGCGCTAGGAGAGCGGTTTCGCACGGAGGGGCATCCGCGCAACATAACAACGCTGCACCCTATCGCCGCCGGGGATATGTATGGCGTGAAGGGCATGGATTATCTGGCGCAAGATGGATTGCTAAGCCGCGTTCTTGCCGGATCGTACCCGTCGGGCCCTTCCAGCCTTGAGATGCCGGAAATCTGGAAAATGATCGTCGAGGATCGGGTCGCCGCATATAACGTGCCGTCAGGAATTCTGTTCGACATGCATCGCGAGGCCGCAGCGCATCGGCCCGGTGTTCTGACGCAAGTCGGGCTTGAGACCTTCGTGGACTCTGTCCGCGAAGGGTGCGCGATGAATGCGCGTGGCGCGGCAGCGCCTATCGTGAACCGGAGAGAGTTCGACGGTCAGACCTGGCTGCACTTCCCGAACATCAACCCGAACGTCTGTGTTTTGCGCGCAACCACGGCGGATGAATTCGGCAACCTGACCTATGAACATGAAGGCGCCTATCTGGGCGGGCTAGAGCAAGCGATCTGCGTACGCAACCACGGTGGGATCGTGATCGCGCAGGTTCAGCGTGTGACTTCAGCTGGCAGCCTGCGTCCGCATGATGTACGCGTGCCAGGGCATCTGATCGATCTGATCGTTGAAGACCCAGAGCAGATGCAGACGACCGAGACATCCTATGATCCTGCGATCTCTGGCCAGATCATGCGCCCTTGGGACAGCTTTTCGCTGGCCGAGCATGGCGTCGAAAAGGTCATCGCCCGTCGTGCCGCCCAAGAATTGCGCAGTGGCATGAGCGCCAACTTGGGCTTTGGCATCAGCGCAATGGTCCCGCGTGTTTTGTTGGAAGAGGGGCATCCTCAGGCTGTAACATGGGCGATCGAGCAAGGGGCCGTCGGTGGTGTCCCACTAACCGGCTTTGCTTTTGGCTGCGCATCCAACGCACATGCTTTCGTGCCGTCCCCACAGCAGTTCATATATTTTCAGGGCGGCGGCTTCGACATGTCGTTCCTCTCGTTCCTCGAGGTTGATGTCAACGGCAATGTGAACGTCTCCAAACTTGGGAAGAAGCCCTACCTGACTGCAGGGTGCGGCGGTTTTGTCGATATCACCGCGCGGGCCAAAAAGATCGTGTTCTCGGGCTGGTTCGAAGCTGGCGCCAAGATTGATCTGTCGGATGATGGTATCCGTGTGAATGCCCCCGGAAAATTCACCAAGATGGTGGATCAGGTCGAACATGTCACATTCTCGGGCCGCCGTGCCCGGGAAACCGGTCAGGATGTGCTCTATGTAACCGAGCGTTGTGTTATTCGCCTGACGGATCAGGGGCTGGTTGCGACGGAAATCATGCCTGGCATTGAGGCGCAGCGCGACATTGTCGAAGCATCGGGCGGTCGCGTCAAAGTCGCGGAAAATGCGGCTCAGATGTCCAAGTCACTGTTCGCAGTCGGCCCGATGGGGATGACCCTGTGAGCAAGCTTGGGTTTCATATCGAGGGTGCAACCGCCGTCCTCACTTTGGACAACGTGTCCAAGCTCAATGCTCTGACCGTGGACATGCTGGACGCGTTGGAGGCTCGCTTGCAAGAGGTCGAGCGTGACGCGTCCATTCGTGCGCTTGTTCTGACTGGCGCAGGAGAAAAAGCGTTCTGTTGCGGAGCCGATATTGGAGCATGGGGTAGTCTGAGCCCCGCCGAGTTTGCACGTCACTGGGTCCGAGACGGACACAGAATCTTTGATCGGCTGGCACGGATCGGCAAACCGACTATCGCTGCGATCAACGGTCACGCCTTCGGCGGCGGGCTGGAGTTGGCCAGTTGCTGCGATTTGCGCCTGATGACCCCGCGGTCCACGCTGGCCTTGCCTGAAGCGCGGGTTGGGATCGTGCCGGGTTGGTCCGGGACGCAAAGGTTGACCCGGCTGATCCCCGAAGCTGCGGTGAAAGAGATGGCTCTTTTCGGGCGCCGTATTGGTGCCGACCGTGCACTTGCCTTGTGCTATGCGACCGAGGTGACCGACGACGTTTTGGCGCGCGCGCTTGAGATCACCGTCGAACTAAGCGACCTTTCGCCCCGCGCCACCGAAATCTCAAAAAACATGATCCATGCAGCGGTCGGGGAAGACACTCATGCCGTGGTCGAAGCCCTTGGTAGTGCAGCAATTGCCGCCTCAGCGGACCGCGAAGAAGGCGTTGCTGCGTTCATGGAAAAACGAAACCCCACATTTTCGGGCCTTTGACGATATGAAAGACATCACCATCAACCCTGCCATCCCGTTCGATCTGCCGCCTCTATTTGTGGGTCAGCATCTTATTGATGGCACGTGGCAGGACAGCGCCTCGGGCGAGACGTTCGAGCGCCGCTCACCGTCGCACGGCCATATCGTCAGCCGCTCGGCCACTGGGGGCGAGGTTGAGGCCGAAGCGGCGATCCAGGCGGCGCGCAAGGCGTTCGACAGCGGTGTCTGGAGTCGCGCATCGGGCAAGGAACGCGCGGCGGTCCTGCTGAAAGTCGCGGACCTGATTGAACAGAATGTCGACCGGATCGCCCTGATCGAAACGCTGGAAAGCGGCAAGCCGATCAGCCAATCCAAGGGCGAGGTTGGCGGTGCCGCGGATCTGTGGCGCTACGCGGCGTCATTGGCGCGCAGTACCCATGGCGACAGCCACAACACGCTGGGCGCTGACATGATGGGCGTCGTGCTGAAGGAACCTATCGGTGTCGTCTCCATCATCACGCCATGGAACTTTCCGTTCTGGATCCTTAGCCAGAAACTGCCATTTGCACTGGCCGCAGGCTGCTCTGTCGTCGTGAAACCGTCCGAGATGACGCCGTCGACGACCTTGATGCTGGGCGAGTTGCTAGTCGAAGCTGGATTGCCCGCCGGCGTTTGCAACATCGTTTTGGGCTACGGCGTTCCGGTCGGCAGTTTGATGTCTACCCACGAAAGTGTGGATATGGTCAGCTTTACCGGCTCTACCGCAGTGGGTAAGACGATCAGCGCAGTGGCATCGCACACGCTCAAGAAAGTCGCGCTGGAGCTTGGAGGCAAAAACCCGCAGGTCATCTTTCCCGATGCCGATCTGGATGCAGCTGCGGATGCCGTTGTGTTCGGCGTCTATTTCAATGTTGGGCAGTGCTGCAATTCAAGCAGTCGCATCATTGTGCACGAAGACATCGCCATTGATTTCCGTGAACGTGTCGTTGCCTTGTCGCGCAAGGTCAAATTTGGCGATCCACTGGACCCGACAACGCAAGTCGGAGCTATCGTAACACCCGAACACAACTCAAAAATCGACTCTTATGTTAAACAAGCGCAGGCGTCCGGCGCCACTGTTGATCTGGGTGGTGAGCCGCTAGAGGTCGAAGGCCTGGGCGATCAGTTCTACCAGCCGACAGTGATTTCTGACGTGTCGCCAGAAATGCCCATCGCTCGCGAAGAGGTATTTGGACCGGTTCTGTCCGTTTTGACCTTCAAAACACTGGACGAAGCAATCGCGCTAACCAATGATAGCGCTTACGGTCTTTCAGCAGGGGTCTGGAGCGAAAACGTTCATACCTGCCTGGAGTTCGCCCGTCGTGCAGAAACGGGAACGGTCTGGACCAACACCTGGATGGACGGATTCCCGGAGGTCGCCTTCGGTGGGTTCAAGCAATCCGGGCAGGGGCGGGAAATCGGACGTTACGGGTTCGAGGAATTCTTCGAAGTGAAATCAGTGGTCATGCGCATCGGCAACAGCCGAGCGCCATGGGTTCCGCAAGATTAAGACCGGGCACCAGATTGGTCCCGAATAAGAAGAACGCATTAAGGGAGGAAACAAGAATGCGTAAACTGCTGAAGACAAAATCGCTGTTTGTGGCGGGTCTGCTGTGCACGACCAGCCTTGCGCACGCTGAAGACGTCGAAGTATTGCACTGGTGGACTTCAGGTGGTGAGGCCGCAGCGTTGAATGTTCTCAAGGACGACCTGTCCGGGCAGGGAATCGGCTGGACCGACATGCCAGTTGCGGGCGGTGGTGGCGAACAGGCGATGACCGTTCTGCGCGCGCGCGTCACCGCTGGCAACGCACCAACAGCCGTTCAGGCTCTGGGCTTTGACATTATCGACTGGGCCAATCAGGGTGCACTGGCCGATCTGAACGAAGTGGCCGCCAAGGAAGGTTGGGACGACGTCGTTCCAGATGCTCTTAAAGCCTTTGCCAAACATGACGGTAAATGGGTTTCGGCACCAGTTAACGTGCACTCGACCAACTGGGTCTGGGCTAACAAGGCGGTGCTGGACGCCAACGGTATTGCACAGCCGACCAACTGGGACGAATTCGTCGCTGCGGTTGAGGCGTTGAAAGCGGCCGGTGTCACTCCGATCGCGCATGGTGGTCAGGCCTGGCAGGATGCGACCATATTCGATGCGGTGGCGATGTCGACACTTGGGCCAGATGGCTACAAGGCGGCGTTCATTGACCTGGACGAGGAAACGCTAGGTGGCGACGCCATGAAAGAAGCGTTCGACCGCATGGCATTCATCCGCGACAACGTGGACGAGAATTTCTCGGGCCGCGACTGGAACCTGGCGACGGCAATGGTCATCAACGGTGAAGCCGGTTTCCAGATGATGGGTGACTGGGCCAAAGGTGAATTCCTGAATGCGGGCAAGGTGCCGGGTGACGATTTCCTGTGCTTCCGCTTCCCCGGCACTCAGGATCAGGTCACCTTCAATGCCGACCAGTTCATGATGTTCGATCAGGGCGGTTCGGTATCGGCTGAACAGGCCGCTTTGGCCAGCGCGATCCTTTCGCCATCCTTCCAGATTGCCTTCAACAAGGTGAAGGGGTCTGTCCCCGCGCGTACCGATGTGGACGGAAGTGATCTGGATGCCTGTGGTCAGCAGGGCATGAAGGATCTGGCAGCTGCTGCTTCCTCGGGCAACCTGTTCGGTTCGATGGCCCATGGCCACGCCGCACCGGCATCTGTGAAGAACGCGGTCTATGACGTCGTCACAGCCCATTTCAACGGCGAATATGACAGCGAGACTGCTGTCGTTGAACTGGTCGACGCAGTTTCGATCGCCAAGTGATCTTATCGTGATCCTCCCGATGGGGCGGCGGGTTGGCCGCCCTGTCACCATGAGGGCGCAATCGCTCCGACCCACAACTACTCGAACGAGGAGGGCGCGCCATGGCTGGTTCAGCCGACGCGGATTTCAAGACACGCCTTCAGAACTGGATTCCCAAACTGGTCCTGTCCCCATCGATTGCGATGATGACGGTCTTTGTCTACGGTTTCATTCTGTTTTCGGTCTACCTGTCCTTTACTGACAGCCGCATTCTGCCGACCTTTGGTTGGGTCGGCTGGGAAAACTACGACAAGCTGTGGCGGCTGAGCCATTGGGAAACATCGCTGATCAATATGGGCATCTACGCCAGCCTGTATATCGTGATCTGCACATGCCTTGGGCTGGGTCTTGCGATTTTCCTCGATCAAAAAATCCGCGGTGAGGGACTGCTACGCCCGATCTATCTTTACCCGATGGCGCTGAGCTTCATCGTCACCGGCACCGCGTGGAAATGGTTTCTGGATCCCGGCATCGGCTTGGAAAACGTGATGCACACCTGGGGTTGGACGAGCTTTGAGTTCGACTGGATCAAGAACCGCGACTATGCGATTTACACGGTTGTTCTGGCAGCGGTCTGGCAGACCAGCGGCTTCGTGATGGCAATGTTTCTGGCTGGCCTGCGTGGGATCGACAACGAAATTCTGCGGGCAGCGCAGATGGATGGGGCCTCGAACTGGAACCTCTATCGCCGAATTATCATCCCGCAACTGCGCCCCGCATTCCTGTCGGCCTTCGTGATCCTCAGCCACCTTGCGATCAAGACCTTTGACCTTGTAATCGCCCTAACCGGCGGTGGGCCCGGTCGTGCCACCGAACTGCCCGCGACCTTTATGTATTCCTATACGTTTACACGGAACCAGATGGGCATCGGTGCGGCCTCGGCCACGATTATGCTGATGACCATCGCGGCGATCATGATCCCCTACCTTTACGCCGAATTGCGGGAGAAACGCTGATGTCCCAAGCAACTCAAGATACCGCAATCCGCACCGGCCGCGTTACGCGCGCACTGATCTATCTGGTGCTGCTGCTGTTTGGTCTGTTCTACCTGCTACCGCTCTATGTGATGCTGGTGAACTCGGTCAAACCGCTGGAAGAGATCACCGGCGGCGGGATGATGAACCTGCCGCAAGTGTTCACGATCGAGCCGTGGCTGAAGGCGTGGTCTTCGGCGCAGATCGGTGTCGATCCGACGGGGTTGAAGCCGTATTTCTGGAATTCGATCAAGATGGTGGTTCCGGCGGTGATCGTCTCGACCATTCTCGGCGCGCTGAACGGCTATGTGCTGACCAAATGGCGCTTCAAGTATGATACCATCCTATTCGGTCTGATGCTGTTCGCCTGCTTCATTCCGTTCCAGATCGTGCTGATCCCGATGGCGCGGATGCTGGGGATCATCGGTCTGGCCGGTACCACATGGGGTCTGGCGCTGGTGCATGTGGTCTATGGGATCGGCTTCACGACGCTGTATTTCCGCAACTACTATGCCGTGTTCCCGACCGAACTGATCCGGGCTGCCCAGATCGACGGAGCCGGGTTCTTCCAGATCTTCTGGCGCGTCTTGCTGCCCAGTTCCGGGCCGATCGCAGTGGTGTCGATCATCTGGCAGTTCACCAACATCTGGAATGACTTCTTGTTTGGTGCCTCCTTCGCCGATGCCAACAGCCAACCGATGACCGTTGCACTCAACAACCTCGTGCAGTCGTCAACCGGTGTGAAGGAATACAACGTTCATTTCGCAGGCGCCATTCTGGCCGCCATGCCAACTCTGCTCGTCTACATCGTGGCCGGTCGATACTTCGTCCGCGGCCTGATGGCGGGTTCCGTGAAAGGATAAGGCCTCATGGGTTTTCTGGACATAGACAACGCGACCAAGTCCTACGGGTTGGTCGAGGTGCTGCACAAGGTCGATATCTCAGTGCAGGAAGGTGAGTTCCTGGTGCTCGTCGGCCCCTCGGGCTGTGGTAAGTCCACGCTTCTGAACATGATCGCGGGGCTTGAGGATATCACCAGCGGTGAAATTCGCATCAAGGATCAGGTGATGAACGGGGTTCACCCGTCGAACCGCAACATCGCGATGGTGTTCCAAAGCTATGCTTTGTACCCGAACATGACGGTCGGTCAGAACATCACTTTCGGGCTTGAGATGCATGGTGTTCCCAAGCCCGAGCGGGAAAAGGCGATGCAAGAGGTAGCCAAGCTGTTGCAGATCGAGCAACTGTTGGACCGCAAGCCCGGTCAGCTCTCGGGTGGTCAGCGTCAGCGGGTAGCTATGGGGCGCGCCTTGGTGCGGGAACCGGAAGTGTTCTTGTTCGATGAGCCTCTGTCCAACCTCGACGCCAAACTGCGCGTTGATATGCGGACCGAGATCAAGAAACTGCACCAGAACCTCGGGACCACCATCGTCTATGTGACCCACGATCAGATTGAGGCGATGACCCTATCTAGCCGCATCGCGGTCATGAACGGTGGCTATGTGCAGCAACTGGGTACGCCGCAAGAGATCTATGACACGCCAGCCAATATCTTTGTGGCAACTTTTATGGGCTCACCCGCGATGAACGTTGTGCCTGCGAAAGTGACCGTTCTGAACGGCCGTCCACATGCCGAGGTCGCCATTCACGACGGGTCGATGGCGCAACTCCCCTTCAGTCAGGATAACCTGACGGCATGGGATGGGCGTGAAATTCTGTTGGGTATCCGTCCGGAAACCATCACCGATATGGATAGCGCGGATCGGAAATCTTCGAATATTGCGCAAATGGCCAATCGTATTGTGGTCACGGAACCTGCAGGGTCTGACACGTTTGTGTCGATGCAACTGGGTGGGCGCGACGTGATCGCCCGGATGCGCTCGGATGCCGAGGTCGCGCCGGGTCAGGATTTCCCCTTTGCCGTGAACATGGAAAAGGCCGTTGCCTTTGATCCGGAAAGCGAGATGCGGATCCTTCCATGACCCGTGCTGACGTCATCATCATTGGGTCGGGTATCGGCGGGGCAACTCTGGCTGCAGCACTCGCGCCGTCCGGTTGCCGCATCCTGATCCTTGAACGAGGTGAGCGTTTGCAGCCCTCGCCGCAGGATCGGGACCCACAGGCGATCTTTGCCGACGGGCATTTTCGCCCCGATGAAACATGGCTGGATGGGGCAGGTAAACCCTTCAACCCGGGAAACTATTATTGCGTGGGCGGAAACTCCAAGTTCTACGGAGCGGCATTGATCCGTTACCGGAAAGAGGATTTTGAGCCGCGTCAGCATATGGGCGGCCATTCGTCCGGCTGGCCCATGTCGTATGAAGAGCTGGAGCCCGACTATACTAGGGCCGAGGAGCTCTACGACGCGCACGGGACCATTGGCGAGGATCCCACCGAACCGCCGCACAGCAGAGGCTATCCATTCCCACCAGTGCCGGATGAAGCGGACATTGCCGACCTGAGGGTTCGGTTAACCCACACCGGGCTGACACCGTCCTCGGTGCCGTTGGGCGTGGACATCGATGCATGGCTTGCGGCGGGACAAACCACTTGGGATGCGTTTCCAAACACGCGCGGCGGCAAAATGGATGCGGAAACCCGTGCGCTTTCCGCGGCTTTGAAACATGACAATGTTGAATTGCTGACTGGTGCCCGCGCCCGGAAGCTTATTGCCGGCGGTGACGGGCTTATCGCCAGCGTTAACGTTGACGGGCATGGCACCTTGGACGCGCCGATTATCGTTCTGGCGGCCGGGGCGGTTCAGTCGGCGGTCTTGTTGCTGCAATCTGCGAAGGACAATTGCCCAACTGGTCTTGCAAATCGCTCGGATCAAGTTGGGCGGAACTTTATGAACCACAATTGCTCGGCAGTCCTGGCCTTGCATCCGCTGCGCCGGAACCGCGCTGTTTATCAGAAGACACTGATGTGTAACGACTATTACAACGGTGACGAAGAAGGCGGTGCGCCGCTGGGCAATATTCAGATGCTGGGTAAGATCACCGGGCCGATCCTTGCATCACAAACCCATTTGCCGGGTCCAATTGCTGCGCTGATCGCCAATCGAAGCTTCGATTTCTATGCTATGTCCGAAGATCTGCCCAACCCGGACAGCCGCGTAACGGTTGAAGGTGACCGGATCAGGCTGGATTGGAAACGCTCGAATTGGGCGGCGCATGAGGCCCTTGTAGCCCGGTTGAAGGCGCATCTTAAAAAAGCGGGTTTTCCGGTGGTGCTGTCACGGCCATTTGACCGGCGCACGCCGTCGCACCAATGCGGCACGGCTCGGATGGGAAATGATCCGGCTAGCAGCGTCGTCGACACCTATTGCCGCTGTCACGACCACAAGAACCTGTTCATCGTCGACGCTTCGGTCCTTCCGACGTCTGGTGCGGTTAACCCGGCCCTTACGATAGCCGCACTGGCGTTCAGGGCAGGTCGGCACATCATTGAAACGGAGTTTTCCGCATGATCGGAACAGCATTGGTGACTGGAGGACAACAGGGCATTGGCCTTGGGATTGCGCGCGCCTTGATCGCGGCGGGGTACAAGGTCGCACTAGCCTCTCGCTCGACACCCGACAAACCGGTCGTTAAGGCGGCTTTGGCAGAGCTTGGCCCAAGTGCAATTTATGTGCAGCACGACGTGTCCGATATTGATCACGTTCCGGCGCTACTGGATCAGGTCGAAGCCGATTTGGGCCCGATCACCGCGTTGATAAACAACGCAGGAGTGGGGGCGCCGGTGCGTGGTGACATGCTGGATCTGAAGCCCGAGAACTGGGATTTCGTGCAGAACATCAACCTGCGCGGACCGTTTTTTCTGGCGCAAGAGGTGGCCCGGCGCATGTTGGAGCAGCCGCAAGAAACCTATCGTTCGATCACCTTTGTCACCTCGGTCAGCGCGACGATGGTGTCGATTGAACGGGCCGAGTACTGCGTGTCCAAAGCGGCGGCGGCGATGATGGCCCAGCTGTTCGCGGTGCGCATGGCCCCTCATGGCATAGGCGTCTTCGAACTGCGCCCGGGCATCATCGCCACTGAGATGACGGCAGGCGTACGCGACAAATATAACGACCGTATCGAGGGCGGTCTTGTCCCCGCAGCCCGCTGGGGTGAACCAAAAGACATCGGGTCCGTCGTTGTCCCGCTGGTGCAGGGACAGATGCATTTTGCGACCGGAGCCGCGATCCCCGTGGATGGCGGTCTGTCGATCTCACGTCTTTAACGCAGGGCACATCAAAATGTCTGAAGGATTTGATTTCATTGTTGTCGGAGGCGGCTCGGCAGGTTCGGTCATTGCCGCGCGCCTGTCCGAAGAGCCCTCGGCCAAAGTGCTGTTGCTTGAGGCCGGGTCCACCGACCGCCACCCGTTCTTTCACCTGCCCGCCGGATTCGCAAAGATGACCAAGGGCATCGGCAGCTGGGGCTGGTCCACGGTTCCGCAAAAGCACATGCAGAACAAGGTGTTCAACTACACGCAGGCCAAGGTGATCGGCGGCGGGTCGGCAATCAACGCGCAGATCTACACTCGTGGCGCGGCGCAGGATTACGACGACTGGCGGCAGATGGGCTGCGAGGGGTGGAGCTATGCCGACGTGCTGCCCTATTTCAAAAAGTCCGAGGACAACGACACTTACGAAGGCGAATTCCACGGCACGGGTGGACCGCTGGGCGTGTCCATGCCCGCAGCGCCTCTGCCAATCTGCGACGCCTATATCAAGGCCGCGGGGCAGGTGGGCATTCCAGAAACACGCGATGTGAACGGCGCCAAACAGGACGGCGCGGGGTATTATCAACTGACCCAGCGCAACGCTCGGCGCTCATCTGCCGCGATGGCGTTTGTTGCGCCGAACCGCAGCCGCCCCAATCTAACGGTGCGCACCGGCGCACAGGTCCGCCGCATCATGGTGAAGAACGGTAGGGCGACGGGCATCGAGATGATGACCGGCGACAAGATTACCGCCGCGAAAGAAGTCATCTTGTCCTCGGGCGCGATTGGTTCACCGCGTTTGTTGCAATTGTCGGGCATCGGTCCGGCGGATCACCTGGACGGTCTCGGCATCGACGCGGTTTGTCATCAGCCTCAGGTCGGCGCGAACCTGCAAGACCATCTGGATTTGTACTCGATCTGCGAAGTGACCGGGCCGCACACCTATGACCGTTTCGCCAAGCTGCACCTCTCGGCCCTCGCCGCGCTGCAATACGCGTTCACCCGCAAAGGACCGGTTGCATCCAGCCTGTTTGAAACGGGTGGGTTCTGGTACGCCGACCCGAAGGCGCGCTCGCCCGACATTCAGATGCATCTGGGGCTGGGCACGGGCATCGAGGCGGGCGTCGAGGCAATGCCAAACGGTGGGGTCACCCTGAACGCCTGCTTCCTGCGACCAAGGTCGCGCGGAACGGTTAGGCTGCAAAGCTCCGACCCTGCGGTCATGCCACTGATCGATCCCAACTATCTGGCGGATCTTTATGATCGCGAGATGTCCATTCGTGGGCTGAAGCTGGTGCAGAACATCCTCGCTCAGGATGCGCTGAAGCCGTACGTCTTGGCCGAACGCTTGCCGGGGCCAAACGTGCGCACCGAGCAGGACTATTTCGACTTCATCTGCGTGCACTCCAAAACATCTCATCACTGCGCAGGCACCTGCCGGATGGGCAGCGATGACGAAGCCGTTTTGGATCCGCGCCTACGGTTCAATGGGATCGAAGGGCTGCGCGTTGCCGACGCGTCGATCATGCCGACGGTCAATTCCTCGAACACCAATGCACCCACAATCATGATCGGCGAAAAAGCCGCCGACATGATCAAACAAGATCAAGGTTTCTGAACATGATCCGCCATATCGTACTGACCAAGTTCCGCCCCGACGTGACCGAAGAGACCATCGCGGCCATCTATGCAGGTCTCGCAGCCGTGGCCGGTTCCCAGCCGGGGGCCAGTGGGTTCACCGGAGGCCGCAGTGAAAGCCCCGAGCAGATCGAACGCGGATACATGCATGGATTCGTGATCGATTTCGACAATTGGGCCGCGCTGGAGAACTATCAAAACAACGAAACGCACAAAGCGCTGGGCGCACAATTGGTCGAGAACGCTGTGAGCGGTATCGACGGTATTCTGGTTCTGGATTTGGAGGTTTGAGAAAATGAAACTGATTTTGCCAAATCCTGAGGGGCAGCTTGAACCCTATACGCTGACCGGCACGCCGTTGGGGCCACGAGCGCCGAAAGTGCCTCTGACGCGCACAGCGTTTGCTGCGGCGCATGTGGTCTCGGACCCGCTGGCGGAACGCGACCCCTGGAATGGGCGTCCGGCGGTGGATTGGGATGCGACGCTGCGCTTTCGTCAAGGGCTGTGGGATCAGGGTTTGGGTCTGGCCGAGGCAATGGATACTGCTCAGCGCGGGATGGGTGTGGATTGGGCGACTGCGTTGGAGCTGATCCAACGGACAATGACGACCGCAAAGGCGCATCCAATGTCACCCCGCGTCGCCTGTGGGGCGGGGACAGACCACCTGCCACTGAGCGCGTTAAATACCGCTGGTGAAATCCTGTCGGCTTACGAACATCAGGCCGAAGCGATTGAGGCGGCAGGCGGTCAATTGATCCTGATGGCCTCGCGCGCGTTCCCGGCCATCAACGCGGGCCCGGACACCTATCATGACGTCTATCGAGCGCTGATTGACGGTGCGGCGGAACCGGTTATCCTGCATTGGCTGGGCGACATGTTTGACCCTGCTCTGACCGGCTATTGGGGCAGTGCGAATGTCGATACCGCCAGCAATTTCGTCCTGTCTGTGATCAATGAGAATCCGGCCAAAGTGGACGGGATCAAAATCTCTCTGCTGGATCAAACCCACGAAGAAGACTTCCGCGCGCGGCTGCCGGAAGGCGTGCGCTTATACACGGGCGATGACTTTAACTATGCGGACCTAATTGCCGGGGATGGAACGCATTTCTCGCATGCGTTGCTGGGTATTTTCGCCGCTATTGCCCCCGCCGCCAGTCAGGCGCTAGAAGCGCTGGCGATGGGAGACATGGATCGCTACACCGCGTTGTTCGCACCGACCGTTCCGCTCAGCCGAGAGATATTCAAGGCTCCGACCCGGTTCTACAAGGCCGGGATCGCCTATCTGGCGTGGCTGAACGGGTCGCAGTCCCATTTCATCATGCCGGGCGGGTTCCAATCCAGCCGCGATATCTGCCACTACGCGCAGGTCTTCAAACTTGCGGATCAGGCCGGTTTGCTCTCGGACCCGGAACTGGCTAAAGCACGGATGACCACGCTTCTCAGCCTGCATGGAGTTGAACAATAGCCTGAATGCGCAGACCCACGATCATAGATGTCGCCAACTCGGCGGGTGTTTCCAAATCGACTGTAAGCCTAGTGTTGCAGGGTAGTCCGCAGGTGAAGCAGGAGACGCGCAAACTGGTTCATGCTGCCATGAAAGAAATTGGGTATGTCTACAACCGGTCGGCGGCAAATCTGCGATCCACGGGAACGGCGCTTATTGGTTTGGTAATCAACGACCTGACCAACCCATTTTTCACTGAGTTTGCGACGTCCTTGCAGATGGCACTGGGTTCCCGAGGCTATGCGGTCGTAGTGGCCAATACAAACGAAGACCCCCAGCTTCAGGATCAGGTGGTGGGCGCGATGCTGGAGCATGGGGTTTCCGCTTTGATCCTATCGCCAGCTTATGGCGATGTCTCGAACACCTTGTCCGCGGTCGAGCGAGCCGGCATCCCTTTGATGCAGGTCTTGCGGCAAGTTAACAGCGAAACGGCCAGATTTCCCTTTATCGCCCCCGATTATGCAGAGGGTGGGCGCGCGGCAACGCAATACCTGATAGACACAGGCGCGCGGAACATCGCCTTCATCGGAGGCCTGGATGGCGCTGAAGTCACTCAGGAAAGACTGTCTGGCTACATTGGTGCAATGAAGCGCAATGGTTTGCAGCCTATTGTGAAGACAGGGGAATCCAGTCGTTCATTTGGGCATGAAGCAACGATCAGCCTTTTCAAGGAGCATCCGGAGTGCGACGCCGCAGTTTGCTTTAATGACCTTATTGCCTTTGGGATGATTAATGCCTGCCATGAAACGCAAGTTAAGATTGGCACGGAGTTTCAGATCGTCGGTTTCGACGACATCAAAGAAGCCTCGGAATGCTGGCCAGCACTGTCGACGGTACACTGCGGCGTCTCTGAGTTTGGCGAACAAGTGGCGGACACTGTTTTGCTGTGGCTGCAGGATGGAGTTACGCCGGCACAGCAAGCGCGCACTTCTACGCGCTTGGTTTTGAGGCAAACCACGAAAGGTAAAGAATAGCCAATGGTAATTCAGGACATTGTTAGGTCTTGTCAGAAGAACATTGCTTGAGCGGGGCAGGGCGGTTGCGTAGCTTTTGCCCATGACCAGACCTGCCTCTTTCAAGTACTTTAAAACCAGTCCCGAGATCATCCGCTTGGCCGTGATGCTGTACATCCGATTCCCGCTTTCGCTTCGGAATGTCGAAGATCTGTTGCACGAGCGAGGCATCGACGTGAGCCACGAAAATGTCCGATATTGGTGGAACCGGTTTGGCCCGATGTTTGCTGCTGAGATCAGACGGAAGCGTGTTCAGCAGCTGCGCGCATTCTCCAAATGGAAGTGGCACGTCGACGAGGTCTTTGTGAAGGTGAACGGTAAGCGGCACTATCTGTGGCGCGCCGTCGATCAAGAAGGCGAGGTGCTCGAAACAGTCGTAACCAAACGTCGAAACAAGCAGGCAGCATTGAAATTCCTCAAGAAATTGATGAAGCGACACGGTACAGCGGATAAAGTTGTAACGGATCGCTTCGCATCGTATCGGGCCGCGCTCAGAGAGCTGGGAGCCACCGAAAAACAACAGACGGGCAGGTGGCTTAACAACCGCGTCGAGAATTCGCACCTGCCGTTTCGACGACGCGAACGAGCCATGCAACGTTTCAGACGCATTCGAAGTTTACAGAAATTCGTCTCCGTCCATTCCTCCATCTACAACCATTTCAACCAGGAAAGATCGCTAGCCAGCAGAAATACTTTCAAGTTGACACGCACCGCCGCTCTCGCAGAGTGGCGCCAACTTGGTGCGGCATAAAGGACAGCCCTATTGGCCTAACTGAGACTGGTTCGAATTTGTCTGACAGCACCTTTTTCCACATTTGTTTTGCTGTTACGCAAATTGGTCTCGGTTGTGACGTTCTAAGAAAAACCGTTCCAGTTCTTTATTGGTTTATAAACCGATTTCACCGATCGATGGTGCCCGAGGCAAACGACAGCTTTGTCCGCATTGCGGTCGCTCGCTACGTTTCGGGGGATGTCCGCTTCGAGCCCAAACCAGGCGAACACCGTAAATCGTACTACTGTTGTGGCGAGTACCAAATTGGTGAAGTGTATGCGCGTTCCTGTGCCGTCATTGGGACGTTACTTGGCATTTGTATTCCAAATTTGACGGCATCATACGCGGTCCATCGGGGGGTCGGGACTTCTACAACCCGAGCATAATAAAATGCGCTTTCCGAAGGATCAAAATCCGGGTCCTGCCACACAGTTCCCAGCTCAGAGGCCCCAATTGTGTTGGTCCACGAGGGGATAGAAAGGTCCACTGTGGTGCCGACTGAGGGCAACTTACCGGCGGCATCTGGTTCGCGGGCCCCAGACCAAGCCACGTCATAGACTTTTTCCTGCTGTTGGCCTTCGGCGTCCAACCAACCTTTTATGATTTGGATGCGATCCAGATTTGCTCCCACGGGGTCGCGAAGTGCATAGACTAAAAAGGAAGGGGCGCCTTCCCCAGGACTGAGGTCACCACCCATCGGCACGCCTTTGGAATAACCCACCAGAGCCAAGTCACGTCGCAGGGCATCTTCTTCTTTGAAGCCATAGCCTCCGAACATTCGGACGCGCATTCGTGGTCCTGTAGTTGCATAGGTCTCGCGCCGATGCATCGCATCCCAGATTGCCTCGCGGGAATTCTCCTGCGCCCACACAGCTGTCAAACCGCCAGTAATGTATTGGGACGAAAGCAGCGCAACAGTCCCGTCAGCATAGGTCTTACTGACATGTTGGCTGCGCTCTGCGCTGGGCTCATACCCGGTGAACTTCCCGAAGAAATTGTCGTTGTCAGGAGCCGTCAAACCTGTGTGCGTGTCACTCGCTCCGCCTAGGCCAAACTTGAATGGGTTTGCGCCCAAAGCCTTTTGCAAGGCTAAGCCGCGAAGCAACCCAGATCGTGCGTATTCACCGGGCAACATTTCCAGCTCTTTAGGAACAGAAGCATCCAGATTGCCGTAATCCCAAGTTTCGAAGTCAGCAAATTCGTCGTCAGGTGACAGGAACGGGTGGGCTTCACCGTCGCCTTTTATCTGTGTTGGTTCGTAAAGCCTTTCCCATTTGTTTCGCGCCTCTGCATAGGCGGGATCTAAAGGCACCCCTTCCTCAAAGTCATCCACTAGTGGGAACATCCAACCGTTCGATAGGTTTCCGTTATGCGGGATAGCGAGCACACGCCCACCAGTGGTTTCCTCATAGTTCTCCAACCACTTCCAAAGATCACGAGGATTAGGTGAGCCGACGGGCGGCGTCGTTGTATAAGGCAGTATCTGTCTTGTGAGCTCGGGGCCGTCGCGAAAGATCACATTTCGATGCAAATTGTTCCCTGCAACGAGAGATGTCCATTCATAGGCGATAAAGGTGCTGAACACGCCGGGATCATTGTACTCTTGTGCGGCATCTATGATGCCGTCCCAAACACGCGCGTACGCCGGATTTCCTGGTTGATAATTTAACGCCGGTGAAACCTGCCCTTGTGCAAAAGCTGCAGTAAGTTCGAGCGCAGCCGCCAAGGCGGCTTCCCCGCCTTTATTGAACTCTTCGTGGAAATACCTGCCTTGTTCATCCGCCAAGATGTTTGGAGCACCCCCAATTATATCGGTGATCGCACCCATCGCATCTGAGTGATCTGTAATCATGAAGAAGTCGAGCGGTCTCGACAATTTCACAGGTTGACCCGTATTCGACACAACTTCTTCGCCACGCGCAAATCGATAGGCGTCACGCGGCATGAGGCGCGTACCGCCTCCACCAGCATCCCCGGAAAGACCAGTGTGAACGTGGGTGTCACCAAAAAAGACTTGAGTTGGATATGCGCGCTTGGCGTAAGGTGAATAAGGTCGGCCGGAAGGACCGGAAAGGCCTGACGGATTTATTGCATCCTGAGCTAAGACTGGGCTCCCCAGAATGAGAGCTGCTGGCAAAACATAGCGAAACAATTTTTCCTCCTTAATTGAAAGCACCATAACACAACTCTGATCCGGAACTTATTCCGACTAAGTTCGAATGCCTGCAAAGTCCGTGCAGCGAACGATCTCTTTGAGGCCAAAGTGAATGCTCGCCCAGATTTCATAGGATGGTCGAAACTAGATCAAAACCATCTCTATTGCGGTCCGGTTGTCAGAATCGCAATCTTAGGTGATCTTTGGATAAATTGAAGGATCGCAATATGTTTAGATATCTAATAATTGCTCTCAGTTTTGCCGCATCTACTGCACTCATTGCGCAAGAGGCATCTGATGAAGCCATTGAGACGGAAGAGGACACGGCGACTTCATCAGACCTGCTAACTGACGCAGAGTTGCAGACATTGGTCGCTCCGGTGGCTCTTTACCCCGACACGTTACTCATACAGATATTTGTCGCAGCAACACAGCCACTAGAGATTGTAAAGGCAGAGCGGTATTTGCTGGACAACGCCGACCGTGAGCCCGTCGAACTTGAACCGGAAATCGAAGCCATGGGCTGGGATCCTTCCGTCACTGTATTGGCAACAGCCTTCCCGGAAGTCGTCGGTCAAATGGCCACCCATATCGATTGGACCGAGACGGTAGGAACAGCCATGCTGGCCCAATCCGATGATGTGATGAGTGCAGTTCAAGTAATGCGGGATCAGGCGATTGACAGCGGCGCTCTTGTTTCAGGGCCCGAGCAAACTGTCGAGGTAACTGATGAGGAAACTGTTGTTATTACTCCGACACAGCCCGAAACAGTGTACGTCCCGCAGTATAATCCTGAGACTGTCTATACTGGCACCTCAACCGGAGATGTTGTGGGCGCGGCCTTGCTGACTTTTGGAGCCGTGGCTCTAATCGACGAGATTTTCGACGATGACGACGATTGGTATGACTATTGGGGATGCCGAAACTGCGGCGGCTGGGGTGGTGGCCCGATTTACAGAAACCCTGACATCGACATTGATGTCGATGGCAACGTCAATATCGGTAATGACATAGATCTGGGTGACCGAACGGATATCGGTTGGAAACCCGATCCTGACCGTCAACAGGAGGCCCGAGACAAAATTGCCGATCACAAAAGACCTGAAAGTGGTCGCGGCGAATTGCCGGTTAATCGTCCTGAGGGTCGAACGGATGAACTGCGCGCTAAGTTGAGCCGCGAGACCGGTGTTTCAGACATAAGCCGGGACCGTGCGGCTGCTGCGGCCGCAGTCGGCGCGAGCGCAGGGGCTGTTGCTGGCGGTGCTCTGGCAAACCGGAGCAATGGGAACAAGTCGCTGCCTCAGGTGAACCGCGGCAATGTCGATCGGGATAAAGCTGCAGCAAAACAGCAGGTAATCGATCGTACCAAACGTCCGGATGCGGCGAAAAAACCTGTCGCACAAAGGTCGCAGACCGCTAAGAAGCCGCAAGCGAAGAAAGCTGCAACCACCCAGCGCAAGCCAGCGGCGTCCAAGGGGCAAGCGATGAAGAAAAATGCGTCCGGCAGCAGAACACAAAGCGCGTCCAAGCGTGGGCACGCCGCCAAGGGCAAGCGGAGACGGTAACATGCTAAGATCGGTACTTTCAGTTTTGTTGATAGCTGCGACCACAAGCACGGCGCTGTCGGACGGAGCGCAATTTGATACTCCTCAAACCGCATTGGACGCATTTGTTGATGCGTTGAAGGCCAATGATCAGATTAAGCTACTCGCAGTTTTCGGACCCGAAGCCGAAGATTTGATTGGAACGGGTGATCCAGCGGAAGATCAAGAAAGACGGAAAGAAGTGCTCAGCATGTACGCTGAAGGGTACCGTTTTCAGCCAGAGAGTGATGGGGTTGTACTTCTTCTGGGTGAAGACAGTTGGCCCTTTCCGATCCCAATTCTTCAAACAGAAAACGGTTGGCGCTTTGACTTGGAAGCTGGGATCGAGGAACTCTCAGCCCGCGAAATCGGGTTGAATGAATTGGAAGTGATCGAATTGCTTGAGGCCTATGTTGATCTTCAAGCCGCATTCCGCCTTCAGGATCACAACGGTGATGGCGTCATGGAATTCGCACAGACGATCATTTCCGATCCAGGAAAGCGAAACGGGCTTTTCTGGCCAGAAGATGACAGCTTCGTTGGTGCAGCACTTGCCCGAGCCGCAGCTTACGGGTGGAGCGACGGTGAGGTCGACTATGAAGCCGAACCATTCTTAGGGTACTATTACACGATCTTGCAGGGTCAGGGGCCGAATGCACCAGGAGGTGCCTATTCCTACTTTGTTGGTGATCATTTTATAGCGGGACATGCCTTGCTGGCAGTACCTTCTGAATATGGGGAAACTGGCATCCATTCCTTTCTGGTTAGCGAAAACGGCATAATCTACGAGGCTGATTTTGGGCCGGAGACATTCAATATCATAGGTGAAATCACAATCTACGATCCCGACGCAAATTGGTTACCAGCAGAGTAATAGTTGATTGATAGCGACGCTTAGGATTTGCGCCTGGGTAAAGCCGCTTTTTGCGTTGTATCTGGCTAGGTTAAGTTCAATTGTTTCGGAGTACTCGAACCGGTTCAGTAAGGATCGGTCTCAAAACGCGTTTGTAACGGTGAACAAAGTGGCCGTCGTCCGATTTTGATCCATTCTATTGCTTTTTTATGATTTGGCTAACTAACGGAAAAGTCCGCGCAACAGACGTTGAGCAGATTTCACTGAATGACCGCATCGAGCCCATTTCAGTCCTTAGAAGGGTATTGTCAGAATAACATTGCTTGAGCGGGGCAGGGGTGTTGCGTAGCTTTTTCCCATGACCAGACCTGCCTCTTTCAAGTACTTCCAAACCAGCCCAGAGGTCATCCGTCTTGCGGTGATGCTGTACATCCGTTTCCCGCTCTCGCTTCGGAATGTCGAAGATCTGTTGCACGAGCGAGGCATCGACGTGAGTCACGAAACTGTCCGGTATTGGTGGAATAGGTTTGGCCCAATGTTTGCTGCTGAGATCAGACGGAAGCGTGTTCAGCAGTTGCGCGCGTTCTCCAAATGGAAGTGGCATGTAGACGAGGTTTTCGTGAAGGTGAATGGCAAGAGGCACTACCTCTAGCGGGCTGTAGATCATGAGGGCGAAGTGCTGGAAGCAATCGTCACCAAACGCCGAAACAAGCAGGCCGCGTTGAAATTCCTCAGGAAATTGATGAAGCGACACGGTAAAGCGGAAAACGTCGTCACGGATCGCTTCGCCTCATACAGAGCCGCGCTCAGAGAGCTGGGCGCGCTCGAAACACATAAGACGGGAAGGTGGCTCAACAACCGCGTCGAGAACTCGCACCTGCCGTTTCGACGACGCGAACGCGCGATGCAACGTTTCAGGCGCATGCGAAGTTTGCAGAAATTCGCCTCCGTCCATTCCTCCGTTTACAACCACTTCAACCAGGAAAGATCGCTAGCCAGCCGAGACACCTTCAAGTTGACACGAAGCGCCGCTCTTGCCGAGTGGCGCGAACTTGGTGCTGGATAAAGGACAGCGTCACTGGCCTAATAGAGACTGGTTCGAATTCGTCTGACAGCACCCAGAAAACAAAGTTCGAGGCCGATCGTCGGCCTTGAACCGCCCAGCGAAACCTTGGTCCTTGGGCCCGAAAGGGCGGAAAGCTGACTTTCGTTGTGTCCGCATAATAGGCAAGGACCTCTGCCGAAAGCTGACATTCGATTGATTTTGCAACTAAGATAATCACTGCGCCGCCGAAAATCGGCTGCAAGATCAAGATCACCAGATAGCATCCAGCCGATAATGAGAATAGAAAAAGCCATGAAACCTATCACAAGAAACTGACCAAAACACCATGGCTACAGACCTTAAATCCTATGGCATCGATGCCGCCTTTACCCGTGGCGCACTCAAAGGTTCACAGATTGAGCCCAGTTATTCCGGCGCTCTGAGTTTTATGCGCCGCAAATACACAAAGGATCTTGAGGGGGCGGATGTAGCGATCACCGGAGTTCCCTTTGATCTTTCTGTGAGTAACCGTCCTGGAACCCGCTTTGGCCCAGAGGCAATTCGCAAGGCAAGCGCTCAACATGCCTGGGGCCCAATTTGGCCCTGGCGGTTTGATCCATTCGATACGCTTGCAGCAATCGATTACGGTGATTGCGTTTTCGACTGGGGCGTGCCCCAAGACGTCCCGTTGGCCATAGAGCGCCACATATCGGAGATAATCTCGGGAGGAACGGCCAGCCTTGTTCTGGGCGGCGATCATTTCATCACCTATCCGGTACTTAAGTCCTATGCTGAGAAGTACGGCCCAATCGGTCTCATCCAGTTTGATGCCCATCGGGACGTCGAGCCCGACGAGGGTGGACGCATGGATCACGGCAGTATGTTCAACCTAGCGGTTCGCGAGGGCATCATAGATCCGCAACGGACCGTTCAGGTGGGCATCCGCACCTGTTTCGAGGGCGAAGAGACCTATGGCATGAAAATCTTGCATGCAGACGCCGTACATGCTGCTCCAGCTGAAGAGATTGCCGCAACCATTTTGTCCACCGCTGGGGATGGTCCGACCTACCTGACCTTCGACATAGACTGCCTCGATCCGTCCACTGCTCCCGGGACGGGCACACCGGTCCCGGGCGGGCTTACCAGCTACCAAGCGCTCGCCATAATCCGGGCCATGAAGGGGCTCGATCCAGTCGGCATGGATGTGGTCGAAGTCTCCCCCCCGTTTGATCATGCGGAGATGACCTCCAACGCAGCCGCAATGATCGCCGCAGAACTTCTTTGCCTGAAAGCCTGGGCCAGAGGAGCTCGGGCCGTTTCAGAATAGCCAATAAATCGTCTGTTGCTTGTCTCACAAGTGGAGAATAGCTGCGTGCGGCTTGGCCCCAATAGGCCGTCCGCAGATTGCGCCCTTCTGTCTATTCGAGCTCAAATGTCCGGTAAGGGGCAACGGATCCATAAGTTCGTTTGGACATTCTCTCTATCAAATGGCTCAAGCATCAATCATGGCTGACGATTGATTTCACCAAGAATTGTAGACCTCTACGGTCTTTGCTTTCAGGCTATATTGCGCCTCAATGTTTGCAGCGCCATCAAAAAAGACGACGTCGCGCCGTGTATCCTCGGCGTTCAATTCTCCTTCGATCCAGAAAGCTTCGAAGATTGAGCTGAAGGCAACACCCTTTGGATAGTCCACATGGACAATCTGGTTTGGAGGCGGTGTTGGCGTGTGAACGCAGGCACCTGCAACTGGCACAAACAGGAATTCTGTCACCTTTTTCTCTTCGAAGGCGAGCGGGACAACGTAACCGGCAAGCCGTATAGATTGTCCGAGAATGTTCTGGTTGGGTGCGCGCCTTGCTTTGCCATTCTGAGCGATGATGTTCCGCCGCTCTCTCATCAGGCCGTCTACGTCAACTTGATGCATTGAGAGGAGTGTAAGAGCAGCTTCGTTGCGTTCAAATAGTGCCATATCTTCCCGTTCGCGCGGTGTCGACGTGCGCCATTCGACGTGGATGCGCATGGCGTCGCGCAGAAACGGTCGCATGTCGGCAAAGGGCGTTTCGCTGGAGACATGCACTGGTAGCAGATCCTGCCAGCCAATCACACGCGTACCTGTCGACATGTTTTGCGGCGCTACACTGACTGGCGTTCGGGTCAAATCAAGCGGAGCTGCAAGCGGATCAAACGGCATACCACCGGGTTGCTGGCCCGCAATCGCGCGCTGCCATGCGCTCTCAATGCTTTGTGCCGCAACCGGGAGAGATATCAGACCAAACAGAGCGCCAATCGCAAAAGCTGACAGCGGACTCGTCATCCCTCAGACACTCTCACGCTAGTAACTGCGACGCCTCGGCGCAGTTTCTCGTCGTCGCCTTCTTCCCACTCCGGCTCGGTCAATAGTTTGTCCGGTTCGCCGTCGCGATCAATATCGTAGACCAGTTCGCCGCCAAAATAGGTTTGCAGCACTTCAGTCTTGTGAAATTCAAAAACGTTCTCTTCGGCCTGTCTGCGAATATCTCGGTCGAGCACGATGATGTCTGCAATCTTGCCTTCCTCGAGACTCCCCAACACATCGCCCCGATCCTGAAGGCGTGCACTACCCAGGGTCGAGCCATGGATAACCTCTTCAAAGGTCAATGGTTCACCGGGCATGACAAGACCGCCGGGTGTTCCCATAGCCTGTCGTGTCATGCCGATCTCCATTCCTTCCCACGGCGAAAACACAGGAGACGTCGGCGCGTCAGGTCCAAATCCATACTCCATGAACTCGGTCACGAGTTTGAACTGGTACATACGCTCCAGCACCTCTTTTGGCAGGTTCTGACTGGTCACATTACGAAAGTACTCCTCGGTGGGATCAGCCCAGTGAAGTTGAAGCTGCCCGGAAACCCCGAGCCGAGACATGCGACGAGCGTTGTCGATAGACAAATGGTCAACATGCGTGAAAATCTGAGGGATGTCGTCGCGAAGGGGCTCGCCGGTTTCATGTGCAAATTCCAGCGCGTCGAGCGAGCGGCGGATCCCCGCGTTCCCTTCAACGTGCAGCATCAAGGTAAAATCACGCTCTGTTAGTGCGTCGAAAATCTCTGCAAGGTTGTCTGGTCGAAAGTTCATATCCGGCCGTGTGCCGTCCAGATACGGGCCTTCCATATAGGCAAAACGCCCCGGTGTTCCATCAATAGCGAACTTCACAGTGTTCGCATGGAGAATACTGGGATCAACGCCCGCATCCTCGACTGCGGCCCGCCGTATCTCTAATTGTTCGATCATTGCGGTATCGCCCTCTGGCGTGCCGGTGCCCCAGAACACCATGGCTAATTCGTGCCTGAGTGTTAGTTCTCCTTTTTGCGCCAAACGGACGTAGACGTCATCTGCCCCCTCCTTGGACCCGGCGGCAGCTTCCGTTGCACCGGTGACCCCGACCGCGTTGAGCACGCGAGCGGCACCAATAATCGCTTCCTCCTGTTTCTCAAAAGAATAGAGTTTGTGCTGTTCGACAAACCCTGTCGAAAGGTGAGCTTTCTCCTGCAAAAGTCCGGAAGGTTCATCGCCAGCGTCATTCAAAGGCATGTAGCCGCCTTTCGGTGGCTCCCAATCGGCAGTGATCCCGAGGTATTCCAGAGCTTTCGTCGAATACCAGCCGTTATGTTGCGTATTGTCGGAGATCAATGCAGGGCGTCCACCAACGATTTCGTCCAGTTCTTCCTTGGTGGGATTCTGAAAATGCGCGTCGGACCAACCGCCGCCGATCACCCACTCATCTGGCCCGAGCGTCGCCGCGTACTCCCGGATTACTTCGACAACCTCCTCACGCGACGCATCGTTGTAACCGAACAGGTTGAGCATGACGAAATGCGTCTGCCCAAAGATGCGTGTGTGCAAGTGAGTGTCGATGATACCAGCCATAACGGTATTTGTGCCCGCATCCACGATCTGGGTGCCATCGCCTGCCAACTCGCGGCAACTGTCATCAGTGCGTACACAAATGATCGTGTTTCCCGCAACCGCCACGGATTGCGCCAGTGGCAACTCGGGGTTTGACGTGATGATGTTTTCACTCAGGAAAACGGTGTCGGCTTGCTGAGCAAGTAGCGGCGAGCCTGCGAGCAAAATAGCTAGCGCGAGCGCGCTGTATCCTGATTTCATTTTCAAGTGATTCCCTAAATGCTGACTGTTTGGAGGTTGGCAAAAGACCACAACGAGCGTCAAATCAACTTTTCAACAAAATGGACGCAGGATCTGGCTCTACATCTTTGGCAACCTGATAAAGCGCATCACACCGTTGCACCTGCCTAATTAATCGCAGTGCTTGAACAACATCAGTTTTGTTGTAGCAAAACGGCCTATACTTACGGCGGGAGATCGAAGTTTCAAACCGAACGGCCGGGTCTTTCTCGATCTCACCCGCAACTTGTAGACGGCGCCCTACTGACCATTGCAGGCACTACCATTTTGATCACTTACGTACTGTCGATCCGGCATGGTATCGTGCATATGCGGCGAACGGCAGCATTGCTGAGCCGCGGTACAGCATCCCTGTAGACGGCTGGATGTCGGCTTTGGGCCGCACTCGCAACCCAAATTCCAAGAGGTCACCCATCCAGAACCTTCAACGTAAGCTCAGCAATCCTCTGAAAGCCCTTCCGTCCCGCAATTTCATATCCCTGAATGGCATATGCCTTGCGCTTTGCCTTGAAATGCTCCGCAGAGTCCTGCGCCAGTTTGTGCGCTTCCTCAAGCTCGCTTTTGCCCATTTGATATGCCGTGTATGCCAATCTCATCTGGAAGATCGTGGCACGACCGAATTCGGCGGCAAAAATGGCTGGCGTCTTGCCGGTGTAAGTTTGGAGAGTTGGGTTCGCGCCAGCAACAAGAAGAGCTTCAAAACATCGATCGGCTCCGACCTTGGCGGCTGAATGCAATGCTGTCCGACCAAGTGCGTCACGCGCATCAATATCCACATGGCGATCAATGAGGGCGTTTACCATGTCTACATCTTTTCGCTCGGCCGCCAGCATCAGCGCAGTCTGTTTCAAATAGTCCCGCGCATTCAGAACATCCGTGGGCAGCAAGCTTACTAGCTTCAAATGCGTTTCGGCCATCGAGTTAGCAAGTTCGACCGGATCTTTGTGGATTCCGGAATAGGTCGGCATTTGCCTCATTGCACGCACAAGATCCGGCACCATCTTTGATGTCACAGTGAAGAACGTGTCACCACGCACATCTCTTAGCTTGCGCTTAAGCTTGCCGCGAAAGTGCTTGATGAAACCGCGTACCTCCAACTCTGACGCACTGGAGAGAAGCAAACCAGCGTATGACCTAATGATGTCAGATTCTTGTTGAAGCGGCGCTTCGATTTCCACCCCTTCATAAGGGCGAACAATGTTCTCCCAGAACCAAGCCGCGTGATCGGCCGCCGCTAAGCGCATAGAGTAATCGATCGGGCCTTCACCGAGCTTCCAGCGAGCAGCTACTTCAGGCTCAACTGACTTGCAAAGTAATCGAAAACTGCGTTCCGCACTGCGACGGCTGAACGCTTCCTGAGCAACCGCAAGTGAGAAGTTGAGCTTAGCGATATCCAGTTTCAGTGGACCGATGGACCGTGCCAGACAGAGTTCGAGAGCCTTTTCAGCGTGTTTGCACGCGCCGTCAAAATTTCCTGACGAAATTGCGTTAAGGGCGCTAAGATAGGCGAGGTCCGGTTCAAACTCGGCAATGCCGGGCAATTTTCGAAGCTTTACCAAGTGTGCTGCGACACGGTATTGGCGATCGGGTTCATTGCTTTTCTGGATTTCAATGCAGTGATCGATGGCTTCCTGAATCCTTTGTCGCTGTTCTACCAAGCTTCCGTTGAATGTCATTATCGCCGGCGACCTTAGCTTTAGATCTCCAAAAACATCGGGGAGCGTATCGTCGCACGGTACAGAACTTATTATTCCACTCAGGAAATCGGCTACCTGCTCTGTGGCCAGTAGCCTTCCGGACCCGTCTGGTGTAATCACACGAAACGGGCCTTCCTTTATCCAGAATGGTAGAGCCTTAGCGAAAGCCTGATCGGCCGATGCCGGGTTGGCCGGGTCTGTCGCGACAGTAGCCTCGTGGCTCCACCTAAAAAGCTCGATCAATTGCAGCGCCTTGTTGCGCATAGGATCCGCGTCGTTCGGCTGAACACCTGGCGTCAAAAATCCAACGAGATCCTTGTAACTTTGCTCGAGTGCACGCGCCCAAAGCAACAACGAGCGAAGCTGCGGTGTCGACAGATGAGCTTCGTCTGAACTCTTATATGAAAACTTATGATCGTCATTAAACCACTCCATGATCCTGGAAATCGCTGGCGTCGTTCGGCCTGACTTCCAGTTGTCAAGGGTCCGTCTCCTTTCTTCATCGTACTCTCCCCAAAGCCGATCGAGAGGTCCTTCCACCTGCTTCAGCCACCAACTCAGAATTGCTTCGACCGGCAGGATCAAACGATTTGAGTTCGCAGTGTCTTGATGGGGCAAAAACCAAAGATCTTCTTCAGGCATGCGAGGTAAAAGCGCTTCATCCTGACACCAGAAGCCCCACGTTCTGCCAAGGGCAGGCATAACGTCGAACGCAAGAAGCACCCAAAGTGCCTGCTGCGGATTTACCGAATATGTCCGCGTGTGGAGCTCTAACGCATCCAGAGAAAGCCCAAGTCTCAAAGCTTGCTCAACAACATCGCCCCATAGGGTTGATGATTGCTCCAGACCCAACGCCTGCCTTAGCAGATCAAGCAACTCGAGCGTTCGGTCAGCCCCTCCCTCCAATCGCATCTCCGAATTTGCATAACGGCGGCGTTCGGCGTGCTGCCATTTCGGTGAGCCGAATAGCGACACAGCATAAAGGAGTGCGGAATGTGAAGTTGGAAGTTGAGCTTTCGGCAGAGTGTCGAGCATGGTCACACCTCAGCCTGTTGGCGGTGCAGCCTGGACAGCTCTGCCTTCACGTTTCGAAACGCCCGTCGATCACTCGGTGTTCGTGAGAAAACCAGCAATCCACCACCAGCCAGGAATAGCTTTGAGTGTTTTTTTCCAGAGACATAACGCACCCAAGACTTCACTTCTTTTGCAATCACCTTGTTCAACTCCTTGTCTTTTGAATAATACACTTTGCACCTCGATAAGGGGATGGCGGCGCAACCACCATCCCAATCATTTCTTTCAGTAACTGTCGTGGCCGAGCCTTTTGTAGAAGCCTTTGTGCGTGCTGCGCGCGGCTGGCTAGAGGCTACTTATTTCCCCTTAGGCGGATTGTTTCCGCGGCCAGAACCAGATTTGTTTCCTGTGGTTGATGGGCCGTTCGTAGGGCGTGGATTTGCCATTTCTCTTTCCTTTTCTTTGATCCATTTTCTGCCTCGCAACTGAATGTTGCTTGGCATGAGGAAGAGATAATCGAAGCCGCCCCCATCCGTGAGGAAATCGGGAATACAGTCGCAAAACTGATCATGAGGGAGACAATTGGCCTTAAGATCACGTCAAACAGCCAATTTACACCTCGGTCCAGAGCAGTTCGCACGGCGAATGTCTGCTAAGCGGGCTGCATCTGCAGCGGTAGGTACCAGAGCTAGACGGCGGCTTGGGGCCGGAGCATTTTTGCATCAGGCATCCGTCATATGCTGGACCAGTGCGGTCAGCTGTCTGTCGCCGTAGCCATCGTCCCAAGCCGTTTTGGTGCGGTCGTGCATCAACTGGATGAATTCAGCGGGCGCCTTAAGTGAGTGATAGGTCTTCAACGCGTCCTCTTGCGCCATCGCGTAAACCTTCAGGGAGGCTTCCGCACTGTCGTAATCCTCAACCGGAACAGTTCTGGTAAAGAGGTCATGGTAGTCATTGACCAATTTGATTGTAGCAGGGAGTTGGTCGACATAAACCTGCATCGGGATGCCCGCTTTCTGGCAGACAAGTGCACCGTAGATCATTCCGAACATGAACCCCTGCCGAACCGTGAAGAGGCCGGCAAAGAGCGCGGCAAGTGCCGCTGGTTTCTCTCCAACATGGGCGGACTTTCCACCCAATTCTCTGATGATATTGCCATAGCGGCCCCAAGTTCCGGCACTGCCCACCGTAAGGATTGTGGTTTCGTCACCACCAATGCCGGAAGGGTAGGCATTGATCATGCCCAGCATGTAGCCAGCCCCTTTTCCCTGAAGGATAGCGACCAGTCTATCGGCATCCGAGGTATCGCCCGTGCTCATGTCACAGATGGTCTTTCCCTCGAGCGAGACGCTTAGCCCGTTGACCAGTTCAATAGTCTCTCTGTGGCTCTTGACATAGATGATGACAAAATCAGACACCGCAATGGCATCATTCGGTGAAGAGCAGATCGTGGCTCCAGCCTCGGCAAAAACCACTGCCTTTGCCGACGTGCGGTTCCAAACGCTGACATCGTGGCCTGCCTTGTGCAAGCAATGCGCTAGTGCTGAGCCCATATTGCCCAGTCCCAAAACAGCAATTTCCATAATGTTTGCCTCGTGTGGTCGCCAATGAATTAATGCACCAGCATGCGGCGGCACCGGAGGATCACATAGTTGTAAATTTTTATATATTGTTAGATGATCTTACTTATGGATTGGCGCGCGCTTCCCTCTTTGACATCTCTCAGAGCCTTCGCCGCTGCTGCCGAGTTTCGAAATCTGACCCGGGCGGCAGAGGCGCTGAACGTGACCCATTCCGCAGTCAGCCAGCAAATCCGCGGGCTCGAACAACATCTCGGCACTCGGCTTATCACACGTACCCGACACGGCATTTCTCTGACATCGCAAGGCGAATTCCTGTCGGCTGGCCTGCTTAAAGCCTTCGCTGAAATGGCCTCCTTGACCGAGAGCATGTCGAGTGCAGAGTCGGTTCGACCGTTGGTGGTCAGTGCGACTCCGATGTTTTCAAGCGCGTTCCTCATGCCGCGTCTGTCGACATTTATTAACGAATTCCCCAATATCGAATTGAGGATCGATTCAACGATCCAGGCTGTCGATCTCAAGCCGGGCGGGGTTGATATGGCCATCCGATACGGAACGGGTCGCTGGCAAGGGCTTGTCTCGCAGATACTGCTGCCAGGCTGTCTAACGGTCGTCGCGTCCCGCGAACTAATCGGAAACCGGGTGCTCACGAATCCCTTAGAATTGCTAGATTTCACGCTTCTTCAGGAGCAAGCGTCAGTCGAGTTTGACCTGTGGTTAGAAAAGGTCGGAGTTGCGACTGACGCCGACCGGAGAGTTGTCCGCGTGCCGGGCAATATGCTGCTGGATGGCATCCGTCGCGGTGATGGTATCGGGGCGACGGTCCCGGCTTTTGTTTCTGACGAGTTGAAGTCGGGACAACTTGTGGCGCTGTTCGACGATCCAATACCTCAGATCGGCTACTACCTTGTCACTTTGCCCGGCCCGGTTCGACCGGCGGCAAAGCTGTTCATGCAGTGGCTCTCGAAATCAATTACCGAATATGAGAAAAGCCTTTTCCGATGGACGCCTTCTCACTTGCTGTAGGCAATTAAGAGCACCGACTAGAGTCAAATTAGGTCTGACTTGCCGTACATGACTGTGCGAACAGTGCGTAAATTGGTGCCGGATATGGTCATGTTCCCGCAACTTGGCGTTCATAATCCGCGCCATCATACCAACCGAGCGATTTGGTGACCTTCAGGTTGTCGTCTAGGTCCCATTCTTCCCAGCCCGAGAAACGAACGTGGTTACCGGTTTCTTTATGATGGCCTTCGAAAGTCCACGCATAGACCATGTGGTGATCGGCGACGAGAACCGTGTCTAGGTTAAGAACGAGGTCTGGGAAGTCAGCCATAAATCCCGCCGCCATGTCGCCAATCTCGGTCCGGCTCTTCATTGGCTCGCCACCGTTCATTATCATTAATGTATGTTCAGCATATCTTCCCGCGACATCGCCTGACGCCCGGTTTGTCCAAGCAGCGCAGTGATCTTGTGCCATGCGGCGGGCGGTTTGCACATCAGGTGTCATCTATATCTGCATGTCCTAAAAGTCGCGAAAATATATGGTTGCAGAAACGTTAATCGGACCTCTCAAAGCAATCAAGTTTGCTTAACATCGCTTCTCAACGACGGCAGGCTTGTTCGCCTCACGGCCATCCGCTTGTTGAAATTGCGGCGTTTTATACGAACGACAGTTCTCGGAAAGCCGATGGGTGAACTCTTAGAGATATCTAATGTCGGCTGTGGGCCGTCGACGAAGACGGCCCTGCGAAGTTAAATTTCAATGGCTTCAGCGATGGCCAGAGCATCCTCTAGTTCAACACCTAGGTACCGGACTGTACTGTCCATCTTTGTGTGTCCGAGAAGTAGTTGCACTGCCCGAAGGTTGCCCGTCTTTTTGTAGATCTGGGTGACCTTTGTTCTTCGCATTGAATGAGTACCGTAAGCACTCGCTTCGAGACCGATCGAAGTGACCCACTCGCGGACGATCCGCGCATATTGGCGGGTTGAGATGTGCAGTCGCTCATGGAAGCGACCTGGCCACAAATATTCTGACCCGACCATTAGCTCATCCTCCATCCATTTCTCAACGGAAGCTCGCGTACCTTCGGAAACCTCAAAGCGAACAGGTTTCTGCGTTTTGCTTTGCAGTACCGAGGCACGTTCCTTGATTTGACCAGATGCCATCACATCGACGACTTTCATCTTCACGAGATCGCACCCCCGCAGCTTGCTGTCGATCGCCATATTGAACAGCGCTAGGTCGCGGTGGTTCTCGGCCAATTCAAGTCGAACACGGATCGCCCAGACATGCTTTGGCTTCAGCGGTCGTTTCTGACCCACGATGCGGCCCTTGTTCCATGCGGGGCGAAGTGCGCGAATGGCTGGTAGGTTTGGTGTTTCCATGACTGATCCTCCGATCCGCCATGCCCTCCCAAAACGACAACCCGACGTTGACGAGGCACCATATCACGGATTGCTGCGCAGCCTCTGAGGTCCGGAAGGAGCCCAACCTGTAAGTTCGCCTCAATGACACACGCACGCTCACAGCATGATTATTGCTGCATCTGCGAAGTTCCTAGCGCTGCGAGGTGACAGATAGACCAGCCATTGGTACGCAATGCAGTGAAATTAGACCGGGCAATCCACACGTTGGCAGAATGGATCCTACCCGCATCCCCAGAGATCGGCACTGCGCCGACATCTTCTTTTTACCGTTTGTTTGAGGGCCGGTATCCCATTGCCTGTCTTTGGGAAACGCTGCTTTTTCAGCGGGCCGCTGTGAGCTGATAGAAATCAAATCGTTCGAGCCGAAATTTCGACGACTTAGAGCGTTGAAAAATAGGAAGAACGCGGGCCTTTCAACCCAAGCACGTCACAGAAATTGAATGTCCAGCTCTTAATTTCCTTCAATTGTCCACTGCTGCGACCAACGTTCCAGCTCACGTAGAACGGCGTCCAGAGACTTCCCTTTTTTTGTGAGAGAGTATTCGGTTTTTGGCGGCACCTCCGCATAGACTTTGCGGTGGATGACCCCATGGTCTTCCAACTCACGAAGCTTTCGCGTCAGGACGCGTTGCGTAACATCGGGCATTTCGCGGCGCAATTCGCCATACCGTTTGGTTCCCGATTGCAGCGTGTGGAGTATCTGGCATTTCCATTTGCCACCTATGATCTCAATCGCGACCTCGGCTGGGCAATGGTGATCGGTCATGTTCTGCTTTGCATCATTTGCCATTCCGGACCTCAATTATGATACGCATCACAGCTTTGGAAGAAAGCATGGCAAAACCTTGCTCCACATTTTGCAACAGATGCCTACGCTTATTTGCACAGAATTTCCCCTTGGTATCCATTTGGTTCCTACTAACATCAATCGTAGGTAGATGTCATGTTGTTACGACAGTCAATGAAGCGGCCCGATCTGATCCGGGAAATCTGAAAATTCCAGATGACAGAAAAGGCCTTCTACCACTGCACCCCGCCGAACCAGACAGGAGGCCCCATGAAACCGAACTTCATTATCCCACTCGCCACAGGCGCGCTTTCTCTTGCGCTTGCAACCGGTGCAGCCGCATCTGACAACCCACAATCCACCACCGTTCTTGAGTTTGCGGATGCCAACACCTTGTTCGTTGCAGATTCCGATGGTGCAAAGATTTACGCATATACGCTGCCGGATGCCGTTCCAGCCACAGAATCTCGCGGCTATAACCTCATCGGGCTCGGCGCGCAGATCGTCGAGCAGTTGGGGGTGAACCCCTTTGCGATCAGCTATCACGATATTGCCGTGAACCAGGTCTCGAAGGAAACCTACATTTCCCTTTCGATCCGCGCAGGCGTTGAGAAATCCCCAATGGTCATCCGGGTCGATCAGGATGGGACCATTGTTCCACTCGACCTTGCGGCTCTGAACAGCACATCCTTCGCGCTGAGCGATACCCCGGATGATAGCGTGACGTTCTGGCGTGACATCCCGGCTTCGACCTTCACTGTCACCGATATGGATTATGTCGACGGCTCGCTGTTTGTGGCGGGGCTATCGACGGGGGAGTTCGCCTCGACCCTGCGGCAGGTGCCGTATCCGTTTGACAGCAGCGCCGCCGCTTCCAGTATCGAGATGTTCCATACGGTTCACAATCAGACCGAAACCCGCGCCCCGATCCGCGCGATGAGCGTAGTGGACCTGAACGGGACGCAGACCGTTGTGGCGGCCTATACCTGTACGCCATTGGTCACGATCCCTTCGGCTGATCTGGTCGATGGCAGCCACGTCATTGCTAAAACTGTCGCTGAGCTTGGCTATGGCAATACCCCGCTTGAGGTGCTGCATTTCACCGCGCCCAATGATGAGTTCCAGCCCGAAGAATATGTGCTGGTCATCAACAAGGAACGCGACGCCGACCTGATGCGCGTGACCGACCTTGCGACCGCATCGGAAAGCGAAGGCCTGTCGCAACCTGTATTGTGGGGGGATGCCGGTGTGGAAACCACAGCGCGTCCGTTGGGCGCCGTGTTGCAGGCCGATGATCAGGATGAGCAGTATCTACTGACGCTGAAACGGAACCTCGATACCGGCGACGTTGATCTGGTGTCGTTCCGCAAGGGCGCTTATTTCCGCCTGAATGACTTTGTGAGCGAATACAACTTCCCTGATTACGCCTATTCCGATGAGCAGGAGTTCTACCGCACATTCCAGAACCTGCTGAAAGCGGATGCAGGCTATCCTGATCTGCAAAGGTAGGATGCAGATGCGAAGCCTGATTGTATCTGCGGGCGTCGCACTGGCCGGTTTCATATCGGCCAGTGGGATTGCACATGCCTGTGAATACGGCAGTTCGCCGACAGCAAAGGTTGAACAGGTGTATCCGACAGTGGACATCCTGCCCGAGAACCTGCTGCGTTTTTATATCTACTTCTCCGAGTCCATGGCACGAGAGGGGATATGGAACTCGGTCGTTCTGTTGGATGCGGACGGGGAAATCGTGCCCGGTGCGTTTATCGAAAACAAATTCGACCTCTGGTCCCCTGATGACAGGCGCCTGACGGTGCTGTTTGACCCGGGTCGCGTCAAAACCGGTTTGGTGGCACATAATACATTGGGCCGGGCACTGGAGGCAGGAAAGAGCTATACTCTACAGGTTCGCGCAAGTGCCGAGACACGCAACGGATGCAGCATAGCCAGCGACTACAGCAAGAGCTTCGATGTTGCTGACGCTGATTTCGACGCGCCTGATTTGGCCGCCTGGGAAATCATCACTCCTGCTGCGGGCAGTAAAAACTCCCTGCGCGTGGTTCTGGACGGCCCAACAGACCACCTGTCACTGGCCTACCGCATTCGGGTCAAGGATGCCGAGGGGAGTTCTGTACGCGGTACATTGCGTCTTGGTGACCAGGAACGGGAATGGGTGTTCACGCCGCAAAGCCGTGGGCCAAGGCACCACATCAACTCGAAGTGAATACAACGCTCGAAGACATCGCTGGCAACCGCCTGACCGGATTGTTTGACCGTCCAGTGGTAAAAGACGGCTTTAGTGAGCCAAGCTCCGAGGTGGAGATCCTGACCTTCACCCCGCATCTGAATTGAGAACTGACGCAAGAAAGAAAGCAAGATGATGAAACTCTATTACGCACCCGGAACCTGTGCCCTTGCTCCACATATCGCACTGGAATGGACTGGTACATCTTATGAGGCTGAACGCGTCGAACTGGGATCAGACGACTATCTGAAGATCAACCCGCTTGGCATGGTGCCTGCGCTGAAGGATGGTGATCACAGGATCATGACCCAGGCGGATGCGATCCTGAAATACATTGAGACGAAGTTCCCCAATGCTGATCTTGGTGTTGCGAAAGACCCGATCAGCCAGTTTGAACTGGATGAGGCATTGGCCTTTCTGACAGGGGATTTCCATCCGGCATTCTGGCCCTTCTTTGTGCCGGAACGGTTTACGGCCAGCACTGAAGAAGCCGCACAGAATGATGTGCGCGAGGCCGCCTACGGCCGTATTGACCGGGTCATGAACCACCTTGAGATGCTTTTGGAACGCGGCACGCATGTGGTTGGGGGCAAACGGACGATCGCCGATCCATATGCCTTTGCAATGACCCGTTGGACGGCGCACACGCCAAAGCCCTGGCAGGAATATCCCGCAGTGAAGCGGTTCATGGAGACCATGCTGGAAGACACTGGCGTCCAGAACGCCATGAAAGCGCAAGGACTGAGTTAGCCGTGGCACAGTATGATTACAATGCCCCCCAATACCATGTCGCAACACGCGACAAGGTGAGCACAGAGCTTTTGGAGGGTATCTTTCCCGCAGATCGTGCGGCTTGGGACAATGATCCGCAGTTTCTGGGCTGGCCTGCTCATCTGCAACGCTTGCACGCCTCAATATCCGAGGCCAGCGCCCGGCTGGTCGGGGGGCTGGAGGCCGTTCTGGACGAACCCGAAGGTAGCGTTCAGGAGGTGATGGGGCTGACCGGCATGAACCGTCTGGGCATTGATCTGGTTGCACATGTTTATGGGCATCACGGGTTTGAGGATGCCAATGTCCTGCCAGGTTTCCTTGGGCGGTTTCCGCAATTGTCGCGAGCGATTGATCTTCTGGAAAACGATCACATATTCCTAGACCAGGCGCTGGATCAGTCGGAATTGGTCTTTGCCAAACTTAGTGGAGAGGGCACATCAAAAGCCACGGTCGGAAAGGCGCTTGAGCAGGCCAAGGTACTGAACAAAATACTGAACCGGCACACCTATGACGAAGAGGATATCTTGATCCCGGCGGTTCTGCGTGCCTATGCCTGAGAAGCCCGAAGATATCCCCCGGCTGTTTGCCGAAGCCTGGAATGCCCGCGACGCGCATGCTCTTGCGTCCCTATTTGTAGAAGACGCGGATTTCGTGAATGTCGTGGGCCTCTGGTGGGACAACCGCGATGACATCGAACGCGCGCATCGCTATGGGCTGAAGACGTTTTTCCGCAAGACCGAGATTGCGGCGCGGCGTGTCAAGGTGCGGCTGGTCAGTGACGATTTGGCTATCATCCATACGCGTTGGAAACTGGAAGGACAGCTTGAT
The DNA here is from genome assembly GCF_056538005.1 of Ruegeria sp. BI11. Classification (NCBI taxonomy): domain Bacteria; kingdom Pseudomonadati; phylum Pseudomonadota; class Alphaproteobacteria; order Rhodobacterales; family Roseobacteraceae; genus Ruegeria; species Ruegeria sp. BI11. Next base: position 361,114 of record NZ_JBQFSM010000002.1, on the reverse strand, counting down.
AAACAGGGGCGACGTCTTGATGCCCGTTTTGCCATCATGGTGTTTGTCGCGCAGCGAAAGCACTGCGGTTGGGCCGTTCTGGCCGCACAAAATACCGACATCGTACCAGGTGCAGAAACCAATGTCGTCAGTGACGGCGAGATGAGAGCCGTAGACTATCGAAAGTAGGGCGAATATTGACAGTCTTTGCTCAAGAGTTATCGAATGATGGTCAACAAGAGCATCGCAGACAGTGGCCAGTCCATAACCCGAAGTCCGCCGAACCGCCAATTTCGAACAGAACTAAGTGGTTTGGCGCCACGGAGTGGCTATTCAATGGCCGCTCTAGCGGTACATGTTGCTTCACGGCAAGAACCATGCCGAGCCCGCGAGTGTTTTCTGCGTCAGCAAAGGGCGGGTTTGTCCGCAGATTTCCTGTTCGGATTGCACGTGATTTCGCGTCTGCGGCGAATGGCAGGAATGCGGGCTGCTACCGCAGCATCTCGATTGGGTGCTGGATGTCGGCTCTGGGCCGCCTGCGTGAACCGTTATTGGCAGGGCAGGGACCCTTTCTGCATCGGCCCCGAGGTCCTTTGTGAGCCCACTTCTACCGATGCTGCGCGTTGCTCGAACGTCAGCTTTGCGTTGAGCATTCTAGGTGCGTTGTCAGGCTCATAGATTAAATCCAGAAACTGGTTCTAATGGTTCTGACCCACTGGAGTCCCAGTACTAGCTGCCATTTCGAAAGCGTTGCAGTGTCTGCGGATAATTCGATGGAAAACTCCAGACAGCTTCGCCCGGAGCACGCACAAGCCCGCGCGCTTGAGGATCTCGGTCTGTAAGCAGAGAAATGAACAGGTCACTGCTGGCCCAGGGCGAAGACCGAAAGTACCAATGCCCGTTTCCTGTATCGGCTGCTTCGGCCTCGGTCACATCGATGATATGTAGGGTTTTCATCTCAGACAGTCGGCGCTGGAACAGAGACCCATTTATTGCTTCATCGGAAACCTGACCCAGACGGTCGCGGCCGAAGACCAACCGTGACATCGCCAGCGCTGAATCGGTCTGCGATTGATAGAGTGTCACACCTATAACGGCATCCAGAAGGCCGTCTTCAATTGATTGCAAGAAATAGCTTCGATCAAGATCGCTGCTGATCAGGATCAACTGCCCCAGCCGCGGCTTTGGCCCAGGCCGCAAAGCAATCTGATAGGCGGCTTCAAATGCGAGCCTTGAGCCTGCGCTGTATCCTATAAGGTGAATGCGCCGGGCGTTGGTGTTTGCCGACAAGTATTCGACAAGAGAACGCAAATTGCGGCGCGTCGCCAATGCAGATTCCTGATCCCGAAAATACGCCAAGCGATTGGGTGTAGCGGGCCAGTTGTAGCTGATGAAGGCGCCCTGATAGCCCAGAAAGTGTTGCAACTCTTTGGAGACAAGGGTCGAGTAATCAAAATCGACATTGTAGCCATGGACATAGATGAAAATGTCTTTGTTGCGAGAGGCTGCAAGGTGATCGTCAATCCATTGGGCAAACCGAAGTCCGGCTGCCTTCATCTCCTTTTGCGAAGGTGGATCGTTCATGTAGCGCGTGACACTGAACGGCATGACACCAATCTCTTGTACGTCAGACAAGCTGAGCGTGTAGTCCTTAGCGCGGTCGCGCGTCATGGTAACGTGGCGAAGCTTTTTCAACGTCGCCAATGGGGGGTTGCTTTGCACTTCGGCAATGCCGGTACGCAGAATGTGACCGCGCTCATTGTTGTAATAGGCTTGTGGGTCGCCGGGAACCGCGGGCAGCCGATCTGTAGCGTAGAATAGCTGCGAACGCTGCACGAAATTGTCTTCCGTGATGTCCTTGTAAGGGTCAAAAGCAGCCTCGGCATAGACCGTTGGGGAGGGCATCAGTTCAATTTCGTCATAGATGTTTGGCCCGCAGGCAGCGAGGACACAGAACGAACACACGGTTGCCGCAGGCAAAGCTCTGGCAATCAGTCGCCTCGTCGTTCCTTTTCTGAATTGCCTTTGTCCGACTGTTCGCATCCGGCTGCAATTGTCGGTCCCAAGCATGTCGGCACCGCTGCTCGCGCCTTGGCGCAACTTCGATATTACAGACCTGTTTGTGTTCGGCATGGCCGCCTTTCGCATAATGCCCTTACTCAGAAGCTGTAGGTCACACCCAACACGGGTCCGAATTGTGAGAGCTTGAACCTGCTGTCAACTTCACCTTTGTCGACCATGATGTAGCGATAACCTGCGCGCAAATTCCACTTTGGAGCGATCGCATAACCTACCGTTGCCAAAAACTGTGCGGTTTCGCGATCTGAGCGAAATCCACCATAGTCGGCCAAGGCAACGGCCGACCATCGGTCATTGATCTGATACCGGATACGGGCCGCAATCAGAGGGTCTATCCAATCGTCGCTGGCACTGGAACTTGGTGCCGGGGTGGGGCCGCCGACCAGAGTGATCGTGCTGCTCGTCTCAAACCAGCGAAACCCGCCACCGAGATCGACGGCCAGGTTTTGGTCTTGATAGGCCGTGTAAGCGGCATATCCACTTAAAAACTGCGTCTTCAGACTGGTTTCAGCGCCACTGAACACCGGGCCGGGAGTGTCATTGTCAAAGGACAGGTCTGTGCGCATGTAGTCCGCGATCAGCGACCACCGGCCACTTCGCGCTTCAAGTGTACCCATGAATGCCAGATCAAGGTTTTCAACCGCTTCACTGAAGCTGAGTTCCGACTCCAGCGATCCAATGGTTGTCTTGGTGTCCGCCGCGTAGATGTAGAAGCTGCCGGAAAAACTCCAGTCGCAGTCCTGTGCCACTGCTGTTGATCCGCCGGGCAGCATCGTCGCCGCAACCAGAAAACTGCTTGCGATACACCGTATTTTTAAGCACGCCATGGCCCGCTCCCCCCTTTGCCTATCCCGAGTTCGAGGCGCGGCAAAAGATGGGCCGCGCCGTTGTCCTGTTACGTTTCACAATCGCATTCGACCGGGTCGAGTATCGGAACAGATGCCTTAACGCTATTCATTTCACGGGCGCGAAACTCTGACGGTGTTTGACCCGTCCATTTCTTGAAGGCCCGTGTCATGGCCGTCGCGTCAGAGTATCCCAAATGATCAGCGATATCGCCCACCGACAATTCAGACTTGGAAAGCAGATGTTTCGCCTGGTCACATTTGGCTTCGATGACGATGCGCGACAGTGATGTCCCATAGACAGCAAGCCGTCGGTTGAGAACCGCGCCTCGAAAACCGCATGCCTTGGCGAGCGCCGTAGCCGACAAGTCCGTGCGCCCGACCCTTGAGTTGGCAACGCTTTGGATCGAACTCAACAAGTCTGTAGGTACAGGGTTTTTTTCGTCCTGAGTGGTCAACACGTACTCGGTCGCGGTTCGGTTAACCAGTTCAAACAAAAGCCAGGCACTTGGGAAGCGGATGGAATACCCGTCTGAGCCCGCACCTACCGCCCGGATACCGTAGAAGTAAGACGGGAGCAGATCAGGACGGTTCACACGCACAAGAACCTTATTTGCTTCCCAACGCTGACCTGCGGTTTCATGCAGCAACGTAGCCCATCGGCTGATCTGAAACGCATCCATATAGGCGGGCGAACAGCATGGCGTGAACCTGCGTTTGGCGGACAGCACGGCGAACTCTCCAGAGACATCGAGTGTCATGGTGACCGCGTTTGTGTTGTTTCCCGCATGAACGCAAAACCTGGCAATGAAATCGGCCAGCGACTTTGCTACGCGAAAGGCCTGTCCGAATGGGGATGCAACGGTCGGATCTGAAGTTTGACCAACAAGTGCTGGAAAGTCTGGGGATGTCTTTTGTGCGACGGCTTCAAACACGGCATAGACAGTGTCGTGCGGAATGAAACAACTCGGAGCGTTCAATTCCGAGAAGGATAGATCGAATTCCGCTAGGAGACTTTCTACAGATTGACCGGATTCTTGAAACGCAAGCAAAAGCGGCACGATAACCCGCCCGCGTGTAAGCGGCGGTGTTCTGTGTTGAGCATGTGCGTCATGCCCTGTCATCATAGCTCCTTAAGACCCCGCAATTGAAAGGTCGGGCACGTCAAGCATAGACCAGCGCGGCTCTGTGTCCCTGACCTGCGTCAAAGCGGAAGTCACTTTTTGAGGTAAAAAAGTCAGGTGCCCGCTGGTAGGGGCTCAATCGAATTGAACCACGCTACCCGCAGAGAGTGCGCTCTAAGAGATTGACATCACCACACGAATAATAGGACCGCCGTCGGGTCAATATGCAAAGAGAGTTTCTAGTTGTTGGCCGAAACGCTATCGCTACCTGTCATTTTTAACCAGTTTTCGGAAGCGGTCGCTCCAATCTGTCAGGGCATACATTCGAACTTTGTGGTTTGTTGGAGAGAGATGGCCAAGGCTCCAATTGTAGCATTTTAAAAAACAACAAAATGAGAGGCGTGAGAATGCGCTTTTGATCAGGTGCCGGGACCATCAAGCAATGCATTTCTGTAATTGGCTAGTGGAGCGGGCAAACTATGAATCTCACGCACAAACGCTGGAAACTTGCTGCTTTAGCTGTCCTGATTGGAAGCACAGCGACCGCTCAGAGCTTTGATACCACGGTCGATGCACTTGCTGAGACATACGAAGTGCCCATTACCATAAACAACTTTGTTCGGGCTGCTACAGACAATGAACTGAAGACGTACAATGGCCTGGCCGGAGGCGTAAATCAGTTCTTTCACTTCAAAGAACCCACCCCCATCGACAATCAGCCCACCATTCGGATGAATCGCGACACACTCTACAGCGTTGCGGTTATTGATATCAGCCAAGGCGCAACCTTGACTCTGCCCGATGTGGGCGACCGATACATGACGACGATGGTGGTCAATCAGGATCATTTCATCAATGAAGTGTTCGACGGTGGCGGTGTGTTCCAGCTTGACATGGGTACATTCCATACCCCCTACGTACTTGTTTTCATGAGAATACTGGTGGATGCCGAGAGCCCCAAGGATGTTGCGGCGGTCAATGCAATTCAGGACGGGTTCACCATTGATGCTGCCTCCGCAACGCCCTTCGAAATGCCCAATTACGACGCGGAGAGCTTTGAGGCGCTGCGCCAAGCCGCAATTGAGCTGGGCAGGTTCGCCACAGACAGCGTCCGGACTTTTGGTAAGGCAGATCATGTAGACCCATTACGCCATTTCCTTGGCACAGCAGTCGGCTTTGGTGGGCTGCCAGAAGACGAGGCCTTTTATCTTAATATCGAGCCCGGCCTGCCGCTTGGGGAATACAAAATCCAGGTCCCGGCGGATGTGCCAGTGAACGCATTCTGGTCCGTGAGCCTTTATAATGCAGACGGGTTTTTTGAACTCAATTCCCTCGACACGTATGTGGTCAACTCGGTCTCAGGCACCAAGAATGACGATGGCAGTGTGACCGTGCACTTCGGCGGTTGCAACGACGGACGTGTGAACTGTCTCCCGATCATGGATGGCTGGAACTATGCCGTGCGCCTTTATCAGCCGGGCCCAGAGGTCATCGACGGAAGCTGGGTCTTCCCCTCCGTAGAACCCGCAAACTGAACAACAGGATGCTTACGATGAAAAAGCTTCTTCTGACAGTCGCGCTTACACTCCCGACAGGCGTTTGGGCCGAAGACATGGTCGATGTGACCGTCGACACCCTTGTGCGCGCCGAGACAGATCACATGTTTCGGACCAACATGGCCAATCTCGGCCTCGCTGTTGGCGAATTGGGGCATATGCGCGAAGCCACCACACCGGATAACCAGCCCGTCATCCGCATGAACCAGGACACGCTCTACTCCGGCGTTCTGCTGGATTTGAGCGAACCCGTCGAAGTGACACTGCCTAAAGCGGATGGCCGCTATATCTCGATGCATGTCATCAATCAGGACCACTTCATGTATGCCGAGGCAGAGCCCGGCACGTATCAAATCACACAGGAAGACCTTGGTACGCGCTTTGGTTTCATCGCGTTTCGCACATTCGTCGATGTGACTGACCCGGATGATATTGCCGCCGCGCAAGCGGCACAGGATGGAATTGTCGTCAGCGGCGGTGGAACGGGCCCGTTTGACGCGCCCAACTGGAACACCGAACAACTTGCCACTGCGCGTCAGGCGATAAACGATTTATCCTTGCTGGGCACCGATTCAGCCCGCGCCTTTGGCAGAACAAAGGACGAGATTGATCCGGTTCAGTTTCTGGTCGGTGCGTTCTCGGGTTGGGGCGGTCTTCCGCCTGAGGCCGCGATCTATCTGTTGGACGCGGTCGATCAGAATGACGGCGAAACACCGCATGCGGTAACCGTCAAGGATGTGCCGGTTCGGGCGTTCTGGTCGGTGACTGTCTATAACGGTGACGGCTTTCTGGAAGCCAATGATCTGGGCGTAAACAGCTACAACGGTTACACAGCCGAAGCAGCAGAAGACGGCTCGGTCACGTTGCATTTCGGTGGGTGCGACGATGGCCGCGTGAACTGTCTGCCGATCACTTCGGGCTGGAACTATGCGATCCGCCTTTATGAGCCGGAGGATGCAATCCTGAACGGCAATTGGACCTTCCCGAAGTTGGAGCCGATCAACTAGGCCACTCGCCCAACCTGCATTTCAAAAGGAGTACACGGCTATGCGTCGATCCCATACTCTTATGGGGCTGCTTTTTGCAGCCAGTGCCGGAACCACAACCGTTGCAGACGAGGCATCCGATCTGGCCCAGGAACTGGCCAACCCGCTTGCGGCAATCGTCTCGGTTCCGTTTCAATTGAACCATGATGAAAATCTGGGCGTCTCTGATCAGGGCTCGCGCACCACGCTGAACTTTCAACCAGTCGTGCCCTTTCAACTGAACGATGACCTTAACCTGATCACCCGAACTATCATTCCTTACATCTGGCAGGAAGACGTTGTGCCGGGCACACGCCAGGAGGGGTTCGGAGATATCCTTTTCTCTGCGTGGTTCTCGCCAATCGGAACCGGGGACATAACGTGGGGCGTGGGTCCCGTTGTGCGCTTTCCAACCTTTAGCGACGTATCGAGTGATACATGGGCTGCTGGGATCACCGGCATTGCACTGCGACAGACCGGTCCGTGGACCTATGGTGCGCTGGCCAATCATCTGTGGGATCTAGAAAGCAACCCCGACACCCCCACGAATGTGAGTTTTGTCCAGCCCTTTCTTGCTTATTCCACCGAAGGCGCGTGGACCTATTCGCTGCAAAGCGAAAGCGCCTATGACTGGGAAACTGATGCCTGGGCTGTGCCTATAAACGCTTCGGTCTCCAAGCTGGTCCAATGGGGGGCGCTGCCGGTCAATCTGCAAGCGGGGGCGGGCTATTGGCTCGAAGCGCCCGAAGTGGGTGCCGAAGGCGTTCGCTTGCGTTTGCAGGCTCAGGTCGTCTTGCCCAGAGGGCGCTGACGTTTGGCTGAAGAACTTTTTATGAAACGTCGAAAATAGGGAGGTCTTGATGGCCGATCAGATGCAACGCAATGCGCAAGCGCATGTCGAGCTTGACCCTGACCATTAGGATCTGATTGTCAGAAGCTGCAATCGGCTCATTCGACACGCCGTTCGGGTGATGTCTTTGTTCATGGTCGTTGTGATCGGATTTGCCGTCATCGACGCCGGTTACTCGTTCTACATCAAGCTTGTAAGTCCACCGGCCCTGATTCTTGACGTCAGTGTTCTGTTGGAGGTTTTTGCGGCCGCGCTTGTTGTGCTGATCGCTATCGAGATTTACACGAATGTCACGCTCTACCTGACGGCCGATGTCATACATGTGAAGCTGGTAGTTGCAACTGCCCTGATGGCCGTTGCCAGAAAGGTCATTACACTCGATACGACGGACCTGGAGCCGCTTTATTTCGTTGGGTATTCTGGACTCGGTCTGGCGTTTGGTGTCACGTATTGGTTGCTGTGGCGTGGCAAGTAGATATTTCAAAGGACGCCTGTATCGACGCTGGCATAAGCGAGATCGCCGACATTAGTGTTTTTTTGAAGCCGCAATCGCCTCCTTATTCAGCCAAAGAAGAAACGCTCGAAAATCTTAAAGAAATCCGGAAGCAGACCTTGGCACCTGCCCGGTGAAAGTTCCCTTTGTCCCGCAACCTGTGAGTTTGTGCAGCGCCAAAATTTGCACTTGCAGCGAATGACCGGAATGCGGGCGCGGTCGCAGTGTCTCGACCAACCGGTGAAAGGCAGCTATGGGCCGAGTAACTCACGGAAGAAAGGGTAGGGACCCATACTGCGGGGCTTCCGAGGTCTGCTAGTTGCCCTTGAGTACTTCACCAATCAAATGGTTCATAACCTCCTTGTAGACCTCCGGATCGCCCCCATAGGCGATCTCAAGAGCGGCGCGATCAAACGCGGCCGACAACAAATTAGTCAAAGCATCGATCTGTTTTGGTGAATGCTTAGGAAGAGCCCGCGAAAGCCCTTCACGAAGTTCCTCTGTTCCATTGGCCCGGGTCAACGCGACAGCGGTGCTGTGCCCTAATACCGCTGGGGCCTCTTCCATCAGGAGGCGCACCCGACCTGGAACCAACATCGCATCAAAAAAGGCATTCGATCCTGCCATCATGGCCTGTTCGGGATCGGCCACATTGCGCGTTTCCTGGTCAATATGGTGTGAGATTGCTTTGGCCTCCTCTTCTGCGACGGCGCGGAAAAGGTCAGCCTTGTCCTTGAAATGATGATACAGCGCGCCGCGGGTGACGCTGGCTTTACGTACGATGTCTGGGGTTGCAGTGTCGGCAAATCCCGAATCCACAAACAATTTGCGGGCAGCCTCTACGAGTTTGGCACGCGTTTCGGCGCGTCGGTCTGCCTGGCTGCGTCGGGCGGGTTTTTCTGGGGGCAAATTTAACGGCTCCGAATATCACTACAAGCACCTTACATACATCTTGCATGTATTTGCAAATTGATGATACATACAAAGTGCATGTAAGTTAAGGAGATCAAAAATGCGTGTCACTCAATATTATCCGGTCATTCAGTCTGAGACGGTTTCTGAGACGGCAGAGTTCTATAAACGTCACTTTGGCTTCCGCGCAGCGTTCGAGGCGGATTGGTATGTGCATCTACAAAGTGAAGCGGATCCGTCGGTCAATCTCGCGATCGTCCAGTCGGACCACGAGACGATCCCGGAGGTTTCCCGCGGTGCGTCTAAGGGCATGATCCTCAATTTTGAAGTCGAGGATGTCGACAAAGTGGATGAACGACTTCGGTCGGAAGGAGTTCCGGTGGCAAAGTCACTTGTGAGCGAGCCGTTTGGCCAACGCCATGCGATATATCGCGATCCAAACGGGGTACTGATTGATGTTATCACTCAGATCCCACCCTCAGAGGAATTCCTGTCTCAATATGCAGCCGACGCGGTACCGTCGTAATTCAGGGTGCCGGATGGCCAGGTTGGTTCGAAGCAGTTGGAACGATTTGCCCGCGTGTAAAGCGACCAATTCTGGACAGATCAGTGGCCTTTGCCGAGTTGGCCACCTTTGGTACTGGGGCGGCCTTATTATCTGTGCCCATGTTCGAACGCTACACCGAACACGGCCGCCTGATACAACCCTTCAGTGAAGCCGTTAACGCTGGTAAATATTGCTTCGCCTAGCCTTCGGATCGCCCCGCAACGGATGCTATGGGTAAATTTGCAGAATGGCTGACCGCCAACGGAGCCACTGAATTAAGTGATTTCACGGACCAGAACCGCGCAAATTGATCTGCATCAATATTTGGACCGCAAACGAGAGTTATGGCGAACGGAAGCAGTTTGGATGAAGTCGCGGTGACAAAAGAAAAAGTTGGCCGAGTTGTCTGGCACGATCTTTTCACGCCTGATGTGGAAGCTTCCAGGTCATTTTACGAAAGCGTGGCAGGTTGGAGCTATATTGTCGAACACGCCACAGATTTCGCATGGGGCGGCGGCCATCGAGATTTTGTCCTCGCCACTCTCGATGGAGAGGCAGGGGCCGGGGTCGTTTCTCAAAATCAGGTGTCCTTTGAAGGCTGGATTCCTTATATTGAGGTCGAAGACGTAGATCAGGCTGCCAAGCTCGCCGCCCATCTCAAAGGATCGGTAGTGAAACCGCCCTTTGAAGTTCCAGGGGTTGGTCAGAACTGCCTCTTGCGTGATCCGCTTGGCGCGTTCTTCGGTATATCTGTTTCGCGTCACGACTATCCTGTCCCCGCTCGTCAGTTTACGCACGAACACTACCTATCTCGCGGCGGCGCATTCCCGGACAACTTCTACCACCAAATGTTCGGATGGAATCTCTCACCTGCTAGAAACGTACCTTCGTCACAGAGACTGATTAGTTTGAATAAGGACGTGTTGGCGATATGTGCAGCGGAACCTGCAGCTCCCAACAACAACGTTGCGTGGGCGCCGGGTGTTCGCGTCCAATTTCTCGAAAACGCGCTCAGCAAGATCAACTCAGGCTCAGGTTCCGTGCTTGCTCGTCATCAGAAAAATAAAAATACTTTTGAGAAGGGTCTGGTATGCGATGCAACTGGGGCATTGTGCTGTGTCGTCCAGAATTGATGCTCGGTCGCAAGGTTCGCAGTCTATTGTCTATAACGGCATCCTCAAGTGGGTCAAAAATCTCAAATCCGATCTTGGTGCTAGCTTTCGCAATCGCAGCGAATACAGGAAAGCGTGCCGCTACCGTCGTGTAAGAGAACTATGCTTAAGGTTCGGGTTGGGGCGATCGCACTTGATAGTTGTTGGAATTGCACACATACAACATCCTGATGAGAGTCGGCGTGGATTGGGTTTGTGAAGTAGGGCCGGCTAATCGAGAAATTCGTCGATGGTCGAGGCGACATCAACCGCGGTTTTTACATCGGACATGCTGGTGTTCTCAAAGGCGCTGCCGCTTTCAACACCTGGCCTGAGCCTCTCATAAATGGATAGGATTTCCTCTTCCAGTTTGGTCGGCTTTTCTTCGGACCAGCTGGCCTTGGTTTTTGCGATGTCCGTTGCGAGTTTCATAAGATCAAGGCGCTGAGGCAGAGTTAGCATTGGTTGGTTCCGGGTCTGTTTGCGATGTCAGGACCAGCCTACGCACAGTGGTCGAACGGGCAGAGTGAGTCACCGTTAAATTCCTGACGGCCGGACCTCAGTCCAGCGCCCCGGTTGCGCGCAGCGCCTCAGTCATTTTCTGTGAGATGTCAGATGGCACATGCCAGATCGCGTAGAGCGTCTGGATAAAACGGTCAACATCGGGAATGTTGGTCTTCAGGGCCAACAGGGTTGAATCCAGGTCGGCGTCCGGTTCCGTGTAAGGGATGCACATAAGCTCAAGCACTTCAGAACCATTCCACATGCCACCACCGACTTTGCGCGCCGCTGAACGCGCGCCGCTGTAATCATCTTTCATGAAACAGATCAGGAACGTGCTTGCGTGGTACCAGCCGGGCGGGTTGGGGCTCAGCTCGATCGCGCGGGCGCTCAGTCTCGCGGCCTGTTCAAGATCGCCGCGCAACGCAAAGCAGGCCGCCAGATCGGCCAACATGTCTGGATAATTCGGATTGGCCCGCAATGCTTTAGCGGCCGCTTCTTCAAAGCTTTCGAACTCTCCACGATGAAAATGGGTCAAAAACAACGCGTGCTGGCCGGTTGCGTTCAGCGGATCCAGAGCGACCGACCGCTGTGCGGCCTCCAGCGCGCGATCAAAGGGCGGGGGGGACTTGCGAAAATTGAACCCGCCGCGCAGTTCGTCGCCGTAGACAATCGCGAGCATCCCCCAGGCGCCGGCATATTCGGGATCAATCTCAACGGCGCGCTCCAGCAGGTCGCGGACCTTCTTGTGTTTTTTAACCGTGGGTTCACGCCAGTATTCGGTGGCCAGCAACCTGCACTGATAGGCATCCAGCGTGTGCGTCTGTGCCCTGCGCTGCACTGCACCTGTTCGATGGATCACTCCGTGGGGTTCCGCGATTTCCGTGGCGATCCGGGCGGCGATATCGTCCTGAATTTCAAATAGGCTGTCCGCGCTCAGGTCGCGGTCATAAGTGTCCGCGGAAACCTGTTGGCCGGTTTCCGCGTCAATAAGCTGGGCGGTGACGCGCAGCTTGTTGTCCCAATGTCGCACGCTGCCTTCGACCAGATATTGGACGTCGAGTTCGCTTCCGACCGCGCGCGGATCGCGGCCGCGGCCGCGAAAGCGAAAGGTGACGTGCCGGGACAGCACGCTCACCTCGCGAAACCGGGCGATGGCCGAGATGATTTCCTCGGTAAACCCATCGGCCAGATATTCCTGCGACGGGTCTCCGCTCAAGTTGTCAAAGGGCATCACGGCCACCGCGACCCGTCCGGTTGCCGCCGGGGGCGTTTCGGCATCGGTCCGGCGTTCGGGGTCAAACGCGATCTCAAAAACCGGGGCGTAGGACCCCTTGGGAATATGTATTCGAACCGGGTCCTCGCGCCCTTCCTGAGCGTAATAGAGATCCAGCCGGCTGCGCATTTTATTGGCCTGAACCCGAACGATCGTGTCGATGGTGGGGTCGAAATCCTCGGGCTTGTCGAAAACGTCAATGCCGATTGCATAGCCTTTCAGCGTCTCGGACCGACCCGCTAGCGCTTCGCCGACAATATGCGACAGAAAGCGGTTCAGGCGCGTGGTATCCGCGAAATGCGGACTGACGAGGACGCGCTTCAACTGTTCCTGAATAGCGCTTGGATCGATGGCAGAGCTTACTTCGGCAAGCATGTTTCCCTCCGTCGCTCAACTTTGTCCGATGACGGGCCGCGTCACAAGACAACCCGGCGGTTTAACCGTGACTCACTCGGATGCGGGCCGTGGATCTGCGAGGGTCTGGGCCATGGCGCTCAAAAGAGCCCAGCAAACATATGACCCATGAAAGGACTGAACCATGACAACATTTTCCGAATTCGTACAGAAAGCCAAAGACGACTATACCCGTGTCGAGGACGAGCTGAAATCGTTCGAACAGAAGGTCAAGGACGCGGGCGACGCGACCGACAAGTGGACCCAGGAGCAGGTGACAAAGCTGCAATCCGATCTGCAGGAAGCAAAAGACAAGGTCACTGACCTTGCCGATCGCATCCAGAAAGAAGGCGAAGACGCTGTGACGGACGCGCATGATCAGGCGAAGAACCATTGGGAAGCCTTGCACGCCGCCGTTGCCGCCTATCGCGATCATCTCGACAAGTCGGTCGCCTGACCCTGATCCTGGAGGTCGACATGACTGATTCAGTTAATGAAACCGTGCCGAAACCCGCGCTCATGGAAGAGGTCGCCGGTTGGCAGCCTCGACCGGTCTGGCTGATTGTGCTCGGCGTCGCCATGCTCTGTGTAGGGCTGTGCGCCGTAGCCTTCCCGCTGATGTCCACGCTCGCTGTCGAAGCCTTTGTCGGCGTGGCCCTGCTGGGCGGAGGCATCGTCACAGCGATTCAGGCATTTGCGGAAAAGGCGTGGAAAGGGTTCTTCTGGCTGTTGGCCATCGGTGTTCTGAACGCGCTTGCGGGGCTTGTTCTGTTGCTTGATCCGTTCGGCGGCGTTCTGGCACTGACCCTTGCGCTTGGCGCGGTTTTTCTGGCCGAAGGTGTGTTGCGGATCGTAATTGCCATTCGGTCGCGTCAGGAGCGGCCCATGGCGCTGATGATTGCGTCCGGCGCGATGGCCATCCTGCTTGGCGGCCTGATCCTGACCGGTATCGTCAATGGCTCGTCCCTTGTTCTGCTGGGGGTTCTTGCCGGCCTGAACCTGATATTCGCCGGTGTGTCCCTGATGTCTTTGGGGCTGTCGCAGCGGTCCTCGGCGCATGGGGGTCCACAAGCTTAAGCGTGTCCTGGCAGACCCGGAATGGCAGGGGCATCTGATGCTCCTGCTTTCCGTTTTCACAGCGCCGCTATTTTCCTTGCCAGGTGCTTGCTGCCCGAGTGTCTTCAAACAGCCAGACCATGCGGTCCAGAAACCACAGCTTCCCACCCATAACCAGCAGCAACCCCAGAAGCGTCGGCCAGAATTGAAGCTGCCAAAGCCCCCAGACCAAGGGGCCGATTCCGACCGCGCTGACTGCGGCCAGAATAAGAGTCATCCGGCGGTGCCTTGCAGGGATCGGCGATTTCGCCCGCGCAAGCCAAATCCGTTCCCCAAGCACTCCCTTTGACATCCAGTTATCCGCGTTGCCCGTTTTGCTGAAGGCGCGCGGGTTCCACCATGTCCAGAAGACAACAATCCCGATTGGAACAAGGCACCACCAGCCCAGCCAAACCCGGCTCCAGACGGCCAGAACGAACAGGGGAGGGATGCTCAGGCGGCTCCAGCCGCTCCACGGGTTTGTGTGCCGGTCCCAGACGTCGTCGGACATCGTCATGAGCTGTTCCAGAATGCTGCGATCGGTCATCGAACCCTCTTCCGAAGCTGGATCGCAATTATGGCCGTTTCTGTCTGTGTCGGCCAGAGCGGCAGGCAATGCGCGCCGCCCTAACCAGGGGCGTCAAAGACCCGAGATATCCACATACACTCGGTATTCCGCGATCCTATCCTCGCGAAAGTTGAACCTTGCAGCAAAGCGCACGTCGTGTGTGCTTTGATCCTTGCGCGTATAGTGTACGGTGCCGTCGCAGAACGCGGTATCGCCGCTGGACCAGATGCCGGTGATGGTATGTTGCATACCCTGGATCGTGGCAAAGAAATCCGCGTTCGCGGCTTGCACGGCTATGCACCCGTCAATCTGTTCAAAATTGCCAAGCTGGAATTGCACGTCTTCGGTGACATGCTCAACAACGCCCGCTTCGTCGAGCGCGTCAACCGCGGTATAAAGGGACGCGATCCGGGGCGCGTGGGCCGCTGTGGTGGGGGCAGTGATTTGCATGTTTTGGTTTCCTTTTCTGTTTGAAAGTTATCGGTGGGTCTAAGTCTGGTTGGCCTGTGACCCTCGATGCAGGACCGTTGGGAGTTTCAGGTGACCGTTGGTGACGGCTAGCCCAAGGAACAGGATTGCGAGGGACCCCAGCAGCCCAAGGCCAAGAGGTTCCCGAAAGACAATTGCCCCGATTGCGATGCCGGAAAGCGTGGCAAAATAGCCGACCTGGGCGAACCCAACGCCATCCGTGCGCCGCTGTACTTCGAAGGTCAGCGCATAGCTGAGCGCAGTGATGGATCCGATGCCGAAGATTGCGCCAAGCAGGGCAGGGGGCACCGAGACGTCGCTGATTGTGGTGCCGCGTCCCAGTATTAGGGCGGAAATCAGCAACAGCTGTGACAGAAGCGTTCCGGTCGCCAGCCCCAACGGATCGCCGCCGGGCGGGTAGGCATAGCTGCGAAAGACGTTGCCGCAGGCCAGAAACAAGGGCCCCAAAAGCGACAGGGCAATCCACGCCGGCTCGACTCCCGACAGGTCAAACCCACCCATGGTGGCAAGGCTGACCCCGGCAAGGCCGATCAGAATACCAACCAGGCGGTGCAACGGCAGCATCCTGCGCGCGATCAGTGCCGTTATCGCAAAGGTAAACAGCGGTGACAGCGTGACGAGGGCGGAATAGAACCCAAGGCTCACATGCTCCAGCACCAGAAACCCGATCACAGCGGGGCCGCTGACACCGAAAACTCCGGCGCCGACATAATAGGGAATGTGCCGCGCGTTGAGCGCCACGCGCTTCTGCGACAGCAAACACAACGCCAACAGCGCGATGCTGGCCAGCAAAACCTGCCAGAACAAAGCGGTCAGAGCTGATATTCCTGCCATCGAGACGAATTTGGACAAAGTGAAACTGACCCCCACCAGGACACCGATGGCCAAGATCAGCGCGGATACAGGGGATCTTCTGACAATATCAGGCATCACGCGGCCCCCATTTCCGGCACATCGGTTAAGCGCAGAGAAGCCGGGCCGATCGGGATAATTCCGCTGGGGTTGATGTGCCGATGGCTGAGGAAGTAGTGCTGACGGATATGGGCCATGTCCACAGTGTCAGCCACGCCCGGCAACCGCATGATGTCGGCCAGATAGCGGGACAGGGCAACATAGTCGCTGATGCGTTTGTAGTCGGTCTTGAAGTGGGTCACATAGACCGGGTCAAACCGCAGAAGTGTCGGAAACAGCTTCAGGTCAACCTCTGTCAGCACGTCTCCGGCTAGGAACCGGCGTTGGCCAAGCGTTTCTTCAATCGCGTCGAGGCAGGCAAAGAGCGCCGTTACGGCCTCGCCATACGCGATCTGGCTGGTTGCAAACCCGGCGCGATAGACGCCTTCGCGGATCGGTGACTGAATTTGTTCGGCGATCCGGTCGATTTCGTCGCAAAGATGGGACGGGCGAAGATCGGGTCCCGCGGTATCGGGAAACGCCGTCTGAAGCATGCGCATGATCTCGGCCGATTCGGTGCTGACGATCCGGCCTGTATCCGTGTCCAGTAGCACAGGCACGCTGATCGGACCCGTGTAATCCGGCTTGGCGTGCTGATAGACTTCGTAAAGGAAGCGGGTGCGTTCTACACCGCTTTGATCGTTGAACAGCGTCTGGTCGATGACCCAGCCGTTTTCCGACATGACCGGGTCCATCCATGTGATGCTGAACGCATTGCGTAAGCCTTTCAAAGTTAGAATCAGATCGACGCCATGACACCAGGGGCAGGCTTTGGACAGGTAAAGGTGGTATCGGCCGGGCGTGTTCGGAAACGGGGCGCCTGGTTGCACGCTGATGTGGCTCGTGAATGGGCTTTGCAGGCGGTGAAAACGACCGTCCGAGGCGAGCGGTCTGTCACGCAGAACTCCGTTGATAAGCATCTTGGGCATGGCAGCCTCCGGCGTTAACAGGACATGCAGATACCTATTAGGCTTTCTATTTGATGATAATCGTGTGAATTTGAAACTTATAGGTGAGAATAATTCGCCCAAAGGATCGCAAAACATGACTGAAATTGGCGCTATCCCTGTGTTTGTGGCCGTGGCGGACCATGGCGGTTTCGCAGCCGCCGCCCGGCATCTGGGTCTTACAAAATCAGCGGTCAGCAAGCGGATCGGCGTGCTGGAGGCCCATCTGGGAACGCAGCTCTTTCATCGGTCGACACGGTCCATTTCCCTTACCGAGGCGGGCGAAATCTATCTGGCCCACGCGGCGCAGGCGCTTGACGCAGCGCAGGACGCCGAAGACGCAGTTGCGGCGTTGCAGGGGCAACCGGTTGGATTACTAAGGCTCAGTACACCCATGTCCTTTGGACAACTGCATGTTGCGCCTATGATTGCTGCATTCCTCAGGCAATATCCGGGGATCAGAATTGACCTGACGATGGATGACAAATTTGTCGATCTCGTCGAAGGGGGCATCGACGTGGCCTTACGCGCCGGAACGTTGCCGAACTCGGCCCTGATCGCACGCAAACTCGCCCCGATCCACAGCGTGATTGTCGCTGCGCCGGACTATCTTGCGCAGTCCGGAACGCCAGAAACACCTGAGGATCTTCTGGCGCATTCCTGCCTTCACTACGCCTATTCGCGCGACCCTTCGGAATGGCGCTTAGCCGGGCCCGCGGGTGACATGCGCGTTCAGACATCTGGTGTTCTGCGCGTGAACAACAGTGAAGCCCTGTGCACCGTGCTGCTTGACGGTCTTGGTATCGGCCGCCTGCCGACCTTTATTGCCGGAGCCCACTTGACCAGTGGCCGTCTGGTCAGGGTGCTGCCCGAGTATCGCCTGCCTGAACAGGCGCTGTACGCAGTCTTCCCTGAACGAAAGCACATGCCAGCGAAAGTTCGCGCGTTTTTGGATTTCGTCGTAGAACGCATCGGGCACGACGTGCCTTATTGGGATTTGGATGCAGGTCCGCTTTAGGGACAAGGGCCGATGATACTCTAACATTAAACCTGGACCGACCAAGAACACCCAAAGTGCGGGGCAGTCCGGCAATGTCTTCTTCGGGGAATGCTGTAGTGCAGAATCGGATATTCTTGAACGGCTGGATTGGGCCGCTAACGAAAGCGGCCCATAGTAGTCAGATTTCAATGGCCTCTGCTATGGCAAGTGCATCCTCAAGCTCAACACCGAGATACCGAACGGTACTGTCCATCTTAGTATGCCCAAGCAAGAGTTGTACCGCGCGCAGATTGCCTGTCTTCTTGTAAATTTGAGTGACCTTTGTCCGCAGCATTGAATGCGTGCCATATGCGCTTGCTTCCAAACCTATAGACGTGACCCAATCACGCACGATCCGCGCATACTGGCGCGTTGAAATGTGCAAACGCTCATGGAAACGCCCTGGCCAAAGGTATTCCGACCCAATCATGAGTTCGTCTTTCATCCACTTCTCGACGGAGGTCCGAGTACCTTCAGAAATTTCGAAGCGGACCGGTTTCTGAGTTTTACTTTGCAGCACCGAAGCCCGCTCCTTGATCTGACCAGAGGCCATGATGTCAACGACTTTCATCTTCACCAAGTCACAGCCGCGCAACTTGCTGTCGATGGCCATATTGAAGAGAGCGAGGTCGCGATGGTTCTCTGCGAGCTCCAATCTTACTCGAATTGCCCAGACGTGTTTAGGTTTTAACGGCCGTTTTTGACCGACGATGCGTCCCTTGTTCCAAGCTGGGCGAAGCGCGCGAATGGCAGGTAAGTTTGGTGTTTCCATAACTGATCCTCCTTTCCGCCATTCCCGCCCACAACGACAACCCGACGTTGACGAAAGAGGATATTACAGGATGGCGCGTTGCCGCCGAGGTCGGCCGCGAGTCCTACCTCCCAAATGCCGCAAAATGAAACTCTTTTGGTACGCCAAAATTAGACCTAGGTTGCCGTGAGACGTGCTTATCACCGCAGATTTCACAGGGTAAAGTTGCTAACATGTTGCGGGTACCAGCGTCACAGACGTAGTACATGCACCGAACACTGAGCATGGCGAACAATGAGAGCAGCCGTGGAACCTAAAAAGAACTCTTTCATCCCGGGTTTATGTGAAGCGAGGACGATACAGTCGATGCCATGTTTGTTGGCGTATTCGGTGATTGCGCGACCTGCCGATTGGCTCTCGAGCAGGATAGAAGACACGTCGGTCTCACTTGTTAGGCGCTCGGCCAAGCGCGCCTTTGCTTTTTGGAGAGATTTTTCTGCGATCCCTTCATCCATATAGTACATTATCTGTCTATTTGGGGGCTCATGGATATGCGCGGCAGTGATTTTTCCACCTTCGGATACAAGGGCATGTGCCGCCGCAAGCGCGTGTTCACTGATGCCATGCTCCAGAGACAGCGCGACTAGAATATTTTTGTACATTTTAAACCTCCGTATTTAGGTTTTCAGTTTTCTTCTGCGAACTGGCCTCTCCCACTTCATCTTTAGGAGGGCGCTCAGGCACCCCAGCCGTAAGGTTGGGGTGCGTGCTATTTCGTCTTGGGCTTTTGCGCTTTCTTGCCACTACCGGCTGAGCAAGAGATCAGGCAGGAACAGGGCCAACTCTGGGACAAAAGTCGTCAGCATCAGCGTCGGAAGCCATGCAAAGACTATGAAGATCAAAGTCGGCCATAACATGCGTGAAACCGGCTCATCACAGACCTGAGCACCAAGGTAAAGCAGCGGCGCAGTTGGTGGGGTGATGTTCGCCATACCAAGGTTCACGCCAATCACAGCCGCAAAGTGGATCGGATCCATACCAGTGCTCTGCGCGATGGGCAGCAAGATCGGAGTCGCCAGAAGCAGACCCGAAATATCGTCCATCAGCATTCCGATCAGGATCATCACGACGTTGATCATCAGAAGGATGACGACCGGATTGTCCGAAACGGAATAGACCAGATCTTTGGCCAACTGAGGTGCACCCTGCGAGATCAGGTTGTCCGACACGATCAGAACCATGAAGATCATGACCATGACCACACCAATCGTAACACCGGAATTCTGGATCGTCTGGGCCAGGGTTTTCCAGGTCAGGCCACGGTAGAAGTAAATCGCGATCGGGATCGAGTAGACCACTGCGATACCCGCAGCCTCGGTTGGCGTCATTATGCCGCCATAGATCCCGCCCAGAATGATCAGCGGCATCATAAGCGCAGGCCCGGCCAAACGTGCCTGAACTCCGAATGTCGGCAGGAACGGTTTAGGACGTTCCGTTAGGTTGATGTCGTCATACTTCCGCAGCATGAACTGATTAACGACGATCAAAAGAGTGATCAGGATGATCGCCGGAATGACCGTGGACAAAAAGCACTTCAGTACGTGCTGCTGTGCAACCCAGCCATAAAGGATGTGAGACGAACTCGGTGGGATCAACAGACCCAAGGGGCTGGCCGCCACGATCAGAGCCGCCGATTGCCCACCCGGATAGTTGGCCTTTTTCAGGTGGGGCATCATGATGCCGCCGATACAGGTCAGCGTTGCATTGGCACTACCGGAAATGGAGCCAAACACACCGCAGGCCAACACCCCAGCCGCGCTTAATCCTCCTTTGATATGGCCAATGAACATTTCAGCCAGAGAGACAAGAGGGGCCGCGATTTTACCTTTTTCCATGATGCCACCGGCGATCATGAAGAGTGGGATCGCCAGAAGTACAAGTGATCGGATACCTGTAGAACCGGTGGGCAAGTAACCTGTGATGGATTGATCTCCGACAAGGGCGATGAAAATCAAAACCGATCCGAATGCTACATAAACGCTGACGCCCAACAGCAGCATAAAGCAGACGATTAGGAGACTTCCTCCGATGATCATTGGGTTTCTCCTTTTTGCATTTCTGATCTCAAGGGAAGCCCGAGCCCCTTGCGGATATGCACGTACAGATATGCCGCCGTGAACGTCGCCATGAGGCCAAAGGCAATCATGATTGCTATCCGCCAGGTCACAAATGGGATGCGCAGCACCGGGGTTGCGCGCAACCGGGGGAATGAGAAGTCATCAAGCAGCGAGACATAGCAGGCGTACATGAGGAATAGGATCACCAGCACCTCGACTGTCAGCACGACAAAGCCGCGCCACCAAATCAACCGAGGGTTTTGGATCACAATGCCAAGAATGTCCGCGTTGATGTGCAGGTTGCGGGCAGAGGCCAGAACAGCACCTGCAAAAAAGCCGATGATGCTGATGCCCAGAAGCCATTCTTCGTAAGCAAACAGATCACCTCCAAATCCATACCGGATGACAACAACTGCCCCAAATGTGAAAGCCATCAGGAAACCGGCAAACATAACGATCTGCCTCATGACAAAAGCCACTGCTTTCAGTGGATACCCAATAATGACTGGCAACTCGTCAGTGATTTTTTGCGAGCTCTTCTTTTCTGCGCTTTCGACGACCAATGGACGTTCAGCTTCAGAACTAGACATCTTTCTCCCTCCCTTAGTTGAGCCAAAGACCAAAAAAGGGCCAGCTGATTTGCGGGCCCTTCTTCTCAGTGTTTATTGCTGTTCTTTTGCTGCCAGCAGGCGGTCGATGATGTCCTGACCGACATTTTGTGCCATCGCGGGCCAGACCGTTTCCTGGACATGTGCGGCCATCGCAGCTTGTTCTTCGTCACTCAGGCGCAGGATGGTGTAGCCTTTGTCGAGCAATTTCTGGCCGAACACTTCGTCGTTCTCACGATTGTAGGCAAAGAAGTCTTCGGACGCCTTGGTCATCGCGGCTTGCAGCGCGGCGCGCTGATCGTTGTTCAGCTTGTCGAGTGTCCGCTGCGACGCATAGAAGGTTGTCAGCTCTGAGATCGAATTGTACTCGACAAAATGGGTGCCAACATCCGACTTGGCGAAGATCGAGTAAGTCGCGGTCTTCGTGCAGCAGATTGCTCCGTCGACAATGCCAGCCTGAAGTGCGGGGAAGATGTCGCCCCATGCCATGGTGGTCGCCTGGTAACCCAGTTCTTCGACCATCGACTTCACAACGCTGGACGACCAGACGCGAATGTTCATGCCCTTGTCGTCAAAAGTATTCCAGTTCTGGGGCTCTTGCGACGAAACGATGCCGATGAACCCTTCCGGATTCTGCGCCATGACGCGCACGCCATATTCGTCGGTGATCTCTTGCAGGATGGTGTTGAACTCGGAATCCATGTTCAGAAGCGTACTTTCCATGTCATCCCAGCCGCCCAGCAAGAACGGCATGGACAGGAATTCCAGGCGTGGATCGGTATCGGCATAGATGAACGCCGATGCCAGGTCGATATTGCCGCGCGCAACATCTTCGAACAGTGCCTCACCCGAACCCAGTTGGTTTGCCGGGAATACTTCGATCTTCAGTCCGACGTCTGCTGCAGCGACATCCGCTGCGACCTGCTCCATCATTTTCGTGCCCTGATGGTCAATCGGGAACACGCCGGCAAAGCGCAGTGTCATGTCTTCCGCTGCGGCTGCTGTTGAGAGTGTGGTTGCAGCAAGCAAAACAGCGCCACCCATCGCGCCGAGGGCGCGGCGGTTAATCTTCGTAATCATTAAGGTTTCCTCCTCAGTGGTGTGTGTCCCGCCGCATTACGCGCGGTGGGACATTTCTTTGCTTCAGTTCAGCAAAGTTCCGGGGCGATGAACTCGTATCCAAGGTCATCGGCCACAGCCTTGTACGTCACCTTTCCGTGGGCCACGTTCAGGCCATTCATCAGGTGACGATTGTCTGCAAGCGCCTGCTTCCAGCCATTCTTGGCAATAGCCAGAGCGTGCGGCAGCGTGACGTTGTTCAGTGCATAGGTCGAGGTTCGGGCGACTGCGCCCGGCATGTTAGCGACGCAGTAATGAACAACATCGTCGACAACATAGGTAGGCTCTGCGTGAGTGGTGGCTTTGGACGTTTCAAAGCAGCCGCCCTGATCGATCGCCACGTCCACGACGACGGCACCGGGTTTCA
Source organism: Ruegeria sp. BI11 (assembly GCF_056538005.1). Taxonomy (NCBI): domain Bacteria; kingdom Pseudomonadati; phylum Pseudomonadota; class Alphaproteobacteria; order Rhodobacterales; family Roseobacteraceae; genus Ruegeria; species Ruegeria sp. BI11. The sequence goes on along the minus strand of NZ_JBQFSM010000002.1, from coordinate 338,332 downwards.
TTTTCGAGATCAGCTCGCGCGAGACCAGCTTGGGCGCAGCAGCGCCCGGGATCAGAACCGCGCCAACAACCAGATCGGCATTGGTGACTTCTTCCTCCAGTGCAGCTTTGGTTGAATAGACAACCTTGGCCGACGCCTCGAAATGGTTCTCCAATTTCTCAAGGACTGCCGGATTGCGGTCCAGAATGGTCACGTCCGCGTGCAAGCCGACGGCCATTTGAGCTGCATTGAACCCAACAACACCGCCACCGATGATCACGACCTTGCCTGGTTTCACACCAGGCACACCGCCCAGCAGCACGCCCAGGCCTCCCTTTGCTTTCTCCAACGCACCGGCACCGGCCTGGATCGACATGCGACCGGCAACTTGGCTCATCGGTTTCAACAGGGGCAGACCACCATTGTCGTCGGTGACGGTTTCATAAGCGATGCAGACAGCGCCCGAGTCGACCAGATCTTTGGTCTGTTCTGGGTCGGGGGCCAGATGCAGATAGGTGTAAAGGATCTGACCTTCCCGCAGCATAGCGCGTTCAACGGCCTGAGGTTCCTTCACCTTCACAATCATCTCAGCATTGGCAAAGATATCCGCTGCGGTTTCGGCAATCTCCGCGCCAGCGGCACGATAGGCATCATCATCAGCCCCAATGCCCGTGCCGGCATTGGCCTCTACGATGACGTTGTGACCATGAGAAACCAGTTCCGCGACGCTTTCAGGGGTCAAGCCAACACGGTATTCATGGTTCTTGATTTCCTTGGGAACACCAATGAACATATTCTTCACTCCTTGGATCGGATGGTCATTTAGCCGTTGGCATGACGAACTCGGCACCTTCCGAGATGCTTTCGGGCCAACGCTGCATGATGGATTTCTGCTTGGTGTAGAAACGAACGCCTTCTTCGCCATAGGCGTGCATGTCGCCGAACAGGCTCTTCTTCCAGCCGCCAAAACCGTGCCAGGCCATCGGAACCGGGATCGGAACATTGACGCCGACCATGCCGACCTGAACCTGCTTGCCGAACTCGCGCGCTACATTGCCGTCGCGAGTGAACAGCGACACGCCGTTGCCGAACTCGTGGTCGTTGATTAGTTGCAGGCCTTCCGCGAAGGTCGAGACGCGGACGCAGGACAGGACGGGGCCGAAGATCTCTTCCCTGTAGATCTTCATGTCGGTTGTAACGTTGTCGAACAGGGTGCCACCCAAGAAATAGCCTGCCTCGTGCCCATCGACAGTATAGTCGCGACCATCGACCAGTAGGTCAGCACCTTCTGCAACGCCAGAGTCAATGTACCCTTTGATCCGATCACGCGCAGCGGCTGTGACGATCGGACCCATCTCGGCGTCCAACTCAAGGCCATTCTTGACCTTCAGAGTTTCGGCGCGCTCTTTCAGGACCGGCATGAGTTTATCGGCAGCATCACCAACCAGCAGAGCAACCGAGATCGCCATGCAGCGTTCGCCTGCCGAGCCAAAGGCTGCGCCGATCAGGGCGTCCGCAGCCTTGTTCATATCGGCATCGGGCATAACCAACATGTGGTTCTTTGCACCACCCAGAGCCTGAACGCGTTTGCCGTGCCGCGCGCCAACTTCATAGATGTAGTTCGCAATCGGGGTCGAACCGACAAAGGACACGGCCTTGACGTCGTCGTTCTCCAACAACGCATCAACGGCAACCTTGTCACCTTGCACGACGTTGAACACACCATCGGGGAAACCGGCTTTCTGCATCAGATCCGCATACAGCAGCGCTGCGGACGGATCAGTCGGCGACGGCTTCAGGATAAAGGTATTGCCTGCGGCGATGGCGATCGGGAACATCCACATCGGCACCATGACCGGGAAGTTGAAGGGAGTGATCCCAGCCACAACGCCCAACGCCTGACGCGTTGTCCAGTTGTCCATTCCGGTGGAGACCTGCTCGGTGTAATCGCCTTTGAGGAGTTGCGGGATACCGCAGGCAAACTCGATGATGTCGATGCCGCGCTCAACTTCACCCTGCGCATCTGTGAACACCTTGCCGTGTTCGACAGTGATGGCGCCGGCCAGATCGTCCTTATGCTCGCGTACCAGGGCCAGAAAGTTGTTCATAAGGCGGGCGCGGCGGATCGGCGGGGTATTCGACCATTTGGGAAACGCTGCTTTGGCAGTTGCAACCGCATCGTCAACCGTCTGTACCGTCGCCAGCGACACCGCGCCGGTTTGTGCCCCGGTTGCGGGGTTGAATACCGGCTGGGTCTTTTCGCTGGAAGGAACAGTGATTTGGCCATTAATGTAGTGGCCGATCAAGGTGATCGGGGATGCATCTTTCATGATGTCAGTCCTTTTTGGGGTTAGAAATCAGGGGTTATGGCAAGTCAGCCAATACCTCTCCAAGTGTTTGACAAAGTGTCGTTATTTCGGGCTCCGAGATGATTAGTGGTGGCGACAAGGCGATGATGTCACCTGTGACACGGATCATTATTCCCGCGTCCCAGGCCCGTTTCATCGCATCATAGCCCCGTGCACCCGGTGCGCCCTCTCGTGGTGCCAGCTCGACCGCGCCCACCAGTCCCAGATTGCGAATATCGATGACATTCGGCAGATCCCTGAGGCTGTGAAGCTGATCCTCCCAAGGCCCCGACAGCAACGCAGCGCGGCGGAACAGATCGTTCTGTTTGTAGCTTTCCAGCGTAGCCAGCGCGGCGGCGCAGGATACAGGATTGGCGGAATAGGTATAGCCGTGGAACAGCTCGATCGGCGCATCTGCATTTTCCATCGCCGAGTCATAGATCTTGTCTGAAACAACGACCGCACCCATCGGGATGACGCCATTGGTCAGGCCTTTGGCCGTCGTGATGATGTCCGGCTTCACATCGAAAAACTCCGATGCTGTTGCCACACCCAAACGACCAAAGGCGGTGATGACCTCGTCGAAAATCAGCAGAATGCCATGGCGGTCGCAGATTTCCCGTAGTCGCCTCAAGTATCCCTTCGGCGGCAGAAGCACACCGGTGGACCCAGCCATTGGTTCAACGATCACTGCCGCGATGGTCGAGGCATCGTGAAGCGCGACCAATCGTTCCAGATCATCAGCCAGTTCCGCACCGTGTTCCGGGCAACCGCGGGAAAAGGCATTTTTTTCTGGATCATGCGTGTGTCGCAAATGATCCACTCCTGTCAGGAGCGTCCCGAAATGCATCCGGTTCTTAACGATGCCGCCCACCGAGATGCCACCGAATCCGGTACCGTGGTAACCACGTTCACGTCCGATCAAGCGGGTGCGAGTTCCGTCACCACGCATCCGGTGGTAATGCAGCGCGATCTTGAGCGCAGTATCGACAGACTCTGAGCCAGAGTTGGTGAAGAATGCGTGGTTCATCCCCTCAGGCATCATCGCTGTCAGCTTTGCCGACAACTCAAACGCCTGAGGGTGGGAGAACTGGAAGTTCGGTGCGTAATCCAACTCGTGCACCTGTTTTTGCACGGCCTCAACGATTAGTGGATCCCGGTGACCCGCGTTGACGCACCACAGCCCGGCGGTGCCATCCATGACCTTCCGACCATCAGAACTGGTGTAGTACATCCCCTCGGCTGCTTGGATCATTCGGGGCTCGCGAAGGAAATCACGATTGGCTGAAAACGGCATCCAAAACGATGACATTGTGTTGGGTTGATCGAGCACGTTCATTCCTCGTGAAGCAGATTTTCATTTGATGACAAATCCTTGCAGAATTCAGGTCTTCCGCACACCCGGCTTTATTTTAATCTGTAAGTTATTGAAAAAAATCGTTGCGCCCTTAGAATGCTTTCGATCCGAAGCAAGAAATCACCAGAGTAACGGTTTTGTCATCAGATCTCGAAACAGCACGTCGTCTAAAGTTGATTCGGACGACCAAGGGCCTCAGTCAACGCGAAATGGCCAAACGCGCGGGAGTGGGTAGCGGAACGATTTCTCAAATCGAAAGTGGTTCAACTCAGCCTTCCGTGGCGCTGCTAAAGAAGATCCTTGCCTCGGTAGACGTCAATTTGGGCTTCTTCTTCAGTTTTGAATTGCAAAACGAGGAGTCGTTTTTTTACCCGCACGAAAGAATGCGCGACTTGGGATCACCTGGAGTCTCCTATTTGCTTGTCGCAGGAGAGCGCCGAGACAGAAAACTCCAGATGCTCATTGAAGAGTACGATGTCGGTGCCGACTCGGGTCGATCTGTACTGTCGCACGAAGGAGAGGAATGTGCGGTTGTGATAGAGGGCCGTCTTGAGGTCACAGTAGATGGGCAGTCAAGGGTTCTGGGCCCCGGGGACGCGTACTACTTCTCAAGCATATTGCCACACAGGTTTCGGAATGCTGGTGATACGCCATGCAAAGTGATCAGCGCCTGCACTCCTTCGTCGTTCTGACTAAATGAAAGAGCTCTTCTGTGAGTGCTTCAATATTTCGCGGGATAGTCAAATTCGATAACCAACTCAGAATGAAGAAATGAAATCGACATTCACGATCAGGAGCCAATTGTCGCCTTTCTCACGCGATCCTCAACGGCGGTCCTTTTAGATTTCGCGCTTGCAGCGAATGGCCGGAATGCGGGCTGCGGCTGCGAAATCCAACGAAGTGCTCAAAGTCGGCTCTGGGCCGAGCCCGTCTAAACGCTGCTGGTGACTTTCAACGCCGACATTCGCAAAGCGGATAACAATTCGACCAAGTGTTTTTTGCTCTTTGCGCTGTACTTGGCCGCTGTTGAGGAGCACTGAATGAAGTCCGCGTACTGATCAACAGTCAGGTCACAGTTTTCGATCGCGCTTGAATATCGCTCCAGGATGCGTGCAATGATCTTTGTGTTTCGCATTGCGCCAGCCTCCAGCTCTTTCTGACTTGTCGAGGTTACGCCAGCGATGATGTCCTCGGCATTGGGCGAGGATTGCAAAAAGTCATAATGCTCGATGACGGCGTATTTGAAGACCACATCAAGTTGCGCACCAAGGTCATCAACTTTTTCAAGTCCGGTCTCGATATCCAGAACGACCCTGTCTGCCAGCGAACGGATTGTGGCCCGCAGCACCTCGTCCTTGTTTGCGAATGCCTTGTAAAGTGTTTGGCGCGAGATGCCCGCTTCTTGGGCGATGTCGTTCATGCCCGTTCGCTTCACGCCGTAGCGAAGAAAAAGCTGCTTCGCGGCTGCGAGGATGTAGTCGTAGCGATCTTCCATGATTTACATATTGACAAATGAGCGCTTAGTGTCAATATTGACAATCACCCACAAAATGTCAACTTGTCAGGACGCGAGATGTCTAAACAATCTGAGAAAATCGCAATCGTCACCGGTGCGAACAATGGCATCGGGTTTGAAACAACAGTCGGTATGGCCGAAGCAGGTTTTCACGTCGTCATGGCGTGCCGCAGCCTTGAAAAAGCCGAAGCGGCCAAAGCAAACGTGCTCGCGCGGATTCCCCCCGCATCAATCGACATCCTCGTGCTGGACTTAAGCGATTTGACTTCGGTTCGCGCGTTCGCTGAGGCTTTCCGCGCCCGGTACTCCAAGCTGGATGTGCTGATAAACAACGCGGGTATCTTGCTGTACTCCGTTCAAACGAATGCAGATGGTGTCGAGCTGCAGTTCGCAACCAACCACCTGGGACATTTCCTGCTGACTGCGCGTCTGATCGACATGATCCCTGACAACCCTGCATCGCGGATCGTCTCACTCTCCAGTATCGCCCACAAGAATGCGAACATTCACTTTGACGATCTGACATGCGGCCAGGATGGCGGCGTTGCTTACGGTCAATCCAAGCTTGCCTGCCTGCTCTTCGGTGACGAACTGGACCGTCGCCTCAAGGCTTCGGGCAAGTCGCTGAAATCGCTGACTGTGCATCCGGGCGGGTCGGACTCCGGTCTGTTCAACGATTTGGACGAAGCAACGCGCGCTAACATGAAGGCACAAGTCGAACAACTTCTGCACTCAAACGAAGACGCCGCGAAGCCGTCTCTGTTCGCCGCTTTGTCTAATCAGGTCAAAGGTGGCGAATACTACGGCCCTACAGGCCCCGAAGAGATGAGCGGCAAGACCGGTGTCGCGAACCGCAATCCGATTTGCGACGACCACGATTTGGCCAAACGTCTGTGGCGTCTCTCGGAAGAGATGACCGGTCAGACATTCGCGATCTGAGGGACTGTGATGGACACGTTCATGGATCGTCTCTCGCAAGGGTTCGAGTATCTGATCGTACTCGCCTCTGGTATCATGTTGGGCTGGGGGGTTCTCGGGTTTCTTGAATACTTCACCGGTCTGGCACCGCTCATGTCTTTGCAAAACGCGACCTTTCCGCCGGGCATGCAAACTCTCCATTGGATCCTGATCACCGCATCGGGTGCCACCTATCTGGCCGGATACGTCCTGCGCTGGAGCGTCACTCCGATTGCCATGCTGGTGATGTTCACCGCGCTTGCCACGATGTGTGCTGTGCAAACCTTCGACATGCTAGAAAATCCGGATCGCTACCGGAACTTCGCCCAGGAATGCGTCAATTACATCATCATCTCGATCTACCTTTTTCGATCCAAGCGCATGCGGGATCGTTTCGGGCTGATCACAATTCAGGGCAGTGATCGCGTGTCGCCGCTGAGCGCCTGAGACCGCAACGGAAGGACAGTCATGGAAACCGGATCATCGGAAAAGGTGAACCTCTCACATCACAAAATCCACACAGACATTTTGATCGATGCGCCGGCGGACCTGGTCTGGTCGGTTCTGACCGACACGGCAAACTACAAGGACTGGGCTGTGTTCCTTGTGGGTATCAAGGGAGAGATCAAGGATGGATCGACAATCACCGTCGACTTTCAGCTTGATTCAGCAAAGGAGAAACTGACCACCTTGGATCACACGATCTCGGTCGTGGAGGGGACGGAGTTTTTCTGGGCTGAGAAGGGGCCGGGCGGCATTCGCGACAACCATCACTTTTGTGTCGAACCGCTGGAAGGTGGCAGAACCCGCTTCGTACAATCCGACGAGATCATGGGTGGCATAACCTTCCTGATGGGCGGGCGCTTGGCGAAAATGTATGTGGAAGGTTACCAAGCTTTCAATCGCGGCTTGAAAACCGAGGCAGAGCGCCGTGCTCAATCCGCCTGACAAGACAACACGACCACTTGGGCGCGTCCTGCTGACCGGTGCGACTGGGATGGTGGGTACCTCGGTACTTGCGGCATTGCTGAACGAAAAAACTGCGCGCGAAATCGTGTCAATTGGGCGCAGGCCGTGCAATATAGACGACCCAAAGCTGACCGATGTGAGGTTTGCAGCATTCGGCGATACCCAAGCCATCGAACCCTATCTCGATGGCATCGACACTGTCTTCCATTGCCTTGCCACTTATTCCGCGCGAGTCAGTCGAGTGGAATACGAGGAGATCACAGTCGATTGGTTACGCGCCTTGCTGGCGACTTGCGAGAGGTCTGCGCCCGGTGTGACGTTCTGCTTGTTTTCTGCCCAGGGTGCTCGGCCAGATGGCGGCGGCATGTCCTTCGCGCTGAAGATAAAAGGCGAGGCGGAGAGCAAATTGTTTGCATCTGACCTCGAACGGAAATTCGCCTTTCGTCCAGGTTATATTGCGCCGTCAGGCCCGAAGAACACATGGAAGACAGCTGATTATCTTTTCAAACCGCTCCAAAGGCTGATGCCGTCCATCGGTGTAACTTCCGATGATTTGGCTCATGCCATGGTTCATACTGCGATACACGATCCTCGTCGTTCTGCTGTCCTTGAAAATGGGGAAATGCGTATGTTGCTCGGATGAAGCTGTGGCTGCGCCTGAGTATAATCTACTCATTGCAGCGCCTCGAGCTGTTCAGTTTTCAACAGGCGTCTTTCAATGTCCGCTTCTGGGAAGCCGCAATGCAGCATTCAACTTCCGCAAGGACGGCGGCTATGGGCCGCGAGTTACAACACACTCTGGAGCTGGCGATGTACCAGAAATCGGACAATGCTGTCACTCTGTCGCAAGTTGAAATTTGAGGAAGGTCGCGCCGTCATAATCGACTTCGCCAACCCGCCAAGCACCAAGTCTGTCGAGTGCCCGCAGGTTCGTGCGTGACGGTGGTAAAAGGAAGGTCACATACGGGATGCGTTCATCGGAAATTGCAAAGTCGATCGCCTTTCGCGAGATGCGCGGCCCGAGGCCAAACGTGTCGGGCCGCAAGACCAGTCCGAAATCCCACTCGACTCCTTCTTTTTGAAATCCACCCCAGCCGACATATCGGTCATCGGACAAAAATGCCCAATGCCCAAGTCCATCACGGCGCCAACACTCTTCCTTTTTGGCGACAAACCGCGCCACTGTCTCGGCATTCCAAGTAAATTTCAGAAGCGGCATATGCTCGGCCACACGAGGGTCGGACATGTGCGCCAAGATTTCGGCTGGGTCGATTTCCGACAATCGGACGAATTTTATTTCAGATCTCATTGCGGCGTCTTTCGATGTGCTCGTCGCTCATTGTCCTCTGAACGCGATATTTCAACAGCCAACTCTATGCCTGCTGTCACGCTGCGACATAGGCATTCAGTTTGTTGCCATCCAGATCCCGGAAATACCCTCCGTAGAAACCATGATCTCCGCGCGGACCGGGGGGGCCCTCATCTGTTCCGCCAAGTTCGAGGCACTTGGCGTGAAGCGTATCGACGGCTTTTCTGTTGGTCATTTTCAAAGCGACCATCACCCCGTTTCCAACACTTGCCGGTTCCCCATTGAACGGACAAACAAGGCATAACGCAGGCTCGGCCCTTGAGCGGCCCCATGCGGCCATATCGCCGTGTTTCCAAAGGCGGTTTGCGCCCACACTCGAAAACAAGGCGTCGTAGAATTTCAGCGCGGCCTCGAAGTTGTTGGTTCCGAAGGTAACATATCCGATCATGCTTGATCTCCGTAATTCTGTGGGCGTCATTTTCAACTTTAAGCCCGGCTACAAAGACACCTGGGTTGCTGCGCCAGACCGCCTTGCAAGTAAGGTCGAGGCCGGACCATGGCTCGGAATTGCCCGCACTTCAAAATTTTCGAAACGCTCGATTGCCTGCATCAATCGGGAGCGGGACATAAATCGGCCGGTCCCGCGAAACAAAAGCGCCTGGCGCATGAGGCTTCCGGCAAGACCACGGGCAGGCTCGTCCGCGCAAAACGCGAGACAAAGCGCGCCGCCGGCTCGAACAACCCTGCAAAGCTCAGTCAAAGCCAGATAGGGATCGGGGACGGTTTCCAAAGCCCAAGCACACGTCACAAGATCGAAGGTGCCATCCTCAAACGGCAGGGACTCCAACCGTCCTTGTATCTTTGGCACGGGAATGTCGGCGCAGCGTGCAAGCATCGACGCGGACGGGTCGAGAAGGGTCATCAAATTCGGGGGCATACCCTCGGCAATCAATGCACGTGCCAGATTGCCGGTGCCGCAGCCAGCATCCAAAAAACTCGAATTCGGCGACGCAAGTGCACGCACAAGGCCTTCCAGGGCGGCCTGCGCCTCGCCGCCTGCATGACGCAGCCAGCGATGATGAAGTTTGTCATAGCGAGGTGCGAGTTTGTCATAAAGATCGACCGCATCGTCTAAAGGCGTTTCTGCCAACATCTCTTTAGTCCTATTACTCATTCATAGTGTCCGCGGTGCGCACACGTTTTTTACGAAGAACTTGCGTCGGATTGCGGCGCGGTGTGTTCGTGCTCGGGCCACGTCCATGCAGTCCAGAGAATTGCCATTAGAGCCACGATCTCGATAGCGAGGTGGAAGGTGTCATCCATGTCGGTGGGGGCCGAGGAAAGGAGTGTACCCGTCGTGACGATCACTGCAAGGAAGGTGACAGGGCGACCGATCCTGCGGGTTAGCAGGAGCGAAAAGAGCACCATCGCAATCGGCACCTGGACGAGGAAACCGCCGAGAAGCATCAGCCCTTCGGTGATCTCGATGCCGTTATAATGGCCTGTCAGCAGCATCTCGATATGGGACGCGAGAACAAACTGGTGAATGTCGCGAAAGATGATGTTGAGCAGTATGAACAGCCACAGGGCCGACAGAAGAATATGGGGATCGAGCCGTCTCATTTTGGTGCCTTCTTTCTGTGTTTCTGGAGTTTGCCGGTGTCAGGCCGGGAGCACGATTGGGTTCAGATCACGGCACCGGATGTGCGCGTTGCAAAGGCGCGGGGGATCAGGAGTTCCGCAATCGCAAGGTTGATGGCCCACGCCCCAACCATCAGGAGGTCTCGCGAAAACCCCGACGGCTCAGTGTCGAAGAGGCCCATCGTGACCAGAAAGAGCGCGGTCTGCGTTGAGGCCCCTTGGCCGATGGCATAAGCGCGCTGCATCGCAGCGCGGTGCGCAGCGACGTTTCGCGACCGGATCGCGACGACGGCCCATGCGATGAGGGCGATCATCGCGAGGCTAAGCGTGACCCTCGCCCCATAAAGCAATGGTCCCTGCAGGGCGTCGGGAAATACGTAAGCTACGGTCATCCATAGCCCGGTAAGCGCGCTGACGCATCCCGCGGCCGCCACGATCCGCCCGAGGTTCCTGTGCAAGGCGGGGCGGTAGCGCCTCAGGCTCGGCAGAAACTGCACAGCCCCCACAAGGCAGAAAACTGAACTGCCGAGGATATGCAATGTTATCGGGAGGGGATCGATCACCGCACGCGGGTTCGGCGGTATGATCGCCGGAGCGCCGAAAAGTTCCGGAATCCGGACCAGCCCGACGACTGCCGGAATGAAAGAGTAGAGGAACACGAGGGCAAGGAACGCCCATTCGCGACGGCTGATAAAGTACATGCTTCAGTCTCTCAGAATAAGGTGTCGGTCTGCCTCAGGCGGGCTTGCGGGCGACGATAAAGGGGCTCAGTCGGTTCTTTCCGAAGTACCGCGTCTGCTCGATTTCGAACCCGGCCCGGATCAGGTGCCGGGTCAATTCAGCGCGACTCAAGATGATCACATTAGGCGCGATCCGCAGGGCCATGAGCAAACGAACCATGGCTCGCATCCAGCGCGGCGCGTCCTTCAGACAAACCGTCTTTGATATGAAGTGACCGCCGGGTTTCATTTGGTGGAATACTGAATCCAGCACGGTCGGCATGTCATCCACCAGGTGAAGCAGGCTGAACGCGCAAGCGACCTCGAACGGTTGGCCAGGAATGTGTTGCGCCGCCTCCGCCTGAAGAAATTCTGGTGTTCCCGCGGCATCGCCACCTGATCGTGACCGGGCGATCCGGATCATCTCGGCAGAGAGGTCGGTTGCGGTCACATGAGCGACGACAGGCGCGATCTTCCTGGCTGTGCCGCCTGTGCCGCAGCCGATTTCAAGAACGCGATCGGTCGATCGAAGAAGCGCAGTGACGCATTCCAGCTTTTCTTCGTAGGCGGTGACATCGGCAATAGGTTTCTTGGCGTACTTGGGCGCATGCCGGTCCCAGAAGGCTTGGGCAGTCATGTCGGTTTCCTTTGCGCGTTGCACTTCAGGTTTGAAGCGGCGCGGATGCGCCAGTCGTAAGAAACTGCGGAATGCATTGTGTCGCTTTCGATTGCAGAGACCGGGCCGATCTCGTTTCGCATCCGGTATCATCCATGCGCTCATAAAAGGTCGATTGCTTAAATTCGTCCACCTGCTATACGCTCATGAATGAACTGGCAGGCCGTTTCCTTCGATTGGAACCAGGTACGCGCCTTCCTCGCGACAGCGGAGGAAGGCTCGTTCAGCGGTGCGGCGCGCGTGCTGAAGACAACGCAGCCGACGATAGGGCGGCAGATCGGTGCGTTGGAGGAGGCACTTGGCGTCACGTTGGTAGAACGCAGCGTCCGTGGTCTTACCTTGACGGAAGCAGGGCGCGACCTGATTGATCACATGCGCACGATGGGCGAGGCTGCGACGCTCATCTCGATGGTGGCCGACGGTAAATCTCAGGATGTCACCGGAGAGGTCACGGTCACGGGAACGGACCTCTTGTCAGCAGCGATCCTGCCGGGCGTGCTCAAGCCGTTGAGACAGATGGCGCCGGGCATCCGCGTCCGCATTCTCGCGTCGAGTGAGATGCAGAATTTGACGCAGCGCGAGGCGGACATCGCGATACGCCACGTCCGCCCAGATCAGCCGGACCTGATCGCACGGCACTTGGGCGACTTTCGCGCCACTCTCTATGCCGCGACCGACTATCTCGATCGTGCAAGCCGCCCACGGACACCGCGCGATGTGGCCGCACTCGATTTCGTCGGCAATGCCGACCCCGAGCGGCTAATGGCCCCACTGCACAACATGGGCGTGCCCGTTCGTGCAGAGAGCTTCGTGATGTCGAGCGAGAGCGGTGTCGTCGCATGGGAATTGGTGAAAGCGGGCTACGGCGTCTCTATGCAGCCCGAAACGTTGGGCGAGGCTGAACCTGGCATAGAGAAGGTCTTGCCGGATTTCCCTTCGCTTGAGTTTCCAATCTGGCTGGTCACCCATCGGGAGTTACAGACCAGCCGCCGTATCCGGATCGTATTCGACCTGCTGGCCCGGGGTCTGTCAGACGTTGCGAAGCGCCGAAGTGGCGGCGATTGACATGTGTAAATGCGCCGATCCCGGAGCAAGTGAGGTCGCGTGGCAACAATTGAAGCTGCGGTTGCAAGAGTTCGTTTTGTCCGATGAGTGTACGCTAATGTTGGAAATGCTGCGCAGTTGATCAACGTCCGCTTTGTAGAAGCTGCATCGCAGCGACGTCTGTCGCTATAGAGGGCAGCTTTGGGCCGCTCGAGTCTTTGTGGTCGCAACATGCAATTTTGCCCTTGGAGTGTCGGCTAATACGGTCAGCCGGCACCATCCATGTAGGAGGCAAAAGATTTCTTGTAGTCCGGATGCCAGCGACTAAGCGCGGGGCGATTTTCGATCACGTCCGCCAAGTTCCATGCGATGCGCTTTTCGTCGATATCCCGCGTCACGTCGTTGTCCGGGCACAGGATGTAAAAGTCACCCCGGTTCACACTGTCAATAAAGAAATCAACAGTTTGCTCAGCGGTCCAAGCAGAGGCGGGTTTTTCCGGTGCAGAGATCATGCCGGTGTATACAAAGCCAGGAACCAGCAGATGGGCTGTGATTTTGTGTCCCGGGCCAGTTCTCAACTCGTGTGACAATGCCTCGGTATAGGCCTTCAAAGCCGCTTTTGAAACATTGTAGGCCGGGTTTCCGGGCGGGGTGGTAATACCCTGTTTTGATCCGGTGTTTATGATTGCGCCCGGCCTGCCTCTGGCGATCATATTTGGGGCAAAGACCTGCGTGCCGTGGATTGGCCCCCACAGATTGACGCCCAGCATTTTCTCCCATGGTTCCGCATTGTCCAATGTGGATGATTTGCCGCCCACACCGGCATTGTTCATCAGGATATCTGTGCCGCCAAAACGGTCTGACACACGTTTCTCAAGCGCTTGCAATTGTGAGCGATCGCTGACATCGACCTCGGCGGTCATCACATCTGCGGCCCCGGCAGCCCTGATCAGATCAGCGACGGTGGACAGCTTCGCTGCATCCCGATCGACGACAACCACACGCATGCCCATTTGAGCGAATTTCAACGCGGCAGCGAGACCAATGCCGGACGCCCCACCTGTGATGACGGCAACAGTGTCGGAATGGAATGCGGGATGGGTCATACGTTACACCTTTTCGATTGCGGAAGTCGGGCGGCAAGCCCAGACTCCTATCCGGGCTTAACGCAAGTATCACGCTGCGTCAGTGACGGCCGAGTTAAGCGTCATCATGCCTTCCATACCATAAGCGGTAAAGAGCGCTTTGGTGGCCGCTTCCGCCTGCTCGTTAATCGGAATAACAGGCTCGGACATGCCGCTTTTGTCCACTTCATTGCGGAATTTGCGTTGGCCTGCGGGGGTATGGATAACCTTCAGTACTGCGTCTGCCACGATTTGCGGCACTTGCAAGGGATTGTTTGCCAGGGCCTCTCCCATGCCTTGAAGCATGGCCTCAGGGGCGCTTGAAAACTCGCCATAGCTTACATCCCGGTCGCGCGACGTCGGAGCAATAAGGTTGGCAAAGAAATTCGTCGGGAAGCCGCCCGGCTCAATCACCGCCACGTCGACACCAAATTGGCTCAACTCCCAGCGATAGTTCTCGCTAATAGCTTCAACCGCCCATTTGGCAGCATTGTAGGGCCCCAGGAACGGAATGGTGACACGACCAAGAAGGCTGGTGACGTTCAAGATCAACCCGGATCGCCGCTCTCTCATCTTCGGCAGCACCGCGCGCGTCATGCGTTGGACCCCAAAGACGTTCACGTCGAAGATGCGTTGGAAGTCTTCCCCGGAGAAGTTTTCCTGTAAGCCATGTGCACCGGCACCCGCATTGTTGACCAGGACATCGACGTGGCCAAAGGCAGCAACGACCTCGGCAACACCTGCTTCGACCGACGCGTCATCGGTCACATCGATATTGACCACTTCGACACCGATTTCTCGCAGCGCTCTGGCTGCGTCCTGATTGCGTCCGTTCGGATCACGAACCGTCCCTGCGACTCGATGCCCGGCTTTGATCAAGTCAGCCACGATCAGATTGCCAAACCCGCTGCTGGCCCCTGTGACGAGAATGTTCATTTGCTTTCTCCTACATGTGATCCCTGACTGGGACCGTCTGATGAGCCGAAGTTAAGTATTGTCAGAAAAAAGCAACAGACGTATCAAGATGAACAAATGGTTGTGAATATTAGAACAGTCGGCATGCCCGCCCTCATCAGCTTTCATACCGTCTCGCGTCTGGGGGGTATCAGTGTTGCAGCCGACCATCTGAACATGGCGAAGTCCGGGGTCAGCCGGCACATCTCTCGGCTCGAAGAGCATTTTGGTGTCAAACTGCTAGAACGCAGTGGCAGGTCAGTCAAGCTGACCCCTACAGGCATCCGGCTGCATCAGCGCATTCAATCCATTCTCGCCGAAATTGATCTTCTCGATGACATTGCGCGCGAAGAAGCCGGGGATGTGTCTGGACAGGTCAATATCGCTGCGACCGTTGAATTCGGGTCGCTCATCGCCGCGAAGCTGCTTCCGGCGGTGCGAGACAGGTTTCCCGATCTCACTTTGGTCATGCGTTCGGCTTATGATTTTGAAGATATGCAGGACCCAAGCACGGATCTGGCCTTTCGAATAGGCACGTTCGACGATGATCGCCTGGTTGCAAAGGAATTCGGTAGCTTTTCATGCTGGTTGGTTGCTGCACCGGAGCTCGCGACACGTTTCCCGGTAAACGCGCCAAGCGACCTAAGCGACAAACCTTGCCTGACGTTCCGCAGTGACGTTGCAGAGACCACCTGGACATTCATTTCGCCCAAGGATGCATCTCCAATACAGGTCAGCGGACCCTTCGCAACTCGAAGTTTCCCGGTGTTGTTCGACCTGGCTGTGACCGGACAAGGCTACGCTTTTCTGCCAGAGTTTATGCTGGCGGACGCCCTGACCGATGGTCGGCTGGTCAGATGTCTTCCCAACCACATGTCGCGGCCATATTCGGTGTTTCTAACCTATCGCCCAGGGATACGGCGCATCGCGCGCGTCGACGCGGTCGCATCGCTGGCTGAGAAACTGATCCCCGCACTTCTTCAGGATGTCGAAACGGGATAGGGCACAACCTGATTGCTCAAAAAGTTACTGCCGACAGCGGCTTGAGTGACGGTTTTAGTCGTCGCTTACCCATTCAACTTTTCCTGAAGCGCGCACATGCGGCGACGGTCTGGATTTACTGGCTGCTGTACTGCGGTGTCGTGTATAAGCCAATGGCAGATAAGGGCCAAAAAAGCTGTCGTTCGCCGCGGCAGCAGCATAATTTGTTGTAGGTCCGACAAGAAGACATTCAGGATAGAAATTGCAGCTGGCTCGAACCGGCGAAAACGCTGCGGACTTTCATAAGCAAATGCTAATAGTCAAGTTTGAATACACACTCCGAAGAGAGGCTGACCGAATGATTAGGTTAAGGTAGAAGTCGCTTATTCTTCGGCTGCCCTTAGAGTGATCTAAGTCGTTTGCAAGGCTGCTGTTTGGTCTACTTCCCAACCTTTGCTTGGAATGCCTCCGCATGGCTGGGGAATAGCGTTTGAAGGAAATTTAGTGTCTGTGTCAGCGCCCCTTCACGTGAGTAGATGTGTGGGAACAGATGCAGTTTCTGCCAATAACCGTCAGTCAGCGTATCGATCCAGCCGCCAGCTAAACTGGCCTTGTCAGGGTCTTCCGGCACCAGCTGATGGCAGATCTCGCTGAGCATCTTGGACCGTTTGTCCTCAAATTCGCGGTTAATTTCGGCATATTGTGGAACAAAATTCTGTTCCCCGAAGAAGGCAAACCAGATGGCGAGCGCATTGGAATTGCAGATTTTGGGGCTAAAATCCGCCTCGATGATTGTGCGCAACCGGGTCGCGGGGTCTTCTGCTGCCTTGCCCAATGCCGCCACCCAGTGGGCCTCGTAGGTTTGGTACTGATCCCGCAGGGCTTCAGTTAAGATTCCGGTTTTTGACTTGAAATAGAAGACTGCCACACCCTGGGACAGCCCGGCTTCATTGGCGACGGTCGCCAGCGTAGTCTTGGCAAGCCCGTTAGTCACAATCGACTTAAGAGTCGCATCGAGAATCTGACGCCGTCGCATATCGGCGTTTTCCTTGCGTTCCTTGCGCGGCTTCCTGCCGCTGCCCTTTGATGCCACCATGAGAAATCCAAACCAAACTTCAACTTTTTCCCTTGTTCCACAATTCGCTGTTCCTGTCAGCCCACTTATTTTTATTTGAGCGCTCAAAAAAACTTTACGAAAAATATCTTCTCCTCTACGCTCCACCTGACAAAGGTCGAGCCAGGAGAGATTCATGGGGCAGCACGACAGATATGACGCGATCGTCGCAGGGGCAGGGCACAATGGCCTGACTACAGCCTGCTACTTGGCTAAGGCAGGGCTGAGGGTTCTGGTTGTGGAAAAGAACGATTGGATCGGTGGCGCAGCTGTGAGCCGGTCGCTGCATGAAGGTTGGACCTACTCCAACTGCTCCTATGTCTGTTCGTTGCTTCGTCGCGAAATCGTTCGCGACCTGGAACTGCCAAAATATGGGTTGCAGGTAATCCCCTATGAAGGTGGTGCAAGCTTTAGCAGCGACGGCGGTTATTTCGCCTATATGTCGGACCATGACGCTCTGCGCCGGGAAATAAGTCGCCACAGTGCGCATGATGCAGATGCCTATGACCGGTTCAGCCAGACAGTGATCCGGCAATGCCGCTTCATTCGGCCTTTCTTGTTGCGAAACGCACCGGACCCCACATCGTTAAAGCCGCGCGACATCGGCGAGCTGCTGTTTCTGATCAAACAGGCGCATGGGCTTGGCAAGAAGGAGTTGGGCGAGACCCTGCGCTTTTGGTCGATGTCAATCGGCGACTTCCTAGACGAACATTTCGAGAATGATCTGATCAAGGCGCACATAGCCGGGGCAGGGATCATCGGTACCGGACTGGGCGTCTATTCGCCCGGCACAGCCTATGTTTTGCTACATCACTACATGGGCGACGTGGACGGCGCGATTGGGGCTTGGGGCTTTGCCCGTGGCGGCATGGGGGCAATCTCCAACGCGCTTGGAGCCTGTTTTGAGGAAGCAGGCGGCACTATCGTAACCGGCTCTGGCGTCGACCGCTTTTTGGTTTCCAATGGCAGGGTCACAGGGGTCGCGTTGGAAAACGGCGATGATTATCGCGCGCCCTTAGTAGCCTCCAATATGGATGTGAAGCGTACTTTTCTGGAACATACCGAGCTGCAGCACCTGCCCACCGATTTCCTGAAGGCAGTCAAAAGGTTCAAGATTCGCGGCTCCTCGGGCAAATTGAACATTGCACTGGACGCCTTGCCCGAGTTTCCAGCCGCGCCCAAGCGTGCGCCTTTCTTGCGCGGCGATTTGCATTGCGCCGAAAGTCTGAACGAACTGGAACGTGCCTATGACGATTGGAAAGAGGGGCGCTGGTCGCAAAACCCCTATTTCGACATGCTGATCCCCAGTCAGATCGACCCGACCATGGCCCCACCGGGCAAACACATGATGACCGTCTTTGTGCAATACGCGCCCTATGATCTTGAAGTGGGCGGCGTGCGCGCCGGAACCAACTGGAATGGCCAGACCCGCGGCGCCTTTGCCGATTGTGTCTTCGACAAACTGGAACAGGCCTGCCCCGACATCCGCAGCAAGACTCTACATGCTGAAATCCGCACCCCTTGGGATATCGAGCAAGAAGTCGGCCTTACCGAAGGCAACATTTTTCAGGGCGAGCTTACCTTTGATCAGCTGCTCTTTAACCGTCCGGTCCCCGGCTACGCGCAATACGATACGCCGATTGATGGCATGTATATCGTCGGTTCCTCAGCCCATCCGGGCGGTGGGGTGATGGCGGCGCCGGGTGCGAACGCGGCCAAAGAAATCCTGCGCAACATTGGCAAAAGCAACGCAATGACCGGCTACGCAGCCTGAGGAGTAAATGATGACGACACCTACCTATGATGCGATTGTCATTGGCGCGGGTCATAACGGGCTGGCTGCGGCTACGACGCTGGCCCGTAAGGGTAAATCGGTCTGCGTGATCGAAAAGAACGAGACTGCAGGCGGTATGGCGCGCAACACCACGCTTGCAGGAGGGATTCAGGTGCCGGAGATCGCGCATCTGCTTTACAACCTTCACCCTAAAGTGACGAAAGAGTTGGGCCTTGGGTCAGCACGTGCTCCCTTGGAATTGCGCAAGCTAGCTTCAGTGTCGCTATCAGAAGACGGTAACCATGCGATCATCCGTGATGGTAAGGCAGAAATGGTAGACGGCCGACCTCATCCCGAAGCTGCGCCCTTTGCCGAATTGATGCGCCGTTTGACTCTGTTTGCGGGTTTGCTGGGCCAGCTTTCTACGAAATCCCCTCCGTCGTTTGAAGGCGGCTTGACCAGCCTGAATGCGCTCACCGAACTTGGCGGGTTGGCAAAGCTGGGGCTGGATCTAAAGCGGATAGGCAAAAAAGACATGCGCGAGTTTCTCCGCGTGCTCCTGTCCAACGCCTATGACTTGATATTGGACGATCTTGAGGACAGCCCGCTGGCCGGAGCGTTGGCAGCGGATGCGGTGCGCGGCGCTTATGCAGGTCCGCGCTCGCCAGGGACTGTTTTTACCTTGATGTACCGCATGGGGCAGGGCGGCGGTGCGCAGCTGCCAATGGGCGGGATGGGCGCAGTTTCTGCTGCGTTTGAGACTGCGGCTCGCGCCGCCGGGGCTGAAATCCTTACTGGCTGCGGCGTGGCCCGGGTGTTGGTTGAAAACGATCATGCAGCAGGCGTGGTGCTCGAGGACGGTACCCGAATCTCTGCCCGGGCAGTATTGAGCAATACAGGCCCGATGCCCGCGATGATGCTGGCAGGCGCAAAACACTACGACGTCGAAGCCGTCCGGCGAATGCGCAACCAGCGCTGCAAAGGCTCGGCTGCTAAGGTCAATCTGGTGCTGAACGGCGCGCCAGAGTTCACCGGCCACAATACCGACCTTGCGGCAAGCCGACTATTGATCGCCCCCAGTGCAACTTATGTGGAACGCGCCTTCAACCCGGCAAAATACGGAGAGATGCCGGAAAACCCAGTTATTGAAGCGATCATTCCCAGCCTGACAGACCCAACGCTGGTCAAAGACGGGCGGCATGTGATCTCCGCTGTGGTCACTTCTGTTCCCTACGGGCTGGAGGGCGGCTGGAATGATGCCGCGCGTGAAAGGCTTGCGGCGATCACAATTGCTACGCTGGAAAAGTACGCACCCGGCATTGGGGCATTGGTCATTGAGAAGCAGGTGCTTAGTCCCGCCTGTATCGAGGCGCGAACAGGCGCGCCGGGCGGGCATTGGCATCATGCTGAGATGGGCATCGACCAGATTCTAACGGTGCGGCCCGCCAACGGTATGGCGCATTACCGGTTTGGACCCGAAGGCTACTACCTCTGTGGTGCGGGCGCCCATCCGGGCGGAGACGTGACCGGTTTGGCCGGCCGTAACAGCGCAATGCAGATATTGAAGGACGGGGTGCTCTGATGACCAAACATGTTCCCATTGGCCTGATTGAAACTCCGTTCCAGCCGCGGCTGGAGGCGCTTAGTACGGCCAAGAGTTGGACCAGTTGGGCGGGTTATGTCTCGCCCGCCACATTGGACACGGTGGAATTTGAATATTTCGCCATCCGCAATCAGACAACCCTGTTCGACATTTCACCGATGCACAAATATCGCATTTCCGGGCCGGACGCATTGGAGGTCGTGAACCGGCTGGTGACCCGCGACGCCGCCAAGCTGCGCGACGGACGGGTCGGCTATGTTCTATGGTGCGACGAAGAGGGCATGGTGATCGACGATGGCACCATGTTCCGCTACTCCGAAACAGATTTCCGCCTTTGCTGCCAGGAGCCGATGTATACATGGCTTCTCGACACCGCCTGGGGATTTGACACAGAAATCGTGGACGAGAGCCAGGACATCGGGGCGCTGTCATTGCAGGGGCCGACCTCGTACTCGCTGTTGAAGGATGCAGGCCTGGGTGATGTTGGAGTGATGAAGCCCTTCGACTGGCGCGAAATCGAACCGGATCTCTGGGTATCGCGCACCGGGTTCACCGGCGATCTCGGCTATGAGCTTTGGGTTCCGAACGGCAACGCGTTGGACTTGTGGGACCGGTTGTGGGCGGCAGGCAGCCATTGGGGGTTGAAAGCGATCGGCTTCGAGGCGCTCAATATCTGCCGGATCGAGGCAGGGTTCGTCGCGGCTGGTTTCGACTTCCAACCTGTTCACACTGCTATGCGCTTGGGGCGCGGCCGCAGCCCGCTGGAGCTGGGCTTCGCTAAAATGGTGGATTTCACCAAGGGCCATTTCAACGGGCGCCGTGCATTACTGAAGCAACGACAATCCGGCCTGCGTTATCACCTGCGCAAGATCGATATTGGCGGGTTCAAACCCGCGGATGGCGCTCTGATCTATCACAAGAAGAAGAAAGAAGTGGGGCACGTGACCTCTGGCGTGTGGTCTCCCACGACCAAGCGCAATATCGCGCTGGCCGAGTTCAAAGCGCCTTTCGGCGAGGGCATCACCGATGACCTCTGGGCTGAAGTTTATGTCAACGAAGAGGGTCAATGGGACAAGCGCCTTGTGCCAGTCACCATCGAAGACAAACCCTTTTTCATCAATAGCCGCGCGCGGTCAACCCCGCCACGCCCGTTCTAAATCGGATCAGGTACTTCCAATGACAAAAATGAAACCGAATACGTTTTCCAACGAGCCGAGCCCCGACACGCTGCATGAGTGGGATCGCGCCCATCAATTGCACCCCTGGATGGCAATGGACGACTGGCGCGGATACGACAACATGCTGATGGAGACCGCCGATGGGATTCACCTGTGGGACGCCTCCGGAAAGCGCTACATCGACGGGCCCGGCGGTATGTGGTGCACCCAGATCGGCTATGGGCGTCAGGAGATGGCCGATGCTATCGCCGCGCAGGTCATGAAACTGCCCTATACTTCTCCCTTTACCAACACCACTGAACCATCGGCGATGCTCGCCAAGAAGATTGCCGATATGGCACCCGGCGATTTGAACAACGTCTTCTTTACTACCGGTGGCTCGACGGCCGTGGATACGGCGTTGCGTACGATGCAGTACATGAACAACCGTCGTGGCATACCGCAGAAGAAGAAGATCATCGCCCGAGAAAAGGGCTATCACGGCTCGACCTATCTGGCCCATTCGGTAACCGGCAAAGAGCGCGACCAAAGCCACTTCGATTTTGAGATGCGCCTGGTGCATTTCCTGCCCGACGTGAACCCCTATCGCCGTCCTGCGGGCATGAGCGTCGAGGATTGGTGCGATAACAAAGTCGCCGACCTAGCTGCCGCCATTGCAGAGATTGGCGCGGAAAGCATTGGCGCTTTCATTGCCGAGCCGATCCTTTCCTCCGGAGGCGTCATTGTGCCTGCTCCCGGCTACCACAAACGGACTTGGGAGCTCTGCCGCGCCAACGATATCTTGTACATCTCTGACGAGGTGGTGACCGGTTTCGGTCGGCTGGGTCATTGGTTTGCTTCCGAGGAAGTATTCGGTATTCAGCCCGACATGATCACCTGCGCAAAGGGTCTGACCTCTGGTTATTTGCCTTTGGGCGCATGCATCATTTCAGACCGGGTTATGGAACAGATGAGTCACTTGGGTACACCGTCTTCCTACACAAATGGGTACACCTATTCAGGTCATCCGGTCTCTTGCATCGCAGCGCTGAAGAATATCGAGATCATTGAGCGAGAAGGTATCCTGGAGCATGTCCGCACCGTCACCCCGCATTTTCAAGCACGCCTGTGCGAACTTATGAAGTTTGAAATCGTCGGCGATGCCCGCGGTGAAGGACTTTTGGGATGTATCGAATGCCGGGCGGAGGATCTGGAAGCCGAGCGCAAGCTTGGCGCGATGATCGATGCCGCCTGCGAAGAGATGGGCCTGATCGTGCGGCCGCTGATCAACATGGCTGTGTTCTCGCCACCGCTGATCATCACTTTGGAGCAGATCGACGAAATGTTCGACATCCTTGAACGCGCCATTCAGCAGGTGGAAACTGCGTTAGCTAAGGGAGAGTGTCACACTGCGCTCAATCAGAAATGACCTCAATTAAGCGTGACGCCCTCACAATTCGACCACTAACCGCCGCAGATGAAGTCGAATGGCGACGCCTTTGGACTAGCTATCTGGAGTTTTACGAAACAACTTTGCCGGAGGCGGTCTATGAGACGGCCTGGGCGCGGCTTCTGAAAGAGAGTGATCGTGAGTTCCAAGGGGTGGTAGCTGAATTGGATGGCCGTTTGGTCGGGTTGGCGCACTACCTTTTTCACCGAACGCTTTGGTCAACCAAGGACACCTGCTATCTTATGGACCTTTTTGCTGACCCGTTGGTACGGGGGCAAGGGGTGGGCGGCGCCTTGATCGAGGCGGTACGTCAGCGTGCGCTATTGGCTGGCATCCCTAGCCTTTACTGGATGACACAGGAGTTCAACTACACAGGAAGAATCCTCTATGACAAAGTAGCTGAGAAAACCCCCTTTATTGTCTATGAGATCAACAGCTGAACCGCTGATGGCGAGGTAACTCGCCCGATAGAGACCGGTTTGCCGGTTCAAACCGTGTGTTCGCGGCGCCCGTATTTTCGGGCAAGATCAACTTCCTCTCCAAGGTCCATCGCGGCGCGGTAGCCGCTTTGCACTGCGGCGGCAATGATATGGGGGGCTTCGGCGTCGCCAATGCGGATTACTGACTTGATGCCGGACTCGTGCAATCCATCTCCCATACCCTTTAGACCATCATAGAGATCCAGCACCGGCAGGCGGCGGGTAAGCGGGATAATTGCATCGCAGGCATGAGTACTGCGGTTCTCTGAGAACATGCAGGACAGGACTGCCTCTCCCTCGTGGGCCGCCACCAACATCCGGTTGGGTACGACTGCAACGCCCGCCTCAATCAAGGCGGCATTGGATTGGTAAACCTCGGTCGTCCATTGGCCCCAATCGCAAGGGCGACCAGCGGGTGTCACCAGCGTGACCCGGTGCCGGTCCTTGCGCAGCTTCAAGGCCAGAACTGAGCCGAGGTAGTAGTGATCGTCATCGTAGATCATCACATGATCCGCGTTGAGGGGTTCCCCAGTTAGCACAGTCTCCGCCGACACGACCATGCCGGGCGCTTCCTCCTCCAAGCCGGTATCCGAATGCCGCCCGATGGTATCCGTCGCCCAGACCGCCCCCGTGGCGGCGATCACATGGGAGGCGCCAAGATCCAGCACATCGGATGCTGTCAGAGGGCTTTCTGGGTAGATTTCCACGTTGGGCAGTTTTTCGATCTGCCCAACACGCCAGTCGCGTACGCGGGCCCACTCAATCATCCCTGGCAAACGGGACTCACGGGTGACGCGGCCTCCTAGTACGCGGCTTGCTTCGGCCAGCATTACCGAATGGCCGCGCTCGCCCAGAACTCGGGCAGCTTCCAGCCCGGCGGGTCCTGCTCCGACAACCAGCACTTTTTCAGGTTTCTCGCTGCGCCCGGCTTTCTCGGGATGCCAGCCTTGGCGCCATTCCTCGCCCATGGTCGGGTTCTGGGTGCAGCGCAGTGGCACACCAAGTGAGTCATGTGCGTAGCAGATGTTGCAACCGATGCACTCGCGTATGTCTTCGCTGCGGCCTTCTTCAATTTTCTTTGGCAGGAACGGGTCAGCGATTGACGGGCGTGCAGCACCGATTAGATCCTGCCCGCCCTGGCGGATCACCTGCGCCATGGTGTCAGGTGAGGTGTAACGCCCCACCGCCACAACGGGTTTGGTGGTCAGTGATTTTGCCCGCGCGATACTATCCGTAAAAGACGCTTCTTTGACGAAACGGCTCGCCCCCATCTCAACCCCGTAGTCGGGCACCACTAGGTCCCACAAGTCTGGCAGGTCCGCCAGCATGGCGAAGGCATCATAGCTTTCGGCATCGTCCAGCCCAACGCTGAAACGGGTGGCCACGGCGCATTTGTGACCAACGGCCTCTTTGGTTTCCTCGATGAGTTCGCGCACCAGCCGAACCCGGTTTCTCAGGCTGCCGCCGTATTCATCAGTGCGTGTGTTGTTCACCGGGTCGAGGAATTCCGACAGCAGGTAGCCGTGGGTGGCATAGACATAAACGATGTCAAATCCAGCTTCGACTGCACGCATGGCGGCGTCGCGATGCCATTTGCGGATGTTGCGGATGTCCTCGCGATCAATTTTGCGCGCCTGTCCCGGATGCAGCACGGTGGAATCTGTCTGAGGACGATTGCGCATTCCCAGTGGGGCAAGCCGGGTGCCGAAATTCGTCACCATACCGCCGCCTATCCACAGCTCCACCCCGGCCAGCGCGCCATGTTCACGTACGGCGTCGGTCATCAACTGGTTGGCCCGAATATCATCCTCGTCCCACAGCGCGGCATAGGGGTAGTAGTCGTTATCCGAAGTTGGATGAATCGAGCAGAATTCAGTGTTCACAACCCCCCAGCCGCCTTCCGCCTTCATCCCCCGCATTGCCGCGACGGTGCGCGGGCGACGCCACCCCATGCCTGCGCAATGTGGCACTTGATAAAAACGGTTCTTCGTCTCCACGGGGCCGATTTTCAGTGGCTGGAAGAGGATGTCATGGCGAGAATCGCGCATCAGTAGTTACCCTTCGATAGGCAGGTTTTGCGTCATAATTTGATTGAGCGCTCAAATAATTCTTGTGTCAAGTCAGATTCCCTTTTAACCTTTTTTTTACTACGCCCCTACCTGCGCCGGAGGAGGCAAAAGGCAGGAAATCAGGGCCGCAGCAACAGGGAGACTTTCATGAAAATTCTGAAAACAGCCACTGCACTTGGCATGGCCTTGTCACTTCAGGCAGGTACTGGATTGGCCGACGATGCGGAACTGACCGTTTTTGACTGGGCCGGTTACGAAGACCCTGAGTTCTTCTCTGCTTACATCGAAAAACATGGGGACGGGCCGACCTTCGCTTTCTTCGGTGACGAGGAGGAAGCGTTCCAGAAATTGCGTTCCGGTTTCCACGCAGACGTCGCCCATCCCTGTTCACAGTCGGTTCCAAAGTGGATTGAGGCCGGGTTGCTTGCCCCACTGGATACTGCGCGTATTGAGCGCTGGGACGAGTTAGAGCCGAGTTTCCGCGACATTGAAGCCTACACCAAGGACGGCCAGAGCTATTTCATTCCAGCGGATTGGGGTAACACTGCCGTCACCTATCACACCGAACATCTAAACGATGCGGATGTGACAACCCTACAGGCCTTTGCAGATCCCAAGCATCAGGGGCGGATCTCGATAGGCGACAATGTAGATGACGCCTATGCATTGGGTTTCCTCGCCACTGGAGTCACAGACTGGACCAATGCCACGGACGAACAGTTTCAGGCAGCATCTGATTTCCTGCGCGCGGTGCACCAGAATGTTCGCACCTACTGGTCCGATGGCGCATCGCTGGCACAGCTGATGCAAAGCGGTGAGGTCTATCTGGCCTGGGCCTGGAACGAGACTTATTCGACGATGACCTATGAAGGTCACCCAATCGCAATCAAGCGCGACACAGAAGAGGGTGCGTCCAGCTGGGTCTGTGGTTATGCGAAGCTAGCCAATTCGCCCGGCTCTGAAGACAAGTTCTATGACTTCATCAACGCTTGGTTGGAACCTAAAACCGCTAATTATCTTGTGTCCAGCTGGGGCTATGGCCACGGCAACGCAAAGGCCATGGCGGAAATGAACGCGGACGACCTCGCCGCAATGGGGCTGGACAGCAGTGAAAGTCTGCGGGCCAAGACGTTGTGGCAAGCGCCGGTGCCTTCGGGCCTGCGCGAGAAGATGATCGCTGAATTCGAACTGATTAAAGCTGGTTTCTGAAGCCGCCTTGTATTCACGAAAGAAGAAACGCCCCACAAAATTGGTGGGGCGTTTCTTGTTTTCCACAACTTGATGCTATTCCGGGCGACCAACTAAGGCAAACAGGGTCACTGGAACAATACGATGGAGTCAGCGCCCCAGCCCACCGGAACCTCGCTGCCGGGAGGAACAATGGAACGGCCTGCGGTGTTACGCATAGAGATTGTCACGTCCGCGGTATGGCCGGGCAGGCGCACGCTGTAATAGGTCATGTCGCCATAATAGGCGGTTCCAGTTACCTGCCCCCTGGCCACCTGCTCGGTCGGTTCGCTGCCATCAAAGAGGATAGTCAGCATCTCCGGTCGGATGCCAATCGAATCCAGGTTCTGAGTGTCCATTCCTTCGGGGATCTGCGCTGTTGGTAACTCGATACTGCCAAGCGCCGGAATATCGAGCGCCAGATGGCCGTTCATACGCCCCGAGGCTTTGGCGTCGAGGAAATTCATTACTCCGATAAACGAAGCAACACGCTTGTCCACCGGGCGGCGGTACAACTCTTCCGGGCTGGCGAGCTGTGCAATCCTGCCTTCGAACATAACGGCGATCCGGTCGGACATGGTCAGTGCCTCTTCCTGGTCATGGGTCACCAGAATAAAAGTAATACCAAGCTTTTGCTGGAGTTGGCGCAGTTCCACTTGCATTTGGTCGCGCAGCTTTTTGTCGAGCGCGGACAAAGGCTCATCCAACAACACAACCTTAGGCTTCATCACCAGTGCTCGGGCCAGAGCAACCCGTTGACGCTGACCCCCGGATAACTCGTGGGCAGCGCGATCGCCCAACCCGCCAAGATCCACCATTTTCAGCGCCTGCTCCACTTCGTGGGCGATTTCAGCCTTGGGCATCTTGCGGGTCTTCAAGCCATAGCCGACGTTCTCTGCTACGCTGAGATGTGGGAAGATTGCATAAGATTGGAACACCATATTGGTGGGGCGGCGGTTGGCGGGAACGCCCTCCATATCTTGGCCTGCGATAACGATAGAGCCGTCCGTTGGCGTCTCAAACCCGGCGATCATGCGTAGCAGGGTGGTCTTGCCGCAGCCCGAAGGGCCCAGCAGAGAAAAGAACTCGCCCTCGTAGATGGTCGCATCAATGCCTTTTAGGGCTTGAAAGCTACCAAAATTTTTGGTGACGCCGGTGAGGTCGATGATGGGTTTTGGGGATGGGGTGGCCATATCAGGCAAATCCTCCGGTAGCTGAAGCTTCGATACCTTGTTTCCGGGCTGAACGGCGGCGGAACCACTCGGCAAGGATCAGGAGTAGGACGGACAGAGTCAGCAAGATAGTCCCGAGCGCCATCACAGACGGCAGCTTGGCAGGAAAACGCAGCTGGCTCCAGATATAGACGGGCAGGGTGACTTCTGTGCCGGTCAGGAAAAAGGCGATGATGAATTCATCCAGCGAAATGGTAAAAGTGATCAGCAGGCTGGACACGATGCCAGGCATGACCAATGGCAGAACCACGCGACGGAAGGTGCCCCAGCGGCTTTCACCCAAGTCGTACGAGGCTTCCTCCAAGCTTTGATCCAGCCCTTGAAATGCAGAGTTCAGAATGGCGATGGCGAAGGGCGTGCAGATCAGTACATGGCCCAGTACCACGGTTGCCAGCGACAACGGCATGCCCAGCTGAATCAGAAGAACCAACAGGGCCACTGCAACGATGATCTCTGGCAGCACAAGCGGCAGCATTATGAAGCTCATGATGCCGCGTTTGGCTGGGAACCGGTAGCGAGCTGCCGCCCGCGCTGCGCAGGCGCCGAGGATGGTGCTCAGCACCGCTGACGTGACGCCGACAACCAGCGAATTTCGTACTGCACCGTGCAGGGCATCAGTCTTCCACAGCACGTCGAACCACTGGGTGGTAAACCCGGTCAGTGGAAATGAAATGATTGTGGCGTCGTTAAAAGCGAACATCGGCAACAGGATGACCGGTGCGTAGAGAAAAACCATGTAGGCAACGGCGTAGACAACCAGCCATTTCGGGGAAAGCCCTTTACGTACCGAGTTCATTTCACTTTGCCTCCAAAACGTTTGCCAGCAAAGAAGATCACCGCGCTGATGCTAGCCACGATCAGCATCGAAGAGATCGCCAGAGCCGCCCCCAGTGGCGCGTTATTTGCCTTGCCGAATTGAATTTGGATCATGTTCGCGATCATCAACCCGTCGGTACCGCCAACCAATTTCGGAGTGATGAAATCTCCGATGGTTGGGATCAGTACGATTAGGGTAGAGGCTACCACCCCGGGCATTGCCAACGGCAGTGTGATCCGAAAGAACCTGCGCACCGGTCCGTCGCCCAAATCCTCGGCAGCTTCCAGCAGCGAGCGATCGATCTTCTCCAGCGCTACGAATATTGGCAGAATCGCGAAGGGCGCCCAGGCATGGGCCAGGGTCAGCACCACCGCATTGGCGTTGTACAACAGGAAAGTTAGCGGCTGGTCTATGATGCCCATCCCGGTGAGCGCGGTATTTAAAACGCCGTTGTATCCGAGGATCACTTTCCACAGAAACACCCGCAGCAGATAGCTGGTCCAGAAGGGGACGGTGATCAGAAACAACCACAACGCCTTGCGGTGCTTGACGTGGAAGGACAGGTAGTACGCGATCGGAAACGCAAGGGTCACGGTTACCACTGTGACAATCAGCGAAATCTTTAGTGAGCGGAGCAACAAGGTGCGGTAGATTGGTTTGCTCCAAGCTTCGCGGTAATTGTCCAGTGTTAAGGTCGTATCGAGCTCGAGGTAATTCTGGGTCCAGAAGCTGAAAGTCACGACCATCACCAGCGGAGCGGCCAGCAACAGTAGTGAATAGAGTAAAGTCGGGCTGATCAATGCGAGGCCCTGACGCTTCTCTCCGGTTAACATTCCTGGCTCCTCCCGGCCGGTATTAAGAGCGCCGCCCTGTTCGTGGCGGCGCTCGTACTCATGTCTCGCCCAGCTGTGCAAGAAGCTCTGCATTCCGGGTCTTCAATTGCCCCGAGTCGGGTTCAGCATGTTCCAGAATCGGAAACAGCTTGCGCAACTCATCGTGGTAGCTGCGAACGCCGTGCTCCAGATCTGATAGGATCACGCCGTCATAACCACTGGAGAAGGCCGCCTCCCAGCACCATTCGATAAGCTGCTCATCTTCTTTCGAGGTTATCCTGTCGATCCGCCCGCTGAGATAGCGCGCAGCGCGCAGTTGCCGATCCTCTGCCGGTCGTTTGTAACAGGCGGCTCGCTGGATGGTGCGCC
Source organism: Ruegeria sp. BI11 (assembly GCF_056538005.1). NCBI lineage: Bacteria > Pseudomonadati > Pseudomonadota > Alphaproteobacteria > Rhodobacterales > Roseobacteraceae > Ruegeria > Ruegeria sp. BI11. The sequence continues at coordinate 308,634 of NZ_JBQFSM010000002.1, read as the reverse complement.
CGTTCTCCACCGGAAACTCGTGGTAGAATATTACTGAGTCCGGGTAGATGCCAAACACCAGATTTGGGAAAAGCCCCAGATAGAGCCAAGCCGCCTGGTGTTCGTCATCTAACGCCTCCGCTCTCGGCAGCAACTTCTTGTAATTGCGCACGCTCCACATACGCCCGGAACCGGGGCGGAAACCACCAAAGGACCTGGCAGCGCCATTGCTGAACGGTTGATCTTCGTAGTTGGCCCCAAAGAGATCGTGCAAACCAGGGTGTGCTAGCGGCACATGATAGCCTTCGTTGTCGACATCACGGACGCATTTCCAGTTTGCAGCGATTTCCGTTACGCTGATCCCATTCCCGTCCGGTAGAAGCTCTGCCAGGCTGTAAGGAGCCAACTCTTTTGCAAACTGAGCCATCACCTCTGAAACCTTGGGTTGCGGGCCCGCCTTGAAGCGGACAAAGACAAAGCCGTGCCAAATGTCCATCTCGACCGGCTTCAATCCCCACTCCACCGGATCCAGATCCGGTAGCGTCTCGGGGCGTGCTGCACCGCGCAGCGTTCCGTCCAGATTGAAGGCCCAGCCATGAAACGGGCAGATGATGGCGTTCTTGCAATGACCCTTGTTTTCAGCCACGACGCGGCTTCCGCGGTGGCGGCAAAGATTATGGAAGGCGCGAACTTCACCGTCCGCCCCCCGGACCACCAAGGCCCTTTCGCCAGTGAAATCCGCGGCCATGAAATCGCCGGGTTCGGGAACGTCATTCACGTGGCAAACAAGCTGCCAGTGTCGTCGGAACAGAAGCTCCTTTTCTTCTTCCAGGAGCTCTGGGTTGGTGTAGCTCCAGGCGGGCAGCCCGGTGCGTCCGGCTCTGGGATCAGAGTAAATCAGCACTTCGTCCTTCATAAGGATCTCCTTTCCTCTGAAGGGAATCACTATCAGTTTTTATTTGAGCGCTCAAATAAAAAAATTACAGCAGATGTGTTTTGATGACTAGACAAGACGATTGCAGTGCGCCAAGTTTGAGCAGCTGCTCAAACTTTGAGGACATGAGAAATGCGCCGAAACAGAAGCCGCAGAAGATCTCCATTGCCCACTGATGTCGTCGTCAACAAAGGTCCGCATTCCCTGACTACTCCAGCCTACACGCCGCTTACACAAGCCCAGGTTGATGAAATCGTGAACACAGCCATCGAGCTGCTTGCCACCTCAGGCGTAGTCTTTGAGGCAGGAGGTGAAGCTGACGGTCTGTTGCGGGGTGCCGGTTGTAATTTTTTAGATAATGGGATCGTTACTATCCCGGAATCCGTGACCCGCAGGGCGCTGGAAACCGCTGCCCGCATGACCACTTTATGGGACCGCAACGGAGAAAATCCCATTCCGATTGATTGCGATCACACTTGGTTCATGCCTGGCATGACCTGCATTGCAGTCTATGATGAGAATACCGGCGAGCCTCGACCTTCGACACGCGAGGACCTTGCCCTTATCACAAGAGTTGCGGACAAGCTTCCGCATGTTGATGCGGTCTGCATCGCTGTGAAGAACGTCGAGGAGTCGAACCAGTTCGGCGAAATCGACGAATTTGCATGCATGATGGAAAACACCATCAAACCGTTGGAATACCTTTGCGAACATCCTTCATCTTTGGAAGCGGTAATCGACATGGCCTCGGCCTTGCGCGGATCGCATGATGCACTTAAAGCCAAGCCGTATTTTTTGCATCTGATCACACCGCTGCCAGTCAATCTCGCGCGGATCCACTCGGACCAGATCATCAATGCTGCTCGGGCAGGTATTCCGGTTGGCGTCGGCACTCTGCCGATTGGCGGTGCCTCTTCACCAATCACTTTGGCCGGATGCATTACCCATGCTCTGATGACCGATTTCGCAGCCATCGTGCTTGGTCAGTTGGCTGCTAAAGGTAGTTTCTGCGTTGGGTGTTCGGATGTGAACTTCATGGAACCTGCTACAGGTGCCATTGGTAGTTTCTCTCAGACCTCGGTTGCCGACATGGCGATGTGCCAAGTGCGCCGCGCGCTGGGGTTCCCCTCGCTGACCGGCATCGGCGGCTGTTCGGTTGCCCGCCGTTTCAATCAGGATGCGGTCTGGGAAATTTCGTCAAACATGACACAGATGTTCTACAACCGTCCCGCCACAATCGACTACATGGGTTCGCTCGATCAGGGACTGACCTATTCGCTGCACGCGCTTTTGTTGTGCGACGATCTGGCAGGGCTGCTGCGAAAGATGTGGCAGGGGTTGGAAATATCTTCCGACCAGATGGCTGTTGATCTCATTCGAGAAGTTGGCCCCACTGGAAACTTCCTCGCTCATCAGCACACGGTCGACAATTGCCGGACCCAGGTTTGGAATTCCCGGTATTTTGGCCCGAACATTCCGCTCAGCAATTCTGGGTTAGCAGATCAAGACTTGTTTGCGCGACTTGACGACGACCTCCGAGAGAAATTGGCGGAACTGCAGCAGCCTGAATTGCCTTTGGAAACCAAGGCAGCAGTGACCGCAATTTCGGAAAAATATCGCAACCTTTTAGTCTAGCCTGGTCGCAGTGCTGATCGCGTTGCAGCACGGGCGATTTTCCCGGAACACCAGAGGCAGCTGGCGCTGGAAAATGCTGCAAACGCACAAAGGGCTGCTATTCGGAACGAAAATGGCATGGCAAGTAATTGTGAGAACGCAAAAGCGGACTTTCACCGGATAGTTAGTTGGATATTGGCGGCCGTTTCAAGAAGCGCTTTTTCGATGGTTGATCTCTGTTTTGCAAACCGAGTAGTGGGCACCGGGATAGAGATCGCGTGCAGATCGCCAACCCAATCGACGAAAGAAAACCCAATTGCGGATACACCTCCAGAATGCTCATCTAAATCATAGGCTAGGCCGTGTTCTCGGATCACATCCAATTCTGACAGGAACTCATCTATATTCCTATGTACGCCATTCCGGTCCCATTCGTTTCTGATTAGCTTGATCGCATCCTCTTTTGTGAGTTGCGCAAGACAGGCTTTACCATTTGCCGTGGTGGTCAATGGAAAGACTTCGCCTACTTGCGAGACCGTGGTCAAACGGTAAACGCCCGGAACCTGATCCAGAAAAACCATGCCAATTCCACGCATCACAGCGAGGTCTGTGGTTTCCCCGGTTTTTTGGGTTAGCTCCGTCAAGAGAAGCCGGCAGTGTTCGACGATGCTGTACTGCGCTGCGCCTGCGAGAGCGCTTAGTTCGGGGCCGAGCCTCAAGCCACCCCCATTTGCATCTGCTATAACAAGTTTTTCCGCAGCCAGTGCGCTTGTGATTCTCTGTACCGTAGAACGGGGCAGGTCAACGCGCTCGGCGATTTTTCCCAAGCTCATTCCGGATTGGTTTTCTTTCAAAACACGCATAATAGAGGCCGCTCTGGAAATGACCTGAATGCCACCTTTATCCGCTTTTTCAGTCATTTAACCCACCTCATCCTGTCCTGGCATCGTAATTTCGAATGCCTGGTAATTTATTAGTGTTGTACCACAATGCGGTGCAAGTCAACCGTATAGTGAGTTTTTAGTTGACCGTAATGCGGTGCGTATGCATCATCATACGGGACAGGTGGGGAGGCCACCCAGACAATAGAAAAGCGAACACCGCCGCGTTGTCGGCGAATAGAGGAGATATGCCCAATGGTTGAAATCCGCGGCATTGAGTTTCAGGCAAACACCGACAATGACATGGGGCTTGAGTTTTACAACCTTAGCCACAGATACGGGTTTCAGTGCCCCAACTGGCCGTATTTCAAGGACGTCCAGATCGACCGAAAGCACTATATGGCCAAATCCGGCGTATTGTCTCAGACGATTACCACGACGATGCACGTGACCACGCATATTGATGCGCCAGCGCATGTTGTTCAGGGAACGCCATTCATCGACGAGGTCCCGCTCCCCCATTTCTTCGGCTCGGGTTTGGTGGTCTCTGTACCCAAACGGAAGTGGGAGCAAATCACCGGTGATGATCTGGAAAAGGCTTGTGGTCACGCAATCCGCAAAGGTGATGTGCTGATCATCAACACCGGCTGGCACAAGCAATATGAAGATGGTGACTACTTTGCTTATTGCCCGGGTCTCGTTCCTTCCGCTGCTGAGTGGATGATAGAGAAGGGTGTGAAAGTCGTTGGCCACGATACCCAGGCGAACGATCACCCGCTGGCAACTGCCATCGGTCCGCAGCGAAACGGTCCGATCATGCCACACCTCGAAAAAGAGTATCTTGAGTGGTCAGGCGGCACCCCCTGGGAGGTTGATTTCCCCGAGTGGGAGCCAGTGCACAACATGCTCTTCTCTAAAGGCATTCTCGGCATCGAAAACGTCGGCGGCGATCTGGATGCAGTGACCGGGAAGCGTTGTACCTTCGCGTTCTTCCCGTGGAATTGGGACCGTGGCGACGGTTGCATCATCCGCTTGGTCGCGATGATCGACAAGAACCAATCCTACCGCATCGAAGCTGGCGAAGACTTCTGAACACTCACGGACCGGTCGCTGGTTCGCTGGCGGCCGCCATTAATCCTGAGCGGAGATGGACATGCATCTGAAGCGTTTTCAAGACGCCCAACCCTACGAAGCACCGAACCATTTTGGATGTCATGGGCTTCGCTTGCAGGGGTTTGAGGAAGGCGGGCCGACAAATCAGTGGATCGGCTTCAGCCAGTTCCTACCGGGCGGTGGCGCAGGGCCGGACTCTAGCCCTTTTGAGAAAGTCTACGTCGTTCTGGAAGGTGAAATGACTGTCATCGTTGACGGCATAGAAACCATTCTTGGGCCCATGGATAGCTGCACGATCGCGCCGGGCGAAATACGCAAAATTGAAAACCGCACCAACCACACCAGCAAAATACTGGTGGTCATTCCGTATCCGCCAGAAAGCTGAGGACGAAAAGAATGTCTGATCCACTCAAGATGTTTGACGTTAAGGGAAACGTCGCGCTGATCACCGGAGCCTCGGGTGCCTTCGGGATGGTGGCCGCGCGTGCCCTCGCCGGGGCTGGTTGCAATCTGGTACTGGCTGCAGGCAACCAAGATGCGCTCGATGAGATTGCCAAAGAGTGCGAGGTACTTGGTGCAACGGTCGTTGCAATAAACACACGACCGACTGATGAAGCGTCATGTGCGGCCTTGGTCGACGAAGCCATCAACAACTTTGGTAAACTCGACATTCTCGTTGTCGCGTCCGGTATGAACAAAGTTGCGCCGATCAACGAAATGGCGCCGGAAACCTTTGACGCAGTGATGGATGCCAACGTGAACCAAAGCTGGTTGTTGGCGCGCGCGGCGGCGGCACACATGAAGCAAAGCGAATATGGCAAGATCATTTTCGTCAGTTCTGCGCGCAGCATCTTGGGGCACCCTGCCGGCTACACAGCGTATTGCGCGTCAAAGGCGGCCGTGAACGGTATTACTAGAGCCTTGGGATGTGAGCTGGGTCCAACAGGGATTACCGTCAACGCCATCGCGCCCACAGTATTTCGTTCGCCTTTGACCGCTTGGATGTTCGAAGAAACCGACGAAGCGAAAGCAGTGCGCGATGGCTTCCTAACCCGTGTTCCCAAAGGACGACTGGGTGAGCCTGAAGACCTGGCAGGTCCGCTCCTGTTTCTCGCCTCACGCGCCTCTGATTTTTACACCGGGCATATCCTGCATGCCGACGGCGGATATACGGCGGGTTAAAGAATGGTGCGCAAGAAACAGCAGATAGCGGTAATTGGCGCGGGTCTTATGGGGCACGGTATCGCACTGACCTTGGCAAGAGCAGGTCAATATGTCGCCATCACAGATCCCGTTGAAGAGGCACGAGCCACCGTGCCTGACCGCATCCGCGCGAGCATGGCCGCGATGGGGGACGACGAGGTCACAATCACAAAAACCCTCAAGCTGATTGAGATTTTTGCGACGACACAAGGTGCGGTTCAAAATGCCGATGCTGTTTTTGAAGCGGCGCCGGAAAAGTTGGCGCTCAAGCAAGCGATCTTTGCCGAGATCGAGATGCATGCACCAGAGACTTGCATACTCGCATCAAATACCTCGGTCATGCCGATTACTCAGATCATGTCCGGTTTGCGGCTGAAAAACCGCTCGTTGGGGACGCATTGGTGGAACCCGCCGCATATGATCCCGCTAGTTGAAGTTATCAAGACGGAATGGACTGACCCCAAGATCGCGCAAACCATGTTCGATCTGCTGAAGGACGCAGGAAAAACTCCGGTGATGGTCGAAAAGGACGTGCCCGGCTTTATCGGCAATCGCCTTCAACATGCGTTGTGGCGCGAAGCGGTCAGTCTGGTGGAAAACGGTATTTGCGACGCGGAAGCCGTTGATACTGTGATCAAGTCCAGCTTTGGGCGGCGATTGGCGGTCCTTGGCCCGTTGGAGAACGCAGATCTGGTTGGCACCGACCTGACGCTCGATATCCACGAAAACGTACTGCACGATCTCGAAGCGCATAAGGGACCTTCATCTTACCTCAAGTCGCTTGTCGATGCAGGTAAGCTTGGCATGAAATCAGGCGAAGGTTTCAGGAAATGGGCCGAGGGCGAAGCAGAACAGGTTCGCCAACGTGTGGCGAAACATCTGAAAAATCTCGAGAAGACTTTGTAAGATCAATCAAACACTGGCGGGAGGCCGGTGAAGGGAGGACACAATGACAAAGACTTTTAAGACGGCCACGAGGCGCAGTTTTATTGCCGGCGCTACGGCCGCAATCGCTGCTCCGGCCATCCTCCGGGCAACGCGTGCCTATGCTGCAAACCCGACGCTAAGGATTGGCAACGTCAGCCCACGCACCGGTCCACTAGCTGGTTTCGCTGAGGCCGACGAGTACGTGCTTCAAGCCATACAGCAGGTCTTTTCGGCCGGGTTGGACAACAATGGAAAGACCTGGAATGTCGAGATCATCTCAAAAGACAGTCAGTCCAACCCCAACCGCGCAGCAGAGGTCGCGGCTGACCTGATCTTGGGCGATGAGGTCGATATCATCGTGGCGGCTTCAACGCCGGACACGGTGAACCCTGTTGCTGATCAGGCAGAGATCAACGAAGTTCCCTGCATCACGACCGACTGCCCTTGGCAGCCCTATTTCTTTGGCCGCAATGGCGTTCCGGGTGAGGGGTTTGAAACGACCTATCACTTCTTTTGGGGCCTTGAAGATGTGATCGCAGCGTTCCTTGATATGTGGGACAAAACTGGCGTGACCAAGGCAGTGGGTGGTCTCTTCCCCAACGATGCCGACGGTAATGCTTGGGGCGATGCGGAACTGGGCCTGCCCAAACCGCTTGCCGCCGCCGGATACACGCTGACCGATCCAGGTCGCTATCAGCCTCTGTCCGACGATTTCTCAAACCAGATCGCAGCGTTCAAGGCTGCTGGTTGCGAAATCGTAACAGGCAATATGATCCCACCTGATTTCGCTACGTTCTGGAGCCAAGCCGCCCAGCAAGGGTTCAACCCGAAGGTCGTGACCATTGGCAAAGCACTTCTGTTCCCATCCGTCATTGAATCACTGGGCGAACGTGGTGACGGGTTGTCAACCGAGGTCTGGTGGTCTCCGCATCATCCGTTCTCGTCCTCACTCACGGGCATTTCCTCGAAAGACCTTGCCGAAGGCTATACAGCAGAGTCGGGTCGACCTTGGACTCAACCCCTTGGCTTTAAACATGCCCTGTTTGAGGTCGTCGCAGATGTCATCAAACGGGCGGATGATCTGGAAGACCCATCTTCGGTCATTTCCGCAATTACCTCCACGAACCTGAACACAATCGTCGGGCCGGTGAACTGGGGTGATGGGCCGATGAACAACGTCACCAAAACACCGCTGGTCGGTGGCCAGTGGCAGAAGTCCGGAGACGCCTACGAATTGCAGATCGTTGCAAACAGCACCGCGCCCGAAGTTCCGGTGACAGCAGATATGAAACTGCTGGGCTGAACAGATGTTCGGTACCGATCTTGGCGCCGAACCCTCTATCCGAGAGAAACATGACTACAATCTTGAGACTCCAAGACCTGAGCAAGGCATTTGGCGCGGTCACTGTCGCCGATGCTATGAGCTATGAGGTCCAGCAAGGCGAAGCACTCGGGGTAATAGGCCCCAACGGCGCTGGCAAAACCTCGATGTTCAACTTGATCACTGGGACGCTGAAATCGAACTCCGGTGTCATAGAATTCAATGGGGAGAACGTCACCAAATGGAACGCCTCAAAGCGCAGCCATGCAGGTATCGCGCGTTCTTTTCAGGTCCCGCAGCCGTTTTCGGGAATGACTGTTTTCGAAAACGCGATGATCGCCGCCACGCAATCGGCTGGCATGCGCGGACATCAGGCTGAGCGCTTTTGTCTGGAGGTTCTGGATCAAACGGAACTGTTGCTCAAGGCAAACGTTCTTGCGGGCAGTCTGACCCTGCTGGAACGAAAACGACTGGAGCTGACACGTGCGCTCTGCGCCAAGCCCAAACTGCTGTTGCTGGATGAGATTGCAGGTGGTTTGACTGAAGCCGAGTGCAAGTCACTGGTCCAGACCATCAAAGGCATCCACGCCTCTGGCGTCACCATCATCTGGATCGAACATGTTGTGCACGCCCTGCTGGCTGTCGTGGATCGTCTGATCGTCATAGACTTCGGAAAGAAGATCGCCGAGGGCGAGCCGCAGGCAATCATGGAAAGCGCGGAAGTCAAAGAAATCTATCTGGGGATCGAAGCCGATGCCTGACTCAATTCTTCAGACACGCGGTTTGAACTCCTATTACGGCGATTTCCAAGCGCTTTATGATGTCGAATTGGACGTCGGCGAGGGAGAAGTTCTGGCAATCATTGGTGCAAACGGCGCAGGCAAGACGACCCTGATGCGGTCAATCACCGGGTTGCTGACGAACGGAGTGGATCAGATTCACTATCGAGGTCAGGATATCAGCCGGCTTCGCGCAGACGAGGTTGCAGAACTTGGCCTTGCCATGGTTCCAGAAGGTCGCCAGTTATTCCCATCTTTGTCAGTCAAAGAAAACCTGATGATCGGAGCCCAAGTTGGTCGCCCGGGCCCTTGGGATCTGAAAGCTGTCTATGATCTGTTCCCGATCCTCGAAGAGCGCAAAGATCAGGCATCAACATCGCTTTCAGGCGGTCAACAGCAGATGGTAGCCATCGGGCGCGCATTGATGGCCAATCCTGATCTGATCCTGTTCGACGAAATTAGCCTGGGGCTGGCACCGATCATCATCAAGGACATCTATGAGGCGCTGCCCGGCATCATCGGCGAGGGCATGAGCGCGATCATCGTCGAACAGGACATCACCAAGGCACTTTCGGTCTCAAGCCGGGTCTACTGCCTGCAGGAGGGGCGCGTTTCGCTGGAAAGCGCGTCTGACACCGTTTCGCGCGAAGACATTTCGCGCGCGTACTTCGGGATCGAATAATATGGAATGGCTGAACGCTATCGTGCAGGGAACTTTGCTGGGTGGGCTATACGCGTTGTTTGCCGCCGGTCTGTCGCTGATCTTTGGAGTTATGCGGCTTGTCAATATTGCCCATGGCGATCTGATTGTGTTGGCCGCGTATCTCGGGCTGACCGTAACGACCGCGACCGGGATGCATCCTATGGCCGCGTTGGTGATTGTCGTTCCCGCTATGGCGCTTATTGGGTATGCCCTTCAACGCGGTCTACTGAACCAAACTCTGGGCGATGATATTCTTCCGCCGTTGCTTGTCACGTTTGGGCTGAGTGTGATTATTCAGAACGGGTTGTTGGAGGTCTACACGGCCGACCCCCAAACATTGAATGCTGGTGCGCTGGAAACAGCCAGCGTTGCAGTAGGCGGTGTGACCCTCGGGATACTACCGCTGCTAACCTTCGGGATTGCGATTGCTGTAATCTGGGGGTTGCAATGGACCTTTTATCACACCGCACTTGGTCGCGCATTTCGAGCAGTGTCCGACAATCAAGACATCGCCCAGCTCATGGGTCTCAATCGTCGGCATATTTTTGGACTAGCCATGGCGCTTGCCCTAGGTGTGACGGCAATCGCTGGTATCCTGCTTGGTATTCGGACAAGCTTTGATCCGTCCATCGGTGGTGGTCGCCTGATCTTTGGCTTTGAGGCTGTAATTATCGGCGGGCTTGGCAACCTTTGGGGCACTCTAATTGGCGGCGTTATTCTTGGCGTCGCGCAAACCATCGGAGCCAAGATTGATCCGGGCTGGCAAGTACTAGCCGGCCATATTGCCTTCCTTGTTATTCTTGCCGTTCGTCCGAACGGCCTCTTCCCGAGGGTTTCTGGATGAATCTGCAAGGTTATTCTGTATCTCGATCATCAAAAGCTGCCAGAATTGCTGCGATCCTAACCGCAATTGCTCTGCTTGTTCTGATTGCAGCGCCCTGGTGGGCAGGCCGCGCCGACATGCGCTTGATGGGAGAGCTGTTTCTCTATCTCTCCCTTGCCACCCTTTGGAACCTCATGGCGGGCTACGCCGGCCTCGTCTCGGTTGGTCAGCAAGCCTATGTGGGTTTCGGCGGCTATATGCTTTTTGCGCTTACGATGCTGGGCGGTTTGCACCCACTGGTTGCTATCGCAGCTGCAGGTGCGCTAGGGGCTTTGATCTCTATCCCTGTTGCTATTCTGATCTTCAGGCTTCGGGGCGCATATTTTGCCATTGGCACCTGGGTAATCGCAGAGGTCTTTAGACTGAGCTTCGCACAAATCTCAGCGCTTGGCGGGGGATCCGGATCTTCGCTACCCGTTGCCATCGTTAAATCTCTGGCGTCCGGTCGCGCAATGCGAGAAGCGCTCAGTTATTGGTTGGCGCTCGGAGCAGCTGTGCTGGTGGTGACTGCAGTGTATCTCTTCCTGCGCTCGCGCCAGGGTTTGGCGTTGACGGCAATTCGCGACAACGAATTGGCTGCAGGTAGCCTCGGCATCGATATCTGGCGAACGAAGTTCATTGTGTACGTCGTAACGTCGGCATTCACGGCAATGATCGGCGCTCTTATTTTCCTTCAAAAGCTGCGCATATCACCGGATGCGGCGTTCAGCGTCAATGACTGGACGGCCTTTGTAATCTTTATCGTGGTGATCGGTGGCATCGGCACCATCGAAGGTCCGATTATCGGTACGCTCGTCTTCTTCGCGCTTCGCGAAACTCTGGCCGACCTCGGAACAACGTACCTCATCGTTCTCGGAGTGGTTGCGATTGTCGTCATGCTTAAGGCACCGAAAGGTATCTGGGGCGTGATCCGCAGCCGCTATGATCTGCAACTTTTCCCGCTGGGCTATCGCGTAAAGCACATCGGACAACCCAAGGAGCACTGAACCCATGGCCCGTCAAAAAAAAACGATCATCACTTGCGCCGTAACAGGAGCGATCCATACACCCACTATGTCGGATGCCTTGCCCTACACTTATGATGACATCGCGCGGCAGGCGATTGAGGCCGCCGAGGCAGGAGCGTCGATCCTACACCTGCATGCGCGAAATCCCGAGGACGGGTCGCCATCCGTCGACCCAAATGACTTTGCGCCATTTCTGCCCCGCATAAAACAGGCGACCGATGCCGTTGTGAACCTATCGACTGGAGGATCGCTGACACTATCCATTCAAGACCGGATCAACCCGGCCAAGACTTTCAGCCCCGAGATGTGCTCGATGAATATGGGTTCGATGAACTTCTCGTTTCACCCATTGGCCAACCGGTATGGCGATGATGATTGGAAATTTGATTGGGAGAAAGGCTATGTCGCGAACTCCGATCAGAACATCTTTCGCAATACGTTCCGGGACATTCGAGAAGCGGCAGAAACGCTCGCGCCGCATGTCATCAAATTCGAACATGAATGCTACGATGTCGGCCACTTGTATAACTTGAAATTCTGCATGGATATTGGGTTGTTCAAAGCACCTATTTTCATTCAGTTCATCTTTGGAATCCTCGGTGGTATCGGGCCTGAGGTCGACAACCTGATCTTCATGAAACGCACAGCAGATCGCCTGTTTGGTGATGACTACCGCTGGTCCGTTCTCGGAGCCGGCGGTGCGCAGATGTCGCTTGCTACCACTGCAAGTCAGATGGGCGGCAATCTTCGCGTTGGCCTAGAAGACAGCTTGTTCATCTCACGTGGAGAGTTGGCCGAAAGCAACGCTCAGCAAGTCGCCAAAATTCGACGCATCGTAGAAGATCTAGGCAGTCAGGTGGCGACGCCTGATGAAGCCAGGGAAATTCTGGATTTGAAGGGTGGTGATCGCGTAGCCTTCTGACGATTGGACGCTTGGCCTAACTTCTCATCGAGTGACTTATTTATGGAATTTCGAAAACCCTTGGGAGATTGAACCATGCGATTGGTATATTTGGCAATCAGCGCGCTTTTCGTGGGTTTTGTTACCGTTCAGGCTAATGCGCAAAACGAAGCCCAGGACATCACCAACCTTTTGCTCAGCAACCGATCTGGAGACTGCGCGGATTATGCAGGAGTGTATTCCGCTTCAGTGGAGGATGTAACGCGCCAACAACGGTTTAACTCCGAAATCGAAATCTCGGCAGAAAGCCAGCACTGCACCCTCAAGACCAATGGCATTCCTAACCATGATTTCAACGGGCCTACAGCCAACTTCGCTAACAATGTACGCGAATTGCCTGGCACTTTTCGGATTCCCAGAAATCCGGAGAAGGCCAGCAACCAAACCGCGCTGTCGCAACGGAGTTATGATGCCATTTTATTGAATGGCGTGCCGGTCGATTTGCTTTCGGCTGGGTGTTATCGCCCGAGCGGCCCGCGAGCAGACAAGAACGGCAATGTATTGGCGGGGTGTCGAGATACTGATCCATGGTTGCTCGATCCGCCGTCCTACGATCAGTATTTTGGTGTAGATCTGCACAATGCCCATGCCCAGCCCGATGGCAGGTATCATTACCATTCCAATCCAAATGCTCTGTTTTTGGATCATGACCTTGATAAGCCGTCACCAGCTATTGGCTTCGCCGCTGACGGCTTTCCGATCTACGGGACGATATTCAAAGACAGGGATGGTACGATAAGACCTGCGATTTCCGGCTACCAACTCAAGACTACGCCTCGGCCTGCGCCGCCTAACGGGCCGGGTGGTACTCCGGACGGGACATATATCGATGACTACGAGTTCACTGCGGCTGGCGATCTAGATAAGTGCAATGGCATGACTGTGGATGGCCAGTACGGATATTATGTCACGACAAGCTACCCGTGGGTGCTGAATTGTCTAATCGGAGAACCGGATCGCTCATTCGACAAAAGATGACCTGACTTGGAGGCGCAGTTTTGACCTATCCTCGAATGATACAGACGCTTCGTGTTTCTTCCGCCGTGCTTACCGGTATTGCAGCGTTGCTCGCCATTCTTATCTGGTTAGGTTTGTCGCATTTCGGAGTAAGCGATGAAGCAGTTTCGGCGATTAAGAGTTCATCTGCGATTTACTTTCTGATCGGTTTTCTTTGCTTGTCCGTTGCGCTGACTTTGTTAGCACCTATCGCGATACCGAGGTTGTTTTTCTGTTGGGCTTGTTCCCCCTTTTGGTCAGCTGGCGTATCTCCGCGTTGACGGGGATGGGAACCATCAACATTCTATGTGCCTGCGCGTTTATCGGTTTTCTCGCAATGTTCGCTGTTTTAGTTCTTCACGGATTGCGCACACCGGCAACAGCGGGTCGTCCTCAGACCAGCTACGCGAGTGTCCAACTTGCCTTCATAAGGCTCTATATCGGGTTGGATCTAGTTCCGAATTGTACGGAAAAGCTCTTTGCAGGACCAGCAGTTCGAAGTGGGGATGTGCAATCCTTTCAGGCGCTTGTGCTTTCGATTTTCCCGGGAATTGAGGCCGAGACGATCTAAAGCCGTCCAGTTAGTTTTCACTGTTGATTGCCCAATCAGTTATCGTCTTGGACATTCCGAAACCGTCGCACCAGGTAATCCACGAACGCTCGGGTTTTGGGCGCTAGATTGCGCCTGTCGGCAAACATCACGACGATATCAGTGCTGGGTGGTGCGTATTCCGGCATAACATGGACGAGTTCGCCGGATTTAAACTTGCAGTCTGCGATGTAACAGGGGAGCCGCGCAATCCCTATACCGGCTAGTGCCGCTCGAAAGACGACATCAGTGCTGTTTCCTTGAAAACTGCCCGTTGCTTCAAATTCGTCGCCTGCCTTTGGTTCGATGCTGTTCCAAGAGTTCCTTTGGCTTCCTCCTACAACCCTGAGGCAATTGTGATCGGCCAATTCAGTAAAATTCGACGGCGTTCCAGACCGCTCAATGTATTCAGGTGAAGCACAAAGCACCCTGCGGCTCCGCATAATGCGCCTGACGACCACATCTGGGTTCTTGCGTTGTTCAGCAAAGCAGATCGCTACATCGAACCCTTCACTCCGAAGATCAATCTCTCGGTCGGTTAAATCCAACGACACTTGAACCTCGAGATTTTCTTCCATGAATTCAGGCAGAGCAGGAATAAGCTGGGACTTACCAAAGGCAACCGTGGACGCGACTCTAAGTAGTCCGCGCGGGATGCCGTCAAAGTTATTGATCATCGCTTCGGCCTCTTTGAATTTTTCAGCCATCGCTTTGCATTTTTCGTAGAATGCTTGGCCTTCTTGCGTCGGGGAGACACCTGTTCTGGTGCGATTCAGAAGGCGGTAGTGCACCTGATCTTCGAGCAAGCCGATCTGCTTGCTTACAGCCGATGGGGTTTGTCTCATTGATCGTGCAGCCGCAGATATGCTTCCCTGCTCGACAACCGTCGCAAAGATTAACATTTGAGCAGAGATATCCATGTCATGACCCTTGCTGTTCCAATCTGGCATGGGGCCTTTGCCAAATTGCCAAATTGAGAGCGCTACCAAACTCGCCTATCTCTGCATTGCAGCATAAATACTGCATTGCAGCAATGAGCGAGGTAATATCATGGCAATTACTCGATCAAACAGCGGGCTGGATGTCGTTTTCGAAGCTGGCCGCACGTTCTTTCATCAAAAGTTGGACACGATGCGAAATGCACAGTCCAAGCGCAGGATTTATCGCGCAACGTATTATGAGCTCTCAGTTCTGTCTGACCGCGACCTGACAGATCTGGGCATCCCGCGCAGTAACATCAAAAAACTCGCTTTGGAGGCCGCCTATGGCTGTTGACACCCAGACGGTTGGTACAAATCGCGGTCATACTATCGCGCAATCAATCAGCTTCTTGGCGTGGATCGGATCCACAGCAAATGCTGCCTTAAAGGCACTGCAAATGGCTCGAATGCTCTCCACACTTTCGAACATGAGCGACTATCAACTCTCTCAGATCGGAATTTCGCGATCCGATATCCCAAAATATGCCGCGAAGTTAATGGCTGACTAATTGATCCGAGGCTCTCTACGTCAGAGGGCAACACGAAATTTGCTGGTTCTCGCTCCTCCCAGAGTAAGCCAGCATGCGCGGGGGCGAAAAAGCCAACAGGGAGCGCCAACGCACGGGCCAGCACTTTCAACTCCTCCCGAAAGTGCTGGCTCGATACCTTTGATCGGATTTGTAGGACCAGACCTAGAAGGGCTTGTGGGTAGAAAGACAGCGATCTGCACTATCCAGCGCGGGTTAGAAAGCTTTCCCGCGCCTACCCCGGGCACCTATTCTATCGGGCTTAAATCTCGGAATAACCCAGCCTTGAAAGGGCACCGGCCACAGCCGGTCCCCTTATGCGAACCTCGCGGATCGCATCTGCAAGCATCATTCCATAACCGACGATCGTATCAACTTGCCGAAGTTTCTGAACTATTTCTTCTGACCTTGTCTCTTGTTCGACATTCTCAGTCCTCCGTTTCCCAAACATAACGGTGATCCATATCAAATGGAGCATTCCACTCTCTCTAGCCTAGACACCTTCAAGCTGACGCGGTCTGCCGCTCAGGGCGGGTGGAGCGATCTTTGCGCGGCTTAAAGGACAGTCTCTCAGGCCTACCAGAAACTGGTTGGAAGTCGCCTTACGGCACCTCTCGGGACCTGTAAGCACCGAAGCCATGACAAAATTGTTGCAGTCGCTTCACCGTTCCGGGAACTCATTTCAGATAGGTGTTAAACCAATCAATAGTGCGATCCCAAGCTAGGTTTGCCATCTCCTCATCATAGCGCGGCGTGCTGTCGTTGTGAAAACCATGGTTGGCATTTTCGTAGATATACGCCTCGTAAACCTTATCGTTGGATTGCAGAGCGGCTTCAAAATCTGGCCAACCTGCGTTGATGCGTTCGTCAAGCTCTCCCATCTGAACAAGTAACGGTGCCTGAATTTTGGGTACATCTTCTGTCGCAGGCTGACGTCCGTAGAATGGCACTCCTGCCGCCAGTTCGGGGTAGGCCACGGCAATTGCGCCGACCACACCACCGCCATAGCAGAAACCCACAGCACCGACTTTGCCGGTGCAGTCTTTTCGGTTCAGCAAGTATTCAAACCCATTGAAGAAATCGTTCATCAACTCGACACGGTCCACTGTCTTTTGCAACTCGCGCCCATCGGCGTCGTTGCCCGGGTAGCCGCCAACCGATGTCAGACCGTCGGGGGCCAACGCCATAAATCCGGCTTTTGCCAACCTGCGCGCCACATCCTCGATGTAAGGATTCAAACCGCGGTTTTCGTGGATCACCAGCACCCCAGGTAGGGGCTCTTCAACGCCAGCGGGCCGGACAAGATACCCTCGGACATCACCGGTTCCATTGGGTGACGGATAGGTAATGTAGTCTGCGTGGATATCAGGATCGTTGAATGACACTTGCTGAGCCATCGCATAATTCGGGCTGAGCATGTTCAGCAACGCAACCGCTGTCACGCCGCCGACCGCGAACTTTCCGGCGCGATCCAGGAATTGGCGCTTGGTGATCTTGCCGTGCGCGTAAAAGTCGTACAGGTCCAGAAGTTCCTGGTCGAAGTCTTTTGCCGTCATGCGGGTCATTATGGATCTCCTAATGAGTTTGGCAGTCTGAAGGGGAGGGTAGTATCCGATCTGAAAGTCTTGATTTGATTGAGCATCTGGATGGGCTTACTAAGATTCTGCCGGCGACAGTTCCATGTCCGCGTACCGTTCGCGCAGCACGTTCTTTTGAACTTTTCCCATAGTGTTTCGCGGCAATTCCGAGACGAATTCGTAGCGGCGCGGATGTTTGAAGCGCGACAGCTTGTTCCTGATGGTCTCAGCAATCTGATCCGCTTCAAGTTTTACGCTTGGCTCAATAACCAGAGCGGCGATGATTGCTTCGCCAAAATCGTTGTCGGGGACGCCGAAAACCGCCGATTCCAGAACACCGTCGATGTCGTTCAGGATCTCTTCAATTTCTTTGGGATACACGTTGTAACCACCGGTAATGATCAGGTCTTTCGACCGGCCCACAATCGATAGATAGCTGTCCCCGCTGAATTGGCCCAAGTCCCCGGTGATGAAGAACCCGTTCTCTCGCAACTCTTCGGCGGTTTTCTCGGGCATCTGCCAATAGCCTTTGAACACGTTGGGGCCGCGGACTTCGATCATTCCAACTTCACCCGGGGGCAGTGGTTCTCCGGTTTCCGTATGTGTTACGATCACCTCGATGCCGGGCAGTGCCATGCCGACAGTTCCCGCGCGACGTACGCCACTATAGGGGTTAGAGGTGTTCATGTTTGTCTCGGTCATGCCATAGCGCTCAAGTATGCGGTGGCCGGTGCGCGTTTCGAATGCCTGATGGGTTTCGGCAAGCAGGGGGGCAGAGCCCGAGACGAACAGGCGCATGTTCCCTGTGATCTCTTTTGTGAACCGGTCGTCTGCCAACAGTCTGGTATAGAAAGTGGGAACCCCCATCAAAAGGGTCGACTGGGGCAATTCATCCAGGATGGCGCCGAGGTCGAACTTTTGCATAAGGCGAACTCTGGCACCGGCGAGTAGTGACGTATTCACCGCCACGAAAAGCCCGTGCGTGTGAAAGATCGGCAGCGCGTGAACCAAGCGATCGTCGTTTGTGATACCCCACAGACCAACAAGAGCTTGGGCGTTGGACAATAGGTTTTGATGGCTCAGCATTGCGCCTTTGGAACGGCCTGTGGTGCCTGATGTGTAGAGCAACGCGGCAAGATCGTCCGGAGCGCGATCCACGGTTTCGAATACGCAGGGCTGCGCGTCGGCCTCGCTGCTCAGGCTAGGGTAAACGCCGCCGAGTGTCCGCAGCTTCGCCCCAGACCGAGCCGCCAATTTTCCGACTTCAATTTCGTCTCTGCTGTCGCAAACGATCATCGAAGGTTGGGCATCAGAGATAAAATAGTCCAACTCTGCCAATGTGTAGGCAGTGTTAAGCGGCAGGTAGACTGCACCTGCCTGTACCGAAGCGGCGTAGAGGGCTATCGTATCGGCCAGCTTGGGCGCTTGCACAACGATGCGATCGCCAGGTGAAACGCCGTTGTTTTGCAAAACATGCGCGACCTGCGCGGTGCGCTTCAAAAACGCGTCATAGGACACAACCTGGTCATCGTCGAGTTGCAGGAACGGAGCCTCGTTGCCCTCATGCCGGGCAAACAGGCTGTCGTATAGAGTGTTGGTCACGCGGTATTTTCCCTTGGCTTGGTCGCAAGCGCAGCGGTTGAGGCTGCGCGAGCAGAACGCGAGGCTTCGATCGTCGCAGGTGTCGCGAATTCTTCGTGATGACGTTCTGTTTTGTTTAAATCGTACAGGTAGTTCACCATCGCACCGCTGGATTGTGATCGTCCGTTCGGTGACAAATCGGCTTCGGCGTGCAACTCGTGCAACTCGGCACCGTTTCCGAGGTGAAAGCGGGCCACGGGATCCAGCGGCATCCCATCCTCGCGTTTGGCGAACAACAGGTACCGGGCGGCCATTGCGCGCAAATCTTGCGGCGAGGTTGTTGCCGCAAGTACGGCCTCGGCGGCGTGGCCGTGCTCAGGATTATCTGTTTCGCCCCCTAGCCAACGGTTCAGCCCCGGTATCGGCGACAAGGTCACAAATGTATCAAGCCCCTCAAGTTCTCGCGACAGCTCAGTTACAACCTGTTTGATCAACAGATTGCCAAAGCTGATACCGGTTAAACCTTTCTGGCAATTCGAGATAGAGTAGAACGCCGCGACTTTCGCTTGTTCGGTTTCGATCGGTTCCCGATCTTCGGACAAAAGCGCATCGATTGCGTCTGGAACTTCAGCCGTCAGAGCAACTTCGACAAAAATCAGCGGCTCATCTGGCATCGAAGGATGGAAGAATGCAAAGCAACGACGATCCGGCGGGTAGAGCCTGCGTCGCAGATCATCCAGATCGTTGATTTGATGGACCGCTTCGTAGGCAACGATCTTGTCCAAAACGCAGGCAGGGGTATCCCAACTGATTTGTTTGAGGACAAGAAAGCCCCGATTGAACCAGCTTCTCAGCAATTGAACGAAATCAGTATCTGTTCGTTTGAGCTCGGGGTTGGATTTAAGAAAGCGCAATAGGTCAACGCGCATTGCTACGAGTTCTTGTGTCGCGCCGGATGGTTGGTTCAATCGGCGCAACAACTCTTGCCGTCTGGGTTCCGCGACTTCGCTAAGCTTTTGATATAAATTGACACTTCTGTCGTTGGCATAGAGGCTTGCCACTTCGGCAAGCTGATCCACGTCCAGCTCAAGTTGGTCATTCAAATAGGCGAAAAACTCCAATTTCTCGGGGTCTTTCAAGGTCTGGTAGCGATCAAGAATTGTGGAGGCGAGGGTGAAGCCCGATACTTCGCCTTCGGCGGACAACAAGGCCTCACAAAGCTCTGCAATGGATCGATTGTCATCGTTGCCGCGCTTTTGGCCGGGACGATCGAACAGCTGATTCAGAAGATCGCCCAGAAACCAGTTCCGCTGCATTTCAGGACTCCATCTGACTGCTCAGGTACTCACCCGTTCGGCGGTAGTGGTTGAGCAAGTGCCGGGTTGCGCTGTCTGCATCGTGGTCGAGTGCGGCATCCAGGATTTGCTGGTGTTCGGCAGCGATATCGCGCTTTTTGTAACTTGGCCCTCCCGCCGCCAGATAACGATAGCGAATGTTGAGGTCATAAAGCTGCGAGCAATACCGTAGCAGCAACGGCAGTTTTGCATTTTCCAACAAGGCCATATGAAACGCTTTGTGGGCGTCTTCGAAGTCTGGTGCACCTTTTTGACTGGCCTTTTTCATATGGTGATGCCGCAAAACAAGCCTGTCCTCCCAAGCTCCATCTGCATTAGCGATGGAAGCGCGCAGCGCTGTTTCCTCGAGGTTGCATCGGAGCAACAGTATTTCCTCGAAGTTGGATTTGCTGACTGGCGCCGCCCGAAATCCGCGCTGATCAATCCGCTCGACCAGCATGTCAGACGTCAGGAGGCTAAGCGCCTCCCGAACCGGGCTTGCGCCCGTGTCCAGAAGACCACGGAGTTGTTCGATCTTGAGCTTCTGTCCGGGCGGCAACTCGCCTGTGAGGATCATATCGCGCAGCCGTCGATACGCACCATGAGTGGCTGATTTCTCTTTGCCCTCGGCATCAAGCATGACGTCCATATCCGACTTTTCCTCTTTGAATGCGCAATCTTTGAAGTGCTTTTAACTGAGGGCGCTTGTTCCGGTCGATAGGCCGACTGTCAGGTTCAGTGAGCCTTCGTTGATCATCCAGCGCCGAAGAACAAAACTGCGCGCCCCGCTTTTATGCATCGGGTCGTCCTCGGCTAGATTTCGAGCGGCCTCAAGGCTGTCGGCGCGGTAGATGATCAGGCCCATTCCCTGCATATGCTCACCGGTTTCATCCGACATTGGTCCGGCAAAAGCCAGCTGACCCGAACGTTCAAGCTGCGCCTGATATGCCAGGTGATCAGGAAGTGACGCCTTCACGTCTTCGGGCGCTTTGGCAGGCGTGCTGTGTGCAACGTAAAGCTCCAAAGCAAGTGCGCCGCGGCTCTGTGCTTCTGATTTGTAGTCTGCCCAGGCAACCATCTGCGCCCTCCAATAAAATCGATATTATTTGACACATGGCAAAATAATCGGCAAAAATCAAGCAAACTGATATGGATGATGAAAATGAAATACCTAGTGGGAGAGACTTCGGAAGGTACCGCGGTGTTTGCCGTGAACGGCGAAAAAGCAGTAAATTTAACGGCTTTGGACTCTGGTGTCGGCACAGATCTGATGGGGTTGATTGCCGATCCTGGTTTGAGCGACTCACTGGCCGATAAAATCTCAGCAGCGGTGCCTGTGCCAGTCTCGACTATCACGCCGGCATTGCCGGTGGCCGCCCCCGGGACCATTGTTTGCATGGGATTGAACTATACCGACCATATCAAAGAAGGTGGATACGACATTCCCGAGTACCCCACGCTGTTCATGCGCGGAAAGAACTCAATCATGGCGGCTGGCAAACCCATGGTGCGACCGGCGGCTTCCGAGCATTTCGATTATGAAGCGGAATTGATGCTGATCGTTGGGAAACGCGGTCGCCATATCTCGGAAGAAAACGCGCTGGATCATGTGTTTGGTTATACCGTTTTCAACGATGGGTCGGTGCGGGACTATCAGCGCAAAACGGTTCAGTGGACGCCGGGTAAGAACTTTGACGACACGGGCGCAATTGGCCCCTTCACCGTGACTCAGGATGAGTTGCCCGAAGGCGCTTCGGGCCTCAAGATCGAAAGCCGCGTTGGCGATGAGGTTCTTCAAAGTTCGAATACCGCCAACATGATCTGGGGTGTCCGCCAGGTGATCGCGACAATTTCGGAATTCATGACCCTGGAACCGGGAGATCTGGTTGCATTGGGAACACCGCCGGGCGTGGGCCACGCCAAAAAACCCGACCCTCGCTGGTTGAAGCCGGGCGAAACCGTTGAGGTCGAGATCGAAGGTATCGGCGTCTGTGCCAGCCCGATCGTGGACGAAAAAGACAACAGGTCAAAGGTGGCAGCAGAATGAGCGCACCGACCGGGGCAGAGCTGGAGGCACTTCGCGCCAAGGCGCAGCAAGATCATCGCGAACTGCGCGCGCGCATTCCTCGTCTGTCGGATGACGCAATCGCCTTGATTCTGCGCGAGTCCCGGTCGCACTATGCGTGGACAAACAAGCCGGTTTCCGACGCGTTGCTTGAAGAGATTTACGACATCACGATCAACGGCGCGACCAGTATGAATACACTGCCTGCGCGGTTCATTTTCGTGAAAAGTGCCGAGGGCAAAGAGCAGCTTGCCAAGTCTTTGAAGCCAAAGAACGTGCCAAAGATGATGGGCGCGCCAGTCACGGCCATAATTGCCTACGACATGGAGTTCTGGAAGGAACTGCCCTTCCTTTTCCCACACGAAGATCGTCGGCCGTTGTTCGAAAATAATCCCGATTACGTGGCCGATACGGCGTTTCGCAATGGTACGCTTCAGGGCGCTTATTTCATGATCGCGGCACGGGCCGTTGGGTTGGACGTTGGTGCCATGTCAGGCTTTTCGAACAAGATTGTCGACGAGGAGTTCTTTGCAGGAACCACCCTCAAATCGAACTTTCTGTGCAATCTAGGTTACGCCGATGAAACGGGTTTGTTTCACAAACTGCCGCGATTTCCGTTCGACAGGGTTTGTTCTTATGCATGAGGAAATGACGCAAGTGGGCGGCCAATCGGCCAAGTACTTTGCCGTCGCAATGCTGCGCAAATCGGTTGGTGTGGAGAGGACTGACTGCCGGGGTTCAAGGCGAACAAATAAAGGGCAACAAGATCAAACTTTCTGGGAGGAGAGATAATGAAAAACTGGACCAAGTGCAGTCTGCTGGGTGTTGCCGTGGCAAGCACTATGGCACTGTCAGTCGCAGCGGAAGAGACCATTTCAGCTGTCGTAATTGATGGTTACCCAGACCGGGCCTTGTGGGTGAAAGAATTCACAAACTTCTTTATTCCTGAAGTAGATAAGCGGTTGGCCGAGTCCGGCAATTACAAGATGAACTGGCAGGAGAACTATGGCGGTTCTATTGTAAAACCCAAAGGTGTTCTGGAAGGCGTACAGTTGGGTTTGGGCGACATTGGCATCGTCACAACCATCTTCCATTCGTCCAAGCTGCCCAGCCAGGGGATCTCGGGCTCGACACCATTCGTCGCGTCGGATGCTCGCGCAGTGGCCAAGGCGGTCGACGAGATCGCGCGAGAATACCCGGCGATGCAGAATGAGTTCGCTGCGCAAAATCAGGTCTATCTGGCGACAGGCGTTGTGCTCGACACATATCAGATGTTCTGCTCAGAGCCGGTCGAGAAAGTTGCAGACCTTGAAGGACGCAAGATCGCGGGTGCTGGTCTGAACCTGCGCTATCTCGAGGGTATCAAGGACGCGGCTGGCGTTCGCGGTGGTCTTACAGATTTCTACAACATGGTCCAAACCGGCCTCGTCGATTGCGTAATGATTTGGCCGGAAGCTTCCAAGACGTTCAAAATCGTCGAAGTGGCCCCTTACATGTTGAAGGCAGACCTTGGTGCGGTGAATACAAAAACAGTCACCGTCAATGCCGACTACTGGGCGAGTCTGCCCGATGAGGTCAAAGAAGTACTACAGGCCGTGGCTATTGACTACCGTGACCATGTGGCAGGCATTGCGATGGACCGAGCCGCAGCGTCACGAGATGCCTTTGTAGAAGCTGGCGGATCGATCATTGAAATCTCGGATGAAGACCGCGCCGCGTGGGCAAATGCGATGCCCAATGTTGCGCAGGAATGGGCTGCAACGCTTAACGAAAACGGCGAACAGGGCACAGAGATGCTAGCCGCTTATCTGAGCAAGCTTCAGGGCGCCGGATTCACTGGTGTGCGCGACTGGACGGTCAAATAACCTTTCGGCGACCTGAGAAAGGGGCCTTACATGCTGAAGACTGCTGTTGCTGTCCTGTCACGGGTTGCCAATTCGCTTGCAATCGCTGCCAACGCTTTGGGTACGCTCGTCGTTCTGGCGTTGGTGGTTATCCTAAACGTGGATGTCGTTGCGCGCGGTCTGTTTTCTGCCCCACTGCGCGGAACCTACGAGATGGTGCAGTTTTCGGTCGTGATGATCGTTTTTTTCCAATTGGCCGACGTAGTCAGAGTGGACCGGCTGACACGTTCTGACGGGTTTCTAAACCTGCTGCACCATCGCCGCCCCGGCCTGACAGCCAACCTGCGGCGCATCATAAACGCCATCTCGGCAATCTTCATGGCTTTGATCGCTTATGTGACTTTTCCAGAATTTCTACACATGTGGGAGACGCAGGACTACTTTGGCGTTCCGGGTCTTTTCACACTGCCATGGTGGCCGGTCAAACTGGTCATCGCGTGCGGTACTGCGCTTGCCTGCGTGATTTTCCTGCTCAAGGTCGTCACGGCGCAGGACCGCCCGCAACTTATTCGCACCCCAGAGCATGACGAGGCCGCAGAATGACGCCGATTGAGATTGGCCTGATCTCGGTCATTGCAATCGTCTTTCTGATTTACGCCGGCGTCTACATTCCGATTGCTTTGGGCGTGGTCTCGTTCGTGTCGATCTGGCTGATGCGGGACAACTTCACGCTTGCGCTTAACTTGCTGAAAGTGGCGGTCGGCGACAGCGCGATGGAATACAGCTTCGCTACAATCCCTCTTTTTACCTTCATGGGGCTCATCGTTTCAAAGGCTGGATTAGGTAAGGACATCTACGAAGTCATGACGATGCGGTTTCGCAAGGTCAAAGGCGGAATCGGCATGGCGACCGTCGGGGCCAATGCCGTTTTTGCTGCCGTAACCGGGTCGTCAATTGCATCCGCATCCGTGTTCACCAAAGTCTCAGTGCCGCAGATGATGGCGCAGGCCTATAACCCACGCTTTGCTGTTGGCGTGGTTGCCGGGTCTTCGGTTTTGGGGATGATTATCCCGCCTTCGGCGATGCTGATTATCTATTCTTTTGTGGCGGAACAATCCGTGGGGGACATGTTCCTAGCGGGGGTTATCCCGGGGATTATGCTGGCAATCGCATATGTCGGCGCGATCTGGGTCATGGGGCGTTTCACACCATCTTTCGTTGGAGGCCGCGTCGTCGAAGACACCGAGTGGATGTCAGGGCGCGAGATCGCATCTAAAACCCTGCCGACATTGTTCATCATCACCGTGGTGCTCGGCGGCATTTACACGGGGTGGCTAACTGCTGTCGAGGCAGGGGCAGCCGGGGCTCTGGTCGCGCTGGTTATCGCCGTTGCGCGCAAATCCATGACGCCCAGAGCCTTCTGGGATGCGTTGCTGGAGACCGGCCATATCACAGCGGCGATCCTGTTCCTGATCACAGCAGCGTCAATCTACAGCCGCATGCTGGGACTCGCCGGGCTACCCAACCAGTTGCAGGACTTGCTCGCCGGGAATTCGGCGTCCTTCTGGTCGATCATGCTGCTCTATGTCTTGCTGATGCTTTTCTTGGGAACGTTGCTCGACACTGCGTCCATCATTCTGATCGTTGTGCCATTGTTTCTTCCGATGGCCGAAGCCCTTGATATGTCGCTGATCTGGTTCGGGATAATCACCGTGGTCGGAGCTGAGATCGGGCTTTTGACACCGCCGTTGGGCATATCGTGCTTTGTTATAAAATCCACGATCAACGATGATCGCATATCACTTAAGGACGTGTTCATGGGCGCGCTTCCCTTTGCGTTCGTGATGCTAATTGTTCTGTTCATTCTGATCGAGTTCCCGATCCTCAGCCTTGCCCTGATTTAAGGAGGCCAAGATGCGCACTGTCACCAAAGACAATATCACCGACGTCTTCATGGGATACTTGTCCAAAGACACTGATCCGCGGATGCGCGAAATCATGGGGTCACTTGTCAAACACCTTCATGACTTCGCGCGCGAAACCAACCTGACGCATGACGAATGGCGAGCTGGGATTGCGTTTCTCGAGGGCTGTGCCGCTGTGGAAACCGAGGACCGGCACGAGTTTGTGCTGGCGTCGGACGTCCTGGGCCTGTCTTCTTTGGTGGACATGCTGCATTCAAGTCCAGACGCAACAAGTTCGTCGGTGTTGGGCCCGTTTCATGTATCCGGCGCACCTCCGCTGCCCATGGGTGGGGATATGAAACGACATTACGGCGGGCCGGTTCTGCTTGCTGAAGGCATCATTCGGGACACAGCGGGCAATCCCATTGCAGGAGCAGAACTCGACATCTGGCAAACGGCACCCAACGGCCTCTACGCCAGTCAGGATGAAGAACAGGACACCTACTCTTTCCACGGACTGATGACAGTCGGTGACGATGGCAGATACGCGTTCACCACAGTAAAGCCAGTTGAATACACTGTGCCGTCTGACGGGCCAGTTGGCGATATTCTGCGTGCTTGCGGTCGCCATCCGTGGAGGCCCTCACACCTGCACTTTATCGTCAAAGCCCCCGGCTATCGCTCACTCGTGACCGAGATTTTTCCGGACGACGATCCCTATCTGGATCAGGATACGGTCTTTGGTGTTCGAGACGATCTGGTGATGACGTATGTTGAACGACCAGCTTCGGAATTTCCCGATGACATGGCACTTTCTGGTAGGATCACTGAACCTTACCTGCACGTGAATTTCGACGTCACGCTTGCTCGGGACTGAACGCTATGGAGGATGCTTGAAGTGCTAAAATACACATTCATTGTATGTGCAGCGCTAGTCAGCGGAGTGGCCATCGCCGACGAGCGACCGATTTTCGATGCACATATTCACTACAGCCATGATGCCGTGAAACTGGTTCCGCCCGAACAAGTGGCCAAAATCCTGCGGGATGCAGGCGTGCGGAAAGCCCTGGTTTCCAGCTCGGACAATAACGGAACGCAACTGCTTTTGGCTGCAGCGCCGGACATCGTTGTTCCGGCACTTCGTCCCTATCGTCGTCGCGGTGAGATCAACACCTGGATGCACGACGAAACAGTAATCGATTATCTGGAAGCAAATCTGTCGAAGAACGACTACGAAGCCATCGGCGAGTTTCACGCCTATGGGGACGATATCAAAACGCCGGTTATCCAGCGTATGATCGCACTGGCGAAGGAACGGAACTTAATTCTGCACCATCACGGTGATCGCGACGCGGTTGACCTGATCTTCGAAACCTGGCCGGAGGCTCGGGTATTGTGGGCACATTCTGGCTTTGACGATCCGGGAAAGGTTGTCGACGCTTTAAATGCGTATCCCCGGCTTTGGGCCGATCTGGCGTTCCGTTCCGACATGGTCTCGCAGGGCCGTGTCGATCCGGATTGGCAAGCTGCGTTCGAAGCGCATCCTGATCGGTTTATGGTCGGTACCGATACATTTGCGCCGGAGCGCTGGTATTACGTCGGCCCGCATGCAGATTTTTCACGCGAATGGCTGGATTTGCTTCCAGACCAGATCGCGGACAACATTGCCTATGCCAACGCAGAACGATTGCTGGCATCAAAATGATCCGCTGGCTCGTCTGGTTTCTGGTATCTTCTGGCGCTGCCGTCGCTTGTGAGGCGACCGGGCAACGGATGGGTTCGGAAATTCAGAACGCGCCTGCGGTGCATGTGACTGTCAACGAAATTCCGTTGGCTCAACCGTTTTCAATAATCCTCACTATGTGCAGCGAAATTGCCGTGAGTGATATGCGCATCGATGCAATCATGCCTGCTCACCAACACGGGATGAACTACCTTCCAGTCGTCACTGCAAAAGGCGACGGTGTGTTCCGTGTTGATGATATGCTGTTTCACATGCCGGGAATGTGGGAGCTTCAAGTGGACGTCGAATACAACGGGCAATCGGTATCCTACACCTTTGACATTGCGCTGAAATGAAGTTGTGGGTGACAGCTGCGCTAGTCTTGCTGACGAGTTCGGTGCGTGCAGAAGTCCTATTGTCAGAAGACGAAATCCAACAAACGCTGTCCTTTGGGCCGTGGCCACCATCATTCCAACCTGATCCAAGCAACAGGGTTTCAAAAGATCCCCGAGCGATTGCGCTGGGCGCAGCGCTTTTCGACGATCCGGTGTTGTCGATTGATGGTGCATTTGCCTGTGCAAGTTGTCACGACCCCGAGCGGGCACTCACCAACTCCGAGGCACGAACATTCGGTCGCGTGATTTTGGATCGGAATACGCCATCACTGCGAAATCTGGCTGGTCTGCGATGGTACGGGTGGGGTGGAAAGAGCGATAATCTATGGGCTGCCAGCTTGCATCCGATCATTGAAGAACAAGAGATGGCGCACAGCAAAGAAAGCCTAATGAGAGCCATTTCCGAGAGTACGTACATTGAAGATTTTGAGGTCATTTTTGGCGATGTTCAAAGCCAAGACACAGAGCAGGTCTTGGTAAACATTGCCAAGGCCCTATCAGCTTATCTGGAAACGCTGGTAACCGAGCGGACACAATTTGACGATTTTCGCGACGCGTTGAAGCGCAGCGATCTGGTAGAGGCTGCGAACTACCCCGAAGCTGCCCAGCGAGGGCTTCAGCTCTTCTTGGGGCGCGGGAATTGCGCGTTCTGCCATAATGGCCCGAGATTTTCCAACAACGAATTCCACGACGCGGGCGTGCCATATTTTCTGAGTGAAACCGAAGTCGACGATGGCCGGTTCGGAGGGTTGAACTTCTTGCTCTCCAGCCCTTACACATTGGACGGAGCCTGGACTGACGATCCGGAAAAGCAAGGCGCGTGGGCGGTCCGAAATGTACGAAGGAGCCATTCCGATTTTGGAACCTTTCGTACGCCCAGCCTTCGAGGTGTGGCCGAAACCGCCCCCTACATGCATGACGGCAGCCTGGATGATCTGGACGCCGTAGTCCGACACTATAACGAAATTGATATAGAAAGGCTTCACGCCGATGGCGAAGCCATACTCTCTGAACTGAATTTATCCGAGCAGGAGATTGCAGACCTGGTTGAGTTTTTGGAGACTCTGTCCGGCGTTACGCGGCCTTGAGATACTCCAATGCAGCCTGAGTACCGCCTGTAGTGTGCGGCACGCCGCTTTTGGCGAGTCCCATTTCTACGCCTGAGGGTCTTGTCAGAAGAACTTTGCTTGAGCGGGGCAGGGGTGTTGCGTATCCGAGCAGCAGCTTGCTCGGAAGCTAAGGAAAGAGGGCACGACCCTTGGCAAACTGCTCGCGGATCTGAAGCGTAATCGCGCGGAAGAATTGTTGAAGGAAGGCGATCACAGTGTGACGCAAGTGGCGGAAATGCTCGGCTACTCTGACGCAACGAGCTTCGCGCACGCATTCAAGGGGTGGACTGGAGTACCACCGAGCAAAATCAAAAAGGATACCTGATCTAACTTATCAAATTCAAAGACTTAGACAAAACCAATGCTAACAAAATTGACAGAAGTTCACTTGCTTGAACGGGGAAACAATACACCATGGAAATGCTTGATCCGATAGAAATTGACAGCTTTGGCGCCGTTACAATCGGTATATTGGTCTATTTTCTTGGCGCACGGTTGACCCGTCGTTACGCAGTCTTGTCCAAGTACAGCATTCCGGAGCCAGTCAGCGGAGGCCTTCTGGCGGCCATTCTGGCTTTGCTTGTGGTTTTAGCCACTGGCCGTGCAATCAGCTACGAACTAAGCGCCAGAGACTTTTTGTTGGTCTACTTTTTCACGACAGTTGGTCTAAACGCCCGTTTTGCTGATCTGATAAAGGGTGGACCCCTTCTTGTGCTCATGCTTGGGCTCACGATTGCCTTTATGCTCGTACAGAACGTGGTGGGCATGATTGGCGCGCTTTTGTTCGGCATGCCGTCACAAGCAGGCGTGCTGTTGGGAACCGCATCTTTGATTGGAGGCCACGGCACAGCCATTGCCTGGGGCCCAACCATAGAAAATAGCTACCAAGTTGTCGGCGCTTCTGAACTGGGAATAGCCACGGCGACCGTTGGTCTGATCCTGGCCAGCGTTCTGGGTGGGCCCATTGCCCGTTTTCTCATTCAAAAGAACGACCTCAAGAGTGTCGACGACGTTGAAGAAGAAGTTGCGACGGTTGCGGAGCCAACTACCGACCAACCATCGACAGTTACTCATGTCGATCTGATGAATTGTGTTCTGTGGATTCACATCGCTATTGCGATTGGGTACTCCGTGTTCGAAGCACTGGAGGCAGCAGGGGTCAAGCTGCCCCTGTTCGTGCCGTGCCTCTTAAGCGGCATCGTACTGTCGAACTTGTTGCCGCCCTTGTTTCCAAAGCTCAAATGGCCCGCGGGTACGCCGGCAATGAACGTGATCTCCGAATTCAGCCTGTCAGTATTTTTGGCAATGTCGCTGATGAGTATGGAGTTGTGGACGCTCGCCAGCAGTGCGGGAGTTCTGATAACCACCATGCTCTTGCAATCAATCGCGGCCGTCGCGTTTATAATTTTCATCGTGTTCCGCCTGATGGGAAAAAACTACTTCGCAGCCGTCATATCCGCGGGATTCGCCGGTTTCTCTTTGGGTGCAACGCCAACCGCCATTGCGAATATGACCGCAGTCACGCAAAGGTATGGCCCTTCGCCAGTGGCATTTATTGTTCTGCCTTTGGTGTCAGCATTCTTTGTCGATTTGGCGAACGCGTTCATAATTCAGTGGTTTCTTGGATTTGGTTGAAACACTGTGTTTTGGGTCAAAGGTATAGAATTGCCTCGGCAGATCTAGTTCGGCTTAGCCACGCGTCGTGGAACCTGCGAAGTCTAGTTGTGAATGTCCGCTTAGGGCTGACTGCGGTCCTTTGAATTAAGAATGCGGATGGCTGCAAAGTCCCGCAAAGTGGTCGTTCATGCCCAGTGCAGCGGATAACCGCGTTGGGCCCGAAGTGGACATTCGCTGCGTCGGTCATGAATGATTGCTCTGCGGACAAAACAGCCGTTCGCGACATACGATGCAGCGGTTAAGGCGGATGCGAAGTTTGCAGAAGCTCGCCGCCGTTCACTCCTCCGTCTCCAATCACTTCAACCAGGGGCGATCCCTTCCCAGCCGAGACACCTTCAAGTTGACACGGCACCGCCGCTCTTGCCGAGTGGCGCGAACTTGGCGCGTTATAAGCGACATCTCTGTTGGCCTAGCTGAGACTTGTTCGAACCGGCCTCACAGTATCCATCGATATGCTTATTGATCCTTGTCAAGATTAGCGCGGGCAAGAAGTGGTACTGTCAATGGTAATTCAGGGGGGGGCTCATGGAAGAGTTGATTGAAATCGGAAGATCATTCGTCCAGGCCATGCGTGAGCGCAGGGGCCTTGCAAGTGTTGATGAAATGTATGCCGAAAACGCACAGTCGATAGAGGCAGTCGTGCCTCCGGTTCGACAATTTCGCGTTTCAAAGGGGCGAGAAGCCATCAAGGGAAAAAGAGAGGATTGGTTGGCATCGCATGAAATCCAAGAACTAGAATTGGATGGCCCCTACGTCCACCCACCCAACCGCTTTGGAGTCCGCTTCAGAGCCGAAGTCGTTCAGAAGGCCACGGGTGAGCGTATGACCCTGCGCGAGATCGCGGTGTATTCGGTGGCGGAAGGCAAGATTGTGCTGGAAGAGTTTTTCATGCTGCCGAAGTAAGAAGAGCGGCTAACAACATCGGCTATTTGCTGGTTCAATCAATGCGCACTGCTTTCGGGCGAAGTGAAATTCCGTGCGGAGGTCGGGAATGCAACACAGAACAGTGGCATACTATGTAGGAGTTGATGCTGACGACGCGTCGATTTTGGAATGCGCTGAAACTGCCCATATCCAGAACGACCACTTGAATTGCGTATTGATCGCGGCCTTACCTAACCTGCCTTACCTGAAGTATGGTTCAAACAGGTTCGTTGAGGCGGGTCTGCCCTCAAACTGGTTGGACGTTCTTCACGCGAAAAATGCCGCCCTGAAGTCTCGCGCCACTGAAGTTGAAGCGCTTCTTGCTGGGCAGGGCGTATCTGCAAATGTAACTGGCTTCATGGGACTTGGTGAAGAGTTACAGCAACTTGTAGCAGAACAAGCCAAATGCTCTGATATCGCTTTTCTAGACGCTGATTTGCGAAAAGACCCCGATTTATTTCACAAGATCACGTGCGGAGTATTGTTTCATTCGCCGGTTGCTCTGATGATCAATGGAGATCCGTTTGCCCAACGCGACTGCGTTTTTTTGGCATGGAATGACAGCTTGCCTGCGTCCAGGGCGACGCATTTAGCTTTACCCATTCTTCTGGCTGCCAAGGAAGTTGTAATTGGATGTTTTGATTTGCCGTCGCCTGAGGACGTAGAAGGTAGTGTGCACGGAACTGACCTAGCTGAATGGCTCGGCCATCACGGTTGCAACGTGACCGTGTCGCAGTTCCAGTGCGGGGGAAATTCAGTTGCACATTGCATTCAAGAACGAGCAAGAGAAGCGGGGGCTGATCTCATTGTTATGGGCGCTTATGGGCATTCCCATTTGCGAGAGTCAGTTTTTGGGGGCACGACGCAAGCAATGTTGGAGCAGACAAGTTTACCAGTGCTTTTCGGACACTGATGAAGTGAGCCGATAACTGTGACTTTCTGGGAGTCATAGCTATCAAAGTTCATCGGTAAATACTTGAGAAACTTTTTTAAGAGTTTGCCTGAGGTTGAAGCGTGTTTGCCCGCCCGTTTTCGCCAAGGAACTCTATCACAATCAACGTGAGTTCATCCCAGTCAGTAAACTCCCTTGCCCCTTCTCGTGGATCGATTTTTCGACCGAGCAAGACGACGTGCTGAAGAATCTCCCTCTCAAAATACCCGTAGTTTTCGGGCCTCACCGCGCCTGCGATCAAAGCCGTCGCATTTGGTTCAAAACCTGTTCGAAGAAGCATTTCGTCAAGATAGTCGCGTGCTTCTTCTCGACCTGACGCGAAAGCAGCTTTTAAACCGACGGAAAGCACGAGAGACTTTCGCTTCATTAAGGCATCTCTATTTGAAGCGACAAATGCTTCGAATGACTTGGGGTGCTTACGCTCGTGGACAGGGGCCAGGAGAATAACCTTGACCACATCGTCAAGTGAAACGTGACTGGGCATTTCATCGGTATTGATCAGCTTTGCGTCGAAACCGGCATTCTTCGCGAGATCGGTGATGAAGCGCGCAATCTTTGCTGTTTGGCCTTCGACCGTGGCGAAGGCGATGAGTAAGGTCATTCCGATCCTCCCAAAAATCGGTCTGAATAGATTGCTTATTATGAATAAGTGACGTGCGTTGCCCTTGATCTCCATCAAAGGCGTCTCATAGGGGCATATCTGGATCGTTGCGGTATGCTCATGCTGTCCACGCGGAGCATGTTTTTAAGGAAGTTCGTGACGGCATCCATCTACAAGAAAACCTGCCTTTTCGGCCGGCAGCCTTGAAGCTAGCCAACCCCTGGCGGTCTAGCTTTCTACCTTAAGCAAAAGGCCAAGACAGCGACGAAGATTGAAATACTGATCAACCACACTGCGAGTTTCACTTGTTGGCGTGCGGGCAGGTTTCTGAGCAGTCTAATCATAGTCAAACCTTTCAGACAAAATCCGGTGTGACGCGGTGCCCCGCTCAATCAGATGATCTTCGACCGTGCCCATCATGGCAGGGGGGCCGCAGAGAACAAAAAGCCAGCTTTCAAATTGTTCAGAAGACAAATTGCGGTCCAACAGATGACCGTCGATCAAGCCTGTCTCTCCGGACCAATCCTCTGGCGGCTCGGATAGAACAAATACTGTTTCTTCTTTGGACAACTCCTGGCGAAAAGCAATCTGTTCCTCCACCCGGTTGCCATAGATAAGCTTGAGATCGTACTGTGTTCCACTCAACCGCACCTGACGCAAAATGCTCAACATGGGCGCGATCCCGACACCACCTGCGATCAGAACAATACCTGTCTCAGTGCGGTGGCTGATCGACAGATTCCCGTGCGGGGCATCCAGATAGGCCGTGGTTTGCGGAGCGATCTGTCCGAGGCCACATGTGAAATCCCCAAGCTCCTTTATCACGAATGAAACTTCGGGGCCTTCGGCGGGTGCTGAACTAATCGAGAATGGGTTTTCATGCAGCGAAAAAACACTGTGGCCGACGTTTAGCCAAGCGAATTGCCCTGCTTCGAAGTTTAGTCCGTTGTGACCATCTGGCACGACGCGCAACTCCCATTGCTTCGGTGTTAGTCGAGACACAGACGTGACGCGCCACGGTCTCTTCCTCTGACGTAAAGGGCGAACGAGATAGACATACAGCAAAGTTCCAACTGCAATACTGGTTAGGGCAAGCCAGAGATAGGTTAGTAGCGGATGCCCACCGTAGCGCCCAGCATAGACTGTGTGATGCAACAGCAGGCACGCAATCACCAAGGCTCCCAGCCCGTGTAAGAGGCGCCATGTCTCGTACTTGTAATCAAGGGATTTACGCGCAATTGCCGAGGCGACCAGAATGAACAGTAAAAAATAAGCGCCGATGCCCGATACCAGCGCTGAAAAGTCGGTGGAAATCGTAATTTGGTTTGTTTCATCCCACGGTCGGCGTCCGCCAGAAGGCGTACCCTGATACAGAAGCGGGTGTATCAGCGCTAAGCCGAGTGCTGTACGGGCCATCAGCTGATGCACCCGCATGGTCACATCCATACCTAAGCCGGAGGAGATGAACCTGAACCGCCCAGACAGCAGGAACTCCACTAAGATTATTGAAAACGCAAGCATTCCAAGCCCGGACGCGAGCTCTTGATGAAATGATCGCGGTGGCCATCCCAGAGACCAAGAAAAACCCAAGGGAGCCAAGATCAGCAAAACGTAAATCAGCGCCAGATAAGGCCATTTCATACGGTTTTGCTCCACTGCGCTAAAGGTAGGCAACTCGGGCTCATTTAGAATAAACGCTAAGCTGACCTGGGGTTCCGATCAAGACTACTGAGATTGGTGTTAACTCCAGCACGACCTGGCAAGCCTGTTGGACGACGGTTCCCGTTTCTGTTCGTTCAACCGGTGCGAGCGATCTGGCGACGGATGAGGTTGTATGCTTGCGCAAGATCAAGGTGCTTGACCGCCTTTTCTGTCATAATGTTGCGCGCGCGAAATCGGACCAAAGGAGGAGGCTCAAAAAATGCTAGAAGACAAAAAATCCCCGCAACTTTTCACTGGAACGCATCCGCTCTCCGACAACTTTCGGCGTGAAATGGAAACCCTGATGTCGCGTTTTTTCGGGGGAGGATCACCTTTCCTACCAATGGAAACGGCTGCGCAACGCACGGGTTTTCCGTCTCTTGACATGACAGGTGCGATTTCACCGGCAATCGATGTCCAAGAAACGGATTCTGCGATTGTCCTGACGGCTGAATTGCCAGGGCTCGAAGAGGATGATGTGGAAATTGAAATCAAGGATCGCAGGCTGATCCTGCGCGGTCAGAAGAAGATTGCGCATGATGAAACGGGCGATCTGCGTGTCAGCGAAAGAAGCTATGGCAGTTTTTCCAGAGCCATGTCGCTGCCAGACACTGTGGAAATCGACAAGATTTCAGCTGAATTCGACAAAGGCGTTCTGCATATCGAAATGCCGAAGTCAGAGCCTAGGGATCCAAGCCGTAAGATCAAGGTATCGTCGAAATAGACGGTTTGGTGGATCGATACAGTGCTTGAAAAGACCAAGGCAGAGGGTCTATCGTGGATCGACCTTCTAAGAGTTGCGTC
The DNA here is from genome assembly GCF_056538005.1 of Ruegeria sp. BI11. Classification (NCBI taxonomy): domain Bacteria; kingdom Pseudomonadati; phylum Pseudomonadota; class Alphaproteobacteria; order Rhodobacterales; family Roseobacteraceae; genus Ruegeria; species Ruegeria sp. BI11. Next base: position 273,046 of record NZ_JBQFSM010000002.1, on the reverse strand, counting down.
CTGATAAGTGTCTTTGGTTGAATCCGCGCAGGCACCGCAAGTATTTGTACAAATGTGTTTTTTGCACATTCGTACCAGGCCATGGGATTGGCGTTTAAGCGTGGTAGAATGCCCTCACGCGTTTGGGTAGGGGGCCACAATGCGAAAACCAGAAGAGAGTGGCATGACACCCTCAGGACATGCTGGTGAAGGTGAGGTGCGGGCCTTTCTGGAGAGCCTGACCGGACCATCGCGCGGAACCGTGAACTGGCTTGTTGATCAAGGCCTAACTGTTTCTGTTGACGATGGCAGGGTGTTAAGCCTTCGACCTGAAGACGACCTGCCTCCGCATGACAACGATATTGCCACCTTACAGTGGGCTGACGACGGTTACACTATAACCGCGTCAGCAGGGCGCAATGTATGGGTGAACGGACAAAAAACCTCATCGGCGTCTCTTAACCATGGCGACATGATCGAGTTCGGCGAAAAGGGCCCTATGTCTCGGTATAGGTTGTGCGATCACTCATTTCCCGCGCACCATACAGTCGAGGATATCCTCAGTGATGCATATGCTTACACCCGAACGAGCCGTCGACCTTTCGCTAAAAAGATGTCTGGTGCCCTGCGCGACAGTGGGCGGCGGCTTGCCTCTCAAACCACGATATTGTTCAGGATCACAGTTCTTGCGACGCTTCTTGTGATCGCGGGGTTTGGGTACTTGCTTTACCAAAACGACCGGCGCTTGGCGGATAGTATCGAACAGGAGTCCCGCAAGATCGAAGCGGTCGCGGTTATGCTCGCTCAGACGCGAGAAGACGCACTTACGCCTGATGACTTTGCTTCATTGCGTGACGCTTTTGAGAACCAGGTCTTGTCGACTGAACAACGTCTTGGAACCTTGGAACAGCGGGCGGGAGCACCCACGCGCGTAATCGCTGCTTCGATTCAATCCGTCGCGTTCATTCAAGGGGCTTATGGGCTGCGCCACGTGGAAAGCGGGAAGATTTTGCGGCACGTGTTGGGACCGAACGGAGAAAACCTGAAAACCCCGTTTGGCCAACCTTGGATCGAACCGGACGGGACCGGCGAACCCGCAGAATTTCAGTTCACCGGAACCGGGTTTTTGATTGCTGGGGCACCGTTGATGGCCACCAACCGCCATGTCGCTTTGCCTTGGACCTCGGGGAAACGAGAAAAAGCGCTGAACAACGCTGGTCTCAAGCCTGAAATGTTGAGGCTGCTGGCCTATTTGCCTGATCAGACGGAACCAATAGAGGCGCGTTTGGTCCGGTTCAGCGAAGCGGCAGACTTGGCGATTTTGGCAGTAGAGCCAAGCCGCGTTCACGACCTCGGCATTCCGTTGGCAGATGCCACGTCGCGTGTAGGTGAAGAGCTTTATCTGTTGGGGTATCCAACGGGTTTGAAAGCATTGATCGCGCAGGCTGGTCCGGGCTTTTTAGAGGAACTGGAAGCAGAAGGGACGTTGAATTTTTGGTCGATAGCGTCCCGGCTTTCCGCGCAAAGCAAGATACACCCGCTAGCAAGCCGGGGGATAGTTGCGCGGACAAGCGGGAGCGCTATAGTTTATGACGCCGAGACCACGACCGGTGGGAGTGGAGGGCCAGCATTGAATCGGCGGGGCGAGGTCGTTGCCGTAAATGCTGCGATCCTGCCCGAGTTTGGCGGTTCAAACATCGGCGTCCCGGTCTCACTTCTCAGAGCTCTGCTAGGAGAGGTCGAAAGCCAGTGATCATTCGCTCGTTCGGAAGCGCGAGTTTTGAACAAAGAACACTGTGGCCAGTGGAACGATCATCGAGATCACGGCCACGGAGATCAGCAAGTACCCAAGTTGGCTGTAGTCCGCGGTAGACGTGACTTCACCGGTCTCTGGATTTGTGACGGCGCGAGTGACGACGTATGTTTGGTTGAGGTATTTGGTGCTGAGGCTGCTGGCCGACAAAGCCATGTTTGTGAACGATGCCATCACCGCGAAGAAGGTCGCTTTTAACTGAACAGGGGCATTGCGTGCGATCCAAGCCAACATCGGGACCATGGCGATCTGTCCAAGCGGCGACTCAACAGCTGTATCAAGAATGGCAATGAACCTTGCGTCGACAACTCCGCCGGTATGCGCCGCCGTCCATTCGTGCACACCGTAGTAGAGGGCAAGGTTAGGCAGTGCGAGAACGCCCGCCGCAATCGTTAGCAACGCCACCACATGCGCAATCGAGCGGTTGGCCATAAATGGTCGAAGGACGATTAACCCGAGCAGGGCCAGCATCGAAGTCAACAAAGCCAGAATTGCCAGGAATTGCTCATCGAACCCCAGTTCATCGATTTCAAACCAAGTCAGGCCTGGTCCCGGCAGAGGAACGGCACGAAATACAAAAATTATTGTCGCTGTCCCGATTAGGGCTTTGGCTTGGGCCGGGTCCAACTCCTTCAGCAGACGCGACATGAGGTACAGGATCACAGTCAGGGAAACCGCAAAAACGGTCTCTTGCGCAAATTCGAAATCGGCAGTTCCCAGCACGATGCTGAGCACAACGAAGGCAAGGCCGCCGAGCAATATGGACCATTTGACTTCGGTGACTTCATCCGGTGTGTGAGGCGGGTGGCCGCGCTTGATAAGTTGACGCTGGATAAAGCTGTGAAGAACCACTCCACTGACGGACAACACCGGGATGGCCAGAGCTATCAGATATACTTGGCCATAAAGCGCAAGGCGTTCGGATTCTTGCAGTTCCTCGGTTCCAGAGAATATCCAGATGTTTACAGCCGCAACCGCCGCAAACCCGGAAATGATCGAAACTCTGCCCAAGGTCTGCATCGTTGTGTGCTGTGCACGAGTTTCTTCCGGCGAAAATGGTGCGCCGTTCTGGTCAACCTTTGGCACCGCCTCAACCGTCATGGCGTCGGCAACAACGTCTTGAATTGCATAGCCCGAAGGCGCCAAGAGCAAGGCAAAAACATACCAGTCTTCCAACGGCATGAAACTGGACATCTGCGCAGGTGCGGTCACGAGCCCGTACATGGTGAGCAAAGACAACGTGATCAAGGACGCGCCGAACAAGATCAGCAGGGACTTCCAGCGCCAAAACAGGTCCACGACATGACCAAGCGGCATTTTGAGTATCCACGGGATACCAGCCCAAAATGCTAGCCCTGCAACGAAAGAGGCGGATAAATCGAGGTAGTCTTTTAAGAAAAAAGCACCGACGACCGAGGTCAGGCCGGACACACCGGCCGCAAAATAGACCATCAATGGCGGCAGATAGGACCATTGCAGCTGCTGAACCAGATCCACAAACGTTCTATGCCACCAGGCCGAAAGTTTTGATCCCATGGAAGTTTGGTCAGTCGTCATATGACATGGCAGCTCGTTGAGGCCTTTGGGTCGTTTTGTCTAGTTAGAGAAATCCAGCTCCGAAAAGCAATGCACTGGTGATCACACCAAAGATTGGTACCACAAGAGGAACGCGGAAATGCTTGGCGGCCTCGTCCGGCTGCATCTTCAGCAGGATCAGCGAAATGTTGACGAGCACAAAGACGCCCAGAACGATCTGGGATGTGCGCTCTGCCAGAGTACCAATCGGTATAGTTTGAGTCAGCAGAACGATGATCGCCACAACCAGCAAAGTAGCAACAACCGGTGTCTGCGTTGCTTTAGGGACTATCGCCAGAACCTTCGGCAAATGGTCACGGTCTGCTAGTCCGTAGATCACCCGTGAGGCCATAATCATCTGGATCAGTACTCCATTGACTGTCGCCACAATCGCGACCGCGGAAAAGCCCTGTTTAACCACCTCAGGGGCGTTTGAAAACACAAGCGCGAGGGGTGCTGCGGACATCGAAAGAACATCGATCGGAACAACAAGTAGAACAGTCATTGAAGTTCCTAGATACAACACGGTCGCCAGAACGAGCGTTAGCAAAATCGCTTTTGGGATGGTGCGCACAGGGTCTTTAACCTCTTCCGCGACATTGGCCATGTCCTCAAAGCCAACAAATGCAAAGAAGGCGAGAAGTGATGCAGCGAAAATGCCTTTCCACGCGTCGAGTTCAAGCGGGGGAAGCATCGAACTGATCCCGTATCCCTGCGGATCTTGGATCGACATGCCCCAGCCAATCACAAAAAGAAGACCTGCGATCTCGATGATCGTGATGACAGCCGCAACAAAGACCGACTCAGTGATCCCCCAGAGCGCGATTAGACCCATGATCAAAACAACACTGATAGTTAAAATAGGGATCGCAAAACCGGTCAAAGCGTGAAGGTATGATGCTGCCCCAATTGCAACGGCCGAAGCGGAGATAACGCCCGAGGCTGCCACCGCAAGCCCAACGAAAACCGCCATCCAGTTTTTCCGAAATCCCGCCTCAACATAGGCTGCTTCACCTGCGCTGACAGGAAATCGAGTTGCGAGTTCTGCATACGAAAGCGCGGTGAGAGATACGACGAGCGCAGCTACAACGAACGACAACGCCGCAAACGGTCCGGCAATGTCTGCTGTTGCACCGACTAAAACGTAAATGCCCGCTCCGACCGTTACCCCAAGGCCATAAAGCGTGAGCAACGGGGTAGTAAGGGCCCGCCTGAGTTTCTGTTCGTTTGGATCAACAGAGTTCATAAGTGATTTCCGCCAACTGCCCACTCCGAACGTCGTCAGTGGCGTCCTTCTCTTTTTGTCTCGATTGGCGCAGCGGCTTAATCCTATGGTCCAAGCCGCACCGAATGCCTTGTGTCTCGACGTCTGGGCACATTGGGTGCCAATCAACTAACTGGGGGCTCGCCATCACTCTTGCCGAGCCCCCGTGGGTGGAACCTCCACTCCTTCAAAATTCCGTTCACCTTCGTGTTTACTTGGGGACAGGACGGTGAATGTAGAATATGTCCAAACATTCGAATTTCACTATGTAATTCGTATTGGTGCTTTGATCTATGTCAATCAACTCGCGGCTTCGGGTCTGCGAGGCTGAACGCAAACCAACTATCGTTTGTCGTCGGACTTAAAGGCAAAGCAAACATGTTAGGCGGTGTGAGATTTAGGGTGGAAGGCAATTCGTGATGCTCTGGAACCTGTTACCAGCCCTGGGTGGCATCGGCCTGTTCCTTATCGGCATGCTGTTGATGACGGACGGTTTGAAGGCTTTGGCAGGGGCGCGACTGCGAGATATTTTGGGCCGATTCACATCGACACCTTTTACCGGGGCGGTAACGGGCGCGGTCACGACCGCTGCAATCCAGTCTTCCAGCGCGACGACCGTCGCGGCCGTCGGATTTGTCGCATCTGGCCTGCTCACGTTTCCTCAAGCGCTTGGGATCATCTTTGGGGCCAATATCGGAACGACCATGACAGGTTGGCTCGTCGCGCTTTTGGGGTTCAAGCTGGACTTGGGGCAAGTGATGTTGCCCGTTGTTTTTGTTGGGGCTTTGCTGGCGCTTTCGGGAAGGAAAGCGGTTGCCGGCTTTGGGCTGGCGTTGGCCGGATTCAGCTTGATTTTCATTGGGATCGAGCAACTAAAGTCCGGGCTTGACGCCTTTCGCGGCGTAGTTACCCCTGCCGATTTTCCACCTGATACGCTGCTGGGCAGGATGAAGCTTGTATTGATCGGTGTCGTTATCACCATGGTGACGCAGTCTTCGAGTGCTGGTGTTGCAACGGCATTGGCTGCGTTGAGCGCCGGTGCTGTGAACTTCCCTCAAGCGGCGGCTCTGGTCATTGGAATGGACGTGGGGACAACTTTCACCGCTGTTCTGGCCACCTTGGGTGGGGGCACGATGGCGCGCCGCACCGGTTTTGCTCATGTGATCTACAACGTGATGACAGGGGCAATGGCATTTTTTCTGCTGGGGCCGTTTACTGCGGTCTTTGTAAGCGGGACGGGGGCTGGAAACTCTCTGACTGCGCTTGTCGCGTTCCATAGTTTCTTCAAAGCCATAGGCGTGGCGCTGATCTTGCCGTTCGCGAAACCCTTCGCCAGATTTGTCGAGGCGCTCGTACCCGACAAAGGGGCTGAGTTAACGAGATCTTTGGATTCACTCGTCCTCGGGATACCGGAAATAGCGGTGGATGCAGCAAAAGCTGCAGTCGAACAAATTGTAAGGGCCGAAGTGGCGCACCTTCGGTCATGAATGGGTATATCTCAGACAAGCGGAACCGAGTATGGGCGGGACAGCATCGAGACTGCTGTATCGGAAGCGCGCTCGTACCTAGACAAGATAGAATTGCCCAGCAGGTCCGACGCAGAGATATCCAGCATCAAGAGTATGTACCATGTCCTCGACCATCTTGACCGGCTGCTTTACCGGTGTAGCCAAGATGATCGGATAAGCGAGTTACCGAAAGACCGGCGTTTGCAGCGGCTTGCTTCGGTGTTGATTACAGCGACTGACGGCTATTTAGAGATCGACAATCCATTGCAGTGTGAAAGCACGCTGAACCGTCTTCGCCGTTTTATGCGGCGACAGAGGAAACTTCGCAGAGACTTGCTCATCTCCGACGCTGCGACTGACAGTCTGCCGGATGAAGTGGTCTGGGCTCGCTTGGATGCCCTCAGATGGTTGCATCGCGTGTCTTATCACCTCTGGCGAATTCGTTGGCATTTGAACGCATTGGAAGGAGTGCCGTCTGGGCGCAAGGGTGGTGAGGTCAATGACGGCGTGGCGTAGTTGGAGGCTGGACTTGATTAGATTTGGCACGTGCTCATGCGCTATTCGACCTAAACGCCAATCTTCGTGCTGAAGGGTGCAACATGAGCAAGGTCAAAGAAGTTTCTTAAGGATGCGCATTAATAAGATCTGCATCCGGGGCAGCTAATTGGAGGAGCGTATGCAGATTGTTCGTGGGATTTTACTGGCACTGTTCGTCACGGGGCCCGTACTAGCGCAGGAGGTCAGCGTCGATGATGGACGTGATTTGTACCGGACGTATTGCTGGCAATGTCACGGTTTCGAAGCAACCGGAGACGGGCCAATGGCGGAAATGCTGGCTATTCGAACACCTGACCTCACCAAATTGGCAGGCGAAAACGACGGTGTGTTTCCGATAGATCGTATAGCTGAACAGATTGACGGTCGTTCGCAATTGCTCGCCCATGGGGGCGAAATGCCAATCTTTGGTGCGGTGTTTGAGACAGACCAACATATCGCGGTGGCTTTGCCTAGTGGGCAACCAATGATGGTAGGCCTGCCGTTGGCGAATTTGCTCGCCTTTCTTGAATCGACTCAGTCTGAATAGTCATGGACCAATCTGCTCATCTGTGTCAGCCGTTCGTCTGATTGACATGAGAGTCAACGGCGGCCCCAACACCTCGAAAGCCACAGCACTGGCTAGAGTAAAGGCCATGATCGACGCGGCCCAATGTGGAAATTGCTCTCCGGCGATGAGGGCCATTCCTACCGCGACACCGGCCTGTGGTAACAAAGCTGGGCCGTACCAGCGGGTCTGACGGCTAGGCAGGCTGCCAAGTCTCGCTCCGCAATAACCCCCGACGAGGCGGGCGACGGCGCGCAAGAATAGGAAAAGACCACCAGCCCAGCCCATCAAGCCGAAGGCTTCAATATCCAGCGTGGCGCCAGCCAGTAGGAAGAACAAAATCATGAACGGCCACTGAATGTGCTCGATCTCATGAAAAGCACGGTCGTGATGGCGGGCAAGATTCCCAATAACTGCGCCAGCAACCATGCCTGCGACAAGGAACGAAACTTCAAGCCACAACGAAAGGCCTGCTGTCAGAAATACGATTCCTACCGCTTCGGCTTGCATTGGCTCTCCCGGCTTCAAGCGACCTGTGAGGTAAGCGGATGGCACGCCTAGCGCGGAACCCAACAAAATAGCCCCTCCGAAATCCCACATCGCTGTGGTCGTGACGGTGGCCCAACCATCCGAATGACCGGCCAGAACCAAGGCGATGCTGAAAACGATCAGACCCCAAGCGTCATCAATTGCGACGACGCCCTTTAATGTCTCGGTGAAGCTGTTGGACACCCCAGATTGCTTGATCACGTCTGTCATGGCGGCCGGAGCCGTAGCTGTAGCAATTGCCGCCAGCACCAATGCCAACCCGAAGGGTACGCCGATTGCGGTTAATCCAGCAGACACGATAACAAGGGTTGCAACCACGATTGAAATCGAAATCGTCAGAATGGCTCTGCCATGCCGAACCAGGTTCTCGCGGGTTAAAGAACCTCCAAGAAGAAACGCGACCATCGTTAAAGCCACAATGGAAATCTCGTCGAACCACATTGCAACGTCGAGTGGGATCAAACCCATTCCGGCGTTCCCGGCGATCAGACCGAGGAAAAGCAAGGTTGTAACACGAGGAAGATGCGTGACCCGGCCAAGTTGATCGGCCGCCAATCCGGCAAGGAAGAGGACACCTAGGGTAATCAGAAAGCCGGCAATGTGCATAGAGATCCAAGCGTTAAGTTCTTGTCTAAACTACTTTAACTCCAACCCTGCCATCTTGGAACCGATGTCGGAGAGAATGCCAATGTCCCGTCGCAGCCTAAGCCGAAGATCCTAAAAAATGGGGGATATTGATCTGTATTAAGGCGAAAGCGCGCCGCAGGTGGCACAATAGCTCATTCAGGAAATGAGGAGGAACTTTCGATGCCGACAAAGACATCTAGCACAAATAGCCCGACCTCACTTGTGGATGTTTTCAAGCAAATGCAGCCGCCCATGTCTGGCAATCCAGCCTTCGGTGCCCAGATCGAACAATTTTGGGACGCGCAAGAAAAAATGCTCGAAGAAACAGAGGCCTTTGCGCAGCATTGGTTCGAACGGCGTCATGAGGCGGTGCGGACGGCTCTACAAGCTGCACGCAAAGTGTCTTCTGCGAACCCGTCCGATCCATCGAAAGCCCTTCAGACTATGACGGAATGGCAGCGACATTCGGCTGAGCGGTTGGTTGCTGACGCGCAGGAGTGGTTCGAAACCGTGTCTCGTTGTGCATCCTATGTCGCTGAAACCGAAGCTGAAGCTGTTGAGAAAACAGTTGATGACGTTGCAGCCGCTACAAAGAGCGCGGGGAAATCTTCAAAGTCCGAGCCTGTTTAGGGTTCGTGCCGCCGAAAAACCAAACTGAAATCATCGGAGCAGTAGATAGGAGGTCAAATGTACAAGAACATCCTGATCCCGGTTGCTCTGGACAAAGAACACGATACTCAAGCGTCGTTTAAGGCTGCGCGCCAATTGGCTGATGCCGACGCTGTTTTCACCGTTGTGCACGTCCAAGAACCTATTCCGGCATATGTGGGTTCTCAGATTCCGAGTGAAGTGCTTGCACATACGCGGCATGAGATATTGGAGAACCTTCATAAGACTGCCTCTGAAATTTCAGACGCGAAGGTACAGCTCATCTCCGGGCATGCGGGTAGGGCAATTGTCGACTTCGCAAACCAGAGCGACGCCGATTGCATCGTGTTAGCTTCGCATAAGCCCGGATTCGAGGACATATTTCTAGGTTCCACTGCGAACAGAGTCGTGCATCATGCCAAGTGTTCGGTTCACGTAATTCGGTGATCCAAAGCTAGCGATGCGAGATCTCTATGGGGTCTTGTCAGAAGAACATTGCTTGAGCGGGGCAGGGCGGTTGCGTAGCTTTTGTCCATGACCAAACCTGCCTCCTTCAAGTACTTCCAAACCAGCCCCGAGATCATCCGCCTTGCGGTGATGCTGTACATCCGTTTCCCGCTCTCGCTTCGGAATGTCGAAGATCTGTTTCATGAGCGAGGCATCGATGTAAGCCACGAAACTGTCCGGTACTGGTGGAACAGGTTTGGCCCAACGTTTGCTGCTGAAATCCGAAGAAAGCGTGTTCAGCAGCTGCGGGCCTTCTCCAAATGGAAGTGGCACGTGGACGAGGTTTTCGTGAAGGTGAATGGCAAGAGGCACTACCTCTGGCGGGCTGTTGATCACGAAGGTGAGGTGCTGGAAGCCGTTGTCACCAAACGCCGAAACAAAGCTGCAGCACTGAAATTCCTAAAGAAATTGATGAAGCGACACGGCAAAGCGGAAAACGTCGTCACGGATCGCTTCGCCTCATACAGAGCCGCGCTCAGAGAGCTTGGCGTTACCGAAAAACAAAGGACGGGCAGGTGGCTTAACAACCGGGTTGAGAACTCACACCTTCCTTTCCGACGAAGAGAACGCGCGATGCAGCGATTCAGGCGTTTGCAAAGTTTACAGAAATTCGCCTCCGTCCATTCCTCCGTCTACAATCACTTCAACCAGGAAAGATCGCTAACCAGCCGAGACACCTTCAAGCTGACGCGCACCGCCGCTCTTACCGAGTGGCGTCAACTTTGTTCCGGATAAGTTCGCGATTTCCGCGGCAAACTGAGACTGGTTCGAATTCGTCTGACAGCACCCCCTGGTGAATTTTGTTTGCATTCAGCCTGCAAGCAAAAGCATAAAAACATCCAGGCAAGTGCGAAAATGATGATCGTGCCTTCGGTTTCTCCAATAGGCTTTGGGCATCGATAACTTGGCCCCTTGATCTCGGGGGCTATTTCGCTTTCGAAACCTCTAGACCTCCGACTTTCACAAGCAGATCCACAATTGCGTCGACCCCGCTTCTGTGACGAAGTGACGAGAACAAGAAGTGTCGTCCTTTACGCATCATTTTCGCATCACGTTCCATGACCTGCAGCGAAGCGCCAACATGCGGCGCAAGGTCGGTCTTGTTGATCACAAGGATGTCCGATTTCGTAATCGCCGGCCCGCCTTTCCTAGGGATTTCCTCGCCTGCGGCGACATCGATCACGTAGATGGTCATATCCGCCAGTTCCGGGCTGAATGTGGCTGATAGATTGTCGCCTCCGCTTTCAATCAACACCACGTCGAGGTCAGGATGACGTGTCTGCATTTCGGCGACGGCCGCCAAATTGATCGAGGCGTCTTCGCGGATCGCTGTATGCGGGCAGCCACCGGTTTCGACGCCGATGATCCTGTCCCGTGGCAGAATCTGCATGCGCATCAGCGCTTCGGCATCTTCCTGCGTATAAATGTCGTTGGTAATAACACCCACCGAGCAGACATCGCGCAGCGCTTCAGACAAGGCGGCGGTCAAGGTGGTTTTTCCGGCTCCTACCGGGCCTCCAATACCTACGCGAAGCGGGCCGTTCATACTGGTCATGTGCGGAAAATCCTCGAATATTGTGTTTCGTGTTTCATGGACGCAATGTCCGCCAAAAACGCCGTAGAGCTTAACGCGCCCAAACTTGCCGTTTGTGCTCTTTCAGCAATCTGGGCACAAAGCGGCGTCAGCTGGCGGATCAACCTCTGAGCATCAGTCTGCCCCAGTGGCACAAGACGCGTCGCACATGCGACAAGGTTGCTTGCGAATGCTTGCAGAAACATCTTGGTCGTCAGCAGCAAGGGAAGGTTTAGTAGTCTTGCAGCCCGTCCAATTGAGACGGGGTAGGTGAACTGCTCAAGGTCCAGTTCCCAGACGCCTTTTGTGACCTTTCCGAAGGCCTGTCCCAGCAACTCGGTTTCCATGAGCCTTTCGGATGTCGCGCAAAAGGCCCGCGCCATGACATCGATGTTGATTAGTTCATCTTTGTCCTGCGCATTAAAGGCCGCCACAACGAACAGAGCATCATTCCATCCAGAACCATGTTCCAGCACATCTGAAATCCAGGCTTCGGTGTCCTGAGAATTCGCAACAGTTCCCCGGTCAATCGCTGCCTCAAGCCCGTGAGAGTAGGCAAATCCCCCCACAGGATAGGCAGGGGACAACCATTGTGTCAGCGTTAGGATGTCGGCGTCAGTGGACGTGGCCATGGGTCCTGCCGTGGCCATAGGCCCCGCCTTCGGGGGTGAACGGCTCGTGCACCTCTCGCACATTTGCCCCGATTTTGAGAAGCAGGTCTCGGATAACGTGATCGACTTGGATCAACAGGCGATCCTTTTCGATCTGGCAAGGCGTATGGCGATTGCCGATATGCCATGCGATACGCGCCAGATCCGGGGCTGTTACCGCCAGCAGAACTTCGGGTGCAGCTTGTATTTCTACTTCGCGGCCGTCATCCAGAACCAAAGCGCCGCCGTGGTTTAATGACGTCGTTTGCGCCAGATCGACAAGAATCTGTTCGCCACTTTCGCATGTCAGAACCTTGCGGCGCAAAAACCGGTCTTCATAGGTCAGCGACAGGGCGTCTGCAGGCTCGCCGTGTAAATGATCAGAATACTGACGTGCTGTACAAAGGAGGATGGTCATGCCAATGCCCCCTCTGTAGAACGGACAACTGTTACCAGATAGAACCCGCGAAAACGTGTTGTACGATCCGGTCGCGGGACAGGCCGCGTTTGCGCAGTTCTTCGTCGCTCAGCGATTGGAGGAACTGGATTTGATCGGTGCGCGATCGTGCTTCGGCCAATCGAGCAAGAGCCGAATAGATCGACGAACCGATCGCCGAGAACAGGCCGAATACGGAAAAACCGGTATGCGGGTGATTTTCTGTGTGTGCCATTGGGACCCTCGTATGTTTGCGAGACGTTGGTCCTCCCTTGCGTCCTAATATCTGTCATCTTTCACTCGCTTAGTAGTGGGTGATTGGTCATGCCCGGGATGCGCTTGCTGCAATGCAGCGTAATTTTTAATCAGAACATGAAGTATCGCTGTGCCATCGGTAGAACTTCGGCAGGCTGACAGGTTAGCAATTCGCCATCCGCGCGCACCTCATAGGTTTCCGGGTCGACATCGACATGCGGTGTCGCGTTGTTCAGCAGAAGATCCTGCTTGCCAATTTCTCGTGTGTTTTGGACGGCGACGGTTTGCTTTGCCAATCCCAGTGTATCACCGATCCCATCCGCCTGAGCCGCCTGCGAGACAAATGTGATCGCCGAGTTTTCCACCGACCGTCCGTAAGCGCCAAACATAGGGCGACTATAAACGGGCTGCGGTGTGGGGATCGAAGCGTTGGGATCACCCATCTGCGCGCAGGCTATGGTGCCGCCCAGCAGAACCATCTCGGGCTTCACGCCAAAAAAGGCTGGGTTCCAAAGGACGAGGTCGGCGCGTTTGCCTTCCTCGATGCTCCCGATCTCGTGGCTGAGCCCATGGGCAATGGCCGGGTTGATGGTGTATTTCGCGATATAGCGGCGAACGCGAAAGTTGTCGTTCTCACCGGTTTCCTTGGGCAGGCGCCCGCGCTGTTTCTTCATCTTGTCTGCGGTTTGCCACGTGCGGATCAAAACCTCTCCGACCCGGCCCATGGCCTGACTGTCAGACGCGATGATGCTGAATGCGCCCATGTCGTGCAGGATATCCTCGGCTGCGATGGTCTCACGCCGGATGCGGCTTTCGGCAAAGGCCACGTCTTCGGGTATGGATTTATCGAGGTGGTGGCAGACCATCAGCATGTCCAGATGCTCTTCTACCGTGTTGACTGTGAAAGGCCGAGTCGGGTTCGTCGAGGACGGCAGCACGTGGTTCTCGCCGCAGATCTTGATGATATCCGGAGCATGGCCGCCGCCTGCGCCTTCGGTGTGGAAGGCGTGAATTGTACGGCCCTTCAGGGCTGCCACGGTGTTTTCGACAAAGCCTGATTCATTGAGCGTGTCGGTGTGGATCATAACCTGAACGTCCATTGCGTCTGCCACCGACAAGCAGCAGTCGATGGCGGCAGGGGTCGTGCCCCAATCTTCGTGCAGTTTCAGGGCGCAGGCCCCGGCCTTGACCTGTTCCTCAAGCGCTGCGGGCAGCGAGGCGTTGCCCTTGCCTGCAAACGCCAGATTCATGGGAAAGGCATCCGCCGCCTGCAACATCCGCCCGATATGCCAGGGGCCAGGGGTGCAGGTGGTCGCCAACGTTCCATGCGCCGGACCGGTGCCGCCACCCAGCATGGTGGTCAGGCCGGAATGCAGCGCGTCTTCGATCTGTTGCGGGCAGATGAAGTGGATATGGCTGTCGAACCCACCTGCCGTCAGGATACGACCCTCGCCAGCAATGGCCTCGGTTCCAGGTCCGATGATGATGTCGACACCTGGTTGTGTATCGGGGTTTCCTGCCTTGCCGATCTTTGCGATCCGCCCGTCTTTCAGGCCAACGTCAGCCTTGTAGATACCTGAGTGATCGACGATCAGTGCGTTGGTGATGACCGTATCCACAGCACCTTCGGCGCGCGTGGCCTGAGACTGCCCCATCCCGTCGCGAATTACCTTTCCGCCACCAAACTTGACCTCTTCGCCATAGCTGGTCAGATCACGTTCGACCTCGATCACAAGATCGGTGTCGGCCAGCCTCAGCTTATCCCCGGTGGTGGGGCCGAACATCGCGGCATAGTCTGAGCGCTTGATTGTTGCTGGCATCAGAGTGCCCCCATGACCTTTTGATTGAAGCCGTAAACATTGCGCGCTCCGCCGATAGGGATCAGTGAGACCTCACGCTCTTGCCCCGGTTCGAACCGCACAGCGGTGCCCGGCGCAATGTCCAGACGCAGGCCATGCGCGGCAGCGCGATTGAAGTCGAGCGCCGGGTTGGTTTCGGCGAAATGATAGTGTGAGCCGACCTGAACCGGGCGGTCTCCGGTATTGGCGACCATCAAAGTGATCGCATCAGTGTCGGGGTTCAGGGCAATTTCACCATCAGCCGGGAACAGCTCTCCGGGGATCATCTGTTCAGCTTTGTGATCAGCGCGACAGCGGCCAGCGCAACAACTGCCAGCCCAACGCCCATCGCGGCGTAATCGGTGCCGTGCGCGTGGATATGCGTTCCGTTATGGGCTGCTGCGGGGCCAGCGAAGATCAGGGCGGGGAAAAGCATGCGTGTCATATTGGTTTCCTTTTCAGCGAATGGGGTTATGGACAGTCACCAGCTTGGTGCCATCTGGAAAGGTGGCTTCGACCTGAACCTCGTGGATCATTTCAGGCACACCCTCCATGCATTGCTCGCGGGTGATCACCTCGGCCCCGGCTTGCATCATGTCAGCAACTGAACGTCCATCGCGCGCGCCCTCGACCACGGCGTCGGTGATCAGGGCGATCGCCTCTGGGTGGTTCAGCTTGACTCCACGTGTCAGTCGCTTTCGAGCGACCTCGGCGGCCATGGCGACCAGCAGTTTATCTTTTTCACGAGGTGTCAGGTTCATGTCAGAGCATCCAGCATCGGGGTAATGTGTTTTTGTTCAACCGGCACAAAACCGGCATCAATGCGCGGCGAAGAGCCAAGCTGTTGTGGGCCAGAATACGGATAGCCAGAAGGCCGTCTTGGACTAGTGTTGCCCCTGCGTCCTTGGGGAGCATTTTGCGAATGGAATCCAGATGACCTTCGGCCGACTCCGAAGCAAAGACGATCAGCGCCATCGCTCCTGCGCCGTTTGCAATATGCGGCTTGGACAGATGCTTTTGCCAATCACCAGAGAACTGGATCGCGTCAAGGAACACCGTCTTTCCTTGGCGTTGCATCTCGATCCGATCGTTTAGGCGGATATCGGTAAGTGTCTCGCCCATAGCGATGCGCCCGAAGATGAGAGGCTCTACCATCAGCAACTCGGCATCCGGCGCCATCTCGACTTTCAGGCGTCGGTCCAGAGCACTGCCATTGAACAGAATGGTCTCTTGCGGCAACCAGTTCAGTCGGGCTTCAGTTTCAACAGATAGATGATTGGTAATCTGGCCACATTCTTGCGGCTTGGCCTTGTAGGCGCGCTCGCAGGCTTGTGTTGTCAAAGTCAGCGCGGTTCCTTTCGCCGCCTTGCCGGAAAATCGAAATGAATCGCCCCCGGTTACGCCGCCGGCCGTGTTTAGGAGAACCGCGTCAAGATGAGGTGTATTGGTCCTGGGGAACAGGCACTTGAAAGACCCGGACTGGCGAAACTTGTTCAGCACTGTCCTGTCGCCCAATTGCTTGGTGCTCAAGCTGACGGCGCCTGCAGCACGCGGTGGAACAGCACTGTGCGTGGGCAATATGGCTGTAACTTGGGTAATAAGACACCTTTAGAGCTTGGTTTGGTGGCACCTGTTTCTCTGTTGAAGGGGCGGAACACTAATCTACAGTGTCGAAATCTGCTTATTTCGACATCGTGCGTCTAAATTTTAGACAGCGACCCTGGTCTTGGATGAAAAAATAGGCGCATCTCGCCGATTTCCCAAATTGGGTAAAGGTCTTGTCAGAAGAACATTGCTTGAGCGGGGCAGGGCGGTTGCGTAGCTTTTGTCCATGACCAAACCTGCCTCCTTCAAGTACTTCCAAACCAGCCCCGAGATCATCCGCCTTGCGGTGATGCTGTACATCCGTTTCCCGCTCTCGCTTCGGAATGTCGAAGATCTGTTTCATGAGCGAGGCATCGATGTAAGCCACGAAACTGTCCGGTACTGGTGGAACAGGTTTGGCCCAACGTTTGCTGCTGAAATCCGAAGAAAGCGTGTTCAGCAACTGCGGGCCTTCTCCAAATGGAAGTGGCACGTGGACGAGGTTTTCGTGAAGGTGAATGGCAAGAGGCACTACCTCTGGCGGGCTGTTGATCACGAAGGTGAGGTGCTGGAAGCCGTTGTCACCAAACGCCGAAACAAAGCTGCAGCACTGAAATTCCTAAAGAAATTGATGAAGCGACACGGCAAAGCGGAAAACGTCGTCACGGATCGCTTCGCCTCATACAGAGCCGCGCTCAGAGAGCTTGGCGTTACCGAAAAACAAAGGACGGGCAGGTGGCTTAACAACCGGGTTGAGAACTCACACCTTCCTTTCCGACGAAGAGAACGCGCGATGCAGCGATTCAGGCGTTTGCAAAGTTTACAGAAATTCGCCTCCGTCCATTCCTCCGTCTACAATCACTTTAACCAAGAACGATCGCTCACCAGCCGAGACATCTTCAAGCTGACCCGCACCGCTGCTCTTGCCGAGTGGCGCTGTCTTTGCGCCGAATAAAGGGCAGCTCTACTGGCCTAGCTGAGACTGGTTCGAATTCGTCTGACAGCACCATCATCACTAACCTGGCATTGAAATCGGCTGGCGTGATCAACGAAGAAAACAAGCACCAATGGAACTGGAAAGTTGTTCTAGCCTACTTCGTAGTCGTCGTTATCATCAATCTGGTGTGGCCCATTTAAAGCTTCACGGCTGAAACCTTGTGATAACAGCGGTTCCGGGGGAAGTCGGTCCATTCATTGCGCGAAGTTCATTGCTAGCCTCTTCCAATCGGATTTCTCTGGCGACCATTGGCTGGATATCCACTTCGCCACGTTCGATCATTCCTAGAAGGCGAGGGTATTTCCATGAAGGCATACCACGAGTGCCGAAAAACGAGAGCTGATTGGAATAGATTGCACGCATGTTCACCTGCATCTGGCCGTCACCCGACGGCATACCAATTTGCACGTGTCGACCAAGGATAGCGAGACACTCTAAGGATGCGTTCGTCGTTGTTTCGATCCCCAGTGCTTCTATGGAAACCTGTGCTCCTCCATCCGTGATATCTCGGATCGCAGCCGCGGCGTCTTCTTTGCTTGCATTTACTGTGGCGTCCGCGCCGTTGAGCTTTGCGTGCTCAAGTTTCTCTTCAACCACATCCACTACGACAACTCGGCATCCAAGCAATTTTGCCAATAGAAGAACGGACAAGCCAATCCCTCCTGTTCCGTGGACAGCCACCCATTCACCAGCTGCCACATCTGCACGGTCTGTCAAAGCATGCCAAGCAGTGGTTACACGACACCCGAGCCCTGCCGCCAAGGCAGGGGGCAGCGTTTGTGGCAAGTGAACCAAGTTGTGGTCAAAAGGCACTGCAACGTATTCTGCGTAGGCACCAGGCGTTCCAAATCCAGGAACGATTTGGTTAGCACAAGTGTTTGATACGCCTGTTTGACAAGCGTTGCAGCTGCCGCACCCCAAGATGAATGGCGCTATGAGGCGGTCACCAACATTGTGCTTCGCTTGAGGCCCTGCCTCCACCACAGTTCCACAGTATTCGTGCCCTAAGATGGAGCCATTTTGAACTTTGGGGTGTGCACCAGACCATCCATGGTAATCCGAGCGGCATACGCCACAGGCAGCGACCTCCAGGACCACTCCATTGTCTGGGCAGGTTGGATCCGGGACCGTCTCAATCGAAAGGTCTTCACAAAACTCTCTTACGACTGCAGCTCGCACTTTGCGCTCCTAAAGATCTGGTTTCTTTGATTGAGCAATTTGGTTCGGTCGACACTAAACAGGTCTATCGCCTTTCACGGTCACACGTCGGCCTTTACGCTCTGCGGGCCAATAGTCCCAGATCGCACGATGCATACAGCACCGGTTGTCCCAAAAGGCCATGTCGTTAAGCGACCACCTGAACCGGATTTGATAGTTGATTTGTTCCGCATGCTCGAAAAGCATGTTGAGGATCGCATCGCTTTCCTTATCCGACAAGCCCACAATCTTTGTCGTAAAAGTTCGGTTCACAAATAGCGATTTCCGTCCCGTTTCCGGATGAGTTCTAACAATCGGATGAACTGCTTCGGGACAATCAATATCGCTGTCTTTTTGTCCCCGGTCGCTATAGCGGCCTTTGTAGATGTGCTCTGAACTATGAAGTGCAGATAACCCGTTGATCATATCTTTTATCGGTTCAGAAAGATCGTCGTAGGCCGCATACATATCACTGAACATAGTGTCCCCGCCACAGGGAGGGGCGATATGGATTTGAAGCATAGTTCCAAGAGGAGGCGTCTCGTCGCAAGAGACGTCAGAGTGCCAGAACTCACCGTTTGCTACCTTGGAATTCTTGGTTGCATGGATTT
The DNA here is from genome assembly GCF_056538005.1 of Ruegeria sp. BI11. Taxonomy (NCBI): domain Bacteria; kingdom Pseudomonadati; phylum Pseudomonadota; class Alphaproteobacteria; order Rhodobacterales; family Roseobacteraceae; genus Ruegeria; species Ruegeria sp. BI11. The sequence continues at coordinate 254,333 of NZ_JBQFSM010000002.1, read as the reverse complement.
CGAAAATCTCTGGATATCCTTCCATTGTTGGGGCTGCGGGGTGCGCATGAAGCGGTCCAAAGCGCTTCCCAAATTCAATGTGCTGCGCAGGTGGAATTTCTTTCTGCTCTTTGAAGAACAGTACTTGATAGGTGTGAAAAGCGTCGCAGATCTCTGCGAACTGGTTGTCTGGAATAGGCCGGCTTAGATCGACTCCGTAGATCTCAGCCCCGAGATTTGGAGCGAAGGGTTTGGCGACGATGGAAGTATAGGTGTTGGATTTAGGAGCAACCATAAGCACCTCTGGGTTTGGTTTCATAGGGCGGGCTATGCGCAAGGTACACTTCAGTAAAAATGAACAAAAACGAAAAATTTTTGACTAATTAGTGAAAAAATTTCACATAATGGTCACGGTTTTAGCGGTAGCGAGGTTATCGGAATGAGCATTCGGGCACTGCGAACTCTAATCGCAGTTCATCGACATGGTAGCTTCCGTGCCGCGTCAGAGGCGGAGCATCTAACTCCTTCGGCGGTCAGTCACCAGATGCGGAATCTGGAGGTCGCGTTGGGGCTCGTATTATTTGACCGATCGGCCAAATCACCCAAACTGACCCGTGCCGGGCTAACGTTTGTCGGAGAGGCCGCTGCGGTTGTGGCCGCATACGACGGTTTGGCGGAAAGGGTGAGGTCGAACAACGAGCTCTCTGGCGAAATAACTCTGGGTGCCGTTCCAACGACCCTGACTGGGTTGGTGCCGATTGCGCTAGCGAGGCTAAAGTCCGTGCATCCGGATATCCGTGTAAGAATTGTTCCAGGTTTGACCAATCAGCTTTTGCTGCAATTAGACCGCGGGCAGGTTCAAGCGGCGATCATTTCCCGACCAGATATTCTGCCAAACACGTTGGAATTCTCTGAAATTGTATCCGAGAAATTGGTCCTGCTTGTCTCAGAAAACACCCCAGATTTACCTCCGAAAGAACTGCTTGGTGCGTCACCGTTTATTCGCTTTACTCGTGATGCGGTTGTGGGAAGGCAAATCGAGACTTGGCTGCAAAGAAAGGGCATTGAAGTCAAGGACGCCATGGAACTAGAGAGCCTTGAAGCAATCTCAAGTATGGTGGCCGCTGAACTTGGCGTATCAATCATACCAGACAGCCGCTTAGCTGCATATGACCACTTGCGGCTCAAAAGAATCTCCCTTGAACGGAATGGACCTAAGCGCATTGTTGGCCTGGCAAGTATGTCAGCCTCACCTCGCACCAAAATGATCGACGCAGTTGCGACGGCACTATTGGAAGCAGTTGATAACCAGCAGGTATATTTGTGAGTTGGCACTTCAGCAGGTATCCACATGAAATTGTTTGCCACTTTAGTTTCCGAGACTGGACGTCAATTTTGGGTCGGTCTCTAACGGCAAACCTGATTTCCGCGATAGGCTGTGTCGTCTACAGAGCAGCCTCAAGTTACTTCATGGTGGAAGAGCGCTAGGCGCCCAAGTTGCAAAACTCTGCAGTGTCTACCAAAGTTCGCTTCGAAACAGAGTTGGGGCTCTTAAAATGACTGGTACACTTTGTTCCATTCTTGGAGCGATTGGAAAAACACCTTTGGTGTGTCTTGATCGGCTGGTAAAGCATTATGGCTGCGAGGGAAAAATTTTAGCCAAGCTCGATTACTTAAACCCCGGATTCTCCAAAAAAGACCGCGCGGCGCTTGGAGTCATTGAAGCAGCTGAGGCCAATGGCACGATAGAGCAAGGGCAGACAATCGTTGAGCTGACTAGTGGCAATATGGGCACCGGCCTTGCTATCGTCTGCAGTATCAAAGGCTACCCATTCGTTGCTGTCATGTCCAAAGGCAACTCGCCTGAGCGTGCACAAATGATGCAGGCTCTTGGTGCTGAAGTCGTGTTGGTAGATCAAATGCCGGGAAGTCGCCCAGGGGAAGTATCAGGCGCGGACCTCGCAGAGGTTGATCGCGTGGCTGCAAAACTGACGATTGAACGCAACGCATTTCGAGCTGACCAATTCCAACGAGAAGGCAATCCCAGTGCCCATGAACATACGACTGGCCCGGAACTTTGGGAACAGTCCGGCGGCAACATCGATGCCTTCTGTGATTTTGTCGGATCGGGTGGCACTTTGGCCGGGACGTCCAAGTACTTGCGATCGCGGAATTCAGAGATCAAATGCTATCCCATTGAGCCTGAAGGTGCTGCTGTGATCGCGGGTCAGGAAGTGACAAGCCCCGAACATCCAATTCAGGGAGGAGGGTATGTTATGGGTGATCTCGATTTCCTTCGAGGGTTCGTGTGGGATGGTTTTCTTCAAATTGATGGCCACACAGCGCGTCAGACCTGTCGCGATCTGGCGCGCTTCGAAGGCATTTTCGCTGGGTTTTCTGCCGGCGCTAACGTGGCGGGTGCTGTCGAGCTACTAAAAGGCCCTCACAAAGGCCAGACCGTTTCCGTGATCATTTGCGACTCCGGATTGAAGTACCTTTCTACTGATCTTTTTACGTAGAACTGCCCGTTGACTTAGGGTCCTAAACGTCTGCTTCGTCCGCAGAGTAGTCATTCTTACCGCGTGCGGCGAATGACGGCTTCGAACCCCAATGCGGATGTTCAAATCCAGCGCAAAACCAGTTACTGTTGAGTGCAACACATTGAATGCGGCTTCAACTGGAAACACGAAAAACACCATGTTGTTAGAATTATCAAACTGACTAGATAGCCTGAAAATTAGACGCTATCCCCCGAGGCGACATCCAGCCAAGCCTGAATGACTTGAAAATTCTGATTTATGCGTGAAACTAAAAGCATGAGTGAGTATTTTGATGAAATGTTCAACGGCGATGGATCACTCAGAGGTCCATACGAAGAGATCGGCCGCTGGTTCAATGCTGAAGATGCATCACGACTGAGGGCGAAACAGCGCGAAGCCGAGGAAGTCTTTAGACTGACGGGCATCACTTTTAACGTTTATGGAAAAGCCGAGGCTGAGGAACGTCTAATACCGTTTGATATCGTGCCAAGAGTTATTTCAGCGCGGGAATGGCAGCGGCTGGAACGCGGTATCGAACAGCGGGTGCGGGCAATCAATGCATTTCTACACGACATCTACCACCGTCAAGAAATCGTCAGGGCCGGGCGTGTACCAGCCGAGATGATTGCCGGAAACGAGGCCTTCTTGCCGCAGATGCTTGGTGTCTCACCCCCTGGTCGGGTCTATACGCACATTGTCGGCGTCGATCTGGTGCGAACCGGACCAGACGAGTTTTTCGTTCTGGAAGACAATGCCCGAACGCCATCCGGGGTCAGCTATATGTTGGAGAACCGGGAAACGATGCTAAAGATGTTCCCCGAGCTCTTCAGCGCGACTAATGTTCGGAATGTTTCGGACTACCCCCGCAATCTGAGACGATCTCTTGCTGCCTGCGCACCAGCTTGCGCGGTCGGAGAACCCACTGTCGCGGTTTTAACCCCCGGCATCTATAATTCAGCCTATTACGAACATGCGTTTCTTGCTGATCAGATGGCCGTGGAATTGGTCGAAGGCCACGACCTACGCGTTGTCGATGGGCGTGTTTGCATGCGCACCACCAGAGGCTATAAGCCCATCGACGTACTTTACCGCCGGGTAGATGACGACTTTCTGGACCCCCTGAATTTCAACCCCGATAGCGCCTTGGGCGTTCCAGGTATCCTGGACGTGTACCGCGCAGGAGGCATCACGATCGCCAACGCACCGGGGACCGGTATTGCCGACGATAAGGCGATCTATTCTTACATGCCTGAAATTGTTGAATTCTACACGGGTGAGAAGCCCTTGCTAAAAAACGTCCCGACCTGGCGCTGCAGTGATCCTGAGTCTCTCTCCTACGTGCTGGACAACCTGTGTGAGCTTGTTGTGAAAGAAGTACACGGGTCTGGCGGCTACGGAATGTTGATCGGACCGACCGCCAGCAAGAAAGAGATTTCGGCGTTCCGCGACAAGCTCAAATCGCGGCCCGGGAACTACATTGCCCAGCCGACTCTGTCGCTTTCGACGGTTCCGATCTTTGCGCGCTCGGGACTTGCGCCCAGACATGTTGACCTAAGGCCGTTCGTTTTGGTGTCGCCCGAAGGGATCAAGATCACGCCCGGCGGTTTGACCCGTGTGGCGCTTAAGAAGGGATCTCTCGTCGTGAATTCAAGCCAGGGTGGCGGGACCAAAGACACCTGGGTTCTGGAGGACTGACCATGCTGGGAAAAACTGCTGGCGGGTTGTTCTGGATGTCCCGGTATCTTGAGCGAGCGGAAAATACGACGAGGCTGCTTGAAACAGGTCAGAGAATGGCGTTGACCCGTACTAAGAATTCTGCCGAGGAATGGGGTTCGGTTCTGAAAACGGCCGGAGTTCTGGATGAGTACCACGCCAAGTACGACGAGATTTCAAAAGACAATGCAGTCGATTGGGTGCTGCGTGACGCTGATAACCCATCCTCGATCAAGTCGGTCATCAAGCAAGCCCGGGACAACGCGCGCCTTGTTCGGACGGCGCTCACCCATGATGTCTGGAGTGCGGTTAACTCCACCTGGATGCAGATCGATGAGGTGATGAAACGACGCGTGAATGAGCGGGACTTACCTGCAACGTTGGAACTCATTCGACAACAGGCGGCTCTAGTCCGTGGTGCCACTTTGGGGACCATGCTGCGCAACGACATTTTCGATTTCACCCGCATCGGGACATTTGTCGAACGGGCCGACAATACCGGCCGCATTCTGGACGTGAAATATTATGTTCTTCTGCCCACAGCCTTCTCAGTCGGCTCGTCACTGGACAACATCCAATGGGAAAGCATCCTGCGCTCTGTCGGCGCTGGCGGCGGTTATCGAATGACCCATGGTGAGAAAACGCGGCCGTCTGACATTGCGCAGTTTTTGATCCTGGATCAGCGGATGCCTCGCAGTTTGCACTTCTGCTGCAGAAAGATTCAGGAAAACCTGTCCTACCTGAAGAAAGACTACGGCTTTGCCGGGCCTTCGTGCGAGGCATCGAATGCTCTCTACGAGAAGTACCTGGATCAGAAAATCTCGGATATCTTTGAATTTGGTCTGCATGAGTACATTCAGGAATTTCTGACCGATCTCGGCAATTTGAGCCGTCAGATCGAGATTGATTACAGGTTCTACGAGTAGCCAATGAAACTGCACATTCGACACGAGACACGATACGATTTTGACGCTCCGGTTCCTTTCGGACTGCAACAGCTGCGAAAAACACCAAAGTCATTTCGAAATCAGAGCATTGTAAGTTGGAGCACCCAGGTCACCGGCGGGCGCAAAGAGCTTACATTTGAAGACTATCACCGTAACACGGTGGAATTGATCAGTTTCGAAGCAAACACTCAAAGTATCTCGTTGATCTCCGAAGGCGTTGTTGAAGTGAAAGACACGCACGGTGTTCTGGGGCGTCACGAAGGGTCGACGCCCTTGTGGCTGTTCAAAAGAAGCACTCCGCAGACATCGCCAGGGAAAGGAGTTGCAGAGCTGATAAGCGCATTGCCCAACAGCGAGCCGCTGAAGCAGATGCATGCTCTGTCCGAAAAAATTCGAGCTCAGGTCTCATACGAAATTGGAAGTTCGCACCCGGGCTGGAGCGCAGAAGATGCCCTAAAAGCCGAGCGCGGCGTGTGTCAGGACCACGCGCACATCCTTATTACCTGCGCGCGACAGCTCGGAGTGCCAGCACGCTACGTTTCGGGCTACTTGATGATGAACGAAACGGAGCTGCAGGACGCGACCCATGCCTGGGCCGAAGTGCATTTGGATGGGCTTGGCTGGGTGGGGTTTGACGTTTCAAATGGGATTTCACCTGACGATCGATACGTACGCGTCGCAACCGGGCTGGACTATGCTCAAGCCGCACCGGTAATAGGGAATAGAATTGGGACAGCGGGCGAGCAATTGACAGTGCAGTTGCAAGTCGCACAGCAGTAACGGAGAATTTGATGACCTATGCTGTGGGCATGCGGCTGAATCGCGGGCTGGTGTTCATGTCCGATACACGCACGAATGCAGGCGTGGACAATGTTTCGACCTTCAACAAGATGTTCAACTGGACAGTCGAAAGGGACCGGTCTATCACAATCCTAACGGCCGGAAACCTGGCCACTACTCAGGCCACAATAAGCCTTCTGGAAGAACGAACAAAAGCGCCGGCAGATCGTTCACCATCGATCTTAGAGGCACCGACGATGTTTCAAGTTGCGCAACTGGTCGCGGCTACGCTTAACGACGTCATCGAGGAGCATGCCCGGTCTGGTCAGCAAGCAGACAGCGCATTTCATGCGACGCTCATTGTTGGAGGCCAGATCAAGGGCGGCCCGTCTCGCCTGTTTTTGATCTACCCTGAAGGCAATTTTATCGAGGCCGGCGACGACACCCCGTTCTTTCAGATCGGCGAGACGAAGTACGGTCGCCCAATTTTGGTGCGCGCCTATGATCCGGAAATGAGTTTTTCAGAAACCGTAAAACTCTTGCTTGTCAGTTTTGACTCCACGATTAAGGCCAATCTGTCTGTCGGGGCTCCGCTTGACCTGCTTCTCTACGATGAAGACAGCCTTGACGGCGGTACGCGGTCAAGATTCGAAACTGACGATCAGTACTTTCGCAGTGTTTCCGATGGATGGGGTGACGCGTTGAAATCGGCCTTGGCCAAACTTCCAGAATACAGATCGGGGCGAAAATCAAACGATTGAGCGTCCGCTTTGTCCGCAAAGTGGTCGTTCAGGTCTTGTCAGAAGAACTTTGCTTGAGCGTGGCAGAACGGTTGCGAAGCTTTTGCCCATGACCAGATCTGACTCTTTCAAATACTCCACAACCAGCCCCGAGATCATTCGTCTTACGGTGGTGCTGTACATCCGATTCCCGCTCTCGCTTTGGAATGTCGAAGATCTGCTGGACGAGCGAGACATCGACGTGAGCCACGAAACTGTCCGATATCGGTAGAACAGGTTCGGCCCGATGTTTGCTACTGCGATCAGACGGAAGCGTTTTCAGCAGCTGCGCGTGTTCTCCAAATGGAAGTGGCACGTAGACGAGGTTTTCGTGAAAGTGAGTGGCTAGCGGTATTATCTATGGCGGGCCGCTGATCACGAAGGTGAGGTGTTTGAAGTCGTGCTTGCCAGACGTCGAAACAAGCTGAGGTATTGAAATTAATCAGGAAATTTTTGAAGAGGTACAGCGCATCGAACGAGTTGGTCACGGATAGCTTCGTATCATATCGGGCGGCACACAGAGAACTCGGTGTTACGAAAAAGCGAAAGACGGGCAGGTGGCTCAACAGATGTGTCGAGAATTCGCACTTGTCGTTCCGACGATTAAAACGCGCCATGCAGCGTTTCAGGCGTACGCGAAATCTGCAGAAATTCCCCTCCGTCCATTCCTCTGTCTACAGTTACGTCAATCAAGAAAGATCGCTCGCCAATCGAGACACGTTCAAACTGACGCGCACCGCCGCTCTAGTATAGTAGTGCCAGCTTTCTTCCAGATAGGTTCACAGTTTCCGCAGCAAAATGAGATTGGTTCGAATTCGTCTTACAGCACCGCCACCATCGGTCTTGGTGACCGTTTCACCATCGATCAGATAACTATCTGCACCAATGTCAGCGGCGACGGAGTTGTCGAACTGGAAGGTTCCGCGACGGACATTTGCCTTTGCATCCCCCCATCAACAACTCACTCACTTGACCCAATAATCATTTCACCAACCAATGGCGCATCACACACATTTCGCCCACCGACATTTGCGAAGACTAAAGAGTTTCCGGTTCCCAGGGGGCATGCCGCTAACTGCATCGCCTCGCTTGCGAGTTGAACATTTTGATAAACAGCGCCAACCTCTTTGAGGACCAATGAGTACGCCAGTGCACCGTAGGCGGTGCGGGTGGTCGCCATGTCAGCAGATAAAAGAAGCAAAATTTGTGTGTGCGAAACACAGTTGGCTGACGCTGCGGCGTCTTTCAAAAGACTCTTGAGAGCAGGAATGATTTTGCTAACCCTTGTGAGGCCGTGACGTTCACTATCGTAGGAATAAAGCCCTGGCTCCAAACCGTCGCAATGATTAACAACAAGATACGCAGTCAATGGGTGAATACCACCACCACTGGGATAAGAGCGGTGACCATTCTCTTGGTAGAAACATCGGAAAAGCAACTCGTTAAGCTGCGCAAGACTGATTGGTGTGCGACCTTGATCACGACGACTTCTTCGACGGCGGGACACCAGCATATGCGGCGGGTCGCTTGCAATAATATCCGCGATTTCGGGGAGCGGCAGCGCAATGTCCGGCACATGTTTACCTGGGTGTTCAGACTTATGCGATTTTCCCGTTTTTCCGAGTTTTTTCCTTGCGAAGCCGAGGCGTGTTTGGCTATGGAAAAGCGCTTCATGCACAGGCGTTTTAGGTTCCTCAAGGCCTTCCAGCAAATCGCACCACGCAAAGAGTTGCATCAAAGCCTCGAAAGCATGGGGTTCAAGACTCGGCACGCAATTTGGGGCCTGCGCCGCCTCAACGCCCTCGGACAGCTTAAAAAGCAATGGGCCGATCTGTGGGTCCAACAGATCCACGGTCGCCCAACTTCCAGGGGCCATCGCTCTGATCCCATTTTGTCGGGGCTGCAAAAGTGTCTGTTGAGAAAGCCGAATAGTAGTATCCGGTTCGAATTTCGGAAGGCCGCTGACGGGCGCGCGTTGTGGCGCACAAACAGCGATAGGCTGAGCGTTATGCATAACAAAACGACAGAGAAACCCGCGCTGATCAAGGCGCAACAAGAACGACGCACAGTTAACCTCTGCATCTGGACTTGGGCCGAGGCAAGCTGCCAGTTCCTCTTCACTCCAACAGCTTTGGGCGAGTTTCTTGGCAAGCGATTTTTGGGCTTGGTCGGTAACAGATATCGACTCAGTAGCGCTGTGCAACTTCGCAACTTCGCCGGTCTCGTCGAGCAGGACGTCGGGAGCCAACCCATATGCCCAAACATTTGGCTGGTTCATAACGAAAACCCTTGCAGGACTTCAAATTGACTTTGCCGCCCGGACCAGTCGGCACCCAAAATGCGCGGCTCAATGCGAAGTTTTTTCACCGCAGCTCGTTCGACTTTCTCAGTCAGTTGGCGGATACGTATGGAAACGTTTCGAGTTTTGATCTGGGCACCGGACCGATCATCTTTGTAAATGATGCTGACCTTGCCCGGAACCTTTTTCGCTTCCACGAGGCAGATCTGCGCAAGCCTGATTTTTTGCGGGCCTCGAACGCCGGGTATTGGGGCGACGGGCTGACAACGCTGGACGATCCTGAAATTTGGCGCCAGCGTCGCCAACTCTTGCTGCCGCTCTTTCGTTCCGTGTTGCGTGAACCTCGGCTGGTTTTGACAGGAGAACTCACGGAATCGATCACTGCCCATTGGGCGGACAGAGAACCGATTGACCTTGCGCATGAGGTTCGGTTGTTGATTTCCCGACTCGCGCTGCGCACAGTTTTGGATGCCGATCTTGAGGGTTGGGGAACTGCTCAGGAGCGCAGTGGCCTTGTGCCCTACCTTGAGGGCTATGGAGAGGACTTCACTGCGACTGTGGGCGGTGCCGAAGGAGCGGTGCAAATGACGCGCCCTCGGGCACCCAGAAACATGGATCGGGTCCTGGCCATCATCCGCGCTCGTTTTGAGGAATTCGTTGATCGAGGTGACGTTCTCTCGGCCTTGGTGAGGGCGCATCACATGGCTCCCGACGTTCTTTCCAAACAAGACGTCGTGGGGGAAATTGTTCAGATGCTTTTTGCGGGCCATCTAACTATGCCATTCGCTTTGACGCAGCTCTGGACCGACATTGCCGACTATGATCTGGACTGGCAACTGGTCGATGAGGCAGCACCCCTTGATGATTCCGAACGTTTCAGTAATGCGGCGCTTGGCACAAGCCGAACAATGGCGATTTTGCGAGAGTCGATGCGCATGACGCCCCCGGCACCAATTCTTTATCGTGAAGTGGCGCGCGGCTTTAGGATGGGTGACTACCAACTGGCTGAAGGGCAGGGAGTTTGGGTCTGCCCGGGTCTGCTGCATCGAGATCCTCGCTACTTTTCGCAGCCTTCTGAGTTTCAACCTGACCGCTTTGCTGCGGGTCGAATTCCGCCGCTTTCGGCCAAAGCGTATATGCCTTTCGGGGCCGGTCCAAGAGTTTGTATTGCGGCTGCTCAATCCTTGTCACAGATGGTAGTCGTCATCCAAACAATAGCGCGCAGCTTTAGGTTGGAACCCGTTTCAGGAACACCCAATAGGTTCGAGGTCCGACGTCGGCCTGCCGCCCAAAACCACATAAGTCCGTAATGTATGCGCTTTATTTAGGTTAACTCTTGGCAGAAAGGCCTCGTCACAACTTGATCGTGTCTTTTGCTTGTGTGACAAGGTTAACAAAAAGCAGCAAATCGTTACAAATGTGCAGACGGCAATCAACCAAAGGAGGAATATTCAATGACAGCACCGACGAATGAAGACTGGGGCAAAATGCATGCAAAAGCCTGGAAAGATCCGGAATTTCGGACGCTGCTCGAGCAAGACCCAACAGCCGCAGTAAAGGCATATGGCGAAGAAATCGGCAAGACTTTTTCAAAGATCGTGAGTGTCGGAGACAAACCCGACGACGTGCACGATGATGATCTCCACGAGCATGATACTGCTGTTGCACCACCGGCCTGCTGCTGAAGGCAAGCGCTCTTATGTATGACAGTGCCACTGCGGCACCACGGTTCAAATCCAGCATCAAGGCAATCGTAGTTCCCGAAGAAGGCTTGTACTTGTTCAGCGAGCAAGGTCACAACTGCCTGAAGTCTACTATTTTTTCCGATCTGGCACCTTTTCTGGACGGAAAGCAGTTGGTCGAGGATATCTTCGACCAACTGTGCCAGAGCTATGCTAGCGCCGACATTCTCTCTGCTCTGGACCTGCTCAAAAAGCGTGGATTTCTAGCCGAAGACAGTTCGGTGATGCCGCGCGACCAGCAGGCCTTTTGGGAGTTGGCGGGGGTGAACCCTGTTGAAGCGGCAGAGCGTGTGAAAAACACGCCGGTAGATGTCGTCTGCATTGGCCGAATTGGCGACAGTCTGCGCGCGCTTCTCGAAAAAAACGGGGTGCGCGTCGTTGATCGCGGCGAGCTGAGCGTTGTTGTAACCAACAACTATCTTGCCGCTGAATTGGACGCGTTGAACAAGCGGTTTGTTGCAGAAGGACGGCCGTGGATTTTGGTCAACCCAGGCGGTATTCAAAGCTGGCTAGGCCCTGCATTTCTTCCCGGTGAAACAGCGTGCTGGGAATGCCTTGCAAATCGTCTGAGATGGCACCGCCGCGTCGAAACCCATATCGGCACTCTTTCAGGTTTGACCGGCACCCGGCTCGCCCCAGAAGCCAATAGTGACACTTCGCAGACCGCAGCCCTGGCAGAACTCGCTACTGAAGTGACACGTTGGATCGGTGTCGGCGGCCCGTCGGTGTTGGCTAACCGAGTGATCAGCACGGAACATCTGTCGATGGAACGGCAGGAGCATATTCTAACACGCCGACCGCAATGCCCGGTATGCGGTGACAATTTCACCATGCCCGAAACGCCACCTAAACCAAATCTACAGCCGCGACCCAAAGTTCGTGACTCAGATGGTGGGCATCGGTCCTGCCACACCAATGATGTGCAGGCAATTCTGGACCGAAATGTAAGCCCGATCACCGGTATTGTTGGCTCACTCGCCCCGGGTGTTCGGGGTGGTTTTTCCGGCCAAGGGTCTTGGATCACGCCAACCTACTCCGCCGATCACAACTTTTCTGACTTGCATGACACCCGGTTTTTTCTGCGCGAAGGACTTCGGCGGCGATCAGGTGGAAAAGGTCGCAGCCCAGAGCAGGCTCGTATCAGTGCGGTGGCTGAGTCCCTGGAACGCTACTGTGGCGTTTTTGATGGCACCGAGCTTCGGCGCCTTGCCGCGCTCAAGGACCTAGATGCGCCGGTCATTTTACCGAACGAATGCCAGGGCTACAGCGCTCAACAATATGCGGATCGTGCTGCGCTTAATTGCAAAGACCACAAAGCATACTGGGTGCCGGAGCCTTTTGACCGGGAAGCCGAAATCGAATGGACACCGCTTTGGTCGCTGAGTGATGACACCATGCGATACCTGCCGACATCAATGTGCTATTTCGGCTATCAAGGCGCCGGCTCCGTCTATGGACGTGCGGATTCCAACGGCTGCGCCGCTGGCGGCACACTGGAAGAAGCTATTCTGCAGGGTCTGCTGGAGCTGATTGAAAGAGATGCGGTCGCGATTTGGTGGTACAACCGGCTAATCCGCCCTGGTGTCGATATAGCAAGTTCCAGCGACACATATGGGCGCGATTTATCGTTTCATTACAATAAGCTAAGCAGAAATCTGCGGGTGATAGACGTAACAAGCGACATTGGCATACCTACCTTTGCGGCCATTTCGGGCAGAATAGACAAGTCCGAAGAAGACATTATTTACGGGTTTGGCTGTCATCTCGATCCCGAGGTGGCTCTGTCGCGGGCACTTACGGAAATTAATCAATCTCTGGAAGCCGTTCCAAAAACAGGCGGTACGGCCCTCGACGCGACTCATCTTGGCAGTTCCGAAGCGATAAGTTGGTGGCGAAAAACGAGCCTTTCCAAAGCCGATTATCTTGTACCCGACACCAGGCAACCGATGCTAAAGCTTGATGAAAGCGAAAGTCTGGCAAGTGGCGACATTCTCTCGGATATCGAAGCCTGCGTATCGCGCTTAAAAGACAATGGCATTGATGTCTTTGTTCTCGACCAGACTCGGCCAGATGTGAATTTTCCAGTGGTGCGCGTTGTGGCTCCGGGCTTGCGCCATTTCTGGGCTCGATTTGGTCCTGGGCGCCTTTATGACATACCCGTGCGTCAGGGATGGCTTTCTACGCCAGCCCGTGAGCAAGACCTGAACCCCCACGTGATACAATTTTGACTCATTGAGTGAGGAACCCCAGATGACTAGCAGCTATTTCGACTATGCCCGTCCATTCGACATTATGATTGGAATGTGGACTGGTCATTCAATCGTTTATGACAACAAGGGGAAGTACCTCTACACCGGACCCAGTATCCTAACGATCGACTGGAAAGAACCCGGGAAAGTAATGCACTACAGGCAGGAAGACCTTGGAAGCCTGGACGAGCTGATACAAGAGCACGAACATGGTAAGGCGCTTAAAGATTTGTTTGTGCTGCGTGAGTTTGAACTGCAAGTCGACGGCAAGTCCTGCGACTCGATCACCGGTGATATCAAAGTCCACGGTGTCGAGAGCTCCCCCGGAACCTACCTGTTTCATTTGAACTTCCCGACCGGGGACTACTACAACAATCAGTATTTCCTCAATCCCAATCAGCGCCGGATAATCGGTCCATTTGTTCCCCGCGATGCAGAAGGAAGGACAGACGGTTTCCAATTTGTCGTCTCGCAAACCTTTGAGCGAATTTCCTACGACACCCCCGAAAACGCGTTCTGACTCCTGTGCAAATGCCAGCCGTTCCACAGCCAGCTAAGCCACGAATAAAAGGCGCCCAAGCGCTTGTCATTGGTGGGGGTATTGCGGGACTGCTCTGTGCAAACATGCTAAAGGACTGTTTTGCCAACGTTACGGTTCTGGAACGGTCAAACTACGTGGAACCTTCGGATGGCGCGCCCGCAACACGCCCCGAATTGCCGCAAAGCCACTGCCTGCACATGTTAATGGGAGCTGGCGCCCAAGCTTTTGACGAACTGGTTCCGGGTTGGCGCGACGAATTGACTGCACGCGGTGCGGTGGTTTATGACGCGGGTGCAGATGTTGCGATGCGGGTGGCCTCAGGGTGGTTGCCGAGGGTTGAAACTGGCATAACCCTCTATGGGGCCTCACGCGGGCTCATCGAAAGCGCGCTGCTTGCAGTGTTACGCGAAGCCCGCGATGTGCAGATTAAAACGGTCCAGCGCGTTATTGGGCTTGAGGTCTCGCGAGATGGCGCACGCGTATGTGGTGTGAGGCTTCAGTCGACCAACGGCGCTTTGCAAGTTTTGAACAATGCTGATGTGGTCGTCGATGCCAGCGGTGCCGCCTCGCGTCTGCCACGCTGGCTTGCCCGAATTTATGGCGAGCAGCACCAGATCGCCCTGACCGAAATCGCACCGGGTCGGCAGTATGTTTCACGTTGGGTGCGGCTGGCACCAGATCAAGCCCCGGACTGGCAAGGCCTTGCGTTGGCGCCGACCCATGGACGTGCAGGAATGATGATGCGGGCAGAGAACGATCTGTGGGGGGTGGTGCTGCAAACTCCCGAAGATGTCCCATTGCCGACAAATGACGAGACCTTTCTTGCGTCGGCGGCGTTGCTACCGGCCACAGAACTTTATGACGTCCTGAAACGCGCAGTGCCGGTGACGCCCCCGCATCTGTTTGGTCGCACCGCAAATCGCCGTCGGCACTACGAACAATACTCTTTCTGGCCAGACAATCTGTTTGCAATTGGTGACAGCGTCTGTGCTCTTGACCCCTATGCCGGGCTGGGAATGACGGCGGCGGCCCGAGGTGTTCAGTTGCTGCAAGGTTATCTAAATCAGCCAGACCAAAACATGACCAACACGGCAAACCGCTTCCAGTTTCAACTTGCCAAGCATAACCAGTTGCCCTGGATGATCGCAACGAACGATTGGACAACAGCTGCGTCGCAACCCGGTTTGGCGGATCAGATCAACAGCCTTACACGGGCTGCCCCTTTTGATCCTTCTTTGGCCATAATGTTGTTGGAACTCCAGCATATGCTGCGCATACCGGAAACCTTAACAAATGAGGCTGTATCATGAAAATTGGTGTATTGGGCGGCGGAACGGCCGGTTTCATTGCTGCAGCCCACATGACTCGCTATTTCCCGAAGGCTGAGCTGTGGCACATTTACGATTCCCGCATCCCGACAATCGGTGTCGGAGAAGGAACAACACCACGCTTTCCTTTGTGGCTGGACGAGGTCACAGGCATCGGACCGGACGAACTGGGCGCACGTTGTGGCGCGACAGTAAAGCTTGGGTCACACTATGAAGCATGGGGATCACATAGCACGGATTTCGTGAACAGATTTCAGCCACCGCGTCTTTTCGGATACCACTTTGACGCCGGTCGTGTGACGGGGATTATCAGTGATCATGTGCGGGCAAAGCAGCTTGATGCCCGGGTTGTGTCCCTAGAGGCGCTGCCCGGTGGCGTAGCCATCGGGTTTGAGGACGGCAGTCAACTGGAATGCGACTATGTGTTGGACGCGCGGGGATTTCCTGCGGGGGCTTGGACGCAAGCACCAGAAGATCCCGAGATCATTCGCATGGATTGGATACCCACTGGCCGCGCGATGGTGCGCCGTCTGCCACCCAGTACCGAAACCAGCATGTCCCGTTTAATCGCCCGACCACATGGGTGGATATTCCAAATCCCACTGCGGGACTGGACCTCCTGCGGGTATGTCTTCAATCCTTCACTCAGCAGCGACGAAGACGTACTGGCGGATTTCGATGTTTTTCTCAAAGAAGAGCAGGTCGAACCAACGGAAATCCGTGTTCGCGTAAGTTTTCCGAACTTCATGCGCCGCAACTGGTTTGATGGTCGTATTTTCACCATTGGCAATGCCGCGTCATTCGTCGAACCACTTGAGGCCACGGCCATCGGTGCCACGATCATGCAAGTCCGCATCGCGCAGCGCTGGATGACGGATCACCACCCGCAAAGCGCGCCGGACGTGGGTGCCGTGGAACACGCGAACCGGACCATGCGCTCTTATGTCCTGCGCAACTCACTGTTTATTACCTGGCACTACGCGCGTGGATCGCGATGGGACAGTCCGTTTTGGAACCTGGCGTCCCGCAGTCTTGAGCGCGCGCGCGGGCATGACTACTTGGCGGGCCATATGAATGCGATGACCGATTTTCTGGACGTTGGGCGCGACTTGCCCGGCACAGAAATCGGGACCTGTACAGAACAGGAAAAGTGGGAGCAGGAAATACTGCCGAAGCTGACGAAATTCATCCCGTTTGGCAATTTTTCGGAACTCAATTTTGCACAAGTCGGCCATGGTATAGGGTACTATGGTGCAAACAAAATGTCGGTGGGTGACAGCGCAAATGGCTAACGTGCAGATGTCTTTTGTTCCGGGCTTTCAATTGTCCGAGACTCTCTATGAAAGCACCAATTCGTTCGTGTTCCGCGCAACGCGCGACTCTGATAGTGAACGCGTTGTCATAAAACTCCTAAAAAGCGATTTTCCCAGCGCCAGCAGGCTTGCGCGCTTCCGCAGCGAGTTCGAGATTACAAGCAGCCTGAACCTACCGGGCGTGATCAAAGCTCTGGACTTACAGCGCCATGACAAGTCGCTCATGATAGTTCTGGAGGACTTCGAGGGGATCTCTGTCGCGGATCTGCTGTCGTCCCGAGCGCTGTCACACGAAGAATTCCTTGAGACCGCTATTCAGATTGCCCGATCTGTTGACGGCATTCATCAGGCGCGCGTGATCCACAAGGATATCTCGCCTCAAAACGTGCTCATAAATCCGGGAACTGGCGAGGTGAAACTGATTGATTTTGGGATTGCGACTCGGTTTTCGACCGAGCATCCAATCCTGAAAAGCCCAGAGGTTCTAGAAGGCAGTTTGCCCTATATTTCTCCCGAACAAACCGGGCGCATGAACCGAACGCTTGACCATCGCACCGATTTCTATTCGATGGGCGCAACCTTCTACCAGATGCTCACAGGTGTGCCGCCTTTCGAGGTTGACGACAAACTAGAGCTTGTACACTGCCACGTCGCCCGCGAACCTGTTCCTGCACATAGGCAAAATCCGAACGTATCTCTGGCGCTGTCCAAGATTGTGCAGCGAATGATGGCCAAAAAGGCTGAGGATCGCTATCAAAGCGCCCTTGGCATCGTTGCAGACCTTACAGCTGTACGGCTTGGCGTCGATCTCGACCAGTTTGTGCCGGGTCTCAAGGATCGTGCGCAGCGTTTTACGGTGCCTGAACGGCTGTATGGTCGCGATCAAGAAGTGCGCACATTGCTCGAAGCATTTGAACGCGTCCGTCAAGGACCTGCTGAGATGATGTTGGTTTCCGGCTCTTCGGGTGCTGGCAAGACGGCGTTGGTGAACGAAGTTCATAAACCGATCACCCGAGCGCGTGGTTATTTCATCAAGGGCAAGTTCGAACAGTTCAAAAAAAACGACCCGTATTCGGGCCTGACGGTCGCCCTGCAGGACCTTGTGCGGCAATTGCTGACCGAAAGTCAGACACGGTACGCAACCTGGCGCAAGGAACTCAATGACGCTTTGGCCCCGAATGCATCGGTCCTTTTGGACGTTGTGCCGGAGCTAGAGTTGATCATCGGGCCACAGCCTGCTGCACCAGAGCTGGACGCCACAGAGGCCATGAACAGGTTCAACCAAACCGTTCGCCGGTTTTTGCGCGCGCTTTGTGCCCACGACCGGGTTGTCGTGCTGTTTCTGGATGATCTTCAATGGGCCGACAGCGCGACGCTGGGGCTATTGAAGATTGTTTTGACCGACGATCAGATTGGCCGCCTGCTTTTGATCGGCTCGTATCGCAGCAACGAAGTAGACGCGATGCATCCCATGTCGCGGGCACTTGAATCGGTTCGGGAGGCTGGGGGGCGTTTGTCAAATCTGTCACTAGCCCCGCTGAGCGTGTCCGATATCGCAGATTTGATTGCGGACACGTTTCATGCGGATGCATCACAGGTTATCGAACTGGCGCAACTCGTGGTGCAAAAGACCCAAGGCAACCCGCTTTTTACACGGCAGTTTCTGATGGACCTGCACCATGAAAAGCTGATTGTCCAAAAGACCGTAAACTCCTACGAGCCCACGAAATGGACATGGGATATTCAGGCGATCCGCGCGGTAAAGATCACCGACAATGTGGTCGACCTTCTGCTGGAAAAACTGCGCAGGTTGGAGCAGGGCACACAATCCGTCCTGCAAATTGCATCCTGTGTCGGCAACCGATTTGACATCGATACACTCGCGCTGATCTTGAAAATCGAACCTCAGGAAGCGTTCGAACGCCTGCTGCCGGCCATTCAGAAGGAGATGATCCAGCCGCTCTCTGATCTGGTTGTAACGGAGACGGATAACGTCTTGTCCCCGCTTGTCGTGCGGGACTTTGAGTTTCAACACGACCGTATTCAGCAGGCCGCCTATGATCTGATCGATACTGACGGGCACAACAGCGTTCATCTTGCCATTGGACGCCAGCTCAGAGCCCGGCTGACACCGGAAGAGTTGAATGACCGAATTTTTGAAGTTGTCGATCAACTCAACATCGGGCGGGGCGGAATGGAGGACCGAGCAGAGCAGCTTGATCTTGCGCATCTTGACCTGATTGCCGCGCGCAGGGCTTTTGACTCGGCTGCCTATGAGGCCGCGCTGTCTTTCGTTAACGTCACGTCAGAGCTTTTGGGTCCGGACGGCTGGGACGAAAATTATGAGCTGATGTTTGAAGCTCAGCGCCTGTCCGCAGCGCTCGAATACTTGACCGGCAATTTCGAGCGATGTACCGAAATTGTGACCACAACGTTGGCACACGCACGAACTGACCTTGAAAAGGCGGAAATCTACTTCACGCGTATTGCGCAGCATACTTTGCTGATGGAATTCGACGAAGCCATTGATGCTGGTATCAAGGCCCTGGAGCTTGTCGGCGTCCAGATGAGCCTGGATAATCTGGAAGAAGCCGGCCAAAACGCGATCGGCCAGGCTGCGGCGATGCTTGGGGCCACAAACCCGGCGGCGCTTTTTGACAATGCAGACGTCGACAGCCCTGAAATCGCGCTGGCGCAACGCAGCTTGCGGCATCTGACCATCGCAGCGTTCCTGAACAACCAAGAGCTTTTCCCGCTGATTGTCGGCACTTCGGTGCAATTGTCTTTGAAGCACGGTAACGCACCGGAATCTGCACTGTTTTTTGCCAATTTCGGCCTGATCCTTGGCGCGTTCATGGGCAAGTACCGCGAGGGTGCGGCATTCGGTGAGCTGTCCTTGCGGCTCTGCGACAAGTTTGGTGCACGTGCCCCGACAGCAACTGTGTGCCTGGTTACCGGCGTGGAGCTCATCCCGTGGGTAAAACATGTACGTAATGCGATACCCGTGATCGAACGGGGTTATCGGGAGGGGACGGATTCAGGCGACATTCTCTGGGCGGGTTATCTGGTAATGTACCGCGTCGTGATTGACAGCTTCGCGGGCAAACCGCTTGAAGACGTACTGGATGCGATGCCAGCCCAGTTGGACACCATCCAACGCGCGCAAAACCATGGTGCTGCTGCTGGTATTAACGCGTATCGGCTGGTGCTTTCAACGCTGGCGGGACGTACGCAATCCAGCACTGATTTTTCCACCGAAGATCTGGAAGAAGCAACATTTCTGGCCGGGTGTGAAGAGAACCAGATGTCCATGGCCATCTGTTTCTATAGAATTCTAAAAGCCCAAGCCCTTTATGTGTTCGGAAAACCGCAAGAAGCGCTTGCTGAGACGCGTTTGGTGGAGCCGATCCTCAGCTTTGTCGTCAACCATCCCTGCCTTGCCGACCACCTTCTCTATCAATCGCTTTCGATCGCCGCGCTTCTTCGGGATGGCGAGCCCGATCCCGATATGCAAAGCCGTCTGGAAGAAAATCACGAAAGGCTGAACCAATGGGCGGAGTCCGGTCCGGACAACTTCCTGGCTAAAACCCTTATGGTGAGGGCGGAAATTGCGCGCCTGAACGGTAATGATGCAGATGTGCTGGACCTATTGGACGCGGCCATTGATGCAGCACAGAAGGGTCGGTTTCTACAGGATGAGGCCCTGGCGTGTGAACTGGCCGCGCGACACGTGATTGAGCGTCGACCCAGCGCTCGGATCGGTTCGATGTACCTACGCGATGCCCGGCATGCCTACCGTTTGTGGGGGGCGCATCGCAAAGTGGAGGAGCTAGAGCTGGAGTTCCCACAACTCCTCACCGAATATCGTGATCATCGCGCAACCACGCAACAGATCACTGAAAACCTTACCTCAACTACCGAAAAAGCGACCAATCTATTCTTGGGGCAGGACCTTGACCTGAATACGCTGTTGAAAGCGGCTCAGACGATCTCAGCGGAAGTGGTACAGGGGCGGCTTCTGGATCGGTTGCTTGGAATTCTGATCGAAAACGCCGGTGCTCAACGCGGCGTGCTTTTACTTGCACATGGCGACGAATTGAGGATCGAGACAGAGGTCAGCGTTACGTCCGAGGTTGGTACATTCCAGAATCCCGTTCCTCTCGATTCCGACCAAGGGTCCAGAATTCTCCCGACCAGCGTAATCAATTTCACGGCGCGAACGCACGAGGTCGTTCTGGTGGACGACGCTCAGCTTGACGAGCGTTTCATGGTTGACCCCTACGTTCAGCAAAACGAAACGCGCTCCGTTCTGTGTCAGCCTATCCTCCACCTGAACGAATTGATTGGCCTGGTCTATCTGGAAAACAACCTGGTGAGTTCGGCCTTCAAACCGGAACGAGCGCAACTGCTGTCGCTGCTGTCAGGACAGATTGCCGTTTCAATGCGCAATGCTGAGATCGTTGAACATCTGGAAGAAAAAGTTCGCGAGCGAACCGAGCAGCTTGAGGTTCAAGCAAAATTTCTTGAACAGACGTTCGGTCAGTTTCTTGCCGCGGAAGTTGTGGACCAGTTGTTGAAATCGGCGGATGGAGTGGACTTCAGCGGGAAGAAAACCACGGTTACCATGTTGATGTCAGATCTGCGGGGGTTCTCGACCCTTTCTGACGAGTTGCCACCGGAAAGCATCGTGGCAATGCTGAATACATACCTCAGCGAAATGACCAACGTCATCCAGAAATACAATGGCACAATTGATGCCTTCATCGGCGACGCGATCTTGGTGGTGTTTGGCGCACCCTTGCAACGGCCCGACGATGCTGACCGCGCTTTGGCCTGTGCGCTGGAAATGCAGCAACGGATGGGTTGGGTTAATGAATGGAATACCAGAAACGGCTTCCCGGAAATCGAGATGGGCATCGGTCTGAACACGGGTGAAGTCGTCGTTGGCAATATCGGTTCTGATAAACGCGCCAAGTATAGCGTTGTGGGTAGAACAACCAACCTAGCTGCAAGGATCGAAAGCTACACTGTCGGTGGCCAGATACTGATCGCAGATAATACGCGTGAAGCCGTCAAAACCCCTATTGAACTAGGAGCGATGCGCACGGTTGAACCCAAAGGTTCTGGCGATCCTTTGAAGATTTATGAATTGCTTGGCATGGGGGGCACCTATGCGATCACCCTTTCATCGCAATCTGTGGAGATGGCAGACATAAATTTGCCTGTTGCGCTCTCGTACAGAGCGGTTGTCGGTAAACAGGTTGTGGGTATGGCGCAGCACGGCCAGCTTCTGAAGCTTTCCCCCGTCGCAGCGTGCATACAATCCGAGACAGCACCAAAGCCTTTCAGGGATCTTCAGTTCCAGATCAAGTGGCAAGGCGGGTCTGACAGCAATCTGACGCTTTACGCTAAAGTAATGGACCAGCATCACGACGATGGTTGTTTTATGGTGCGCTTCACAGCGGTGTTGCCGGATGCGCGCGCGACCCTTGGTGAGATTATTAAGAAAAACAGAATGTTACGCAATGGCTCCTGAACTCTAGAGATAGGTTCGACGACTGTACCTGTGGCAAAGTTTTAACTATTTACATTTGCTCGATTACGCGGACTGCAAATGCAGCATTGCAATATCCAATCGAGCTTCCGGCTTGGGTCGCCAATGTGCTGGAACTCGCATTGATGCTGCGGGCTCTATGAACGTCGGCCATATCTACACTTTGGTGGCAGAAGTTGTCGGGCCTGTTTGGTTTGGGAAACCTTTTGGTTCGATCTGCAATAGATTGACGTCGCCGTCTGCAAAAGGCGGGTATTCTACAGCCTTTGGGACAACATAAAAGCTCTCCAGCCCTAAGAACGACATCGCAGCCTCGCAATTCAATGCGCATTTTGCCGCTCAAAACGAGAAAGAACTCATCCGTTTGCCGGTGATGCTGTGCATTCGGTTTCCTCAGTCCCTTCGAAGTTTAGAAGGCCTCCTGCATGAATGCGGCATCGAAGTTACCCAAGCTGGTTAATAGGATGCACTTGAACCACGCTGCCGCTCACAGCCAGATCTGCCTGTCATATCAAGGTTGAGGTAATGGGCAGAGCGAGAGGCTGGACGAGGGGGTAAAGCCAGCCTCTCAATCTCGGGGGTCTCGGAGTTGTGTGTGGTTGCTCCGTTAACTCAAGCCTAACAAACGAGATGTGGACGCGATATTGGGGGTTCCCCGTAGCGGTTCGATTTTATCCCTTAGACACAATTCGAAAAGGACAGGCGCATAGTATTCGCTTTTCCAGATTCCTAACCCCCACGCGCGCCATGTTTCCAGCTTACGGATTAGCAAAGAACCGCGGGGTGAGTTCTAGATGCTCAGGGTCGAGCTCGTGCAGCGAATGACGGGTTCGGTGAGCCGCACAGCAGCATCGTAGGCTGCGGGTCAATGGCAGGTTTGGGCCGCGTCTACGCGCGGAAAGCAAAAGTTGTTTCCGCAGGTTTGTTCATTGAATTGCGTTCTAAAACTGTTTGGTCATGCTTGTTTGTACTGAATATGCAATTGTCGAACTAGAAGTCTTGGGATGGACGGCTAAATCCTGCTGTGATCCTATGCTGTCGCAGTCTATGGGCACTCAATGCGATCAACTTCGTATATTGTTGGTATTTTAGTAGCCATTGCCGCCAGCATTGGCCTTTATTTGGTTTCTTACCAATACTTCGTTTCGGAGGAGCTTTCAAAAGCTCAGGGCCGACTCTCTCTATACCAAAGCTCGGTAAGCAGCGAACTCGAACGATTTTCCCACCTCACATACGTGCTGTCACAGGATTCCTTTGTAGTTGGAACAGCCGAAGGAGACGGCACCGAAACTTTAAACCGACGCCTCGAGGATTTTGCAGAGCAGGCCGGGCTGGATGCGATCTACCTGATGGACGAAGACGGGATCACGATTTCCGCATCGAACTACCGCGACACAGGGAGCTTTGTTGGCCAAAACTACGCTTTCCGCCCGTATTTCCAAAGCGCCATTTCTGGTAAACAGGGCCGCTTCTATGCCATCGGGGCAACGACTGGTCTGCCAGGATACTTCATCGCCAACGCTGTGCTTGACGACCAGGGAGCTTCTATTGGTGTGATAGCGATTAAGATCGATTTCTCTGATCTTCAGGATAGTTGGAAAAACTCGGGCGAACAGGTTCTATTGGCCAATGAAGACGGTGTCGTTCTGCTTTCTTCGAACTCGGATTGGCAATATCGTGCGTTGACGCCACTGTCAGGACCACAGCAAGAACGAATTCGAGATGCCAGGCAGTTTCCAGGGCAAGACTTAGATGCGTTGGATTGGGTTGAGCTACCGGGGGATCAGGCCAGAATTGCGGGGACGAAGCGTTTGCATCTTGCAACGACAGATTTACCCCATGGGTGGTCGCTTCACTATTTTGTAAGTGACGACCAGGCCGTAGCGCGTAGTTGGCTTGTAACTGCAGTTTTTGTCCTTTTGGCGGGGCTCGCATTTATCTTCTTCCAAATACAACGCGCAAGACGCGTAAGCGCGGCGTTGGCGCGGTCTGAAGAGGAAGAAGCAAAGCTACGTGAGGCGAATGAAAGGCTCGCCATCGAAATTGACGACCGGAAGACAGCCGAACAGAGCCTCAAACGCACCCAAGGCGAGTTGGAGCGCGCAAGCCGACTGGCGGCTCTGGGGCAACTTTCCGCGTCGGTCACGCATGAATTGGGCCAGCCCATCGCTGCGATGCGCAATCATCTAGTGGCAGAAGAGATCTCATCTTCTGGTGAGACCAAGTTGCCGCAAAAAATCGGAAGCCTGGTTGACAGGATGGAAGGGATCACGCGCCAATTGCGTTTTTTCGCACGGTCAGAGAGTGAGGCGTTCGACGACGTAGATTTATGTGCCTCGGTCAACGCCGCTTTGGCGCTGTTGGCGCCAAACATCGAACAGGGCAAGGTGAAAGTCTCAATTGATGCGCCGATCGGCCCGGTCTTTATCCGGGGCAGTGCCCTGCGAATCGAACAGGTCATCACTAATCTCGTGCGCAATGCGATTGACGCGATGGACGAAGCGGATGCACCTGAAATCCATATCGCTGTCATGGCTTCTGACGATGAAGCAGTGTTTGAAATTCAGGACAATGGTCACGGGTTGGGCGAGGCAACGCTGGCTGAGTTGCAAGAGCCATTTGTAACCACAAGAGAGAGCGGGCGAGGCATGGGCTTGGGACTGGCCATTTCCACCAGCATTGTCAATGATCACGATGGCACAATGACGGCCCGAAATCGCGATGGCGGTGGAACAATTTTCCGTGTCACATTCCCGATGGCCTCAATTACTGAAGAAACGGACGAATGACCCAGCAGCAACCCTTCAAAGTCTTGGTCGTTGATGATGACAAATCGATGCGACAATCTCTTGTCGAGTTGCTCGAAGCCGCTGGCTGGACTGTTAGTGCCCTGCCGCGCGCGACCCAGGTGACGGAACATCTGGCCAGCGCCTCGCCCGATGTCATTCTATCGGATGTGCGTATGCCCGGCATGTCGGGACTTGAATTGCTGGCCAGACTGGACAAGCATGCGGCGCCTCCGGTGGTATTGATTTCGGCACATGGTGACATCCCGATGGCGGTTCAGGCCATACAGAACGGGGCGTATGGGTTCATCGAAAAGCCATATGAACCTCGGCGATTGCTGACGGTGCTGAAGCACGCGGCTGAGCAAAACCGAATGCGGAAAAGCAATGCCCGCCTTAAAGACCGGCTGTTCAAACTGTCGGGGCTTGACCGCATCCTGCTGGGTCAAACAGACGCCATTACAGACTTGCGACAAGAAGTACTTGATCTTGCCGATACATCGGTTGCGGTTTTGTTGCAGGGGGATACAGGCACCGGGAAAGAGCTGGTTGCGCATGCTTTACATGATTTGGGCCGCTCGCCGGAAGCAACGTTTCTGGCGCTGAATTGCGCCGCATTGTCTGCCGATACGTTTGAGGCGGAAATGTTCGGCGTCGCGGGTGAATCCGACGGAAGACTAGTGGCGGCATCGGGCGGGACCTTGTTTCTGGATGAAATCTGCTCATGCCCGCCTGCAGCGCAGGCCAAGCTGCTAAGGGTCATCGAAGATCAGCAGGTGCTGCCGGTGGGGGCTGTGTCGCCAGTGCCAGTAAGCTTCAGGGTCGTGTCAGCAACCAACGAAGATGTTGTATTGGCAGCCGAGGAAGGCCGCCTACGTCAGGACCTTTTGTTTCGATTGAATACTGTTGTCCTGTCTTTACCTCCTCTGCGTCAAAGACGGGATGATCTTGTTCTGTTGGCAACGCATTTCTTGAACGAATACGCGCAGGTTTATGAGATAGACGCGCCAGAACTCGATCAGGACGATTTGGCCGCTTTGCTTGCGCATAGCTGGCCCGGGAATGTACGTGAATTGCGCCATGTCTGCGAACGGCGCATTTTGGCGGCCCGGCGCGGAGGAGGGTCGGTGGTGAAGGCTATCCAAAGCGATCAGCACTTCGACGACGTGCCGGATACGCTGCGCGAAGCGGTTGCCGCTTTTGAACGTGAACTCGTCGGGAAAGCCATCAAGGCGCATAAAGGCCGCATGGATGCCGCCGCCGAAGCGCTTGGGATTGGCCGCCGGACGCTCAACGAAAAGATCGTCAAACTCGGTCTCGATAAAGAGGCGCTTTTGTAGATGAAACCACTCTGCGGATATCCGCAGGGGATCTGACTGTTCACGCGCATTTTCCTTCATAGGCAGGCTGCTGCACATCCTGAATACTCCACTCAAGCGAATTGCGTGATCTGGGAGGAGCCATTATGCGCAAACATCTTAACCGGGCGGCCATTGCTGCCCTGTCACTGACCGTTGCATCCGAAGCACTGGCTGTCGAATGGAACGTTTCCCTGTGGGGCAAGCGTCGTGCCTTTACCGAACACGTCGAGAAACTTGCCGAACTGGTGAACGAAAAGACCAACGGTGAGTTCACTCTGAACATCAGCTATGGTGGCCTTTCGAAGAACAAGGAAAACCTCGATGGGATTTCGATTGGCGCGTTTGAAATGGCCCAGTTCTGTGCTGGCTATCACCGCGACAAGAACCCCTCGATCACTGTCTTGGAACTGCCGTTTCTGGGTGTGACATCGCTGGAGCAAGAGGTCGACTTGTCAATGGCCGTTTATCAACACCCGGCCGTTGTCGAGGATCTGGCCCGCTGGGACGCAACTCTGCTGATGCCGTCGCCGCTGCCGCAGTACAACCTTGTTGGTGTCGGTGAAGCGCCGAAATCTCTAACCGATTTTGAAGGTCTGAGCGTACGGGCGACAGGTGGTATCGGCAAGGCGATGGAGACGGTCGGGGCAGTTCCGACCTCGATGTCTGCGTCGGAAGTGCGTCAGGCGATGGATAGCGGCATCGTCAAAGCTGTCAGCTTTGCACCACACGCGCATATGTCCTTTGGCACCATTGAAAATGGCACGTGGTGGACGACGAACCTCAACCCCGGCACCGTCAACTGCCCTGTCGTGGTTAACACGCTGGCATTGGAAGACCTATCTGACGAACACCGCGAAGCTCTGCTGGGATCGGTGGATGAGGCACTGGACCACTACGTGAGCCACTACCAGACCAAAACGATGGAAGCGTGGGGCCCTGAGCTGGATCAGCGCGGCATCGAACGGGTCACTTTCAGCGATGAAGAAATCGCAGCGTTCAAAGAAGCCGCTGCCGCACCCGCGGCCGAGGCCTGGATTGCAGAAAACACCGAGCGTGGCCTACCAGCACAAGAGCTCTATGACCTTGTGACTGGGAAGATCGCAAACGGCAGCTAATCCACTCACAACCCGGCGTCGGCCAAGCTGGCGTCGGGTGCCCTTTCCCCTGACAGCGGAGTACAACGATGGCCGGGTCATCCCAGGTGCTGTCTGACGACAGCCGTCTCAGCATTCTCGATCAACGCCTTTACAAACTGGAGAGCTTTCTGGCTTTGATCAGCGGTCTTGCAGTTTTCTCGCTGATGGTCATGGCCGTGGTCTCCGTTGGTGGTCGGAATTTCGCCAATGCGCCACTTCCCGGTTACGTGGACTGGATCGAGCAGGCCATGCCGTTGATCGCCTTCATGGGGATTTCCTATGCGCAGCGTGATGGCGGTCATATCCGAATGGACATGGTTGTTGGAGCGCTTAGAGGCCGGACGCTCTATATCGTTGAGTTTGTCACAACCGCTGTCATTCTGGCGCTGATCGTCTTGCTGATCTGGGGGAGCTGGGCGCATTTCGCACGCAGCTTTGACTTTGGTGCTCCCCTCTGGAGCCGCGACAGCTCTATCGACATAGGTATCCCGTTGTGGCCTGCAAAGCTGTTGGCCCCCGTCGCCTTTAGCGTGCTTTGCCTAAGGCTTGTTCTGCAGCTCTGGGCCTATGGTCGCGCGATCAGGCACCCCGATCAGGCACCTATTGCCGTCCCACTAATAACCGATGCAGCCACTCAAGCTGCAATGGAAGCCGAGCATGTCTCGGGCCACGACAACTGAGGTTAAATCTGATGGAACCCATTGAAATTGGTCTGATCGTCTCGGGCGGTATGCTTGTTCTTGTGGTGTTGGGGATGCGAGTGGCCTTTGCCGCCGCGACAGCTGGCATGGTTGGGCTGATCTGGATCTTTTGGGCCAAGTTTGGGTACGATCCGGCGCGGTTCGGCAAGGCTGTGACTGTGGCCGTCAAAACAGCGGGGCAGGTGCCGCATTCCAAAATCTCAAGCCAGGCATTGAGCCTTATCCCAACTTTCATCCTGATTGGCTACCTTGCCTATTACGCGGGCCTGACCAAGGCACTGTTCGAGGCGGCTAAGCGATGGCTGGCTTGGGTTCCGGGCGGCCTGGCGGTTTCGACCGTTTTCGCAACCGCTGGGTTTGCGGCAGTATCCGGGGCATCGGTCGCCACTTCCGCTGTGTTCGCCCGTATCGCAATCCCCGAGATGCTGAAGATCGGCTACGACAAGCGCTTTGCTGCAGGTGTCGTCGCTGCAGGCGGTACGCTCGCCTCGCTCATTCCGCCTTCGGCCATTCTGGTCATCTACGCGATTATTGTCGAACAGGACGTGGGCAAACTGCTGTTGGCCGGATTCATCCCGGGCATGTTCTCGGCGGTAATTTATGGCTTGCTGATCATTGGTATGGCCGTCGTGATCAAAGGATTTGGTCCCGCAGTCAGGGGCTTTACGTGGAAAGAACGTTTCCTCTCGCTGCCGCCCGCATTGCCTATCGTGATTGTAGTCGTGACTATCATCTTTTTTGTCTACAACCCGTTCGGAGGTGACGCCTGGGGTACGCCGACAGAAGGCGGGGCCATCGGAGCCTTCGTGGTGTTCCTCATGGCGCTGTATCAAGGCATGCGCTGGTCCGAACTCAAAGACGCGCTTTTGGAAACCGCCAAGCTGAGCGTCATGATATTCACGATCATCTGGGGCGTGTTGGTTTACGTTCGTTTTCTCGGTTTCGCCGAACTGCCAAGTGCATTCTCCGACTGGATTACCTCGCTTGAGATGTCTCCGATGCTAATCCTGATCTGTATTCTTCTGGCTTATGCCGTATTAGGCATGTTTATGGATGCGATTGGAATGCTGTTGCTGACGTTGCCTGTAGTTTACCCCGCCGTCATGGCATTGAACGGTGGTGAGGCCGTAAGTGCAGCCGACAGTACCTTCGGTATGTCCGGGCCTATGTGCGCAATCTGGTTCGGCATTCTGGTTGTCAAAATGGCCGAGTTTTGCCTGATCACCCCACCCATCGGGCTGAATTGCTTTGTCGTGGCCGGCGTTCGTGATGACCTAAGCGTTCAGGATGTTTTTAAAGGTGTAACGCCTTTCTTTATGGCGGATGCTGCGACTATCGCGATGCTCGTTGCCTTCCCTTCTATCGTTCTATGGCTTCCAGGACAGGTTTGAATCCTATGGGATGATTTTGGAGCGCGGTTTGCTGGTGCCTGAAATCCGCTACACTGGGTGTTTTGTATGGTGCTTATCTTCTCGAGCAATTACCGAGCGCCAAGACTAGTGTTGCCAGCTATGGGCTGGATCTGGCGCGCAAGCATTCCGAAGATTGTCGTCGGATCATGTCGGCGCCCTGGTATCGGGAAATGTTCCCTGAAACGGTTTTGGCCAAAAGGGGCAAAACCTCAGAAGAAATCCGCACCACAAAGGGAGGCAGCCGTAAGGCTGTCTCAATCGGCAGTTCTGTTAATGGCCATGGCGCCGATTACATCATCATCGATGACCTGCTGAAAGCTGGTGATGCGGGTTCCGAGGCCGAGCTGTCAAGGCACAGGAGTTCATTGAGAGGACCTTGCTGTCGCGCTTCGACAACCCGACCGAAGGGCGTGTCGTTATGGTTGCACAACGACTACACGAGATGGATCCGCCGGGTTACCTGCTCGAACGTGGCACCTATCGGCATCTGAACCTGCCTGCCATCGCCGAAGAACATGAGACGGTGCCTCTTGGGCGTGGAAGAGTCATGCGCCGCAAACCGGGTGATCTCTTGTGCCCGTCCCGTTTGGGTCAGGACACGCTGGAAACCAAGCGTCGTGAAATGGGCGCAGCCGTGTTCAATTGCCAGTATCAGCAAAACCCCATTGCTCCCGACGGGTCGCCTCTATGGGATCAAACCCGGTGAGGTGTTCTGGGCAGCATCAGACGTGGGCTGGGTCGTTGGGCACTCCTACATCTGCTACGGGCCGCTGCTACATGGCTGCGCCACCGTGGTCTACGAGTGCAAGCCGGTGGGCACGCCCGACGCAGGCGCCTTCTGGCGAGTCATTCAGGATCATGAGGTTGCAGCGCTGTTTACCGCCCCGACGGCCTTCCGGGCGATCAAGAAACGCGCATTGCCATTCGGGCATCCTGCTCGGAACGGCCGAAGGGTTGCCCGTTTGGGACTGGCTACGCATGTATATTGACCCCATGCATCGGGTTCTCAATGCGCGCGAGGCGGAAGCGGCATCTTGGCTTTGCTATGCAGAATCAGCCCTGTCCGGGTCGACAACAATTGTTGACATGTGGCGGTATATGCACGGTAGCGCGAAGGCCGCGGATACAATCGGCACACGGTCAGTCCTTGTGCCGTATGTCGGCGAACACCCGGACTACAACTATTTCGAAACTCTGGCATCTAACGAACAGATTCTTGAAGACTGGCATCGCAGGTCGGAGGCTCGGATCAATGTTTGGGTGGGTCTGGAACATTTGTTTTATGCCTCGCCTGAAAGGCACCGGGATTTCATTGATCTGGCTCTGAAATACGACACTGGCTTTCATACGCACAGTAACGAAGCCGAGATCGAATTGCGGGAAATGGATCGTCGCTATGGCAAGCGCTCGGTTCATATTCTCAAGGAACTGGGTTTCTTTGAACCTCGAAATACTCTGCTGGCCCATTGTGTGTGGCTGGACGATTCAGAAATCGAAGTCATTGCCGAAAATAGCGTTGGCGTCGCCCACAACCCGGTCAGCAACATGAAACTGGCAAGTGGCATTGCGCCTGTGGAAAAGCTGGTCAAGGCCGGCGTTGCTGTCGGAATCGGTACAGATGGCGAAAAAGAGAACAACAACCTCGATATGTTCGACGACATGAAATGCACGTCTCTTCTCGGGAAACTGAACAATCTGGACGCCAGCGCATTGGACGCGTGGGAGGTCCTGCGAATGGGCACCATCGACGGCGCAAAAAGCATCGGCCTGGAGGATGAGATCGGCTCGTTGGAGGTCGGCAAGAAAGCTGACATCATTGCAGTACCCACCGAAACGCCGCGGATGACACCTTTGATTGGTGAGGGTGAGTTCTTTAACCTCCATTACAATCTTGTTCGTTCAGCGCAGGGCTCGGACGTAGTCATGACAATGGTGGACGGTAACCAGATCGTGCGTGATGAAAAGCTCATGACCGCTGATATGTCTGATCTGATCGCTGAGGTTCACGAAGTACTTCCAGGCCTGTTTGAGCGTCGCGCGGCTTTTCTTGCCAAAAACACTGATGGTGCAGTCAGCCCTGTCTGAGGAACACCGCAGCTACAGAAGAACTACTTTGACCCGCAGGGCAAACGGTTCCCGGAATATTCAGGGGCAAAAGGAAAAACAGATGTGTGATGATCTGAAATATCTGCGTGAAACCATAAAGATAGCCCAAGAGTGCCGAGAAACCGGCAACCATCCCTTCGGGGCCGTTCTCGTCGGCCCCCAAGGCGACATATTGTTTCGCGCAGGAAACTCGTACTCGTATGAAAAAGGCGTTGGGCATGCGGAATTGAATGTTGCCCGAGCAGCAAGCCGAAAGTACCAACCTGAATACTTGGAAAAATGTACGTTATACACATCCGTGGAACCGTGTTGCATGTGCGCCGGGGCCTGCTATTGGGCAGGAATTGGAACCGTCGTCTACGGGATGACTGAAAAGCGATTGGCTGTACTCACCGGCGACAACGAAGAGAACCTGACGCTGGATCTGCCTTGTGAAACCGTGTTTGCAGCAGGTCAACGAAAAGTAGAGACCCGCGGACCATTTGCCGAAATCGAAGAAGAAGTTGCGGAAGGTCATTTGGGCTTTTGGTAGTTTGATGCAAGCTACCAATATTTTTTGCAAAGTTATCCTTCAAATATTCAATTGAAATAGAGGGTTTGTTGCGCAATCTGCCAATTTACCAACCGATCAAATCCACCGTTGCGGCGAACGGCGGCTTTGTGGGCAGCGTCCGCAGCAATTATGAACGCAGCTGAGTGTCCGGTAAGGGCTGTTGACAGGTCACGAAAAACGGGGCAGGGGCTTATGCTGCATCAGCTCCGAGGTCTAGAACGAGCCCGGAGTGACCGATACTGCACTGCGGATAATTGGCAGCTAACATGCCGTCTTCTGACCTTGTAATCAGAGATCGAGTTCACTTAAATTTTGAAGCAGCGCTATTCAAACGGAAAGCTGTCCAGTCGTTCGACCCCTGTTTCTGTGACCAAAACCTGGGTTTCCAGCTTGATGCTTTCCGATCCCTGTTCGCCGATCAGGCTTTCGACACAGACCACCTGGTTAGGCTCAAAATGCCCTGACATTGCATCCGGCCCCCAATCTACATGCAAAGGCACTACCGGCCATTCGTCAGCCATACCAACGCCGTGGATTGCGAGTGAATAGCGATAGGGCACATGCGCGTCTGGGATGCGCCAGCTTTTGTCATTAAATTCGTTGAAGCTTAGGCCTGGATGAAGAAGGTCTAGGTTGTGATGAACCTGCTCCAGAGCTGTGTCATAGAGCCGCCGCTGAGTATCGCTCATCTTGGTATAGCCGCAGGTCCAGGACCGTGAGAGATCGGCACAGTACCCATAAGGCCCGATCATGTCTGTGTCGAAGGAGATCATCTCGCCTGCCTGACACACCCGGTCGGAACATTCCCGGTACCAGGGATTCGTACGTGAACCGCAAGTCAGCAGCTTGGTCTCCAACCAATCGCCGCCGGATCGGGCGTTCTCAAAATGCAGGTGCGCCCAAAGCTCGCGCTCGGTAACGCCGGGACGAGAGTGGTCGTAAATCCGAGCCATCCCGGCCTCGCACACGCGGATGGTCCAGCGCATCAACTCGATTTCGTCCGCCGATTTGATGGAGCGTGCGATTTCGGTCAGTTGCGTGCCTTCGACATAGTTCAGCCCGTGTGCCTCAAGCGCATAGACCCCGCTGCCGACAAGGCTGTCACAGGCGATGCGCGTATTTCCACCGCCGTACTTCTGGATCAAGTCGGCAATCTCATCAGCCCAGGTGACTGTTGCCGCGCTGACCTTGTCACCCGACGCCATGAACATCCAGGTTTTGGCAACGCGGATTTCGTCAATGCCCGGTAATCCCTCGCATTGGTGCAGGCAGCCCTTAAATTCGAACATTATCGCCGGGCCACCGGCCAGAATAAGCGCGTAACGCATCGGGTTGTGCAGCGTCCAAACCTGCATATTCGAGCAGTCAAACGCATAGCGGATGTTGCAGGGATCATAGAGCAGCAGCGCCGCGCAATCCGATTGGTCCAGCGCCGCGCGCAAACGGCTCAGCCGATAGGCGCGTGCGCGGGCCAGTACGTCATCGCCAACCGGACTATTAAGCGGTTTGTCCGCGCCTTCGGCGTTCAGGTAGGTGAGCTTGCGATCATCCTTAAAGGCAGTGTCGAGGCTCATGCGGTGCGACCGTAAAAGCCAACGCGCTCTTCGTCGCTAAACTGAACCCCGGGGCGCTCGTAGTAGGAGAAGACGGCGATGATGCGGTCCTGATCACCCTGCACGGGTGTAACACGATGGGCGGTGTTCTTACCCTTGAAGATGTTGAGCGTGCCTGGCTCTAGCTCGATGCGCATAGGGGTGCGGCGGCCTTCCAACAGATCAGCTACACCAGTATAGTTCGGGTCATCTTCGCTGCGCAGATCCTGATCATATTCAAACTCGCCGCCAATCTCGGGTGCTTGCAAAAGCAAGGTCGTGGTGAATTCGGAGCGGTCAAAATGCCAGTTCAGCGCCTGTCCCTCGTGATAGCCCATCACATTCACGCGCGCCAAAGGATCCTGCATGGTGAACAGTTCTGTCTTCCCCATCACCGCTGCAAGGAATTGCGCAAAGGGCGGCCACTCATATAGCCGGATCACCGCTGCCTGGCCCATTTGATCCGCGCATATCGTGCTGTTCGAGGTTTCAAACTCGGTCAACGCCGGGTGGTCAGCGGGCAGCCCTACAATCTCTTTTTGGAAATAGATGTTGTGCTTGCGGGCATGGGTGAAGGATTCTGACGTAAGAACCGGCTTGAGCTCTGCGACCGCGCTGGGCAGTGCGTCAGTATTGATAAACCCCGCTAGGTTGAACAAGCCGTCCTTTGCAAGCTTGGCCTTGCAGTCGGCAACTAAGGCGACCCAGTCTGTGCTGCCGGGCTGATCCAAAGGGTAATCCTGCAGATTGATAAGATCGCGCATGTCAGTCCTCCTTTTGCCTTTGCACACGGTACAACTGGCCCCCTTTTCAACAAACAGTATTTCTATTTATGATGCATAAGAAAAACTATTGGTATGCCAGTGATCTACAATGCCCCTCTGAACGCTCTCAAAGCCTTTGAAGCGGCCGCCAGAACCGGATCCTTTACGGCAGCCGCTGCCGAACTGGGCGTCAGTTCCCCCGCTGTCAGCCAGCAGGTGAAACTGTTGGAGGAGTTCTGGCAACAGGCGTTGTTTATCCGTCAGGGTAACAGGCTGTCGCTAACCGATGCTGGGCAGGCAGCTTACCCTCAGCTCGCCCAGGCCATGGCCAGCCTGGCGGCGTTGTCGGCCAAAATGCAAAGCGAGCAGATCAAGAAGACCCGATTGGTGCTGAGCGCGCCTCATTCTGTTGTTGAAACCTGGCTGCCGCGCAAGCTGGCACCGCTGTTGAACGCAGATGAGTATTCCCCCATTGATGTGCGTATTGACGATGACCCAATAGATTTTGCCCGTGACAAGATCGACATGCGCATCTTCTTTGGTCATGATCTGTATGGCGACTTTCAGATCCGTAACCTCTTTGTCGATAGTCTGGTTGCGGTTGCTAGCCCGGATTTCGTACGCCGTTTCGGTCCGCATGTGCAGGGTTTGCCGGACAGATATCTGATCCATACTCGTTGGGGCAGCGGTTTTGCATCATCACCGAATTGGGAAACTGTGCTGCCTGTCGGAAAAACTATTAACCGAGGCCTGGGCATGTCGGTCCGATCCAGCAGCGTAGCTCTGAAATTTGCTGGCCACGGTTTTGGCGCAGCTTTGGTTCCAGCGGCGATGGCGGCTGATGATCTGTCGGCGGAACGGGTTGTAAAATTGGATAGTCCAAGGTTGGAATTGCCAAGTAGCTACCGAATTGCGTTTCCAAAAAGACTGAAGTCCCACCCATCCATTGTTCGCGTGCTGGATGTGTTGTCACAATGGGCAGGCCAATCGAACTGAGAGACAGTCTTTAGGTTCGCTAGACTGCCGACGTTGCTTTCGCAGCGAACATCCGGCCTGACGGATCGCTCCGCAGCGGTGTGAACCTTTGGCCAGTGACCGGTTTGGGCCGAGGCTCGCCTCCAAGTCTGCGCGTCAGTTCCGGAAGACACGGAGTAAACCCGCACCAGCATCCCAGAGGTCCAAAAGCCGGGCGTAGAAATGCTCACGCGCGACGAAGGGGCTCTGTCCTAGTCCTGTAAGTTCGACCTCGAGCGTATCGATCAGACGAAGAAGGCGGCGGCGATGAATGCCAAAGCGACTCTGAACGGGGTCGGCAAACACACCTGCGAACGCGGCGAAAACCGATCCGATCATGACAAGCCCCACCATGGTGACGGTGGTAAGCCAGGGCGATGCGTCCGTCGGGAAAAAACCGTACCAAATCCCACCAATTGTCTGACCCAGTGGAAACTCCGTGATGGCATTGGTGCTTGCCATAGCATCAGCAACGCCCGGCGCCATCGAGATCATGCCCGGTGTAAGCGCCTGAAAGACCAGTGCTCCGACAACAAGCGCACAGAGCACAGTAGTCATCTCGGCAACAGCAGACCGAGTTGCTGCATACTCGGAAATCGCACCCGCCATTCGATGGCTGAGAGCCTCCGCATCTGCCGAGCTCTCACGTTTTCGGATCATTTCGCGAAACTTCGGTGCAGCAAGGATGGCGCGCGAAAGCGCGTCCGGACTACGAGCCGTAGCCCCTTGCGCCAAGGACAGTTGCAGAAGATCGGTCACGACGCAGGCCTCGACCCTGCGCGCAACAGTGGTGTGCAACAGGATCCGCCTTGAGGCCAGCCAGTCCGAGCCGCCATGCCACCGGGCACGGCGGCAAAGATATGCCGCGATCCGCGTCAGCACCAGGATCGGCGATAGCATCACATTCATCGGGGCGCGCAGGATGTCCCAACCGAGCGCCGACCGGTGAAGGAGAAGTGTTCCGGGCCAGGTGAAATGCCTTGCCACAAACATATCTACCTCGGCCCGCCGGTCCATAAAGTACTCACGGACCTTCGGGCGGACAACCTTTTCGACTGCCACGGCGGGGTTCGATAATGACCTCATGGCGGTGACCCACGATCCCTGTCTTGTTGCGCAAGAAACGTCTTATACTGTTTCACGGAGTGGCATGCCAGCCGGTTAACTACTCACTTCATATCCTATCAAGTGAGCATTGCTGCAAGAGCGTTGACGAGGCTTCTTGTTC
This sequence comes from Ruegeria sp. BI11, assembly GCF_056538005.1. Lineage (NCBI taxonomy): Bacteria > Pseudomonadati > Pseudomonadota > Alphaproteobacteria > Rhodobacterales > Roseobacteraceae > Ruegeria > Ruegeria sp. BI11. The sequence goes on along the minus strand of NZ_JBQFSM010000002.1, from coordinate 217,916 downwards.
ACCAGTCCGTTTGTGCTTTTACTTCTTCGAACAGCACTTTTCAGGCATTGCTGTCGCTATGCAACTCAAAATGCTGCTCTGTGCACGAATGGCGGCTTTCGGTAAGTCGACTAGTAACATCTAAAAAATATCGAATGTCGGTAAAGGGCTGTCGCTATCAATCGCCCGGGTCGACCTTTCGGTCGATTCTGCAATGTACTCGATAACCGTAACGGGCCCAGAGCAACCAACGCTGCGGGGTGTGTGAATAACGGCTGCAGTGTGCATCATGGAAGGGCAAAGAGGCTTTGGCTGATTTTTATGTCGACCCTAAGCCTAACGGATCAAAAAGCTCTCGATGCCCAAAATCACAGATTTCATTGCTTCGATCTGTGCGTTTTCGCCCATATGCGCCACTCGGAACACTTCTTCTCTATTTGCTCCAAAACCTCCGGCAATGCGGATTTGATGTTCGGCGATCAGAAAGGTCACTAGTTCGGATGACGCGAAGCGGTCGCCGGTTTTGATCGCGGTGACCCCTGCGGCGCGGGCGTTTAATTGGATCTGCATTCCCAGACCGAGACGTTTCATACCGTTGCATATGAAATCGCGCGCCTCAGCGTGACGGGCGTAGCGGGTGTTCAACCCTTCTTTCAGCATGCCATCCAGCGCGACGTCCAGCGCATGAACGACCGCCACGGGCATGGTCGTCAGGATTGGATGCCAGTCCCTTGCGATGTCGTATTGATCCCGCCACCGTATTACATCCGTGAAGCCACCGCGCTGAGACTGCTTCGCTTCGATCCGCTCCCAAGCCTCATCTGCTACGGCAATTAACCCGATCCCCGGTACAGAGCCCAACCCTTTCTGCGAGGCCGACGTCATCACCGACACCCCCCAGTCATCCATTTGCGCAGGAGATGTGCCAAGTGCGCTGACACTATCGACCATGACGGGAAGGCCCGCCTCTGAGGCGACTTTGGCGAGGGCTTCGACCGGTTGCTGCAATCCGGTCGAGGTTTCTACATGGGTAAAACAGAGGAGGTCGTATTTCTGTTGTGACAGCGCCGCACGCACGGCCTCTGGGTCCGCGGGCTGACCTTCGTGGACAGGCATCAACACGGCAGTCGCCCCACAGCCTTCAACAGATTTTTTCAGGATATTGCTGAAATAGCCCGCATCCAGGATCAATGCTGTCTGTCTCTCGTCCAGCATCGCCCGGATCGCCATTTCATTGGCCAATGTGCCAGAGCCTGGTATGATCCCGACATACCCGCTGGTTCCAAATACAGTCTTCAGATTTTCAGTCGCGCGTACATAGGCTTGCGAAAACTCAGGACCAACATGCAGGCCCTGGGGACCGAGTTGCGCCGCCAACACATTTGCAGCCACTTCCACGGGGCCTGGCGTAAAATTGCGAATCTGCGCCATCAATAGGTCGCTCTTCCTCCTGAGAGATCAAAGACTGCGCCAGTGTTAAATGTGCAATCTTCGGAACTCAGCCACATCACCATGCGCGCGGCCTCTTCAACCCAGCCGAGGCGTTTCATTGGGGATTTGTCGATCATGATTTGCACGAAATCTGGCGTCATCTGATCCAGAATCGCCGTCTTGATGGCAGCGGGAGCGATGCAATTGACGCGAATATCAGTCTGCGCCAGTTCCTTGGCAAGCGACTTGGTAAAACCAATGACACCTGCTTTGGACGCCGAATAGGCCGAGGCGTTAGGCGTGCCTTCTTTGCCTGCAAGCGAGGCCATATTGACGATCCGGCCAAAGCCAGCCTCTTGCATCACGGGAACGATAGCATGAGCCAAGTAAAAAGTCCCGGTCAGATTGACCTCAATTACGCGGGCCCAGACCGCCGGATCATTTTCCACGACCGGAAGTGTTGGACCCGCGAAACCCGCATTGTGCGACAGAAAATCGATGCCACCGAAGGCTTTTCTGGTCTCTGCAACACCCGCGGCGATCTGGTCTGGTTGGCTGATATCTACTTTACAAGCGATTGCACCCTCGGGGGCGTCATTTGGTTCTGAAAGATCCCAGATCGCCACGTTGGCGCCGGCAGCCGCAAAGTAGCGTGCGATTTCGGCTCCGATCCCGGCTGCCCCGCCGGTAATAACGGCGGTGCGGCCTGCGAAGTCATAGGTTACATTGCTCATGATGTCTTACCGGATAAAATTCTTCACGTAGTCAGCGCCTAGGCCAACCTTTTCGAAATGCGCACGGCACATATCGATCTTAGTGAACACGTCCTCATAGCCCAGGTGATTTCCGTCGGGATCGCAGTAGTACATCACCCCGTTAACCTGAAAATAGGTGATCATTTCCTCAACATCATCGGGCACAACAAGGGTGTGGGTCTCTCCGGGCGGTTCGAATACATAACTGCCCTCTTCGGCAAACCAATCATGCTCCAGGTAATGCCAACGCCCTTTCATAACAAAACCATGCACCGCGTTTGGATGGCGGTGGCGCGACAAAACACCGGACTTGGTGACTTTCAGCAAGTTCATCCAGTAGCCTTGCGAGACATTCAGGCAGAGCGGGCGGAAAAACACGTGCTCAGCCTGTTGTACCCACATGCGCGGATCATCTTCGGCCAGCGCGTCAGGGATCACAATCTCGGGCAAGGCATCCTGCGGGATCGGATGCTTGTATGGCACGCGCGGATTTTCGTCGGTTTCGGTCAGTGGCATTTCGGCTCCTACCCATTGCGATCAGTTTTTTTAATCCACATTATGGACAAACTGACCAATATATGGAATATACACAGCCAATACGCCCCGTCAATCGGAGAGGTGGGAATGGCAAAACAGGTCCAGGGAACCCAAAGCTTTGCACGCAGCATTGGATTGTTGCAGCATATTTGCGACTGCAAAAACCCGCCAACTCTGGCCGAGCTCCTGGAAGAATGCGCCTTTACGCGCCCAACTCTCTACCGGTTGTTAAATGGCTTGGAGTTCGAAGGGCTGATCGTGCAGTTAAAGGACAAAAGCTACAAACCCGGCCCGCGCCTGATCAATCTTGCCCGTTCTGCGCTGGCCAAGTCTGACATTCGTGACAGGGCGCGGGATGCCTTGGTTCGCGTCAGGGATCAGACCGGCGAAACAGTACATCTCGCCGTGCCAAGTGGTGAGGGGCTTGTTTATATCGACAAGATCGAAAGCCTTGAGACAGTGCGCATGAACTCGACCGTAGGCACGTTTGTCCCGCTTCACTCCAGCGGAGTCGGCAAAGCCTACCTTTCGGCTTTGCCCGAAGAAAAGCTCGCCGCCTTCCTGGAAAATGCGACTCTGGAGCCGATCACCCCGTTCACAACCACTGATCCAATCAAATTGCGCGCGCAGATAAATCAATGCCGTGCGAAGGGGTTCGTTTTTGACAGTCAGGAGAACGAAACCGGTATAGCATGTTTTGGCGCGCCCATCCTCGATGAATACGCCCAGCCAATTGCCGCAGTCAGCGTATCCGTGCCGTTGTTTCGGCTGGAAGACGAAACATCTCGATACTCGACCGCCTTGCTGGACTGCGTTCGAGAGTTGTCTGATGGTGAGTTTCAACGCTGAATCTACATCCTGTATCCAAGATTTTCACCAAAGCGACCACTAGCAGAGTTGCGAAAAACAGCAGCTTTGTTGCCAATTGTAAGGTTGCCCAGATCGGGGTTTGGCAGTCGCGGCGAATGTCGGAAATGAGAACTGCGTCCGCAGCATCGCGACCTACCGCTGGATGTCGGCTCTGGGCCGCCCGTGAAAGTGACCCAACTGCACAAATTTCAATGGCTTCGGCAATAGTTAGAGCGTCTTCAAGTTCAACGCCAAGATATCTAACTGTATTGTCCATCTTCGTATGTCCAAGAAGCAACTGCGCGGCGCGCAGGTTGCCAGTCTTCTTTTAGATCTGGGTTACTTTGGTACGCCGTATTGAATGCGTTTCGTATGCGCTTGCCTCAAGGCCAATGGATGTGACCCAATCGCGGACGATCCGCGAATATTGGCGTGTTGAAATGTGCAGGCGCTCACGGAAGCGGCCAGGCCAAATATACTCCGAGACAACCATGAGTTCATCCCCCATCCACTATTCGACTGAAGCCCGCGTGCCCTCGGAAATCTCGAAGCGGACTGGTTTCTGAGTTTGCTTTGAAGTACGGAGGCACGCTCTTTGATCTGTCCTGATGCCATCACGTCGACGACTTTCATCCTCACAAGATCACAGCCGTGAAGTTTGCTGTCGATTGCCATATTGAACAGCGCGAGGTCGCGATGGTTCTCGGCCAGTTCAAGTCGGACTCGGATCGCCCAGACGTGGTTTGGCTTCAGCGGTCTTTTCTGGCTAACGATACGTCCTTTGTTCCAAGCAGGGTGAAGCGCGCGAATGGCCGGTAGGTTTGGTGTTTCCATGACTGATCCTCCGATCCGCCATGCTCTCCCAAAGCGACAACCCGACCTTGACGAGGCACCATATCAGAGGATGGCGCGCTGCCTCCGAGGTCCGCAGAGAGCCCTGAAGACGACATAGATACAGATTTTGAGAGCTGCGTTCGTCGCTCAGGGCGAAAAACTGACTTTCGCGGCAACCGCAAAAACTCGCGTTGACTTTGACTGGTTTTGGGTTCCGAGTGAAATTAGAAACAGCTTACAGGACTATGGGAAGCTCAAGCGTAATTCTCGCTCCTCTTTCGACTGGGTTGATTTCGACCATTCCTCCGTGGCGCTCCGCCACTGCAGAGACGATTGACAGCCCCAATCCGCTGCCCTCTGAATACTCCAATTGAGAAAACCGATTGAATGCCGCTTCGCGTTGGTCTGGCGAAAGGCCAACACCATCATCGGTCACAGTAAGGTTGACGTATTTTCCGTCACACCGCAGCACAACTGAAATTTGGCTCAACATTGTGCCACCGTGTTTGACTGCGTTGTCCAACAGGTTCTTTAGAGCCTCAATCAGAAAGACCCGGTCGCCGAATACCTTGACCGCCGTCTCAGGTATCGTGACATCAAACTCGATACCCTTTGCGAGGATGTGAACTCCCATCTCCGCGCAGGCCTCTTCCACGACCGAGCGGAAGTCAATTTTATCCATTTGGTCTTGGTGCGTCGGCTGCCTGAGCCTTTCAAGTGATAACAGCTGTTCAGCCACCGTCGCTGAGTTTTTTGCAGCCGCCACAAGCTCTGAGATGCGTTTTTCTCGATCGACATCCGTTTTCGCGTCCTGCAGCGCTTCGGCCATCGACTGCACGGCGGCCGCTGGATTCCGCAGCTGATGTGCAGCTTCGGATATAAACACTTGATGGGCGTTGATACTTTTTTCCACCTGCCCAAAAAGCCGGTTCAGGGTTCTGACAACTCCTTGAACTTCGACTGGGACAGGGCGCTTAATCTCACTAAGGTCATCCGGTGAACGCAGGTCAATTGCGTCCTGCAAATCCAACAATGGCCTAAGGCCACGAGCAACGCCGAACCACACCACAATTGCGAGGGTGGCCAGCAGAACTCCCATGAGAATTCCTGCGCGGATTGACAGTTCATTCGCAAACGCATTGCGATCCGCCATACGTTGCCAGACGGTAACCGTCGCATCTCCGATTAGATTTTCTATGGTCACGCGTTCCGTCATCTTGAGAACGCGCACTGGTTCTTGGCGGTAGAGCGCTTCGAAAAACTGCGGTTTGTACGCCTCTTGAGCAGATGGGGTGGTGGCTGCCGGAGGGTAGGCATAGCCCGTCACGTAAATGCCGCCGGGGCCCGTAACGTGATAAAATATCTCTCCGCCCGACGCGTCGCGGATCATGCTGCGTGTCGTTGGTGACAGCGCGTCACCTCCTGAAATCGCAACATCTCGCGATATGGCCAGGCCAGCAGATAACAGGCTGTCGTCGAACAATTCCTGAGCCGTATTCTGCGCAATCATAAAGCGCCAAAGACCAAGCAGAGCGGCAATTAGCACCAAGGGGGTTAGGATAAGAATGAAAAGTCTTAACCTGAGCGAGCCGTGATTGATCACTTCTGCACCTCAAGCAGATATCCCAGACCACGGGCTGTCTTAATTCTAATACCGAGATCTTGAAGACGTTTTCTCAGCCGAGATACATGAGGCTCAACGGCCGAGGCTTCCACATCGGCACCCACGCCATAGACGTAATCGGTCAATTGGCTTTTGGGAACAATCCTGCCGCGGCGTTCTAGCAAACATTCAAGCACCGCGATTTCCCGCCGCGGAATATCCATTACTTCTCCTTGCACACTGACCTGACGTGCGGCGCGGTCGAATTCCAGACCACCGATGTTCTCCTTTGCTCCGTAGTCGAGATCTTTGCGTCGAGAAAGCGCCCGGATACGTGCTTCCAACTCGTCCATTTCAAATGGCTTAACCAGATAATCATCGGCACCCATATCCAACCCGGAAACGCGGTCGCGTGTTTCGGCACGTGCCGTGAGTAAGATCACCGGCACTCCGTCGCCACGATTGCGAAGAGACTTTAGAATCTCCAGACCAGACTGTCCGGGTAAATTGATGTCCAGAACAACTAGGTCCGCGCCCTCTTGCGCGAGATACAATTCAGCCTCATCGCCATCCACAAGCACTTCTGCTGCATGACCCCGATCCCGCAGGCGATAGGCAATGGCGTTGGCAAGGGTCTCATTATCCTCGACGATGACGATCCGCATTCGTGCTCCTGCAAGTTTCGCGCAAGGTTGGCGCTCCATGATTGCCAGATGGGAGGGGGAATCAACCCCACAGTTCTATTTGCGATCTCGGTGGCGCAGAGGGCGCTAGCGTGGTTGTCTGGTCAACAGGGAGGAACCAATGACCATTTCCTATTTCACCCGTCGCGCCGTCGTGGGGCTGATCGCCGCCGCCGGTATCGCCGCACCTGCCGCTGCCGAGGTCGATTTCTCGGGCAAGACCGTTGAATGGGTGATCCCGTTCTCGGAAACGGGGGGGTCTGCAAAGTGGGCCAACTTCTTTGCGCCGCTTCTGTCGGAAGCTCTACCGGGTCAACCTACAGTGGTCGTAAAATTTATGCCGGGCGCTGGTTCAACCAAAGGCGCAAACTGGTTCCAGGAGCAGAGCCATGATGATGGAACGCTGCTGTTTGGCACCTCCGGTTCAACTCAATTCCCGTATCTGCTGAGCGATCCCCGCGTGCGCTATGAATATAACGACTGGATTCCAGTTATGGCGTCGGGAACCGGCGGTGTTGCCTATCTGAACGCCGAAGACGGAGCAAAGTTTGATGGCTCCGCGAACGCGCTAAAAGACACCAACTTCATTTACGGTTCACAGGGCGCGACACGCCTTGACCTTGTGCCGCTGCTGGCATGGCAAATGCTGGGCATGAATGTTGAACCTGTTTTTGGCATCAAAGGCCGTGGCGATGGTCGTCTGATGTTCGAGCGCGGTGAAGCCAACATCGATTATCAGACCTCGTCCGGCTATCTGGGTGGATCGGCCCCGCTGGTTGAATCCGGTCAGGCTGTGCCGATGATGACTTGGGGGGCGCTGGATGCGGATGGTAATATCGTCCGTGACCCGACCTTCCCGGATATCCCGACATTTAAGGAAGTATGTGAAGCCACCGATGGCTGTGAAACCAGCGGTGAGGCATGGGATGCGTGGAAAGCATTCTTTGTAGCCGGCTTCCCGGTTCAGAAGCTGGCGTTCCTGCCGGGTGATACACCTCAGGAAGTGGTCGACGCATACACAGCAGCGTTCCAGGCTGTAACCGAGCGCAGCGATTTTGCCGACATCTCCTCGAAGCGCGTGGGCAAATACCCGGTGTTCGTAGGTGACGGCTCTAAAGCGGCGCTGCAAACCGCGACAAACGTCGACGACAACGCCAAAGCCTACGTTCTGAATTGGCTCAAAGAAGCCTACGGTGTCGAGTTGAATTAAGCCTAGACACCACTGCGCGTGCCCTAATGTCGGGCACGCGCTTTTCCAATCACAAGACAATTTATGAAAGGCGGCCGTTATGGAGGTTTTCGCCACCGCTGTTCCCGCGCTCAGTGACGCGTGGGGTCTGATCCTGCAACCTATTGTTCTGGGGTATCTTGTTCTCGGCGTCGTTATGGGACTGGCCGTAGGTGTTTTCCCAGGGCTTGGCGGTATTGCAGGTCTGTCCTTATTGCTGCCTTTCATGTTCGGCATGGACCCTATCCTTGGGTTGGCGCTGATGATCGGGATGGTTGCCGTTGTTCCGACTTCTGACACCTTCGCATCAGTTCTTATGGGCATCCCCGGTAGCTCTGCCTCGCAGGCCACGGTGCTGGACGGCTTCCCGATGGCGAAAAAGGGTGAGGCCGCGCGGGCATTGTCAGCGGCCTTTGCCTCATCGCTGTTTGGCGGTTTGGTCGGCGCAACTTTTCTGACCATGTTCATCTTGGTCGCGCGGCCCATCGTTCTAGCATTCGGTCTGCCCGAGATGCTGATGATCACCATTCTTGGTTTGTCGATGGTAGCCATTCTCGCCGGACGTATCCCGCTGAAGGGTGTCGCCGCCGCAGGGCTGGGCTTGATGGTCGGTACGATTGGCGAGGCGGACGCTGGCGGTTCGCTGCGCATGGCGACTTATGACATTCCTTACCTGACCGATGGTCTGAAGTTGGTCATCGTTGGTTTGGGTATCTTTGCGATACCCGAAATCGTCTCGCTGTTGCGACAAGACCGGTCGATTGCCAAGGGAGCCTCGCTGGGAGCTGGTTGGCTGGATGGCGTCAAAGACTGGGCTGCGAACATCTGGTTGTCGGTCCGCTGTTCGATCATTGGCGTGGTTGTAGGTGTCATTCCCGGGCTTGGTGGCTCGGTTGTTGACTGGATTGCCTATGGTCATTCGGTTCAGTCGACCAAAGACAAAAGCAACTTCGGCAAGGGCGAAGTGCGTGGCGTCATTGGGCCGGAAAGCTCGAACAACGCCAAAGAGGGCGGGGGGCTCGTCCCAACGCTACTGTTTGGTATCCCCGGCTCGGGTTCGATGGCGATCTTTATCGGCGCTGTTGCACTGTTGGGATCCGGCGATATCGAGGTTGGTCCTAGCATGCTCAAGGATAATCTCGACATCACCTATTCGATTGTCTGGCTGCTGGCTCTCGCCAACGTGGTGGGCACCATCCTGTGTATTGCAGCCTCGGGTGGGATCGCCAAGCTGACGACAATTCGTTTCACCTATCTGGCGCCGTTTCTGTTCATGCTGATCAGCTTTGCGGCTTTCCAGTCCGGCCAAAACTTCGAAGACCTTCTGGCCCTGTTTGTCATCGGCCTGATCGGCATTTTCCTGCGCCGTTTCGACTGGTCGCGCCCGGCCTTTCTGATTGGGTTCGTGCTGTCGAACCCGGTAGAGAAATTCACCAACCAGGCGTTCCAGATTGCCTCTTTCCGCTTCCGCAAAAGCTTTGGCGAAGGCATGGAGTACGTCTTCAGCCCGATCGTTATTGTACTGATAGTGGTCACGGTAGTTTCGGTCATTCTAGGCATTCGTCAAGCCAAGATGATCATGGCCGAAGGTGAGGTCAAATCCGGCAGTAAGCGCGCGCCGCTGATCTTCCTGTTGGTGATCATGGCCTATCTGATCGTAGCGTTGGTCAATGCCAACATGATCCCTGACTACAACATGACCGACAAAATCATCCCGCTCGTGATTGGCAGCGTGTCGCTGTTCTGCTGCGTCATTCTGTTGATCCAGATGATGCGGCGACCCGAGGGGGACGCGATCTTTGCTGACAAGGAACTCGCCGGTGAGGATGCGAGCGCGCCACATGGACTATGGTCAACGCTCGCGTGGTTTGCAGGTCTGATCGCGGCCACTTGGGTTGTGGGGTTCATCCTCGCCTTGATTGGGTTCCTGATCGCATTCTTCCGCATTCGCGCCGGGTCAAGCTGGCAGATGACGCTTCTCCTGACGGCCTGCGGCATCGGTTTCATGTGCTTCATGGCTGGCGCTTTGAACCGGGATTTCCCGCCGGGCTTGTTGCAGGGCATGGTGAACCTGCCATGGCCACTCAAGTAGGCGCTCCACGGTTGCCCGGCCTGCCAATCTGGCGGGCCGGGCAGCGCTGAAATCAGAAATTTCAACGGTTTGTAAAGGAGGGTTCGCAATGACCCAGACAGCAATCCCATATGTTTTCATGCGCGGCGGCACTTCCCGAGGGCCTTATTTTCGGCGCTCTGATCTGCCTGAAGACAGGGGCACGCTGGCTGATGTGCTGGTCGCTGCCCTCGGGGCCGGACAAGCGCTCAATATCGACGGGATCGGTGGTGGTAACGCAGTGACGACCAAAGTGGCGATGCTTTCAGTCAGCGAGGACGAATGGGCCGATATCGACTATTTCTTCGCGCAGGTTTCTGTTGATGAGAAGCTGGTCGATTTTAAACCCACCTGCGGAAACATCCTCTCAGGAGTTGGTCCAGCTGCGATCGAAATGGGAATGCTTCAGCCCAACGGCGATGAGACCGAAATCCGCATTCGCGCCGTCAATACAGGCGCTCGTGTCGTTGCCAAAGTGCAGACCCCAGGCGGAGAGTTGGTCTACGAGGGCGATGCGGAAATCGCGGGGGTTCCCGGTCATTCTGCACCCGTGCAACTGAACTTTATGGGCGTTGTGGGCTCGGCGACAGGTTCATTTCTACCCACAGGAAACTTGCGCGATACAGTGCAGGGGATCGAGCTGACTTGCATAGATGTCGCTATGCCGATGGCCATAGCCCGGGCAGCGGATTTCGGACTGACAGGGTATGAAAGCGCCGAAGAGCTGAATGCCAACCGGGTTTTCTTCGACCGGATGGAGGCAGTGCGGATCGAAGCCGGGGAACTGATGGGTATGGGGGACGTATCGAAATCGGTAACTCCTAAATTCGGCCTGATGGCACCTGCAAGAGAGGGTGGTACCCTTGCAGTTCGGTATTTCATGCCATGGAAAACTCACCCGACAATGGCCGTTACGGGTGCGCAATGCATGGCATCTTGCGCTTTGACGCCCGGAACCGTCGCAGACGGGTTGCTTGATCGCCCGGATTCAAGCCCGGCTGAAGTTGTGTTGGAGCACGCCTCGGGCAAGATCGACGTTCTGGTGGACTTCTCGAACGATGGGGAGTTCAACGTAATTTCTGCCGGTCTGGTGAGGACTGCGCGTAAATTGGCGGATGGGCATGTATATGTGCCGGAATCTGAGTGGAACGGCAGTTGAAATGGCAATTCTCATTAGGCATACTATGGTATACATTATTGGGATATCACGATGGACGGCTATTCCGAATGCCTTGATATCGGGCGTCAGGAACTCTGGCTGGCGCAGGCGGCGGTCTTGTCAGAAGAACATTGCTTGAGCGGGGCAGGGCGGTTGCGTAGCTTTTGCATATGACCAAACCTGCCTCTTTCAAATACTTTAAGACCAGTCCCGAGATCTTCCGCCTTGCTTTGATGCTGTACATCCGTTTCCCGCTCTCGCTTCGGAATGTCGAAGATCTGCTTCATGAGCGAGGCATCGATGTAAGCCACGAAACTGTCCGGTACTGGTGGAACAGGTTCGGTCCGATGTTTGCATCAGAGATAAGGCGGAAGCGAGTCCAGCAACTGCGGGCATTTTCGAAATGGAAGTGGCACGTGGACGAAGTTTTTGTGAAGGTGAATGGCAAGAGACACTACCTCTGGCGGGCCGTCGATCAAGAAGGCGAGGTACTGGAAGCCGTTGTCACCAAACGTCGAAACAAAGCTGCAGCACTGAAATTCCTTAAGAAATTGATGAAGCGGCACGGCAAAGCGGAAACCGTCGTCACGGATCGCTTCGCCTCATACAGAGCCGCGCTCAGAGAGCTGGGCGCGCTCGAAACACAAAAGACGGGCAGGTGGCTCAACAACCGCGCTGAGAATTCGCACCTGCCTTTCAGACGAAGAGAACGCGCCATGCAACGTTTCAGGAGAATGCGAAGTTTGCAGAAATTCGCCTCCGTCCATTCCTCCGTCTACAACCACTTCAACCAGAAAAGACCGCTAACCAGCCGAGACACCTTCAAGCTGACGCGCACCGCTGCTCTTGCCGAGTGGCGCTGTCTTTGCGCCGAATAAAGGGCAGCTCTACTGGCCTAGCTGAGACTGGTTCGAATTTGTCTGACAGCACCTTCTCAATAGCCAGAAACGGACAGTTGCGCGAGCTTTGGCTATGGCGGCTGGACTCATCTTCCAAACTAAAAGCAGTAAAATCCATCTATTTCCCACATTCATCTAATTACTGCTATATATGAATTCTTTAATCGACGAGGACACGATGAACTCACTTACCAGAATAACAAGAGGGATAGGCGTCGCTTTCAAAGACGGTAGAGTGAAAGGCATTCTTGCTTTCACAATTGGAATGATTTTATGGGCCTCGATCTTTTACCACTTTGTCGAAGGTTGGAGTTGGCTCGACTCAATCTACTTTTCTGTGGTGACAATTTCGACCGTGGGGTTTGGTGACTTCTCACCTGAAACCGCGGCAGGGAAAATCTTCACAATGGTATACATCATTGTAGGTCTCGGTGTCTTCGTGACCGCGGCGACCACAGTTGCAGATACAATCTTGTCCCAAGACGACAAAAAAGCCGACAAATAGATTATCCCAATTTGGCCAAATCGAGTTCATGCCCAGGCATTGGTTTGACTGGGCCTCTCAAGCCGTGGCCCGGATTCATTTGTATCTTCAAGCTAATAGATGATCACTAAAATTCAAAAAAATATACATATTATGTTTTTTGAGTGTAACATTCGAAAAGCATATGGAGGGATGGAATGGAAAAGACACAGGACGCAAAGATTGTCGATCTAGCGATACGATTGCTCTTTCTCGGACTATTCCTCTACAGCGCCCTGGTCATGGTGGCCCCGCTTGCGAGCGTGGTTATCTGGGCAACGATCCTCTGTGTGGCGCTTTACCCGGCATTTGATTGGCTTCAGTCTAAACTGGGAGGACGGAAAAAACTTGCCACGACGATCTTGGTTTTGTTGGGCCTTGTTCTGACCCTCGGACCAGTCGCTACCGCGGTGTCCGGTGCCGCAGAACTTGGGTCTGAATTCGCGGAACAAGCAGACAAAGGTGAGTTGAAGGTCCCACCTGCGCCCGAGGGTCTCAAGGAATTGCCTTTGGTCGGAGACAAAATTGCCGAAGTCTGGGGAATGTTTGAGCGCAATCTTGACGGCGCGCTTGCGAAATATGGCACACAAATCCTTGAGATCACCAAATCGCTCTTCGGAAAGGTGCTGGGCATCGGAATCGGGCTGCTTGGCTTAGCTCTGTCCGTATTGATTATGGGGGCTTTGTTCAGCCCCGGGCCAAGTTTGGTCCAGGGCCTTCAGCGCTTTGCCAACCGTGTCTTCGCACCACGCGGCGGTGAATTCGTAACGCTTGCAGGCGCAACGATCCGGAACGTGACAAAGGGCGTGATCGGCGTGGCAGCCATTCAGGCTGTCTTCGTTTGGATACTGTTGGCTTTGTTCGGGATTTCTTCGGCCGCCACTCTGGCATTCATCTGCCTGATACTCTCGATTATCCAAATCGGGCCTGGATTGGTTCTAATACCGGTAATTATCTACGCATGGAGTTCCATGTCCGGCGGAACTGCTTTGGTTTTCACCGTATTGGCCGTTCCCGTCATGATAATGGACAGTTTCCTAAGGCCCGTGTTCATTTCAAAAGGCCTTGAGACACCCATGTTGGTCATCCTCATCGGTGTTCTCGGAGGTATGATGGCGTATGGTTTGATCGGTGTCTTTATGGGGCCGGTTCTCTTTGCTGTCTTCTATGAGCTCTTCAAGGTTTGGATTGATGTCTCGCCCGAAGCCGAGGGCGCTGCAGAAGGTGCAGCGAAATGAGGAAGACGATTTGGACCACCCTGGCTGTCATTCTGATTTTTCTTGTTTGGTACCTGGTCGCTGATCGGAAAACGCCATTTACCGGTAACGCCAGAGTAAAAGCTGTGGCCACCCAAATCGTGCCTCAGGTGACCGGAACGGTAACGGAAGTCTTGGTAGAAAACGGCCAAGTCGTTTCGGCAGGTGATGTTCTGGTTCGAATAGATTCGAGGCCCTACGAAATTGAGCGTTCAAAGGCGGAAGCTGATCTCGAAGCGGCGACCCAAGAGGTGGGTGCGTCTTCGGCAGAGGTAAGTGCAGCACAAGCCAAACTCGCAAGGGCCCAGAGCGATCTGGACACAATGCGCATTCAGACGGAACGTGTGTTTGCGCTTGAAAAGAAAGGGTTGATTGCCGTCTCAAAGGCCGATGACGCACGAGGACAACTGGCAGAATCTGAGGCAAACTTTGAGAACGCACAAGCTGATCTGGAAAAAGCAAAGCAAAGGCTTGGTGACGATGGGATTGATAACCCGAAAATCCAGCGCGCATTGGCGGCCTTGGCGGATGCGGAACTGAACCTTGAATGGACCGAACTGCGTGCCCCGGCGACAGGCGTCATCTCTAATCTGCTGATAGCCCCCGGAACGTATGCGCGATCCGGCCAGGATCTTTTGACGTTTCTGGATGCAACTGACGTCTGGATCGAAGCGTATTTTACAGAGAACAACCTGGGAAGAGCTTCAATAGGGTCTCCGGTTGATGTGGTGTTGGATATGCATCCAGGTAAGATTGTTCCGGGCGTCATTGAGAGCTTTAGTGCTGCTGTTTCTTTGAGTGGCGGTGATGAGCCGGGGCAATTGGCGAGCCCGCCAAGCACCAAGGGATTTTTGCGGGAGCCGGAAAGGTTCCCAGTCAGGATTGTTTTACCCGGCTATGAAGCTGGAAGTGCCGAAGATGATCTTCGCTTTCAGTTAAACGGGCAGGCCGATGTGATCATGTATCTAAGTGACAACTCGTTGCTGAATCTCGTAGGCCGCACCTACATCCGCGTGGTTTCAATACTGTCCTATGCGTACTGAGGACCAACGCTCTGTCGCCCGGCTTGCGGTGGGTGTTACCGGCGTCTTTTCCTTGGGCTTGTTTCTTGGCTGGCCACTTGCCGTCGTTGGGGCGGTGTTCACCGCACTGTTTTTGCAGGCGCCAGCCGCATTGCCTCTGGCAGCATTTGCTAAGCTGTTTGTTTTTTCGATTGGATTGATGTTCATTTCGTTCCTGGTGTCGTCAATCTTCTCACCATATCCTCTTGTTTTTCTTATTCTGGTGGCCATTGGAATAATCCTGTCTTTCATGTGGTCGGTTTCCGGAGCCGGAGTTTTACCGGGTGTCATTGCCCTGATGGGTGCACTGATGATCCCGAACTTGGTTTTGCAATCACAGGATCTGGCCTTGGTGCTCGTGTATTGGATACCTTTGAACCTGCTGTTTGCAGGCTTTGTATCGACACTAATGTTCGTGTTGATACCCGCTGAACCTCAAACGCCCGCTCAAAAGAAGGCCGCATCGTCGCCGAACTTCGACCCACATCGCCGAATAGTCAGGATGTCGCTTGTAACAGTGCCGTTTGCCTTGGCGTTTTTTGTTTCCGGCGCATCTGCACTACTGGTTCTGTTTTTTGTCGCTCTGCTGAGCCAGCAGCTTGCGGCAATGCCCGCTGCAGGCAAAACAGTTGCAAAAGCTATGCTGACGGCAAACCTTCTTGGGGCGGCTGTATCCATCATTTGTTATGAAATAAACGTAATAGCTCCTGTAATTCTAACCCCCATTATGCTGTGTTTTTTCTTTTGCCTAACACTCGGAGCACTTGGAAAGTCAAAAGTCCCGCTCGCCGCCGCCGCCGGCTCCGCTATTACAACGGCTCTGATTGTATACGGCGGGTCGGTTGCACCGTTTTCAGACGAGGCTGACGTCAAGAGCATCACTCGAGTTTTGCAAGTTGCCAGCGCCGCCTTCTTTGTAATCATCGCATATGTCGTGGTGGATGAATTCTGGCCGGAAAAAGAGCGGCGGACATCTCAATGAAGTTAGTTGCGATGTGGCGTGGTTCTGAAAGATTGAGTTTCCAGTGTGACCACATTTATTGATTTTTTTAATCCGAAAGAAGTCAGCTTTGTCCCGCGACTTTATCCTCGCCCTCTGGGTGCTCGCCGCACTACGAACGAATGGCAGGTTTTCCGCTGCATAGCAGCGTCGAGGGCCACGCAGGCGTAGCAATTTTCCCGCTGCGTGCGCGCGCAGCACAAAATCACTATGAGTGCCTTGGATTCTTTGCGGACAAACCAGTCTTTCGCCGCATCCGCACCAAAGTCCGTTTCTGGTTCTTGGGCCATTGCTTCACAATAAAAAATATTGAAAATTCCTCTTGAGAGTAGAGGGTTGAGCGTGACAGAAATTGCAATTCGGCTGGCCAGCAATGGAGAAGACATTGAAGCCGCTCGTGCGCTATGCCGCGAATGGTTGGATTGGCACTGGGAAAACTATCCAACTGATTGGCCTCGGGGTGACGACCATCCGATGGACCCTGTCAGCTTTGAGGCGATCCTGAAGAATTTGCCAAAACTGCACGAACGGCCACTTGGCGGCATTCTGATTGCGTCAGTTGATAGCAAACCTATGGGGTGCGTCATGTATAGTGAAGCTAGTCTAGGAACCGCTGAATTTAACCGAATGTTCGTAAGTCCTGCTGGTCGCGGCCATCACCTTGGTCGAAAGCTTCTAGAGCACATGTTCGAGCAGATGGCCGCTGACGGCTACACCCGGGTTTTCTACTCATCCGCAACGTTTTTGACGCATGCGCGCGCAATGTATGAGAAGGCTGGTTTCGTCCCAATGCCACATCCAGAGGGCTTTCCCCATTCTTGGCGCGACAAAGTCTATTTTATGGAAAAATCTCTCACCTAGGTATCGTCTATCGCTCGGTAAAGTCCATCCAAAGCTGCCGTTAAGTCGAAATGCAGAATTAGTGGATTGGGCTCGGCGCGGTCATTCGCTAAATAGCGGCGAGTGTCTGCCTTGCAGAACAGAGCAACCGCAACCGAGGCAAATGGCTCACTTTTCAAGCTTGTGCTTCGTCCGCACCATGGCGCTACGTTTGTTCCCATACAGCGTCTGGCAAAAAGTTCCAAACGAACCAACCAGAGAATTCTCTGGCGCATCTATGCGCGAAGAGTACGAAGTCATCGCCGTCAATCTCGCTAATCGACATGGATTTTCGGGTCGCAAGCGCGTGATCTGTCGACACAATCAGATATGGATATCTCGTTTCGGATAAAGATGTCGAAAACTTGCGACACAACCTTTGGTCTGAGGGGTTTTAAATTGGCCAGCGTATACGGTGGTGACTTACCTTTTTGCGCTTGTCATCAAACTGATTCCGAACCGTCACAAAACCGCAATGAACCACGGCCATGCCACTCTCATCCAAGCGAGAGAGGATACCAAACGATGTCATTGCGCTTTGCCTGCCTGACATCTGCCTTTGCCCTGACAACCGGTCAGGCCGTGGCAGAGATGAATTTCAACCGAATTGCGTCTTTCCCCGTAGTCAAGAACATGGCCGAGGGGGCCGATACCACCCGCGAGACGTCGCCCGAGATCATCGCAGCAACTGCGGACGGTATGGTGCTGGTCTACACCGACAGCCCGCTGGGCGTGATCGGCATGGTCGACATCACTGACCCGGCAAACCCGGCTCCTCTGGGAGCGATGAAAGTGGGTGGCGAGCCGACCTCAGTTGGTATTGTTGACACGACGGCCTTTGTGGGCGTGAACACCTCGGAGAGCTACACTGCCCCTTCGGGCAAGCTGATCTCAGTCGATATTTCGGGCAAGGCGGCGACTGGTGCCTGTGATCTGGGCGGTCAGCCCGACAGTGTCGCCATTGCCCCCGATGGTAGCTTTGTTGCCGTAGCGATTGAAAATGAGCGCGACGAAGACCTGAATGACGGCATCATCCCGCAACTGCCGGCTGGTTCGTTGGCGCTGGTGCCGCTGAAAGACGGCGCGCTGGATTGCGCAGGCATGAAGATAGCCTCGCTGACCGGTTTGGCCGAGGTTGCCCCGACCGATCCCGAGCCTGAGTTCGTTGACATCAATGGCCTTGGCGAAACCGTCGTCACCTTACAAGAAAACAACCACATTGCGGTTGTCGACAAAGGCGGCAACGTGGTCAGCCATTTCTCGGCAGGTAGCGTGGATCTAGAGGGTATCGACGCCACCGACGAGCGTGGCGCGCTGATCTTCACCGAAAGCCAGCCGGGCCGCCTGCGCGAGCCGGACGCGGTGAAGTGGATCGACGACAGTCACTTCGCCATCGCCAACGAAGGCGACTATGAGGGCGGTTCGCGTGGCTGGACGATCTTCCACAAGGACGGCACGGTCGTTTACGAAAATGGCACCGAGTTCGAGAAAGCTATCATCCAGATCGGCCACTACCCCGACAAACGCTCGGACAGCAAAGGCGTTGAGCCCGAAAGCGTGACCGCAGCCACTTTCGGCGGTGCACCGATGATCTTTGTGGGCGCCGAGCGCGCCTCGGTCGTGGGTGTCTATGACGCGACCGACCCGGCCAACCCGGTGCTTAAACAGTTGCTGCCTTCGGGTGTTGGCCCGGAAGGCTATGTTGCCATTCCCGAGCGCAACCTGCTGATCTCGGCCAACGAAAAAGACCTGATCAAAGATGGCGGCCCGCGTGCGCATGTCAGCATCTTCGAATATCAAGACGCCCGCGCCAACTATCCGCATCTGACCTCGGAAGGCACTGATGAGCTGATTGGGTGGGGAGCGCTCTCCGGTTTGGTCGCCGACGAAAACGGCATGATTTATGCGGTCAATGATAGTTTCTACGGCTTCCAGCCCTCGATCTTCAAGATTGACCCCAGCCAGCAGCCCGCCCGCATCGTGGACGTAATCCGCATCCACCGTCAGGACGGCAATCCCGCACAAAAGCTGGACCTGGAAGGCATCACGCTGGATGGCGAAGGCGGGTTCTACGTCGCCTCTGAAGGCCGCACCGACCGGGTCATCCCGCACGCGATTTATCACGTCTCGGCCGATGGTTTGATTAAGGACCGCAAAGGCGAAATCGGCCTGCCGCCCGAGCTGATGGCTGTTGAGAAGCGCTTTGGCTTTGAGGGCATCACCAGGGTTGATGACACCCTTTGGATGGCCGTCCAGCGCGAGTGGAAGGACGATCCGGAAAACCACGTGAAACTGGTAGCCTACAATCTGGAGACCCAAGAATGGGGTGCGGTTCTCTATCCCAAGGCCGATCCTGAAACCGGCTGGGTTGGTCTGTCGGAAATCGTAGCCTTCGGCGACCATGTCTATGTGATCGAGCGCGACAACCAGCACGGCCACCGCGCAGTGACCAAAAAGGTCTATCGCATCCCGCTGTCCGAGATGACGCCTGTGCCGCTGGGTGGTGAACTCCCCGTCGTAAGCAAGCAAGAGGTCCGCGACCTGCTGCCCGATCTGACCTCAACCGGTGGCTATGTGCTGGACAAGATCGAAGGTCTGGCCATCCTGCCCTCTGGCGAGGCGTTTGTGATGACCGACAATGACGGCGTCGACGACGCATCAGGCGAGACGATGTTCTGGTCGATCGGTTCGGTTTCGGCTGGGAACTAGGTTAAAAATCAGATATTGAAGAGCCCCGCGCAGAGACTGCGTGGGGCTTTTGCATCCAAAGCCAGTTTTGGCCTTATTAGAATCCTTCCGCATCGGGCTCTGTTGTAAACTTTTGACAGTTGAAGGTCACCTGGTGACCTGGGCCCGTGAATCACCAAACCAGACTTTCACTTTGGGGGCAAAGCTCGCCTCCAACGAATACATTCGATACAGTATGAGCCATTCACAGCCTTGCATCCGTCTTAAATTTGAGAGCTTATTGGACTTTATTTGTTTTCAGGTCATGGCGTTATCGTCGGCGTAAGCCGGTTGTAAATTCGATCCTGAATGTCTGCTTGTCGGGCCTGCGATAAATTCTGCTGAAACTGCGGCAAAGGTCTGCTTGCTGCCCTCTTCGATGAACGCTGCGGCCGCTGCTATGTCCGCTTTGCGCTGGATGCAGACATTCAGCTAATTCCGCTCGACGTCCGCTACGCGGACAAAGCAGTCGTTCATTATTTGTTGCAGAAAACCGAAATGACTAACTTAAGATCAAATAAATCGTTCATTTGGATCGATTGATTGAGCTACTTTTATCGACCGGTGGTGCGAACTCTGGAAGCGTAAAGACCTGTGTTGTTTGTGACATACCTGCTAACTGGTGTTGTCCCAAGGGCTCAAGCCGCGTTGCAACATCCGCTGCGAATTCCGAGGACATTACCAAAGGTGTTTTTAGAGACTTACACAGTCCCTCAAGCCGATTGACTTGGTTTACCGCCGGGCCAATCGTGGTGAAATCCAGCCTACGTTCCGTGCCGACGTTTCCATACATTACGGAACCCCGATGTAAGGCAATTCCAAATTCAATTCTGCCGCCGTGCTTTTGCCAGGTGATGTTTTTTTCCCTCGCGCGAGCTAAGCTCTCCAACACTGAAGACAATGCAGCGCGGCTCATGTCGACTGCCGGCCTCGACTTTTCGTCCACTGGGAAGATTGCCATAACCGCGTCGCCGATAAATTTAAGGATTTCACCGCCGTGATCTTCTACTGCTCCGGCCGTGCAATCGAAATAGTCGTTAATTAACGCAAGATATCTATTCAATGGCATGTCTTCTGCCATCCGACTGGAGTTTCTAAGGTCGCAATAAAACAAAATACAGTCGATTGCCCCTCCATCGCCGCGCTCGATTACGCCTTCAAGGACACGGTTTCCAGAGTAGCTTCCTAGATAGGCATCCATGAGACCTTGCGCAAGAATGCGCGATTGAGCGTTTTTTATAACCAGCGCAAGGGCAGGCATGAGTGCTCGGATATAGTTGATTTCAGAGTCGCTAAATCCGCCTATACGTCGTGTAGAAACCGACATCATAACGCCCTCCATTCCGAGCGGAAAATCCGACCAGCGGCTAGCGTCATCGCGATGATAGCTTTCAAATTGAACCAGGTAATCCGTTGCACCATCTGAACGAAGGTCTTCCAGGATCGGAAAACTGGTCTCGACCGACCCATCCTCCAATTTGTAACGCCTATAGGAACCGCCGTTATGCGCCAAATCGAAAAAAGGTGTATTGCGGAATCCAGGTGTCGCAAGCTGGTCTCTGGGCGTTAGTTCGACCTTGGCTTGGTCGTCGCGGACCGTCCAAAGCACATTCAAGGCGCCAAAAATTGGGTGCAGGACCATGCCCCCGACGTTGATCCGAGCTACAGGGACACCAGCGGAAACCAGACGGTTGCCAAAGCCTTGCACTACATCCTCGGCCTTAGTATCGCGAAGACCGCACCCCATCAGCCAAGCAGCAACGCTATCTAAAAGTGGAGACCTGCTGAACTCAATCATACTGAGACATTTTCTTGCCTAATAAAGCGTATTGAACCAGCTCGGTACTGAGACCTTAGACCGATTTGACACAATGAGCGCAGGGAGCCTTGTACCGAGTGTTCAGTCCTTTTGTATCACAGCACTGCTATTGTCTCCTAGCTTGGTGCGCTAAATAACCAGTTTCACCCCTCTACTCAAAGGTCGGCTACGGGCTCAGACCAGCCCAATGCACCCGCAGCGTTTCCCGAAGAACAAGCAATCGGACAACGGCCATTCAAACCAACAGTAAAATTCAGGTATCAGCGCGGTGATGATGTCGGGGATTGGGGGGAGGATTGAAGGGCCCAATATGTCAAGAGTCTAACTCCCCGCTGTTACCCCGAAACGAAGAGCCTGGAACAGGGGCCGGATCGTCGGCCAGAAAAGGTCGCTGTTGCCGAAACAAGTGAGGGCAATCCGCGCGCGGCTCGAATTGGCTAAGAATCTGCGTGATCTCACGCTGTTCAACATAGCGATTGATAGCAAGCTTCGCGGATGCGACTTGGTGAAACTGCCCGTCTGCGATTTGGTCAGAGATGACCGCGTTCGCGAAAGGGTGTCTGTGATCCAGAGCAAAACCCGGCGACCCGTTCAGTTCGAACTCTCTGAAAACACGCGGGATACCATTGCCGCATGGATCAAGTCGCCGGAAATGATCGGCTGCCGTTGCATGTTTCCCAGCCGGTTTCATGACCGCCCTCATATCTCAACCCGCCAATATGGCCGAATTGTGCCGGATTGGGTGGCTGCGATTGGGTTGGAACCCAGTGGCTACGGCACCCATTCGCTGCGCCGGACCAAGGCGGCGGAGATCTACCGCAAAACCGGAAATCTCCGGGCGGTTCAACTGTTGCTTGGACACACAAAGGTTGACAGCACTGTCAGATATCTTGGTGTCGAACTTGAAGATGCGCTGAGCATCGCCGAGCAAATCGACATTTGAACTATGTTGGCGGGCGGCACTTGCCGCTCGCCAATCCAGACCAGACCTACGGTCGCAACGCGGCAGTGGTTAGGTTCGAGACCAGAGCTGGCGTTGGGCGAATTACTTTTCTGTGTAGGATGCTCAAAGCTGCAATCAGGTCTTTTCACATTTAACCATCTCGCAGGGCTAGGTGACTCAACAACCGAGTTTGGAACTCAAGCTTCCTGTTCTGACGAGGAGAATGAATAGGAAGAGAACTGCTCATGCGGAGTTTCAAACGAAAGCGAGGCTTGCAAAGATCCGCCGCCGTTTTTTCCTTCATCTATATCCAATTCAGAGAAAAGCGCTCATCCATCGGTTGAGACACTTTCGAGCTGAAAAGTTCCGCTGCAATTGCCGTGTGGCGCAATCTTTTCATGGAATCCAGAGCTGACCTACTGGCGTAGCTGAAGCCCTACCAATTAGCCCGAAGGTGACCCAAAGTAAGCAAGACTTTAAAAATTCAAGAAAATGTATATAATCCACAGAATTACACCAAAAGTTTGTCTCGTTCACGGGGCGCGTCATGGGGGGCAAAAAAGCAATTACTTCCCAAGGGGAAGGTGGCGAGTGGCATGCCTCGATGTCGGTCGCCTTGGCGCTTGGGCTGGGCTTCTTTGTTCTCACTTCAGTCGCAGGTGTATTGGGTGTGGGTCTAGTTGTTGGCTACCGCAATACCTCGGATTTGCTGACACAGAAGGCGCAGCTAATCATCGGAACCCAACGCCAACAGGTAGAGCGCTATTTGACAGCAGCTTCTGATCAAGTTGATTTTATCGCGAGCAGGATTGCCGCTGGCGAAGTGGAGGCGGACGGATCTGAAGAGTTTGTGAGCCTTTTGCTTGGCGCTGTTTCAGCTACCCCTCAGATTGTTAGGATACAATTTATTGACAGAAAGCACACTTTGACAGGCGTTGAACGTACCCAGGAAGAGACACTACCCATTTTCCTAAAACTCGGGGACGATGTCGATCTGCGCCACCTTGTAGATGAAGCAATTGACACCGGGAAAGCGCGTTGGGGCAGTATTCTCTGGCGCGATGAATACAGTCAGTCGGTGCTAAGCTACCAAAGTCCAATCATTCAGAAAGGTAAAATAATTGGGGTTCTATCAGCCTGGGTTTCGGTCGTGAAACTCTCTGAATTTTTGGCTGATCAGGAAATGGAGTTCGGTGCAAATGTGTTCATGCTTTACGGTAGGAATGCCGTATTGGCCCACCCACTGATGGCATTTGGTTATGCGGGTTTAAATCGTGCGGCACCACTTCCGCAGCAAGACCGGTTCTCCGATCCCATCGTATCGGCCATGTGGCAGCCAAATGATCGCCTTAGCGTCGCAAAGTACTTTCTGACCGGGGCGAACACGCGTTTTGTTGCCTACGCCGATTGGGAGTATGTCATATTCTTTGAAGAGCTGATCAACTATGGCGATCAAGCACTTACCGTAGCCACATATTTTGAAACCCACGACATTATTTCGGAAGCAGCTCGACTAAAATGGGCGATATGGTTCTGTGCTATAATGGCGGTCATTTCGGCCGGGGTGGCGGCGTTGATTGGTCAGAAGATCGCCAAGCCTGTTCGACGGCTGTCTGACAGCGCAAAGCGTGTACATGATCTAGATATTTCGAATATTGCCGAAATCGAAGGTTCCTTCTTCCGAGAACTGGATGAGGCGGCACGTTCATACAATTTCATGCTCGAAGGCCTGCGTTGGTTTGAACTCTATGTCCCTAAGCGTTTGGTCCGTCAATTGATGCGCCACCATGCCGGCAAACAGATCAATTCATCTCATCGGGATGTCGTCATCATGTTTACGGATATTGTCGAGTTTACGACACTGTCGGAACATCTTACGGCCTCTCAAACGGCATTGTTCCTAAATGACCACTTTGCCGGGCTGGCGGATTGCATTCAGAAAAATCGCGGTACCATCGACAAATTCATCGGAGATTCGGTGATGGCTGTCTGGGGCGCATTGGAACATCAAGATGACGCGGCTGATCTGGCCTGCCAAGCTGCGACTGAGATCGCTCGGTGGGTTCAGAAGTATAATCAAAATGAACGAACGGCGGCTGGCTTACCCTATTCTGTGAGACTACGCATAGGGCTTCACATCGGTCGTGTGGTTGTTGGAAACATCGGTAGTGAAGGGAGGCTGAGCTATACTGTGGTAGGCGACGCAGTGAATGTCGCGCAGCGGTTGGAAGAAGCCGGAAAAGTTTTGGGCGACACCCAGGCTGAAGTGAATATTCTTGTTTCCAGCTCTGTTCGCAGTGCCTTGGTCAAGCCGATAGAATTTAAGCGCATCGGCGCCCATAAGCTTCGCGGTCGAGATGAATTGGTTGAAATTTATTCCCTGGCAATAAGCTAGTTGCGAAACCCGATTTACGTTGAGGACGGCAAGCTGGCTCCGGAGCAATCAGCAAGTATTGGACAAGCGCCGACAGAAAACGGGCCAGGGCGCAGACCATTTTGAAAACCAAGCTCGATTGATAGCAGTGATGACAAAAAAATGTGTTGAGTTTCAGCTTTGGTCCGCACAATTGACGTTGGTCCCGTTGGGACAGGCCGCAAGCCTTGCTAAAATCGTCGGATGTCCTGAGTGAGCATGGACCGGTAGTCGCCCGCCATGACCCGAAGGGCAGTTTTATCCGCGTCTCGCTTATCGGGATAGCCAGCGGCAAAAGCACGGTTTCAAAGTGAGCGAAGTCGTTGCATGCGAATGACAAATCTGGCGACATCGGCTGCGATGTAGCGAAAATAGTACCGCATCTGCGAACGGATGCTGCGTCAGCAACATGGTCAAGCTGCATTGTCGGCAAAGTCCGCAAAGTGGTCGTTCATGCCCAATGCGGCGGATAACCGCGTTGGGCCCGAAGTGGACATTCGCTACGCCAGTCATGAATGATTGCTCTGCGGACGAAACAGCCGTTCGCAACATACGATGCAGCGGTTAAGGCGGATGCGAAGTTTGCAGAAGCTCGCCGCCGTTCACTCCTCCGGGTCTTGTCAGAAGAACTTGGGTTGAGGCGGCCAGGGTGCCCTCGTAGCCTACGCGCTTGATCAAACAATCGCCATTCAAGTACTTCAAGACTGGTCCAGAGATCATTCGTCTGGCAGTCATGCTATACGTTCGGTTCCCATTGTCGCTTCGAAACGTGGAAGACCTGTTGCACGAAAGGGGAATTCAGGTGAGCCACGAGACTGTTCGATTTTGGTGGAACAGGTTCGGCCCGATGTTTGCTGCTGAGATCCGAAGAAAGCGTGTTCAGCAATTTCGAGCCTTCTAAAATGGAAGTGACACGCGGACGAGGTTTTTGTGACGGTGAATGGCAAACGCCACTATCTCTGGCGTGCAGTCGATCACGAAGGTGAGGTGCTAGAAGCATTTGTCACCAAACGCCGAAACAGGCAGGCGGCATTGAAATTTCTCCAGAAATTGATGAAGCGACACGGCAAAGCGGAAAACATCGTGACGGATCGCTTCGCATCCTACAAGGCTGCGCTCAGAGATCTGGGTGCACTGGAAAAACAAATGACGGGCAGGTGGCTCAACAACCGTGTCGAGAATTCGCACCTGCCATTTCGACGACGTGAGCGCGCCATGCAACGTTTCAGGCGCATACGAAATTTTCAGAAATTCGCGGCCGTCCATTCCTCCGTCTACAACCACTTCAACCAGGAAAGATCGTTAGCTAGACGAGGCACCTTCAAGCTGACGCGCACCGCCGCTCTTGCCGAGTGGCGTCAACTTTGTTCCGGATAGGTACACCGTTTTCGCGGCAAACTGAGACTGGTTTGAATTCGTCTGACAGCACCATCCCAATGGATCGGAGGCCAACAATGCACTAACAATCAAACTGGACCAGTCAGATGAGGCTGCTCAGAAATCTATGCAAAGAGCCACAAATTTTCTCAGTCGCCGCCGTTTAGGGCTTAGTTGGAATCACCACCCGGCCGCTTAAACCTCCAAGCGAGCCAGATTTTCCTAAGTCAAAGTGCGCATCGTATGCATTAAGAAGATCAACCGCAATTGACAGCCCCAACCCGCTGCCTCTCACCGACGTGTCAAGCCGGCCACCAGAGCGCAATGCTTCGCGTATTGCGTCCTCAGGGATACCCGGTCCGTCATCTTCGATACAGATCTCGACGCAGTCTTCCCGGCTTTCCGCAATCAGTTTTACTTGGCCACGACACCATTTGACCGCGTTATCAAGTAAGTTACCGAGAACTTCTTCGATATCTTGCGTATCCATTCGCACCCAGAGTTCGGGATCGCTTTTAACATACAGCTTTTTGCCTTCCCTCTCGGCAATTTTTGAAAACAGCCGTGCGAGACGTTCGACTGAGTGTGAAATATCCGTCCGGGAGTGCGTTAACTCAGCCGTGTTTAGGGCCCTGATCCGCGCGAGCGACCGACTGAGCTGAGCGTCGATCCGATCGAGAGCTTCAGCAGCGATATTTGTGTCGACTCCGGACTGGGACATAGCCTGCAATTCATTTCTCAGAATAGTGGCAGGTGTTTTCAAAGCATGTGCCAGATCAGCGGCTTGCCTGCGCGAGCCGGACACAATGTCCCTATTGCGACGCAAAAGTTGATTCAGGTCATCAACCAATGGGGCCACTTCCTCCGGATAATCCTTTGGTTTCAGGTCGTCATCAGCGTCCCACCGATGGGCCACATCCGTGCGCAATTTACGAAGAGGCCCCAGGATGACAGACATCAGCATCAACGAACTCGCAACGCCAATCAGGCCAACCAACCCAAACACCGGCAGAAGACTGCGCTGAGCCGCCTGTCTTTCATTGACCAATTGCGCTTGGCTTTCGGCAACACTTATGCCCCAGACGGTGCCATCTTCGAAGGCAATCTGTTGGTACACGCTGCGCAGCGTTTCGCCCTCGGGGCCCGTAGTGTTCCAAAGGGTAGCGTAATCTGAGGCCTCGGGTGGTTCGGCGATTGTTTCATCAAACAGTGACGCAGACGTGAAAACGTCTCCGTCGCCGTTGGTGACCTGCCAGTATCTGCCGGAGTATGGCGAACTATATGCAGGGTCGAACATGAGGTCACGCAGGGCACCTGGATCTTGGGTCGTGACGCTCAGCCCTACGACAAGCTGGGTGTGGCGATCTCGAAGGGCGGTATCGAACCGGTTTGAAACTCGGGAATCGATGAATGAAAACACCGCTAACGTGCCCACGCCAACTGACAAGGCCCCGGACGCTATACCCCCAAGCAATGCCCGTTGACGGAGTGACAACATTAGAGTGTATCGATCATATATCCGCGACCCCGAACCGTAGTGATCAGGTCAGGTCCCAATTTGTTACGCAGCCGGTTTATAAAAACCGCGATGGTATTCGAGTCCCGGTCACCATTATACTCGTAGATATGTTCCGAAAGTTCGGATCTTGGGATCAAGCGCCCGGCGTTATGAGCCAGGTAAGTAAGAACGGCTATCTCCTGGGCGGTTAAGTCGATCGGAACGCCATCAACAGTCACACGTCCATTACGCGTATCAAGAATGACGTCCCCCATCTCGATAACAGGATTTAGTTGCCCACTCTGGCGGCGCAAGATGGCACGCACACGTGCGGCCAGCTCGGGTAAATGAAATGGCTTGGTCATGTAATCATCCGCACCGGCATCCAATCCATCGACCCGTTCGCTCCACCCATCGCGTGCAGTCAGGATCAATACAGGGGTTTTTACGCCTGCGTTTCGCCAGTCGCGCAAAACTGAGATGCCATCTCGTTCCGGAAGCCCAAGATCGAGAATGATCACGTCATATGGTTCGGTTGCTCCCAAATGCTGAGCATCGGTTCCGTTGTTAACAACATCGACCACTCGGCCCTCAGCGTTCAGCAGCTTTTTGATCTGCTCACAAAGGTGGGGTTCATCTTCAGCGAGTAATACTCTCATATTTTGTTTCTACAGGCCTTCGAAAAATATTTTAACCACTATTTTTTGCCTCCGGAGTTGCCGCCACTATTGCCGCCGGAGTTGCCGCCACTATTGCCGCCGGAGTTGCCGCCACTATTGCCGCCGGAGTTGCCGCCACTATTGCCGCCGCTATTGCCACCGGAGTTGCCACCGGAGTTGCCGCCACCATTGCCACCGGAGTTGCCGCCACCATTGCCGCCGGAGTTGCCGCCACCATTGCCACCGGAGTTGCCGCCACCATTGCCACCGGAGTTGCCGCCGCCATTGCCACCGGAGTTGCCGCCACCATTGCCACCGGAGTTGCCGCCACCATTGCCACCGGAGTTGCCGCCAGAATTTCCGTTGCCATTACTTCCGCTATTGCCCTGATTGCCTTTGCTGCGGGATTGTCCTTGCGCAGCGGACTTGGCAGAGTTGCCAGTGGTAGAGCGAGCGGCGTTGGAAATTTGACGCCCAACATTCGAACGATTGGACACCACGACACCAGTTTGGGCATCCACAATAACGCTTACGATTTTCCCGTTCGGCTTTTTCACCAGAATGCGGTAGTAAACTTTGTCGGTTTGGAAAGCGCGTGCATCAACCGGCTTTCCACCAAAAACTCTCTCAACACCCCTGAGGACTCTCTTCAAGCGAATGGCGCCGCCAGAAGCTGTTGCTTGGCGCAATTCAGATTGCTTTAGCTCGCGCACGGCAGCTTGCCCTTCTCCGATCTGGAAAAAGGCGAGCAGACAAACAATGATTACGAGCTTTCTCATCTTCCGTACTCATTACTGCGCAATTGTGTCCTAAATCTACAGATTTCATGGTGAACTCACGATGAACGG
This sequence comes from Ruegeria sp. BI11, assembly GCF_056538005.1. Taxonomy (NCBI): domain Bacteria; kingdom Pseudomonadati; phylum Pseudomonadota; class Alphaproteobacteria; order Rhodobacterales; family Roseobacteraceae; genus Ruegeria; species Ruegeria sp. BI11. Next base: position 188,846 of record NZ_JBQFSM010000002.1, on the reverse strand, counting down.
TCGGTTCGTCTCAGGTTCAACGATAATGGGCTTAAATCTGCAAGTTGGTTCCTGATTCCGACACATATACTTGTTCTGCCGTTATTCTACGCGGCGCGCTGTCTGACGAAATTCGCACACAACAAACGAGGACCGTCATGAAAACCAAATCGACCGGCTTATTAAAAGCCACTGCAATAGCAATCGCATTGCTGGGATCTACAGCAATTGTTGGCGCGTTCGCGTTCCCTGATGCCGCCTACGCCAAGGAAGGAAAGGGGAACGGCGGTGGCAAGGGTAACGGCGGTGGCAACGGAAATGGGGGCGGTAAGGGCAATGGCGGTGGTAAAGGCCATGGCGATGGCGGCAGCAGCGCGAGTAGTGGAAAAGGTAAAGACAAGAGCAACGGGTCAGCGGCATCCAGGAATGGCGGAGGCAAAAAGGCCGGGAAATCTGGTCGTAAGCCCAATGGCTCCAAAGGGGTCACCTCCGGATCCTCTAAGAAAGGTCAATTTTCTCTGAATGGTTTGTTTGGCGGTAACAAGAAACAAACTGCGAATAAAAAGCAAAGAAAAGGTTTCAAAGGGCTGTTCAATGGTAACAAGCAGGTAACTACCGCGGCAAAAACAAAACCTACGTCGGTTAAACGATCTCTGCGTCCGACTAGCAGGAAAGCCGCATATATTGAAGATGGTCCGCTTAAACCGCGCAACCTTGGCAAGCTGAACGGTGCCATTAACTCTAGCGCCAAGGCAAAGCTCGCGCATATCGCCAACGGTCAGTATATGAAAGGAACAGGGCCGGTCAGCCTGGCTGCAGGTCTTGCCGTAGCGGATGCCGAATTCAATCATATTATGGGTGAAAACAACACGTTGAGCCCTGAAGACGTGAAGGAAATCAATGCAGCGCTGGATTATTTGGACGAAGCCCCTCTGTCCATAGAGGAAGCTGAGGACGTCCTCGCCAACGAAGAAGCCAATCCTGGGTCGACTGACCCTGAAACACTGGAAGACGCCCAAGCCGTCAAAGACGCACACGACTTAACCACGGACGAAGACGGTAATCCGATTGACCGCCCTACGGAAAATCAGTTGGCGGCCGCAGAAGCCGTGCATCAGGCAGAAGACAACCTTTTGGATCATCACAAGGGTGGCTTTTCTGAAGACGACACGGTCGCAACGCAACAACAGGACCGTGTCCTGGACGCTGTGCGCGCCTCCAATCCCGATGAAGATGCTGTCAAAACCACGCTTGGCAGTTCGTATGACGAAGACAAATACGAAGACGATGAAGTCAGTGCCGAGCCGGTCGGAGAAGATCAGACGCCTGGTGGAGAACAAGATGAAGAACTTGTTGGTAATGGCTAAGTACCGGGTTGGAATGCTGTAGGTGAGGAACCGTTCGTCCTAGTTTCGCACGGCCTCGCGTCATGATCCCGAAAACCATTTGGCTCACTGTCCTTGAGTTCTCACTGTAAAAAAGCCCGCTCTGATTGGAGCGGGCTTTTGCGTTGGTGTTTTCCCGGGTAGGACGTGTCCCGGGAAAACTGCAGACGTCATGATGAAGGATCAGACGTCCTTTTTGCTCTTTCTAGCAGTTCGTTGTTTACGATTGCCGTCAGAGCATTTTCGACAGGCGGGAAACGCCCGCTGCCGGATTTCGTTGTGTCTGACAAATATTCGTGTGCGGCGGAACGTGATGGTTTCATTTTTACAGAAACCGGATCCCTAGCGTTTTCAGTGGCAGACTTAATCATGCTGTTCCCCTTCCAGGGAGCCAAGCGCCCTTAACCGTCTCGGCTCGGTAGGATGAGTATGCGCGATGTCTGTTGAATACTACGAGAACACATTGTTCACCTTAGGTTAAATTTGTCGCCGATAGATCAACAATATTCTTAGTGGCTCTTCGCTACTTAAGACCCCACTAATGATCTAAATAGCCCATGATTATAGAAGAGTATCAGTAGTCGTATTTGACCTTGCTCCATCGCTCAACGTCTGAGCAATTAATGGAGCGTTTAGCCAACCTACGTGGCCAACCAGTTGCTTTACAGCTTTGGCATTCACTTGCGATCAACCGATACGCGCTGTTTCAGCATCACTGGATCCACGGTCTGAAACATTTTTTCGATTTAACAAGTGCAGCAGTTCAACTTGATTAGAAACGCCTGTCTTCGAAAAAACTGAACTCAGATGCGAACGAACAGTCGTAGGGCAGACAGTCAGGGCTTGAGAAACTTTTTTGACCGTCAATCCCTCCTTCAACATGGCACAAACCCGAAATTCACACCGGCTTAGCCCCGCAGGGTTTTGAGGATCCAAAATTGGAACATGCTTGTTTTCCGAAACCTCTCTAAGTTGGTGGTGGCGCCCCTTCTCCAAACTCGAGGAAATTGAACCAGGCGTTCGCTTGCACCAGCCGGACGCTAGTGTCGGCGCCAATATGGCCAGTAAGTCCAGATCATATTGGGCAGGTCTGTGTTTGTAATGCAGTTCAAGGTGATCTACATGCCCGCCAGTTCTTTCAAGCGGCACGACAATTGCCTCACTTAACCCAAACAAATTTCGCTCGTTATGATGAGGCACTACTGATTTGCTCGAAACTAATGCGTCAGACAAACTCCAAATTGAGCCAACCCTTGCCGTTGAAAAACACTCACCAAGAACAAGCTCTATTTGGGTGCGGGGTTGGTAAGGCCAGACTTTTCCTTCCTCTCCACAACACCGAGCAATATATTTTACTTTTCGTTCTGACTTATATGTTCGCGCAATTAATGCAGCATCAGCATTAATTAAACTGATTAGATGATTCAATACTTGCGAAACGGAATTGTTGCCCGCTAATGCATGCATCCACTCCATAACCAAACTCAAGCTATCTTGCGCCTGAACGTCTTTGGGAAAACTGACACTCATTACTCTATTAACCAAACCTGTAATCGTTGCGCAGCTGGACGTACCAACTCGGTTCCACCGCAGTTACAAATTTGTTCAGGACGCATTGGCTCGGCAACTGGCTTTAAGGCTTTGATTGGAGAAAAGTCGTGATGGGAATTCTTTCACATCACCTTCAATACATTGTTTTAAATAAATAAATTTCCCGCCTCTCGCAACTCGACTTCAGATTTCGCCTGATTCAAAGAAATAGTATATCGGCCGATTTTGCCACAGCTTTTGGCCATAATTGCGCCCTGAATAGCCGCATTGTTTCCGTTTGGGGTGATTCGAAAAAATGTTAATGCCCTGTTAATGCAGGGTTTATTTTAATATCTTCAAAGATGTTTCGACATCAAATATTACAACTTTTAGTTGTTATTTTCCTATTTTTATCGGAAGGCTTAATATTTTTTGATCACTATCGTTATTTCAGAGCCGATGCGAAATGTATGGCTTGCGTTGCAACAAATGCAGCGTGGATTTCAATTTAACCTTTCGGGGGAAACATGACCAAATTTATGAAGAAGTTTGTCAAAGAAGAAAGCGGTGCGGCTATTGTTGAATATGGCCTTGCCCTTTTGGTTGTCGCATCAATTGCAGTTGGTGCTTTCTCGTTTCTGGGGACAACAACGGCTACGAACGTTAGAGGCGCTTGCGGCGCTCTGACTGCCACTGGCACCACCAACCCCTGCTGAACCAGCAATAAATTGTAGTTGGCAAACCAAAACAGAATTCTGCGCCTGTGCATCAGTGTAGCGGCGCAGAATATACCGCCAGAATTTTCGAAATCACCTTTGTTCAAGTTTCGAACTTTTTGAGTGTAACTTTTGGAGACAGAGATGCGTATCAGACCAGTTATTACCACATTATTCGGAATTGCGATTGCGTCAGGCTCTGTGTTCCTGGCGAAAGATCACCTTCAGTTCACCACGACTACGCCCGGACCGTCGATGAACGCTGATCTGGTTGAGATCTACGTCGCGCGATCGGAAATCGCTTTTGGGCAGACGATTGAAGAGCACCATGTCACAACTCATCTCTGGCCACGCGAAGCGCTACCCGCCGGAGTGTTCACTGAGCTAGACGTACTTGTTCCAGATAGTCGCCGGCAGCTGCGCCGCGCTAAGGGACGGTTCTATCCCGGTGAAGTCATGCTTCTTACGAAAGTTTCGAATTTTGGAGAGAAGGTCACGCTGGTTCAAAAACTGGGTGAAAATACGCGCGCTATGGCGATCGAAGTCGACGCCGTTACCGCGGTCGGCGGGTTTGTTACACCAGGAGACTGGGTTGATATTGTTTTGACGCAGGGTGCGAATATGGAACTGAGCGCTGTCACTATCTTGCAGAAGATTCGTGTGATTGGTGTGGATCAGCAATCCGAAGAACTGAGCGATCAACCCGAAATTGCCCGCACGATCACGGTGGAAGTGACCCCTCAGCAAGGCCAGCGTCTGGCTTTGGCCCAAAAAGCCGGAACCCTGAGCCTCACTCTCAGAACGTTGGACGGTGTCGAGGACAAACCAATGGAAATGGTTCGCTTGCGCGATCTTCTTCAAGAAGAAGGCCCGGCTGAAAAAGTCGAAGCGCAACCGACAGTCAGGTTGAACCGCGGCACGGAATCCGAAGTTGTCGTCATTCAGAGAAACTCCCGAGGAGCTGACGAAGCGACAGAAACGGAGACACCCCCTCAGACGGAATCCAGCAATCAGACGGATGCCCCATCTACTCCGACAGCTGTCAGCCCAGAGGTCAAGCCAAAAGCCCGCTCGATCGAAGTTAGCCAGAACGCTGCACAATAAGTCTGCGCCATGCATTTGAAAGCCAACATATCATTCTTTGCTAAGGACGAGCGCGGCACGGTTGCGATCCTTTGGGGCACAGCATTTGTTGCGTTTCTCGGTTTCTTTGCGATCACGCTGGATGTAGGCCGATTAAACTCAACCCATGCAGAGCTTCAGTCCTTCGCGGACAACGTAGCCCTGGCTGCCGCAGGAGAGTTGGACGGACAACCTGATGCCATCACCCGCGCAACCAATGCAGCGGCCAACTTGATCAGTGACAGCCAGACATTTGCCAACGGTCCTACCACGCTTTCGGGCTCGTCGGATTATACGCTTTTGTTTCACTCCGCTCTGCCGGTTTCGGACCTCACGCCGTTGGGCGCAGATGTCACCACCAATCCAAGAGAAGCCAAATTTGCGCATATCGTGCTGACGCCCAAATCCCTTAGCATGAACCTTGCTTCGGCTTTGGACAGAATGCTTGGTGGAAGTGGCGTATCGGCCAGCGTATCGGCCGAGGCTGTCGCGGGATACTCCAAAGCGGCCTGCGATATCTCACCTTTAATGTTCTGCCTGCCTCCGCATTGGGAATCTACACTGAACGTTGGCGATCAGATCCTGCTTCGCAGTGGCGGCAATGGGACTGCTTGGGGGCCGGGGAACTTCGGGTTTATCGACCTGGCGACATTTGAAGATGCCTCTGGCGTATGTGCGGATGAAGGCGGGAACAAACTTGCCTGCCTCATCGCGGCGCAAAGCCAGATCACGCAATGCGTCCTCACCAATGGTCTGGATACTGAACCGGGTCAGAAGGTCGGAATCACCAATGCCGCGTTCAATGTCCGCTTTGATATTTTCCGCTCCGTACTTAACGGTGAGAAAAACAACCCTGACTTTGCGCCAGCTCCGAATGTCATCAAAGGTATACAGAAAAATGGCGGTGGTTCCTGCATTCAAGGTAACGAAGAGGTAACGCCTGACACGGCTGCTCTTGGTCGCGACACTTGCATGGCAGCAGGTACGTGTGGCGGTAACAACCGGTTCGGAGACGGTGTCTGGGATCGCGCAGGGTATCTTAACCGGAACCATGACCTTGCAGACGGCACAGCGGACGGAATTGGCAGCGATGCTCACCTTCCAGCGCTTAGCGTAACGGATAGCGTGTTTGCTGGTACAAGATACGGAATGTACCTGCGGGAAATCGCGTACGGCAATAGCAACCCACATTCACCACCGAACGCAAATTCGATCCTGGACCCGTCGCTTGCGGAAACCGGCCGCCCGATGTGTTCAAACCAAATGTCCACAAACCCGGCGCGTCGTGTCGTGACCGCAGCAGGCATTGATTGCGCTCAAAACCCGGTTTCCGGCTCGACCAGGGGGGTTCCGGTCACGAAATTTGTTGCCGTTTTCCTAACCGAACCGGTGGGGGATGACGGTAGCTCACCACCCAGCTTTGACATCCACGGCGAAATCGTAGGCTTCCCTGATGTTTCAGGTGTCGGCAGCGGCGGTAATGGGTTCGGCGGTATCTTTCGCGACCTCGTGCAACTGTATCGGTGATGGGACGCAGGATCATGAAAACCCACCTCGCAGAATCCCTCAAACGCTTTGCAAAAAAGGATGATGGCGCGATCCTCGTGGAATTTGGCCTGGTCATGCCAATTATGCTGTTGTTGCTGGCGGTCACGTTGGAATCTGCACGTATGATGTGGTCATACCAATCGGTCATAGCAGGCGTTCGCGACGCCAGTCGCTATCTGTCCAGAGTCACTCCGGCAGATATCTGTACCTCTGGTGGCTCGGTTGCGGGACTCACTACTACTCTGAAGGGCATCGTCGAGGACGACAAAAATGCCAACGGCCTGTTCCCACCCAGCATAACGGTCAATTCGGTGACACCCAGCTTGTCCTGTGTATCAGGATCCTATCGGGTCAACCCGGCGCCCGTCGGTACGGTCAGTGCGAACATCACCATTCAGTTTCCGATGGGCGGAATCCTGTCTCTCTTTGGCAACGGGCTGTCTTCGGTGACGACTGACGTTTCGGACACTTCACGGATTTTTGGGCAATGAAAGGTCTGCTTCATATCCGCACGCACTTGCTTCGCCGAGGGCAGAAAGTTCTTCGGGATCAAAGAGGCGGCGTTCTTGTCGAGTTCGCCATTGTCGTTTCCCTGTTTCTCTTCCTATTCATGGCGTTACTGGATTTCGGTCGCATGTCCTATAGCGTTGCGAATGCTCAAAAAGCCTCGCAACTTGCAGTGCGCATTGCAATCGTTCGACCGCCTGCGTGCCCCGGAGTACCCACGACGCATCAGCGGGGAACCTCTACTTTGTCACCGCGGTTTGGCACGTCCTGCAGTGCCTCGGCCGGGGTTTGTGCGGATCCTCAAACCCCTTCGTGTTCCGGTGTCGCAACCAATGCTACGGCCTCGGAAATCTGGGCCCGGATTAGCCCGCTTTTGCCCCCCGATGCCACAATAGACAACTTACAATTTCATTATGACTTCAACCCCAATCTGGGTTTCCTAGGTGGTCCATATACCCCCATGGTCTCAGTCGAATTGAACCTTAATGATTTTCAATTCGTGTCACCGTTGGCCGCGCTGGCAAATGCCGCGGGCGCAACTAACAGCACAATATCTTCGACAGTCGGTTACTCAAACTTCAGCGTCTCGCTGCCTGCTGAAGACCTTGCATTAGGAGAGTCAGGATGAGAGATCAGAATGTTTTCACGCCGAAATCACAGGCCATTATGCTTGTTTCGGAAAGCGCAGAGATCGCGCAGCTGGTTGCGGATGTCTTTCCCGAAAATGAGGAAAATAAAGTCACCAGGAACGGGGCATCGTTTCAGATGTTGAATGGAACTGCCCTCGATATTGCATTCAAACATGATCTGGTGATCTTTGAAATCGACCCTGATGACACAGGAGAGCTCCGCGCTATCGAGGCCGTCCTGACGCACCGCGACGATGACACCTTGTTTGTTGCGCTCACTCAGAATGATCTGTCGATCACCAAAGCGCGCGAGTTGTACAAGATCGGTATTGATGAGGTTTTGCCGCTGTCGATTGATGGCGAAGGATTGAAAACCGCTGTCAATGAAAAACTAAATGCGCGTGCGGTTTCACAGACAACTTTTGCTGATGGTCCGTCGGCGTTAGGCAAGGTTATACCGGTCGCAAAGGCACGCGGCGGTATCGGGGCTACAACAGTAGCTGTCAACCTGGCGTGCTCTCTTGTCGGCGGAAAGGGATCTTTCTTCCGGAAGTCCGCAAAAAATCGTGTAGCACTTTTAGATTTTGATCTTCAGTTCGGAAATTCGAATGTTTTTCTGGATATCGAGGATAACGGAGGGTTCCTTCAGCTCATTGAAAACTCCGAAATTCCTGATGATCACTTTCTGTCTTCGATCCTGCAAGAGCATGGACTTGGCGTCGACGTACTGTGCGCGCCTGCTCCGATGGTGCCATTGCAATCGATACGCCCTGATCTGATCGAAGGGATGCTGGGTCGGCTGCAGCAACGTTATGACTATATCATCATCGACCTTCCCTGCGCCGTTGTTGAATGGGTTGAACCCATTTTCAAACGAGCCGCACAGATGGCTTTGATTACCGATACCACTGTCCCATGCGTGCGACAGGCGCGGCGATTGATTGATTTTTACCGCGAGGCAAACGTCGGCCTTCCGGTGGAAGTCGTGGTCAACAGAGAACGGAGCACCTTGATCAGGTCTTCGCATGTCCGCGAAGCAGAAAAGGTATTGGAAACGAGCCTGAAACACTGGCTACCGGACAATCCGAAAGTTGCAAGAAATTCCGTCGATCTTGGACGACCCGTTGTGGACATGAAACCGCAATCGGATCTTGGAAAAGCCTTAGCAAAACTGGCCGCTGCCGTTTCGGCTGACACGCGGCCAGTGGCAACGAATAAAGCATAAAAGGAGATCACCGTGTTCAACGAATTTAGATCACGTAAGGTTGCTTCCAAGTCGAACGTGCTGACACTGGAACGACCCATTGACATTCCCGCCAAGTCCAAGGTGGCTCCTGATCCCGTGGACACCGACCTGCAGGCTCATCTGGAACTCAAAAGCCGCCTGCATGGTGAGCTTCTGGACCGGTTAAATCTTTCAGTAATCGATAAGGTCGAACGTTCGGAATTGAAACGCCAGATCGCATCTCTGGTAACCGGTCTGGTCGAAGCTGAAAACATGCATATGCGGTCCGAAGCTTTTACCGCGCTGGTTGACGAACTGATCCACGAAGTCATGGGATTGGGACCTTTGGAGCCACTGCTGGAAGACCCGACCATCAACGACATCCTCGTAAATTCGTATGACAGTGTTTACGTCGAGCGTTTCGGCTTGCTGGAGCATTCAAATGTAAGGTTTCGTGATGAGCGCCATCTGTTGAGAATTATTGACAAGATCGTCAGCAAGGTTGGTCGGCGCATTGACGAGTCTCAACCCTGGGTCGACGCCCGCTTGGAAGACGGCAGTCGTGTCAACGCGATCATCCGACCGTGTTCAGTCGATGGGCCCGCTTTGTCAATTCGCAAGTTTTCTCGTAACCCACTGACAATAAAAAAGCTTGTTGATCAGGAAAGCATGAATGATCAAGCGGCGAAACTCCTTGAGGCGCTTGTCGAAGCAAGATTGAATATTCTTATTTCAGGCGGCACCGGCACGGGTAAAACGACAATGCTGAACGCGGTGTCATCGTTTATCGACGGCAAGCAACGTATCGTTACCATCGAAGATGCTGCCGAATTACAGCTTCAGCAGAACCATGTCGTTCGCTTGGAAACCCGCCCTGCAAATGCGGAAGGGCAAGGTGTAATCACCCAACGTGATCTGGTCCGTAACGCCCTAAGAATGCGGCCCGACCGCATCATTGTGGGCGAGGTTCGTGGTTCTGAGTGTTTTGACATGCTTCAAGCCATGAACACGGGTCATGACGGGTCGATGACGACAGTTCACGCGAACTCGGCGCGTGATGCCTTAAGCCGGGTCGAGCAGATGGTTACAATGCTCGGCGCTGACTTACCTGTCAGAACCATCCGGTCGCAGATAGCTTCGGCGATACAGATCGTTCTCCAACTCAGCCGCCTTAGTGACGGCACCCGCAGAGTCGTCAGCATCTCGGAAATTACCGGCATGGAGGATGACACGATCACCATGCAGGACATTTTTGTTTTCAAACGACGTGGTAAATCCGAGGACGGACAGGTTTTGGGAGAGTTCCTACCTACGGGCATTCGTCCAAAATGCTTCGATCAGCTGATCGCCGCCGGGATCGACGTGGACACCAACATGTTTATTCGCGGGGCCATGTCGTCATGATTGACCTGCAACCAAACACCCTGAGCATTCTGTTCTACATTTCGATTTTTCTTGGAATCCTTCTTGCCTACGAAGGATTGCAGCAGCTTTTCCTACGCAAGGAGTCTATCAGTGAGGCCAGAAACCGCCGCATGAAGCTGATCCAAAGCGGGGCTTCGACCGATCAGGTTCTGCAACTCCTGCGTGATCCTGCAATGACGGCGCCCGGTGAAAAACCCGGCCTAATCGCCCGTTTTCGTCGTCTGCTTGTTCAGGCTGGATTAACGATCAGCCCAATCTGGATAGTCCTCGCTGCCACCTGTGTGGCCGTAGCGGTCTTTGTCGCGGTATCGCAGTTCCTCGCCCCGGAAATTGCCCTAGTTCTGAGTGCCGTTCTGAGCGCCGTTCTGCCGGTGCTGGTGCTGATCGCCATGAAGGATGCCCGATCCAAAAAACTGACGAAACAGTTGCCGGATGCATTGGATCTTATGGCCCGCGGCCTGAAAGTCGGACACCCCGTGGCGGTAACTGTTGGAAATGTGGCGACGGATCTTCCGGATCCGATTGGTTCTGAGTTTGGCATTATTCAAGACCAGATTAACTATGGCGACGACGTTGCAACAGCTTTTCAGGATTTCGCGAAACGCGTCGGAACAGAGGATGCGAACTATCTTGCCGTCAGCATCGGTATTCAGCACGGAACCGGTGGCAACCTTGCCCGTGTCCTCAGCATCCTGTCCCAGGTCATCCGAGACCGGCAAACCATGCAAAAAAAGATCAAGGCAATCTCTGCTGAGGGACGTCTTAGCAGCCTAATTCTCACGATCTTGCCGGTGTTTATCTACTTCACAATCGAGATGTCCACGCCCTCGTTCTACGGCGATGTCCGAAATGATCCGCTGTTTCCATATTTCGCGTGTGCGATCATCGGCCTGACAATTGCTCAAGGGCTTATCCTGCAGCGGCTTGTCAAATTTAAATTCTGAGTGGGAGCGGAATAATGGAATTTTTTCAAAACTTTCTGAACGGCCAAGACCTTCCACTTCAGTATCTTGTACTGGGCGGGATCGCCGTAAGTGTTTTCTTTGTAATCCTCGGAATCTCTGGCATGACCGCAACCGATGACACGGCCGCGCGCCGGATGCGAGTCGGATCGATTTCTCGGGGATACGGAGCAGATTTTGACCTCATCCAGGGGGATGACAGCGACCCTCATGGTCTGCTCAAAGCATTTGTGCCCTCGTCGAAACGCGAACGTTCCCGAATTGGTAGAATGTTAAAGCAGGCTGGTATTCAGCGCAGACATGCCATCAGATCGTTTTATTTGTTTCGTTTGGTTATGGGGTTTGTGCTGCCGACCGCTTTCGTTATGGCATTGGCGTTGCCGCTGGAAACTCAGGTTCAGCTAGGGATTGCCAATGTTTTGCAGGGCATCACCTGGGTGAACGCGCTGCAGATTGTCACCGGCTTGATGGTAGTTGGATTCTACGGCCCAGCCCTTTGGCTGCGGTACCGTATAAGAAAGCGCCGCCAGGCTATCGAACACAGCCTTCCGAATGCGCTGGACCTGTTGCAGGTTGCAATAGAGGCTGGGTTGGGATTTGACGCTGCAATGGTGCGAGTGTCGCACGAGATGGCACATGCGGCACCGGAGATTTCGCAAGAGTTCACGATACTCCAATTGGAACTGCAAGCAGGTAAGGAACGTGAGGCTGCCTTTATGGACATGGCGGAACGCGTCGGCATTGATGAGGTCAACTCTTTCGCCAACGCCTTACTGCAATCCAATCAATACGGTACCAGCATTTCTGCTTCACTACGCAGGTTTGCCACCGACATGCGCGTGGATCGCGAGCTTCGCGCGCAGGAGAAAGCCAACCGACTGCCAGTGCAGATGTCAGCCGTAATGGCCATGTGTATGATGCCCGTTCTTCTGCTGATCTGCCTTTCACCAATGGTGATCCGGTGGATAAACATGTTTGGGTGAGCGTTGGCTTTAGACTGGGAATTGAAGGAACGGTCTTGTCAGAAGAACTTTGCTTGAGCGGGGCAGGGCGGTTGCGTAGCTTTTGCATATGACCAAACCTGCCTCTTTCAAATACTTTAAGACCAGTCCCGAGATCTTCCGCCTTGCTTTGATGCTGTACATCCGTTTCCCGCTCTCGCTTCGGAATGTCGAAGATCTGCTTCATGAGCGAGGCATCGATGTAAGCCACGAAACTGTCCGGTACTGGTGGAACAGGTTCGGTCCGATGTTTGCATCAGAGATAAGGCGGAAGCGAGTCCAGCAACTGCGGGCATTTTCGAAATGGAAGTGGCACGTGGACGAAGTTTTTGTGAAGGTGAATGGCAAGAGACACTACCTCTGGCGGGCCGTCGATCAAGAAGGCGAGGTACTGGAAGCCGTTGTCACCAAACGTCGAAACAAAGCTGCAGCACTGAAATTCCTTAAGAAATTGATGAAGCGGCACGGCAAAGCGGAAACCGTCGTCACGGATCGCTTCGCCTCATACAGAGCCGCGCTCAGAGAGCTGGGCGCGCTCGAAACACAAAAGACGGGCAGGTGGCTCAACAACCGCGCTGAGAATTCGCACCTGCCTTTCAGACGAAGAGAACGCGCCATGCAACGTTTCAGGAGAATGCGAAGTTTGCAGAAATTCGCCTCCGTCCATTCCTCCGTCTACAACCACTTCAACCAGAAAAGACCGCTAACCAGCCGAGACACCTTCAAGCTGACGCGCACCGCCGCTCTTACCGAGTGGCGTCAACTTTATTCCGGATAAGTTCGCGGATTTGGCGGCAAACTGAGACTGTTTCGAATTCGTCTGACAGCACCATCAAGCGCATTCACGCAGGTCATGCGCGTGCGAAACCTCCGGAGCATCTCTCGTCTTATGAATGTTCCCTGCTGCGCGTTGGTTTCCTGAACCGACGGGATATGCAAGAGCGCGTCCGCGGCTGTATCCTACGTGTTGTTGAAGACGAACCCGAATATTGGCGCGGGTGGGCGCAATTGGCCGAGGCGCTGCTAACGGATGTGAAGCTTTTCACCGGGCTGTATCCGGGGACGCAGGACGAGAAAATCCAACGCGCGGAAGAGGCGGCGCGGAACGCAGTGTCCCTGAACCCGTATTCTGCCCGCGGTCACTTCCTTCTGGCGCTTGTGCTTCAGATTCAGCGCGATCTTGACGGGTTCTTCTCGTCCGCCGAAACAGCGCTTGCATTGGGGACAGATCGTTATTTGCAAGGGCAAATCGGTTATGAGTTTATTTGGTCCGGGCGTCTGGAATTGGGCGCTGCGCTTGTTGAGAATGCAATAGCGCTTGACCCAAATGCAGCAGACCCAAACTGGTATCAGGCGCTGGCCGAGTATCATTTCCTGAACGGAGATTATGAAACAGCACTGAGCACCTATCGCAAGGGGGCACAGCCGGACATCTGGTGGTCGGTCTCCATAGAGGTCGCAATTCTGGCTGAACTTGGTCCGCGCGACGCCGCCATTGCCGCGCGGGACAGGCTCAACAAGATTCGTCCGGGAATAAAAATTGCCGACGTTGTCTGGATGTATCGGCGCTTTGCGCGGCCGGATGAACACATCCTACCTTTCGTCGAAGCCTACAGAGCTGTGGACATGCCCGAGGGACGGTTTGCCCCATTACAGGAGGATAGTGCAGGCTGACCGACAGGAAGCGCTACGGCATAGAGTTGTGCCAAGTCTGGCACCGATTTTCATTCGGGCACACTTGCTATTCGTGCACCGCCTCTATTTCGTCGCCCATAGGGAAGCGACGACATCCTTTCGTGCGTCTGTTATTGTCGCACTGGGTTCTATCCTCGGGTGTTTTCCGGATGTCGATCACTGAATGGCTTAGGGAGCTTGGTCTAGACAGGTACGTCGCGGTCTTCGAGGAGAACGCGATAGACATCGACACGTTGCCTGAATTGACCGACGCGGATCTGGCCTCAATCGGTGTGCTGCTTGGTCACAGAAAAAAGATCCTCAAGGCCGTCAACGATGCCGCGGCAACAGCGGCCGAGGTGACTCCGGACCGTGCCGGAGCGGTTATTGGCCAAAGACGGCAGGTCACGGTGCTGTTCGCGGACCTGACAGGCTACACGCGGCTCTCAGCTCGTCTGGACCCGGAGGAAGCACACAAGCTTCTGAATAACTACTTCGCCGCCGTGGACGCGGTCGTCGAGAACTACGCAGGGAGGGTCGATAAGCACATCGGCGATTGTGTCATGGCCGTCTTCGGCGCACCGATCGCCCACTCCGATGATCCTGAACGGGCGCTGCGTGCAGCGTCTGAAATCCACGATGCGATCCGCAACCTGTCCGATAGACTGGGTCTCGATCTCAGCGCCCACGTCGGGATCGCCTCCGGTCAAGTTGTCGCCAACCGGACGGGCAGCGAGCAACATGTCGAGTACACGGTAACCGGCAATACCGTGAACTTGGCTTCCCGTCTTGACGACATAGCGGCACCTGAAGAGACGCTGGTGTCTGAAGCGGTCTACCGAGCGACCTCGCAGATTGCTGATTTTGCGTCACGAGGCGAGGCGTCGGTGCAGGGGTTCGATGCGGAAGTTCCGATTTGGGCCTTCAAGTGTTTCCGGGAATCGGAGCAAACGGATTACGCAACGCCGTTTGTTGGCCGCGCCGCTGAACTAAGCCAGCTCACGTCCATCACCGAATGCGTCCGAGCAGACGGGTCCGGACATATCGTGTTTCTGCGCGGCGAGGCTGGGATCGGCAAAACGCGACTGACCGAGGAATATATTGGGATCGCCGATGCACAGGGATTTGCAACTCACCGTCTGCACATTGTCGATTTTGGTGCTGCTCGTGGCCCACGCGTTCTGCGCGACCTAGCCTCGACCCTGTTGGGGCTACCGCTTCAGACAGATGCAGCAGAACGCCGCAAAGTGCTTGACCAGATTCTCATTGACGGGAGCATCGCCGCGGGTAATTTGATTTTCTTAAACGACCTGCTTGATCTTCCACAGCCTGATCACTTGCAGCGGATCTATTCCAAGATGCCGAGCGATGAACGGCTCGCCGGCATCGGCGTGACGCTTGGTGCGCTTATCGCAGCGCAGGCCGCAAAGGCACCACGGCTAATCGTGATGGAGGATGTGCACTGGGCGGAACAGGCAACGATTGACGTCCTCTCTGGACTGGCGGCGGACCTGTCCCATTGTCCGGCAATTCTTACGCTGACGAGCCGGATTGACGGGTGGACACTATCCCCTGATTTTGCCCGGTTCTTCCGAGGCTGCCCGATCACGTCGATCGAGTTGCAACCACTGCACGAGGCAGATGCGGTTCAGCTTGCCGAGGCCTTGGCCGATGGGCTTGCCATCGACCTCGGGCGACTAGTTGAGCGTTCGGACGGAAACCCACTCTTTCTCGAGCAGATGATGCGCAACCTATCCCACGTTCAGAGCACAGATTTGCCGGACACGATCCACGGCCTTGTACTGGCACGGATCGACCGGCTTCCGGTTCGGGATCGCGAGGCGATCATGGCGGCATCGGTCCTCGGCAATCGCTTTGAACTATCGACGCTTCGCGATCTGATAGGGAAACCTACCTACGAATGCGAAACACTCATCCGGCATCGGCTTGTCAGACTCGAGGGTGAGGAGCATCTGTTCGCCCATGCCCTGATCCGGGAAGGCGTCAATGCGTCGATTCTGCGCGACAGGCGACGCGAACTTCATCTGCGTGCAGCCGAGCACTATCGAACCCGCGATCTGATCTTGCATGCTCAGCACCTCGACTGCGCAGAGTCGCCTGAGGCTCCGGCCGCTGTCCTGGCGGCGGCGCAGGACCAAGCGGCGCGAGTCCGCTACGAAACCGCAATGCAACTCGCGGTGCGCGGAAGTGAGCTCTCAACAGGCCCAGAGCAATACGATCTGCAAATGCTGCTGGGCGATCTGTCGAGGCGCCTCGGCAAGACCGACCAGATGATCGAAGCATATCGCGCCGCCCATGATGCTACAGATAGCGGAGCAGAACGATCCAGGGCGCTCATCGGGGTCGCCGAGGCGCAACGCATCGCTGAGGCCTACGACGACGTGCTCGACACGCTTTCAAACGCGCTTCGCGAGGCGGACGACGCGCCTCTGCTGAATGAGCGCGCCCGGATTTGCCAGCTTCAGGCAGGCGTGCACTTCGTGCGCGGCGACACCGCGGCCAGTCTTGCCGAGAACCGCCGATCGCTGGATCTCGCCCGGCAAGCGGGGTCCCGTGAACTAGAGGCGCAGGCGCAGGGCAATCTGGGTGACGCCGAGTTTGCCGCAGCGCGGATGATCTCGGCCCACGCACGGTTCGATGATTGTGTTTCTCTTGGCTGTGAGCACGGCCTCGACGACGCGATTGCGGCAAATCTTGCGATGCGTGGTCAGACGTTGCTCTATCTCTGCCGTACAGAGGATGCCCTCGCGGACTGTGAGGAAGCACTGCAGCTGGCAAGATCGCACTTCAATCCGCGCGCCGAGGTGGTGGCCCTACTGGTCGGTATCTACACGCTGGAGCTCTTTGACATTGCGGCAACCAGGGACTGGGCGCTGAGCACCATCGATGCCGCAAAACGGATCGGCTCGGTAAATTTCGAAAATGTTGGCCGCGAGTATCTCGGCCGCGCGACTGCGCTCCAGGGCGACCATGCTAATGCAGAACGCTTGGTCGTGAGCGCGGTTGACGCATTTCGTCAATCAGAGTCCAGCATGCGCTTTCTCGGCGGGCGGGCGCTTGGCAGCCTCGCGCTCGTCACCCGTGACGGTGACCGTCAGCGAGAGATCCTGGCGGAGGGAGAGGAACTCGTCGTGCAAGGTGTCGGTGCACACAATCCGCTCTGGTTTTATCGTGACGCTATCGAGGTGTCCCTCGATCTCGGGGATTGGGACGAGGCCGACCGGTACGCCGAACAGCTAGAGATATACACCAGCGGCGAGCCTCTACCGTGGAGCCGGTTTTTCGGCGAACGTGGCCGCGCGCTCGCTCGCGACGGGCGCGGCGAGGATGTAAAGGCACGCCTCCGAACTTTACGCACCGAGGCGCTCGCGATAGGATTTACGCACGCCGCCGCGCGGATCGATGCATCCCTCTAAAACGCAGCCTTCCACTGCTCGGTATCGATGTACCATCGCTCCTCGACCACCAGGCCGTTGGTACCGAACCTGAACAAAACCGCACATTGTGAACCTCCCGGTAGCTTGTCCGAAGTGAACTCCACGATGTTCACGATCTCGTTGTCACCGGGGCAGTAGCGTAGATCCTTAATGTCGAAGCCGGGCGGCAGAGCCTCTCCAATCCCGTCCAGCGCAGCCCTGAATGCCGTGCGGCCTTGCAACACATCCTCCTGTCCGGGCAGCACGAAAACCATCTCTTCCGCGTAGAATCCGGCGAGCTTGTCCATGTCTCCCTCCGCAAGCGCCGCCCAGCTTGCCTTTAGGTCTTCCAGTTGCTTCTCTGCCGACATTGAAATGCTCCTTCCCTCAGAGCCGCTCTTCTGGCGCGCATGCTATCACGATTGGGTCTGGTCACGGAGGTCGCAAGTCTGGGCGCATACCTGCCGAATGGATAGTGATATAGACGGAATGAACGAATGGTTGAGAAGGAGCCGAGACCTATTGCCGCTTGAAAGCCGTCCGATGGCGGCATTGTCCGCGAGCTGAATATTCGTCGGCTCCCAGAACGTGCAGCTTGGAGCGAATGTCCGCAATGCGGGTTTGGGCGCAGAAATTCTGCATCTCGCCAAATGACTGGTATGGGCCGATGTTGTCAGCTCAGTCAGATAGGCCGAGGTAGATGGGCGCGTGTTCGCCAAAAGACAGATGACGAGTCTTTTCCGGATTGCGCACCACGTAAACAGCTGTAATCAAGTCGTATTCGATCTCCAAGGATGTTGTTTGCAAAATGCCGTCAGTTTCGTGGCTGAGGATCGATGGCAGATTGTTCAGGTGGCAGAATTGCCATTGTTGGTCAGGTTGATCAGAGTATTTACGCGCCAGTCCAGACAATAGCCGCATCACCTTGTCTCGGCCCAAAATCGGATTGAGTGTCGCCAGCACTTTGCCGCCGCCATCCGAAACAAATCGTACGTCTTGCGCAAGCAAATTGGTAAGAACGTCGGTGTCGCCGCTTTTGGCGGCCATAAAAAATGCCTTCGCGATAGCTTCGCCTTGTTGCGGCTCAACCTGCGTTCGAGGTTTGCTGCGCTGCACATGTTTCCGAGCTCGGCTGACAAGCTGGCGGCAGGATTCAGGTGTGCGTTCCAGTGCCCGTGCCAGCTCGTCATAGGATTGCTCGAACACATCGTGGAGTAGAAAGGCTGCCCGCTCGAGAGGCGTTAACCGCTCCAGCGCCAGCAGGAGTGCCACCGAGACGTCCCAATCCAGTCGCTCCGTGTCATCATCTGTGATCAGTGGTTCGGGCAACCACTCACCGGGATATGTGTCGCGCCGAGTACGCGCGGCCCGCATGTGATCGAGACATAATCGTGTGACCGTTCGGATCAGAAACCCCGTCGCGTCCCTCACACTGACATGATCAACTTTCTGCCAACGCAAAAATGCGTCCTGTACTACATCCTCTGCGTCACTTACGGTGCCCAGCATTCGATAGGCGACCGCAAACAAGCGCGGTCGCAGATCGACAAAAGTCTGGTCGTTGACGAGTGAAGTCATATGACTCATACGGCCTAGGCCTCCTTGGCGGTAGGATGTGGCGTTGCAAAGCCAATAGCAATGCGGTTCCAGGCATTGATCGTTGTCACCGCTAATGTCAGGGCGATCTTTTCCTGATCTGAAAACTGAACGGCCATCTCTTCATAGATGTGATCCGGTGCGCCATTCTGCTCGATGCGGGTCAGCGTTTCGGCCCAGGCAAGAGCGGCGCGTTCACGCTCGGAATAGAGAGATGATTCTCGCCAGGCATTCAACAAGTGAAGCCTGTCTTCACTTTCACCCTGCGCACGCGCGTCATGGGTGTGCATGTGGATGCAGAATGCGCAACCGTTGATCTGCGACACACGCAGTTTTACCAATTCGATGAGACTGTGCTCCAGGCTCGATGATTTGAGACATTCCTCCATATTTAGCATTGGCTGCATCAGCTGCGGGGCAACAGCGAAATGGTTGAGGCGGGATTTCATGTGGCGCTCCTGTTTTAGGGGTGTACAGAAACAGGACGCAGCAAGCATGGGGTTTGTGACATGGATGTGCAAAAAATCAGTTTTTATTTCGTACGAAGGTCAGTTGAATCTCAATCGAGCTGCGCAATGTTCTTAAGCATTTCGCGAATGTTTTACTCAAGCGATTACGCAGGCCGACTGGATCAAGCAATAAAACCTGTAGGGCTTCTGTCATTGAATGTAGATATTTGAAGTGTAGCCCTATTGCGCTCCCGGCCTCTGACGCGCACGTAACTTTGAACTCGCAGCGGTTGACCGCTAAGCCGGCTGCGACCACAGCATGTGCGGTACTTATTCAATGCCTCTTATGGGTCGTGACCAACAGAACCACTTCAATTCGAGCAAAATTTGTAAGGTGCTCCAATAAGGAAGGTGAGATGGCCTAAACGCAGGTAAATTGTTTAGCGTGATCGCATTGGTCAGTCTTCAATTCATTCGAACCCGCCGAAATCCGACGCCCCAATGTCGCAAATTCTAACAAGATGTGCGCTCTGACCGACAGTCTCACACCGCCAAACTTGGTTTCTTCCGCAGATCATCACGGATCTGGATTATTCCAAAGGAGGAGACCCATATGTCTGCGAATGAAGACAACATACGGCAGCCCGGCTTATTACTGGCCCTTTTGCCAATAGTGCTTACCCTGTGTGTGCTTGGGCTGCAGCTTTTCTATTTCGGGGACTTTACCCCGCATATACCACTGGCATTCGGGATCGCGATCACTGGCATCGTTGGCCTTCTGTTAGGGCACAAGTGGCCCAGCATCGAAGAAGGCGTGTTCCACGTAATTAATATCTCACTGCCGTCAGTGTCGATACTGATTACAGTGGGAATGATCATTGGTGTGTGGATAGCAAGCGGGACTGTGCCGACACTGATCTATTATGGTCTCAAGATTTTGTCGCCTGAACTTTTCCTGGCCGCAGGCATGGTCCTTTGCTCCATTGTCTCTGTTTCATTGGGCACCTCGTGGGGAACCACCGGCACAGTTGGTTTGGCGCTGATGGGGATCGGAGCCGGATTTGGTATTCCAATGTATTGGACGGCAGGGGCGGTGGTCTCTGGCGCGTTCTTCGGCGACAAGATCTCGCCTTTGTCGGATACAACCAACCTTGCCCCAGCCGTGACAGGGACAAACCTTTTCGATCACATTCGGAATATGCTTCCTACGACAGTTCCATCGATGTTGATTGCACTGGTGATTTACTTTGTCGTTGGTTTCACTCTGATTGATACGTCTCAGGTTTCGTTTGACCGAATTCACGCAATTACGACCGCGCTGGACGACGCGTTCTGGATTTCTCCGATCATGCTGTTTCCGGCGGTTCTGGTCATTGTGCTGGCCGTCATGAAACAACCTCCGATCCCGTCACTGTTTGCGGGCGCCGTAGCGGGCGGCATCATGGCTATCTTCTGTCAGGGGGCAGGGCTGCATGAGACGTTCACCTTCGCCAACAGCGGCTATTCGATTGATACAGGTGTTCCCGAGATCGATCCCCTGCTGAACCGCGGTGGAATCCAGTCGATGATGTGGACGATCTCTCTGGTGCTGCTGGCCCTGGGTTTCGGCGGAGCACTTGAACGCGTTGGGTGCCTACAGGCCATCATCAAAGTTGTCATCTCGAAGGTGAAAACGTTTGCTGGTATTCAAACCTCGGCCATTCTGACATCTGTCGCGACCAACACTGTTGCGGGTGATCCCTACCTGTCGATTGCTCTGCCGGGCCGGATGTATGCACCGGTCTATCGCGCGATGGGTTATTCCCCGCTGAACCTATCCCGGGCGGTAGAGGAAGGCGGAACACTGGTGTCCCCTCTGATCCCATGGAATGCCGGTGGGGCGTTCGTGATCACTGCACTTGGCTTGGGAATTGCGGACGGAAACTTCGAAAACCTGCTGTATATTCCACTCGCGTTTGCTTGCTGGCTGTCACCGGTGATCGGTATCTTCTATGCCATGACCGGGCTCTTTTCACCTAAAGCGAGCGAAGAAGAGATTCGCTCCTGGGAGGAAAGCGGCGAACCTGTTGCGCAGATGAGTGCCTGATCGTGCTGCACCAACACCAAATAAGGTGTTGGTGCCCTTCATCCGCCTTGGTCGATAGTAGGAGGAGAGCATATGGACCCTAGAAACTTTGTCCCAAAGGGTGCGGCCAGCTATCGCATAGACTATGATGGATCGGCCAAGGAGATTTATTTCCTGCTGCTGCCTAAGCTCACTATGCTAGCCTTTAGCGCTGCAGTGGAACCTCTGAGGATCGCCAATCAAGTTACAAACAAGGAACTGTATAAGTGGTTCCTGATTACCGAAGACGGAAATCCGGTTACCTGCTCGAATGGGATTGAAATTACACCGGATTATGCCCTGCGTAATCTACCGCGATCCTCGCGGCTGTTTGTTTGCTCGGGTATTGAACCGGCGGAAAGTACAAACTCTAAAGTCCTGTCGTGGATCAGCCGCCAAAGAACCTTTGGATGTAATCTGGGAGGTATCTGCACGGGCGCTTTCGCCCTTGCTAAGGCAGGAGTTCTGTCAGGTAAAAGATTCACATTGCATTGGGAAAACCACCCTGCTTTCATCGAACATTTTGATGACTTGGAGCCATCATCAAACCTATATGAGATCGACAATGAACTTATGACATGTGGCGGCGGAAATGCCGCGACCGACATGATGTTGGACATGATCGAATCCGATTTCGGAAATGATCTGGCGGTCATCGTTTCGGACATGTGCATCCACTTTCGGTCCAATAATAGTAAAACGCTTCAGAAATCAGCCTTTTCGGTGGCGTTGGGTAGTCGTAACCAGTACCTGATCAATGCGATGCAGATCATGCAGGAAAACCTGGAAGAGCCGTTAGATATCTCTGAAATAGCAGAAGCCGTGCAGATATCTCGTCGCCAGTTGGAGCGCCTTTTTCAAAAGTATGTCGAAACTTCGCCTGTACAGTTTTATATAGAACTGCGCGTTTCGAGGGCTTTCGCATTGCTTAGCGAAACCGAGATGGCGGTTGCGGAGATCGCGGCAGCCACAGGCTTTAGCAGCGCTACACAACTTACGGTACGATTCAAGAAACGCTACGGTGAAGCGCCGACTTCATTCAGAAGGGGGTGGTCTGAAAGACGTGAATAATTTGCGTCTGAACAGTCATAATTTGGGAAATCTGAACGTACCCCAGTACTTTCTCTGCAGCCAACCAAGGTCCGTTTTGGGAACGCTGCGATGCGGCACATCCAGTACGGCAAATGTCTGCAATGGCCGATCGCAGACTTTGCAAGGTTAGGCCTTCTACGCAAAAACAGCATTCCAGTTCTATATTGGTTGGTTCTCCTGCAATCCAAACAGAGGCGCAGCCTTAGACTCTCTCCGCACAAGATATCAGCTGGAATGCTGCTATACTTGAACCGACCCCTTTAAGATCGAATGGGCCTGCGGGCATCATTTCGCTTTTCACCTGCCAAGCTGTGGCGTGAGAAATCAGTGTTTGGCCATCTTTGGCGATTTCACAAAGTCTTGCTGCGAGGTTTGGGGCCGGGCCAATGGCAGAGTAATCAAGGCGGTTTTCAAATCCGATCTGGCCCATCGTTGCAGCGCCTGTAGCAATCCCAATTCCAAGCCCCAGACCTCTTTCGTCTGCGCCAGCTTTGAACGATGCCATGGCACCGCGCACCCTTCCTTGCATTTCTTGCGCCAAATCTACAGCCCGCTGAGCCGCATGCTCTACCGGAACCGGAGCGCCGAACAGAACCATCAAACCATCACCTAGGAACCGCTCCAGTGTTCCTCCATGCGCCTCAACAAGTGGGCCACAGGTGCTGTGAAAAGTATTGAGAACTTCAATAATCTGATCCGGAGTCGCAGCGCTCGCAAAGGCGGTAAACCCCCGCAGATCGGCAAACAAAACTGTAATCTCCGCTCGACGAGTTCGCAGTACATCTTCTTCATCAGAAGCGCCGACAATCATCGTGGCCACCTGTGCAGGCAAATAGCGCTTCAAGCGGTTGGTGCGCTCGATCTCTTCGACCTGCTCGGCCACGCGTGTTTCCAAAACTGCGTTCCAGTCGGCTAACTGCGTTTTTTGCGCTTTTACTTGTTCGTAAAGCTCTCCTAGTTTTAGACTGGTCTGATTGACATGATGCGCCAGCTCACCAAGTTCGTCCCGATTAGGAACGTCAACTTTTTCATCGAACCCACCTTTGGAAAGCCTACCCAGTGCTACGCGGATGCGTTGAATTGGCCACAGAAGTGAAGAAGAAATCGAATAACCAAGAAGAAGCGCGACGCCGATCGCAATCAACGCCACCGCGACGATGTTCTGACGTGAGGTAAGATATGCCTGTGTCGTCGTCCTCGCGCGGCTTCGCATCTCACGTTCGATTTGCTGAACGACGGTATAGGCATCTCTTTGCATTGCTTGGAGTGGTTCGAAAGCTTGCGCAATTCCATATTCCGCAGCCTCTCTAAACTTCGCTTCAGCCCCTAAGCGCCTTATTTCCAAAGTGATTGGTATAATGGGCTGAAGGTCAGCCCGAAGGTCGGAAATCGTTTTCTCATCTGGCATACCGGTCTGTCCGAACCGGCGCGCACCCAGCGCAAGGTCCCGTTCCAGGTCGACCGTTCGATTATAAGCAGCCCAAGTCGGCACTCTAAAAAAACCATATTCTTTTGGAGCAACCTCAGATTCCATACTCGGATATATTGCCAACGTATATGCAATGATATTGGATAAACTGATGTATGCATCGTTGAAAAAAGCGATACGCTCTTGGTCTTGAATCATCGCTTCGGTTCGGACATTTGCTTGGTGCAATGAGTACAGACCAAATAGAGCGAGACCGACAAGCAAGCAGGTGACGCCTAAAAACGCGGTAAGCAGTTTCGCTCGAACTGAAAGCGCGATTCTTGCGACGCCGCGCGCAACGAGATTAGGTCGTCTGGAGTAATTGTCGCGGTCTTGTCTCATATCCGCTATCCCGCCGAATGGTCTACATAGTGTGCGGTAGATCCGAAAATATTCTGCACTATTTGGCTAAAAAACACCAACGGTGCATTGCGCTAGTAGACTCGGACACCCCCGCCAACGCGCTCTTCGGAAATGCCAATGCCTAGCACTAAGTGTCCGTTTTAGGCTGCTGGCTTCTAAAACCACTCACAGTATGAACGCTCGGTATAAAGGACAGATTTCGGCTTAACTATGTTATTCGAAGACCCACGGTGAGGAGCTTTTTGATAGAGAGATCGCCCATGGTAAACGGTTTAGCACTGATCTTGAGCTCTGGCACGGCGCTTTGCTCCGGGTTAGTGTCGGTACACCGTACGGAGCGCGCTCATCAATGAGTGGGGTAACAAGTGCAATTTGAAAGTTTGTTCGACACGTTTATTGTGATGCTGGTCTTAGTTGGGGCCGCGATCTGGTTTCGAAAAAAAAATGTTATTCAAGCACATGAACAGGGAGTGTTCGCGCGGCTTGTAACAGACTTCGCTCTTCCGGCGCTGATTTTTGCAAATCTCAGCCGCGAGCCGTTCAATTTTCATAACCTTAATCTTGCCTTTGTTATTTTCACTTCGACCGCTTTGGTAATGGTGGTGGCTTGGCTGGTCGGCAGGTGGTTACAGTTGGAACGCCCAGTCCTGGGTTCTGTAATTTTGGTCTCGGGAGTAGGAAGCACATCTACGCTGGGCTACTCACTTGTTCACGGTATCTACGGCGACAATTCTGAAGTGATGAGCCAGCTAGTAATCATGGGCGAAGTCGGCGTAATCCTTCCGCTCTTTACGTTCGGTGTCGCGATTGCCAGCTATTTTGGTGCCGATATGGAAGATGGCCCGGACGTGATCGATGCGACGATTTCTTTTGTTCAATCTCCGATCTTTATTGCCTTTGTCTTGGGGATCCTTGTTTCTTCCTTTGATCTTGCTCCAGATCATAAAGTAATGGATTTGCTGACAGGTGTACTGAGGATCGCTAGCGATTCACTCACATTTCTAGTCGCTTTCACAATTGGTCTCATGCTGAAGCCTATCCCGTTCCGGGAAATTGCAGGGCTACTCTTTCTGGTGTGTGTGTTGAAGTTGATCCTCGAACCTTTGGTCGCAGCAGCTTTTGCGATTGTGCTTGGTTTAACCGAATTTCAAAAAGATATCCTGGTTGTCGAGGCAGCTATGCCATCGGGCGCTTTGGCTGCGGTGATAGCTGCACGATATGGGTGTGACTCGGCCACAGCATCAGCCCTTTTGATCGCGACATTTGTTATTGGGCTAATTGCGATCCCCATTGTCGGCCTAATTGCGCTGTAACTTCACGCGTTGCGCTTGATGGTTTGAGTTCATCCCGAGCGCACGAAACAATATCCACAGTTGAAGTTGAACATTTTTTAGGCTTGGACATATGAATGATCTAATGGCAGAACGCGGCCTTGTCAGAAGAACTTGGCTTGAGTTAATCAGTGCAAATTTTAGGAAACGTCTTCTGGAAAATCAGTCATTACGTCCTCCGAAAAATACGGTCTGTAGGAAACTGCGAGTACAAAGCAACTACAGACTCATCTTAGCGTAAGTTGTTTAAAAATATGCATGTTCTTTTAGAAACGGCTCGATTTCCTGAAAGAATTCATCAAATCCCGAATGGCCGCGGATCATGCAATGGTTTGCACCGGGAAGTTCAACAAATTCAGCCGCCGGGATTAACCGGGCTGTCTCACGTCCTTCACTGATAGGAGCGGCCATATCGCCTTGAACATGCAGCACCAAAGTCGGAACTTTCAGGCGCTGAGCAGCCGCGCGCGCGTCCACGTAGGCGTTCATTTCCACGATCCGCAAGGCCGTTTCTGGGCTGGCGGATATGCGCTGCATTTCGTCGAAACTTGCCCCTTCTTCCAATGTCGCATCAGGCATGTAGCAAGACGTAAAGAAATGGCGGTAAACGGGGTTTGGTGAGCCCCAACCGGCCGATACCATGGCACGAGCAGCCTCGTAGAACTTTTCGGCGTCTGGGTTTCCCCGCATCATGCGCCCCCGCACGAACCCCCCGAGCAAGATAAGAAATTTCACACGGTCGGGGTGTTTTGCTGCAAATCGAATTGAAAAAGCAGCCCCTTGGCTTATGCCGAACAGGCCAAAACGATCCAGCCCGGCAGCATCGGCCACGGCAATCATATCGTCGATCATGCGTTCTTCTGATATGTCCTCGACCTCCCAATCGGAAAGCCCATTGCCCCGCTGATCGAACCGAACCAATTGGCATAGTTTGGACATTTCTGACAGGAAGTCACCCCAGACTGGGCTGCTCCACTCATACTCGATGTGATTAAGCCAATTGGGGGCTTTCAGAACAGGGGTGCCTTCTCCGGTCGACGCCCAGGCGAGATTAACGCCATCTGCCGATTTGCAGAACTTCACGTGTTGCTGCAGAGAAATCTCTGGAGCAACACGTACGGGGGCCGCCTGAGGGGACCATTGCCAGACTCGAATGGGGCGGCTGATGTTCTTTACGCGTTGGCCACCCATATCGCGAAACGGCGCGTCGACCCGGTCCTGAATCGCCTGATGCACGATATCTGAGACGCAAACGCCTCCGGGTTCTGCCAAACCTTCAAGCCGCGCGGCGACATTCACACCATCCCCGAAGATATCGCCGTCGTCGAAAATGACATCGCCCAGATTGATGCCCACGCGAAATCGAATTCTCTTGTCGTCCTCCAGTTCGGTTTCTCTTAGACTCATGGCTTGTTGAATGTTGACGGCGCATTGAACCGCGTCCTGAACTGACTCAAACGAGGCCAGCATGCCGTCTCCGGTCGTTTTGATAATGCTTCCGCGCCGACGGATTATTTCCGGATCAATCAACTCTCGCCGGTGTTTCTTTTGACGTGACAAAACACCCAGCTCGTCGACTTCCATCAAGCGCGAGTACCCGACCATATCGGCCGCCAGAATAGCTGAGAGGCGTTGTTCCATGGTAATCCCCCTCTGCGCCAGCGGTTGTTTTGGTAATTGTTGTTCACGCGCTGGCGCGATGCATTGCTGTGAGTATAGCCGGAAACACCCGAGCGGTCTTCTTGGATTAGCTTTGCTTGAGCGGCAAGGGCTTTCGTAGCTTTGAGGGATGGGCAAACCTGCCTCATTCAAATACCTCAAAACCAGTCTGGACTTCATCCGCCTTGCGGTGATGTTGAACCTTCGGCTTCAGCTTTCGTTGCAGAATGAAGAAGACCTACTGCACGAGCGGGAGATCAACGTGAGCCACGAAACTGTGCGCAGCTAATGGAACCGTTTTGGTCCAATGTTTGCCTCCTCGATCAGGTGAAATCGAGCGCAGTAACTATGTGCAGTGCAGAAATAAATGTGGCATGTCGACGTGGTCTACGGGAAGATAGTCGGCAAGCGCCACTAACTGCGGTCCGCGGTTGATCGCGAGGGCGAGGTGCTGGAAGCAGTAGTGAACAAACGCCGAAAAAAGTAGGCGGCTTTGAAAACTTTTAAGAAATTGATGAAACGACATGGCATAACCAACGAGTTGGTCACAGATGCGCTTCGCCTTGTTTCGGGTCGCGCTAAGAGAACTGGGGGCAATGGCTCAACAATCGCGGGTGAGAGCTCAAAACTCCCATTCCGATGAAGAGAGGGTGCAATGCAGTGTTTCAGGCGCATTCGGGGATTGTTTGAAGTCGCCGCTGTTAACTTCTGCGTCTTCAACTAATTCAACCAAGAAAGCTCTCTCAGCAGCCCAGACATTTTCAAGCTGACACGTTTCACCTCTCAATTAGCAGGCAGCCGTTCACGCAGCCGTCTTCTAGGCCAGGTGGGTACCCTGAGTTGAAATATACTCTCAAAAGAAAAGCCCGCCACGTTGTGTGGCGGGCTTCGTCAAGGCGTCTGAAGGTGAGGGATCAGACGCTTTGATACTTCGCAGTTTCCTCCGCCTGTGAAGCTTCGGCGGTCCCTTTGTCGAAGACACGTTGTTCGATTGCGCGTAGCACAACATAAAACAGTGGTGTGAAGAGTAGGCCGAATACAGTAACGCCCAGCATCCCCGAGAAGACAGAGACACCAAGCGCCTGACGCATCTCAGCGCCTGCGCCGGTTGCCATCATAAGGGGCACCACACCGAGAATGAAGGCAAGTGAGGTCATGACGATCGGACGCAATCTTGTTTGGGCGGCCTGAACCGCGGCCTGCCAGCGATCAAGGCCCTGATCCTCGGCCTGGCGCGCGAACTCGACAATCAGGATCGCGTTCTTTGATGCCAAGGCGACCAGTACCACAAACCCGATCTGGACGAGAATGTTGTTGTCCAGACCTGCGATCCAGACCCCGGTGATCGCAGACAATAGAACCATTGGAACGATCAGGATGACGGCAGCGGGTAAGGCCCAGCTCTCATACTGTGCCGCCAGAACCAGGAACACAAAGAGCACGGCAAAGCCAAACACTATCAAAGCGGTATCCTCGGTGTTCTTTTCCTGATAGCTCAGTTCAGTCCACTCATAGCTGATACCTTCCGGAAGAATGCGATCGGCCAGTGCCTCCATACGTTCCAAGGCTTCTGCTGAGGACACGCCGGGCATAGTTTGACCTTGCACAGCAGCGGCCGGGAAGAGGTTGTACCGCGGCTGACGCAAAGGGCCTGTGGTGTCTTCGAAGCTTGCCACCGCGCCGAGGGGCACCATTGCACCGTCGTCGGACCGAGTGCGCAAGCGCGCGACGTCTTCGGCGGTCTCACGAAACTGGGCATCAGCCTGAGCAACTACGGTGTATGTCCGGCCATACAGGTTGAAATCGTTCACGTAGGACGACCCAAGGTAGACCTCCAGAGCCTCGTTGACGTTTGCAACCGGTACGTTAAGCATCTCGGCGCGCTCACGGTCAATCTCGGCCCAGACACGCGGGGTGCCGGTGGAATACAGCGAGAAGACCGCGACAAGACCCGGGTCTGCATTGGCCTCAGCCGACAGCGCCCTTGCGGCTTGTTCCAAAGCGACAGGGCCGACATCACCCGTATCCTGAAGCATCATCTTAAAGCCGCCACCGGTCCCGATACCGCGCACGGGCGGGGGTGCGATAACAAAGATTGCCGCATCGTCGATGGTCGCCATGCGCTGACGGGCTTCGGCCAAAACATCTTCGGCTCTTACGCCCTGTGTCTTGCGATCCTCGAACGGTGTCGTAGCAAAGAAGATCACGCCGGTGTTGGACTCGGTGGTGAAAGTGGCCCCGTTGAAGCCCGAGAAGACAGCAGCGTTTTCCACGCCCTTGATATCAAGCAGTTCATCCACCGCATGACGCACAACTTTGTCCGTACGTTCCAGCGATGCGCCTGGGGGAAGCTGGACCACGGTGATGTAGTACCCCTGATCCTGCTCAGGTACGAAACCACCCGGTACTTTTGAGAACTGGGCATCTGTCAGCAGCAGCAAACCGGCAAACAGGCTCAACATAATGGCCGGTACGCGCACCAGCCGGCGTGTGGCCCAGGCATAGCCATTTGATGCGCGATCAAAGCCAGCATCAAATTTGGACAGTGCAAACGCAATCGGACGCATCAACAGACCAGGTTTCTGCTCGCCATGCGGTTTTAGCAGCATCGCCGCCAGAGAGGGTGACAGCGTCAGCGATACCAGCAGCGAGATTGCGGTGGCTGCAGTAATGGTCACAGCGAATTGGCGATAAAACTCACCCGAGATACCGGCGACGGCTGCCGTCGGGATGAACACAGCAGCGAGGACCAGAGAGGTGGCAATCAGCGCGCCCGAGACTTCTCTCATCGTCTTACGGGCGGCTTCGCGTGGGGAGGCGCCGTTGCGGATATGTTTTTCAATCCCCTCGACAACAATGATTGCGTCATCGACGACGATACCAACTGCAAGGACAAGGCCAAACAGAGACAAGTTGTTGATCGAATACCCGAGGGCCGACATAACCGCGAAAGTGCCGACAAGCGAAACCGGGATTGCCAGAATGGGGGTTACAGCCGCACGCCAGGTGCCTAGGAACAGCAAGATGACAGCCACGACCAACACAACCGCTTCGAGCATGGTTTTGACGACCGCATCAATCGATGCCTGGATGTATTCGGTTGGATTGTAGATGACATCATATGCAAGGCCTTCGGGGAAATCCTGGCTCAGCCGTTCGACAGTTTCTAGAACATCTGCTGCCGTTTCCAACGCATTGGTTCCGGGGCGCTGGTTCACGACCATTGCGACAGCGGCGTCTGTGTTCAGGTAGGCACGCGTCGTATAGTTCGCGGCCCCAAGCTCGACCCGCGCGATGTCAGAAAGACGCACGATCCGTCCTTCCTCACCGCGTTTTACGATGATCCGTTCAAACTCGGATACATCCGACAACCGACCTGCTGTCTGCACCGAGATTTCGAAGTCGGTTGCATCTGGGGTCGGCTGTTGATTCAAAAGGCCCGAGGCCACCTGCGCGTTTTGACTGCGCAGGGCCGAAATCACTTCGCCCGGGGTCATGCCAAGCGCTGCAATACGCTCGGGGTCCAGCCAAATACGCATGGAGTAATCCCGCGCACCAAAGAGGGCTACGTCGCCAACGCCGCCAAGACGCGTCAACTCATCGCGCACCCGTTGCGCTGCATTTGTGATGTAGAGCGCATCGCGCGATGCGTCGGGCGAGAACATGTGGACAACCAACAAAAGATCGGGAGAGGCTTTCTGAGTGACAACACCAAGGCGCCGCACAGTTTCCGGCAGGCGAGGTTCGGCGATGGCGACACGGTTCTGAACCAGAACCTGTGCCGCATCCAGATCAGTGCCCAGTTCGAATGTGACAGTGATCGTCAGATTGCCGTCACCTGTCGCCTGCGACGAGAGGTACAGCATCCCTTCAACGCCGTTTATCTGTTGTTCAAGCGGCGTTGCCACGGTTTGCGCGATTGTTTCGGCGGAGGCACCTGGGTATTGCGCGGTTACCTGAACGGTCGGCGGAGCAACCTCCGGGTATTGCGCCACTGGCAACGTGAAGTAGCTCAGCGCGCCAACAATAGTGATAAATGCGGAGATCACGATCGCAAAGATCGGTCGATCAATGAAGAAATGGGGCAGTTTCATTGGATTGTCCTCACCTTACAGAATGCTGCGATCAACGCAGCGCGACCTCGGTCGTATCGGTGTCCGATGAATTGCGAACCTGAACCTTTGCACCGGCAGCGACCATGTGCAGTCCACTGACGACGACCTGTTCGCCCGCTTCCAGACCTTCGACGGCTCGCAAACCATCGTGGCGGTCGTGGAGGACGACGTCGCGGCGGGTAATCGTGCCGTTTGCGCCTACAACCCAAACGAATTTGGTCGCCTGATCCGAGTTGATTGCCTTTTCGGGAATGACGATGCCGTTGGCATCGGTTTCAGCCGCAAGGCGCATACGCCCAAACATTCCGGGAACAAGCAGGCCATCTTTGTTCTCCAGCACAGCTTGTCCCCTGAGGGTCCCGGTGCCGGCATCCAGACGGTTGTCGACGAAATCGATCTGGCCGGAATGCTCAAAATCTGCGCCACCGGTCAACATGATCTCGACTGGCAGGTCACCTGCAAGGCCACGAAAACCGATGTCTTTGTTCAGTCGCATGTACTCAAGATAATGCTGTTCGGTCACGTCAAACACGAAGTGAATTGGGTCAATAGACACGATCGACGTCAGCGCTGCTGAGCCAGACCCTGCGGAAACCAGGTTACCTTCGCTAATAAAATCATCGGAAATCCGCCCAGTGACGGGAGCATGGATCTGTGTGAACTCAAGGTCCAGCCGCGCGCGTTCAATCGCTGCCTTGGCCGAAGCGATACTGGCCTCGGCTATCGCAGCATTCTGGCGTCGCGTGTCCAGGATAGACTGGCTGATATGACCTTGTTCGCGGAGTAGCTCTGCACGCTCAAGTTCCGACTGGCTCAGTTTGGCAGCTGCTCGCGCTTCGGCCAGATGCGCTTCGGCTTCTGAAAGCAAAGCTTGGTAAGGACGCGGGTCAATTGAAAACAGCAGATCGCCCTTATTGACGATTTGCCCTGATGCAAAGTGCACTTTGTCCAAGTGCCCAGACACTCTTGCTTGGATAAAGACCTCATCCACGGCTTCAAAACGACCGGTGAATTCATCCCAATCCGTTATTTCACGAACTTCCGCTGGGAAAACCTCAACCGTGGGTGCTGGGGGAGGCACCGCTGGCGCAGACGCTTCGGCCGTGCCGACGAAGCTGGATATTTGCATTGTGTTTGCCGCGTACCACAAACCGCCGGCGACTACTGCGCCAACTGCGATACCGGAAAACAGGTGTTCTTTGTATGCCATTATTCTGTCCTCACCATTGAGCTATGTGCCCTGGGTTATGGTCAGAATGTCTTGTTTAATTTTGGATCGAGTACCCCGGGGGCAGGATGATCAATCTTTCCTGTCGGGACCTAATTAAATTAAGCATTAATAATAATGATTTAGCTCAGAAACTTGGTGGATTTGACACCAAAAAATCGACGAATGCCCTCACCCGAGGCGCAACAAGCCTGCGATCAAGATAAACAATCGAATAAGGAAAGCTGTCCACGCGTACGTCTTCCATTACTTTTACCAGTCGGTTCTGCGCCAATGAATCAAGGATTAAGTATGTTGGTAGTTGTGCAATCCCGAGTCCGGCTTCCGTAGCTTGGTGAATGGCGTCTATGTCGTTGGCGACAAGAACCGGGTCCAACGTGCGACGTATGGGGTTACCTTCGCATTCAAAAAGGAAGGGAAACAGACGTCCGGTGTTTTGGGCCCGATAGTGGATGCCGCGATGCCCTTCCAGATCAGTTATCCGCTGTGGGTGCCCGTAACGTTCTATGTAAGTTGGAGCTGCAACGGTATGTATGACATCACTAAATAGCTTTCGAGCGACAAGGTTGGCGCTGTCGCCCAACGTGCCGATGCGGATCGCGACATCGATACCTTCGGACGCAAGATCGACGATGCGATCCTCGAACCTCAGTTCCACCTCGACATGTTTGTAGCGGCACATGAAGGACAGGGCGCGCCGCGTTAGCCACAACCGACCAAACACCGCTGATGCAGAAATGACGAGTTTCCCTCTCGGTTCATCCAGACTATCCGTGAACTCGGACTTGAGGCTCTCTGCTTCATCCAGCAATTTGCGAGCGCCTTCCAAGAGTCTCTCTCCTTCAACGGTCAACGCGACAGATCGTGTGGTGCGCGAGAAGAGCTTTGCCCCGACCTCTGCTTCGACACGCTGAACAGCCTTTGAAATTGCAGAGCTGGTCATGCCTTCAATACGTGCCGCAGCAGCGAAGCTCTCTGTCAGAGCAACCCGAACAAATAGTCTGAGGTCCGATAAGTTATCCATCTTTGGTAGTTGCCGTCACCGAAGTAATATTTGTCAATGCTTGATGGCCCCGCATGTTATCATGGATTGCAGTAACTTGACCCGCTCTTGAGAACGCTAAGCCTTTGAAATAAGGGTCGTACAGGCAGAAACAGGTGCTGCTTTGAAGATCATGGGCTATCCACACTCAGAGGATGTAAAGTGGCATATTTCGAATGCTGAGCCCAGGCTGATCCAGAAACTTCGCAATGGCAAAAATCTTACGCGTTCCCGAGTGGCGATGGCAATGTCTTCGGGTTTCAGATGGGGCAACGCGCGCGTGGCGCACTTTTCGTATTCGGATATGTCAGTCAGATACCCTGTGTGCACAAACATGGTTTTGTTTTTCTTATATAGTGGGTCGGGGTTTCGCTCAGGAATCCAAGCCGCGATTCAACAGTTATCGGCTTCGGCAGTGTTACTACACGTTGCCGCAGATAGTACTTACAAAACTCAATCCGCAGGCAGCATGGAAAACCGGCCAGCAGAAATTTTGTCCAGAGTCTTCATGCAGCAATCGAATGGATGCCAGACGGCAACGAAAACGGCTTCGCCAATGCCAGTGTCTCAGCAAAAATCCGTTTTTCATGGTCGCTTGGCCTCAAAATGAGCACTGCTTCTGGATGGTGAAGTTGATTTGGGATCGCCAGATGCCTTGAGTAGCCGGGTTTTAGGACAGACACTCATTCCCATCAGGACGTATTGAGTGAGTGCACGAGTCCGCGCTTCGGGATGGGGGCCGGTATTCACACAAAGTGGGAAGGTAGCGACGCGACGTTCGAAGCTTGGAGCCGAAAGCAGAAAGTCGTGGTATGCAGCGCGTTTGGGTTCTCTTGCGCAGTGTTATCTACTTGCAGATCGGCAATTCCAGCGGCGGTTGCTTGGGTAAAGATGCTCTCCAACTGTTTATGATCGGTTGGAGGTTGCTTTTGGGCCAGAATTTTGGTGCGCCAATTGCTTGCAAGCAAGCTGCGTTCCAGTAAATCCCAGCGCGCGACAGTGACTTCCCTTTTTTCACCGCCTTGGCCACAGCGTTGATGTCTTTGGATTCTGGGTAGATGTAAAGGGTCGTCGGGTTCCCTTCTACAAGCGCTAAAATGTCCTTTGAGGCGGACTGTGACCAGGTTGTGCAACCATTGCTGCGACCACCAGTGTAGTTCACAAGCCTTCCATAGGGGACATAACCGTCGTTGTCTGCATGCGTGCTTTGTGGGCTTTTGAACCTGCATTGCCACTTAAGGAAAACAGCGGGATGCCCACCGATGGCTCGTTCCCTGGCATTGCTCGTTTCACCTTCACCATCAAACAATAGGAATGTTCTGTAGAACGGTTGAGTTTTTCCGGATCGACTGTAGTAACCTTTGAAGGATGTGCGGGTTTCGGCCGTCACATAGGCACCTCCGGCGGTTAGTTTGGATCCTTCTGCATTGCTGAAATTCTTCGCGCATTGCCGACCATTCGAAAAATTGGCGCCCTTGAGTTTTCGTCCATTTCCATAGCCGGACGAGACCGCCCGGAAAGACTTTTGTGACTCGCAAATGACGTAAAATCGCCTGCCCGGATTGCCGTTTCTTGCAGTGCTGGGACGGGTTGCGTCTTTGGCAAGATAGCAGGGGTTCCTTACTTCGCCTCGGCGTAGTTTCTCTTTGTAAAGCGCTCGAGCCCTTTTCAGGACGATCGGCGCGATTTGCCCATCACCCGTACCCACATGCTTTTGTAGCCACGCCGGAACATCTGGCGATATCGCTTCGGCGCGGTCGGGCAGGGCGCCTGCCGAGATGGCAATCGTCATGGCGGAGAGTGTGAGACGGAGTGAATTCGGTAGCAACTGGAGCTCTCCTGCTAGAATGTCCTCAGGGCCAGTCTACCACAGTTCTAACGCGCCAGGATGTCAGCCAAATGCACGAACCAAGCTTCCTGTTGCCTCAAATCCCACATTACGTTTTGGAGAGCGTATCTAACATTCTGAACAAAATAGCTACGATGTTGCGTCGGTCTCTGGACATTCGGAGAAACGCTTCCAAATGAATCCTATGACTACTCGTCGAAAGTTTCTGTTGGTCACCGCAACCGCAATGGCTGTTCCGTATATTGCACGGGGACAAACTGCGGCCCTGAGTGATGCGATTAGCCACCTGCCGCAGTTGCACTCACTTCAAATTCAACGTGGAAACGAGGTCATTTTCGCTCAGGCCCGACAGGGGGCAGGCTTGGATAGGCCGGCCAATATAAAATCTTGTTCGAAAAGTATTGTAGCTCTGTTGCTTGGGACGGCGATCAATCGACAGGAAATTCCATCGGTAGATGCCACCTTGCAGGAGGTTGCTCCGCAACTCTTGCCTGCTAATGCGACACCCGGTTCTGAAAGTATTACGATGGAGGACCTGGTGACGCTACGGGCAGGTCTCGAAAGAACCTCAGGCAGCAATTACGGAGAATGGATCAACTCTCCCAACTGGATTGCGGATGTGTTGACACGACCGATGGTTGCTGAGCCCGGAGAGCGGATGCTCTATTCCACTGGATCGACCCATGTACTTGGCGCGGCATTGACCGTGGCCACCGGACAAAGTCTTTTGAGACTGACGCGTGAGAGGCTGGGTGCACCGCTTGGTATCGAAATACCTGCTTGGACCAAGGATCCGCAGGGTTACTACTTGGGTGGGAATGAGATGGCGATTACGCCGAGGTCAATGTTGAAGATCGCGGTGTTGCTTCGGGACCGCGGGGCTTTTGCCAACAGGGAAATCATTCCTGAGCGTTGGGTTTTGGAATCGAGCAAGCCACACGGCCGTTCGCCTTTCTCTGGATTGGATTACGGCTATGGCTGGTTTCTGTCCCCTTCAGGCTATGCATTGGCGCGTGGGTATGGAGGGCAAATCATAGCGGCCCATCCTGATCGAAACCTTGCTGTGGCAATTACATCTGATCCCACACGTCCCGCGCGTTCTGGAGGTTATTTTGGAGAATTGGTCAGATTGTTGGATAGTCCGATCTTGAACGTCACCTAAACCGGCCTTGTCAGAAGAACTTGGGTTGAGGCGGGCAGGGTGCTTTCAGAGCCTTCGCGTATGGCTAAACAATCGCCTTTCAAGTACTTCAAGACCAGTCCAGAGGTCATTCGTCTGGCAGTGATGCTGTACGCTCGGTTTTGTCAGATTAACTTTCCTTGAGTGGGACAGGGTGGTTGCTTAGCGTTTGGGAATGACCAAACTTGCTCCCTTCAAATACTTCAAAACCAATCCAGAGGTCATTCGTTTGACAGTGATGCTTTATGTTCGATTTCCGCTTTCGCTTCGAAACGTAGAAGACCTATTGCACGAACGGGGAATTGAGGTGGGCCACGAGACCGTCCGATATTGGTGGGACAGGTTCGGTCCGATGTTTGCCTCTGAGATCAGACGAAAGCGAGTTCAGCAACTGCGCGCGTTCTCCAAATGGAAGTGGCACGTTGACGAAGTTTTCGTGAGGGTAAATGGCAAGCGGCATTATCTTTGGCGGGCCGTTGATCACGAAGGCGAGGTGCTGGAAGCAGTCATCACCAAACGTCGAAACAAAGCTGCAGCATTGAAATCTTTTAAGAAATTGATGAAGCGCCATGGTTGTGCAGAAGAAGTCGTGACGGATCGCTTCGTTTCCTACAAGGTGGCGCTCAGAGAAATGGGCGCGTTCCAAAAACAACAGAGGGGAAGGTGGTTCAACAACCGCGTCGAGAATTCGCACCAGCCGTTTCGACGATGTGAACGCGCCATGCAGCGTTTCAGGCACATGCGAAGTCTACAGAAATTCGCCTCCAACCATTCCTCCGTATAAAACCACTTCAATCAGGAAAGATCGCTAGCCAGCAGAGATACCTTCAAGCTGACACGCACCGCGGCTCTCGCCGAGTGGCGAGAACTTGGTGCTGCATAAAGGGCAGCTATTCTGGTCCGGCTGAAACTGGTTCGAATTTGCCTGACAACACCGCCATAAAACAATTATAATTCAACCACCTTCACCTTGCTTTTCATGTTCTTTATGTTCCCGGTTTCCAAGTGTCTCGTCCTCGTTTTGTCCGATCAGGTGTTTGCAGCGCGACTCGCATTTAGTTGACCGCTGCAACTAGTGGGGTTGCATGACCCAATGCTTACGTGACCAGTTAATCACTACTTGCTGTGCACATCCCCAATCCATTCGGTTCGAGGATTGGCCCCCACTTCCTCGAGCATCTTTAAGACTTCGGCTTTCCAACCTGCCTTGATCTTTAAAGCCAATTGGGATGGAGGCCGGTGGGCAGGTTCAAGGATCGCATACTCGTACCTTAGCGGATTGCTTAAGGGCACGAAGACGACCTTGCCATTGGATAGGTTCATCTCGCGCTCGGTTGCAACGGTCAACGGATCAACGATGGTGCAGCATTGGCCCGAACTTACAAAGGGAATGAGTGGCAAAAAATACTGACAGGTCACAGTTGGGTTGTAATTTGCGGACATGTCCCGAAACGATCGTCGGATTTTCCGCTGAAATGGATGGGTTGCATACAATCCCCCCATCGGTGCCCCGTCCAGATCGGAAATTGTTATGGTATCCCGCGAGGCCAGGGGATGTTCGCTGTCTATCGCGCAGAAACAGTCTGCACGAATGAGTTCGGCTAAGTATTGTGCTTTTCTTCCGGTCGAATGTTCAAAATCTGCAAAGCCGAAATCGATATTCTGAGTCCCTGCAAGTTCCATGATTTGCGGTGAGCTGCGCGAGGACAGGGTAATCTGAATATCAGGGTTTTCGCCCACTGATTGACTGATAAAGCGTGGGAACAAAAAAGCCGATGGGCCGGGCATCGTGGCGATATTCAGACTGCCGGAATGCCCTTTGATCAACCCCTCCATGGTGTTGGATATCGTTGAAAGGCGATCCAGAATACCTGTGGTTTCGGCTAACAGGTAATGCGCCTCGGGGACCGGAATCAGCCGACGCCCTTTGCGCTCGAACAACGTCAGTCCCAATGATTTTTCGAGGTTCTTCAGGGCAAGGCTGATCGCTGGCTGCGTCCGGTTCAATTTCTTGGCGGTCTGCGAGATGGAGCCGGACTCCATCACCTCGCGAAAAACATTAAGCTGGGTAAGGTTCATGTTTGATATATAAATTAAAGTTTAGTTTTGTGAAATATAACAAATTTGTTTTTATGAAAATTGCCTTTACGCTTGCAGGATCGAAATTCGGGGAAACCGAATCCGACGTTCAAACTTGGGAGATAAAAATGAAATTAGTGAAATGCTTGACTGGACTGGCTTTGGCTGGTGCGCTGGCCGCACCGGCGCTGGCGCAGGACCCGACCTTTTTCCGTATTGGCACCGGCGGCGCCGGCGGAACGTATTTCCCCATTGGCGGCACCATAGCTAACGGCATCTCGGCCCCTCCGGGTTCGCGCCCCTGTGAAGAAGGTGGCCAGTGCGGTGTTCCGGGTCTGATTGCGATCGCGCAATCGACTACCGCGTCGGTGTTCAACAACGCTGCTGTTCAGAACGGCGAACTGGAAGCTGGCCTTGCGGCGGCGGACGTCACTCGATCGATGTATCTGGGCGAAGGCAAGTTCGAAGGCAAACCGCACCCCAAGCTGCGCATTGTCGCCAATCTGTTCCCTGAAGACCTGCATCTGGTGCTGCCAGCGGGTTCGACGATCAACGATCTGGGCGATCTGGAGGGCAAGCGAGTCGGTATCGCGCAGGCGGGATCAGGCACGCAAGTTGCCGTGCTGCAGATGCTGGATGCTTGGGGCGTCAACCGTGACAACATGGACGAAGCCGAGCTGAACAACAGCCAAAGCGCCGAGCGTTTGGCCGACGGTCAGCTGGACGCCTACTTCTATGCTGCGGGCTGGCCGGTTGCCGCGATGGTGCAGTTGTCCTCGACCAAGGGTATGAACCTGCATTCCTTCAGCGACGAAGATCTGGCCAAGATCAACGAGATCATCCCGGCCTATATCCCTTCGGCCATTCCTGGCGGCGTTTATGAAGGCATCGACGGCGAAACCAAGACCCCTGCGGTCAGCGCGATGCTGGTCGTGTCTTCGGACCTGTCGGATGATCTGGTCTATCAACTGACCCAAGCCCTGTGGAACGACAACACTCGTAAACTACTGGACAACGGCCATGCCAAGGGCAAGCAGATCACGCCGGATACAGCTCTGGACGGTGTCGAAGCGCTGGGCGTTCCGCTGCATCCGGGTGCCGAGAAGTTTTACAAAGAAGCTGGGCTTCTGCAGTAATCGCAACTCACCGTAACCTATCGTCCGGTGCCCCATAGCGGGGCACCGCACACTTGAATTATGCAAAATCAGGGGGCCATCATGACCGAGACCCAGAAACTTGATGACCACGAACTGACGGCCGAGGAACTTGCGGCCATCGAAGAACAGTTCGACGAAGGTGCCGCTGTTCGGCAGGTCACACCAACCACCGGTAAGGTCCTGCGCGTCGTTGCACTGATCTTTGCGTTCTATGAATTTTTCACTGCCGGGTTTGGCCTGCCTGCCGACCACTGGCATATGGGTATCTATCTGGCCCTGCTGTTTATTCTGGTTTACGCGACGATCCCGATTATCGGGTCGCAAAGCCTGTATGCGCTGAAAGTCAGCCGGTTCCGCATCGGCAACATACCCCTTTATGATCTGGTCTTCATGGCGCTGGGCATTGTTGCGGCGCTGTATGTTGGCGTTGCCTGGCGTGGCATTCCCTTTCTGGGGATCGAGGAGCAGACCTTCCGGATGGGTAACCCGAACGGGTACGACGTGTTCCTTGGTGTCGTCATCATCCTGCTGGTTCTGGACATCGCACGCCGCACGTTGGGCTGGGTTTTGCCGCTGATCATCTGCGTATTCATCTCATACGCGCTGCTGGGGCCGTATTTCCCCGGATTGCTGCAACATCCCGGTGTGAACTTCAAAACCTTCGTGTCTTCGATGTATTTCCCGCAGGAAGGCATCTATGGCGTCACTCTGTGGGTCGTTTCGACCATCGTGTTCCACTTTGTCCTGTTCGGCGTGATCGCACAGCGTACGGGTCTGGGGCAACTTTTCATCGATAACGCCACGATTTTGGCGGGCCGCTATACTGGCGGTCCGGCAAAAGTGTCGGTGGTATCCTCGGCCTTCTTCGGCACGATCTCGGGTTCTTCGGTGGCCAACACCGTTTCAACCGGCGCGCTGACAATTCCCAACATGAAGCGCCTTGGATACCCCGGCCATTTTGCTGGCGGGGTCGAGGCTGCGTCTTCGGCGGGTGGACAGATTACACCGCCGATAATGGGTGCTGCTGCGTTTATTATGGCCGAGTTCCTTGAGGTCCCGTATACCACTATCGTGATCGCGGCGATCTTCCCGGCCATCCTGCACTATGTCGGTGTCTTTGCCGTGGTACACCTGATGGCGCGCAAACTGAACTTGCAGGGTCTGGCCAAAGAGCAGCTGCCGCAGCTCAAGGCCGTCTGGGCCGAAGGCTGGGCGAACATTGTCCCTCTGATCGGTCTTCTGGTGGTTCTGTTCACTGGTTACACGCCATTTATGTCAGCTTTCTGTGGTATCTCGCTGGCGGTGATTGCGGGTATGTCGCGGATCAAACAGCCTCCGACGCTGATCTACGCAGCCGCATTCCTGGCCTTTGTCCTCTGGAAGTTCTCGGATGGCGGGTTCGATCTGACCATGACGGCCATTCTTTGCGCCTTGTCTGTGGTCGCAACGCTCAATCCGCAAAAACGGATCGAAGTGCCTGAGATGCTGCAGGCGGTCGAATTGGGTGTGAAATACTCGCTGGCTGTAGGTGCCGCGGCTGCTGCCGTGGGCATCGTGGTCGGTGTGATTAACACCACTGGCATCGGGTTCCGCATCGGGTTCATGGTGACGCAGGGCGCGGGCAATTTGGCGTCGGATCTGTACAACATGATCTCGTTCGGCAGCTTCCAGCTGTTTGCGATGGAAGACCTGCAGCTGTTCATCTCGCTGGTGTTCATTGCCATCGTCTGCATCCTGATGGGCGCGGGCATTCCGACTACGGCGTTGTACATCATGCTGGTATCCGTCGCGCAGCCTGCGCTGGCGCAGCTTGGCGTGCCGCCGATCGCCAGCCACCTGTTCGTTTTGTACTACGGGGTAGTTTCTGAAATCACGCCGCCGGTCTGTACTTCGGCCTATGCGGCGGCGGCGATTGCGAACTCGAACCCGTTCCGCACCGGACTGTCGGCTTTTACTCTCGGGTTGGGTAAGGTCATTGCGCCGATGGCATTTGTCTACGCGCCGGTTCTGCTGTTCGTGTCTTCGACAGGGTTTGATCTGTGGGAATTCACCTATACGGCTTCAAGCTGTATCGCGGGGGTAATCGCCCTGTCTGCAGCGGTCGTTGGCTATTGGCTGAGCCCCTTGAACATGGTGTCGCGCATCTTAATGGCGGTCGCCGGGGTTATTTTCGTGGCTCCGACATTGACCGCCGATCTGGTCGCGCTGGCCGTGGCTTCACCGGTTATTGTAACGCAGTTGATTGCCCGCAATCGCAGCCATTCCACGGCCTGACAAATGACGGAACAAGTCACCATCATCGGTGCCGGCATCGTCGGCATCTGCTGCGCCCTGTCACTTCAGGAACGCGGCATCCAGGTTCGGCTCGTCGATAGGGGCGAGCCGGGTCAGGAGACCTCGTTCGGGAATGCCGGCGTGGTGTCGCCGTGGTCGATCATCCCACAGGCGGTTCCGGGGATATGGAAGAAACTGCCCCAGATGCTTTTAGACCCGAAAAGCGCACTTTCGGTCCAGCCTGCCTTCTGGCCGAAGATGATCCCCTGGGGTCTGCGATTTCTGGGCAATTCCAGTGAAAAGACTGTGCGCGAAGTATCGGATGCGATGGAACTTCTGTGCCGTCCGTCGATTGACCTGTACCGTCGGTACCTGCAAGGCACTGGCCACGAGGATCTGATTGCTGACAGCTACTATGTCCATGCGTTCCGTCGTCCTGAACAAGCAAACCTAGAAGGCCTCGACTATCTAATTCGTCAGGAAAAAGGCGGTCAGCTTGAGCGCGTGGACGGTCAGGAATTGCGCCGTCTGGAACCTGCGCTGACGCCCGAGTTCAAAGCGGCTGTACTGATCAAGGGGCAGGCCCGCGTAACCTCGCCTGGGCGCGTTGGAGCGGTTCTGGCGGAAAAAGCGCGCCGGCAGGGTGCCGAGATCGTAAAGACTGAGATCACTGGGCTGACCGCGACACAGGACGGCGATTGGCATCTGTCCACGCCGCAAAGGAGTTTGCACGCGCGCAAGGTCATTCTGGCGGCGGGCGTTTGGTCAGCCGACCTTTTGAAACCGCTTGGTCTGTCTGTTCCGCTTGTCGCCGAGCGTGGGTATCACGTTGAATTCCCGACACCCGCCGCCAACCTGAACAACTCGGTCATGGATGTGGATGCTAAGGTGGTGGCAAGCTCGATGGCGGATGGGCTTCGGGTGGCCGGGACGGCCGAGTTCGCAAAGGTCGACGCGCCGGTCGATCCGCGCAAGGAAAGGATCCTGACGGAACAGGCTAAATCCATGGTGCCGGATCTCGATACCAGTCAGGCGCGGTTCTGGATGGGGCGGCGACCCTCATTCCCCGACAGCCTTC
The DNA here is from genome assembly GCF_056538005.1 of Ruegeria sp. BI11. Lineage (NCBI taxonomy): Bacteria > Pseudomonadati > Pseudomonadota > Alphaproteobacteria > Rhodobacterales > Roseobacteraceae > Ruegeria > Ruegeria sp. BI11. The sequence goes on along the minus strand of NZ_JBQFSM010000002.1, from coordinate 145,642 downwards.
CTGCGATTGGACAGATTGAGGGCAAAACCGGGCTATATGCTGCGTTCGGGCATTCACACTACGGCCTGATGATGGCCCCAAAAACCGGAGAACTGGTTGCTGATCTTGTGTCCGACCGCAAGCCGAACATCAATCTGGCGCCGTATTCCCCCAACCGGTTTTGAATCTGCGGCACATTCACATCGAAAGGACTTGAATACCATGCCGATCTACGAAGGCGGTCAGAACATCTGCGGGGCCTCAATAGGCGTTCTTTGTCTTGAGAGCTATTTCCCTAAACCTCCGGGCCATATCAAGAATCCATCCAGCCTACCGTTTCCAGTTCTGTATGAAATGATCGACGGCGTGACCGTTCCGACCCTGCTGAAAAACCCCACGCCCGAGCTTCTTGACCCGTTCATCAAAGGTGCGCAGAGGCTTGAGGCCGAAGGCGTGCGAGCCATCACCGGCAGCTGCGGATTTCTGGCCTTGTTTCAAAAGGAACTGGCGGCGGCGGTGTCCGTCCCTGTATTTTCATCCAGCCTGATCCAGGTGCCTCTGGCCTTTCATATGACCGGGGCCGACGCGCCGGTAGGCGTAGTGACAGCCGACGCCTCGGCGTTGACGGATCGGCATTTTGAAGGCGTCGGGGCCGCTAATATTCCCGTCGCCGTACAAGGGTTGGAGCACACCAGCGAATTCGCCGAAGTGATCCTGCGAAACACAAGAACCCGAATGGATACAGATCTGATCGAGGCCGAGTTGATGGAAGCGGTGCGCAACCTGAAACAGCAGTCACCTGACATCCGGTCTATCGTTCTGGAATGCACCGATCTGCCGCCATACTCCGCGCTTATTCAGCAAGAGCTTCAGCTGCCGGTATTTGACCTGACGACCTTGGCTCAAATGGCACACACAGTTGCCACGCGCAGCGCATATTCCGGGATCATGCCCTGGACGTAAATATTAACGGGCCGTGCGTTTCCTACCTTATCGGAAAGGCATGGACCCCGGCCCGCAATTGCGGATACTCCAATCCTTGCAAGGGGTGACCATGATCAAGGGGGTGTGAAGTGACTGTCGAGCTATCCATCCTGATGGTCGCCATCTGCTTGGGTGCTGTACTTCAGGTCGGCGTTGGTATCGGGTTCAGCATCATCGCGGGCCCGCCAATGATGATCCTGTTGGGAACATCGACAGCCGTGCCCGTCTTGCTGTTGTTGAACACCATAGTGTCATTGATTGCTTCCGACCGGCGCATCATTGCGATTAAACGGAAGACTATCATTGTCGGCATTTCCGGGTGCCTTGCCGGCGTGGTCGCAGGGCTGGCGATCTACCCGTTTCTAAGCGAGGTGTTCGTTCTTACCCTGACGGCCTGCTTGCTATTGATCGGGTTGATTACAACTTTGATCCCTTTTCACCGCGCCATTGGCACGGCGGGTTTTTCAGCCGTATCGGGTTTGTCCGGGCTAGCAACCGTATGGGCGGCGACACCGGGTCCCCTGATGGTGTTCGGTCTGATTGCGAAGGGTTGCCAAGCCAAAGAAGTCGCAAAGTTGGTTCAGCCTATTGCTCTGGTGGCCTATGGCATTGCGTTCTTGTTGCACAGCATGTCGTCGGCGCAGGCGATCCCGTTCGGGCCGCAGTTATGGGCCTTCGCTGTAGTCACTCTTGTCGGCAGCCTGATTGGCCGCGCTATCAGCCGGTATCTGCCGCAACCTCTAATCACCGCAGCAATCCGTGTGGTTTCGCTGATCGCCTGCTGTGTTCTCTTTCAACGTGCCTATGTGATGGCCTATCTCTGAGGGGCAAGTGATGACACACAAAGATATTCTGGCCCAATTCCCACGCGCCCAATTTATGTCCGGCCCAACTCCGCTAGAACGCCTGAACAGGATGTCTGACGAGCTGGGTATTGATCTCTGGCTGAAACGCGATGATCTGACGGGCCTCGGGTTTGGGGGAAACAAGACACGGCAGCTCGAATTCTATTTCGGCGACGCGCTGGAGCAAGGTGCTGATACCGTCCTGATCACGGGTGCGGTTCAATCCAATTATGTACGCTCTGCCGCCGCAGCCGCCGCAAGGTTGGGCATGCAGTCGGTCCTGCAACTGGAAGAGCGGGTGCGCGATATGGGGCCTGACTATTACACCTCCGGGAATGTGCTGTTGGCCAAAATCCTGGGGGCAGAACACATGAGCTATCCTCTGGGTGAGGATGAGGCCGGAGCAGATGCAGCCCTGCATGCGCGGGCGGATGAGTTGAAGGCGCAAGGACGCAAGCCTTACGTCATTCATCTGGGGCTGCACCACCCGCCGCTGGGTGCTCTGGGGTACGTCGCCGCTGGTCTGGAAATGTGCCAACAGATGCGCGGTTTCGATGCGGTCGTGGTTCCGTCGGGCAGCGGGGCGACGCATGGCGGCTTGCTGACCGGGGTCGCGTTGGCAGAGGTGCCCGCGCCGATGTTCGGTGTCTGCGTGCGCCGCGATAGGAACCAGCAGCACTCACGAATGGAAATCGTCCTGCAAAAGCTGGCTGATTTGCTTGGTATTGAAGCAGCTCCTTTGCAGGACAGGATTGAGGTTATGGACGAGGCCTTGCCCCCAGGCTACGGCAAGTTAAGCCCCAAGACACAGGCCGCTTTGGAAAAGATGGCTCGGACCGAAGGAATTTTCCTCGATCCTGTTTATACCGCGAAAACTTTCGCCGGATTACTGCATCTGGTTGAAACAGGAAAAATCCAGCCGGGGCAGAAGGTTGTCATGCTGCATACGGGCGGGCTGCCCGCGTTGTTTGGCTACCAAAGCGAGCTGATTGCCAACCTACCGTAGTACAATCTACACATGAGATGGTTAGGCATCTGCCAGCCAATCCAGTATTTTCAACGCTGCGGAGTTGCGATGAGCGCGCTCCGCCAGGCACGCGAAATAACCGCGTTCTGTATTTAGTCGCCTTGTTGTCACCGGCGCTAGTTGCTTAAGGTCAAAATGGTCCTGCAACAGTGTTTCCCATCCCAAGATCACGCCGTCACCGTTCAATGCGGCCTGCAGATAAACCATGAAGCTGGTGAATTTTCGCTCGGACACCGGCGAAGGTGGAGCGACGCCAGTACCTGCGAAGAACGTATTCCAGTCGTCGGTGTGATTGCCCATTGTAAGATAAAGAAGGGGGCATTGGGATAAGGCCGTCGGGGTGTCAGGGATCGTGTTCGCGACATTCGGATGTGCCACGGCGACCATGGTTTCCTGAAAGATCAGGCGGTGTTTAACCCCCGGCAGCCGGTCTGGATGGTCAAACGCAACGATGATGTCTGCGTCAGGTCCAAAGGCATCGTTTTGATCCCGGGAAATCAATTCGATAGAGATTTCGGGATACGCCGCGCGAAAGGCGGGCAGGCGTTTCATAAGATAACAGCTGGCGAAACCGATGGTCGTGTTAACGGTGACAACCTTTCTGTCTGAACGATGGCAGATTTGTTCTGCTGCGCTGCTGACTTGCATAATGCCGCTGGCGACAGCGCGAAACAGAACCTCACCTTCTCGCGTCAGTGAAATATTGGGCCGGGTACGATTCAAAAGCCCGACACCAAGTTCCGTTTCAAGTGCGGCGACGCGACGGCTGATCGCGGGTTGCTGTACGTTCAGCTCTTGCGCGGCACGCGTAAAGCTTTGGTGCCGCGCGGCCGCCTCAAAAGCAATCAGCAATTTCCAGTTCAGAGATGTCACATCATTCCCCTGCGGAATGTCAAATATAAGGATTTTCGATCTATCGGAGAAAAACAAGCAAAATTAGCATTCTCCTAGAAATGCGGTATTCCTCAAGTGAGGTGCATTATGAAGGTGCAGGCAACGGTTGTTTATAACCAGCGACAATGGAAGTGCGTCCAAATATTGGAGCTGGCACATCAGGTTCGGGATGAAGCTCTAGTTCGCATAAGAACCACCGGTGTCATCCTGATTGCCGGATGGGTGCCGTGACCCAGACCGCCCTTACCCGTTTGGCCACATTTGTGGTCGAAGATCCGCTTGCGCCTGACACGGATACCTTGGGCGTGCTGCGCGATGGGGTGCTCGATACTTTGGGCTGCATTCTAGCAGGTGCAAGAACCGAAGTGGCCCACAAAACCCGCGCGGCTGTGAGGGCAATGTCCGTGGAAGGCAACGCAACTGTGCTGGGCGCCGAAGTAACAACGTCGCGCCCGCATGCGGCATTTTTGAATGCCGTCGCGGGTCACGCGCTGGATTTCGATGATTGGGAATTGCCCGGCAACACGCATCCGACCGTCGTTTTGTTTCCCGCGATGCTGGCCGTCATGGGGTCAGAGGCGTCGGGCCGTGAACTAGCGCAGGCCTATCTGGCGGGGTTCGAAGTTATAGCGCGTCTGGGGGAGGCGTTGAACTTTGAACACTACGATGCGGGGTGGCATTCCACGGCTACTTTGGGGGCTACAGCGGCGGCTGCCGCCTGCGCACGCCTTATGAGGCTTGACGCTGTGGAGACGGCCCACGCGATGTCCCTCTCCATCAGTGCCATCGGTGGCTATACCTGCCAGTTCGGGTCCAATGCCAAGCCGGTTCAGGCGGGGTTCGCCGCACGGGCAGGGGTCGAAGCCGCCTGTCTGGGTCGCGCGGGTGTCACCGGACAGGCCCATGTGTTGGATCATGAACGCGGGCAGGCGGCTTTGATGGGTGGGCTTGCGCCCGAACGGTTGGAGGAGGCGTTGGGGAAACTGGGAACAGGATACGCGCTGGCCGAATATGGGTTGGTTCTGAAGCCTTGGCCAAGCTGCGGATATACACATCGGATCATGACCTGCGCGCTAAGAATTCGCGATCGCATTGACCCGTCGAAAATAAGTGCGGTTGACCTTTACTTGCCCGATTTCCACGCCGCCGTTTTGCCATTTGATCAACCCAAATCCACCCCAGAGGCGTTGTTCAGTCTACCGTTTGTGGCGGCAATGGGGATAGTTCATGGTGACTTGACGCATGCCGACCTCAAGGCGGAAGCGTGGAACGAGCCGATAATTGGTCGCCTGATTGCCAAGTCGCGTGTGCACGCTTTTGCGCCAAATCAGCCCGGTCAGAACTATTCGGCCAAAGACCCAGACCGGGTTGTGTTGACGCTTGATGATGGACAGACCATCGAAGAGAGCTGCAGCTTCCCCACAGGTGCGCCGCAATCCCCGATGTCACAATCGCAGCTGTGGGCGAAGTTCGCGGCAAATGCGGGGCAAGTGCCCGAAACATGGATCGAGCGATTGCGGATCTGGCCCGAGTTGCCGGCCGTTTCCGCGCTGTTTTGCCGTCAGGGAGAATATGCATGAACCGCGTAAGATCAGGGCGGGCCGCTCGCAGGTTACAGCGAAAGGGTGGGGCGGGCACAGGCCCAACCCACGCGATCTGGCCGGGCATTGAAGGTGGTCAATACCGCCCGATCTCAACCGATGGCGTTGAAGCTATCCATAAAACCGCGCTGCGCATTCTGGCCGAGATCGGCATGGCCAATGCGTCCTCTCGCTGTGTCGACACCGTCGTTGCTGCTGGGGGCTCGGTTTCAAAGGGCGGTCGGCTTTTGTTTCCGTTCAAGATGGTTGAACAGGTGCTGGAAGTGGTTGGGCGCGGTTTCAAGCTGTACGGTCAGCGCCCGGAATATGACTTGCAGCCAAGCGGTACACGCATACACCTTGGCACGTCGGGTGCTGCGGTCCACATCGTCGACAGCAAAACGGGCGAGGTGCGCGATAGCAGGCTGAAGGACCTGCACGACATGGCGCGGCTGGCTGAAGCGCTGCCCAATATCCACATGTTTCAGCGCACCGTTGTCGCACGGGATATACCTGACACACACGCAATGGAGATGAACACCGCTTTTGCTTGTGCAGCGGGTACGGCCAAGCCAATCGGAACTTCCTTCAGTTCTGCCGAGACTATGCGTGCAGCGGTCGAGATGTTCCATATGATCTCGGGGAGCGAAGCGGCCTGGCGGGCAAGACCGTTCTGCTGCGTTTCCACATGTTTTGTCGTACCCCCCCTGACTTTTGCCGCCGACGCATTACGCATCATAGAATGCGCGGCCGACACCGGCACACCGCTTAAACTGGTGTCGGCGGGGCAGGCGGGCGCGACAAGCCCTGCTCCCTTGGCGGGCGCCGTCGCACAGCAGACCGCTGAGGTTCTTGCCGGGCTTGTCTATCTGAATTTACTGAATCCCGGGCACCCGGCGCTGTTTGGTGCGTTGCCTTTTGTCAGCGATCTTCGCACCGGAGCGATGTCCGGTGGCAGTGCCGAGCAAGGCGTGTTGATGGCCGCCTGTGCGCAGATGGCGCAATATTATGGTATTCCCTGTGCGGTGAGTGCGGGGATGACGGACAGCAAACTGCCGGATTTTCAGGCGGGGTACGAAAAAGGCATAACCGAATTACTCAGCGCGTTGGCAGGGGCCAATCTGATCTACGAAGCCGCTGGCATGTACGGCTCGCTTCTGGCAGCGAGCAAAGAAAGCTTTGTGCTGGACAATGACCTAATAGGCTCGGTGATGCGTGCGACACGAGGGTTTGAGATCACCGAGGATGCGCTTGCATTCGATGTGATCCGCGACATGTGTTTGGATGGTCCCGGGCATTTTCTTGGTGCGGGTCAAACGCTGGGTCGCATGCAAAGCGACTATTATTATCCCGCGCTTGCGGATCGAACGACGCCACAAGCCTGGTCGGATGCGGGCTCACCCAGCTTGATTGAGGCAGCACGAGCCCAGACCGACGCGATCCTCGCGGGTGATCCTACACCGGTGTTCGGATCGAAAACAGCAGCCGACATCGCGCAGCGTTTTCCCGAAATTGGCAGGTATTTCTCTTAAAAACTTCGGCAAATATCGCACCATTGGCTTTAAGCCTTGAGTTGATCCAAAATCAGATTCAGAACTTCGCGTACTCGCGTCCCAAATTGCGGAGCTTCAGACGCGCGGGGGGCTGTGATATTCAGAACCGAAACTGGGTTTGACTGCCATCAATCCCTAACATGCTCAGCGCAAATAGCTAAACCCGATCTGATGTTAACAACCGGACGGGGATTTTTTATTATATAATAATGGTTTGCTGTGTTATGGGTCTGATTGAACCATCCTAGAAGACCAACGTGGTAACGCTTGATAAGACATTGCCGCGGGTGCGTTCTGCAACGTCTTGAGTTTCGTTTCGGTCAGGCTATCAAGATGTTCGGGAATCCGGCCATCCTCGTTCATGCGCCCCTTTGGTGGGCGAGCACCAAAGCGGCCACATCCACGCGGGTCTGTTTTCCCGTGACGATTTTCATAACCTAAGTCTCCTTTCGTTTTGGCTTAGGCTGGTCAATTTGCCCAGGTGCGGCAATCTAAGAAAGTGCAAGTGACTGGTGGAATTCACCACTTGCACGAAACGGATTTTAACCGGCTCATAAGGCATAACTCCGGTCGACGTGAAAACGCGCGGTCCAAACCATAGTTTTGCCAAATTGAAACTCGTATCTGGCGATGAGTAGTGAATAACAGGAACAGGCTTTGTTAAGCGCCATCATTAACGCCGCGTCTCAGCAATATATGGATATCCGGCTGAACGCCTCGGGCGGATATCACGTTCGCATTGTCGAACGACCCGGATTATGGATGTCATCTTCCGAGTTGGACGAGTTGGTTGCCGACTTGCGTCAGGTGGCGTCCAAAACCCTTCCAGCAGGTGAATTGGCCTATGGAGTTTTCGCCAGGGATCGCGACCGGCTTGGGCAATCCGTTATCACTTTGGTCTCGCGCCGGGATGATCAGACGCCTGTGGCCTTTAACGCGCTTGCCTTGATTGATGTCGACCTGGGGCACCGGTCCGAAGAGGTTTTGCATCTGGGGCTGGTCATGGTCGACCCAAACCTGCGCAGCCAAGGGCTTAGCTGGGTGTTGTATGGCCTGACCTGCGTGCTGATGCTGTTTCGCAATGGTATGCGCCCGCTGTGGATTTCGAATGTCACGCAGGTGCCTGCCGTTGTGGGGCTGGTCGGAAACGGGTTCGCACGGGTGTTCCCTACTCCGGAGGGAGGCGCGCAGAGCCGGCGTAGCCTTCTGCACCTTTTGCTGGCGCGTGGCATTATGCGGCATCATCGTCACGTCTTTGGGGTAGGCCCCGAAGCCGGATTTGATGAAGAGCGTTTCGTAATCACCAACGCTTATACTGGCGGCTCGGACTATCTGAAGAAAACGTTCGAGGATGCCCCCAAGCACCGGGACCAGATCGTCAACGAATATTGCCGCGATCAGTTGAACTATGATCGTGGCGACGATGTGTTGCAGTTGGGCCAGATGGATACGCCGACCGCTCTGTCCTATGTCGGGCGCGAGGTTCCCCGGGGGTCCTTTGCGGCTGTCGCGCTGGCCGTCGTCGCTGCTGTTTTGCAACGTATGGCGCTGCCGTTGTGGCAGTGGGCCGATACACGGCGGGACTTTGGCATCCTGCGGGCACGAGAACAGGAAAAATGACCAAATTTACCTATCAGGAATTCACGACACGCAATCTCGGTTTTGTTTCTGAGGATCAACAGTCGGCGTTGCGCAATGCCCGTGTATTTGTCTGCGGGACCGGAGGGATGGGCGGCAGTGCGATCATGACCCTGATCCGCGCCGGAGTAGGGCGCTTGATCCTTGCTGATCTAGACGCGTTCGAAATTTCGAACCTGAACCGTCAGCTTTTCGCCACCCTGGCGACCGTTGACCACGACAAGGCCAAGGCGACCCGCGATCAGTGTATGCAGATCAATCCCGAAGCCGAGATTGAGGTTCTGGGGTCAGATTGGACCGATCATGTAGATCGTTTGGTTCAAACTGCGGATGTGGTGATCAACGGCACCGATGATCTTGGTGCCAGCCTGCTGCTGTACCGGACCGCGCGTGCCAAGGGGCGGGCAGTGATTGACGCCTATGCTTCGCCCCTGCCGTCGGTTTATGTCACTAAGCCTGCCGATCCGATGCCGGAAGAGCGCCTGGGGTATCCAACGCAAGACTCTGCTTGGAATTCACTGACACCAGGCATGCGCGATGCGGCAGCTACGGCAGAGGCCGAGTATGTGCTGACGCATTCGTCGTCGCGCCATCATGTTGATCTAGCGCTGGCGGGGGAGGTGATTGCAGGTACCCGCAGCCGCATGTCCTTTGCCCCGATGGTGATCATGGCCGGAACGTTGATGGGGGGCGAGGCGATTAATGCCGTTCTGGGCCGTCCGCACGGAGCAGATCATCGCGGCTGGTTCCTGAACCCTCATACCGGCAAGATTGAGCGGCCTTTGCCGGGCATTCTGGCCGCTTTGATGCGCCCGCTGGTTCGTCGACAAATGAACAGGCTGTTAGCAGCATGACCGGGGCCGCCTTTACGGCTGATTTATGGGTATCGATTTGCGCCGCGCTGGGCGCGCTGGTTGTGCTGCTGCATCTGGGCGATCTTGTGCACAGGCCAGAAATCGCCAAACGATTTCGATTTTGCCTGTGGTTGCTGATCATTCTGATGCTGTCACGGATCGGTCATTGGAATGACTGGGGTTGGTTTTTCTCGGCGGTTGCAAACTGTTGTGCGGCGTTGTTGCCCTTGGCGGCGCTCATCCTAGCCGAAGGGTTGATGCGTCGGCATGCCCCGCCGATCCTGAAACTGACCTGCGCTTTGGGGGCGGTGGTTCTATCGCTGTTCGGTCTTCTTCAGTTCAGCAGCCTTGAGGGCCTTCGGTTGGCCGCTTTGTTGACATTTCAACTGATCGGGCTGGGCGGTGTGGCCGTGTTCGTGCTGCGCCGCGACCGCGCCAGCCTGTCCGTAGCGGAAAACAGGACCATCAACCGGATAAGCCTGTCTTTCCTGCTGATCCTGCCATTCCTAGCGACGGATTACATGCGGGACGCGATGGTTGAGGCCCCCGCCCGGTTGGGTGGTGTGGCGGTTCTTGTTCTGTGCTGGCTGTCGATTGGGATGAATCGTTCGGGTCTGCGGTCGCGGGATATTCTGCGCAGTTTCGGGATCGTATTTTTGGTGACAGGGCTGATGACCCTGATCCTGTCCGATCTTGCATCGCTTGACCTCGGAGGCAGTGTGCAGACGATGGCAATTATCCTGTCTGCGCTTATTCTGTTGGCGATCTGGCAGGCCGCAATTGCCTTACGGATCGAAGACCGCCAACTGATCGCTCTGCGCGAGATTGCCGAGGCCAAGGGGCAGGGCCCCGAGGTCAGCCTGACCCTGCTGCGCCGTGCTGCCGGCGCCCCGGATGCCGTACTGGTGGAAGCGGCAGATTTGGAGGAAATGAACCTTGAGGATCTGCAAGACCACTTCACCAAAATGCCGGTGCAACAATTGGGCGAGGCCAAGGACGAACAGGTCAACTGGTTGTTCTCCCGTTTCGATGCAACCCATGCCGTGCTGCTGTCCGCTGACCCGTTTCGGGTAGTGATGTTGAACAACCCCGAAATCGCCGCGTTGGACAGCACCGGGGCAGCCTTGCAAGCGGTGCAACGGATGGCAGGCATTCTGGTTGCAGGGAAACAAACATGATCCGGCTTCTGGAACGAGATTTCTCTAGCTTTTTCGCAGCTCCGTTTCACGCCTATGGGCCGGGCACCCCGTATGTGTCGCCGATGAAGGCAGACCTGAAACGGTTCTTGTCCCTTGGTAACCCTTTGTTTTCGGCCGCGTCCGACTTCACTTATTTCACCGCGTTGCGGAACCAGGAACCTGTGGGTCGGATAACCGCCCATCTGCATCGGGCGTCGAACGACTTACATGACGAAGCGCGCGCCTGCTTTGGTTACTTCGATTGCGCCGATGATCCGGATGCGGCGGCAGCTTTGCTAGGGGCCGCTGAAAACTGGGCCCGCGCCAAAGGCATGGCGCGGCTGACGGGCAATTTCAACCTGACCGCAATGCAGCAGGCAGGCGTGATGACAGCGGGCTTCGATCAAGCTCCATTTACCGACCAGATTTGGGGGCCAGCGCACCTGCCACGATTACTGCAGGCGAACGGGTACACGGCGCATTTCCCTGTGACTACGTTCGAACGCCGACTGGACACAAACCCAGCCCCGCAAGTTTTGCCCGACGCTCAGCGCGCGCAGCTGCTGGAGGAGGGGTTTTCTTTCGCGCCCGTCACCCGATCAACCATTGCCGAGCGGCTTGAGGATGCCCGTGCGATCCTGAACTGCAGTTTTTCGGATAACCCTATGTTTGTGCCAGTCTCGGCTGAAGAGTTTGCTTTTCAGGCAAAAGATCTGAAATGGATCATGGACCCGCGCATTTCCAAGGTGGTGCATTATCAGGGCAAACCGGTTGGGGCGGTGATTGCGATCCCTGATCTGAACCCGCTATTGCGGCGGCTCGGCTCGCGGATACGCTTGTCACTGCCTTGGCATTACCTGCGATACAAGGCCCGCAGGGACCGTGCTGTGGTGATTTTTCAGGGCGTCATGCCAGAGTTTCAAGGACGCTCGGTCAACCCACTGATGCTGAGCGACATGACGCGGGATATGATTGCGGCGGGGTACAAAACCGTTGGGGGCACCTGGATTGCCGATGAAAACACGGCCAGCCTGCGACAAACCGAAAAGGCAGGGGCCAAGCCGCTACACCGGCTGCATCTGTTTTCCAAGGATCTGATTTAATGGACCAAGCGGATTTCGAAGCCGTAGTGGGGCAGGCAATGCTCGCACCGTCAGCCCACAATACCCAACCCGCGCGGTGGGGGCTGCGGAATGGCGGTATCGAAGTTTTCGCGGACCTCTCAAGACGCTTGCCCATCGGTGACCCAGAGGATCGCGATTTAGAGGTCTCGTGCGGGGCGGCCGTAGAAGCCACGGTTCTGGCTTTAGCCGGGCGTGGGGAAGGGGCCAGAGTGAGTCTATTGGACGGTGTCGGGGTCAACGGATTGCGCCCAATCGCTCGGATTGTTCCCGAGGGGGTGGCGGACCCAGAGGTGGCCGCTTTGTCAGCCCAGATGTCCGGGCGATTGACCCATCGTGCCGGATTTTCACCAACGCCGGGTGCCGCATTTGAGGGCTGGAGTGTCCGGCACATGACATTAGTGACAGACGCGGATCAGATCGGATGGCTTGCCGACCAGATCGACATCGCATCGGCCCGGATCCTGCGGTCCAGAGCGTTTCGCGCCGAGTTGTTGAATTGGATGCGGTTGCACAGGGACGATCCAAATTTTGAAACCGATGGTCTGAATCGGAACGTGCTGGCCATGGATGCCATCACCGCACGGTTCGTGCCGTTCGTGCTTGGCGGCTGGGTCTTTGATCTGTTGTCCGCGTTGGGCTTTGGTCCGAAACTTTCAGGCGAGGCCACCCGCAGCAAAGAGGCAGGGGCAATCGCCTTGTTCCACTGGCCCTCCGGTGCGTCGATGGTCGAGGCTGGGCGCGTGTTCTATCGAAGCTGGCTACAGGCCTCTGCGCGGGGGATGGTCGGGTGGCCTGCGGCGGCGTTGGCAGATGATCCAGCCACGCGCTTAGCCGTATCGGACCGGTTCGCACTGCCCAGCGACAGTGTGCTGTTCAATGCTTTGCGACTGGGGGTCGCCAACGGAACCACCCCCAGCCGCGCGCGCCTTTCACTGCGCGATGTGATTGTTTAGGCGGCGATATTGTCGCCGACTTCTTTCAACAGTTTCTCGGTCTTTGCGTCCTCGATCCTGTTGTGCAGTCGCTGGGATTCTTCGCGGTCACGCAGGGTTTTGGTGATCGAAACGGTGGTGTGTACCAGCATCAGCGCCGACATCGAATAGAACCCTTTCGCAGCAAAGCTGGCCTCGAGGAAGTAGATGCCGCCCGCCATCATCAGCGCAGCGACGATAAATGAGCCAATGGTAAACATGTTCCATGCATTCGACTGAGGCAGGTTCAGAGTTTCTTCGGTATTCATGATATTATTCCTTTCACTCTTTCAGTTAGTTAAATTGGTTTGTTAACGTCAGTTCGATTTCGACTTGCCGGATTTCTGAGCTTTCTTTTTTAGACGCTCTAGAACCTCGTCAGCGCTAGAGCGTAAAGGCTTGCCGCATCCTGCCTCGGCCAGCCGGTCGCGGACGTTTTCCGCTGATCCGGTGGCCTCCAATTCGGTCATGGCGCGGGCAGTTGCATCCATTTCGCTTTGACGCTCCTGCAAGCGCTGCAGGGTGTCTTCGGCTTCGCGCAGTGTGGATAGACCGCTGTCTGGGGCTACTTTCTGAAGGCGCTGTGTTTTATCCGCCGCCGTGGCAAGGCGTTGACCACGCTGCAATTGGCGCAATCGGGTTTCGGCCTCGCGCAGAACTGTGCGCAGTCGGGCGATTTCGGTATCGAACCGAGCTTGAGCCTGGGTCGACACATCGCGTTCCGCCTCAAGATGAGCAATTGCGTCCGCCGCATCCTGCGCCAGATCCTCACGGTTCTGTTGCAGCGCATCCAGTGTGCGTGTTTCGAGGTCGGCAATCTGCCGGTTCAATCGGTCATGCTGTTTCTTTTCCTGTTCATTCTGCGCCATCGCGACGGCAACGGCTTTGCGCGACATCTGCACGGCATGAGCGCAATCACGGATTTGCTGGCGCAAGATGGGAAGGGCGTGGCGGTCGGTGATTGCGGTTGCAGCCTCATGGGCTCGACCGCGAAACAAAGTGGCAAACTGTTTGAACATCTTCGGCTCCTCGTTTATGAACATTGTTCATGTAGTGAGGGTGCGATATTTATGAACGTTGTTCAATACTAAAAATGAACAACGTTCATAAAGTTGCGATACAGGAGGTGTAAGTGCCTAAAAATAAGAAAGAAATTCTAAAGAAAAATCTTCTGAACGCAGCTGAAAACAGGATTGAAAAGCACGGATTGGCCGCGCTGCGGGCCCGTGATGTGACCAAGGACGCAGGTTGCGCTTTGGGCAGCCTGTATAACGCCTATGACGATTTAGATCTGCTGATTCTGGCGGTGAACTCTCGCACGCTTGCGCGTTTGCACACCTGCCTGCAGAGAGCAGCTGCATCTCAGTCCGCGCCTGATCAAAAGCTTCTTGCGCTCGCGCTGGCCTATCTTGAATTCGGTACCGAAAATCCGAACCTCTGGGCGGCACTGTTTGATCACAGGATGCCGCCAGGGGTGCTCGTACCCGAATGGCACCTTGAGGAGCACGCGTCGCTGATCGCCCAAGTGATCAACCCATTGGCACAGTTCGGCCCCGATTTGGATGAGGCCACACTAGCCCTGCGCGCACGTACGGTGTTTTCAGCAGTTCATGGGATCGTCAAGCTTTCCCTCGAGGGTCGCTTTGTTGCACTGGATGCGGATGCCGTTCGGTCGGAATTGTCGGAGTTTGTCCTGCAGTTCCTGCGCGGTTATCAAGCTGCGCAAAAGGAACCAGAGATTTAGCGGACAGCTCCAGTAGCGGACGCAAAAAAACGAACGCATAAAGAGGCCGAAGACGGCATGGCGACACAATCCAAAAGCAAAGCGGTCTTTCTTACGGGCAGCCTGATGGGGCACGTAACCCGCATGTCCCTGACCACCAGTATCGGCCTGATGGCAATTTTCGCCGTCGATTTCGTCGACATGGTCTTCATCTCAATGCTGGGGAACGATGCACTGGCCGCAGCGGTTGGTTATGCCGGGACGCTTTTGTTTTTCACCAACTCGATCAATGTTGGCCTATCGATCGCTGCCGGGGCTTTGGTCGCACGGGAGCTTGGCGCCGGGCGACATGAGCAAGCGCGCCAATTCGGCACCAGTGTGGCTGTACTGGGTGCCGTGGTCGGCTTGATCGTTTCTGTGGTCGTTCTGTTCAATTTGACATTCCTGCTGTCTCTATTAGGCGCTGAGGGCGAAGTTCTGCGACTAGCCGCCCGTTATACCTCGATCATTCTGCCAACCATGTGGGTGATGGCTGTAGCGATGACCGGGATGGCGGTTCTGCGCGCCTACGGAGATGCGCAGCGTTCGATGATGGCCACGATTTATGGCGGCGTGGCAAATGCCGTGCTTGATCCGATCCTGATTTTTGCCGTTGGGCTGGGGCTGGATGGGGCTGCCATCGCCTCGGTCATTGCGCGTATTTGCATGTTGATCGCGGCGGTCAGACCAGCCGTTCGGGTGCACAGCGGTTTTGGTCGACCATCTTTACAGCAGCTTGGGGTTGATATCCGTCCGGTCGGGGCGATTGCCGTACCTGCCGTTTTGACCAATATCGCTACCCCGATCGGCAATGCCATCGTAATTCGTGAGATCGCACAGTTCGGAACTGATGCGGTGGCTGGCATGGCCGTGATTGGACGGTTGCTGCCCGTGGCGTTCTCGGTCATCTTTGCCTTGTCCGGGGCCATTGGGCCGATCGTCGGACAGAATTTCGGGGCAGGGCAATACGGTCGTGTGAAAAAGAGCTTTCTGGCCGGGGTCAAATTCACCGCTGTCTATGTTTGCCTGATGGCCGTCACGCTGTTTTTATTGCGCGCGCCGATTGCTGATCTGTTTCAGGCGCAGGGGGAAACGCGGGCGCTGATTTACCTGTTCTGCGGGCCGCTGGCCTTGGCATCTTTCTTTAACGGCGTGATCTTTGTCGCGAATGCCAGTTTCAATAATCTGGGCCACCCGGTGTATTCAACTTGGGTGAACTGGGGGCGGCATACCTTGGGTACCTGGCCTTTTGCGGTGGCGGGCGCCTATATCGCGGGTGCGCCGGGAGTGCTGTTGGGCCAAGCCTTGGGAGGAGTAATTTTCGCAGGGGTTTGTTGGGTTCTAGTGCGCCGGGTGGTATCAAAATTGGCCACGCCGCAACCGATGGACCCGTTTTCTGGCCAGACTCGATTGCAAGCGCTATTTGGGCGGCGGGGCTGGTAGATCCAATCAGTTTCCCTGATTGCGCGCTTCCAGCCGTTCGAGGTTGACGACAGTCGACAACATTAGCCGGTCGTGGCTCCAATCCTCAGTCTGTTGAACCGAAGCGGCACCAAGGCCAAGCAACAGAGCGAACAGAACGGTCAGGCCAAGAAACATGATCGGCATTGAGGAGTTTACCGACGGCGCGTCGGCCAGGGCGATCACACGCTGCCGTAGCACCCGCTTGGCTTTGCCGCCCGTAACGAGGGCTACGTTCAGCACCCGAGGGCTGCCGCGCGAAACGGTTCGGGCGCAATAATCCAGAAGGCAGTTGGTGTAATCCTGCGTGTCGATGCCCTTGCGGGCCACAACCGACTGATCGCAGGCCAGCTCTCGTAGGCGGTCGAACTGATACTTAAGAACAAGATAGGCTGGGTTCCAGAACAGCAGGGGGCGCAGCAGTTCGAACCCCAGTTCCCATTCGACGTCACCGGCGCGGATGTGTTGCAGCTCATGTGCAAGGGCAAAGCGCATCTCGCGCGGGGAATCCAGCAGGTGACTGGGCAGCACCACATGGCGTCGGCGCAGCCCGCGCACGGCGAATGGCACGGCGATGCGGTCGGATAAGCGGATATCCACCTTGGCCGAACGCCGCCACAGGAAGCTGGTGTTCACTGTCTCGCGGATCGACAGTCCATCGCGGATCACGCGCAGGGTATAAGCCAGTGCGGCCAACGCCAGCAGTACAAGGATAGCCGAGACAATGGGGTAGTCCCCGCTGAACAAAACTTCGACCCATCGCTGGCGCGTATTCAGCAAGGCTTCGAACTGGGTGGCTGGCATGGCGATGTCACCGCGCAGATAGGCTGCCACGGCGATGTCGCCGATGGCTACAGTCCCCTTGGCCGGGGTGTGACTGGCCAGCACAGACACGCCCAAAGCCAGAACGGGGCTGAGGACAACACACAGGCAAAGCGCCTTGAGCGCGCGCAGTTGCGTCACAAAACTGTGGCTATAGGAAGTTCTGGACAGAATACCCCGCGCAGCCAGCCATATAAGCGCAGCCAGCCCAAGGACCAGATTCAATTCCAGATAAGCGTCGAGAACCGGTTTAACCGCTGTCATTTTGCAGTCTCCTCTCTACCAGTGCTCGAATTTCCTCCAGATCGGCTTCGCTCAGCCCTGCGTCGTCAACCAGACGCGCGACCAGTGTGGCGGGCGTGTCGTCGAAAAGAGTCCGCGAAAGGTTTTGCAGCGACCTTGCCTGATACCTGTCCTTTTCCAGCAGCGGCGAATAAATCAGCGTCTTTCCGTCCTTGCGGCTTTCGACAAACCCTTTTTCATCGAGAATACGCAGGATGGTCGCGCCGGACGTATAAGCCAGATTGCGTTCGGCTGGCAGGCGATCAAGCACGTCACGGACCGAGCCCTGACCCAGCGCCCAGAGCTCGTTCATGAACTCAAGTTCCACTTCGGTCAGCAGGTTTGTTGTCTTTTTCTTTCGCATCGGTCTTTCGTGTCGCATTTTTTAGTATGCCTGACAGACAAGCATCCTTTCGCTGTTTCGCAAAGCTTAAACTTTCCAGAAGACGAAGATGCCCCAGCCGATGGACAGGAAAAGCGGTGTCCAGACCGGTTGGCCTACCAGTCCCAGCCAGGCAAGGAAGATGTAGGCCGAGCCCAACAGGGTGATAAACAGCCGATCCCCCAGCGTGGTCGTCAGGCCCAGAACACCGCGCCGTTCGATTCCGTCACGATACTTGAACCCTTCGAGCACGCCGATTAGTGCAATGGCCGAAAAGATGCCTACGAACACAGCCAGGGTCGCCGGGGTCCAAGCCATCCAGAAATCGGGCCACAGAGGGTCAGTCCAGGAGAACCCCTTTTCTTCTTGCTGGCCAACATTGCCCCATCCGGCTTGTGCCTGGGCAAAGGCCGTCGAGGGCAGGAAGGGGAGGGTGAATAGAAGTTTACGCATATCGAACCTCACACGCGTCCCATCGCGAAACCGCGCGCGATGTAGTTGCGAACAAACCAGATGACGATGGCGCCGGGGATGATGGTCAGTGTCCCGGCAGCGGCCAGCAGGCCTAGCTCATACCCCGCGCTGGACGCCGTGCGGGTCATCACGGCGGCGATAGGTTTGGCCTCGACCGCCGTCAGGGTTTTGGCCAGCAGCATTTCCACCCACGAGAACATGAAACAGAAGAAGGCCGCGACGCCGACGCCGGCTTTGATGTTGGGCAGGAAGATGGTCACGAAGAAACGCGGGAAGGAATAGCCGTCGACATAGGCTGTCTCATCAAGTTCCTTCGGTATACCGCGCATGAAACCTTCCAGAATCCACACTGCCAGTGGCACGTTGAACAGCGTATGTGCCAGCGCCACAGCCAGATGTGTATCGAACAGTCCAATGGAGGAATACAGTTGGAAGAACGGCAATGCGAAGACCGCGGCAGGGGCCATCCGGTTGGTCAGCAGCCAGAAGAACAGTTGCTTGTCGCCCAGGAACCGATAGCGCGAGAAAGCATACGCCGCGGGCAGGGCGACGCACACGGAAAGTACCGTATTCATCGTCACGTAGATGATCGAGTTGATGTAGCCCCAGTACCACGTGGGATCGGTGAAGATCGTAATGTAGTTCTCCAACGTAAAGGTCTGAGGGAACAGGGAAAATCCCGACAGGATCTCATTCGTAGTCTTGAAGGACATCGCGACCAGCCAATAGATCGGCAGCATCAGAAACGCGATATAGAGGATCGGGATAAGGGACCGCTTCTTCATTGCGCGTCATCCTTTGTCATCAGAGTGTAAAAGACCCAAGAGACAAGCAGTGTGATGGCGAAGTAGATCAGGCTCATCGCGGCCGCAGGACCAAGGTCGAACTGTCCCAAAGCGATCTTCACAAGGTCGATCGACAACAGGGTGGTTGAGTTTCCGGGACCGCCTCCTGTCAAGACGAAGGGCTCGGTATAGATGTTGAAGCTGTCCATGAAGCGCAGCAGAATTGCGATGGTCAGGACGGTTTTCATCTTTGGCAGCTGGATGTAGCGGAACACCGACCACGGGCTGGCACCGTCGATCTTGGCCGCCTGATAGTAGGCATCGGGGATCGAAACCAGACCCGCATAACACAGGAGCACAACCAGAGACGTCCAGTGCCAGACATCCATGACGATGACTGTAATCCAGGCCGAGATTGGCTGTTGGGTCATGTCATAGTTGATGCCCAAAACGTCATTCAGGAAATACCCGAGCAGGCCGATTTTGGGCAGCGTAAAGATGTTCCACATCGAGCCGACCACGTTCCACGGGATCAGCATGGGCAGGGCCATCAGAACCAGACAAACCGGCACCCAAAACCCTTTACGCGGCATTGAAAGCGCAACGATAATGCCTAGGGGAACTTCGATCAGCAAGATCAAGAAAGTAAACAGAAATTGCCGTCCCAGCGCGGCTTGAAACCGGTCGGACCGCAAGATTTGTTCGAACCAACCCAGCCCTTCCCAGAAGAACTGGTTGTTGCCAAAGGTTTCCTGCACCGAGTAGTTGACGACCGTCATCATCGGCACCAGCGCGTTGAACGCGACCAGCGCCAAAACCGGCAGGACAAAGAACCATGCCTTTTGGTTTTCCGTTCTCATTTCGCCCGCTCCTCGGTTGCGATCCAGCCGTCGCGGTAGACGCGGGATTGTTCAGGTTTGAATTGCAGGAAGACTTGTGATCCGGGTTCGGGCACATTGTGTTCGGTCACGGCCTTCAGGGCGGTATTGCCGACCATCGCACTGACCACGTAGTGACGGCCAATGTCCGAGACCTTGGTCACATGAGCCGGGATACCGGTGTCGCCGAATCCCACGTACTCGGGGCGGATGCCCAGATCGGTGCGGCCTCCGTCTCCGTGGGTTGGACCTTCCAGCATCACCTCGTGACCTTCGAACAGGGCACGGTCACCTTTCGCCTCACACGGCAGAACGTTCATGCCTGGGGAGCCGATGAAGTGGCCGACAAATGTGTGCTGCGGGCGTTCAAACAGTTCGACCGGGGTGCCGATCTGAACCACTTCGCCTTCCTGCATCACCACGACCTCGTCGGCGAAGGTCAGCGCTTCGGTCTGGTCATGGGTGACGTAGATCATCGTGGCTTGCACGCGCTGGTGCAGCTCTTTCAGCTTGGACCGCAGTTTCCATTTCAGGTGAGGGTCGATCACAGTCAGTGGCTCATCAAACATCACCGCATTCACATCATCGCGCACCAAACCGCGACCCATCGAAATCTTCTGCTTGTTGTCCGGGCTGAGGCCGCTGGCACCGGTGTTGAGCATATCCGTGACGTCCAGCATTTCGGCGATTTCATCAACACGGCGCTTGATCGTCGCCGGGTCCACGCCGCGGTTTTTTAACGGGAACGCCAGATTTTCACCCACAGTCATCGTGTCGTAGATCACCGGGAACTGGAACACCTGCGCGATGTTGCGCTGATCCGGGGGTAGGGCGGTCACGTCGCGGTCATCGAACAGAATCTGCCCCTCGGATGGGGTCAGCAGCCCCGAGATGATGTTCAGCAATGTCGACTTGCCGCAGCCCGACGGGCCGAGCAGTGCATAAGCTCCGCCATCACGCCAAGTCACGTCGATTTCTTTCAGCGCATAGTCCTCGGGGCCTTTCGGCGTTGGCATATAGCTGTGTCGCAGGTTTGAAAGCTTGATCTGTGCCATGTCAGGCCACCCTTTTGCCGTCTTGGCCGAAATACCGGCAATGGGCCGGGTTCATGTAGAAACTGTGATCCTCACCCACCCGATATGGATGCACACCAGCGGCCAGAGACACCCATGCCTCCTCACCATGTTGGAAATGCGCACTGGAATCAGAGCCGGACAATTCAGTGACGATTACGCGACCGGTCAGTTCAACATCCGCGTTAGATGTACGGAACGGCGTAACTCGGTGTGGGCGCACGGCAACCGTGTATTTCCCATCTGCCATGTCCGAAACGGTCCAGCTGCCTCCGCCCTCCAATTGCGCCTGAGCGCCAGAGACCGAGATACGAGCCACATTGATTGGCGGGTCTGAGAAGACTCGCGCAGCAGCGATGTTTTCGGGATTGCGATAGATATCAGCGGTCGGGCCGAACTGCGTGACGTGGCCATCTTCCATCAGGGCGGTGTAACCCCCCAACAACAGGGCCTCTTCGGGTTCCGAGGTGGCATAGACCACAACGGCACCGCGTCCAGCAAACAGGTCGGGCAGTTGCTCTCGCAGTTCTTCGCGCAGTTTGTAGTCGAGGTTGGCCAGCGGTTCATCCAGGAACACGGCGCGGCTTTCCTTCGCGATGGCACGGGCCAGCGCAGTACGTTGTTGTTGCCCGCCCGACAGCTCGTGCGGGCGACGGTGCAGCATCGGGCGTAGCTGCAACAGGTCGGCGGCCTCTTCCACGCGGCCTTCAATCTCGGATTTCGCCATGCCAGCCACGCGTAGCGGCGACGCGATATTGTCGAAAACACTCATATGCGGGTAGTTCACAAAGAACTGGTGCACTAGGCTGATCTGCCGCTTTTGCGTGTTCAGCCGGGTCACATCCTGCCCATCCATCAGAACCTTGCCCGAGGCGATCGGGTCCAGCCCGGCCATCATCTTGATAAGAGAGGTCTTGCCCGAGCCCGTCGCGCCCAACAGCACGTTGAAATGGCCCGTTTGCAGCGTCAGGTTGGTGGGTTTTATATGGATGACGTTGCCAACACGTTTGGTGGCATCTTGTAATTCGATCATGTCCGTGGGTTCCGGTCCTACAGTGCGTCGCACTGGCCTTTGGGGTGGGGATGCCTGAATCGGCATCCCCAAGGTTTCAATGGTTCACTGAGCCTGCCAGCGCTGAACCAGTTCGTCATAGTTGACGGTCTGGCCTTGCGGCTTTTCGTTCTCAAGCTTGGCCTTTGGCGAACCCTCTTTTTCCAACCAGAAGGCAGGATCCTGCGGTTCGTTCAGGCGAGGACCACAGCCACCGTAGACACCGGCGCTTTCATCCGCGGCCTGCATACGGGCCATAGTGATGTCCATCTCTTCGGCCAGACGGTCCATCGCCTCTTGCGGAGTGAACGCACCCGAGTTCACGTCACCGATCTGCTGCCACCAGATCTGGGCCAGCTTCGGATAGTCCGGCACGTTGATGCCGGTCGGCGACCATGCCACACGGTCAGGCGAGCGGTAGAACTCGACCAGACCACCCAGCTTAGGCGCGCGTTCGGTGAACGACTCGTGGTTGACCGAGCTGTCGCGAATGAAGGTCAGACCCACGTGGGACTTTTTCACGTCAACGGTCTTGGAGGTCACGAACTGAGCATAGAGCCAAGCTGCCTGAGCACGATCCGCTGGGGTCGATTTCAGGAAGGTCCACGAACCCACATCCTGATAGCCCACCTTCTGGCCATCTTCCCAGTAGGGACCATGCGGGCTGGGCGCCATCCGCCACAGCGGCGTGCCTTCGTCATCCACGGTGTTGTTGCCTTCGGACTTCGGCTTCACCATGTCGGCTGTAAAGGCGGTGTACCAGAAGATCTGCTGGGCCACGTTGCCTTGGCTGAGCGCCGGTAGCGACTGGTAGAAGTCATAAGACGCCGCACCCGGAGGAGCATAAGCCCGCAGCCATTCGTCCCACTTGCGGATCGCGTAGACCGCAGCCGGGCCGTTTGCAGCACCACCGCGTGATACCGACGCACCAACAGGGTTACAGGTGCCCGCTTCCATGCGGATGCCCCATTCGTCGACCGGCACGCCGTTCGGCTCGCCCACGTCACCGGCACCTGCCATCGAAAGCCAGGCATCGGTCATACGCCAGCCAAGGTCAGGTGCGCGCTTGCCGTAGTCCATGTGGCCATAGATCGCCACCCCGTCGACTTCCTTCACGTCATTGGTGAAGAATTCGGCAATGTCTTCGTATGCCGACCAGTTGACCGGAACGCCCAGGTCATAGCCGTACTTTTCTTTGAACGCGGCTTTGTTGGCTTCGTCGTCGAACCAGTCCTTGCGGAACCAGTAGAGGTTCGCAAACTGCTGGTCAGGCAGCTGATACAGCTTGCCATCCGGACCGGTGGTGAACTGAATGCCCATGAAGTCATCCAGATCCAGCGTCGGCGAGGTTGTCGCCGCCCAGTCGCCAGCCATCATGTCAGTCAGCGGATAGGCCAGTTGCAAGCGCGAGTGGGTGCCGATCAGGTCGCTGTCGTTGACATAGCCATCATACAGGTTCCGACCGGTCTGCAGCTGGGTTTGAACCGCCTGAACCACTTCGCCTTCGCCGAGGATCTGGTGGTTGACCTTGATACCGGTGATTTCCTCGAACGCCTTGGTCAGGACCTCGGATTCGTAAGAGTGGGTCGGGATGCCTTCGGACAGGACGTTGATTTCCATGCCAGCGTAAGGCTGTGCAGCTTCGATGAACCACTGCATTTCCGACATCTGTTCGTCTTTCGACAAGGTTGATGGCTGGAATTCGTCGTCGATCCAACGTTGTGCTGCGGCTTCGTCGGCCCAAACGGGACCGTGCCCCGCAATGACGGCAGCCGCCGCCACTGCGGAAAGTAGATGTCTCCGCATCTGTCTCCTCCCAAGAATTATGGTTGTCCGGCGCTAACCGGATGACGTGCAGCATCAGCGATTTTCTGCGCAGGTGTCAAACTAAATTTTTAGTAAATGAGAATTCCACCGGTTTCGAAGCGTGAAGTTATCCTTGGTTGCCAATTATTGAATTCGTTGTAAGCTGTCATTACGATTGCAAAAAATGCCACTGACCACTGTGGCGGAATTACTGAAAATGTCTTTGACGCATGGGGGTAGGTGATGTCCCGAAGTCTGTTGAAGTACACGCGTGTTTTGGAAATTGTCGGTGACACGATCAAGGTTCGGGTGCCGATTGATGGCTCTCGCGACCCGGCTGTTCGGTTCAACGATCTGGCTGTGATCGAGACGGTGGATGGCCGAAAAACTCTGGCACAGGCGATCTTAATCGACCGGGATGTGGTAACGTTGCAGGTGTTTTCCGGCACCAAGGGCATCTCGACCGAGGCGACGGCAACCTTTCTTGGCCACCCGATGCAGACGCCGTATTCGGCTAATATTTTGGGGCGCGTGTTCGACGGGGCAGGGGTGGCAATCGACGGTGGGCCTGACCTGTCAGCCGAGCCGCGCATCGACATCGGTGGTCCCACCGTAAACCCGGCTGAACGTGCGGTTCCCAACAAGATGATCCGCACCGATGTGCCGATGATCGACGTATTCAACACGCTGGTTGAAAGCCAGAAGATCCCGATCTTCTCGGTTTCGGGCGAGCCGTTCAACGCCTTTCTTAGCCGAATCGGTATTCAGGCGGATGCCGATATAGTGGTGTTCGGCGGACTGGGATTGATCTTTGATGATTACCACACCTTCCGCACATCCTTCGAGGATGCGGGCGTGTTCTCTCGCACGGTAATGTTCGTCAATCAGGCGATGGACCCTCTGGTCGAGCGCCTTTTGGTGCCTGATATGGCGCTGGCCGTGGCCGAAAAATTCGCGGTGGAAGAGGGCAAGCGTGTACTCGTCCTGATGACCGATATGACCGCTTTCGCCGATGCGATGAAAGAGGTTGGCATCAGTCAGGAACGCGTGCCATCGCAGCGCGGGTATATGGGTGATCTATATTCGCAGTTGGCGCGCCGGTACGAAAAGGCGTGTGATTACGCCAAGGGCGGGTCGGTCACCGTGCTGACCGTGACGACGATGCCAGGCAATGACGTGACCCACCCGGTGCCGGACAACACGGGCTATATCACTGAAGGCCAGTTCTACCTGCATTCCGGCGTAATTGATCCGTTCGGCAGTCTCTCACGCCTCAAGCAGAATGTGATCGGAAAGACGACCCGCGAAGACCACGGGCAAATCATGAACACGATGATCCGGTTTTATTCGGAAAGTCGCGACGCTGCACAGAAACAGGCGATGGCCTTTGATCTGTCGGACTACGACCATCAGTTGCTGAAATTCGGGGCGTTGTTCCGGACGCGGTTCATGGACATCAACGTCTCGATCCCGCTAGAGGAGGCGCTAGATTTGGGCTGGAAGACGTTGGCCGAGTGTTTTTCACCTGAACAATTGCTGATGAAGCAAGCTCTGGTCGACAAGTATTTCCCAAAGGATGCCGATGGCGCGGTTGCAGCTGAATAAATCGTCGCTCGCGCGCGAGCAGACACAGCTGAAAAGCTATGAGCGGTTTCTGCCGTCGCTAGACCTGAAACGTCAGCAATTGATGGCGGAACGGGTGAAAGCCCGCGAGGATGTGCGCCGACTGCAGGACGAGGTGCATGAACTTGCCCAGCAGGTGGGGGCAAAACTGCCGATGCTGGCGCAGCAGGCCATTGATTTGGACGGGTTGGTGGAACTGAAGGACTACAAGGTCAAAGAGGTCAACGTTGTGGGTGTCAAGATGCCCGATTTGGACCGGATCGAAGTTGCAGTGCGCCCCTATTCTCTGCTGGCCAAGCCTCATTGGGTCGATGCCGCAGCGCAGTTGCTACATGACATGATCGAAGCACGCTTGCGGGTAAAAGTGGCCGAAGAACGGGTGAGGATATTTGACAAAGCCGTAGCCACGATCACGCAGCGGGTGAACCTTTTTGAAAAGGTTCTGATCCCGCGTGCCAAGGCCAATATCAAGAAAATCCGCATCTATCTGAGCGATGAGCAGATGCAGGCCGTGGTTCGCTCGAAAATTTCCAAGCGTAAACACGCGCAGGAGGCGGCCACATGAGTATCGCGTGCCTCAAGAAGCTTTCGCTGGTGGGGCGGGCCGGGCAGAAAACCGAAACGCTTGAGGCGTTGCAAGACCTGGGGTGCATGCATGTGCTGCCACTGGCCCTGCCACCAGCCGAGCCAGAAAAGATCAGCGAACGCGGGGCAAGAAACGCCTATAAAGCATTGCGTTTTCTGACAGATGTGGCTGAGCCGCGCCGTCAGATACAGCGCGATCCGGACTTTAGCATGGATCAATTCGTCAAGGACGTGCAGGACCTTATGCAGCGCAGCCGTGACATGATGGACCGGCGGGACTTTCTGGTCAACCGAATTGCACAGGTGCGACCGTGGGGCGATCTGGACTTCCCACCCGATGACGTTCTGGCAGGCAACCGGCTGTGGTTCTACCAACTGCCGTTGAAGCATCGCGATGCTTTGAACGGCCTGACGCTGCCTTGGGCCATCCTGGAGCAGGATCATCGGTTTATTTATGCCGTCCTGATCGCGCCGGACGAGCCAGCCGACGACATTCTGCCAGTACCGCGCACCCATACCGGTTCCTTGCCTATTCATGAGCTTGAAGCCCAGTTGGAAGAGGCGGAAATTGCCATCGAAGCGCTTGAGGCCGAGCGGGTCGCGCAGACCCGCTATTTGACGCTGATGCGACGTAACCTGTCGGTGGCCGAGAGCGCTGCGGAGCTTGCCCATGCGACACAGAAAGTGCGCGACGAAGAGGCGATGTTCGCCCTGCAGGGCTGGGTGCCGGAGGATCGCATTGATGCTGTTCTGGACATGGCGAAAAGTAAGGATGCAGCAGTTCTGATCGAGGACGCGGACCCGGAGGACTCGCCGCCCACGCTGTTGGAGCAACCGCAAAAACGCAATGCTGCTGTTGACTTGGCGCTGTTTTATCAAGTGCCCGGCTACAAGGATTGGGACCCAAGTGTCATCGTTGCCGTGTCCTTCGCGTTCTTCTTTGCCATGATTGTAGCCGATGCGGGGTACGGCGCGGTTATTCTGCTTGGCCTGCTTCTATTTTGGAAACGAATGGACGGAACTGCCGGGCAGAAATCATGGCGCCGATATGGGCTGATCATCTCGGGCGCGACGATTGTGTATGGGGTTCTGGTGGGCAGTTATTTCGGTGTGTCCCCGCTGGACGGGTCCGCCCTCGCCAAGATCAAACTGCTCGATCTGAACAACTTTAACGCCATGATGATGGTTTCGATCGTTGTAGGTGTGCTGCATCTTGTGCTTGCCAATGCGCTGGCTGCCCACGCCGCCTGGGGGCAGCGCAAAGCGATTGCCAATCTGGGCTGGATCGCCGCGCTGATCGGCGGGTTTGTCCTGTGGCTTAGCTATATGAAGGGGGCGGCCCCAACGCCCGGTGCGGTGATTCTCGGCACGGGCATTTTGGCCATTCTACTGTTTTCCAGCGACCGGCAGATCAAAAAGCCAACCGATTGGTTATGGCGCTTGATCGGCGGCATCCAAGCTTTGGCGGGGGCGATGGGCGCATTCGGAGACGTGCTCAGCTATATGCGCCTGTTTGCGTTGGGCTTGGCATCGGCCTCACTGGCGATCACATTTAACGATCTGGCGGTGTCGGTGATGCATGCGCTGAAGGGGCCTGGCATTCTGTTCGCGTTGCTGATCCTGATCGTCGGCCATGCCCTGAACTTCGCCCTCGCGATGATGAGCGGCGTCGTTCACGGTCTGCGTCTCAACTACATCGAATTCTTTAAATGGGGTTTGCCGGACGAAGGCATTGTCTTTCGCCCGTTCGCCCGCAAGGAGGTTCAGGAATGAATGAGCTTGTTCTTACATTGGGTTGGCTGGGGATTTACGCACCCATGGCGCTGGGCGCGGCGGCAAGCGCCATTGGCTGTTCCATTGCCGGTATGGCCAGCATCGGCGCCATGACCGAGACCGAGGGAGGTTATGGTCGCTTCGTCGGTGTCTCAGCATTTCCCTCGACCATGGTGATCTACGGCATCGTCATCATGTTCACCCTGAACCGTGACGTGACGCCTGAGAATGCGGGTGGGTTGTTCGGAATTGGCATCCTGTCAGGCATCGCCTTGATGTATTGCGGTATCTGGCAGGGCCGGGCCTGTGCCGCAGCGATTAACGCAACCAAGGAAAAGCCGGAAATCTTCGGGTTATCGCTGGCCCCGGCGGCGATCATTGAAGGTTTTGGCGTCTTTGCCTTCGTCTTTGCTCTGGTCATCAGCGCGGGGATAAGTTGATGGCACAGGATGGCATGATCTCTCACGGCGTTGATGCGCTGATCGATAAGCTGCGCAATGATGGGGTGGCCGCCGGGCAGGCAGATGCGGAAAAGCTGCGCGCTGAAGCAAAGGCTGAGGCCGCGAAGATACTGGCTGATGCTAAACGCGAGGCGGATGGGTATCAGCAGAAGGCCCGTGCCGACACCGACAACTACCGCGCAGCGGGCGAACAGGCGCTGAACACCGCTATGCGGGATGCGGTGCTGACCATGAAAGCTGGGTTAACGGATCAATTCCGCGAAGATGTCGAACGCCTTGTCACCAAGGAAATGGCCGACCCAGACCTGTTGAGGCAGATGATACTCGAGGTCGTAGGCCGGGCAGCGGAAGGAGCTAAACTGGAGGGTAAGGTAGAGGTTATTCTTCCCGCCAAGGTCGCTACGCAAGAGGATATCAAACAGAATGCCGACGATATCCAATCCGGAAAGCTCACCAAATACGTACTGGGCCTGACGGCTGAAATGCTGCGTGAGCAGGTCGAACTGCATGCCTCGGACGATGCCGATGCTGGCATCCGGGTGCGGGCTGAGGATCAAGGCGTGGCTTTGGACCTGACGGATAAAGCGGTGGCTTCCTTGCTGATGGAACATCTGCAGCCGCGCTTCCGTGCAGTTCTGGAGGGGGTGATCCGTTAGGATGCCAAACCCAGACGCCTATATCGCGCTGATCTGCAGCTTGCCGGGGTCTGAGCGGTTGTTTGTCGCTAAACAGCCGCCCCTGTCGCGGCTGCGCCTGGATCGACGTCTGACCGCGCTGAATCCTGAGAATACGCGCGTTTTGAAGGTGTTGGAACATGCTTTGAACTGGGGTGACTATGATATGGGCGTCACTGATGGGCAAGCCATCGCACGCTGCAACGAGGCGTTACGAGAAATCCCCCAGCCCACCTTGCGAAAGATGCTAATCGAACGAATGGACTTGCGTACAGCGGTAGCTGCGCTGCGCCTGCGCAAACAGGGGGGCAGCCCGCCTGCCGGATCGTTTGGTATGGGGCGTTGGGCCCGACATATCTCTGCCAATTGGAGCGACCCAAGCTTCCGACTGGAAGGCCCGATGCCTTGGATCAAAGAAGCCCAACAACTACTGGACGCTGCAGATCCTTTGGGCTTGGAACGGCTGCTCTTGTCGGTCAGCCACAAGCAGCTGAAACGCCACGCTGCCCGCCATTACTTCGATTTCGAGGCGGTGGCGATCTACGTGCTGATTTGGAACATTTTTGACCGTTGGGCGCAAAGCAATGCGCAGGACGCGGCCAAGAGATTTGAACAACTGGCGCAGCAAGCCATGGCAGGTGTTGCCAAGATCGACTTTGATGGAGCAAGCACATGACAGCCCCACCCCCCGCCTCACAGACCGCAACCGCTCGGGTTGTCTCGGTGCAAGAGGGATTGGTGCAGATTCAGGCCAATCATGACGCCTCGGGGCAACCCGGGCAGCTGGTCAAGAACGAAGTGGTCTTTATCCTGCCGACACGTTCCGGTCCGGGCGGGCGTCAGGAACGCCTGAAAGCCGAGGTGCTGCGCGTGCGTGGTGATACGGCGGATGTGCAGGTTTATGAAAGTACAGATGGTGTCGCGGTGGGCGATCCGGTCGAGCAGTCCGGCCAATTGCTGTCGGTTGAGTTAGGGCCGGGGCTGCTGGGGCAGGTGTTCGACGGGTTGCAATCGCCATTGCCCAAAGTGGCGGCCGAATTTGGCACCTTCCTGCCACGCGGGGCGGATGTGGCACCACTGGACGATCAGGCGAAATGGTCGTTCACACCGTCCGTCAAGGTCGGGGACACGGTGACGGCTGGCGATAGCATTGGAACGGTGCCCGAGGGCCATTTCACTCACAAGATCATGCTGCCTTTTAACTGGTTAGGCGACTACAAAGTTGTCTGGGTGCAAAAAGGCGCGGCTACGATCCACGACATAGTGGCACGTCTGGAAGATGAACAGGGCGGCGAACACACCCTGACCCTGTGTCAGAAATGGCCGGTGCGTCGGCCTTTGCCGGAAAGCATTCTGAAACGCGCGCTGTCCGAGCGGTTGTATCCGACCGAACCGGTCCTGACCTCTCAGCGCCTGATTGACACGTTCTTTCCCATTGCGCGGGGTGGAACGGCTTGTATTCCCGGGCCGTTTGGAGCGGGTAAAACAGTGTTGCAAAACCTGATCGCACGCAATGCCAAGGTGGACATCGTCATCGTCGTGGCCTGTGGCGAGCGTGCCGGTGAAGTGGTGGAAACGATCCACGAGTTTCCCAAGATGACCGACCCGGCCACGGGGGGCAGTCTGATGGATCGGACGATCATCATCTGTAACACGTCGTCCATGCCGGTAGCCGCGCGCGAGGCCTCGATCTTCACCGGTATCACGCTGGGCGAATACTATCGACAGATGGGTTATGACGTGTTGCTGATTGCCGACAGCACCAGCCGCTGGGCACAGGCGATGCGAGAAACATCCGGAAAGCTTGAAGAAATCCCGGGTGAAGAGGGTTTTCCCGCCTATCTGGAAAGCTCGATCAAGGGGCTGTACGAGCGTGCGGGGTTGTTGAAAACCAATAACGGGGATTTGGGTAGTCTGACCCTTATCGGAACGGTCTCACCCGCTGGTGGCAATTTTGACGAGCCGGTAACGCAATCGACCCTCTCTACGGTGAAATGCTTCCTCGGCTTGTCTTCGGAGCGCGCGTACAAGCGGTTTTATCCTGCGGTCGATCCGATGCTCAGCTGGTCACGCTATACGGATCAATTGTCCAACTGGTACGACAAAAACGCCGAACCCGGCTGGACTGGTAAAGTCCGCGATTTGCTAGCGTTGATCGAAAAAGGCGAACAGGTCGAACAGATGATGCAGGTGACCGGGGAAGAAGGCGTCACGATCCAAGATTTCATAACCCAGCAAAAAGCGCTGTTCGTTGATATGGTTTATCTGCAGCAGGACGCGTTTGACAAAGTAGACGCGACGGTGCCGCTAGAACGTCAGAAGATGACCTTCAAGCTGGTCTACGACGTGACCCAATCTAATGCGGAGTTCGCTGACAAGGCCGAGGTGCGGCAGGTGTTTACGCAGCTCACCGGATTGATGAAGAACTTTCACTATGCGGCGGAAAAAACACCGGAATTCAAGTCAATCTGGGGGCAGATACAAAATCTGTGCCACGAGAAGTTTGGTATCTAAATAGGGAAGTGGTAGCCCGTAGGGGAATCGAACCCCTCTTTCCAGGTTGAAAACCTGGCGTCCTAACCGATAGACGAACGGGCCATTTGGTATGGCGCAAGCACAAGTGGTAGCCCGTAGGGGAATCGAACCCCTCTTTCCAGGTTGAAAACCTGGCGTCCTAACCGATAGACGAACGGGCCACGCTGGCTTGTGGAGGGCCTTTTACGGTTTCACCCGGACCCCCGCAAGCCGAAAAACGCAAGGATGTGAAAGTTTTTTCCAAGGTTCGAATTCGAGCTTAAATTGCCTCTGCCGCGTCTTCGAGCCGAAGTTGCACGCTTTGGCGTCCACCCCATGAGTTCACCTCTAGCCGTCCGGCGAAATGAAAGCGTACACCGCCGTGATCTGACAGCTTTTCACCCATCGGACCGTCAAAGGCTCCAAAAGCGATGGCATCAAGGCCGCCACCAACCCCATCGGACAGGGACAGTTTCAGATGAGATTCGCCAACGCGCTTGGCAAATCGGACTTGAAGGTCTGGCAGAGCATATCGCGGGGCAGGGGCGCTGGCCCCGAACGGGCCAGCCTTTTCAATCTGTTCGATCAGATCAATAGTGGCTGCGCCGGGCATCAGGGTTCCGTCCAGTTTCAGATCGGCCGGCCCGCCTTCGCCCGCCCCCTGTCTGGCCAGCAATTCGCTGAGGCGCGCCATGGCAGGCTCTAACTGGTCACGCATCACAGTCAGGCCCGCCGCCATTTTGTGGCCGCCGCCCTTGACCAGCAACCCTTCGGCGGCAAGCCGTTGGATTGAGGCACCCAGATCAACGCCCGAGACTGAGCGGCCCGAGCCTTTACCCTCATCTCCGTCAAAGCCAATGACAATCGCGGGGCGGTTGGCGCTTTCCTTCAGGCGTGAGGCCACGATGCCGACCACGCCGGGGTGCCAGCCTTCGCCCGCAGCCCAGACCAGCGGCGCATCCAGGCCACGTTCCTCGGCCTGCTCCAACGCTGCGGCACGCACGGCATTTTCGATGTCACGCCGCTCGGTGTTCAATTCATCCAGTCGTTGCGAAAGCGCCTGCGCCTCATGCATCGAATCGGTGCTGAGCAACCGCGCACCCAGATCGGACTGACCGATGCGTCCGCCCGCGTTCACACGCGGTCCAAGCAGAAACCCTAAGTGGTAACTGTTCGGCGCCGAATCCATTCTTGCTACGTCGGACAAAGCCACCAGACCCGGCCTCTGCCGCTGGGCCATGACCTTCAGCCCCTGACGAACAAGTGCCCGGTTCGCTCCGACCAAAGGGGCGACGTCCGCCACGGTCGCCAGCGCCACCAGGTCCAGTAGGCTGATCAGCTCAGGGCCATTCGCGCCTGCCTCACGCAGTTGACGCCCGGCTTCTACCAGCATCAAGAAAACGACGGC
Organism: Ruegeria sp. BI11; assembly: GCF_056538005.1. Lineage (NCBI taxonomy): Bacteria > Pseudomonadati > Pseudomonadota > Alphaproteobacteria > Rhodobacterales > Roseobacteraceae > Ruegeria > Ruegeria sp. BI11. The sequence continues at coordinate 113,201 of NZ_JBQFSM010000002.1, read as the reverse complement.
GGCGGCACAGAAATAGCCCAGATCTCCGCTTTCATCCTGCCGGTTCGGGTTTACCACGGCGGCACAGTCCGGCAGGGTTTCCCCGCCCAAGTGGTGGTCCAGAACGATTACATCCGCGCCCTTAGCAGCGGCGATCGGTTCGTGGCTCAGCGTGCCGCAATCGACGCAGATGATCAGGTCATGCGCTGCGGCCAATTCCTGCATGGCAGGCACGTTGGGGCCATAACCTTCGTCAATCCTGTCGGGGACGTACAAAGTGGCTTGTAGACCCATCTGCCGCAGCCACACCAGCAGCAATGCTGCGGAACTGCCGCCGTCCACATCGTAATCTGCGAAAACGGCGATCCGCTGCTTGTTTCTTACTGCGGACAAGAACCGCGTTGCGGCCTTCTCCATATCCTTCATGTCATGTGGGTCGGGCAGCAGTTCTTTCAGTTTGGGTTCCAGAAACCCAGAGGCCTCCATCGCGGGGACGCCGCGCCGCGCCAGAACCTGACACACAGCGCGAGGCAGACCGGCCTGTTGGATAAGCACTTCAGTAGCCCGCTCGGTTTCAGCCGATGGTCCGACCCAGCGCCGTCCGTTCAATGACTGCTCAACCCCTAAAAAGCCCATGACCTGCCTTTCATATACCAAGGCCGGACCCTCTCGGACCCGGCCTGATCTTAACTATCGATACCTTTGCGAAGAACAAAGGCGCAAACCATCACGCGTTGTCGTGTGGCCACATCGGCGTGCGGTACGACATGCGGCGGACTGAACCGGTTTTCGACCGCATCAGCAAGGTGGTGGTCTCAACCCAACCGGGCTCGCGCTTGATGCGTGGCAGCAGCGATCCGCCGGTTACGCCGGTTGCGGCAAAGATCACGTCGGCGGTGACCATCTCGTCGCGGGAATAAACCCGGTCCAGATCGGTTATGCCTGCTTTGGCAGCGCGTCCGCGTTCATCATCGTTGCGGAACAACAGGCGGCCAAAGATCTGCCCACCCATGCATTTCAACGCAGCGGCAGCCAGAACACCTTCGGGCGCGCCACCCGATCCCATATACATGTCGATGCCAGTTGTTTCGCTTTCGGCGCAGTGCATGACTCCGGCCACGTCACCGTCGGTGATCAGGCGGATCGAGGCGCCGGTTTCACGAACCTCAGCTATCATCGCTTCGTGACGAGGGCGTTCCAGAATGCACACAGTAATGTCGGCGGGCTTGCAATCCTTGGCCTTGGCCAGTGCTTCAACACGCTCGCGCGGGCTCATGTCCAGATTGACGACACCTTCAGGGAAACCCGGACCAATGGCCAGCTTATCCATATAAACGTCTGGCGCATGCAGCATCGAACCTCGCGGGCCCATGGCAATCACAGTCAGGGCGTTCGGCATGTCCTTGGCGGTCAGTGTGGTGCCTTCCAGCGGGTCCAGCGCGATATCCACGCCGGGGCCTTCACCGGTGCCGACCTCTTCGCCGATGTACAGCATCGGCGCTTCGTCTCGCTCGCCTTCACCGATCACCACAACGCCAGCGATATCCAGCAGGTTCAGCTGTTCGCGCATGGCGTTTACCGCTGCCTGATCGGCGGCTTTCTCATCACCGCGGCCAACCAGCGAGGCCGAAGCCAGTGCGGCCTGTTCTGCGACCCGCGCAAGGCCCAGAGACAACAGGCGGTCGTTGAAATCAATCTTGGCAGCACTCATTTTTCACTATCCTCAGGTCAGTATCGGCGTTTTCTTCGGCATAGCCTGCCCCTTGGGCAGGCCGCAAGGGTCAAACCTCTTCGATGCGCAATGCAACGGGCTCTTCCGCCACCACATCGGTTTCCCGCAGCCCGTTCAGGGCAACGTCCAGCGTGGCGCGCGTGGTCTTGTGGGTGACAATCAGAACCGGAGCGGTGCTTTCGGTGTGTCCGTATTGGCGCATCCGGTCGATTGAAACACCTGCATCGCCCAGAATGGCCGCCACCTTGGCCAGCGCACCGGGTTTGTCGAACAGGGCAAGGCGCAGATAATAGGGGGCGGGCAGGCCGGTCACGGCAGGCTTGGCATCCTGCAACGAGTTCGCGGGGCGGCCAAAGGTCGGAATTTGCAGCCCGCGCGCCAGATCGCAGACATCGCCCATCACAGCGCTGGCCGTGGGGCCTTCGCCGGCACCGGGGCCGCGCAGAACGACATGCTCCACTGCATCGCCTTCGATCACCACCATGTTGGTGCCGCCTTCCAATTGCCCAAGGGGCGAGCTGCTGGGCACCAGGCAGGGCTGCATGCGCTGCTCCAACCCTCGGGCTGAACGTTGCGCAACACCCAGCAACTTGATGCGATAGCCCATGTCGGCGGCCTGATGAATATCTTCTAGGGTGATCTGCTGAATGCCTTCGATCTGGATGCCGTCGAAATTCGGTTTTGTACCAAACGCGATCGAGGACAGCAGCGCCAGTTTATGTGCTGCGTCAATGCCGCCCACGTCTAGGTTCGGATCGGCCTCAAGATAGCCAAGCTGCGCGCATTCTTCGAACAGCGCATTATAGCCCAGTTCCTGCGATTGCATGCGGGTCAGGATATAATTGCAGGTGCCGTTCATCACGCCCATGACGCGTGTGATGTCGTTCCCGGCCAGCCCTTCGGTCAGCGATTTGATAACGGGGATACCGCCCGCAACGGCGGCCTCGAACCGGATCACACGACCGGCGGCTTCGGCCTTTTCGGCCAGTTCCTGTCCATGAATCGCCAGCAGTGCCTTATTGGCGGTCACCACGTCCTTGCCGGTTGCCAGCGCCGCCTCGACCGAGGCTTTGGCCGGGCCGTTTTCGCCCCCGATCAGCTCGACGAACACGTCGATATCATCGCGTTTCGCCAGCGCCACGGGATCCGTTTCCCAAGCGTAGTCCGACAGATTTACACCGCGATCCTTGTTTGAATCGCGCGCCGAAACGGCAACGATCTCGACAGGTCGGCCCGTACGCGCCTGCAACAGGTCAGCATGGCGGCGGATGATCTTCACGACACCCACGCCAACCGTTCCCAAGCCCGCAATTCCCAGCCGCAGCGCCTGTGTCATCCCGTGGGTTCCTTTCCGCTCGAAATTTCGTGGTTTCGGGCCTGTCGCCCGTTCTGCGCTGCCTTAGCGGGTTCGGCGCTAGGGTGCAATGCATCGCGGCCCCGGGCGGGGCTGAATCGCAAAGGCTCAGTTGATTTCCGCGTTCTGGAGTTCTGCGGACTTTTTCTCAAGCGCTTCGCGTCGTGCGATCAGGTCTTCTTCGACCTCGGCGGCCTCGCTCACCGGATCGACAGCTGGCCCCAGATTTTCCTGCAACGGAATAAGCTTGGGATAACGGGCTGATTTGAGCTCAGGCGGTTCGCTCCCTTCCAATTCCGGAAAATTGGCGCATCCGGCGCAGGCGAGCATCAGGATCAGCAAGGACAGGGGCTTCATGCAGAACCCTTTCAAGGACAATAACAACCGTGATGCACCTTTTAGTGGTTTGGTTCAAGCGGGGTTCTATCTGAACAAACGTTCAGATACGGTGGCAGGATGGCACGTACGCAAGGTTCACATTCTGATATCACCGGCCCACGCATCCGCACGGCAGCGTTGGGGTTGTTCGCCCGCCACGGTTATGCGGCTGTTTCGATGCGCCAGATCGCATCCGAGGTCGGGGTGCAGGCCGGGGCGTTGTACAACTACACGCCGGACAAGCAAAGCCTGCTTTACCGCCTGATGCACGAGCACATGCAAGAGTTGTTGTCGGCATTTGACGACCTTGACCATCCGACCGATGCGTCCGAGGCGTTGCGTCAGTTTGTAGGGTTCCACATCCGCTTTCACCTGGAGCGCCCCGATGAGGTGTTCATTGCCTATATGGAGTTGCGCAACCTGACTTCCGAGAATTTCTCGGAAATCGAAGCTTTACGTCGCAGCTATGAAAACGCGCTTGAGGCCATTCTGCGCAAAGGGCAGGAGGGCGGGGTGTTTAGTATCGCGGATACCAAGATCGCCACCCTGGCGGTCATTGCCATGCTGAACGGGGTGATGACCTGGTATCGCGCGGGCGGGCGCCTGTCGCTGGACGAAGTCGAGCAGGTCTATTGGGACATGGTCCGCCGATCCGTCTCGTCCTAGTGCGCTGGTCGAATGAAACTGCCGTTGCGCAATTCGCGAAAGGCTTGCTCCAACTCGGACCGAGTGTTCATGACAATGGGGCCGTGCCAAGCCACGGGTTCGGCAATCGGTGCACCTGATATCAAAAGGAACCGCACGCCTTCAGAGCCGGCCTGTACCGTAATCTCGTCCCCGGTACCAAAGCGGACGAGCGTTCGATCACCGGACATATCACGGATGTTGAGTTCCTGCCCTGCAACTTCCTTTTCCAGTAGGACGCCAGTAGGTTGTGAGGCATCGGCAAAGGCACCCTGACCTTCGAACACATATGCGAATGCACGGCGATAGGTGTCGATGCGGAAAGTTTTCCTGATGCCCGCGGGGATTTGAATGTCCAGATATTGCGGGTCGGCTGCAATCCCATCGACCGGACCGGTCTTGCCCCAGAACTCTCCTACAATCACACGTACTTTGGTGCCGTCGTCGTCTATAACTTCCGGGATTTCTTTGCTTTGCACGTCTTGATAGCGCGGTGTGGTCATCTTTTGTGTCGATGGCAGGTTACCCCATAGCTGGAACCCGTGCATCTGGCCTGCGGGATTACCTGCGGGCATCTCCTGATGCAAAATCCCGGATCCTGCCGTCATCCATTGCACATCTCCGGCGCCTAGCGTTCCGCTGTTGCCCAACGAATCTGAGTGTTCAACGGTGCCAGCCAGAACATAGGTGATCGTTTCGATGCCACGATGGGGATGCCAGGGGAAACCCGCCTGATAATCCTGTGGGCGTTCATTGCGAAAGTCGTCAAACAGCAAGAACGGGTCCAGTTCCGCCGGGTCCTGAAACCCGAACGCGCGATGTAATTTGACGCCTGCGCCTTCTAGCGTGGGGACGGCATTGCGGGTTTCCAAAACGGGTCGTAGGGACATTGTGACCTCCATTAGCTTTGGCATCCATGTATGTTAGGTGCGGGATGGGTCAATCCGCAGAAAAGAACGGTTGCTGTGCGGAAATCTACCCCTCTGTCCTTCCCGGATCAAAACCGCTAAACCCTGACGAAAATATCGGGGAGTCACATGCAGCAAGACGTTTTGGCCACTGTTAAACCTTCAATCGCCAGACGCTGGTTGGGCACCGGAATGTTGGGCGGTGTCGGCATACTCGTGTTCTATGTAGCCCTAGCACATCCGTCAGAGCCGATTTGGCTGGTTTTCCTGCTGGCGATTGGTGGTGCGTCTTTCTGGCTGGCCTACCGAATGTGGTTCGCGACCGATGACTCGATCGAGCTGACGCAAACCGAACTCAGAACCGGGGCAGGGAAGCTGATTGCAAGGGTGGAGGACATTGAGGGCATCGACCGGGGCGTCTTTGCATTCAAACCCTCAAACGGGTTTCTTCTGAAGACAAGGGAAAGTGCGGAAAACAGTTGGGCACCGGGCCTGTGGTGGCGTTTGGGGCGCCGGATAGGCGTCGGCGGAGTGGCAACGGCCGCCGAAACCAAGTTTATGTGCGAAATGCTGCAGGCGCTGGTTACGTCTGGCAGCCTAGAGGAGAAACATCCCCGATAATCTGATCTTCAAAGCGTGGACGCGTGAAAATATAGTTCTCGAACTGATAGTCAGTATCCAGCCAGGCAGGCTTAATCGTCCATTCGTAATCGTTCGACGACTCGACAAGGATCATTGGTTCCAAGTCAGCCATCGGCGGAAGCCGCTCACGCAATATTTCGATATTGCTGTTGTTCCAAATCCCTGGAAAGCCGCAAGTTGTCGACCATTCGACATCGTAATAGTTGCCGTCTGCGAAATACCTGATGAATGACACACGCAATCTTAAATCTGCGGTGCTGTCTACCATCCGTTGCATCAAGGTGTGCATGGACTCGATGTAGGTGTCAGTAACAGTATCCTTTTCCCGCGAAAGCAGATCGCTGACCGTATATGCCGCTTTTATGTTCAGTGTGCTTTGGCGAAAGCCATCAAAGAACGTATAGGTCAACGAAAGCGTCATAACCAAAATCGGGAAGAGGAGCAGCGCCTCCAGCGAGAGGCTCCCGTTCTCACGACGTGCTGACTTCTGCAGATGCTGTCGGATACTAGAAAGAAAACGCATTGGATCAAGGCTCCTGAACAAAAGCGGTCGTTGCAGTCAGGGAAATAAGGCCGTCGTCACTCATCAGGGCGATTGCCATGTCCGAACCGGGGAAAACCGGATCAATCTGGGCGCAGGCGCGCAGAATCATCAATTCATTTGCTGCACCGTTTCTGAATTCCCGGACGGGTTTTGCCGGTTCCGCGCGATCTGTACAGTCTGGTTCCACCGGCAGTGTCACACCGGTAAAAGCGCTCTGAAGGATCATTTCGAGCTGCAAGTTGTTAGAGCAGTCATCAATGACGAGTGCCCTTTCGCAAATTGCTTCCTTGATCGTGTTGTGTGTGGGCCCGGATCCGGTCCCCAGACGAATATCGCGGACAACTATATCGACAGCACGCTCCAGCATAACCTGCTTTACAGAAACCAGTGCGTATTCTACGGCGCACAATATTATGACGAGGTACATGGGGAACAGGATGACGAACTCAACCGCCAACGCGCCCTTCTCGGATCGTCTGAACCGTAATATTTTGCTTAGAATTCCACGGGTCATTGTGTCAGCTTCAGTTGTTTGATCGATGCCGCGATGGATTCAAACACCTGCTCAAGGGACAGGTTGTTGCTGCCCAGACTCCCGTCGCTGTTGACGGCGTAAACAGTGCTGGGGCTGCTGGCACAATCCTCAATGGTGGTTACGCCGACTGCAGGTGCCTCGAAGGCAATGCCATAGACGATCACACCCTTATTTTTTGCGGCAGAACAGATATTCGAAGTGCGAGTGTTCTTCGTGGACGAACCGATGGAGTTATATGCACCGTAGTACCAGTTGTTGATACGGTTGCTGTCAAAGCGGTAATTGTTTTCTGCATTCCAACGCAGCGAGGTTCGGTTAAACAGCTGAGGATAAGTCAGGCGAACCGCATCACCTGCCTCATGGTCGCCATGGGGGTGGCCACGGTACACCCGTTGGCGGGACCAGTAGTAAAGAGGCGATTCATCAGGGTCTGAGACTCTGACGCTGTATTCACCTTTTTTGCCGTCCGAATGGGTGTATTCAGTATTGAACCAAACATCCGAATTGCCGTCACGTAGATCGTTATCCAATCTATATTGCGAAGTGTTTTCACCATCGGTAAAGACGATAAGGATTTTTTCAACATCGTCTTCATAGTTCTTCGGGCGATCACTGAACGTCGCAGGAACAATTGTCTTGCTCGAAGTCGGGCTCTCTCTCTCCGTCGACAACTGACCTATAATGTCTTGAAAATCGGGATCAAGCAAAGCCATGCCCCATTTCACGCCGATGTCGATTGAGGTGTTGCCTTGCGCGGTCAGGTCGTCGATTTGGTCATGCAAATCATCGATATCATTTGTATGAGCTATGATTTCACTTCCTGCGCGAGTGGGGCAAGTGGGATATCTGGGGGCTTCCCATTGGGTTCCGTTAGTTCGATAGCGATCGAAGTGGGCTGTGCGCAAATATGAGCCGTCTGGATCTAAATCGGCTCTGCTGAAATCTGATCCGCTGAAGTTCAGGCAATGTGAGTAGTTGTGTTCCGACGTCACGTTGGTGAACTTACCCAGAATATTCTCACCCGCATTCACCTGTGTTGCGTAGGGGATGATCGAGATTGAAATCTTGTCAGGATTTTCCTTTTCGTACATCGTAGTTACGAAACTTTTGGCTGCTTCCTGCAGAACCGCAATTTTGGATTTTCCCTCGGTGGCGGACGTCCGGGTCATCGAACCTGACATGTCCAGAACCAGCGAAATTTCAACAGAACCAACAGATTCTTCCGCAGTACTGGTTACCTCGGCATTCAAGGCGGGGATGCCCACCCATTTCATGAAATTTGTTCTGACGATTTTATCGGACGTCGCGACTACCCTTCGAGCTCCAATACCCTCATATACTTGGATTTCGTAGTTAACGTCCTCCAAACCGGATTTGTTGATATATTCTTCGGCAACCACTTTGGCGGGGATATCGACCTGATCCAAATTGGCGGCAGCCAGAACAGCGCGGTCCAAGGTTGCTTGCATCGATGCTCGTTCACGCTCAAACTTCATGATATCGACGCCCATTCCGGTTGTCGCAAACATCATCAGTAGCCCGATGATCACGAACAGCGTGAATACCGCACCATCTTCGTCCCTGGCGAAACGGCGTACGGCCGTAGCCTTTTTCTCAGAATTCTTTGTGCCGCTTAGAAATATGCGCTTCTTCATTTTGACAGCCTCGCTGAGCAGACATCCAAACTGCTAAGGAAATATTAACTCTCAAAAATTAACGCCGAATCGTGGCGGGATTTAGGCGAAAACGCCACCTACTGGGCGGGTTTGCCGGTAAAAGCGGGATAATTTGCCAGCATCGGGCGCCTCTGTTTTCGAATGAGCGACAATTTCGTTGCATCAAGCCGAGTTTGGCGACTCAGTGACCACCACAGTTTTTTTGATGCGTTTTTCGAGTTTTATTTCTGCTTAATTATTGATCGTTTACCCAATGGGTGCGACAAAACGGCAGAGGGCAATTCGTTCGCCGGCATGGAGGAATAAATGACGGCCATAAAAGAACCCAGTTTTCGCGAGAGTGTGGACCTTATGTTCAACAGGGCGGCGTCCCTGATGGATTTACCCCCCGGGCTGGAGGAAAAAATCAGGGTCTGTAACGCGACCTACACGGTGCGGTTCGGCGTACGTCTGCGGGGTGAGATTCATACTTTCACCGGGTATCGTTCCGTTCACTCTGAGCATATGGAGCCGGTCAAGGGCGGTATTCGTTACGCTCTGGCCGTGAACCAAGACGAAGTCGAAGCTCTGGCGGCACTGATGACTTACAAATGTGCGCTTGTGGAAACGCCGTTTGGCGGCTCGAAGGGTGGTTTGTGCATCGATCCGCGGCAATATGAAGAGCACGAGCTGGAGCAGATCACACGGCGATTTGCCTACGAACTTGCCAAACGTGATCTGATCAACCCTTCTCAGAACGTGCCTGCGCCGGATATGGGCACGGGTGAGCGTGAGATGGCGTGGATTTCGGACCAGTACGCGCGAATGAACACAACCGACATCAACTCGCGCGCCTGTGTGACCGGCAAGCCGTTGAATGCCGGTGGTATCGCCGGGCGTGTCGAGGCGACCGGGCGGGGCATCCAATACGCTTTGCGCGAGTTCTTCCGGCATCCCGAGGATACGCAAAAAGCCGGGCTGTCCGGCAAACTGGACGGAAAGCGCGTTGTCGTGCAGGGATTGGGCAACGTGGGGTATCACGCGGCGAAATTCCTGAGCGAAGAGGACGGTTCCCGCATCGTCGGCATCATCGAATGGGATGGTGCGCTGTATAACCCCGACGGGATTGATGTTGAATCGGTCCGCCAGTGGATCGTAAAGCATGGTGGCGTCAGCGATTATCCGGACGCGACACATTCTGCCGAAGGCGCTGACGTTCTGGAGGCCGAATGCGATATCCTCATCCCGGCGGCGCTTGAAGGTGTCATCAACCTGTCAAATGCCGACCGGATCAAAGCGCCTTTGATCATTGAGGCAGCGAATGGTCCGGTGACGGCTGGCGCAGATGAAATCCTGCGCAAGAAGGGCACCGTGATCATCCCCGACATGTACGCGAATGCTGGTGGTGTGACGGTTTCTTACTTTGAATGGGTAAAGAACCTCAGCCATATCCGCTTTGGCCGGATGCAGCGCCGTCAGGAAGAGGCGCGGCACGAGCTAATCGTCAGCGAGTTGGAGCGGTTGGACCGCTATCTGGGTGATGCGTGGTCGATGTCTCCGGACTTTAAGGCTAAGTATCTACGTGGTGCTGACGAGTTGGAGTTGGTGCGTTCGGGTCTCGATGACACGATGCGTATTGCCTACCAATCTATGCGCGAGGTCTGGCACAGCCGCGACGATGTCGAGGATCTGCGGACGGCGGCCTATATCGTGGCGATTGATCGGGTTTCGAAAAGCTATCGCGCCAAGGGCCTTTGATCCTTTGCTTGACAGGGGCAATCGGACCGTCGTCCGATTGCCCCTGTTGCTGTCCGGCCTAGATTAGTCACACGCGGGAAAAAGGACGATGGCAGGCGAAGTGTCTGACAGGTAAGCTGCCGCGAAAGAAACGATTCCGGGAGTTACCCATGTTGCGTACCGCCATCGCGGCCCTGTTGCTGGCCACACCTCTGGCTGCTGAAGAAACCAAAGAACAAAGCTGCCAGTACCAAGCCGATGTCGTTGCGGCGATCCAAAAGGCCCGACTAAATAGGGTCAAGGAGCGCGACGTACCGCAGGCGGTAGCTGATACTAGCCCGACATGGCCCGAAAACTACAACGCTGCCATTCCGTTGATCACCCCTTGGGTTTATGAGCAAAAGATGCGTGACGTGCGCAAAAAGGACCTGGGTGCCGCCTGGTTGGAGCTGTGTCTTCAGCAATAATCCACAGGTCAGCGAATTCTCTGTGGACAACCGCGCGCCTTCCCCTTGGCGCGCGTTTTCATTTCTGCCAAGTTTGACCCATGTCACTGCCCCCCGGATTTCTTGATGAACTGCGTACCCGCCTTAGCCTGTCTCAGGTTGTTGGGCGTAAGGTCATGTGGGACGCACGCAAGTCCAATCAGGGTAAGGGCGACATGTGGGCACCTTGCCCGTTTCATCACGAAAAGACCGCGTCCTTCCATGTCGATGATCAAAAGGGGTTCTACTACTGTTTTGGCTGCCACGCCAAAGGTGACGCGATCAGCTTTGTGAAAGAGACCGAGAATGTCTCGTTCATCGAGGCGGTCGAGATTCTGGCACGCGAAGCCGGGATGCCGATGCCCGCGCGCGATCCGAAAGCGCAGGAAAAGCAGGACCGCCGTTCGCAACTGGCCGAAGTTATGGATCAGGCGGCGCAGTTCTTCCGCCTGCAACTTAAGACCGGGGCCGGGGGTGCAGCGCAAGATTATTTGACCCGCCGCGGACTGGATGCGCAGGCGTTGGAGCGTTGGGAAATCGGTTTTGCCCCCGACGGATGGCAGGCGCTGTGGGATCATCTGCGTGGCAAGAACGTGGCCGAGGATCTGATCCTTGGAGCAGGTTTAGCCAAGCCATCGAACAAAGGCAAAAAGCCATATGATACGTTCCGCAATCGGATCATGTTCCCGATCCGCGACCCGCGCGGGCGCTGCATCGCTTTTGGCGGAAGGGCGATGGACCCGAATGACAACGCCAAATACCTGAATTCACCTGAGACTGAGTTGTTCGATAAGGGGCGCAGCCTGTATAACCACGGCCCCGCACGGCAATCAGCTGGCAAGGGGCTGCCTCTGGTCGTGGCCGAGGGCTATATGGACGTAATTGCGTTGGCCGAGGCCGGGTTTGGCGCCTCGGTCGCGCCGCTTGGTACCGCGATTACCGAACATCAGTTGCAATTGCTGTGGCGAATCTCGGACGAGCCGATCATCGCACTGGATGGTGATGCGGCTGGTCTACGGGCCGCCATGCGGGCTGTTGATCTGGCGTTGCCGCTGTTGGAGGCAGGGAAATCCCTGCGCTTTGCCCTGATGCCGGAAGGCAAGGATCCTGACGATCTGTTGCGCGCCGAAGGGGCAGGGGCGGTCCAATCCGTGTTGGATGGGGCCATTCCGATGGTCAAACTGCTGTGGCAGCGTGAAACGGAAGGCAAGGTTTTTGACAGCCCGGAACGCAAGGCGGCGTTGGACAAGGTGTTGCGGAACAAAATCAAACTGATCCGAGACCCGTCTATCCGGTCTCACTATGGGCAAGAGATCAAGGATCTGCGTTGGCAACTGTTCCGCCCGCAGCGTCAATCCGGGAATCGTCAATGGCAACCACGTGGCAAATGGCAGTCGCAGAAACAACCGGCAACGCCCGGCGCGCGGGCGTCGTTCCTGGCGTCTTCCGAGGGGGCCGAAATTCAACTGCGCGAGGCGGCCATTCTGGCCATTGCCGCCTTGAATCCCGAAGTCGTTGTGCAGTTTGAACATCAGTTGGAAGAGATGGAGTGCCGAGATCCCGACCATGCGGCCCTGCGTCATGCGATCCTGCGCCATGCGATTGACGACCCTGACAACCTGAAAGACCACATTGCCGAAACTTTGGGGCCCCAAGCCCTTGAAAATCTGCTGGCCCTTCGCCATGTCGCAGTAATCCCCTGTGTGTACAAACCAGGCGACGTTGAAAAGGCCGAGATGACGCTGGCCGAGGAACTCGCAAAAATCAAAGCGCTCCGGGGGTTGGATGCTGAGATTGCCGAAGCTGCAGAGGAACTGTCCGATCTGGCCGATGAGGCGTTGACGTACCGGCTGGCGCAAGCCGCCGAAGAGCGCAACCGCACAAGCCGCAGCCAGAACGAGGACAGGGCTGTTTTCGACATCGCCGACAATGGCGCGCGGATCAACCGCGACGAGAAAGATGCGTTCAAAGCAATCATGTCAGGCATCAATTTTGAACGGAAACGCCGATGAACTGGTGTTTTCGTAAGGCACTGGAAAAGAAAAACGGGTAAACGGGTGGCCGAATCACTTCTACGCGCTAATGATTCGGTTGAAACGAATCACCCATCCCTGCAGGAGCATTGAATGGCCGCCAAGGATACGAACGAAGACCGCAAATCCGACGAGCAGGAACAGGAAATCTCGCTGGACATGAGCCAGGCCCAGGTCAAAAAGATGATCGCCGAGGCCCGCGAGAAAGGTTACATCACCTACGACCAGCTTAATCAGGTGCTGCCGCCTGATCAGGTCAGCTCGGAACAGATCGAAGATGTAATGTCGATGCTGTCCGAAATGGGCATCAACATCATCGAAGATGAAGAGGCCGAAGAGGAAGAGAATAAAGGCTCGACGGAACTGACTACCACGGAAAGTAACCGTGAGGTTGCGCTGGCTGGCGCCGCGACAGAAAAACTGGATCGCACCGACGACCCCGTGCGCATGTATCTGCGCGAAATGGGCAGTGTCGAACTGCTGAGCCGCGAGGGCGAGATTGCTATCGCCAAGAGGATCGAAGCCGGTCGCAACACCATGATTGCCGGTCTGTGCGAAAGCCCGCTGACCTTCCAGGCGATCACCATCTGGCACGACGAATTGCTGTCCGAAGACATTCTTCTGCGTGACGTCATTGATCTGGAGACCACATTTGGCAACCAGATGGACGAAGACGGCGACGTCGAAGAGCCTGTTGTCGATACCTCGGTAGTGCAGGCGGCAAAGCCTGCCAAGGACACTGGCCCGGAACTGGACGCGGACGGCAACCCGATCGCTAGCGACGATGATGACGACGACGACGATCAGGCAAACATGTCGTTGGCTGCGATGGAAGCGGCCCTGAAAGATCAGGTGTTGACCACGCTCGAGCGGATTTCGACCGATTTCTCGATGTTGTCGGAAATGCAGGACAGCCGGATTTCAGCCACGCTCAACGAGGATGGCTCGTTTAGCGAGAAGGACGAAGAGACCTACCAGAAGCTGCGGGCCGAGATTGTTGAACTGGTGAATGGTCTTCACCTGCACAACAACCGGATCGAAGCGCTGATTGACCAGCTTTACGGCATCAACCGCCGCGTTATGTCGCTGGACAGTGCGATGGTGAAGCTGGCGGACCAGGCTCGGATCAACCGTCGCGAGTTTATCGACGCCTATCGCGGCCGCGAACTGGACCCGAACTGGCTGGCTGAGATGGCCGAAAAGCCGGGCCGGGGTTGGCAGATGTTCATTGAACGCTCGACCGCCAAGGTTGAGGAACTGCGCAACGACATGGCCCAGGTCGGGCAGTATGTCGGTCTCGACATCCCTGAATTCCGCCGCATCGTGCAACAGGTTCAGAAGGGTGAGAAAGAGGCGCGTCAGGCCAAGAAGGAAATGGTCGAAGCGAACCTGCGCTTGGTGATCTCGATTGCCAAAAAGTACACGAACCGTGGCCTGCAATTCCTTGATCTTATTCAGGAAGGTAACATCGGCTTGATGAAGGCGGTAGACAAATTCGAATACCGCCGCGGCTATAAGTTCTCGACCTATGCGACCTGGTGGATCCGTCAGGCGATCACGCGATCCATCGCGGATCAGGCGCGAACAATCCGTATTCCGGTCCACATGATCGAAACGATCAACAAGCTGGTCCGGACCGGCCGTCAGATGTTGCACGAAATCGGCCGCGAGCCGACGCCGGAAGAACTGGCCGAAAAGCTGCAGATGCCGCTGGAAAAGGTTCGCAAGGTGATGAAAATCGCCAAGGAGCCGATCTCACTCGAAACGCCGATTGGCGACGAGGAAGACAGCCAACTGGGCGATTTCATCGAGGACAAGAATGCCGTGCTGCCGCTGGACAGCGCCATTCAGGAAAACCTCAAGGAAACGACCACTCGGGTTCTGGCCTCGCTCACGCCGCGTGAGGAGCGGGTTCTGCGGATGCGTTTCGGTATCGGCATGAACACCGACCATACGCTGGAAGAAGTCGGTCAACAGTTCAGTGTGACCCGCGAACGGATCCGTCAGATCGAAGCGAAAGCGCTGCGCAAGCTGAAACATCCCAGCCGATCGCGTAAGCTGCGATCTTTCCTGGATCAATAAAACCAAAGGCGTCTCGAATGAGGCGCCTTTTTTCTTTCTGCCAACGGGCTTTCACATTGTCCGCATCAAAGATCAAATTGGCGAGAAGTCACAAGGCAAGGTCCCTGCGCCTCTTTATATCCGCATTGTCCACTCATGGGACAGGCCGGGGCGAGGCTTTGCGGCTGATGACCCCCGGCTACAGACCTTAGGGCTTGTCCGGTAAATCCAGACGGCTGCGGAACGTGCTGGGGGCCTGACCAGTCCAGCGTTTGAAAGCGGTCGAAAAGGCTGGTTGGTCCGCGTAGCCCAGAGAATAGGCAATCTCGGACAGCGGCATGCCGTTGGTAATGAAGGTTTGCGCCAGATCGCATCTGAGATCGTCGACGATATCGCGATAGCTGGCCCCTTCCTCTTTTAGCCGCCGGGTAAAAGTGCGCGGGCTCATCCCCAGATTGGCGGCAGCCTCGTCGGCGTGAATGACAGCACCGGGCATTGATCGGGTGATAAGCCCTTCGACCTGTGCCCTTAGTTTTTGCTTGGGCGAACGCCGTTCGGCGAGGACGCGTTCGCCATATTCTAGAAGATGCGCGCGCAGGTTCGAGTCATAGGTTGGAACTGGCAAGTCCAGCGAGGATACGGCAAGGACGATTTCCAGCCTTTCCGCGCCAAACACAACTGGAAATCCTGCAAGTTTTTTAAAATTAACGCTGTTTCTTCCGACTTCATGCTGAAACCGTATCTCAATCGGATAGAAGTTCGATTGCGTCAGGATCCGCATACGGGCCAGTCCGGCGAACATGAGGAACTCGGTCCGGCGGTGATAGCGGGCGTAGCTGGCATCCTTCCATTCGGCCTCGACGGTGGCAAAGTTTCCGGCAAGACGGAGTGCAAAGGCAATGGCAGGATCGATGAACATGTGAAAGCGTGACGTGTTTTCGATCACCTGACGCAAGTCACGTGAATACTTACTAATATAGGCCGTCAGGCTTGAGGATGAGGAAAACTGCAGTCCGGCCTGTGCGGCAAAGGTGATGTCGCCCAAGGTATCACAGGCATAGCGCGCAAACATGGCCTCTTGCTGGGCGCTGCACGTTGTTGACGGTGCTGCGATTTTATCCCGGGTCAGCTCGCATTTTTGAAGGATACGGTCCGACGCGTCGGTGCTGTTTGTCCGTTGATCAAGCGCTTTGGTTAAAAGCTGCAGGCGGGCAATGTCAACTTCCATAACTTTTCCACCATGTTTTCAATCGGGCTCGGCACCCGTGTGGCCATTGGGCGTTATTCGCTTAAAAGTATTGCCTCAATGTCTGGAATTCGAATGGTTTTGGCCAACAAATACAAGACCAAAGGGCGGACATTTTGTAAATCCCGCCCGATGTCGGGTTAGCACCTTATGGGGATGAGGTCAGAGCCCTGGATAAAACAACCACCTAAACCGGTGGCTCCCCGGCACATTCAAGCACCTTTAAATCGGACGGCCTCATGTCGCATTGCCCGGTCTTGGCCGGGATGAAAGTGTTAGTGCAGGTAAAACGACCGGGGCAGCATACATGTCGAACCTTGCCATCGCTGAACTTGTGGATGCTCAGGATGCTATTGTTTTCGATGGCGAATGCGTTCTGTGTTCCGGATTTTTTTAGTTCATGACAGTGCGAGACAAATCGCAGCGTTTTAAATTCGCGACTGCGCAATCGCCGCTGGGGCAACGGTTGTATCAAGAACTTGGGCTGCCCACGCAGGATTTCGAAACCAACCTTGTTATTGTTAATGGCAAGGTGCATCAGCGTCTGGACGCGTTCGCAGCGGCGATGAATGCGCTGCCGGGGATTTGGCCAATCCTGTCTATTTGCAGGTTTCTGCCCGGATGGCTCAAGGATCCGCTGTACCACGCCGTCGCGCGCAACAGGTACAAGATATTCGGACGCAGTCCGACCTGCATGATCCCAGATGCTGCACTGCAATCCCGTTTTTTACCCCAGGGGTTTTGAGTGGATCTCGATCCCTTTCTGCAATCGCTACCTGCCGGAGTTGATGTGCCTTCAGCCCTGCACCGACTGCACACTAGTCCCGGGCATTACGCAGGACGGTGCAGTATCGTCGGGGGCAAAGGGTGGCTGACCAAACTGACCCTGCGGTTGGGGCGCTTTCCTCCGGATGGTGATGATATACCGGTGCAAGTCAGAATCGATCGTGACGGCAATACTTGGCAGTGGGCGCGAGATTTCGACGGCCATACGACTCGATCCCTGCTGACATATGATCACGGCCTGGAATGCGTTCGTGAACAACTGGGCCGTCTGACCCTTTGGCTGGTGCCAGAGATCGATGCAGGACGCTTGATGATCCACATCCAGCGCCTAAGTATTTTGGGTCTTCCGTGCCCCGCATTTTTACTGCCACGCTCTTCAACAGTAGAATGGCAGAATAAAACAGGGCATTTTTGCTTTGACGTTTCGGCCGAAATGCTGGGTCTTGGGTTATTGATCCGGTATCGCGGCTGGCTAGAACCTGTTCACGTCGAAACGTGCCCGGATTGAATTCATCGTGAACCGACTTTGTCGTAATTCAGAGTACACTAGGTCAAGACCTACCTCGAAACAGGAAAGAGTGTGATTATGAAAAAGGTTATGACTTACGCGGTGTTCGCGGCCCTGGTATTGTCTACGCCAGCGTCAGCGACGTTCGCTCGGTTTGGCTATCAGACCGTAGCGCTTAGCAACACAGTCTTTGAGGTGATCCCGCGCGGACGCACCGATACAGACGGGTACTGGTGTGCAGCCTCTGATTTTGCACGCAGAACACTTGGCGCTAGTTGGCAACAACGGATTTACGTCAAGCGCGGCTATGGTCCAAGCGAGGCCACGGGGCGCAGAACAGCAGTGCAGTTTTCGCTTACGGCTCCCGAGGGCGTTCCGCAGCAAAGCAGTGGTTTTTCGACGGGGTTTCAGCCGGGTTTCAACATGTCCGTGTCGGCGGCCAATGGACGGTGTAGCACACGACCTTTCATCGACTGATGTAGGGCTGACGATCGCATGAAGACCGAGTTTGTAGTTTCCACACAAGGGCCGGGGCTGTACGAGTTCACAGCGGATGTGCGTCACTGGCTAAACTCGGTCGAGCGTGATGGATTGTTGACGCTATTTGTGCGGCATACTTCCTGTTCTCTGGTCATCCAGGAAAACGCGGACCCTGAGGTGCAAACGGACTTGCGAGCCTTTTTTGATCGGCTGGTGCCACCGTCGGATCATCCGTCCATGGCTTATCTGCAGCACACCTATGAAGGACCTGATGATATGCCGGCCCATATCAAAGCTGCGCTCTTGCCGGTATCCCTGTCGATCCCTGTGGTGTCCGGACAACCCGTTCTGGGCACCTGGCAGGGTATCTATCTATTCGAACATCGCACCGCGCCGCATCACCGAAAGGTTGCGGCGCATTTCGCGTGACCCCTTTATATTGCGGTGAAAAATTCCGACTACCCAAATCCTAGCGGCTGCCCTATAGTTGTGGATAACTAAGCCATTGCGCTTACAATAAGAGGCGGAACAAGGGACGAGGAGACGGCGGATGCGCTGCCCGTTTTGCGGTAATATCGACACTCAGGTCAAAGATTCACGCCCGGCAGAGGATCACGTCGCGATCCGCAGACGCCGGTTTTGTCCCGCCTGTGGAGGGCGGTTTACCACTTATGAACGCGTGCAGCTACGCGATCTGGTGGTGATCAAAACCAACGGAAAACGGGAAGATTTCGACCGGGATAAGCTGGAACGCTCGATCCGGATTTCGATGCAGAAACGTCCCATTGATCCGGATCGGATCGACCAGATGATCTCGGGCATCGTCCGCCGTCTGGAAAGCATGGGTGAGACTGATATTCCGTCCAGCAAGATTGGTGAGATCGTCATGGAAGCTCTGGCGCGGATCGATACCGTGGCCTATGTTCGTTTTGCGAGTGTATACAAGAATTTCCAGGCGGCCGATGATTTCGAGGAGTTTGTCCACGAACTGCGCCCGCCGCAGCCTTCGACGGACGAGTGAGCGACACAGATAAGCGATATATGGCGCTGGCCTTGTCATTGGGGCAGCGCGGCCAAGGGACTTGCTGGCCCAACCCCGCCGTGGGGTGTGTCATCGTGCGCGACGGTCGGATCGTCGGGCGCGGCTGGACCCAACCCGGTGGCCGTCCGCATGGTGAAACCCAGGCGCTAGCGCAGGCTGGCGAGGCCGCGCGTGGTGCAACTGCATATGTCTCGTTGGAACCCTGTTCCCATCATGGCCAAACACCGCCCTGCGCCGAGGCACTGATCCAGGCGGGTGTGTCGCGGGTCGTTTCAGCGGTCGAGGATAGCGATCCGCGTGTGGCAGGACAGGGTTTTGCGATGCTGCGCGAGGCCGGGATTGAGGTCACTACCGGCGTTCTGGCGGAACAAGCCGCGCGCGATCATGCGGGTTTTTTCCTGAAAACGGAACAAGGACGCCCGTTTGTAACCCTCAAACTGGCCAGCAGTTTCGACGGGCGTATTGCGACGTCAACCGGGCACAGCCAGTGGATCACGGGGCCAAAAGCACGCCGGGCAGTTCATGCCATGCGCGCGCGCCATGACGCGGTGATGGTCGGCGCGGGGACTGCGCGGGCTGATGATCCGTCACTGACCGTTCGCGATCTGGGGGTCGAGGCGCAACCGGTAAGAGTGGTTGTCTCGCGCCATCTGGATATTCCGCTGATGGGGCAGTTGGCGCGCACTGCTGCTGAAGTCCCGGTTTGGTTGTGCCATGGCCCGTCCCCGGATGCCGAACGCGCCCGCGCGTGGGATGGATTGGGCGCGCGTCTGATCCCCTGTGCGCTACAGGATCATCACATAGATGCGGCTGACCTGCTACAGCAACTAGGCCAGGCCGGATTGACGCGCGTCTTCTGCGAAGGGGGATCGGCTTTGGCGGCGTCCTTTCTGGCCGATGATCTGGTGGATGAGTTGGTGGGTTTCAGCGCGGGTTTGACAATCGGTGCCGAAGGTTTGCCAGCGATTGGGGCGCTGGGGTTGGAGAAACTGGATGCAGCCCCTCGGTTTGACCTGATTGAAACCCGGGCCATCGGTCCGGATGTGCTGCATCGCTGGGCGCGGGCGCTTCGCTAACGACGACGCCATAGGTGCGCATGCGTGGCAAGCGCGCCTTGCAGTTTTGATAACAGACGCAGAGATGGCCCGCCTTTTCGTTCATAGCCGTCGGTCAAGCGTTGCAAAGCAATTTCGACAGGGCAGGGCTGTCCGGTGAGCGGATCAAGGTATCGCGGATAGTCAATCAGGGCAGCATGCACCAATCCCAGCATCGATGGCCTTGCGCCACGCCGCGCTGGTACCGTTCCCAGATCGTTTGTCAGCCCCCACCCGGCATAAAACGGTGCCCCAAGCGTGGTCACAGGCACCCCACGCAACAGGGCCTCGAAACCAAGCAGTGAGGTCATCGTCCAGACCTCGTTCACCTGTGACAGCAGCACGGCAGGGTCTGTGTTTTTGACGATCACGTCAGCAAGGCTCTCGTCATCAATTGACCCTTCGCGCAGCCCAGCCTCGACATCGGGATGGTGTTTGTAAACCAGGATCGAATTCGGATTCGCCTCACGTGCGGCTCGCAGCAGATCGGTATTGGTCCGGATCGTCGTGGTGCCAAGCAGGATCGAGGCATCGTCCTCGACCTGGCCCGGAACCAAAATGCGATGCCCTTCGGGGAGATCAGGGGCCGCACCTCCGGTATTGTATTTGCTCAGCCGACCCGAAACGATTTGCGCCACCAGCCGTTCAGCCCGCAGTTCCTGATCCGGGCGTAGAGTTTCGCGCGCGGTGATCAACTCTTCCAACTGGCTTGGATGCGTCGGGTCGTAGTAGATGCCCAGATCGTCCGTTGCCAAAGACAGCGGAGGCACGAGGTTGGCACCAAGCCCGCGGGATCGTAAAAAACCGTCCTCTACCCTGACTACCTTCTCCGCACCGCGGGTCTGATTGGCCCAGACCATATGGGGACGGTCGGATGTTTCTGGTTGGTCCGGGGTAAACCGGATTTTCTTTTCACGACCGAACATCTGTTGCAGATGTTTGCGCTTCCACATTCGCATGCCGGATGCCGTCCAGCCCTTGTGATCTTGACGCCATGCACGTGTTTGTGCCTCAAGCGTGTCCAGCACATTTTCCAGCTCGCACAACTGGTCCTGATAGGGGTCGTACCACGTGGGATAGAGGATCATCGCAGCCGCGAATAATTGCGCTCTGGTCAAGCTGCGCTGGCGGCGCGGAATGTACGCCTCATCTTGTGTCAGGCCCCAACCGGCATAGAAGGGCTGGCCGAAGACACGCGGCTTGTGCCCGGCCATTATGGCCTCGAACCCCAGTTGTGAGGACAGGGTGTAGACACCGATCGCGCCTTCCAGCAGAGCCCAAGGGCTGATGGGATCGGTCACAAACGAAACCCGGTCGGACACATCCTGATCCGAATAGTACCCACTGCGATACCCGGCAGCGGTTTCGGGATGTGTTTTGATTAGAACGCGGGCACCGGGGTTTTCCTCTTGCGCCATCACCAACATTTCGCGGAACCGCGCGTCATCCCCCGCACTGGCAGTAACCGACGCATCATCCCGCGCCTGATCGACCACCAGAACATAACCCGGCTCTGGCGGCGGTAGGGAGGGATCGACGGCAGAATACTTGCTGAGATGCAATTCACGCATTCTGTCAGCCCCGTACCGGGCCCGGTTCAGCAGTGCGGTGTCGTCCAACGGATGAGTCGCTAACAGAGTTTCTAGGTCCGAAGGCTGTGCTGGGTCGAAATGCACCCCGGACCGGTCAAGCAGTAGACCCAGCGGGGGATCACCTGTCCGTCCCGGATGTAATGAGCGCAAAAAGGCATCCTCAACTCGCAGAACCGGCGCGTTGTGTCGGGTTGCGATTCCAATGCCACGATGAGCGGTTGGGCTGTTGCCCCAAACCCCCACGACGTCCTTGTCGCTGGGCAGGCCCAGTCGAATGTCATAACCTTTGAGGTGCAGGATGCGCCTTATGCGGCGTTGTGTCAGGAAGCCACCGTTGTAGACAAACAGCCGGGTCCGCTGTGTCCCGGCTGTTGGGGCAGGTTGCATCAGCCGCCCGTCAGAGTGGCGACGTTAGCGACCGGTGTCAGGCCACCGGCGATCAAGGAGATCGATTTGCTCCACTGTGCATAAGGGGCTTCAGTCACATAGATTGTGTCGTCGTCGCGGATGACAAAATCCCGGGCCACGAACAATCCGTTGGGCTCGGTCAAGTTCAGCAGGTAGATCATGCGCTGATCCCCTTGCAGATCCTGGCGGCCCATGACGTTGCGAGCAATGTCCTGCCGTTCCTTGCGCAGCACGAAAATACCGGTCGGGTCCGAGGACAGGGATTGCAATCCACCCACCTGAGCCAGTGCCTCAAGCGCCGATAGGTCTTGCGTGTCAAAGGCCACACGCGACTGCCCGGTTGCCCCCAGTGCAATATAGGACCGGCTGTCAGCCTCGACCAGAATGCGGTCTCCGCCGCGTAGCGCGACGTCTAGTTGAGGGCTGCGGACCAGATCGTCATACCAGACCGTCCCACGCTCATTTCCTCGGATCAACGTTACCAGCGCGATGTCAGAGCCTACTGCAACGCCACCAGCCTGCGACAGCATTCCGGACAGTGTGCGGCTTGGTCGTTCAATCGGATATATTCCCGCCACCCCAATCTCACCGCTAAGAGAAACTGTGGCACCATCCCCCGCGACACGACGAACTTCGACTTGTGGGTCAGGCGTTTGTTCCTGCAGCTTGCTGGTGATCAGCTGGCGCAGTTGCTCGGGCGTGTTGCCCGAGGCCCGAATGCGTCCGGCATAAGGCACGAAAATGAATCCGTCGCTGTCGACCTGTATCTGTTCAAGAAGGGTCGAGGAGCTAAGTTCACCGGACAGCAACCCATCATCGACGTTTTCCCAAATCGTCAGGCCAAGGATGTCGCCGGGGCGCACAGTGTCTGCCGCCAGGCGTTGGGCATTGCGGAAAGAGGACGAAAACCCGTATTGCTGGATCGCCGAAGTTGCCCTTGCAACACGATCGTCGACCTCGACTACGAAAGCATTGCCGCCTTTTTCTGTGGAGCCTGCCAGAATCTCGGTTTTGTTGGGGCCGGATTTAGGAAGTTGGCACCCGGCCAACAGACCAATTGCGGCCACAATGGAAATTCCCCGTATCCATTGGATTGGAAAGCGCTGCACTGCCGGTAATCCTCGGTCGTTTTTGTTATCGTCTTTTGTTGGGCGCAGGCTACCCGGTTCGCGCGATAACTTCTAGCGCCAACCGGCCAGTTTTACTCAACAAGCTTTAACTGTGGCGTCTGCGCCTCTTTGTGAGACAGGACGGATTGATAGGGATCTTCGGCCGTCAGGATCATATCCGTCACGCCGCGCAAAAGCTGCCTTCGGCCCCGGCGTGAATAGAATCCTCCGGGCACTTGGCTCGTTTTCAACAGAAATTGGCGATAGATCTGGTAGGCATCCTGATCAGGGGCCATCGGGTTGGCGTAGAATGCCGCCAGCGGTTGGCGCGATACGAATTCGGGTTTGTCATAGACCGATTTTCCGAAGATACGCAGCGGAATGCCACGCCATAAAACCTGCTGCCCGGCAGTCGAGTTGATGGTCACAGCAGAACTTGCGCCATCCAGCAGTTTGGCTAGCTTGCCACCCGGTAAATAATGTACGCGATCCGAAATTCCATGTGCTTGTGCCAACTCTTGCACGCGGTGGCGCAATGGTTCGCGGTGGTTTTCCAGCGGGTGTTCTTTCACGACCAACCGGTGATGCTCAGACGCTCCACTGGCGAACCCGCGGATGACATCCTCAAGAAAGTCGGACATGCAGGAATAATCCGAATGGGATTGAACCGAGCTGTCATGCCCCAGTTGCAGTAGTGCAAGATGATAGGGGTGACCGTTTCCCAGCACGCGTGCCGTGGCCCAGCGGCGTTGAATCCGATGAAAGGGCATCAGGGCCAGACGCTTGAAATACAGTCTGAACTCCTTTGAGACGGGCAGATCCCGATGGCGTCTAAAATTGCGATATCGCCGGTTCAGAAACAGCACGAACCAGTGATAAAGCGCCCCGTAAAAAATGTGCTGCCGCATATCCCCCCAATGCGATGGCGGTGGCGGTGACTGGGCTGTGGTGTGATCCAAAGCGTGCCGCATCTGATCTACGTCCAGCGTCATAAGGCGCGAGTTTCCGTTGGATCCGAACCGCTCATAAGTCACCCACCAGGGGCGAAGATAGCCTTCCTCGAATACATGAATGGTCACACCTTTGGTTTGAGCGATCTTCACGGCGCTGGCGTGAATTGGACGCGTGTCGCCGTAGAGGACAATGTCCGTGATGCCCCGATCAATGATCAGCTCAGACAACCGGTTGGGCCAAAGCTCAGGCGCGTCGAGGAATGGGACGTACGAGGCTTTGTCGAACCAGAACGCCTGATCCCCGGCGTTGAACCCGACACGCAGGACCTCGGCCCCCGAAGATCGCAGCATGCGACCGAGTCCGTTGAAGAACGGACCATGTGGTCCCTGCAGAAACAGGAAGACACGGCGGTTCAGGCCTGTGGCGTCGGGTGACATCAATACTGCTCTTGCCCTTTGTTCGGGAAATTATGCCCGTTTCGGCCTTTCACGGCAAGCTGGGGCTTGCCCGCCACGCCGCTTGCGCTTACCTCGGCTAGGAACACTGGATCAGGTTAGAAACCAAGGGTTAGCGGAATGTTTACAGGGATCGTCACCGATATCGGCACCGTCACCGAACTGGATCAGCAGGGCGATCTGCGAGCCCGGATCAAAACGGATTACGACACGGCTGGAATCGATATCGGCGCCTCGATCGCCAGCGATGGGGTGTGCCTGACTGTAATTGCACTGGGCGATGATTGGTATGATGTGCAGATCAGCGCCGAAACTGTGTCGAAAACAAATCTGGACAGCTGGCAGGTCGGCAAGCGCGTTAATCTGGAACGTGCCCTGAAGGTTGGCGACGAATTGGGCGGACACATCGTGTCGGGCCATGTGGACGGCGTGGCCGAAGTGGTCGCCGTGCAGGACGAAGGCGACAGCACCCGCGTTACTCTGCGCGCACCCAAGGATCTGGCCCGGTTTATTGCTCCGAAAGGTTCGGTCGCACTGAACGGAACATCGCTGACCGTCAACGATGTGGATGATTGTGATTTCGGCATCAATTTCATCCCGCACACCAAGGAAGTCACAACCTGGGGTGACGTCTCAGTTGGCGACAAGGTGAATCTTGAGATCGACACCTTGGCCCGCTACGTCGCGCGCCTGGCCGAGATGTCCTGAAACTACGTCGCGTCGGGATCGTCTGGTGCCGCAAGTGCTCTGGTCTTTGGCCCTCTGGTAGTCTATCCACCGGGTCAAACATGCTCTGTGAAAGGCTGCCTCATGAGCTTTGAAACCCCAGGACCTGTCGAAGCCCAATTGCGCGACGCGATCAGCCCGATTGAAGACATCATCGACGAGGCGCGCAAGGGCCGGATGTATATTCTGGTTGACCACGAAGATCGCGAAAACGAAGGCGATCTGGTGATCTCCGCCGAATTTGCCGACGCCGACGCGATCAACTTCATGGCCACCCATGGACGTGGGCTGATCTGCCTGCCGATGACTGCGGAGCGGATCGAGGCCTTGGATCTGCCGATGATGGCCGTAAACAACTCGTCCCGCCATGAAACCGCGTTTACTGTGTCGATTGAGGCGCGTGAGGGCGTTTCAACCGGCATTTCCGCCGCCGATCGCGCATTGACCGTGGCGACCGCAATTAACGAACAGAACACGATGGCGCATATCGCCACCCCCGGCCACATCTTCCCCCTGCGCGCCAAACGGGGCGGGGTGCTGGTCCGCGCGGGCCATACCGAGGCCGCCGTGGATATCTCACGTCTGGCCGGCCTGAACCCGTCGGGCGTGATCTGTGAGATCATGAAGGCTGATGGCACGATGGCGCGATTGCCCGATCTGGTTGAGTTCGCCAAAACCCACGACATGAAGATCGGCACGATCAGCGACCTGATCACGTACCGCTCTCGCAATGACAATCTTGTAGTTGAGACGTCGCGTGAAACCGTCACCTCAGAATATGGTGGCGAGTGGGAGATGCGGATTTTCACCGATCAGACCCACGGGATTGAGCACGTCGTGATGATCAAAGGCGATGTAACCACACCCGAGCCTGTCTTGACCCGCACCCACGCGCTGCACGAAGCGCCGGACATTCTGGGCCTCGGTCCCAAATCATCGCGCGAACTGCCCCGCGCGATGGAAAAGATCGCCGAGGAAGGCCGCGGCGTCGTCTGCTTGTTCCGCCAGCCGCGCAACTCGCTGTATGCAGTCGAGGACGAAGGGCCGCGCACCATCAAGCAAACCGGTCTGGGCGCGCAGATCCTGTCCAAGATGGGCATTCAGGAACTGGTGCTGCTGACGGATTCACCGGAAACTGTATATTTGGGGCTCGACGCGTTTGGCCTGTCCATCGTCGGTACCCGCTCCATTCTCAAGGATGACTGATCGTGGCTGAACAAGACAAACATGGCGTCCTGCCGACACCGACCTTCGACAAACCGGTGAAACTGCTGCTGGTTGTGGCTCCTTTCTACCGCGCCATTGCCGATAACATGGTCGCTGGTGCAAAGGCCGAGATCGAAGCTGCTGGTGGCACTTGTGACGTTGTTGAGGTTCCCGGTGCGCTGGAAATCCCAACTGCCATCGCCATGGCAGACCGCCAGTGTAACTACGACGGCTATGTGGCATTGGGCTGCGTCATCCGCGGTGAGACCACGCATTATGAGACCGTCTGCAACGACTCCAGTCGTGCCATTCAGTTGATGGGCCTGCAGGGCCTGCTGATCGGCAACGGCATCCTGACCGTCGAGAATGACGATCAAGCCGAAGTCCGCGCAAATCCTGAAAAGATGAATAAAGGTGGCGGAGCAGCCGCTGCGGCCTTGCATCTGATCGCGCTCAGCCGTAAGTGGGGCGCTTCGAAAAAGGGCGTCGGCTTCAAGCCCCCGTCCGAGTCCATCCTTGTGGCGGGCGACAGCAACGGACCCACGACAGCATGACCCAGACAGACGCGCCGAAACCGGCCAACCAGAAACGCCTGATGAAATCTGCCGCCCGGCTCTACGCCGTGCAGGCGCTGTTCCAGATGGAGCAGTCGGGCCAGACGACCGAACAGGTTGTGAATGAGTTTCTGGATCACCGTTTCGGCGCCGTCTATGAGGGCGAAGAGATGCTGGACGGTAACACCAGCGTCTTTCGCAAGCTGGTTGAGGATGCCGTGAACTATCAGGCACCGATTGATCAGATGACTGACCGCGCATTGGTCGCCAAATGGCCGATCGCGCGCATCGACCCAACCCTGCGCGCCACTTTCCGTGCTGCTGGTGCCGAACTGACTCAGGGCGACACGCCACCTAAAGTGGTCATCACCGAATTTGTCGACGTCGCCCGCGCCTTTTTCCCGGAAGGCAAAGAACCGAAATTCGTCAACGCCGTGCTGGATCACATGGCGCGCGAAGCCAAGCCCGAGGCGTTCTGACGCCTTTACCCCGGTCTTAGATGCGCTAACCTGAATGTCATAGCGCAAGGAGGCCAGCCATGCCCAAACTGATCAGACTGTATATCACACAGGTCGCATGGGGTTTTGTCATCTCGGCCATTTTTGTCGGGGTGCTGTTGGCGCTGAACGTGGCCAATTTACGCAGCTTGATCACTGGATCAGATATCGGGGTGATCGCGATCCTGATGATCTGGTTCATGAACGGGATCGTCTTTGCCGGGGTTCAGTTCGCCTATGTGATTATGAGCATGGCGGAAAAGCCCGAAGGCCCACGCCGTGGAACTCCAGTTGTTCATAGTTTCAAGCCCGCAATTGCGAAACAGAAAGCCCGCACAGGGCGTTGATTACCCAGAAAGAATGTGGCGGGACCGCCAGTCAACCGTGCGGTGTGATTCCCGAGGACCTGTATGTACAGGTGGGCGCCGGGTAATCAGGCCAGGACCTGAACAGAGCCAGCCCCCTCGGAATTGCTTAAGGCCACCAGAATGCTACCTATCACAAGAAGGGCAGAACCCGCCACGCGCCTAAGTAGGGGTTGCGGCGGGTTTGCACAAGGGGTCAGGCATCAACTGTTTCGTTCAGGGCAGTGCGCATCTTGCCGAAATGCTCATCCCAGCCGCTATCGAGCGACAGGATCAGGCCAAAGGCTTCGGCACCTTGTGGTAGGCCTTCGTGCTGCAACGCAAGTCGGGTGCCGCCCGGCACGGGTTCTAGCGTCCATTTTACCACGCTGACGGCGTCCCCCATGGGTTTGACGGTGAATGTGTATTCCAGGTATTCCGGCGGGCGTGCAACGCGCACTTCTCCCCATATCAACAGATCACCACTGGTTGTTCCGAACATCTCAAGCTTTTGGCCAGCGGATAGGGGGCGTTCGGGTTTGTGAAACCATTCGGCCAGACGGTCAGGGTCCGTCAAATAGGCCCAGACGGTTGTGGGTTCGGCCCGTAGAAAGATCGTTTTTTGCAGAACGGCATGTGTCATGTGTCTTTCCTTTCAATGGCTTCTTTCAGTTTGTTCAGGCGGTCGTCCCAGAACTGGTCGAAATAGCTGAGCCAGTCTAGAACAGGGGCCATACCCTGCGGTGCCAGCCGGTTGATACGTTCCCGTCCGCGCGCTTCGACCGTGATCAGGCCACCATCTGACAAAACGATTAGGTGCTTTTTGACGGCCGCGCGGGTCATGTCGAACCGCTCGGTCAGTTGGGCGATGGTCATGTCCTGTGCGGCAAGCATCTGTACTATGTCGCGACGCGTTGGATCGGCCAACGCACGAAAGGCGTTTTGAGTTTGAGGCTGCATTTGCTTCACCATTAGAGATACCTTTTGGTATCATATAAATGAAATACCAAAAGGTATCATGTCAAGGGTGAAGTGGTTCTTGATTTTTGTTCACGAATTGTTCACATTTCCCGTATGACACTCGATCTGCAACCCGGACAAAAACTTGCCCGCGGTGTGGCCCGCCATCTGTCGGCCCACAGGTTTGTATCAATTGAAGAATTCGTGCCGATGCGGGGTCTCCGCGTCGATGTCATGGGGCTGGGCCCAAAGGGTGAGCTTTGGGTGATCGAATGCAAATCCAGCAGGGCGGATTATCAGTCCGATTCCAAGTGGCAGGGCTATCTTGAGTGGTGTGATCGATTCTTCTGGGCCGTCGATATCGACTTTCCGACCGATCTGCTGCCTGCGGATACCGGCCTGATCATCGCCGACGCCTATGATGCCGAGATCGTGCGCATGGCGCCGGAAGACAAAGTTGCCCCGGCGCGGCGCAAGAAGATGATTCAGAAATTCGCAACCGACGCGGCGCGCAGGTTACAGGCGCTGCGTGATCCTCGGATTTAGGCGATCAGCTTTGGACGGCTCGGGCAGCCTGAGCAGCAGCGCGGATTTCGTCCGCGATTTCCTCGGCTTCTTCGGGGTCAAAATCCATCGGGATTTCGAGGTTATCTGCCTCAATGAATAGCCGCACCATGCCGTGATCGGTAGGGCCGATCTGCAGGTTTGCCTGAATGTCACGTTCGGTGTTGATGCCCATGTTCGCCTCCGGGACTAGGCGTTCGTGCTAGCGCGCAAAGGGTTGAGAATCAAGCTGCCTTTGCTGTCAGATAAGGAATGGAAAACGTTCAGATCAGGCCCTTTCGCGCCGGAGATGCAGCTTGGCTGGTAGAGCAGCACGGCTGGTATTATGCTCGTGACGAGGGTTTTGATGCCTCTTTCGGTGCTTTGGTCCAGAGCATTCTTGAGGATTTTGTCGTCAACCATGATCCAACCTGCGAACGCGGTTGGATCGCGGAACATGACGGCAAAAGACTTGGTAGCATATTCTGCGTCGCTCTGGATGAACAAACTGCAAAACTACGGCTTTTTCTACTGCTGCCTGATGCACGGGGTAAGGGCTTGGGAAAACGCATGCTGGACACGTGTATGGGCTACGCGCGTAGCGTTGGGTATGCAGAAATGCGCCTGTGGACCCATGAAAGCCACGAGGCAGCCTGCGCGCTGTATCGGGCGAACGGGTGGCAGTTGCTGGCCAGTAATCCGGTGCATTCTTTTGGTGTCGATCTCGTCGAACAAAGCTGGAAAATTCGGCTTTAATCCTCTTGCATTCCTTCGGCGCGTTCGGTACATCGCCCCTCACGAGTGCCGCCTTAGCTCAGTTGGTTAGAGCGCTGGATTGTGGATCCAGAGGTCCCCTGTTCAAGCCAGGGAGGCGGTACCATCTCTCCTTAACCAGACACACGAACAACGCGACCTTGCGGACGCATTGGGTGTAGTTTGTCGTAAATCAAAATGGGACGGCTGGCGCGCCTGAGTTTAGCGCGCCAGATTCAATCTCAGCTTCATCTTGCTCTGCTTGGCGGCGGGCAAGTGGCGGTTCAAGTGCCTGTTTACCCGACCAAAGCCCCAGATGACCACAAGGGTTAGCAGGATGAAGTAGAAGGCCAGAATCGGGTAGGGGATGAACGGGTTGAACGTCTTGTCCGCGAAATAGCCAGCGTAATACAGCGCATCGCCACGTTGCTGCCAGACCGGGAAGGCCGAGAAGAACACCAGCGTTGTCGCATGGAACAGGAAGATCGCCTCGTTCGTGTAGGCAGGCCATGCCAGCCGCAGCATGGTTGGCCACACGATGCGGCGAAACCGCGCCCAGCCGGTCATACCATAGGCGTCCGCGGCCTCTATATCGCCCTTGGGGATCGAGCGCAGGGCGCCATAGAAGATCTCTCCGGAATAAGCCGCAGTGTTAAAGAACAGCACGATCAAAGCGCCTAGCCAGGCCGAGGTGAGCGCGTCGAGGAACGGGTAGCTCTGCTTTAGCGACAGGAAGAAGAAATAGGCAAAGAAGAACTGGATAAACAGCGGCGAGCCTCGGAACAGGAAGATGAACCACTCTGCCGGTTTCCGCAGCCATTTGTTCTTAGATGCCTTGCCCATGGCAAGCGCTGTTGCCAGGAAAAAACCGGTGATCAGCGCCATGATCCCGAAATAGATGTTCCAGATCATACCCGAGCCGATCAGGGTAAACTGTTCGCACAGGGTAAAATCATTCC
Source organism: Ruegeria sp. BI11 (assembly GCF_056538005.1). Lineage (NCBI taxonomy): Bacteria > Pseudomonadati > Pseudomonadota > Alphaproteobacteria > Rhodobacterales > Roseobacteraceae > Ruegeria > Ruegeria sp. BI11. The sequence continues at coordinate 82,258 of NZ_JBQFSM010000002.1, read as the reverse complement.
GCGGCAGCAGACGTTCGCCAATCCCGATTGAGCGCAGGCCGTAGTCCTGAATCGTTTGCAAGCAGCTCATGCGGTGGTCTCCTTGCGCAACAGCTCTCCGCCCGAGGTCGCCTGACCATGGGACAGGCGGCGCATCAGCCGTTCCAGCCCGATTTCCGAGACGCGGGTCATGCCCAGGTAGAACACCAGCAGGGCAAGGAAGTACCACATGCGCCAGTCACCATGCGGGTACTGGGTGAATTTCGGGTTCTTGTAGCCGCCCAGCTCGCGCGCCCAATAAACGATATCTTCGATACCCAGCAGGAACAGCAGCGGAGTGGCCTTGATCAGCACCATCCACAGGTTCGACAGGCCGGGCAGGGCATAGACCCACATTTGGGGCACAAGAATGCGCCAGAAGGTCTGGCGGCGGGTCATCCCATAGGCTCCGGCCGTTTCCAGCTGAGCGTGAGGAACGGCGCGCATACCGCCAAAAAGCACATTTGCGGCAAAGGCACCGAAAACGATCGAGAATGTTATGACGGCCAGAAAGAACCCGTAAGTTTCGTGCACCCATTCAGGGGCAGTGCCGAGCGGCAGTTTGGCAGCCTGGCAAACGATGAAGTCATTGCCCTGTCGGATCGGATCGGTCCACTCCGGGCACAATATCTGATGCCGGGTCCATTCGAATGCCTGATCTAGCGCGATCACGAAGAACATGAAGAAGGCAATGTCAGGCACGCCACGCACGATTGCGATATAGCCCTTGCCCAGTAAGCTGAGTGGCGGAAAGTGCGATCGGGCTGCCATGGCGCCCAAGAAGCCAAAACCCAACGCCACGGGCGCTGTAATAGCCAGCAACAGCAAGACCTTGAAGAAGGACAGGTAGAACACCCAATGCACACCATTGGTCAGGTAACACGAGAACCAACGGAACGTGCCGAGTGTATCGGGATCAGTGCAAAACGAGAAAATGGCGGGCCTCTTTGACTGGCAAGGGCGCAGAGGCGGCGCGCCTTAGAACAGGCGCGCCGCGGAGTTCATTAGAAGGTCGAGGACACTTCCCACTTGGTGATCAGCTCGTTCAGGCTGCCGTCGTCCTTCATGGACTGGATCGCTGTGTTGAACTTTTCTTTCAACTCACCGTCGGATTCGCGAATGCCCATGCCGACGCCACCGCCCAGCGGAACTTCGTCGCCAACAAAGACTAGACCCGAGCCATCTTCGGTGAAAGGCACCAGGAAGGATTTGTCTGCCAGAACTGCATCCGCTTCACCACCGCGTACGGCGGCGATGGTTTCTTCCGGGCTTGCGAACTCAACCAGAGTTGCACCGGAATCAGCAACGTAACCCGCCTGAATGGTACCGGTCTGCGCTGCGATCACTCCGCCAGTCAGGTCTACGCCATCGGACATGGCGATATAGGCCGACGGATCCGGCGGCGTGTAGTTGTGGGTGAAGTCGATGACTTCGTCACGCTCGTCGGTGATCGACATACCCGCGATGATCGCATCGTAGTTGCCCGACACGAGGTTCGGAATGATCGAATCCCAGTCGTTCTTGACCCATTCGCATTCCAGACCGGCGCGCTTGCACAGCTCATCGCCCAGCTCACGCTCAAAACCGTCGATCTCGCCCGCATCATTGACGAAGTTCCACGGCGCATAAGCGCCTTCGGTGCCCAGACGGATGGTGTCCGCCATGGTCATGCCAGCGCTCAGCGCCAGGGCTGCAGTGGTCAGAATCAGTTTTTTCATTGGATACTCCCCAGTTTTGTTTTCTGTCCTGAAGTTAAGCCGCTTGTGTGGCGGATAGAAAGCCCCGAAGCCGTTCGGATTCGGGGGACGTAAAGATATCTTCCGGCAGGCCCTCTTCTTCGATCAAGCCCTGATGCAGGAATACGACATGGCTTGAGATATCAGCCGCCATTTTCATGTCGTGGGTCACGATGATCATGGTGCGACCTTCGGCGGCCAAATCCTTGATCACCTTGATCACTTCCTGTTCCAGTTCCGGGTCCAGCGCCGAGGTGGGTTCGTCAAAAAGTAGCGCCTCGGGTTCCATGCAGAGGCCGCGGGCGATGGCTGCGCGTTGTTGCTGGCCGCCGGACAGTTGCGCGGGGTAAACGTCGCACTTATCGCCGATGCCAACCTTTTCCAGATACTTGCGGGCGCTGTCCTCAACCTCTTTCGGATCGCGGCCCAAAACGGTCACCGGGGCCTCCATCACGTTTTGCAGGATGGTCATATGGGCCCACAGGTTGAACTGCTGAAATACCATCGACAGGTTGGTACGGATGCGCATCACCTGCTTAGGGTCGGCCGGACGGCGGTGGTGCAGGTCTCCGGCCCAGCGAACGGGTTCACCCTTGAACAGGATCTCGCCCTGCTGGCTATCTTCCAGCAGGTTACAGCAGCGCAACAGAGTGGATTTGCCCGATCCAGACGATCCGATCAACGAAACCACATCCCCGCGCCTTGCCGTAATATCGACCCCTTTCAGCACTTCGAGATGGCCGAAACTTTTGTGGAGGTTTTTGATTTCGATAACGGGAGTGGAATCTGTCACGGGTGGCCCATGTGTTGTCGGTGTTGGTGCGGTAATAGGGCGCAAAAATCGGGGCAATGCAATGCGCAAATGACATCAACGGGTGCTGAAACTGTCAAATTGACCACAGGTACTGCCCGATTTGGATAGTAGTCACGTCCGATAGTCTAATCCTGAGACGGATTGGGAACCGCCAGATAGTTGTCCGCAGGAATGTCAATCAGGCCGCGAAGGTGCAGCAGGCCGCGATCATGCAGGGTCAGGTCGCCAATTGCAGCCCGTACCGCGCGCGCGATTTCTGGCGCGTCTTGTCCGCTGGCAGTGATATAGGGCAGGGCGGGTGTTGGCGATGTCATGTCGACTTCGCGCAAGGTCGGGCCGAGATCAGAATGCGCCTTGAGCAGTTCCCAGGTCAAAGCATCCAACGCCGCATAATCAGCCCGACGATCGGCTACTGCGTCGGCCGAACGCGCATGTCCACCGGTCTCCAGCATGGTCTTGGGGCGAAGGTCGAGCTTCTCAAGATGGACCATCGGAGCTGCCCAACCCGATTGCGACAGAGTTTCATTATAGGCGAAGGTGCCGACCGTAAGGGCGCGCAGATCGCGCGGATCGTCGCGTCGGGCCACAAAAACGGATCGGTAATAGCCGGGCGGGCAGTCTTTCAGCCCATAGTCCGGGGTGCCTACCAACTTTACCTTGCCATGCAGATGGGTGCGATAGGGCATGCCGCAGGTCTGAGCAAAGATCAGGTCTGGATGTTTCCAGATATTCCAGAAATCGGTGTCTCGGGTCAGTTGAGCGGGACCATAGCCCAAGTGGTCACGAATCAATGCCCAGAACCGATCATTCGCAGGCTGCACTGCGGGCATGTCATACATGCCCAGCATCGCGATCACGACTTGGCGGCCTTTTGACGTGCTAGCGCCGAATCCACATCGCTGACGCCCAGCAGGCTGACTACTAGCCGCAACAGCGAGTCCTCCTCGCCGGTGCGCTGCCCGTCAGCCAATGCGACCGACCACATCGCCTGCACCACGGCTAGGCGGTCGTCATAGGCTACCGCCTCTTTGATCGCACGGGTAAAGCGCACTGTGTCGGGGGCTTCGGCCTCAAGATCCTCGGCGCGCGCGCGCAGGGCGGCGGCCTCGAACGGAGACAGGCCGTAGCGCTGGGCCGAAATCTTGTCGATTCGGGCCATCTCGGTGTCGGCATAGTCGTTGTCAGACCGGGCGATGCGTACCAACAGGGCAGTCAAGGCCAGACGGGCATCATCATCGGCAAGCGGATCAGGGGCGGGCTGTGTTAGCCGGGAGAGGAAATCACTAAACATGAGTTAGATATAGATGGGGCTTAATGCTCTTCCAAGGTTCTTTGAACACGCTCGCGGGCGGTCTGGCTGTCGTTAAAGCTGAGGCCCATGGCAATGCGTGCCTCTTCCACGATCTTGATCTCACCCTCGTCCGTGTCGCCATCGGCCAAAACGACTTCCCATAGAGCATCCAGCGCGGCCAGGCGTTCGTGCAGGTCGGTGGTCTCGCGGATCAGCTTGCCAAACGTATCGGTTTCTGGCGCGGCGGCGTGCAACTTTTCACAAGTGGCACGGACCTTGGCGGCCTCGATCGCGTTGTGCTGGTAAAGCCGCGCAAGGATGCGGTCGATCAGGCTGATTTCCTCAAGCTTATAGTCACGATCCGCCTGCGCCACGCGCACCATGAGCGCACCCAAGGCCAGCTCGGCATCTGGGTCAGGCAAGTTATCGTGCTGCGGTGGGCGAAAAGCCTGAAAGAATTTCTTCAACATGTTATCAGGTTATTTCATTATTTGAGGACCGCCAAGCACTGACGATCCGTCAAAGGCCGAATGGTCGCAAGATTACCGGATTTGGCAGGAACACGCTGAGCGTGATCCGTCTGCTGATGGATCAACCCGATTGAAAGGCCTGTTTTGCCTGTTCCTGCAACCAGCCCAGCATCTGACGATAGGGCACAGGGCCATAGCTGATCCGCGCCACACCCAATGAGGCCAGCGTGGCAGTGTCAGGGGTGCCGGGCAGGGCAATGATATTTACGGGCAGGTCAGTCGATTCGCAGAGCCGGGCAATCAGCCCTTCATCCTTGAGCCCCGGAGCAAAAAAACCGCTGGCCCCGGCGTCTGCATAGGCCTTGGCCCGTGCAATCGCATCGTCCAGCATCCTATCGTCATGAGTGTCAGGTTTTGCTTTCAGGAAGATATCCGTTCGGGCGTTTATGAAGGCCGGGACACCAGCAGCATCACAGCCTTCGCGCATGGCACGGACGCGCGCTTCCTGCGTTTCAATGTCGTAAAGGTCGCTGGTGCCAACGATCTGATCTTCAAAGTTAAAGCCGATGACACCAGTTTCCAGCGCCAGTTTAACGTTGGCAGCAACGCCCAGTACGTCCTCGGCATAAGCGCACTCGAAATCCAGCGACACGGGCAGGTCTACTGCCGCCACAATCCGGCTTGCATTGTCCAAGGCTGCATCCAGTGAGATTTTCTGACCGTCCCCGAACCCCTGTGCCATTGCAACTGGAGCACTGCCGGTCGCAATCGCCTTGGCACCTGCTTCGCGGACAGCCCCGGCGCTGCCCGGATCCCAGATATTGTACAGGATGACCGGTTCGCCCTTTCTGTGTAGGGCGGCGAATTCTTCTGCTTGGGTAATCTGGTTGGTCATGCCGGTCTCCTGTCGCTGCTATGGCGGCAGTTAACCGTGCAAATAGTCGGCGCGTAAAGATGTTTCGCGCCGACTAACACAATACAGTGATCTGTCCGAGATCAGACCAGGCGCGAGCTGTCCTTTGCGGCGCGTACAAAGTCGCGGAATAAGGGGTGCGGGTCAAACGGTTTGGATTTCAGCTCGGGGTGATATTGCACACCGATGAACCACGGATGATCCGACCATTCGACGATCTCGGGCAAACGTCCGTCTGGTGACATGCCCGAGAAGTTCAGGCCCGCCTTTTCCAGCTTTTCGCGGTACTTGATGTCCACTTCATAGCGGTGGCGATGACGTTCCTCGATCTGCGTGCCACCATAAACCTCGGCCACTTTCGAGCCCTCGGCCAGCACCGCATTGTATGCGCCCAGACGCATGGTGCCGCCCTTGTCGTCGCCTACTTTGCGTTCGACCTTGTGGTTGCCCTGCACCCACTCTTTCAGATGGTAAACCACTGGTTCAAAACGCCGTTTTCCGACTTCGTGATCGAATTCCTCGGACCCGGCTTCGGTGATACCTGCGGCGTTGCGGGCCGCTTCGATCACGGCCATTTGCATGCCCAGACAGATGCCCAGATAGGGCACCTTGTGTTCACGCGCATATTGCGCCGCTTTGATTTTGCCTTCGGTGCCGCGTTCACCAAATCCACCCGGCACGAGGATCGCGTGGAAACCTTCCAAATGAGGGGCGGCGTCTTCGGTATCGAACACTTCGGCATCGACCCATTCGACCTTGACCTTAACCCGGTTGGCCATGCCGCCATGGGTCAGCGCCTCGGCAATCGACTTATAGGCGTCTTCTAGCTGAGTGTATTTGCCGACAATGGCGACCTTCACTTCGCCTTCGGCGTTGTGGATGCGGTCGCTGACGTCTTCCCATTTGGTCAGATCGGGTTTGGGGGCAGGGCTGATCTGGAACGCATCCAGAACCGCCTGATCTAGGCCTTCTTTGTGATACGCCAAAGGTGCGTCATAGATGGTGCTGAGGTCCTGTGCCGCAATCACGCTGTCGGGGCGTACGTTGCAGAAGAGCGCCAGCTTTTCGCGCTCTTTGGCCGGGATCGGTCCTTCGGATCGGCAAACCAGAATATCGGGAGCCAGGCCAATCGAGCGCAGTTCTTTCACCGAGTGCTGGGTCGGTTTGGTTTTCAACTCGCCCGAAGCCTTGATGTAAGGCAGCAGCGTCAGATGCATGAAAATACACTGACCGCGCGGCTTGTCCTGGCTGAACTGACGAATGGCCTCAAAGAAGGGCAGGCCTTCGATGTCGCCCACCGTACCGCCGATTTCGCAGAGCATGAAATCGACCTCATCCTCACCAATCGAGATGAAATCCTTGATCTCGTTGGTGACGTGCGGGATCACCTGAATGGTCTTGCCGAGGTAATCGCCGCGGCGCTCTTTCTCCAACACGTTGGAATAAATTCGCCCCGAGCTGACCGAGTCAGTCTTGCGGGCAGCCACACCAGTGAAACGCTCATAGTGGCCCAGATCCAGATCGGTTTCGGCCCCGTCATCGGTGACGAATACTTCGCCGTGTTCGAACGGCGACATCGTGCCGGGATCGACGTTCAGATAGGGGTCCAGCTTACGCAAACGCACCGAGTATCCCCGGGCTTGCAACAGCGCACCCAAGGCCGCCGATGCCAGTCCTTTGCCCAAGGATGAAACCACACCACCAGTGATGAAAATAAAACGCGCCATGTTTTTCGGCTGCTCCCGTGAGACGTCAAAATCAGCTGCCCGGCGGCTTCGAAAAACCGCTGCATCACGGGACTTCACGTATAAAGGATTCGCGCCAATAGCGCAAGAGAACCGCAAGATGCTGTTGCAGCTCTCTTTAAGATTTCTAGGTTTTGTGGATCAGTTGGCCTGAGGAATCAGGGGCGCGTTGTCGCCCTGAGCCGGAGGCAACAGATCATCCGCCGACGGAACCGCCGGGGTGCTTTCCTCGGTCGCGGCCGGAGCCGGAACGCCCAGACGATCGATAACCGAGCTGCCTGAAGACTTCTGAGCGGCCAGAATGGTCAGCGTGATCGAAGTCACGATAAAACAGGCCGCCAGAATCCAGGTCACTTTGCCCAGCGCGGTCGCTGCTGCACGGCCTGTCATGGCGCCACCGCCGCCACCGCCCATACCCAGGCCGCCGCCTTCGGACCGCTGCATCAGGACAACGGCGATCAAGCCCAGAGCCAAAAGAAGATGGATGATGAGAACGACGTTTTCCATGGTGGTCCTGTACAGCGTGGCGTGTATCGCGTGGTACTTATGCAAGTTTGCCAGCGGGGGCAAGGGATGAGTTAGCATCATAACACGTGATGGGCCGTATCACATCAAAGAGACTGGACAGGTGGGCAATTGCTGACGCAGGCTGCGGGCCATGCCACATGACGATCACGACCACCCGCACGCCTTGTTGCCGCCTGAACCTGCGCTGCGGGTCAAGGCTCTTGAAACGATTCTGACGCGCAAGGGACTGATCGATCCCGCAGCGCTGGATGAGATCATCGACACCTATCAGAATAAGATCGGCCCGCAGAATGGCGCGCAGGTCGTTGCGAAAGCTTGGGCTGACCCAGCGTTCCGGAAAGCTCTGCTGGAGGACGCTACATCAGTTGTTGCCGATCTGGGTTTCTACGGTCGACAGGGTGAACACATCATGGCGGTCGAGAATACGCCGGATCAACACAACATGGTCGTGTGCACATTATGCAGCTGCTATCCGTGGCCTCTGCTGGGTATTCCGCCGGGCTGGTATAAATCCGATGCCTATCGAGCCCGCGCCGTGCGCGAACCTCGCAAAGTATTGGCCGAATTTGGTGTCGCATTGCCGGCCGAAACGGCTGTGCGAGTGTGGGATTCGACCGCGGAGATACGCTACCTCGTGTTGCCGATGCGCCCGGAAGGGTCAGAAGGGTTGGGCGAAGACGACCTCGCCACACTTGTCACCCGGGACAGCATGATTGGCACAGGCCTGCCTAAGGTGCCATCATGACCCGTGTGCACGATATGGGCGGTCGCTTTGGGGACGGCCCGGTTAATCCCGAGGCCGAAGACGCCCCCGTCTTTGCCGAAGACTGGCACGGTCGCGCATTGGCCGTGACGCTTGCGGCGGGGTTTCTGGGGCAATGGAACATCGACGTTTCGCGCCACGCGCGGGAAAAGTTGTCGCCGAAGGACTACGCGCGATTCTCCTATTACGAAAAGTGGATATCCGGTTTGGCCGATCTGCTGGTCGAGAAGGGTGTGCTAACTGTGGATGATTTGTCGGGCGCGGGCACAGAAAACCCACACCCGTTGACAGCCCATGTTCTGAAAGCAGGGACCGTCTCAGGAGCCTTGGCCAAAGGCGGGCCAGCAGATCGGCCCTCAGACGTGCCGATACAGTTTGAGGTTGGGCAGAAAGTTCGCACTGTGGATCCTGCAGCCAATCGTCTGGTGACAGGCGGCCATACGCGGCTACCGATCTATGCGGCTGGTGCAAATGGCCGAATTTTGCGGCTGCACGGCACCCATGTTCTGCCGGATTCAAATGCGCACGGTTTGGGTGAGGCCCCGGAACCCCTTTATGCGGTGGCCTTTGCCGCCTCTGAACTGTGGGCCGATCCGGAGCATCCGAATGATGAGGTGGTTCTGGACCTGTGGCAAAGCTATCTGGAGCCCGCATGAGCAACTGCGTCACCCATTCCGCGCCAGAACCGGTTTTCGCCGAACCCTGGCACGCCCAGGTCTTTGCCGTGACTGTTGCATTGAACGAGGCCGGACGATTCGACTGGCCCGACTGGGCCGAAAGGTTTTCGCAGACGTTGAAACGACACGGGCTAGACAGGGAACTGGATGGCGGGGATGACTACTTCCAAGCGTGGCTGGAAACCCTTGAGCGATTGCTGGTCGAACAGGGCTCGGCTGAACCGGGTGACATTCAGCAGTTAAGAAATGCCTGGGAAGAGGCATACCTGACGACGCCGCATGGGCAACCTGTGCATTTAGTGGCAAGTGAATAGGGGGCGCTGCCCCCGCCGCCCGTTCCCGGCGACTCCCCTGAAGTATTTGTGGGCAGGTAAACAGGGGATCCGATCTTCATCTGGCCAAAAATACCTCCGCCGGAGGCACCACGCGTAGCGTGGTTCTTAACTGCGGCGAATTACCGGTTTCCCTGTCGCGTTGACCCAGCTATACGACCCGAGTTTGGTAACTCAGCGCAAAAGGACCGAATATGGCCAATGTGGTTGTTGTCGGCGCCCAGTGGGGCGACGAAGGAAAAGGCAAGATCGTCGACTGGCTCAGCGAGCGGGCAGACGTGATCGCGCGTTTTCAGGGCGGGCATAACGCCGGTCATACGCTGGTCATTGATGGCGAAGTCTACAAGCTGAACGCGCTGCCCTCGGGCGTTGTGCGCGGCGGTAAGCTGAGCGTCATCGGCAATGGTGTGGTTTTGGACCCATGGCATCTGGTCAAGGAGATCGCTTCGATCCGTGAGCAAGGTGTCGAGATCACACCTGAAACGTTGATGATCGCCGAAAACACACCTTTGATCCTGCCGATCCATGGTGAGCTTGACCGGGCTCGCGAAGAAGCCGCCAGCAAAGGCACCAAAATCGGCACAACCGGGCGCGGCATTGGCCCGGCGTACGAAGACAAAGTTGGTCGCCGCTCGGTGCGCGTTGCTGATCTGGCGGATCAGGCCACGCTTGAAGCGCGCGTAGACCGCGCGCTGCAACATCATGACCCGCTGCGCAAAGGTCTGGGAATCGAAGCAGTCGACCGGGACAAGCTGGTTGACCAACTGAAAGAGATCGCTTCGGAAATCCTGCCTTTTGCAGCTCCGGTCTGGAAAGTGCTGAACGAAAAGCGCAAGGCGGGTAAGCGTATATTGTTCGAAGGGGCGCAAGGCGCGTTGCTGGATATTGATTTCGGCACCTATCCTTTTGTGACCTCTTCCAACGTGATCGCCGGGCAAGCGGCGACCGGCGTAGGTATTGGACCGGGATCGGTCGATTTTGTTCTGGGGATCGTCAAGGCATACACCACCCGCGTGGGTGAGGGGCCTTTCCCGACCGAACTGGATGACGACGATGGTCTGCGCCTGGGAACACGTGGGCATGAATTTGGTACCGTAACGGGACGCAAGCGGCGTTGCGGTTGGTTTGACGCCTGTCTGGTGCGTCAGACCTGTGCGACCAGTGGTGTGAACGGCATCTCGCTTACCAAGCTGGACGTGCTGGATGGGTTCGAAACGCTGAAAATCTGCGTGGGATATGAGCTGGACGGTGAGCGTCTGGATTATCTGCCCACTGCTGCAGACCAGCAAGCGCGCTGCAAACCCATCTATGAAGAAATGCCAGGCTGGAGCGAATCCACAGAAGGCGCGCGTAGCTGGGCCGATTTGCCAGCCAACGCGATCAAATATGTGCGTCGCGTGGAAGAACTGATCGAGTGCCCCGTTGCCCTTCTATCCACCAGCCCGGAGCGGGATGACACCATTCTGGTGACCGACCCGTTTGCCGACTGATGAGTGATAACGGCAAAACCGGTCTGAGCTACAAGGCCCGGCGGCGCTGGTCGCTGGTGCTGCTGCTGATCGGGCTTCCGGTTTATATCGTGGCGGTGGTGACGGTGGTGAACTGGCTCGATCGCCCACCGATCTGGCTGGAACTGCTGGTCTATGTCGTATTGGGCATTCTGTGGGCCCTGCCGTTCAAGTTTGTCTTCAAGGGTGTCGGAAAAGAAGACCCAGAGCAAAACTCGGATTGACCGTCGTCCATGCCAGTGAAAATCAAAAAGGGGCCAGAGAAATCTCTGGCCCCTTTTCAAATGATCTGGTCTGCGGTCAACCCGCTGCGCGCTCGTCATCCGGGCGGAACCCGATGTCGGTCGAGGCCGCAAAACGCCCGCCGCCTGCTTTTTCGATTTTTCCGTCGCGCAGCAACTGACCGAAGGACCGCAGGCTTTCCTCGCGATTGAATTCATTCTGCTTGAGCGAGCGGATTTTGTTCATCAACTGCGGGCGCGAAAACTGTTCCTGACCTTCGATAAAGGACAGGTATGCCGCGGCAGCCTCAAGCAAGTCGGGCAGGGACTGCGCACCCTGTTCCTGAGCGAATAGGGCAAAACCACCTTCTTCGGGTGTTTCGTCTTCAGCTTCAGCTTCGGATTTGACGCGGCGAGGGGTGATAGGCCCGGTGTCTACGGTCTGATTGTCGATGCGCTGTTCAGCCACCAGCTTTAGAGGGGCCGCTTCATCGCTGCTTGGGCGCATGCTGGTAACCTGAACGTCCGGGCGGCGCGGGCTGACGACCGAAGACAAATCACCACGATAGCCCTGTTCTTCACCGTCCTGCCCCGCGGCCTTATTGCCATCACGTTCGGCTTCGGTTGCCGCGACAGCCGCGCGCAAATGCGTGTAGGCTTCGCGCTGATTGCTGGTGTCCGGATCGTTCAGCTGTTCGCCGGCCTTGTCCATCAGACGCGACACATCCCGATCCAAGTCGGCCCCTTCATCGTCTGCCTTGGCCGCGCGCTTTGCTAGAACAGCTTCGACGCTTGAAATTTCTTCCAGCAGGTCGATTTCATCCTCTTCCGTCAGCACGCCTTCATCGGCAGGAGCGATAGTGTCTTCTTCCGAACCGGTGTCGCCAAGGATATTGGGTTCTTCTTCGGTCGCGTTTTTGGCGGAAAACTCAAGATCCGAAAACAGGGCATCCAACGTTTCTTCTTCGGTCTGGTCTTCCTCAGCTGTGTCCAACGCTTCAGTTTCCTGGGCTTCGGTTTCTTCCAAAGCTTCGGGTTCGCTTTCCAGAACCAAGGTCTCCGCGTCCTCAGACTGTGGCACTTCAAGCTCCGCTTCGGTCACTTCCTCCGCATTGTCTTGTGTTTCGGCGGGGGCGCTGACTTCGGGCGCGACGTCCAGATCTGAGGGATCAAGCGAACCAGCTGCAAAGGCCGCAGCAACCGCGTCAGACGGACCGGCACTTTTCATCAGGGTCGTGTCTTCGTCTTCGGTATAGATGACCGAGTTCTCTTCGGAATGAGAGACAACGGCACGGATGCGCTGCAGCTTGGCTGCTATGCTGTCCGCAGCAGGTGGCGGGGTATCTTCCACGGCCTCTGCGTCGGTGAAAACAGGCTGAGAGGGGGACGGGGTGCCAATGACGTTCAGACCCGACGCGCTGGCAGCGGATTGGGGTGGAGTGGCAGTTTCGTCGGTTGCGCGGATAAGCAAGCCGGCATCGCTTTGGCTGGCTTCGACCTTGCGGGACGCGTCACGCTGCGCGATCCGGGTAAGCATTTCTGTGTCGGGCTGCGGGGGTTCAGAACCAAAGTAGCGATCATCCGCCGCGAGATCGCGGAAATATTCGGCAATCGCTTTCATCGTTTCAAAGGAATCATCAAAGCCTTCCAAAGTGCACGAGAAGGTTCCATAAGAAACGGTCAAAACCTTGTTATTCTGTACCATCAGACGCACGTCCTCTACAAACTACGAGAGCCATATTCCCGGCGACGGGCACACCAATGGCTCGAAACTCTCTGCATGAACCTACCATTTTGTGGTCTCAATGTGTCCAAATCCGGGAAAAATGATCAATCTTAAAAAAAATCAGTCAATTGTGCGGTCTGAGGAGCCAATCGCGGTGGTCGGAGGCGGAGAAATCGGTCCCGAAGACCTAAATTTGGCGCTGATTCGCGTCAATGCCATTGTGGCCGCAGATGGCGGAGCGATCCCGGTTATGGATTCGGGGCGTATGCCGGATGCGGTTATCGGTGATTTTGATTCGCTGAATAGCTCTTATCGTGACCGGATTCCGGCAGATCGTTTGTTCCCGATCCGCGAGCAGGACAGCACGGATTTCGACAAGACCCTGCGCAGCGTCGAAGCACCGCTGGTTCTGGGGATCGGATTTCTGGGCGGACGGTTGGATCACCAGTTGGCGGTGCTCAATGCGTTAGTCCGGCTGCAGGATCGCCCCTGCGTTTTGCTGGGGGAACATGAGGTCGTATTCCACGCGCCGCCACGGATCGCGTTTGATCTCTCACCCGGCGATGTGGTTTCGCTTTTCCCGTTTCAGCGGGTAACCGGGCGCAGCCGGGGGCTGGAATGGCCGATCGACGATTTGGTGTTAGAGCCGAACGGCCGCGTCGGGACCTCCAATCGCGCCTTGTCGAGTGTGGAGCTAGAAGTGGACGGGCCCGGCCTGTTGGTCATGGTGCCGCGCGACGCCTTGGATCAGGTCATGCAGGCGTTTCTGTCGGAGCAGATCGGGCGTTGGCCCGCTCGTGCAGAATGACATAGAGGCCCGCGGTGATGATTATCCCAATACCGATAGCCGCGATCCCGTTGGGCAGATCATGAAAGATGAGCCAGCCGAACAGGGTGGCCATCGGAATTTCCAGATACTGCATTGGCGCCAACGTTGCCGAAGGCGCAAAACGCAGCGCCCATGTCATGAACAGATGAGCTACAGTGCCCAGCAACCCGATTGCGATCAGCAAAAGGTGGATGTCCGGGTGCGGAACGATCAGCGATACGACCCAAGTGCTGCTGATTGACCCAACCAACAGAATCGGCAGCAATAGTACAGTGGCCATCAGGCCTGACACGGCCTGCAAGGCGATTGGGTCGGTGTCCTTGGCGATCTGGCGGGTCACCAGCATGAACAGGGAAAAGAGCAATGCCACCACCAGCGGCAGCAGGGCTGCGGTACCCACTTGAACAAAGCTGGGCTGGATGACCAGTAAGGTGCCAACAAAGCCCACGGCACAGGCAGTCAGGCGGCGCGGACCGACGGTTTCTCCCAGCACGCATTTGCCCAGAATCAGCATGATGAACGGCATTACAAAGACGATGGCGATCGCATCGGCCAGCGGCAGGAACAGCAGTGAACTGAACATGGCTGCGAGGGCTAGGACATGCAGAACCGTGCGAATGAAGGTCAACCGCAGAATACGGCCACGCATGCGTAGTGTTCGTCCGGTCAGCAGAGCTAGTGGGATCAGCACCAGCGCCTGAACTGCAAAGCGGACAAAGACGAGCATGCCGATGGGAGTGGTTTCGGCCAAAAGTTTTGCCATCGCATCGCCCATCGGCGCGATGATACAAAAGCCAAGCATCAAAACGATGCCAAAGACCGGGCGATCTTGTGTCATACGCGTGACGCTACGGGGTTTGGGACCCGGTGGAAAGCGTTTAGGGCAGAGGCTGAACCTTGGTGTAGTCCGGCCCGATGCAGGTGGGCAGGCCGTCACCCAGCTTCAGCCAATGCAGCTTTTCCTCATGCGCCACATGCAATGTGGGTTCCAATTGGTTGGGGTCTTCCAGCGTCGCCACATAAAGATGAAGCACATCCGACATGGATTGCGACCGGAATGATATCGGAGTGCCGCAATCGGGGCAGAAACTGCGGGTGACACCGGGCGACGAAGCGAAGGTTTTCGGCTCGTCACTAGTCCAGCGCCACTGGCCGTCGCGCACGCCGAAATAAGTGGTCATCGGCGCGGCGCATTGCCGTCTGCAACTGTCGCAATGACAGGTGACGCAGGACAGGACCGGAGGCGTAACCTCGTACCGGATGGTGCCGCACAGACAATGTCCCCGCATGGTATCTCCCTTATTGCGGCATCAGCAGTTGGGTACGTTCACCGCCAGACCACCCAAAGACGTTTCTTTGTATTTCTCATGCATATCATGGCCGGTCTGGCGCATGGTCTCGATGACGGAGTCCAGCGGCACAAAGTGCTTCCCATCACCACGCAATGCCAGAGAGGCCGCTGAAACGGCTTTGATCGCAGCCAGCCCATTGCGTTCGATGCAGGGCACCTGCACAAGACCAGCAACCGGGTCACAGGTCATGCCTAGATGGTGTTCCAGCGCGATTTCAGCGGCGTTTTCAACCTGTTCCGGCGTGCCGCCCATAACGGCGCACAGCCCTGCTGCGGCCATAGCCGACGCACTTCCGACCTCGGCTTGACAGCCCGCTTCGGCGCCTGAGATCGAAGCGTTATATTTTACCAGCCCGCCGATGGCGGCAGCGGTCAGCAGGAAATCCTCGATATGGCTTTCCGACGCGCTCGGCACGTGATCAAGGTAATAGCGCAGCACTGAAGGCATCGTGCCAGCTGCACCATTGGTCGGGGCGGTGACAACCTGCCCGCCGGCAGCGTTTTCCTCGTTCACCGCCATCGCATAGACGCTCATCCAGTCATTGATGGTGTGCGGCGCGTTCAGGTTCATGCCCCGTTCGGCCAGAAGGGCATCGTGAATGCCCTTGGCGCGGCGACGCACGTTCAGGCCGCCGGGCAAAATACCGTCAGTCGACAGGCCGCGTTCGATGCAGTTGTTCATAACCTCCCACAGACGTGCGGTGCCCTTGGCGAAACTGTCGGCGCAGCCGCGCGAAATCTCGTTCTCGCGCTTCATCTGAGCGATGCTTTTGCCGCTGGCCTTTGCCATTTCAAGCATTTCGGCGGCGGATTTGAACGGGAAGGGGACCGGGTCGCCCTCGTCCGTAGCCTTGCCATCGGCCAGTTCCTCTTCGGTCAGGACAAACCCACCGCCGACCGAATAGTAAACCTGCCGCAGGATCACATCGCCCTGCGCGTCGGTGGCCATCAGGATCATGCCGTTGGCGTGGCCGGGCAGGTTGTTTTCATAATCAAAGATCAGATCGCTCTTTGGGTTGAACTGAAGCGTCGGCAACCCTTCGGGCGTGACCAAGTGCGTTTCGGAAATCTCGGCCAGTGCGGCCTCGGCCTTGTCGTTGTCATAGGTGTCGGGCACAAACCCGGCCAGCCCGAGGATGGTGGCGCGGTCGGTGGCGTGTCCGACCCCGGTAAAGGCCAGCGATCCGTGCAGCGAGCCGCGCAGCCCCGCGAATTCGAACGGAGACGCGCGCATCAGGTCCAGAAAACGCGCGGCGGCCACCATCGGCCCCATGGTATGAGACGAAGACGGGCCGATGCCCACTTTGAACATATCGAAGACAGATAAAAACATATTAGGTAGCTGAGCCTTCTTCAGGTGTAGCGTAACGTGGTGAAGTGAACGGCGTAACCCCCAACCCTTCGGCCGCGATGGCGGCCTGGGTTGCGGGGCGGGATTCCAGCCGCGTCAGGATTTCTTGCAGATAAGGCGTGTCCGCCAGTTGAAACCAACTGCGATCCGCGCTGGCAGGGTACAGCGCCATCCAGCGCATTTGGCAGGCCAGATAATAGGTCAGAACCGAGGGAGTATCGGCGTGCAGCCAGATCGGTGCGTTCCGGGCCACGACATCCAGTACTTGCAGATGTCGGCGCAGGCGCGGGCGTATTCCTGTACGCAGGGTCTCGGCCTGAGCGGCGTCGATGTATTTCTCGGCATAGAACAGAATGCGCAGATCGGCGTGCAGCGTGTTGGATGCAAAGAACAGCCATTTCAAAAACGCCGCCCGGTCCGGGCAGTCTGGGGCAGGAGCCAGTTGTGCATGCGTATCCGCCAGCCACAACAGAATGGCCGCCGTTTCAAAGATCGGTCCTTGTGGGGTGTCCAACACCGGGATCAATCCGTTCGGGTTCAAGTCCCGATAGGCCGCACTGTCCTGATCGTTCCGGCGGCGGTCCACCAGAACGGTTTCATAGGGCAGGCCCATCTCTTCCAGCGCCAGTCTGATCACAAGCGAGGCGTTGTCGGGGGCATAGTGTAAGCGATAGGGCGCGGTCATGCGTTCCTATGTACAATGCAGGGCGGATGCCGGAAGCCTCGATTGCGACGTTTCCCATCGGAAACGCGTATTTTCCTCACATGTTTACGCTATCCAGCGTCGAATTGGCTCTCGCGGTTGGTGACTGCATTCCGTATAAGTCTGGCAGTAATAAAGGGAAACGCTGCCATGACCGGAGATCTGTCACCCATCGACAATGCCAAATTTGTTGCCGCACGCCGCGCCGCTGATTTGGTTCAGGACGGTATGCGTGTCGGTCTGGGGACCGGCTCAACCGCGGCCTGGATGGTGCGCCGGCTTGGCGAACGGGTGCAGAACGAAGGGTTGCGGATAAAGGGAGTTCCGACCTCGATCCGTACCGCTCAACTGGCCCGTGAAGTCGGGATCGAAGTGGTCTCATTGGATCAAGCCGGATGGCTGGACCTGACAATCGACGGCGCGGATGAGTTCGATGGTGATCTGAACCTGATCAAAGGCGGCGGTGGTGCGCATCTGCAGGAAAAGATCGTGGCCACAGCCAGTGACCAGATGGTTGTCATCGCCGATGCGGGTAAAGAGGTCGAAACCCTGGGCGCATTTCCCCTGCCAGTCGAGGTGATCCCCTTTGGCTGGCAAACCACCCGCACTTTGATCCAAGAGGTGCTGGACACAATGGATGTTCTGGGTACTTCGGCCATGCTGCGCATGGATGGTGAGGCACCTTTTGTGACAGATGAGGGCAACCATGTTCTGGACCTGCATCTGCAACGCATCGGCAATGCACGCCAATTGGCGCTGGTGCTCAATCAGGTGCCGGGCGTGGTCGAGAACGGGTTGTTCATCGACATCTGTGACAAGGTTGTGATCGGCCACGGCGACGGTCGGGTCGAATTGCGCGATATCAACGCAGGCACAACCGAGCTGGACGAGCTGGTGGATGGTGGTGAGAACCTTTTCTCGGATCTGGCGGATTAAGGGTTGGAAGCAGCGGCCACTTTCGTTGTCAGAGAAAAGAAGCTCACCCGAGTACTGCGCCTAGTTCTGAGGGGCGGCGGTGCTATCTTGTTGGGATTGATACCGATCGCCTACTTTGGCTTTACGCCGCGCCCGGAAAGCCCATATGCCCTGTTTTTTGACGTGAGCATGGGCATTCTTGCTGTTTGTGTCCTAATTTACTTAGGTCAGCTGCTTCGCAGAACTGATTTGGTTGCCTCTGTTTCGCCCGAAGGGCTTTCTTTTGCTTACAAAAAGCCAGCTGGGCTTTGTGAAATCGTCAGTTGCCGCTGGGATGAGGTGAAGGCGATTGAGGTGCTGCGGGCGAGCAGTTGCATACCTTTTCAGGCGCAAGCGGCAGTTTGTATTCGACTTCGAAACGAGAATAGTCTCGCAGACTTTCCGTTGAAACGCATTCCGCAGCGCATATCTGACCAGTTCATCGACACTTTGCGCGAGTATTGGCCCGACTTGGACAGCCCGTGGGAGGTTCAGTTTGCCAAACGGAAGACTATGGACAGCAGCGCGAGATAGAGTACACCCCTTGCAAGCCCAATGGGCGCTTGCGGTAATTTGGAAGAGGCACGGTAAATGAGCTTTGATTATGATCTGTTCGTCATCGGAGGCGGCTCGGGCGGGGTGCGCGCGGCGCGTGTGGCAGCCGGTGAGAATGGTGCCAAGGTGGCGCTGGCCGAAGAAGATCGTTACGGCGGTACCTGCGTCATTCGGGGCTGTGTGCCGAAAAAACTGATGGTCTTTGCCAGTGAATTCTCGGGCACCATGCAGGACGCGCAGGCCTATGGCTGGGATGTCAAACCCGGCGCGCTGGATTGGAACACGTTCCACGACAAGCTGGTAGCGGAACTAGACAGGCTGGAAGGTGTCTATCGCAGCATCCTGAAAAACAACGGTGTCGAAAGCTTTGATCAGCGCGCTCATGTAGTCGATGCGCACACGGTTGAACTGGCCGATGGCACTCGTAAAACGGCCAAGCACATTCTGATCGCAACCGGTGGCCGTCCGGTTGTGCCCGAGTTTCCGGGCTCGGATCTAGCGATTACCTCGAATGAGATTTTCCATCTGGAAAAACTGCCCCAGAGCATCTTGATCGTGGGCGGCGGGTATATCGCCAGCGAGTTCGCGGGCATCATGAACGGGATGGGCGTGAAAACCACTCAGTTCTATCGCGGTGCGCAAATTTTGCGTGGTTTCGATGAAGAGGCGCGTGGTTTGATTAGTGAAGAGATGTGCCAGAACGGCATTGACCTGCATCTGGGTACCAATGTGCTGGAGATGAAAAAGCAAGGTGACAAGATCTGGGTTAAGGCCACCAACGGGACTGAACAACTGTTTGACGTGGTCATGTATGCTACTGGCCGCACACCCAACGCCGATAATCTGGGGCTTGAGGCCGTTGGCGTCGAGCGTGGTCGCAAGGGTGAGATTATCGTGGACGAATACAGCCAGACCGGCGTACCCTCGATCTACGCGATCGGGGATGTGACTGACCGTGTGAACCTGACTCCGGTTGCGATCCGCGAAGGCATGGCCTTTGTGGAAACCGTATTCAAAGGCAACCCGACGCCTGTGGATCACGAACTGATCCCTACTGGGATCTTTACCCAGCCGGAATTCGGCACCGTGGGCCTAAGCGAAGAGGACGCAGCGGCGCAGGAACCGATTGAGGTTTACGCGACATCTTTCAAGCCGATGCAGAAGTCTTTCGCCGGCGGCACACAACGGGTGCTGATGAAACTGATCGTCAGCCAAGCCACACGCAAGGTATTGGGCTGCCACATCGTTGCCCCGGGCGCAGGTGAGATGATCCAGCTGGCCGGAATCGCCGTAAAAATGGGTGCAACCAAGGAAGATTTCGACCGTACGGTTGCGGTTCATCCGGTCATGGCCGAAGAACTGGTGACAATGCGGCAACCTGTACGCACTGCTTGATTTGCAACCGCGCGTACACAAGTTACAAGGGAACCCGTGATCACACGGTCCAACACGAAGGAATAGATACATATGGCGGGCAACAGCGGTGGCCCCTGGGGGGGCGGAGGCTCTTCCGGTGGCGGAGGAAATCGGGGTAACAACGGGGACGGGCGCAAGCCCCCCGAAGGCGATGGCCCGCAGATCCCCGAGATCGACGAGCTGATGAAAAAAGGCCAGGAACAGCTGCGCGTCCTGATGGGGGGCGGTGGCGGCCGTGGCGGCAGTGGACGGGGAGCAGGTGGCGGAGGTCCGATCTTTACCAAAGGTACGATTGCGATCGGCGTGCTTGTCGCAGCGGTTCTTTGGGGCGCTGCCAGCGTTTACACTGTAAAACCCGAAGAACAGTCAGTTGAGCTGTTTCTGGGTGAGTTTTCTGCCGTTGGAAACCCGGGTCTGAACATTGCCCCGTGGCCCTTCGTGACTGCCGAGGTCATCCCGGTTACTCGTGAACAGACCGAAGACATGGGCGGCGCCCGTGGCAGCGACGATGGTCTGATGCTGACCGGCGATGAAAACGTTGTCGATATCGACTATCAGGTCGTTTGGAACATCAACGATCCGGCCAAGTACCTGTTCAACCTGCGCGACCCGCGTCAGACGATCCAGGCCGTGTCAGAATCGGCGATGCGTGAGATTATTGCGCAAAGCGAGCTGGCCCCGATCCTGAACCGGGACCGTGGTATTATCGCTGAGCGTCTGCAGGAACTGATCCAGTCGACGATGGACAGCTACGATTCCGGCGTGAACATCATTCGTGTAAACTTTGACAAGGCTGACCCGCCGCAAGACGTGATAGCAGCATTCCGCGACGTTCAGGCGGCTGCGCAGGAACGTGACCGTCTACAGAACGTGGCTGACGCCTATGCAAACCAGGTTTTGGCTGATGCGCGTGGTGAAGCCGCCCAGGTTCTGGAACAAGCCGAAGCCTATCGCGCCCAGCAGGTCAACAGTGCCCAGGGTGAGGCCAGCCGTTTCAGCGCGGTTTTGGAGGAATACTCCAAAGCGCCGGACGTGACCCGCAAACGCCTGTATCTGGAACGGATGGAGCAAGTTCTGGGTGACGTGGACAAGATCATCCTGGATGAGAACTCGACCGGTCAGGGGCAGGGCGTCGTGCCGTATCTGCCGCTGAACGAATTGCGCCGCAATCAGGCCGAGGAGAGCAACTGATGCGTAAATCACCCCTTATCCTAATTGCCGTCATCATTCTGGCTGTAGTTGGCTTGTCTTCGATCTACATCGTGGATGAGCGTGAGCGTGCTCTTGTTCTGCGGTTTGGTCGTGTCGTCGACGTCAAGGAAACCCCGGGTCTGGCGTTCAAGCTGCCGTTTGTCGATGACGTGGTGCGTTATGACGACCGCATCCTGTCGATTGACGTTCAGCCGCTGGAGGTTACGCCTCTGGATGATCGCCGTCTGGTTGTTGATGCCTTTGCGCGGTATCGGATCGCCGACTTGAACCGGTTCCGTCAGGCCGTTGGTGTTGGCGGTATTCCTCTCGCTGAGGATCGTCTGGACCGTATCCTGCGCGCCGAAACCCGCGAAGTTCTGGGTTCGGTGTCGTCCCGCGACATCCTCAGCTCTGACCGGGCCGCACTGATGCTGCGTATCCGCAACAGCGCCATTGCGGAGGCACAGGCGCTGGGCGTCAACGTGATTGACGTGCGTCTGAAAGCAACGGACCTGCCACAAGCCAACCTCGAAGCGACCTTTAACCGGATGAAAGCCGAACGGGAACGTGAAGCCACCGACGAACGCGCCCGTGGTAAGGAAGCCGCGCAGCGTATCCGCGCGCAGGCCGACCGGACCGTGGTCGAACTGGTATCGGATGCCAACCGTGAGGCCGAGATCATTCGCGGTGAGGCTGACGCCGAACGCAACGCGATCTTTGCCGAAGCCTATGGCGCGGACCCAGAGTTCTTTGAATTCTACCGCTCGCTATCCGCTTACGAACAGGCTCTGGGCGGGGGCAACAGCTCGATGGTGTTGACCCCGGATTCCGAGTTCTTCAACTACCTGAAATCGCCGACCGGTCAGGGCGGCCGGTAATGGGTATGATCCTTCTGGCCCTTGGGCTGGTACTGATTGTCGAGGGGCTGGCCTATGCGCTGGCCCCTTCGCTTATTGAACGTATGCTTGAGGCGCTGCGGAGCTTGCCTGAACAGGCGCGCCGGTTGGCCGGGCTGCTATGCGTGGTTAGTGGTCTGGTGTTGCTTTGGGGCGCGTATCAGCTCGGGTTTTAATACAGACATTTCAATTGCCAGTGAATTACCCGCGATCCCGAGTTGCGGGCTTGGACAAACTGACTACATTGGTTGCTAAGAAGGGTTGCTGAAGGGCGACCGCCATAGAATTGTCGACAAGGAGTTCCCAAGTGCAGGCACAAGCGCGCAGTATTTCGGTCCAAAGGGACGATGGTGTTAGTTTCATGCGGCTGATGTGGTTGGCCTTTGCGGGGATGCTGCTTGTACTGGCCCAAGCCGTTGCCGCGCAGGCGCGGAACGAAAGCTTAGCTCCATTGGCCGAAAAGATCAGCCCAGCGGTAGTGAACATCACGACGTCGACGCTGATTGAAAACCAGACCGGTCCGCAAGGGATCGTGCCCGAGGGCTCTCCGTTCGAGGATTTCTTCCGCGAGTTTCAGGATCGCGGAGATAATGGTGAAAACGCCCCGCGCCGCAGCAATGCTTTGGGATCGGGCTTTGTGATTTCCGAAGACGGCTATATCGTCACCAATAATCACGTCATCGCCGAAGCTGATGAGATTCTTGTGGAATTCTTTCCCGGTGATGGCCAGCCCAAGAAAGAGCTGCCCGCCAAGGTGATCGGCACGGATGAAAAAACCGATATCGCGCTGCTCAAGGTCGAAGCCACGGGTCCTCTACAATATGTACAATTCGGCGACAGCGATATTGCCCGCGTGGGTGATTGGGTGATCGCCATGGGCAACCCGTTAGGGCAGGGATTTTCGGTCTCGGCTGGTATCGTGTCGGCCCGCAACCGGGCGCTGAGCGGTTCGTATGATGACTACATTCAGACCGATGCTGCGATTAACCGAGGGAACTCGGGCGGGCCGCTGTTCAATATGAATGGCGAGGTGATCGGCGTGAACACCGCGATCCTGTCACCTAATGGTGGCTCGATCGGGATCGGATTCTCGATGGCGTCCAATGTGGTCGTCAAAGTCGTCGATCAACTGCGCGAATTCGGCGAGACTCGCCGTGGCTGGCTGGGTGTGCGCATTCAGGACGTGACCGAGGACATGGCCGAAGCGATGGGGCTGGACAAACCTGGGGGCGCGCTGATCAGCGATGTTCCGGATGGTCCGGCTAAGGAAGCAGGCCTTCTAGCAGGTGACGTGATCCTCAGCTTTGACGGAGTCGAGGTCGAAGATACCCGCGGCCTGGTTCGTCAGGTGGGCGAGACCACGGTTGGCAAATCGGTTCGTGTCGTGGTGCACCGCGACGGGGGTACTCAGACCGTTCTTGTAACACTGGGCCGCCGCGAGGATGCAGAACGCGCTGACAGCGAAGAGGAAGAAACTCCGGAGGCTGCGCCTGAAGAGAACGCCGACATTTTGGGTCTGACAATTTCACCCCTGACCGACACGCTGCGCACCGATCTTGGTCTGGACGCGGATGCTGAAGGTCTGGTTGTAACCGAGGTGGACGAAACGTCAGAAGCCTATTCCAAGGGTCTGCGCGCCGGTGATCTGATCACCGAAGCCGGTCAGCAGAAGGTTACTTCAATTGGCGACCTTGAGACGCGCATGGAAGAAGCGCGCGAGGCTGGTCGCAAGTCGTTGCTGCTACTGGTGCGCCGTGGTGGAGAGCCTCGCTTTGTAGCGCTTAGCTTGGGTGAATAACTGACAACTTAACAAGTCAAAAGGCCGGGGTTAATGCCCCGGCCTTTTGCTATTAGAAGCCTGAAATGAAATGAGCCATACACCGGGGAGGCGTATGGCTCTGATACAGGGAGAGGTCAGTGGACAGATATCGGGGATGATTCTCTGACCTCCTACGGTAACAAATTGAGACTAGGCTTTGCGCGGTAAAAGGTCTGTGAAGCAGGTCACAGGGGGTCAGATCAGGTCCGACTCCGCCAATTCGCGCAAGGCCTGGAAATCTTGAATCATCAAACCACCGCGCGACGCTTCTACCACGTTGTCGCGTTTCCAGGTCGAGATTGTCTTTGACACAGCTTCACGGGTGGCACCCACAAATTCGGCTAGTTCGCTTTGCGACAGCGTAATTCGTGTCGACGGGTCATCTTGAAGGCCGGACAAATGTAGCAGCTTTCGAGCCAGCCGGATCGGCATAGGCAGGAACACCTGTTCGTTCAGTTGCGATCCCATCCACCGCATACGCAGACCAGCCAGCCGGATCAGGTCGACCGCCAGATCGGGATGCTGGCGAATTTGCTCCATCACATCACCTTGCCGGACACGCAGAACGCGCGAGGGTTCTGCTGCGGCGATGGTGGCGGTTCGGGGGCCGCTGTCGAATAGGGCGATCTCTCCAAACACTTCTCCAGGGCGCATCAGGGTTAGCGATAATTTTCGACCGCTCATGGCAAGAAATGACACCTCAAGTGTGCCTTCAAGGATCGCATACAATGCGTCGCCTTCGTCGCCTTGTTCAAACAGGACATCGCCGCGATTCAATGTGATTTCAGTCGCCTGGGCGGAAAGCATGGCCTTCAGCCCATCGGATGCCTCGGACAGGAAGCCGCTGTCTGGGAAAGCTGTCATGAGTTCCAGATTCTCCGGCTGTGAGTGGTTTGGTGGTGACACAACCTTCCACAGCTTCGGCGTTAAGCCAAGGTTTTTGTCGGTCTTAACCGACAATCCAGTGCAAACGCATGAGGCGAGGGCCTTCTTGTCCGGCTCATCTATTGGTGGTCAGGGTCATCCATGTAGCCTTGCAGGAGATTGAACTGGAGCATCAGAAACACCATCAGCGCGATGGGAAAAGCAAAGGTTTCAATCTTGACCCAAAGGTCGGTGGACATTGTCCGCCAGACAAATTCGTTGGCTGCGGCTAGCACTGCGAAGCAACCACACAGCCGCCGGGTCAGGATCATCCAGCCTTCGTGGCGCATCGGCAGCATCTCATCCAGAACATACGCGAGGTAGGATTTGCCCTGCAGCAGACCAATGCCCAGCATGATTGAAAAGAAGCCATAGACCAACGTGGTTTTCATTTTGAAGAACCGCTCATCATTGAACCAGGCGGTCAGACCACCAAAGAAGATGACCATGAATGCGGTGAATATCTGAATTCGGCTGAGCTTACCGGTCAGATACCAAAGAACACCCATCGCGGCCAGCATCAGCGGTACGAAAAGGATGGTGGCGACAATAAAGCCGGAATATTCGATGCCACCTATTAGGAAGCTGTCATCGCGCAGGCGCAGGTAGATGAAGAAGAAGGCCAACGGGGGCCCAAGCTCCAGCACCTGTTTCAGAAACGGGTTGATCTCTTTTTTGCCTGTCATAACGGTTTCCTGCTGCTTACCCGCCCATTTCAACTATTACGGCGCCCAATGCAATCAATGCCATCAGCGCAATCCGTCTTGGCCCCACTGTTTCTTTCAGAACCAGCCATCCGATCAGCGCTGCAAAGACGGTTGAGGTTTCACGCAAAACGGCTGCTTCGCCGACCTTGTCGAGCCTTGTGGCCAGCATGATGGCTCCGAAAGACATGGGGGCGATTATGCCACCTGCAAGGCCACGCAGCATCAAAGGGCCAATGGCCGGGCGGTTGATCATGGCACGCCATCTGAGAAACGCATAAAACGGCATGGTCGCGCCGTCGATCATGAAGAACCAGGCCAGAAAGGTGAATGGATCAGCAGTAGCGCGAATGCCATAGGCGTCGTAGGTAGTATAGAGCGCTACGAACAAACCGGTCGCGACGGCCAAGACCAGCGCAATACTCAGCGTTTCGCGATTGGTTTCGAGGAATCGAAGATTGTAAGCGGCCAATCCGAAGATACCGGCCAGCAGGACGCCCACACCAAACCATTGGGTGCCAGTAAATGTTTCACCGAACAACAGATAGGCACCGATGACGGTGAACAGGGGGCCGGTGCCACGGACAACCGGGTAGACGACGGTGTAGGAGCCCTTGGTATAGGCCATCGCCTGCAAGACCTTGTAGGCGACATGGATCAGCCAGACGGTAGCAAAGATTGGCCACATATAGGGTTCGGGCCACGGCACAACGAAAAAGGCGAATGGCGCGGCCATCAGGCAATAGCTGGCGTCGATGGCCCCACGCGACAGCCACGGATCGTGACGGCCTTTTTGCAGGGCGCCGAACACTGCGTGCAGGAAAGCGGCCATCAAAGCGAGGCCAAGGGCGAGTTGGTGGCCTGCTTCAGTGCCTTCTAAGGAGATCAGCCAGTCGCTCAAATATCAGGTCTTTTCGCTGGAGGGAGAGGATGGGGGTTTTCCACCCCCAGACCCCCGGAGGATATTGGGGGCCAGATGAAGCTGTGGATCAGGATTGATCCAGACCGGTGAGCGCGGCGGCGAATTCTTCGGGGTCGAAGGGGGCGAGGTCGTCGATCTGCTCGCCGACACCGATGGCGTGGATGGGCAAGCCGAACTTGTCGGCCAGCGCGACCAGGACGCCGCCCTTGGCGGTACCGTCAAGTTTCGTCATCACCAAGCCCGAGACATCCGCCAGATTGCGGAAGGTTTCCACCTGGCTCAGCGCATTTTGACCGGTGGTAGCGTCCAGCACCAGCAAGGTATTGTGGGGCGCGGTTTCGTCTTTCTTGCGGATGACGCGAACGATCTTGGCCAGTTCTTCCATCAGGTCCGCTCGGTTCTGCAGGCGACCGGCGGTGTCGATCATCAGCAAATCGGCGCCGTCCTCTTGCGCCTTGGTCAGGGCGTCGAAGGCAAGGCTGGCCGGATCGGACCCTTCGGGGGCGGTCAGGACGGGAACGCCCGCGCGTTCGCCCCAGACTTGCAACTGTTCGACCGCGGCTGCGCGGAAGGTGTCGCCGGCAGCGATCACGACCTTTTTGCCTGCGGCTTTGAACTGGCTGGCCAGTTTGCCGATTGTTGTGGTCTTGCCAGATCCGTTCACGCCAACGACCAGCACCACTTGCGGGCGTTTGGAGTAGATGGGTAGGGGTTTGGCGACTGGCTCCATAACGCGGGCCACTTCCTGCGCTAAAAGCTGTTTGATTTCCTGCGTCGAGAGCTTTCGGCCATAACGTCCCTCGGCCATGTTCGCGGTGACGCGCAGGGCGGTGTCGACGCCCATGTCTGATGCGATCAGCAGCTCTTCGAGCTGTTCCAGCATGTCGTCGTCCAAGGTGCGGCGTACGGCGGTTTTAGCCTCGCTGCGGCCGAACAGCCGACCCAGCACACCTTTGGAGGGGGGCGCCTCGGGCGGCGGGGGCGCAGGTGTCGGATCAACAGGCGCGGGCTCAGGTACTTCGACAGGTTGCGGTGCTGGCGTAGGCTCAGGCACTTCGGGAACCGGTTGCGGAACTTCCGGCGCAGGTTCGGGCTGCGGCTCGGGCTCGGGGATGATCGGATCGGGGGCGGCCGTTTCCTCGCCACCATCTTCGACGATGGCCTCAAGCCCCTGTTCGAGACGGGACGAGGATTTGAACAGCTTGTCCTTGAGCTTTGAGAAAAACGCCATTTTTGGTCTCCGCAGATGTTCCCCTCACCTAATGCGGATTTGCGACAGTTGCAAAGGGTCAGAGGAACGCGACCAGCAAACCGGCTTGCGCGCCCCAATAAAGCGGCCAGACCAGATAGGGGGTGATCCTTAGGGTAGGGTGATCTGGGGGCAGCAGAAACTTTTCGGTCGCTAGGATCAGGTCCGATGCAATGAAAGCCAAGGCCGCCGGTAGGGCCCAGCGCAGTGTCCCGGATTCCGGAAGGGACAGAACGGTAATACCCATTCCCAGAATGATCGGGATATAACCCAGCACGGGCCCTTTGAGATCTCCGGCTCTTGGAGTCAGTAGGGTAGCGGCAACAATGCCAAGAATGATGAGTGACCAGAAATACCCGGGCCGGTTGAAAATCAGGGCTAGATTGCTTGAAGGGTCGGTCAGAAACAGAGTGATATAGGTCAGATGACCTGCGGCGAAAGCACCAATGCCGACCATAAAGGTGCCGTCCGTCTCTCGCGACAACAGCGCGTCGCCGATGGCGCACAGCAACAAAGCGACGACCAATAAGAGCGGGCTTGCACCCAACAAGGCGATGACGGCCAGCAAGGCGACGGAGGCCGTCTTTAGCACTGTTCGCAAGGCGCTGGCTGGGCGCGGTGACAACGGCAGATAGGCCAAGGCACAGGCGGCTGCGAGCCACAAGAGTACAGTCGGCATGTAAATCCCTCGTGTTTTCCTTAGCTTGTGACGGGTTGTTGATTCTCCTCAATCGGTGACGTAGAGGCAGGCGGTTTTGGGGAATTGGTGATTGGCACTGCGCAAGGCCTTCTGACACAATGCGATCATGCTCAGGTATCTTGCGATTCTTCTTTTGCTGCCCGCGTCTTTGGCGTCAGCGCAATCGGCGTTGTCGGGGGCTGATTTCGATGATTACACGCAGGGAAAAACCCTGTTCTACGGATTTCAGGGGCAGGTTTATGGCGTCGAAAGATACTTGCCTAATCGCCGTGTCATCTGGTCGTTTCTGGACGGCGATTGCAAGCATGGCGTCTGGTACGAACAGGACGGCCAGATCTGTTTCATCTACGAAGACCGGTTGGACCCGCAATGCTGGGTGTTCACCCGTTCAGGGGGCGGCCTGATCGCCCAATTCAACGGTGATCCTGAGGAAACAGAACTCTACGAAGCCGAGGATGTCGACGAAGAGATGATCTGTCATGGGCCGGATGTAGGTGTCTGAGGCCAGTTCAGAATAAAGAACCCTGATCTGGCGCATCTTTTTTGGGCGGTTTTTTCGAGGCTGGCCGTTGAGTTGCCATTTGACCAGTGGTCAATACGCCATCGGCGAATTCGATTTGGAGTGAACTAAGCTTTTCAGCCTGCGCTTTCGTCGTGACAACCTGGTCCTCGGCGCGGACCACAGCGTATCCACGTTGTAATGTGGCTTTGTAGCTGAGCGTTTCGCGCAGGCGGTCGGTGGCGTCCAACTGTTGCCGCGCTCGGTCCAGGCGTGTTGTCTGGGCGACGTTCATGCGATCAGAAAGGCGCGCAATGGTCTGTCGCTGCACCTCGATCTCGCGCTGGATAGGGCGCAAGGACAGGCGCGAGGACAGGTTCCGCACCGCTTCCTGTCGGCTTGAAACAAGGTTGCGCAGCGTTGAGGGGCGCAAATGGGCAGAGAGTTTCACCACTTGAAGGTGGCGATTTTGAACGCCGCGTTCTAGCGCCGGGGTCAGGCGATCTGCAATCAAATCAAGGCTTTGCCGCGGAGTGTTCAACAAGCTGTCCGGACGGGGCAGCGCTCGAGACAGATCGCGCAGGCGCTGCGAACGCCGTTGGACCGCATCGGTTGCGGCGCGGGATAGACGCGCGCCTTGTTCCCCGGTCCAAGCCAACAACTCCATCCGCACGGGCACGGCTAGTTCAGCGGCGGCAGTGGGGGTGGGCGCACGACGGTCCGAGACATAGTCGATCAGCGTCGTGTCCGTCTCGTGCCCCACGGCGGAAATCAGTGGGATATCTGACCCAGCAGCGGCGCGTGCGACGATTTCCTCGTTAAAGCCCCACAGATCTTCGATCGAACCGCCACCCCGGGCGACAATGATCAAGTCAGGGCGAGGCAGCGCGCCGCCGGGAGTAAGCTGGTTAAAGCCGTTGATCGCATTCGCAACCTCGGCGGCGCAATTTGATCCCTGCACGGCGACCGGCCATATTAGAACTTTACGCGGGAACCGATCCCGCAGGCGGTGTAGAATGTCCCGGATGACCGCACCTGAAGGTGAAGTCACAACTCCGATAACCTGCGGCAAGTAAGGCAAGGGTTTCTTACGTTCAGGGGCAAACAGCCCCTCGGCCTCAAGCTGTTTCTTGCGTTTTTCCAGCAACGCCATCAGCGCGCCTTGCCCGGCAACAGCGACTTCATCGACGTTCAGGTTGTATTTCGACTGCGCGCCAAACGCGGTCAGACGTCCGGTGACGACAACCTCAAGCCCTTCTTCAGGCACGACGGACAAGCCCGAGATCTGACCTTTCCACGTGGTGCAGGCGAGCACGTTTCGGTCATCCTTGATGTCGTAATACAGATGCCCCGAGCGCGCTTTGAACACACGTCCGACCTCACCACGCACACGGATTCGGCCAAACGTGCCTTCGAGCGTGCGTTTCACCTCGCCCGAGATGTCCGAGACGGTGTATTCAGGGGTGTTTTGGCCGGGAATTGGGTCGTCAAGCAGGTCGGACATTTCAGCGCCTTGTGTCAAATGCCCGGCCAGCTTAGAACGCCCGCAAGGCGAGGCCAAGCAGATCGGAGAGCATTCATGAATATCCTTATTCTCGGCAGTGGTGGGCGGGAACACAGCCTGGCCTGGGCGGTGATGCAGAACCCCAAATGTGACCGTCTGATCGTGGCACCGGGTAATGCAGGAATTGCGCAGATTGCGGATTGTGCCGCGCTGGATATTGAAAACGGTGGGGAGGTCGTCAGCTTTGCCGAGGAAAACGCGATTGATTTTGTGATTGTCGGCCCCGAGGCGCCCTTGGCCGCAGGCGTAGCGGATCGTTTGCGAGAGGCAGGTGTGCTGGTATTCGGACCATCAGCCGCAGCAGCGCAGTTGGAAGCGTCGAAAAGCTTTACCAAGGAAATTTGCGATGCGTCGGGGGCACCAACTGCGGCCTATGCGCGGTTCACCGAGGCAGAACCAGCCAAGACCTATGTTCGCGAACAGGGCGCGCCGATTGTGGTAAAGGCTGATGGGCTCGCCGCAGGTAAAGGCGTGATCGTGGCAATGGATGAGCAAACTGC
The DNA here is from genome assembly GCF_056538005.1 of Ruegeria sp. BI11. Taxonomy (NCBI): domain Bacteria; kingdom Pseudomonadati; phylum Pseudomonadota; class Alphaproteobacteria; order Rhodobacterales; family Roseobacteraceae; genus Ruegeria; species Ruegeria sp. BI11. The sequence goes on along the minus strand of NZ_JBQFSM010000002.1, from coordinate 51,389 downwards.
GCTGGACGCTATTGACGATATGTTCGGTGGCGCGTTTGGCGGGGCAGGGGCCGAGGTGGTCATCGAAGAGTTCATGGATGGTGAAGAGGCGTCTTTGTTCGTGCTATGTGATGGTGAGAACATCCTGTCCGTCGGTACTGCACAGGACCACAAGCGCGTCGGCGAGGGCGATACCGGCCTGAACACCGGCGGTATGGGGGCCTATTCTCCGGCACCGGTTCTGAGCGCCGAAGTTGAAGAGCGCGCGATGGAAGAAATCATCAAGCCCACGGTGGCCGAAATGAAGCGTCGTGACATGCCGTTTCAGGGCGTTCTCTATGCCGGTCTGATGATCAAAGACGGTCAGCCTCGGCTGGTGGAATACAATGTGCGCTTTGGTGATCCTGAATGTCAGGTTCTGATGATGCGTCTTGGTGCACAGGCAATGGACCTGATGCATGCTGCGGCCGAGGGCCGCTTGGGCGAGGCAAGGGTGAATTGGGCGGATGATCATGCCCTGACCGTGGTGATGGCGGCAAATGGTTATCCCGGCTCCTATGAAAAGGGGAGTTTGATTAACGGCCTTGAAGGGTTGCCCGAGGATAGTGGGAATATGGTGTTCCATGCCGGAACCAAAGCTTCGGATGGGCAGATTGTGGCCTCGGGCGGTCGGGTTCTTAATGTCACCGCGCGTGGAGACACATTGCAGGAGGCGCGGGATCGGGCCTATGCGGCGGTTGATGGCATCGACTGGTCTGACGGGTTTTGCCGTCGCGATATCGGTTGGCGGGCGCTGTGATCCAAAAAGCTCCCGCGCCCTGACGCTGCATCAAGAATGCACCGCCAAAGGCCTTGGGCCGGGCGGCCCGCTGACGCGGGCTGCAGTTGTGTTTAATCTGAACAGTTCAGAGTTTGTTTCATCGCAGTGCGGGTGAACGGAGACAGCGCCTGTGTTTTCCAGTCCTCTTCATAGCTGACGCTGACGATCTGTTGCCAATCGGCACTGACGACGATTAGCTCGGGACCGGTGCCGCAATCTCTGACGCCGCCGGTGATGAAGTTTTCGCCGATACGATGATTGGTGAGGCCGGGCAGGGCGGTAATCTCGGTCAAGCCACCATCGCTGAAACGCCAGATACGCAGGGTCTTAGCCAGATGGGGCCGGTCGATATAGGCGATTTCCACATGACCATCGCCATCCATATCAATGGCGCCAATCGGAGCCAGCCAGCGAAATCGGGTGCCGATGTGTGGTGTGGCGGCGATTTTCTCTTGGTTGCTGTCATAGATCGCCAGTTGAGCGCCTGTTTGGTTGTGGGATTCAACCACGATGACCTCGAATGCGCCGTCCATGTCTATGTCTATTAGCCTTGGGGCTAGGTCTTCAAACACTCTGTTGTAAGGCAGTCGAATGGTGAACGCATCACCGTTAACAGTCAGTTCCAGTGCGCCATACTCTATGTTATCGCCCAAAACCCCATGAGCATAGCGTGTGGTGGGTTCTGTAAAGCGAGCGCTTGTGATTGTTTCAGCAACCGCAGCAACTTCTCCGGTCGGCCACATACACAATGTCATCAGCGCGCCGCGTGCCCCACGTCGCCACAGGCGGGTGGGCAGACGCGGCGCTTGGAATAGCATTAGATCTGCTTTTCGGGCATCTGAACCACCAGGCCGTCCAACTCGTCCGTGACTTTGATCTGGCAGGTCAGCCGCGAGCGGGCTGGATCGGGTTCATAGGCAAAGTCCAGCATGTCTTCTTCCATGTCGTCCTTGCCCGGGATTTTCTCGACCCAGTCGGGGTGGATGTAGACATGGCAGGTCGAGCAGGCGCAGGCGCCGCCGCAATCGGCCTCGATGCCGGGGATGTTATTGTCACGGGCCCCTTCCATGACGGTCAGTCCGTTGGCGACCTCGACTGTATGTTCGGTACCGCCGTGCTCGACATAGGTGATCTTTGCCATTGCGTGCGTCTTCCTCTTTCGATTGTCGAATTCTTCCTTAGTGAAGGCATTTAGGTCTTTCCAGTACCATTTGCGACTCAACACGCCGTGTCTGGACTTTCATGCAATTTGTTCTATTTTTGTTCTCATGCTTGTTGCCCCTGTTCGTCCTGCGGTTTCAAATCGGAACTGGCCGCGCCCGCCGACCTGCTTGCCAGCCAACCGGCTGGACGACCCGCCCGAGGGTGCGCGCGTTGCCGTCGCCGGGCTGGTGATCCTGCGGCAGAGGCCGGGGACGGCCAAGGGGGTGATCTTTGTCACACTTGAGGATGAGACCGGCATCGTAAACGTGGTGGTCTGGCGCAAGATCTACGAGCAATTCCGCCGCGCGGTGATCTCGGGGCGGTTGTTGCGGGTCACGGGTAGGATGCAGCGGGCGCATTCGGTGACCCATGTGATCGCGGAAGAGATCGAGGATATCTCACCCATGCTGGATGTGCTGGTGCAGGGGAAGGGTTAGGCCGCTAGCGGCAAATGGGTCCGCTACTGCGGCGAGCCGTGTCAAAATGAAAATGCCCTTTGTGATAGCGGTCGGCATTGGGGCCCAAAACCGTGCCGAACAGACCGCAGGCGCCGGCATGAAGCTCGTGCATTACGTCGCTTGTATCTTCGGCTGTCCACCCGTCGCGTACGGTAATCACAGTACCATCCATAAGTATAAAGGATGAGATATCAATCGCGCGGCCCCGGGCATGTTCCGACATCCGTGCGTTCGGTTGGTTGTTCTGTGTCTTACATGCATAGTGACCAGCCAGACGCATTCCTTTCAGACCGCCACCTTGATCGGCAAAGGCCGGTTTGGCCGTATTCTCCAACCATGTCTTGAGCGTGATGGCGGTCTCGCAATCCATCAGTGCCAATTGGCTGAGGAAAACATCAGCGACCATGTGGATTCTCACCGGTTCAGCAACACCGCATCCCCGGTACTTTCCTATAAAAGGCTTTCGGACCTCGCCGACAATAGTCCAGTCGCCACACACCGCACCGCGCTCTCGCATCCGTTCGCGGCCGACTTCGATTTGACGGAACTTACAGGGCCGCAGTCGCGGTCTAGGAGATACAGTAAGTTCTTGCTTAGGGAGGGGAGGTGCAGCGTCTTCCTCTAAAAGAACATCCAGTTCAGCGGACGGGTCATACGCCACAAGCTCGTGTGGTTGAGCCTGCGCAGGTTCCTCGCAATCCGGCGCGGCACTCGCCATACCTGCGCAAAAAACAAACAAAGAGGCCAATACTCGCATAAAATAACTCGTTCCTTTTCAGGTCCGATCGATTGTATCATGACCGGCCTCAATTCTTCTGTCGAGGCGCGCACCGGACCGGGCTTTGCAATATCCTTTTCCTATTTAAAGTCAGAGTATAGCAGGGATTTCCCTTTACTTGAACAAATTGCTCTGCGCTTGCGTGCCCCGATTGTCCTTGCGCAAATCGGCATATTGCGGGCGCATTCGGTGACCCATGTGGTCGCGGAAGAGATCGAAGGATTCTCGGGCATGCAGTATGTTTGGTGAGGGGGGAAGGTAGGTCTGCAATGCGGGACGAACTGCCTTTAACTTTTAAGACAGACTGGCGACCGCGCCTACAAACTCGGTCCACCGTTCGCGATCCACAAACCCATAGTGCCCTGCGCCCGACCACTCGTGCGTTGTACAGTTAGCAAGCTCAGAGCAAAGGTGTCGTGGCAATTCTGGTGAAATAATGTCGTCCGCAGTACCATAAAACATCTCCACTGGCTGCTGGATTTCCTTTGGCGAAAACCCCCAGTCCCAAAGAGCCATCGTCATTTCGAAAACACCTTCCTCGTGTTGTTGGTAGCCAAGGCGAAAGTTCTCTTCAAACAAAGCTTGTTGCTCTGGATTGCGGAGGATTGTTTTGGCTTCGTTGGGCAATTGATCAACGACAGACTCCACATATGAAGGGATGTCTTTCAAAGCGTTTTTTGCTCCGATGCGCTCTGCCCAGCGGATCAACAATGTCAGGTGGCGCAGTTTCGCGATGGTCTTCAAATCCTTCAACACCAACATTTTGGTAACGCCGGGCTCATCGAATGGCGCCACAGGAGACGCGAGCGCGACTTTGCGTACACGTTCAGGCATGTGAAGGGCCACGGCCAAAGCGTGGGGGCCGCCCCCGGAATGGCCCGCTACGTTGAATGTATCGAGGCCAAGATGGTCAGCCAGATCTTCCATATCAGCGCCCCAATCGACCATTTTCCGATCCTTCTTCGGACTGGACCCTCCGACACCGGGCTGATCTGCCGCAATCCATCGCACTCCAAGCGAAGCGGTTAAACTGTCGTCGGGTTGACGAATTACGTGAGAGTCGGAAAACCCATGGCTAAAAATCACAGGTGTACCATTAGGGTCGCCGTAAGTGCTGAAAGCGAGCGTTCTACCGTCTCTGAGAGTTAAATGTTCGGTCAAGTTGTTCCCCTAAATCGAAATAGCGTTGGGTCGTGAGTTCGTTGGACTGCTGGCATAGGCTTGATCCAAGGACACGAGCTGTCTTCACTTTTTAGTTACCATAACTATAGGCGCGCATAATGAAACGTAGATGTCAATTTGGGCTCAGAGCCGACACTGGATCAACGTGCCTTATCGCTTAAACAAGGTCTCTTGTGCCAGTCTATCCCGGTTATCCCCACGCAATTCGGCATGTAGCGCGCGACCGGCCTGGACGCCGGGTCGGGCGCTAACCGTTTCCAGCCAGCGGGCAAAGTGGGGCTTATCCTCCAGCACCTGCTGCTGGCCTTCCCATAGGCTGGCCCAGCCCCAGATGGAAATGTCGGCAATGGAATAGAAGTCACCCGCAACATATTCATTTTCAGCCAGCCGCCTATCCAGCACGCCGTACAGACGCCCGACCTCGGTGCGATAGCGGTCTTGGGCGTAGGGAAGGTCTTGCGGCGGGTCCATATAGGGCGCGTATTTCAGGAAGTGGTGCGCCTGACCGGCCATAGGGCCAACGCCGCCCATCTGCCACATCAGCCATTCTTCGACCGCGATCCGGTCACGCTCGGATTTGCCGTAAAAGCGCCCGGTCTTACGTGCCAGATACATCAGGATTGCGCCGCTTTCGAACACTGAGATTGGCGCGCCATCCGGGCCATCCGGGTCGACAATGGCGGGCATGCGGTTGTTGGGGGAAATCTTCAGGAACTTGGTGTCGAACTGGTCCCCCTTGCCGATATTGACCAGATGAGTGGTGTAGGGCAGCTCCATCTCTTCCAAAGCGATGGACGCTTTCCAACCATTTGGGGTGGGCCAGAAATACAGGTCGATCATGACGTCTCCTTGGGTTGAAGGGATCATGAGGCTTTCTGTCCAAACGGCAAGGGTCCTTTGTGACGGGCAGAGGCAAAAAGCCGTGAGCAGCAGAGCTAAGCACACATAAAGCGCCGGTCGGAACACTTGGTAAATCGACTGTTACATATCCGAAACGTTGCCCCTGTCAGGGTTGACGCGACCGCATGTGCGGCGTATGGCCAACTCCACTACGTGGCGATTTGTTACCGGATTGCGGGCCACGCTAAACAAAACCGCTAAAAGGTCAGGATGAAAGGCCCCTTTCGCTTGACCGCGTCTGGGGTTTTTTTGATGCCCTTGCCAGACAAGGGTCGAGAGGAATGACATGAGCGAAAGCTGGAACAAACGCACCCAAGCCGTCCATGGCGGCATCCGTCGCAGCCAATACAATGAAGTCAGCGAGGCGATCTTTCTAACCCAAGGATTCGTCTACGAAAATGCCGAACAGGCCGAGGCCCGGTTCCTGGAATGTGGCCCGGATGACTTCATCTATGCCCGTTATGGCAACCCCACCGTGTCGATGTTCGAGCAGCGCATCGCGGCGCTGGAGGGCGGTGAGGATGCCTTTGCAACGGCTTCGGGGATGGCGGCGGTGAATGGTGCGCTCACCTCGATGCTTAAGGCCGGGGACCACATTGTTTCGGCCAAGGCGCTGTTTGGTTCGTGTCTATATATCGTTGAGAACATCCTGACCCGGTTCGGGGTGGATGTGTCCTATGTGGACGGCACCGATCTGGAGCAATGGAAGGCAGCGATCCGGCCCGACACCAAGGCAGTGTTCTTTGAATCCATGTCGAACCCGGCGCTTGAAGTGATCGATATTGCCGCTGTGTCTGAACTTGCCCACGCAGCCGGGGCTTTGGTTGTTGTGGATAACGTCTTTTCCACTCCGGTGTTTTCGCGGGCCATCGAACAAGGTGCGGACGTGGTGATCTATTCCGCGACCAAGCATATCGACGGGCAGGGACGTGCACTGGGTGGTGTCATCATCGGCTCCAAAGATTTCATCCGCGGTACGGTTGAACCCTATATGAAGCACACCGGCGGTGCGCTCAGCCCGTTCAACGCCTGGATCATGCTGAAAGGTATTGAGACAATGACCCTGCGGGTCAATGCGCAGGCTGAGACGGCTCAAATCGTGGCTGAGGCGCTGGAAGGTCACCCCGCGCTGGAACGCACATTGTATCCGGGGCTGAAAACGCATCCGCAGAATGAGCTGGTTCAGTCACAGTTGGGCGGCAAGGGCGGCACCGTGCTGTCGCTAGACATCAAGGGCGGGAAAAAGGCCGCGTTTGCCTTCCTTAACGCACTGACGATTCCGGTGATTTCCAACAATCTGGGCGATACAAAGTCGATTGCAACGCATCCGGCAACAACGACGCACCAGCGCCTAAGCGATGAGCAGAAGGACGAGCTGAGCATCACGCCCGGCCTGATCCGCCTGTCTATTGGTCTGGAAGATTCCGGCGATCTGTTGTCCGATATCAAGCAGGCGCTGGACGTTTCCCAGCGGTAAATCCCGCATTCACCGCAATGCATGGGGCGCAGATATGGCGCCCTGTGCAAATATGCATCCAGGCTTTGTTTTTGCGCGTATAAGGTTAGACTGGAAAATCTGCCGATCCCGTATATATTCCGGCGACCAACCAAGGAGCCCCGTTCGATGAACGTGCACCCCCGCAGCATTGAAGACGCACCTGACAATGATGACGCAGCCGCCGCGCTTAAAACTCTGCGCAAATGGGCCGAGACTGCGACCGAAGCTGAAATCAGCCAGCTTGATCCGGCTGTTGCGCGCTTGGTTCCGGGGCTGGTTCCAGTAAATTATCCATCGCTTTCACGTGACTATGCCGAAGACTTCAAGGTCGACGCGGCCTATCGCGCAACGTTGCCTGACCTTCAGAACGGGCCATCCAGCCTGATCCGCGGGGCCAAACAGCAAATTCAGCATGTTGGCATTTCCAATTTCCGCCTGCCGATCCGTTTTCACCGTAAGCATGGTGAGGACCTGACACTTGAGACTTCGGTCACCGGAACGGTCAGTCTTGAGGCGGAAAAGAAGGGCATCAACATGTCCCGCATCATGCGCTCGTTCTACAAACATGCTGAGCGTACGTTCAGTTTTGACGTCATGGAAGCTGCCCTGGATGACTACATGACCGATCTGGACAGTTTCGATGCACGGATACAGATGCGATTTTCCTACCCGGATCGGGTGGAAAGCCTGCGTTCGGGGCTGAAAGGATATCAATATTACGATATTGCCTTGGAACTGGTCGAACAGAACGGTGTGCGCCAGAAGATCATGCATCTGGATTACGTTTACTCGTCGACTTGCCCATGCTCGCTTGAACTGAGCGAACATGCGCGAGCTACGCGGGGGCAGTTGGCAACGCCGCATTCACAGCGTTCTGTCGCGCGGATTTCCGTCGTTCTGGATTGTACAGCGAACTGTCTTTGGTTCGAGGACCTGATCGCACTGTGCCGTCGCGCCGTGCCGACGGAAACGCAAGTAATGGTCAAGCGTGAGGATGAACAAGCCTTTGCCGAGTTGAACGCCGCCAACCCAATCTTTGTCGAAGACGCCGCGCGGCTATTCTGCGCTGAGCTTCTGGCCGATCACCATGTCGGGGATTTCCGTGTAGTGGCCAGCCATCAGGAAAGCTTGCACAGCCATGATGCGGTGTCAGTCCTGACCGAAGGTCCAACCTTTGTTTCGGCCAGTCTGGACCCGCGCCTGTTCACGACCCTGTTCCACGTCGGGTAACTCGGTAAGGGAACCTTAAAGTCTCAATTTGATCCAATTGGCGAAATTTTGCCGCATCGCAGCAAAATTTCTGCACGAGCAGTGTGTTTCGCGCTAAACTGGCGAGGAATGCAGCCGTGGTGTGTGTGCCTGCCAGCCCTCAGACCACTCTGAAAGGAAGCCGTGACGTGCAACGCCCGGGGATTTCAGGCCTTGGTCGTCCGCCCCATAGATCGGGGCGGGGCAAGTTCGTTATTTCCTTTGAAGGTTGCATCGCTTTTACAGGAGAAATGACTAATGAATCCGATTACCCAACCGCTTGAATTTCAGGCGGCGGCCATTCGAATGGCCGGTTACGCGGTCAGCAACCAACTGAAGATCATGCAGATTTTGGCAAGCTCGGCCATGGAGTTGCCTTTCGTGCCAGTACAGGCCCTGCATGCGTCATCCTCGGTTCCTGCTCCGGCAGAGAAGAAGCCGGAGTTCAAGTCCAAAACGGCGGCCGCCAAGCCAGTGGCCAAAGCCGAACCGACAGCCGCGCCCAAATCCAAGCCAATCGTTCGAGCCAAAAAGACAACCACTCCGAAAGCCGAATCGCCCAAACCGGCTGTGGCAAAAACTGCCGCTAAGGCTGCAGCGCCAAAGCCAGCTGTGGTAAAAGCGGTCGCCAAACCCACAGTTGCCAAGGCTGCTGCGCCTAAAGCGGTGGCTACCAAGGCTGAGGCAAAGCCCGTCACTCCCAAACCAACGGCCAGATCTGCGGCCCCGAAAGCAGCTGCGAAACCCGCGGCACCAAAGGCCACTGCCAAGCCAGCCGCGCCAAAGGCGCAGGCAACAAAACCGGCCACGCCTAAGCCAGAGGCACCTGCCGTGACACCCGTAGTCCCGAAAGTAGCGGCTAAGCCCGTTGCGCCCCTGGCGGAAGCGAACAAACCTGCGGCACCTCAAAACCGGACGCGCGCGCCTTCGAAACCGCCCGCGATGCCCACACCCGTCAGCAAAACCGACGAGTAAACGGGACATCCGCTTGACACAGTCGTGCAGGCGCGCCAACGCTGCGCCTCATGACGGACATGCGCCCGGTTGGATATGTGATTGGCCTGTTGGTCGCCATTCTTGGGGCGACCATGATGCTGCCTATGCTTGCGGATTTCATCGAAGGCCGGGGCCAATGGCACGTGTTTCTGGGAAGCGGCATCATCACTATGCTGACGGGTGTTGTACTGTCCATCAGCTGTTCAAACGGGGTGGGCGAAGGTCTGACGATCCGTCAGACCTTTTTGCTGACAACCGGTGTCTGGGTGGCGCTGCCCTTTTTTGGCGCAATCCCGTTTCTTTTTGGTGAAACCGAGCTGCGCTTTGTCGACGCCTATTTTGAGGCAATGTCGGGGCTGACCACCACCGGCTCGACCGTCATTTCCGGGCTTGATGATCTGCCTCAAGGCTTGTTGTTGTGGCGCGGGCTGCTGCAGTGGCTGGGCGGTATCGGAATCATCGTTGTCGCCATGGTGTTTTTGCCCGAACTTCGGGTTGGCGGGATGCAAATCTTCCGCTCTGAAGGTTTTGAAACCATGGGGAAAATCCTGCCGCGTGCGCAAGAAATTGCGGGGCAAATTTCGCTGATTTATGTCTTTCTGACCTTTGTTTGCGCGCTCGTCTACACCGGTCTAGGCATGAAGTTCTTTGATGCTGTTGTGCATGCAATGACCACCATCGCGACTGGAGGGTTCGCGAACTACGACTCGTCTTTTGCCAGTTTTTCGGGGCCGATCGAGTATGCGGCTGCGGTCTTCATGATCCTCGCGGCGCTGCCCTTCGTGCGCTATGTTCAGTTCGCCAATGGCAACACGAAATCTTTGTGGCAGGACAGCCAGATACAAACCTTCCTTGCAACAGTCCTTGTGTTGGTTTTGGTCATGGCGGTTTTCCTAACCGTCGTCTTTCCGCATCATTGGGAACAGGCATTCCGGGAATCGCTGTTCAACATCACATCGATCATTTCCGGCACAGGCTATGCCAGCGTCAACTATATGACTTGGGGCAGTTTCCCCGTCATGCTGTTCTTTCTGATAGGCCTGATCGGAGGCTGCGCGGGCTCGACTGCCTGCTCGATCAAGATTTTCCGCTATCAGCTGCTGTTTGCGTCGATCAAAACCCAAATTCGCCGCATCCGATCGCCCCACGGCGTCTTCATCCCGCAATATGGCGGACGCACAATCGGGACGGATGTTTTGACCTCGGTGATGAGCTTTTTCATGTTCTTTGTGCTGTCGCTGGGCGTACTGGCCTGGGCGTTGGCGCTGACCGGGTTGGACTTTATCACTTCGGTTTCGGGGGCTGCGACGGCACTGGCCAATGTCGGGCCGGGGCTGGGCAGCCAGATCGGCCCAGCAGGAAATTTCGCCGGGCTGAATGACACCGCTAAATGGTTGTTGTCCATCGGCATGCTGGTCGGGCGGTTGGAATTGCTGGCCGTCTATGCGTTGTTTACCGTCCAATTCTGGAGAAACTGATGAAAAGACCTTTGGGTGCCCAGATTTCACATATGTTGAAAGATCGGGGCGTTGACGTGATTTTCGGTATCCCCGGCGTTCACAACCAAGAAATGTATCGCGGCATCGAGGAAGCCGGCATCACGCATGTTCTGGCCCGGCATGAACAGGGGGCTGGCTTTATGGCCGATGGTTATGCCCGCGCGACCGGCAAGCCGGGTGTAGCCTATGTCATCACCGGGCCTGGGCTGTGCAATATCATGACGCCGATGGGGCAGGCCTATACGGATTCGGTGCCTTTGCTGGTGATGTCTTCGTGTCTGGATGAATCACAGGCGGTACATGGGCAATTGCATCAGATGAAGGATCAGCTTGGAGCTGCTGAGACCGTGACCGACTGGTCGCGGCAGGCCAATTCCGCACAGGCCGCCTATGGGTTGGTCGAGCGTGCTTTTGAAGAATTCGAACTGTTCCGTCCGCGTCCCAAACATATTCAGGTGCCGATTGCCCAGCTTGAGGCCGATGCCGACCCCGCGCCATTTCCCAATCAGCCGGGTCTGCGCACCAAGGTTTTGCCGCCCGATATAGCACCGGTCATGTCACTGCTGAATATCGCGCGCAGGCCGTTGTTCATTTTGGGCGGTGGCGCGCGGTCCAATCTGTGGCGACAGATATTGACGGAACTGGGTGCGGCCTGTTTCACAACCTTTGCCGGGCGTGGGATGGCCGGGCAGGGTTATGCACTGGACTTTGGCGCCATGCTGACCCGCCCCGGCAGTGCCGAGGTAATAGGGTCTGCTGACCTTGTAGTTGCCGTGGGTGCTGAACTTGGCGAGGTCGATCTGTGGCGCGACAACCTGGGGCACAACGCTCATCTGGTGCGGGTCGATCTTGATCCCAGAGTTCTGTCCGACCACCATCGCGCAGGCGTCAAGCTGCAGGCTGATGGGGAAAGCTTTGCGCATGCCTTGTGGGGTGCGATTGACAAGGTGAAACCCGCAACGGGTTGGACACCGGAAGAAATCACCGAGGCGCGCAGACGCTGGCGTGCCGAGGTCGATGCCGAGCGGCCGGGGATTGTTCCGGTGCTTGATGCTCTGCGTGATGCCATCCCAGCGGATACGATGATCTATTCCGACATGACCCAAATCGCCTATGCGGGGAAAGAGGTCTGGGATATGGCCTATCCCTATCACTGGCATCACCCGACCGGCTTTGGCACGCTGGGATATGGTTTGCCCGCTGGTATTGGCGGTGCGGTAGCGCGTCGGAGAAAACCAACAGCTGTGATCGCCGGGGATTACGGATTTCACTATACAATGATGGAGCTTGGCGCAGCGGTCGAGCTGGGCCTTTCACTGCCCATTATCCTGTGGGACAACGGCAAGCTCAAAGAGATCGAGGACAGTATGGTCCGAGGTCAGATCGCGCCGAACGCGGTGATCGCCCACAACCCGGATTTCTGCAAACTGGCCGAGGCTTTTGGGGCCCTGTCTGCCGCGCCTACCAGTTTGACCGAGATGCAGACCGCACTGCGCGCGGCCTTTGATGCGCCGGTTCCAACCCTGATTCGCGTAACGCCTGATATCGTGTAACCACAAAAAACGCCGCCCAAAGGGGCGGCGTTCCACTTTTTGGGATCAATTTAATCCCAACAATGCACCAGAACGGTCATTCCGTTGGCCCTGCGGCTAAGTTCGTTGGGCGAGATCTCGGCAGTCGATTGACCCGGTTGGCCCGAGACGCCCGCCTGTTCAAGCGCCGTGTTCAACCGCTCAGCCGTGGCTGCCAGACTGACCGAGGCGGGCAGGGTGCGCCCATCGGACGGGGTGGGTAGCAACATACCGACAACCTGACCTGCGCCGTCAAAAACAGGCCCGCCCGCATCACCCGGTTGGGCGGCCATCGCCAGACGTTTGACACCGTCTTCTCCGTTCAGGCCGCGCACGTCAGTGATCTGGCCATAGGTCAGCGTCGGCGCCCCCAGTGCGCCCTGATACGAAAAGCCCGACACTGCGACCTCGGATTGGATGCGCGGTTGGTCGGTGCCGAATTCCGCAACGCTGATCGGCGCAAGGTTGTTGCGAGGGCGCAGAACGGCCACGCCCAGATCAGCATCGGCCCAGGCGACCTGAACTTCCTGATCGTCGTTCAGGGTGATCCGGGTGCAGCTGTCGGTGGCCTCGGATACCGTCAGGATTGTACCGCTGGCATCGGTGAAAAAGCCGGACCGGGACAGGCGCGGCTTGCGGATTTGCAGGCCGGAAACAAGATCGATCCGTTGCTCGGCATTCGCCCCGGCCCCTGCGTCCAGCACAGCGCTATTGGTGGTAAAGCTGGCCTTGATCGCGGCCAGAACTCGCGCTCGACGACCTTCATCCCCTTCGGGCCAGACAAGCGTGAAACCTTTGATCTGGCCGTCCTTCAGCGCTGCCTGAGTATAGGAGACAACACCATTGCCGCGACCTTCCAGCGTAAAGCGATCACCACGCAGCTCTCGCGGACCGCCCAGGGGGACAATCTCAAGCGACTGCATGACCTCGTACAGCGCGCGCAGGGTGGCCTTGTCGCCTTCCTGGCTGATCAACAGCGCCTTGGCGCCCAAATCGTCGGTACCTTGGAAATGCGCAAAGGGGGCCTCATATCGGTCAAAGGCAACGACATCCAACGGAAGGTCCAGATCAATACCGGCCTGCGGGTCCGAATAACGCGCCATGCCGACGCTGATCAGCGGTGCGTTGTAGTCATCCATCAGCGCCTTGCGTTGCGCTGTGGTCAGAACACCAGTGACTTCAAAGCCGTTGAAACGCTGCCAATCGCCCATTGAACGGCGTGTTCCTTGACCGAATGCGCCGTCGATGGTGGCGTTGTAAAAACCTGCGGCCTGAAGGGCGGTCTGCAAATCCCTACGTTCTAGTGCGGTCAGCAAACGTTCAGACTGCAAGGCCTGCGACCGGGTTTCATCTGCGGGCTCAGCCGACAGCCCGGATATGGTCGGCTCAGGTTGCGGGGTGTTTTCGACGGGCGGCGTCACCACACCCCGGTTCAGGATATTTTCTCCGACCGGCCAGAACTGCTGACCCAATGAGCTTGTGAAGGCAATGTAGCTGTCAGCGGGTATCTGACCCTCGGCCCGGTAAACGTCCAGGACCTGCTCGGCATCACTGCGCAAATAGGGCCCGATAACAATGGCATACCAGCCAGAGTTCAGGCGAAACCCGTTCACATCGGGCAGGACGTTTGCATAAGCCTGTGCGCGCTCTTGCGCTTCGCGCAGCGAAGGGCGTGCTTCGACCTGTACCCAAACACCAGCGTCCTGTTGCGCTGATGCGACGCTTGCGCCGATAGAAAATAGAAACAAAATTGCAGTGAATATGCGTGTCATTGTCTGCCCGTGTTCGCAGTGTTTTAGCTTTGCGGCAGACTACGCGATTTGAGACGCAGAAAGCCATGCCCGGAATACGGGGAATTTCCAGTGTGGCGGCGCAGTGACAGCCTGACCCGATTGGCCCGTTGACGCCCCTTGGCCCCTTGCATAGGAAGGGCAAAACCGACCGGAACCGGGCGCAGACGTGCCCAAAGGGAATGTCATGACCGAACCGTCCAGCGTACCACGTTCTTTTCAAGAAATTATTCTGCGACTTCAGACCTATTGGGCCTCGAAAGGTTGCGCCATCCTGCAGCCCTATGACATGGAGGTTGGTGCGGGTACGTTCCACCCAGCCACCACATTGCGCGCCCTGGGGTCGAAACCGTGGGCGGCAGCGTATGTGCAGCCCTCGCGCCGCCCGACTGATGGGCGGTACGGAGAGAACCCGAACCGGTTGCAGCATTATTATCAGTACCAGGTGCTGATCAAACCCAGCCCGCCGGATCTGCAGGAGCTGTATTTGGGCAGCCTTCAGGCCATCGGTATCGACATGGACCTGCATGACATCCGCTTTGTCGAAGATGACTGGGAAAGCCCCACGCTGGGTGCCTGGGGGCTTGGCTGGGAAGTTTGGTGCGACGGTATGGAAGTCAGCCAGTTTACCTATTTCCAACAGGTTGGGGGCCACGATTGCGCGCCGGTCTCCGGTGAGCTGACCTATGGTCTGGAACGACTGGCAATGTATGTGCTGGGCATCGACCACGTGATGGATATGCCTTTCAACGATCCGCAATCGCCCAGCCCGCTGACCTATGGCGACATCTTCAAACAGACCGAAGAAGAATATGCCCGCTGGAACTTTGACGTTGCCAATACCGAAGTTCTGCTGCGTCACTTCGAAGAGGCCGAGGCCGAATGCGCCGCCATTCTTGCGCAGGATCATGACGATCCCAAAACTGGCAAGCGCATCATCATGGCTCACCCGGCCTATGACCAATGCATCAAGGCCAGCCACATCTTTAACCTGCTGGATGCGCGGGGCGTGATCTCGGTCACGGAACGGCAGGCTTATATTGGTCGCGTGCGGGCGCTGGCCAAGCAATGTGCCGATGCGTTCGTGCAGACCAAGGCCGCCGGGTTCGAGGCCTGATGGCGCGCTCAGGCCAATCCCGGCAACAGCACTTTCAGGCCATCCGCAATCATGCCGATTGCGATGGCCGACAGGATCATGCCCATGAAGCGGCTCATGATCACGCGTGCGTTGTCGGACAGACGTTTTGCCAGGGCCGAGGCGTTCCAGAAGGTGATGAACAGCAGGAACAGGACAACCAGAAACACGCCTGCATATATGATGGCGTCCATGGGTTTCGAAATGTGGTGAGCATAGAGGATCAGCGTTGTGATCGTTCCGGGTCCGACCAAAATAGGAAAGGCCAGCGGGTAGAAGGCCACAGTTGCGGGTTCGGGGTAGGCTTGCTTTTCCCCCTTGGTCCCGTGATGCGAGGTGCTTTCGTTGCCGTTCAGCATGTTCAAACCGATCATAAGTACGACCAGACCACCCGCGACGCGCAGATCATCAACACTGATTCCGAACAGGCCAAGCGTCTGATTGCCAATGGCCGCGAATGCTCCACCCAGGATCAGGCAGTACGTCGCTGTTTTCGCCGCGACCTTTCGCTGGTCGGTGGGCGTCAGGCCGTCAGTTACGCTCAGGAAGACGGGCAGGTTGGTGATCGGGTTCATGATCGCAAACAGCGCGCCGAAGAACCCAACGGCAAGGGTCATGTCCATTCAAAAAGCCTCGTTCCGACCTGTATCAGTTTGGAAACTGGCCTATTTTTTGCCAAGTTGAAAGAGGCCGCGTGATTGGGATGTTGAGAAGATGACCGGAAAACTGCTTGCAATCATCCTTCTTGTTTCCGCGGTGTTGGCCGGGGTGGGAATGTATTACCTGCAGGTGTACGGGTTCTACTATAACGTCGAGGCCAAACCGGGGCAGGACGTGGCATTGCTTGCCGAAGGGGAAGAGGAACCCCGGCTAATCGTCTATTCGGCGTTTCAGGCGATCGATGCGGACAGCTCTCCGATCCGCTACCGGGCGTGTTTTGAAACTGAGATGACGGGTGAAGACCTGGCAGTTTTTCAGTCGGTCGAAGACCCCGAACCGCTGACCGCGCCGGGTTGGTTTGATTGCTACGACGCAGTGGCCATTGCCGAGGCCCTGAAAACGGGGCAGGCGCAGGCTTATATGGGCGCCAAGAATATTCACTATGGTGTGGACCGGATCGTCGCCATAACCGCAGATGGCAAAGGCTATGTCTGGCACGCGCTGAATAATTGCGGTGAAAAGGCCTATGACGGCACCGTAGTCGGCGAGGAATGCCCGCCGCGACCCGAAAGCTGAGGGCGCTATGACCGAGGCCGTGCATGAGGTTTCAAACCTGCTAACTGCCACGCTGGGCATCGCGGTCTATCTGATCGGGGCTGAGATCAACGCGCGGGTGGCTGTGCTCCGGCAGTTCAATATTCCCGAACCGGTGACGGGCGGTCTACTGGCTTCGTTCCTGCTGCTGTTTCTGTATCTGGCTTTCGGTCTTGAGTTGAGTTTCGACCTGGCCGCCCGGGATTTCCTGCTGATTGTGTTCTTTGCCGGGATCGGCCTGAATGCCCGCCTGTCTGACTTGATTGCTGGTGGCAAGCCTCTGTTATTGCTTGTAATTTTGACGATAGTAACGATTGTTGCCCAAAATGTTGTCGGTGCGGTTGGGGCCGTGGCCTTTGGCTATCCGGCGCAGGCCGGGGTTCTGTTTGGGTCAGCCTCTCTGATCGGTGGCCACGGCACGGCGATTGCCTGGGCACCCGAGGTTGGTGCTGCGACCGGCCTGACGGGTGCGACAGAACTGGGCGTAGCTGTGGCGACGTTGGGCCTTGTGCTGGCCGCTCTGG
Source organism: Ruegeria sp. BI11 (assembly GCF_056538005.1). NCBI lineage: Bacteria > Pseudomonadati > Pseudomonadota > Alphaproteobacteria > Rhodobacterales > Roseobacteraceae > Ruegeria > Ruegeria sp. BI11. Next base: position 34,554 of record NZ_JBQFSM010000002.1, on the reverse strand, counting down.
TTGGCGGGCCGATTGCGCGCCTATTGATCGAAGGTAAAAACCTGTCACCGGAGCGTCCGGGCGAAGAACACACGGTTGGCTTGCCGGACAATCCCAACGAGGATGAGGCCAAGATCGACCACCTGACAATCATGCGTGTTCTGCTGCATCTGAATGTGGCGATCATCTTTGGCTTGGCGCTGAATGAGGCGATCCTTGCCACCGGGCTGAAGTTGCCATCGTTCGTGCCCTGCCTGATCATGGGGATCGTCATCGCCAACCTGCGCGAAGCCGTTGCGCCAAATGCGCCGCCAGTGTCGCGCACACCCTCGCTGGCTCTGATCTCGGAATTCTCGCTGGGGGCGTTTCTGGCGATGTCGCTGATGAGCCTGCAACTTTGGACAATCGCCGAGCTGGGTCTGGCCATCGTTGCCGTCTTGACCGCGCAGACCCTGTTTACTGTGGCTTTTGTGATCTGGGTGCTGTTCCCGGTGATGGGCGGCAACTATCGCGCCGCCGTGTTGTCTGCGGGATTTGGCGGTTTCGCTTTGGGCGCGACCCCGACCGCCATTGCCAATATGACCGCAGTTACCAAGCGATATGGCCCGTCGCCTATTGCCTTTATCGTGCTGCCCCTTGTATCCGCCTTCTTTGTGGATATCGCCAATGCCATCGTCATCCAGACGATCGTCAATTTCTAAGGACCGAAAATGCCCGACCTGCTGATCGAACTGTTTTCCGAGGAAATCCCCGCCCGCATGCAGACCCGCGCGGGTGAGGACCTGAAAAAGCGGATCACCGACGGTTTGGTCGAGGCCGGTCTGACCTATGCCGGTGCCGCCGCGCTGACCACGCCGCGCCGCCTGACGCTGGCGATCGAAGGTCTTCTGACTGAGAGCCCGACGATCCGCGAAGAACGCAAAGGGCCGAAAGTCGGCGCACCCGATAAAGCCATCGAAGGCTTTCTGCGTGGCGCAGGGCTAACCCGCGATCAGTTGGAAGAGCGCGACACACCCAAGGGCGCGGTCTATTTCGCCACCATCGAAAAAGCGGGTCGCCCGGCGGCTGAGATCGTGGCCGAGGTGTTAGAGGCGACCATTCGCAACTTCCCCTGGCCGAAGTCGATGCGCTGGGGCAGCGGCTCACTGCGTTGGGTGCGTCCCTTGCATTCGATCCTGTGCATTCTGTCCGATGAGGCAGGCGCGCAGGTCGTGCCGCTTGAGGTCGAAGGGATCAAGGCGGGTGATACCACTGCGGGTCACCGCTTTATGGCGCCGGATCGGTTTACGGTTACTTCCTTCGACGATTACGTCGCCAAACTGAAGCGTGCCTTTGTGGTACTGAACCCCGCCGAACGGGCTGAACATATCTGGAACGACGCCCAGAACATGGCCTTTGCCGCCGGTCTGGAAGTGGTCGACGACAAGGGCCTGCTGGCCGAAGTCGCGGGGCTGGTTGAATGGCCTGTGGTCCTGATGGGGAAGATCGACGAGGAGTTCCTCGACCTGCCGCCTGAGGTGCTGCAAACCTCGATGAAAGAGCATCAGAAATTCTTCTCGGTCCGCAATCCAAAGACGGGTCGGATCGAGCGGTTCATAACCGTCGCCAACCGCGAAACCACCGACAATGGCGCGACCATTCTGGCGGGCAACCAAAAGGTGCTGTCGGCGCGTTTGGCAGACGCCAAATTCTTTTGGGAGAACGACCTGCGTGTCGCCAAATCGGATATCGCCCAATGGACCCGCGCGCTTGAGAATGTGACCTTCCACAACAAGCTGGGCACGCAGGCCGAGCGGATCGACCGCATCGCTGCGCTGGCCCGCGAACTGGCCCCAGTGACTGGTGCAGATGCGGATCAGGCCGAGAAAGCCGCGCGTCTGGCCAAGGCTGATCTGAACTCGGAAATGGTTTACGAATTTCCGGAACTTCAGGGGCTTATGGGCCGTTACTACATCGAAGCCGCTGGCGAAGACGCCGCCGTGGCTGCCGTTGCGCAGGAACATTACTCGCCACTGGGTCCGTCGGATTATGTGCCGACTGCGCCCCTGTCGGTGACCGTTGCGCTGGCCGACAAGCTGGACACGCTAACCGGGTTCTGGGCGATTGATGAGAAACCGACTGGATCAAAAGACCCCTTTGCCTTGCGCCGTGCGGCTTTGGGTGTCACGCGGCTGGTTCTGGAAAACGATCTGCGCCTGTCGATGGCCGACCTGTTTGCAGCTGCGTTGAAGGTTCTTTTGAAGCTGCCTGAGTGGCAAGCTGCCCTGTTGGGTGCCAAGGCCGAGCAAACACAGGCAAGCGACGAGGACAAAGACGCGGTAGCCAAACGCGTGCACGAACTGGCCCACCAGGTCGAGGCGGCGAATGCCATCGTCTCGGCAGTGCCTGCGGATTTGCTGTCGTTTTTCCACGACCGCCTCAAGGTTTTCCTGCGGGACGAGGGTATACGTCACGACATCATCGACGCCTGCATCGCGATGGAGGGGAATGACGACCTCAACCTACTGGTCAAACGCGCCCGCGCTCTGAGTGCGGTGATTGCCACCGAGGATGGAGAGAACCTCGTGCAGGGCTTCAAGCGCTCCAACAATATCCTGACGCAGGCCGAGGAAAAGGATGGCGTCGAATACTCCTATGGCGCGGATGTGAAATTCGCCGAGACGGACAGTGAACGGGCGCTGTTTGCGGCCCTTGAGCAGGCGCAGGCAGAAATCGAACCGGCATTGAAGGCCGAAGACTTCCCCAAGGCGATGGCCACAATGGCGGCGCTGCGTGGCCCGGTCGATGCGTTCTTTGACGAGGTTCAGGTGAACACGGACAACGATATCGTTCGCCGCAACCGTTTGAACCTGCTGAGCCAAATCCGTCAGGTCTGCTCCAGCGTGGCGGATCTCAGCAAGATCGAAGGTTAATCCAGAACGCCCTTGCGCCATTGGTGCAAGGGCTTATGCTGCAGTGAAATCAAAAGGTGCTGCAGTGCAGAATAATCCGCATACTACTCTGATCACGACCGAAGCCCCCGTCGCCGCCAACACTCATGGCGGTCGGGCGAAATGCCTGCAACGTCTGGTCCGTTTGGACCTTCCGGTGCCGCGAACGGTGGCGCTGTCGTTTGATGCGGTGCATCGGATTGCGGAAGGGCAAGTGCCCGACATCGACGCCATATTGGAGCAATTCGATCAGTCGGCGTTGCTGTGTGTGCGGCCCAGTTCCGAAGACCCCGATTGGGGCGGCCCCGGTGCTATCCTGAATATCGGTATGAACGATGCGCGCTATGTGGACCTGTCGGATTCGATGGGGGCCGAGGCCGCCGCCGCATTGTACCTGCGATTTGTCCAAAGCTACGCAATTCATGTGGCCCGTCTGGACGCGGACGTTTTTGACGATATTAACGCGGATGGCAGTGAGGGACTGAGCCAGTCCTTACGCGCCTATGAGGACGAGACGGACGAAGTATTCCCCCAGAAACGGGGCGAACAGTTGATAGCAGTGCTGCGGTCGATGGCGCGTGCATGGGATGGAACCTCGGCGCGGTTGTTGCGTCAGGCCAAGGGGGCACCTGCGGATGCGGGGTTGGGTTTGGTCATTCAGGAAATGATCCCCGGTGTCGGGCAGGGCGAATGTGGCTCGGGCGTGTTGCAACTGATTGATCCTACGACGGGAATGCCACAGATCACCGGTCGCTACCTCAGCCAGAGCCAGGGCCGCGATGCGCTGGGTGAAGACGTGGCCGCGCTGTATTTGGAAAAGGACCCGCGCGGGAAATCACTGGAAGAGGTCGCGCCGAAAGCATTTGCTGACCTCAAGACGCATGCGGCATTGATGCGCACCAAACTGCGCGAGGAAATGCAGGTCGAGTTCGTGATCGAGAATGGCCATGTGCACATTCTGGATGGCGTGCGCGTACAACGTAGTGCTCGTGCGGCGATGCGGATCGCAGTTCGCCTGGCTGAAGACGGTATCATCCCGCCGCAAGAGGCGGTGATGCGGGTCGATCCGCATTCCCTGAACGAAATGCTGCACCGGCAGGTCCACCCCGAAGCAGAGCGGGACGTTCTGACCACCGGTATCGCCGCCAGCCCGGGTGCTGCGACAGGCAAGATAGTGTTTACTGCCGCCGAGGCGCAGGCCAGCGCCGCGCGAGGCGAACCGTGTATTCTGGTGCGCCGCGAAACCTCGCCCGAGGATGTGCGCGGGATGCATGCGGCTGTTGCCGTTTTGACCGAAAAGGGCGGTATGACCAGCCATGCCGCGGTTATCGGGCGCGGTTTGGGGCTGCCTTGTATTGTCGGTGCTTCCGAGATGCGGTTTCAGACCAAGAAAAGGCTGCTGTCAGCACCGGATGGACGAGTGTTCAAAACGGGCGACGTTTTGACAATCGACGGATCTTCGGGACAGGTTCTGGCTGGGCAACCCGCGATGCTTGAGGCTGCGCTGGACGATTGTTTTCAAACGCTTATGAGCTGGGCCGATGACGAGCGCGACATCGCCATCCGCGCCAATGCCGATACACCGGCAGACGCGCAGACCGCCCGGAACTTTCTGGCGCAGGGGATCGGCCTGTGCCGCACTGAGCACATGTTCTTTGATCCCGGTCGCCTGATCGTGATGCGCGAGATGATTTTTGCGCAGACCCCATCGGGACGTGCGGCGGTTCTGGAACGCTTGCTGCCCATGCAGCGCGACGACTTCGTGCAGCTATTCCGGATCATGGAAGGCCAGCCTGTCTGTATCCGCCTGTTCGACCCGCCGCTGCACGAATTCCTGCCGACCACACGCAGTGGACAGCGCGAATTGGCCGAAGCGTTGGATCTGCCGGTGTCGGATGTCGAACGGCGTGTCGCGGCAATGAGCGAATATAACCCGATGCTGGGATTGCGCGGTGTACGCTTGGGGGTGACCGTGCCCGAGATCTACGACATGCAGGCGCGCGCCATCTTCGAGGCGACGCTTGAGGCCAGCAAGGACGGTGCACCCGTTGTGCCCGAGGTGATGATCCCGCTGGTTTCGGCCAAGCGCGAGGTTGAGCTGGTCAAATCCCGCATCGACTCGGTTGCGGCGTCGGTTGCGAGCGAACGTGGAGAGGAATTCGAATACCGTCTGGGCGTCATGGTTGAAACGCCTCGGGCCTGTTTGCGGGCGGATGATATTGCGCCACAGACTGCGTTCCTGAGTTTTGGCACCAACGATCTGACACAAATGACCTATGGTCTGTCGCGCGACGACGCGGGCCGGTTCATGTCTGACTATGTTCGTCAGGGGGTTTTCGTCGAGGACCCGTTCCATGTGCTCGACCCGGAAGGGGTCGGAGAATTGCTGAAACTGGGCGCAGAACGTGGACGTCAGGCCCAGCCGGATGTTACTCTTTCAGTGTGTGGTGAGCATGGCGGTAACCCCGAATCAATCGCCATCTGCCGCGATCTGGGGTTTGACTATGTGTCATGCTCTCCGTTCCGGGTGCCTGTTGCTCGGCTGGCTTCCGCCCAACTGGCAATTTCGTCCAGACTTGGGGGTTGACACGGGCCGTTAGCCCTAGGATTAGTGGTTTTTAAGCAACCTTGTGGCAGAATTAATTTTCGCTACGGGCGATTTTCCACTTGCGTTTTCTTCTGATCTGGACGTCTGCGCCGGACTGCGCTAAATGCCTCGTCGCGCCCGCCGGGGGAGGGTACGGCGCGATATGTGCCTGTGCGAGGTTATCTGATGCTACGATACATACTGGCTGCTGCCACGATGGCGGCAACCATGCTGCCGAGTGTGTCTTTCGCTGAAAGGAAAGCCACCGATACTGCCGAACGCGAACTTGTTACCCGGACTGAAGTGCCGGGTCAGAACTTTCGCGACTATCTGACTCTGTTCAAGCCCCGCAAAGAGCTTGAGCCAAAAAAAATGTCGTACTCGAAGGATTGGTTGGACCAACAGCCCAAGGCCACCGGGGACGAAAACTTCAAATGCTTGGCCGAAGCGTTGTACTTTGAAGCACGCGGCGAAAGCGTGCGCGGACAGTTTGCCGTGGCCGAGGTTATCCTGAACCGCGTGAACAGTGGCCGGTTTCCGGACTCGCTGTGCGGTGTGATCAAGCAGGGGACCGGTAAGAAATACCAGTGCCAGTTCACCTATACCTGTGATGGCCAAAAAGAAGTGATCCACGAAAAGAAGGCGTATGAGCGCGTTTCTAAAGTAGCGCGCGCAGCCATCGACGGTGTTGCCAAAGATCTGACCGAGGGTGCCACACACTACCACACCACGGCGGTTCGTCCGTCCTGGTCGCGCGTGTACAAGGAAACCGCGCGGATCGGTGTTCATATTTTCTACAGGCACAACTATCGAACAGCGAGCAACTGATTGACGCACCCGCGCTGGAAGCCTAATGGCGCGGGGCGTTTTATACACTATGTTGCGGGCCAGGAGGCCCGCAATGACATTTACACGCAGACAGTTTCTGCAATCGATAGCCGCACTGACGGTATTGCCGCACTCGGTCCGTGCGTCCGGCTCTGATCTGATCGCACAGACTGCGATGCAGCAGATCGCCCCGGACGGCTTTCCTCAAACTCCTGTTTGGTCCTATGGCGGTGGTGTGCCCGGCGTCGAAATCCGGGTGCCTCAGGGGGCGCGGGTCCAACGTAGGCTGGTGAATGAACTGCCTGAGCCCACGACAGTGCATTGGCATGGCATCCGGATCGACAATGCGATGGACGGTGTACCGGGGCTGACTCAGGACGTGATCGCGACGGGTGAGGGGTTCCAATACGATTTTATGGTCCCGGACGCGGGAACCTATTGGTATCACGCGCATAACCGCTCGGTCGAACAGGTCGCGCGCGGTCTTTACGGCCCTCTGATCGTTGAAGAAGCCGAAGGGCCGGACGTCGATCAGGACCTGACGCTGATGCTGGACGATTGGCGACTGGACCCGGAAACAGGGCATATCGTTGATGATTTCGACAATGGTCATGATCTTAGCCATGCCGGGCGGTTGGGGAACCTCATTTCAGTCAATGGTCGGTTTGATCCCGCTTTTCCCGTTCGTCGCCATGATCGTTTACGCCTGCGGCTGATTAACGCTTCGAACGCGCGCGTATATGATCTGGCCCTGGATGGTGTAGCGGGTTGGATCGTGGCACTGGATGGTATGCCGCTTAAGACCCCGCTTGCGGTTGAGGAAGGCTTTCCGTTGGCCCCGGCTCAGCGGGCGGATTTGATCTTGGACGTTGTGGCCGAACCTGACACGGTCGCCGGTCTGATCAGTCGCGAGCGCGACGGGGGCTTTGGTTTGGTCCGGTTCCCCGTGTCCGGTTCGTCTGCAAACACCGCCCGGTCGGGTGTTACGCCGCTGCCCCCGAATCCGCTGCCTCAAGTGACGCTGGACAATGCCGCCCTGCATCGGATGACGTTGCAGGGCGGCGCGATGCGGTGGCTGGAATCCGCGCAGCTTGGCGACACACAGCTTTCCGGCCGCGAGTTGGCGCAGCTGGGTCGGTTCTGGGCCTTGAACGGGTATGCTGAACGCCCGCAGGACCCCTTTCTGGACGCGCAGCGGGGTAATGTTCACCGGATCGAGTTTGTCAACGAGACCGCCTTTCCGCATGCTATGCACCTGCATGGGCACCATTTTCGACTGATCTTGCCTGACGGCAGTCTTGGTCCATGGCGCGATACGGTGCTGGTGGAGCGCGGGCAAACCCGCGAAATCGCCCTTGTGGCTGACAATCCGGGCGACTGGTTGTTGCATTGTCATATGCTGGGACACGCCTCATCTGGGATGATGAGCTGGTTTCGCGTGACCTGACGCCGCAATCAACGACTAGAATGGCGTTTGTTGCGATGCTATACGCGCGCGCATCCAATAAATTTGGTGGATCACTCTACCAAGCCCGAAAAGGTCAGCCCAATGAGCTCTGAAATCCGCCTTGCCTTTGCGCACCCGTCCGAACGGTCCGAAGCGACCGCTACGCGCGGCCCGCTGGATCGCATCTCGCTCAGGGATCATATTGTTGAAATTGAGATTGGTGCCTTTCAGGCTGAGCGTGGTACTACACAGCGCATCTGCTTCAACATCGTGGTCGAGGTGCGTCCGCTGACCGACCCGATTGATGACGACGTTGATCGCATCCTGTCATACGACCGCGTGACCGAAGCGATTGCTCACGAGCTGGCTGCCGAGCGTTTGAACTTGCTTGAAACGTTGGCCGACCGAGTGGCGGAACGTATTTTGCTTGAACCTCAGGCCGTAAGGGCCTTTGTTCGCATTGAAAAACTTGATCGTGGACCGGGCGCTCTGGGTGTGGAAATCGTGCGCGGCAAGGACACGGTTCATCACGATATGGTCGAGGAAGAACGCCCTCATCCGCGGTTGGTTTTCCTGTCGAACGAGGCCATTTCGTCCTCTAACCTGACGGGTTGGATTGATCAGTTGGAAAACCGTCAGCGGCCGTTGATCCTGTGTGTCGGCGCGTCGGAACTGACGGTGCCGCAGACCGGTCACGCGATGACACAACGCCGGATTGATCTGCTGGCGATCGAACAAAACGCTTGGGTTCTAGCTGCACGGGATCACCGGTGCGTGGTGGTGTCGACGCGGACAGAATTGGACTGGGCGATGAAGAACGGGCAAATCTGTGTTTGGGCTCCGTCCAAGATTGTGCTGGATGCAGTGGATGGGCCATCGGCGGCCCCTTCGGACGCTGTCGCGTTGGCAGCCTGGTTCGCGGCAACTTTTGAAGCCAGCGAGATGATGGTCATCGGCGGTGCCTTGCCGAATGCGCCAAAGACGCCTCTGCGGGCCATTCCATTGGATCAGGCGCAACTGTGACCACGTATTTCCGACCGCTGGTGCAGCACGGCCGAGCACGCCCTGATGGGGCGGTTTCCCTTGCCGGGCAGGACTTGTGGTTTACTCATGCAGAGCAACTTTCTCGCACGGATGCGCCGACGATTGTCGCCGCGCAGGATATCCCAGCCGAGGTGCTGAACCGGCTGATGCGCCCCCGCGCCAAGATTGCGGGTGTTGCGATGGATCGTCCGCAGATCATGGGCATCCTCAACGCCACGCCCGATAGTTTCTCGGACGGCGGGGTGCATAATTCGGTCGAGGCGGCAGTGTCCGCTGCTGAGCAGATGGTGGCCCACGGCGCCAGCATTCTGGATATCGGTGGTGAATCGACCCGACCGGGGGCTACATTCGTGCCCGAGGATGAGGAAATCGATCGGACGCAGCCAGTAATCGAAGCCATTCGTGCTCAGACCAAGGTGCTTGTTTCCATCGACACCCGAAAGGCTAACGTTGCACGGGCGGCATGGAAGTCCGGGGCAGGGCTGATTAATGACGTCTCCGGCTTTACGTTTGACCCGCAGCTTGCGCCGTTCTGTGCTGAAGTGGACGCGCCCGTCTGCGTGATGCATATGCAGGGCGATCCCTCCGTGATGCAAGACGACCCGCAATATGATGACGTGCTGTTGGACGTCTACGATTTCCTTGAAGGTCAGGTTGAAAAACTGGAAAAGATCGGACTGAGCCGCGACCAGATCGTGATCGATCCGGGCATTGGGTTCGGCAAGACTCAGGCGCACAATTTGACCCTGCTGCAAAACCTCAGCCTTTTCCATGGGCTGGGATGCCCGATTCTGCTGGGTGTCTCGCGCAAAGGCTTTATCGGGCAGATTGGGCAAGAACCACGCAAGGATGCCCGCGCGCCGGGGTCAATCGCCGTGGCCTTAGCTGGATTGTCACAAGGCGTGCAAATCGTACGTGTTCATGACGTGGCTCATACTGTTCAGGCCTTGCGTCTGTGGGCTGCCGTCCGCTAATCCAGTCGCAGGCAGGAAATTAACGGAGTATACGATGCGTAAGCTGTTCGGAACCGACGGGGTGCGGGGCACCGCCAATACTCATCCGATTACGGCCGAAATGGCCTTGCGTATTGGGGCTGCCGTAGGGCGTTATTTCCGCCGCGATCAATCCGGTGCGCACAGGGTGGTGATCGGCAAGGACACGCGCCTGTCCGGGTATATGCTGGAAAACGCGTTGACGGCGGGGCTGACCTCGACAGGTATGAACGTGCTGCTATTGGGTCCGGTGCCGACGCCGGCGGTGGGGTTGATGACTCGCTCGATGCGGGCAGATCTGGGTGTGATGATTTCGGCCAGTCATAACCCGGCCGACGATAATGGCATCAAGTTCTTTGGCCCCGACGGGTACAAACTGTCCGATCAGGCTGAGCTGGAGATTGAGCGTCTGATCGAAGAGGGTGTCAAACCGGCACAGGCGCAGAACATTGGCCGGGCTCGCCGTGTGGACGATGCGCGGTTCCGATATGGTGAGCGGGTAAAATCATCACTGTCCCGGGATCTGCGTTTGGACGGGCTGAAAGTGGTGGTTGATTGTGCCAACGGCGCGGCCCACCGCACCGCACCCGAAGTCCTGTGGGAGTTGGGTGCAGACGTCATTCCGGTCGGAATTGCGCCAAACGGTAAGAATATCAACTTGCATTGCGGTTCGACCAAACCTCAGCTCGCGGCCGAGACGGTTGTCGCGCACGGCGCGGATGTGGGCATTTGCCTGGATGGGGATGCCGACCGTGTCGTGATGGTGGATGAAAACGGGCAGGTGGCTGACGGAGATCAGTTGATGGCGCTACTGGCGACCAGCTGGGCCAAGGCGGATCGACTTGAAGGCGGCGCGTTGGTTGCAACCGTCATGTCGAACCTCGGGCTGGAACGGCATCTAGCCGCGCAGGGGCTGCGGCTGGAGCGGACGGCTGTTGGTGACCGCTATGTCGTCGAACGGATGCGCGAAGGCGGGTTCAACCTGGGCGGCGAGCAGTCGGGCCACATCGTCATGAGCGATTTCGCCACCACCGGAGATGGCCTGATGGCCGGTCTGCATTTCCTGGCCGAGATGGTGCATTCGGGCCGCAAGGCGTCCGAGCTGTCGGTGCAATTCGAAACCGTTCCACAGCTGCTTAAAAACGTGCGTTACGGCGAAGGGCAAACCCCGCTGGAGACCAGTTCGGTCAAAGCGGCCATAGCAGATGCCGAGGCGCGTCTGAACGGGCAAGGCCGTCTGCTGATCCGTAAGTCGGGGACTGAACCTCTGATCCGTGTGATGGCGGAATGTGAAGATGATGCCTTGCTGACGCAAGTCGTCGATGGCATTGTGGCCGAGGTTGAGGCGGTTGCCAGTTAACGACCGAACAGCATCTTGCGCAAGCTGAACCACTGGCTGATGGCCAGACCGGTCAGGATCATGGTCAGCGCGATGTAAAAGCGCAGGGGTAGGGCCTCGGACAGAATCCATGCGCCAAAGACCATCGACCAGATTGGCACTTGATAGTTGACCAGCGTCAGAAAGACGGACCCGGCGCTGCGAATGATCGATACGCGCAACAGTGTGGCAAAGGCCGTCGGCAAAAGACCCAGCGCGACAATGGCCAGACCGGGGCGTGTGCCTTCCCAGCGTGGCAGGCCCTCGGTCACCAGCATGATCGGCAATAAAAGGACGGCGCCTACCACCAGAGACAGTGCGGCCAGCACTACTGGATCAATCGGCGGGCAGCGCCGTGTGAAGATCGACGCGCAGGAATAACACAAAGCTGCGCCGATGCAGGCCAACTGCGCCAGGGGTTCGTTTCCTTGCCCGATCTGCGTCAAACCCGGTCCGATCAGCACCAAGGCCCCGCAAAACCCCAGTGAAACACCGAAGAACCTGCGGGCATTTAACGGTTCGTCTGAAAAGAAATGTGCCAGTGGCAGCACCATCAGTGGAATCGCGGCCATCGACAGCCCGGCAAAGGCCGAAGCCACATATTGCTGTCCCCAACTGAGCAGCATAAAGGGTAAGGCAGTGGACAGCAGCCCGATGATGGCAATGAACCACCACAGGTTCAGATCGCCGGTCGGCAGCTTGCGTCCGGTCAGCGCCATCATCCCCAGTAAAGTCAATGCACCCAACGTCGTACGCGCAGTGGCAACGGTAACCGGCCCGTACCCCTCTAGCGCCATGGCAACAACCATGAAGGTGCCACCCCAGATGAGGCCCAGAGCGATCACGCCGCTCCAATCGCGGGATGTGGGTTGATCAACCATTTTGCGCCTCGGCTAGGTAAACGGCAGTGACAAAAAAGGGCGGCCGTTTGGCCGCCCCTTAGTTAAGAACAGTTAGGATCAGTTCTTTTCCTTGTCGACCATTTTGCCTGCCGAGATCCAAGGCATCATGGCGCGCAGTTTCGCACCGGTTTCCTCGATCATGTGCTCGTCATTGGCGCGGCGCGACGCCTTGATGGTCGGCTGACCGACAGCGTTCTCCAGCATGAAGTCGCGAACGAATTTACCCTGTTGGATGTCGTCCAGAACGGCTTTCATGCGCGCTTTGGTCTCGTCGTATTTCAAGATGCGCGGGCCGGTGACGTACTGGCCGTACTCGGCAGTGTTCGAGATCGAGTAATCCATGTTGGCGATGCCGCCTTCATAGATCAGGTCAACGATCAGCTTCACTTCGTGCAGACACTCAAAATAGGCCATTTCCGGTGCGTAACCGGCTTCAACCAGCGTTTCGAAACCACAGCGGATTAGTTCGACCAGACCGCCACACAGAACCGCCTGTTCGCCGAACAGGTCGGTTTCACATTCTTCGCGGAAGTTGGTTTCGATGATGCCCGACCGGCCGCCACCGATAGCCGAGCAATACGACAGGCCGATTTCCAGCGCTTTGCCGGTTGCGTCGTTGTGGACAGCGACCAGGCAGGGCACGCCGCCACCTTTGACGTATTCGCCACGCACGGTGTGGCCGGGACCTTTGGGGGCCATCATGATGACGTCGACGCCTTCTTTCGGCTCGATCAGGCCAAAGTGGACGTTCAGGCCATGCGCGAATGCGATGGCCGAACCCGGCTTGATGTTGTCATGCACGTATTTTTTGTAGGTTTCAGCCTGCAGCTCGTCGGGCATGGTGAACATGATAACGTCGCACCATGCTGCCGCTTCGGCGATACCCATGACTTCCAGACCTTCGGCTTCGGCTTTCTTGGCCGAGGCCGACCCTTCGCGCAGAGCAACAACCAGGTTCTTGGCGCCCGAATCCCGCAGGTTCAGTGCGTGGGCGTGGCCTTGCGAGCCGTAGCCCAAGATTGCCACTTTTTTGTCTTTGATCAGGTTGATGTCGCAATCGCGATCGTAATAGACGCGCATGTTTCGGTCCTTTCAGTTACGGTTGCCGTGGTTTTAGAGGGGCGCACGGCTATTGGCGAGCGCTTTACAATCGACTATTGAAGAAAAATGCGAAAACTTATTCGTGAATTCGTCATTTATCGGATAAATCATGCTTGATGATATGGACCGACGCATTCTGCGCCACTTGCAAGCCGAACCGACCCTTTCCATGGCCGAACTGGCCGAGCGGTGTGGGATCAGTCAGGGCGTGTGCTGGCGTCGGGTCGAAAAGATGCAGGCTTCGGGCGTCATTCTAGGGCAGGAAGTCGTTATCGACTGGGCAGCGATGGGATATGCAGTCGAGGTCTCTCTACGCGTGACACTGGACAAAACGCAGCCGCGCGCGTTTGACGAGTTCACGGCGGCTGCGAGAAATGTCTCAGAGGTTATTGAGATTCAAACATTTTTGGGTCGTGTCGACGTTCGGTTGTCAATAATTGCACGTAGCATGAGCCACTATCAGCAGCTCTATCGTGATCGTATCCTCACTCTGCCGCACATAGCCGATATCGAGGCGCTGATGCATATCGCGCGGGTTAAACGAAACGAAGTATTGCCGGTATGATCGAGCTTGATGAAATTGACCGGACAATCCTGCGAGCGCTGGTGCAGGATGCCACGCAAAGCGCCGGGGCGTTGGGGCGCAAGCTGGGGCTGTCCCAACCGGCAACATGGCGGCGCATCCGCCGACTGGAAACCGCAGGGGTCATCAAGGGGCGTCGCCTACGCCTGAATGCCGAGGCGCTGGGATTCGGCGTGACCGTATTTCTGGGTGTTAAACTGGCGCGTAAGGGGCAGGTCAGTCTTGAGGATTTTGAACGCGCCGTCAGCGCAATCCCCGAGGTGCAGACCGTTGAACACGTATTGGGTTTATACGACTATCGCCTGCGGGTTGTTGCCCGCGACTTGTCCGATTTCGAACGGGTGCTGCGACGGCGGATCATGACCTTACCCGGCGCGGGTGAGGTTGAGGCAAACGTATTGTTAAGCGAGGAACGTTTGCCCGGTCCAATCGGCTAAGCAGGATCAGTATTTGGTGCGGATACAATAGCCGGGGTGATGTGTCATCCGGGCAAAGGTCATTGGAACACCGTCTTTCCAGGTGGTGCGTTCCAATTGAATCATCGACGTGCCGGCGGTGGTGCCCATGAATTCCGCCAGCCGCCCGTCAGCGGAAATTGCGCAGAATGCAACCTCAGCCTCGGTAAAAGGAGCGACGTTAAGCAGCCACTCATGCGGGCCATGCGTGCTGAGGTCGGCATTCTCTACGTCGGGCACAGTGTCGATGTTGATCCAACGCTCCTCTAACTGAAAGGGGCGGTTGTCGGCATAGTGCATGCAGATCACATGCAACACCCGCGCATCGGGTGACACGCTGAGTTGCGAAGCCAGCCAACCGGGGCTGGACACGACGTTACGTTCGACCAGTGCATAGCGATAGGTTGAGTTTTGATTCTCAACTGACTGACGTGCCAGAGAAAATTCCAGTTTCGCGTGCTTGCTGGGTTCTTTTTTGACCCGGGTTCCGCTTTTGCGTTTGCGTTCGACGAACCCTTGTTCGGCAAGCTCTCGCAGCGCGCGGTTTACCGTTGCACGCGCACAGTTGAATTCTTCGGCTAGCTGCGTTTCCGTTGGAAGCAATGATCCCTGTGGCCAAATCCGGCTTTCAATACGCCGTTTAACTTCGTCACGCACAACCTGAAAACTGATCCGCTTTTGAGCAGTCACGAGAAACAATACCTTTCTTCTACAAAGTGAATATATCTGTTCAGAAACACGTCAGGGTGTAAAGGGGTGTTGACACTGTTTGGCGTCAAGAATGGCGCAATTTGCGCATAGAATAGTCGGTTTTTCGTTAGGTTTTTGGGTTCCCTTGGGTCACTTTCAATAGCGATAGTGGCTTTGCCAATCATGGCATAGTTTCAGAAATCCTGAAGACGCTTGGAAAGGACACAACATGCCCGCGCTCTTGGAAAATATCGACCCGAACGGGCTCGAAGAATTCTCGGTTGTATTCACGGATCGGTCTCTGAACCACATGTCGGCCCGGTTTCAGACCGTCATGCGCGATATTTCGGCTATGTTGTGCAATGTTTACAACGCCGATGGCGCGGCGCTGATTCCAGGCGGCGGCACCTATGCGATGGAAGCTGTGGCGCGTCAATTCGCGCGTAACGCCAATGTTTTGGTCGTTCGCAACGGGTGGTTTTCCTATCGTTGGAGCCAGATTATCGAATCCGCCTCTCTGACCGCATCGGCGACGGTGCTCAAGGCGCGGCAGACCGGAAACTCCACCCCATCCCCATTTGCACCGGCCCCTATCGAAGAAGTGGTGTCAACAATTCGTGAACAGCGCCCGGATGTGGTGTTTGCTCCGCATGTGGAAACGGCTGCGGGCCTCATTCTACCCGATGATTATGTGACCGCGATGGCTGAGGCCGCACACGAGGTTGGCGCGCTGATGGTGTTGGATTGTATCGCTTCGGGCTGTGCCTGGATTGATATGAAGGCAACTGGCGTGGACGTCCTGATTTCGGCCCCGCAAAAAGGGTGGAGTGCAACGCCCAGTGCCGGTCTGGTCATGCTGTCCGAGCGCGCTGAAGCACGGTTGGAAGTGACGACATCCGACAGTTTCGCGGTGGATCTGAAGAAATGGCGACAGATCATGCAGGCGTATGAGAACGGTGGCCATGCCTATCACGCGACCATGCCGACCGATGCGCTGCTGGCGTTCCGGGACACCATGGTTGAAACCCGTGATTACGGTTTCGAAAAATTGCGTGACGCACAGTGGGCCTTGGGTGATGGGGTACGTGCGATGCTGAAAGAAAAAGGTCTGGTCTCGGTTGCGGCGGACGGATTTGGCGCACCAGGTGTTGTAGTCACCTATACCTCGGACCCTGAGGTTCAGAACGGCAAGAAATTCGCTGCCCTGGGGATGCAGATCGCGGCAGGCGTTCCACTGCAATGTGATGAGCCCGAGGGGTTCAGCACGTTCCGTTTGGGCCTATTCGGGCTGGACAAGCTGTATGACGTAGACGGCACGATCGCGCGGCTCAAGCGCGTTCTGGATCAGGTGTTGTGATTTAGAGGCCTCAGCGTACGCCGAGGCCCATCTGCATCAGCGTTTTACGCACGGGCGGCAGGGAATAGAGCGCATTCAGTCCCATCGCCCGGGCATCCCGCAGCGGACGCGCCTCGATCATCGAGGCGCGGTTCAGCAGGTCGATCCCTTTGACACGCAACTCGATTTCGGTATGGCGGGCCTTGTGATAGGCGTCCAGCATCTGCGCATCGCCCAGACCTTCGGGGCGGGCTTGCGCCAGATCTAGCAAGGTTCGCAGATCGCCCAGCGACATGTTCAACCCCTGCGCTCCGATCGGAGGCACCACATGGGCGGCCTCGGCCATCAGGGCAATCCTCTCACCCGACAGCCGTTCCGCCGACTGGCTGATGATCGGCCAGATCGTTCGGCGTGAGGCCAGTTTCAACGGCCCGAACAACCCGCATGAGCGTTCGGTCATCAGTACCTCGAACGCCTCGGGCTCGGTGTTTAGCAGTTCAACTGCCCGGGGGCCGCGCTCCATCCAGACAATCGCCGATGAGGGCTGACCCTGCCAATCGGGCAGGGGGACCAGAGTGAACGGCCCGCCAGATCGGTGAATCTCAGTCGAGACATTCTCATGTGGGATCGAATGTGTGACGGCAAAAGCCAGCGCTTTTTGGCCGTACCGGGTGGTATGGACATTGATCCCGGCGGCCTCGCGCATCGGGGAACTGCGCCCGTCTGCCGCGATCACCAGCTTGCAGCGGATACGGCTGCCGTCGCTCAGCCCAACGCGGGCCTCGGCGGTGCGGGTGAACAGGCTGACTGTGCCGGTGCCAGGGCGGAAATCGACATTGGGCAGCTCGGCCAGACGCGCGACCATCTCGCGCCGCAGTAGCCAGTTGGGCAGGTTCCAGCCAAAGGGCTGGTCCGAGATGTCGGCCGCGTTGAAATCACGTACCACCCGCGGTTCAGGCACATCGCCGCCCGCATCCACGATTCGCATAATTTGCAGAGGGGCGGCGTATTCATCCAGCCGCTGCCACAGCCCGCATTGAGCCAACAACCCATGCGCCGGTTGTAGAAACGCCGTAGTCCGAAGGTCAGACCCGTCCACGTCTCGTTCTGTAATCGGCGGAGAGGGATCGACGCAGACCACGTCGAACCCGGCAGTTCCAAAGACCGCCGCCGCAGTCAGCCCGGCGATCCCTCCGCCGGAAATCAGGATGTCACAGCTGTTAGTCATGGCCTTGGTCCCTCAGTCTCGGGCAGAACCTAGTTCGGTTGCAAGGCCGGTGCCAAGTGACATCCTGTCCCGTGTGTCAGCCGCGCGAAATCAGGATGAGAAGGATGAACATCATGGGCACCATCATGACAGCCGGAATGAAAAGACCCGGCAGGCCAAACAGCAGGGCTGAACATCCCCACATGCTGAAAATGGCACCGGCCGTGTAATACCAATCCTCGGCCGTTCCGTTGGCGGCATCGCGGGCCAGCCAACCGAAAACAGGGATTGCAAACAACAGGCGCTGCCAGATGGGCAGGCGCCGAGGCATCTCGATCGCGCTCATGGGGTCTCCGATTCTGTTCGTCGCTGAGGCGCATATAGGATCGATTTCGCACCTGCAGAATGTGCAGATCGTCGCAGTGTGACAGCCTATCGCAGGCGGGCCAGAAACGCGGTTAAATCGTCTGTGTGATGGTGGATATGGTCGGCCTCGTGCGGCTCGGGCGCGACGTGAACGGTGCGCATTCCCATCGCATGCGGGGCGGCCAAATTGCGCGGGTCGTCCTCGAACATAGCAGCCTGTGGGGCATCGATTCCATCTTGGGTAAAGATCGCCTCGAACGCCGCTTGTTCGGGCTTGGGGCGATAACCGGCGTGTTCGACCCCATAGATCGCATCGAACAGTCCGTTGAGGCCGCGCGCCTCTAGCACACGTTCCGCATAGGGTGCGCTGCCGTTGGTATAGACGATCCGGCGGCCGGGCAGGGATCGGATGTGATCAGCCAGTTCAGCATCCGGGTCCATGTGGCTCATGTCGACCTGATGGACTGCGTGCAGATAGGGATCGGGGTCCAGATCATGCTCGGCCATCAGACCAGCCAAGGTGGTCCCGTACTGCCGCCAATAGTGAGAGCGCAGACGATCCGCCTCGGCCCGGTCAACGCCGATGGCCTGTACCACATAATCCGTCATCAGCACCTCGATCTGATCGAACAGGCGCATATGCGGCGGGTAGAGCGTATTGTCGAGGTCGAACACCCATTGGGTGACGTGAGCAAAAGCAGGTTTGACCATGGGGATTGTTTAGGCTGCGGAGGCATGGTTTTCAATGCTGCACTTGATCCGCAGGGCAAGTGACGGATAGACATGTCCGAACGAGGAGACAAACCACCCAATGACCCAATCCAGACAGCCGTCCAAAGACGCCTACAGCCTTATTCTCGAAGCGATCGACGTGGGCGTTTACAAGCCCGGCGACCGTCTGGTGGAAAGCGAACTTGCCGAACGGTTCGGCGTGTCGCGTACACCCATCCGCGAAGCCCTACAGCGGCTTGAGACGCAATCGCTGCTTGAACGGGACGGGCGGTCGTTGATCGTGGCCTCTCTGAACCACAATCAGATGGCTGAACTGTACGTCGTGCGGCGCGAGTTGGAGGGGCTGGCTGCCAAGCTGGCTGCCAAGCACGCTACTGAGGAAGAAATCAAGGTGCTGCAGGAAATGGTGGCCGAGGACGACGCGTTGGTTAATGATCCCCAAGCTCTGTCACGGGCGAACCGCCGGTTTCACGAGCAGATTCATCTAGCCTCGCATAACCGCTATCTAGTGCAGCAGCTGGACCTTGTGCATCGCACCATGGCACTGATGGCGACGACGTCTTTGGCCGTGCAGGGGCGCGGAGAGATCGCGCAGAGCGAGCACAAAGGGATCGTCGAGGCGATCGCTGCACGCGACGAAGAGGCCGCCGCGCGCGCGCTTAAGGATCACATTTCGGTGGCGTTCATGACACGTCTGAAACAGGACGCGGTTCAACGCGAGAATTGATTACACTGGTGGCAGGCTCTCTTCACAGGCCTGCCCGTGTTGCGTTTTGTCCCAGAAGAAGGGGTTCAGCACCAATTCCCACAGGGCCTTATACGCTGCGAGAATGCCCAACGGGAAATACAGTGGCATTGTCGGGACCCATGCCAATAGAAACCGTCTTTCACGTGCAGAAACGGCCATCGCGCCAACAGTGGCATTGGTGATCTCGGCACTTAGGAAAAGACCGATCAGCAACGCCATCATGGTGTCAGAGAGAATAGGGTCCAACGGGCTGCTCACACCGAAGCTTGTCAGCCAGAACAACCACAGAACCGGGGCAAGAAGAAATTGACCTATGGTTCCCAGAAAAAACGCTTGAAAGCCAAGAAACCGTAGGAGGCCCAGATCCCGCAGCAGACGCAAGGGTGCCCGCATGTGTACAAGGTATGTGACCATGAACCCTTTGAGCCATCGCGACCTTTGCCGAACCCAAGGCCAGGCGCGAAAGTTCGCCTCCTCAAAGGTGGTGGTGTCGACCATTTCAGTGCGATAGCCGGCTCGCGCAAGGCGCACGCCAAGATCGGCATCCTCGGTGACGTTATGGGCGTCCCATCCGCCTAATTCCAACAGCTTGTCGCGGCGGAAGAAGAATGTGGTGCCACCCAAGGGCACGACAAGTCCTAGCCGAGCAATGCCCTGCAGGATGACCCGAAACCAACTGTTGTATTCGATGGTAAAGCAACGCGATCGCCAGTTGGTGCGGGGGTTGTAATAGTCCAGTACACCCTGCAGGCATACGACATTGTCGTCGGCCCGCTCGAAATGCCGGACGACACGTTCGATCTGATCCGGCTGCGGCGCGTCCTCGGCATCCCAGACGCCCAGAAAATCGCCACGGCAGAAATCCAACGCGTAGTTCATCGCGCGCGGTTTTGTGGTTAATCCGCTCAGTTCGGGGACCTCGACTGTCCTGATCCAGCTGGGCAGATCAGCCTGTGCAAGGGCGGCACGCGTTACTTCATCAGCTTCCTCAAGCACCAGAATGACGTCCAGCAGCGCCTTGGGGTATGTCAGTCGCCGTAGCCGACGGATCAACGCATCAGCAATTTCGCGCTCTTTGTAGAGCGGTACCATGATCGACACGCAGGGCAACGCCTTTGGTGGGTTAGGTGACCTTAAATCAGGTTGGCGCTTTAAGGATTGCCAAACAAAGGCTAGCAGGCCAACCAGACGGAGGCACATGAAAAGGATCAAGCTGATCACGGCAGCGGCGGTCAAAACAGTCAGGCCTACAGTGGGAAATGCGGCAAACAAACCCGTAACACCTGTCATAGCAAAGGCGGGTCCGAGACGAGATCTCGAGGTCCATGATCTGCAGCTTTTATCCAGCTCCACGCGTGTCTCTGCCGTTTTGGCGAGGGGAGAGGAGAATACGCGTGCAATGGTGTCGTCAATCTGATCGGCGGCGGCGAGTACCGGCATGATGGTGTAACCGACATCCTCCAACTCGCTGCGCACTGTTGGGAACAGATCAGGCCGCGCTGTTGCAACAAGCAAGATGGGTCCCAAACGTCGCCAGGGGATGACGTTATGGGTTAGCCAGAAGTCAACTGGCCTGATCTGACAAGTTTCCGAGGGCAGGGGCGAGCTATTGAAATCGGCAATTTGTAGACCGGTCTGTTCAGACAGCGCGCTTAGAACATCCTGACGGTTGACCCAGCCTTCGGCCACCAAAATTTCGCCCAATGGTGCCTGTTGCCATGATTGCAGAAACAGCGCCTCGTCCAATTGAGATTGGGTGATCAGTCCACGGTCGATCAGGCAAGCCCCCAACGGCTTGCGCTCCTGCGTAGGGATCGGCGCTGCGCGCGCGAAATGCTGCAGGTTAAGCTCGACCATAAAGAAACAACCCTGACGCGATTACCAAACGTCAGGGTTGCGATATTTAGGTTAACAGCAGGTTAACCATGATCGAACAGGTGTTTATGCCTTTGCTTTCTGGGCGGCCATTGCTTCGGCAAAGCGCTCGAACAGATAGAAACTGTCCTGGGGGCCGGGCGAGGCTTCGGGGTGGTGCTGCACGGAATAGACCGGACGATCCGTCATGCGGATGCCGCAGTTCGATCCGTCGAACAGGGACCGGTGGGTTTCGACCACGCCGTCGGGCAGCGTTTGCGCATCCACTGCAAAGCCGTGGTTCATCGAGGTGATCTCGACCTTGCCTGTTTCCATGTCCTTGACCGGGTGGTTGGCGCCGTGGTGCCCGTGGTTCATCTTGACGGTCTGACCGCCAAGCGCCAGTGCCAACATCTGGTGACCAAGGCAGATGCCAAAGACTGGCAGTTCAGTAGTGTCCAGAACCTCTTTGATCATGGGGACAGCGTATTCGCCGGTCGCCGCCGGGTCGCCAGGGCCGTTGGACAGAAATACCCCGTCGGGATTGTGGGCCAACACCTCGGCTGCGGTCGCGGTGGCGGGCAGCACGGTGACATCGCAGCCAGCCGAGGCCAGGCACCGCAGAATGTTGCGCTTGGCGCCGTAGTCGATGGCGACAACCTTGTGTGCAGGTTCTTCCTGACGGGGATAACCATCAGGCCAGGCCCAACGCATCTCATCCCAGCGATAGCTTTGGGCGCAGGTTACCTCTTTGGCCAGATCCATGCCTTCAAGCCCCGCAAAGCCTCGCGCGGAGGCGATCAGCGCCTCAATGTCGAAATTGCCTTCGGGATCATGGGCCAGGGCCACATGCGGCGCGCCTTGCTGACGGATGGCGCGGGTCAGGCGGCGGGTGTCTACGCCACCGATAGCGATGCGGCCACGGCTGGTCAGCCAGGTCTTCAACTCTTCGGTTGCGCGCCAGTTGGACGGCTCGGTCGGGTCCCATTTGACCACCATCCCAGCTGCAACCGGATCGCCGGTTTCATCATCCTCGGGGTTCACACCGACATTGCCGATATGGGGGAAAGTGAAGGTCACGATTTGACCGGCATAAGAGGGATCGGTCATGATCTCCTGATATCCGGTCATTGCGGTGTTAAAGCACAGCTCGGCCACAGTATGGCCGGTGGCACCAAAGCCCATCCCGTAGAACAATGTTCCGTCGGCCAAAGCCAGACATGCGGTGGGCTTGGACGGGACGTTCTGGGCCATGGGGCGACTCTCCTGCTGGGTAAATCGGCGCATACCTAAGGGGGTTGTGGCGCTGGGTCAAGTCTGTTCAAAATTTGGGCTATTGTGGAAAATCAAAGGGTTAATGATATTCGCCCCCTGTTGTATCACGCTTTTTGTTTCGATATGGTCGGGGTTCCTTTTCCATGGGGATGGACAGAACATATGGATATGCGATCACGGGTGAACTCAGCCCTGAAGCAAGCAATGAAAGACAAGGACGCCGAGCGTCTATCGACGCTGCGGTTGATCAATGCCGCAATTAAGGACCGCGATATTGCTTCGCGGGCGTCTGACAACGAAGAGGCCAAGGGCTGCGGCGACGCCGAGGTTCTTGAAATCCTTGGTAAAATGACCAAACAGCGTAAGGAAAGCGCGCGCGCCTATGAAGAGGGTGGACGGCTAGACTTAGCCGAGCGCGAACTGCGCGAAGTAGAGGTTATCGAGGAATTCCTGCCCAAACAGTTGGACGATGACGAAGTTTCCAAGGCCATCCAAACGGCGATCACCGCGACAGGAGCGGGCTCGATCCGCGACATGGGCAAGGTGATGGGGGAACTTAAGACTCGCTACACTGGCCGGATGGATTTCGGCAAAGTTGGGCCCATGGTCAAAGATCAGCTTTGCGCCGCGACAGGCGGCGGTTGCTGAGGCCTTTTATCTTCTGAAGTAGCACTTACTGCGCGACCGGTTCGCGCAGTTTTTGTATCAGGTCATCATACAGCGCGATACGTTCTTCCTCGGACAGAAATGCTCCGATTTCGACTTCGCGTCCGTCTCCGGTCAGGGTTACGTAATTCGGGACAGGCCCACCGCGTTTGTGCATCTCGGGGCGGGCCCAATAGCGGTTGCAGGTCCATTCCTGCTGACCGCTTCGCGGATCATGGTGGACCAAATGTGCCCGCGTGCCGGTCAGAGTAAGAATCTCGAACACACTGCGCGCGCGATAGTTGGTCTGGATAGCCAGCCACAGGCCCAGAACGGTTAGCAGCAAGAACGGCAACAGCCCCCAAAGGATGGCCGAGCCGAGTACTGCCATCAAAGGGATCATTCCAATCAGAAACACGGACATGATCACAATCATCGCACCACGCGGCGGCAGAGAATTATGCGGCCAAAGTCGCAATTCTTGTTCGGATTCTGATGTCTTTTTCCATTGATAGGGCATGTCTAATATTTAGCGCAACGTAGGGATGTGTCGACGGTAAATGATCACGCAACGTGGCCGACGCGTACCCAAGACAGTGCATCGTCCAGACGGTCATCTCCCCAGAAAACCTCGCCGCGGACGACTAGGCTTGGCGCGCCAAAAACACCAAGTTTCGCGGCCTGTTCGGTTTCTGCCTCAAGTGCAGCGACAGTATCGGGGCTGCGGGCGCGGGCCAGCACTAATCGTGGATCCTGCTGGCATCTGTGCAGCGCCTCCGAGATCGCGGTTTCGCTGCCGGCCTCGATATTGTCTTCGAACCAAATGCGATACAGGGTCTGGGTGAAATTCTTGCCCCAGCCATCCCCCATGCCCAGCAAGGCAACCTGATTGGCAAGCGGCAGGTCCGAGATCGGATAGGGCGCGGGCAGCTTGGCGTGGATGTGGTATTTTGCGGCCCGACGTTCGATATCCCGCCACATATAAGCGGACTTCACTGGTTTGCCTGCAAATGGAATATTCTTCTGTTCCGCCATGACCGTGCGCACGTTGAACGGCCGCCAAGTCACCGCCACGTCGTGTTCGTCGCACCAATCATCCAGCCGCATGATCGTCAGGAAGCTGTATGTGCTGCCAATGGAATACCAAAAATCAATTTCAGGCATGTAATCACTCCGATCTCAGAGTTGCTTCACGTATCATACCCTAAAATGGTCGGATTTTCGAATTGTGCCTGAAACACCCGGTTCGCCAGCGTGACGGCGCTTGGTTCAAAACAGGGCTGTTTCGACAGGTTGCGCAGGCTGTGGCGGGACGCCGCAGCCAGTCATTTGACGCATATCGATCTCGATTGTCCTGCATAGCGCCGAGATCGGAACGTCGGTGACATCCCCTTCGAATGGGTCCTCCATCGAGGCACTGACGCGCTCGGTCACGAAGAAAATCCAGCAGACCAGCGCCCCGACAGGGGCAAAGGTCATCCAGTCGACCAAGACTGTTCTCAATATCGAGGCGTCAACGCCCAACATGATGGAACGTTCATCATTGAAGGCCAGCGGCAGCAGGAAAATGAATATCCAGCTGAACAGGCGGCCCACTTCGGCGACCTGACGCGGGAACGGCGTGTTCTTGATCCGCTCACACTGGCCCTGTGCCGTCGTAAAGCGGGAAAGCCGGTCCATCAGCGCTACGTGCCAATAAGGGTCTATCTTTCCCTGTTGCGCCATGTCTGACACGCGCCGAGCCTGCAGGTTGAGAAGACAGGCCGCGCGATTGGCCTTACCCTCCAGCAGCGGCAAATCCGCCTCGAGTTGGCTGTTCCGCCAGCTTTCGGGGTTTTGGTGTAGATCTTCGCGGCCGGATACAGGCTTATGACCGAACATCCAAGGCCTGCGCTTGCGGCCGTTGGTGGCGGGTTGACGCAGTTGATAGGCCAGCATGTTTAGCCAAGCGATGTGCCGTTCGATCAGCTCATCGCGCAGGTCTGCATCAATCACAGAGGCATCGGGTTGAACAAGGGTACTGATCGTATTGCCCCAGTCCCGGCTTGTATTGGCGATATCGCCCCAGACCCTGCGTGCCTCAGTCCAGCGGCCATAGGTCGAGGTATTCTTGAACCCCAGAAAGAACGCCACCGCCAAACCGAGCATCGCCACCGGTGGACTTGGGTTCGAAATCAGGTCAATGGGTGTCAGTTCATCCACTACCTGAACCAGAAAAATCCAAGCCAGAACGATACCGATAAAACCAACCGAACCCTTTAGCAGTTTTCTGATCGAAATGCCGTCGTGAAGTATCATGGTTTGCGTGTTTTCCGTCGGGGTGCTCTGAATTCCTGTTTTTGAATACTATTCGCTCGGTACTGGATGTGTCTACGCACGCACGGGCGGAGCGACGCAGTGGAAAAAAAGCCCCGCACTGGGCGGGGCTTTTCTGGATTTTATCCGGATACGGGATCAGTGCGCGTGGCCCTTGTCCCAGTCTTCTTGCTTCGGCAGCTGCTCGAACGTATGCTCAGGTGGCGGGGTGGGCAGGGTCCATTCAAGCGTATCCGCGTATTCGTTCCACGGGTTAGGTCGGGTCTCTTTCGCGCCACGCAGCAGGGCGTAGATCACGATGCCAAAGAACAGCAGGAACGAAGCGAAGGAGATGAACGCACCAATCGACGATACGAAGTTCCACTGTGCGAATGCTTCGGGATAGTCGATGTAGCGGCGCGGCATGCCCTGACGGCCCAGGAAGTGCTGTGGGAAGAAGGTCAAGTTGGCGCCGATGAAGAACAGCCAGAAGTGAACCTTGCCCCAGAACTCCGAGTACTGACGGCCAGTCATCTTAGAGAAGTAGAAGTAGACACCAGCAAAGATCGCAAAGACAGCACCCAGCGACATCACATAGTGGAAGTGCGCAACCACATAGTAGGTGTCGTGATAGGCGCGGTCGATACCAGCCTGCGACAGCACAACCCCAGTTACACCGCCAACGGTGAACAGGAACAGGAAGCCAAATGCAAACAGCATCGGTGTCTTGAACTCGATGGAACCGCCCCACATGGTCGCGATCCATGAGAACACCTTAACGCCAGTAGGCACCGCGATGACCATGGTGGCCAGCATGAAGTATGCCTGCTGACGTAGCGACATGCCGACGGTGTACATGTGGTGCGCCCACACGACAAAGCCCAGAACACCAATCGCGATGATCGCCCAAACCATCGGCAGGTAACCAAAGATCGGCTTACGAGCGAAGGTGGCGATCACGTGGCTGATGATGCCAAAGCCCGGCAGGATCACGATGTACACTTCCGGGTGGCCGAAGAACCACAGGATGTGCTGATACAGGATCGGATCGCCACCGCCGGCCGGATCAAAGAAGGTGAAGCCAAAGTTGCGATCCATCAGCAGCATGGTGATTGCGCCCGCCAGAACCGGCAGCGACAGAAGAATCAGCCACGAGGTGACGAAGATCGACCAGCTGAACAGCGGTACCTTGAACAAGGTCATGCCCGGGGCACGCATGTTCAAGAAAGTGGTGATCATGTTGATCGCGCCGAGGATCGAGGAGGCGCCCGATACGTGCACGGCAAAGATCGCAAGGTCCATGGACATGCCGCCCTCGGTCGTTGACAGCGGCGGGTACAGAACCCAACCCACGCCCGAACCGAGCTGATCGTTACCACCCGGGGAAAGCAGCGAAGCGACACCCAGCGAGGTGCCTGCGACGTACAGCCAGAACGACAGGTTGTTCATACGAGGGAACGCCATATCCGGCGCACCGATCTGCAACGGCATGAAATAGTTGCCAAATCCGCCGAAAAGGGCCGGAATGACAACGAAGAACATCATCAGAACACCGTGATAGGTGATCATCACGTTCCACAGGTGTCCGTTCGGTGTGCACGGATCGGCCATGAAGCCTTCCAGGCACATGAACTGAACACCGGGGTGCATCAGCTCGAGCCGCATGTAAACGGTCATCAGAACCGAGATCAGACCGGCAATCGCCGAGAAGATCAGGTACAGAATCCCGATGTCCTTGTGGTTGGTCGACATGAACCAGCGGGTAAAGAAACCGCGATTGTCTTCATGCTCGTGACCATGAATGGCTGCGTCTGCCATTATAGGTGCCTCCTGTTGCAACTAAACCGCGCAGCCAGACCTCTCCGGCGCGCGGGATTCCTGCTGGTTTTAGAGGGCGAAGGGGGCACCTTCAATGGCCGAGTTTGATCTGGATCAAGAATAATTGTCGCGGGCAGGAGGGAAACCCGCGAATTCCCGGTCTCGGACAGGCCCTATCTGGCGATTGCCTTCCGGATTTCAAGGGCCCGTCCGCGTCCAATCTGGCTGGATGGCAGAGTTCCGCCTTGACCCCCGTTATTGAGGGTCGCAGAACTAACCTCAATTCCCGAAACCGGAGACAAGATATGGCCGCCTACGATCCCGACAACATCTTTGCAAAGATTCTGCGTGGAGAAATTCCCGCGATCCGCGTGTACGAGGATGATGAAACCCTGGCCTTCATGGATATCATGCCGCGGTCAGACGGACATTTGTTGGTGATCCCCAAAACACCCTGCCGGAACCTGCTGGACGCATCGCCCGCGCAGCTGGCTGCTGTGACGGCAACCGTCCAGAAACTGGCGAACGCTGTGGTCAATGCATTTGACGCGGACGGTGTCACCGTCCAGCAATTCAACGAAGCCGCGGGCGGGCAAGAGGTGTTCCACCTGCATTTTCATATCCTGCCGCGTCAGGAAGGTGTTGCCATGCGACCACCGGGCAAGATGGGTGATTTCGACTTGATCGCTCAGCACGCGGACAAGATCAAAGCTGTGCTGGCCTGATCAGTACTTTCTGTCATGCGGCCCCAGGCATGCGCTGTGGTCGCCAAACGTGTGGAGCACGGCGCAGACATGGTCGTGCTCACCGTCACAAGCCGAGGCGATGCGGGTCAGTTCCGCCTCAAGCCTGCTCAGTTGGGCGATACGCGTACGCAGATCGGCCAGTTGACGCTCGGCGATCTCATGCGCCCGGTTCAGATCAGCGCCTCGAGCGCCTTCCAATGACAACAATGCCTCGATATCGGTCAGGGGCAGCCCAAGGTCCCGGCCATGGCGAATGAACTGCAACCGTTTTAATGCGGCGGCGTCATAGCGGCGCTGGTTTCCTGCTGTTCTTTCCGGCTGTGGCAGCAACCCTTTGTCTTCGTAGAACCGGATTGTGGGCACCTTGACGCCCGTCCGGCGGGAAAGCTCTCCGATTGAATACATTTTTTCGCTTTCGTCTCTTGAACCTCTAGTGGCTAGAGGAATTACATAAGCTGTGCAGCCAAAACAAGGATCACTGGCACCATGGCACACGATCACGGCCACGAAGGACACAACCACCACCATATCGACCCGGACGCAGGTGATTTGCGCGTCGCGGGGGCGATTGCGGTGAACATGCTGCTGACCTTGGCGCAGGTCATCGGCGGCATCCTGTCGGGGTCTCTGGCGCTGATTGCAGACGCGTTACACAATTTTTCAGATGCAATCGCTCTGATCATTGCCTTCTTCGCGCGCAAGATCGCCCGCCGCCCGGCCGATCCGCGCATGAGTTTCGGCTATGGCCGCGCCGAAGTGGTCGCGGCATTGGTCAACTACACAACATTGATCGTGCTGTCGGTGTATCTCTTGTACGAAGGTGTAATGCGGTTTTTCCAGCCCGAACCCGTCAACGGTTGGCTGGTCGTCTGGATCGCGGCGCTTGCCTTAGTCGTCGACCTAATCACCGCTGCACTGACCTATTCGATGTCAAAAGACAGTGTGAACATCCGCGCGGCTTTCATCCACAATGTCGCGGACGCGCTCGGGTCAGTTGCCGTCATTGTGGCCGGAGCGTCCGTCATCCTGTTCGGCTGGACCTGGGTCGACCCCGCAGTGACGATCCTGATCTCGGTCTACATCCTGTGGCACGTTAAATCTGAGATCGGGGAAACCATCCGAGTGCTGATGCTTGGCGCGCCACCCGATCTGACGCCCGAGGAGGTGGCTACCGCGATCGAAACCACCGAAGGTGTGGCAGGTGTCCATCACATCCACCTTTGGAGCATGCAGGAGAGGGAACCGGCCCTGACCGCGCATCTTGAGATTGAAGCTATGAATTGGTCGGATTCGGAATCCATAAGGCTGGCCGTGAAAGATACCCTGAAGACACAGTTCGGAATTGGACATGTCACGCTGGAAGTGGAACGCGCCGGTCAACCGCGGGAAGCGTTGCCTCGATTTGGGCATGACAATGTGCAATTGGCCTGAAATGGAATTGCCGTTCCGATTTGGGGTCGGAACGGCAGACTCGTAACCAAACACTTGTCCGACACCCGGGCTTTCCGGGATTACCGGTTTAACACACCACTCACTCTAGAACGGTAAATATAGACTACCCGTAAACGCGCGTTTTGTATCGTTCTGAGTGAGCTTTCCGCCAATTAAACTCAAAATTAACGGGCTAAATGGTGGATTGCATTCGTGTTCGGAAACAAAGTGAATTCTGGGCGGGAATTGTTAATCCATTTTCCCGCAAATGGCGATTCGAATTCAGGCTACGCAGGGGCCGTTTCGAAGCTATCCGCAAAGGTTTTTTGTAGGGCAGTATCCACATCGGCCATTGTCACGGGCAACCCAAGATCGACCAGAGAGGTCACACCATGTTCGCTGATTCCGCAGGGGACAATGCCGGAAAAATGTTCAAGGTCAGGTTCGACATTGATCGAGATGCCGTGGAAACTGACCCATTTGCGCAGCCGCAATCCGATGGCGGCGATCTTGTCTTCGGCGGGCTGGCCCGTCACCGTCAGCGGCTTGTCATCGCGCTGCACCCACACGCCGACGCGACCGTCGCGGATTTCGCCCTTTACGTTGAATTCTGCTAGCGCGGCGATCACCCAGCTCTCAAGCTTTTTGACAAAGCCCCGCACGTCCTTGCCGCGCTTGTTCAGATCAAGCATGACATAGGCCACGCGCTGACCGGGCCCGTGATAGGTGTACTCGCCGCCACGCTTGGCTTCGTATACGGGAAACCGGTCTGGGTCAGTCAGATCCTCAGACCGGGCCGAGGTTCCGGCCGTGTAGAGAGGCGGGTGCTCGAGCAGCCAGACACATTCGTCGGCTTCGCCGGCTGCAATAGCGGCAACGCGCGCCTCCATAAATGCGACGGCTTCGGTGTAATCGGTCAACCCGTCGGTGATCTTCCATTCCATGGCGGTTCCATATCGTGCAGGCGCGGCAAGGGGAAGGGGTCAGGCAGCCTCGGCCAGGCACCGTTGCAGAATTTGGGCGTAGGTCTCCGTGCCTTGCGCCCCGGTCACCAGGTATTTGCCGCCAAACACCATCGACGGAACACCGGAAATGCCTCGGCTCGTCCAGAACTCCTGCTTTTTGCGCACTGCGGCGACGTGCTCGCCAGATTCGAGCGCAGACCGCGCGGCATCTACGGGTAGACCGGCATCCGCAACTGCATCAAGCAATGCGTCAACCTTGGACACGTCCTTCTGTTCAGTGAAATACGCCTTGAACAGCGCCAGTTTCATCGGATGCTGACGACCCTGCGTTTCCGCCCAATCCAACAACTGATGCGCAGCAAAAGTGTTCACTATTCTGCTGTCCTCGTTGAAGTTGAACGTAAATCCCAGTTCGGCCCCAAGCGTGGTCAGCCGGTCCCGTGACTGTTGGCTCTGTTCAAGTGTCGAGCCGTATTTTTCGAGGATATGTTCGCGCAGGTTCTGGCCTTCGGGCGGCATGTTGGGGTTCAGTTCAAACGGATGCCACCTGAGATGCGCCAGAACGCCTTCCTGCTTCAATGCTCGATCAAGCTGTTGAAATCCAACAATGCACCAGGGGCAAACAATGTCTGAGATTATATCTATCTGAAGGACGGGTCGAGAATCTGCGGCGGTCATGTTCAGGCTCCTGAACGGGTAATAAGGTTCCTTTGGACGTTATAGATATGGATGCGGCTGGGGAATTCAAACCGGCGTGTTTTTTGCCTCTTCACATCTCGATCATCTGGGTCTATACGCCCCTCTACCAAGTCACTGGCAGTGCGGTCGTGGCGGAATTGGTAGACGCGCAGCGTTGAGGTCGCTGTGGGGTAACACCCGTGGAAGTTCGAGTCTTCTCGACCGCACCAAGTGCTTGATTTTCAATAGGTTTCTTCGCCGAATGTAACGGTAAATGGAGCCTTTTGAGATGGATGTACGGGTACCAAAGGGCCTCTTTAAGAGAGGCAAGGGATACGCGGTCAGAGTCGCAGTTCCCAACGAATATCAAGCTATCATCGGCAAAAAAGAGATCGTGCGTGGTCTCGGAACGCAGGATTTGGCTGAGGCTTTGATCCGGCGAAAAGAAGTCTTGCCGGAAATTCTTGCGTCGATTGGTGAGGGTTCTATGCCCGAGCCTATTGTTAGGCAGGTCGCACGACATAACCCGCAGGAGGGGAGCACCGTAAGGGACACGGCTCATCGCTGGATGACCGAAGCAGACGGTATCAAAGAGTCCACAAAGGTAAGGTACAGACAACACCTTGAGGGCTTTGAGGCGTTCGCCGGGAACATTGAGGTTACAGAGATCAACAGGGCGTTGGCTCTGGATTTCATGGAGTACCTCAAGCGAACACCTTCTGAACGTACTGGCGAACTTCTCTCAGCGCGGTCCTTGCAGTCCTATCAGTGTTGCCTAGCGTCCTACTGGCGCGTTTTAGATCATTGGGGTTTGGTCGATCCCGATGTGCGTAATCCCTTTTCGTCTCTCCTGAGGCGGGTGGCGGGTCAGAAGAAGAAAGCTGACCCAAGAGAGAAGAAGCTCAGGCCAGTAACCCGAGAGGAAGCTGAAAGCCTGCTGGCCTACATAGCTGGCAACTCTGCCCTCAAATACCAATTCGAAATGTTCGTCACCGTGCGGCTACTTTGGGTAACCGGATGCCGACTGAATGAAATCTGTGGGCGCTACTTGTCCGACATTGACGACAGACGAGACCACATTTGCATCAACATCCCTGAGGCCAAGACAGAAGCCGGGAAGCGGTCTGTCATGATTGTTGGCGAAGATGATTGTGCTTTGCTTCGAGAGGCCATCAATAGAGCTGGTGTGGTTGAACCGTCTTGTCCCGAGAATAAGGGTCGGTTGTTCCCTCGGATCAACTTGGGGGGCTACGACAAGCAACCTAGCCATTACCTTGGGAAAGCCTTGGAGAAAGCGAGAAAGGCGCTCGGGGGTGATACCTCCAAATGGGATATGCATTCATTCAGGCGAACCGCTGTTTCCGCTCTGGTGAATGCTGGTGTTGCCAGAGAGGTCAGGAACCTAGCGGTTGGTCATTCCAACAAAGACGACCTGGGCATTAGCGTCTATGCCAAGAGGGCCGAGTTGGATGACGTGATCCTGACGACCTTCAAGGCGTTGTATGATGAACTCGGGGGAAGACTTGGGTCACCCTCGGTTATCCGACAGGAGATAGCTAGGTCTCATGGTGGGGTTGCTAGAAGGGGCTGACAGGCCTTTTCGATGATGCGTGAATGATGATCTAAATCTCACTACCTCTGGGTAAACCTGATGTGGGACGTGTGTCTAACCATCGTGGCATGGGGGCTGTCTCACTGCGCCTTGCGACGGAACACACCGAAGCCTGGTTGTCACTTCCAGAGACCGTAACTCAATACACTAGAATTCTTTGGTGCCGCTCCAGTTATGGGGGAGGCGGCGCTATTTCCTTGTGCTGGCGAAGGGGGTGAACCGAAACCTCTTTTTGCCGGTTCAGGGGGCGCTCCTAACAAACTTGGATATCTGAACAATAATATTTGGCGTTCGCTTCAACGCGGTTGCTCTTTTAGTTTGCGCAAATGGCGGCTTCAAAGAAGTAGTCGATTATTGGTGCTCAGATCCAAGGTCCGGTTTTGGTCAAAGCGGAGAATTTGTTTTTGAAGTACGCAACAGCAGCGAAATAGAGAAAGACTGACCTGCTGAGGCTGGAGTATCATAACTTCCAGCTTGCTGTGTGGCCCAAAAAGGGGCAGTTCCATCGTATGTCGGAATTGAGCCTTCCTGTAATACTGCTTGCTGCTTTTTGCCTTTGTTTATTGGCTGCAGTTGCTCGAGCTATCGGACTAAGGATTGGGCGAAAATTCGTGGCACCAAAGGTGCGTAGAGCGATTATTCGCTCCTATAACACGAAAAAGGTCTTCAAACGCTCTTTCAGTCTTAACAAATGGGTGGTGACTACATTCATTGCACTTCTCGTTTTAGTGGGAGTGGTCACGAATGACGGCTTAAGCATGAAAAGTGGAGCGTACTTTCCGAAGGCCGATGGTCACATCTTGTCGGGAGAAGTGACCCATGTTCGCGACGGCGATACAATCGAGGTGAAAGGAGTAGCCGTGCGACTTGCCACTTTAGACTGCGATGAATCTGGCACCCTAAAAGGTAACCAAGCCACGCTTGAAATGGACAGGCTCGTCCTTGGAAAGAAGGCATCGTGCAAGGTCAACGGAAGACGAAGCTACGACAGGTTTATTGGTGTTTGCACCCTAGAGGATGGAACTGACATCCAACGTCATATGCTGCATGGTCGTTGGTGCGCTCGATACGGATGGTTTTGAGCCCTTATCCAACCGAAACCGTCAAATGACCGGTTTGAGCCCGTTGTGTCCGACGCTGCGCTCAGCCCGAGTGTCGGCTTTGGGTTCCAGAGGTTGTCGGCTATCCTGATGAATACTCACACGGGGAGGTGCATTCATGATTGCCTATTCTGTTCAAGATTACGTCAAAGACATTCGCGCCATAGTCGCAGAGGAGACGGAGGTTGGGATAATAACCGAAAGGATTAAACCTCTCGCGCTACGTCTCGCTTCCGATCCGAGTTGGTTCGACGAGAAGTATCGGTACACTGACCCTGAACAGGGTGTTGGCCTTCATCTATTGCACGAAGAGGACAATCACGATCTTGCAGTTTTTGCTATCGCTTGGGCACCGGGGCGAGGTGTAGAAGCCCATAATCACAAGACTTGGGCAGTCGTATCCGGGATTGAGGGGCAGGAACACGAAACCAACTATCAACGATTAGACGATGGCTCCAAGCCCGGTTTCGCGGACCTTGTACCAACCAAGGAGGAGACGCTCTACCCCGGCACCGCAGTCTGCTGTCTACCGGAAGACATCCACAGCGTCGTTAACAACGGCGACAAAGTGGCAGTTTCACTTCATACTTATGGACGTCACCTGAACCATACCGGGCGCTCAACTTTCGATGTTGACGCGAAGATTGAAACTCCTCTGATCCTCAAGATCGAGGAGTAGTCATCCAAGTTGTTCCCGTGAACTGGACTTACGGGAGGCAACTCCTAGTGTCCGCTTTGTCCGGATACTGTTGAAGAAGTCGATGTTTTGGCTGGTTTGACGGCTGTCGAGATTTGGGGTGACGCGCCTTTTCTTCATGTGGGGGCTGGTG